>NZ_RQGD01000034.1 GCF_004770745.1 Leptospira ognonensis | reverse complement strand
CCAAAACGATGTGAGTAGCTCTATGACTCTCTTTTCATCTTTTTTTAAATAACTCAAAGAAATGATCGTCTTCTCATAATCGAGGGATAGTGAAAACGTAGCTCCAAGTTTCTCAAATTCTTGTAACAGTTTATCTTTAGGATAAGATTTTGTGCCGGAAAATTCCCAGCTATCTTCGAGTAGGCGAATGATTTCTGTTTTTCGTTTCCCTATATTTTTTCGTCCATAATAGATATGAAATTCTGCAAATACGATCGGGAATTCAGAACTTGGAAGTGCTAAGATTTCAGTTCCATCCGAAAGCATTTCTTTCTGTACCTGGGGAAATGAAAAATCCATGGGTTTGATTTTGACCTCGCGAACAAAATCTCCCATCTCATAAGCAGATAAAGCGAGAGTGAAAACGGAGGCTAAGATAAATACTGATTTCTTTAGAATATTCATTTGATTATTTTCCTTTTTTTCTAGCGTCAACTAGATCCCCGATCACGACTTGGTCTCTCGTCAGGTATGTTTTGATTACGTTTTGAAGGTCTTCGGACGTGACATTTTGAATTGCTGTATATTGAGAAAATAATTGGTTCCAACTTCCGTATAACAATTCGTAGTAGGAAAGTGAATCTGCGATATTGCCATTATCATCCATAGAACGCAAGAACTCAGAGATCATTTGATTTTTAATTTTCTCTAATTCCTCTTTCGAAACCCCTTTTTCCTGTATCTGGTTTAATTCATCCCAAATAGCAGATTCTATACGAGAAAGGTCTGCACCGGATTGAGGCTTTATAAAGAGTGTAAAAAAGTTTTTAAATCTCTCTCCTGGATATCCATTGGCAGATCCAACTGAGTTTACAGTTTTGTCATTTAAAACTAATCTTTGGTTCAGTTTAGATCCTGCACCGGTGGTAAGTAAATTCGAAAGAACATCAAAAACTGCGTTGTCCTTATGGGGATAAGGTGGTTTGATCCAGCCCATCATCATTTGTTCACTTGATGGATGTAATACCTTGAATCGTTTTTCTCCAAGGTATTGTTTTTCTTCAATTTTATATGGCGCTCTATCCTTGCCTTTTTTTAAATCAGAAAAGTATTTTCGGATGAGTGCTTCTGTGGATTCAAAATCAACATCTCCAACTATGGAGATGACCATTCGGTTTGGTGTATAATTTTCCTCAAAAAACTTTTTAGTTTCATCTATTTTTAAAAAAGGCAATCCCTCGGAATAACCAATGACTGGCTTTCGATATGGATGGCTTTCAAATGCGATTGAAAAAAATCGTTCACGTAAAACTCCCGCTCCACTATCATCTGTTCGCATCCGTCTCTCTTCAATGACAACATCTCTCTCAGTGTAATACTCTCGAAGGATCGGATTTTTAAGACGATCTGATTCAATTTTTGCCCAAATTTCAAGTCTATTTGAAGGTAACTGGATTTGGTAGTTTGTTACATCTTGCGAAGTATATGCATTGAATCCGATTTCTCCATTTTGCTCATAGATATAGGAATCTTCATTCTTAAGTATGAATTCATCTTGTAGCAGTATTAAGTTTTTTAGCCTTCGATCAAAAGTTTCGATCTCTTTCGTTAGCTCTGCCGGGATATCCATACCTCTGTCTTTTAGAGAGCGAGCCTGCAACTTCAGATTGTCTAACTTGCTTCCCCAAACTTCAATTTGCTCTTGGTATTTTGCTTCCTTTTCATAATTGATCGTCCCAACGTTTTTAGTGCCTTTGAAAAGCATATGTTCAAGTAGATGCGCAGTTCCCGCTTGTTCTGGAATCTCATCAACTGCACCCACTAAAAATTTAATATATAAAGCGAGGGTCGGCGAAGTACCCCGTTTCATAAGAATGACAGTCAGTCCATTTTCCAATTTTATCTTTTTGATCTGATCTGAAAAAAGCTTTTCTGAAGTGGAAAAGAAGTTTGGTTCTGCAAGCAAAGGGAAACAAATGAGTATTATGAATAGGAAAAAGGTTCGTAAATTTGACATCTTCTGCAACCTTGAGACAGGAAAATGAATCGTAAACTTCTTATTTTGCTCTTTTGTGTATCCTGCTCTAGCATTCGCCCTGCAGATCCCTTGCTCGTCGAACACGCACTACAAAATGAGACCGACGAAGGTTTCTTATCTCGAGAATTTTTTCAAGTGAAGGTAGAGGTTCCGCTTACCTATATAGAAATGTCTGGTCGTGCCAAAAGGGACGAATGCAGAAGAGTAGCCTTTTTGAAACGAGAAGAAAAAGTTGTCCCCTTTCTCTTAGAAGTCCATCGAGACAAATATCGATTCGGCGATTCGATAGAAACCTACAACAAATCAAAGCTGGGCAAGGCGAGATTGAAACGAAATGCTTCAACGACGACAATCACCGGCCTTCCCGGTGCGACAACCACTAGCGCCACGACGAGTGCGATTCCTGGTTCCACACCCGTTACAGGCCAAACCCTGCCACTTGCACAAACAACACCCTTGAATTCAGGTCCCCCAAAAGAAGATCCGGACCGAAAAGTATATTCCCAGGTGTTTTCGTGGTTTATGAATGAAATGATCCTTTATAAAGAAGATTACTCGGACAAATCAAAATGTACTTTCCTATTTCGAAATATACAGAAAGATCTTTTTGCAAAGGTGGAAAATACGGTGATTCCAGATTCCATTTTTAAAAAAGAAGAGGATTTTGATAGAGATGAGAAAGACCAAACGAAATAAATTAAGCTATGCAGTGGCACTTACCTTCCTTTGCATTTTCAACATGAATCTTTGTAAGTCGGCACCAGAAGCTGAAATTAAAAAGCCGCAAGAGACCATCGTGACGGTAGAAGAAAATCGAGAAAATACGCCAGAGGTCATTGAATTCACCAAAGCGAAAGAGGGCTTCATCACGAGCTCCCTCTTTCAAGTTGCGATTTCGAGTGTACTCACAGATGCTAACGCAAGACAAGAAGAAGCAAAAAGTATCGCCGAACAAAAAGCACTCAATCTTTTGAAAACACATGCTCCTCCCATTCTTTCCGAGAAGGGTAAAAAAGAGCTTCGGGAAATTTCAAAAGAAGGGAAAATCGTTGATAAGAATATTTCTATTGGTGGTCGATATTTTTTCTTATACCAAATTCAGAAAAAAGATTTAAAACAACTCGTGACGAACGGCTTGGAGTGATCGATTACGGGATTTCTATTGTCTCCGATACTTTACCTGGGATACAAATATTTTTGACGAAATTACAATAAAAGATTTTCCCATTCAATTCTAGACTTCCCTTTCCTTCGAGTGTGAGGGGCATTGCCTTTACATACTCGAAGTATTCCACTTTCTTAGGATGCGTGGGCCCTGTCAATGTTAGGTCCGCTTTTTTCACAGCCAAACCTCCCTTTGACGATAATAGAAGCTTATGCGGAGCTAGTTTTTGGAATCCGTAATCTGGTGGAAGGTCCATTTGCAACTGGTATTTCCCTTCGCTTACCTTTTTGATTGAAAATGTGATCGGGTGCGCTTTCTGATTGAATGAATCCGCCATGGATGCGGAGAAAAAGCCAAAGCAGAAGAGACTAAAGGTAAGCATACATTTATACATCTTATTCTTTAGACTCTTTGTTCGGTCGCTCTGTAACGTGAATTTTGCTTTAAACTCTAGAATATTTTTTCTAAATTTTACGTAAGACCACGCACCGATTTGAATTGGTTCCCTTCTCATTATTGGACACCTGCCAACAATTCGAAAGTTTTGTAAAGGCTTGCGTGTGAATGTACGTTTTCTCCCAAATGAGCCCTGTTCCCGAGGCCATTTGAACGACGTCTTCATCCAAGTTAATGATTTCATTGCCCTTCTTCACTTCGCCCACTTCCATAACCATAAGGGAACCTCTTTTTAATACGCGAGACGATTCCTTTAAGGTGGATTGTATGAAACGATTCCATTCCTTCACATTGCTAAAAATACTGAGCTTCCTTTCTGCATTTTTCGGAATGTCTAAAAACCAGTGACGCAACCAATTATCTCCTTCATAGTCCACCTTATCTAAAAATGGTGGTGAGGTGACAATCAAATCCACAGAATCAGATTCGATCTCTGGCACATGATTCGCAGATGCTAACGTATACTTATTTTCGCGAGAAAATTCATGATAGAAAGGAGGCATGGGATTTGATAAGTCCCGTTTCATTTTCTGAATGATCCGTGGCTTAATCGACCTGTATTCCGGAGTCTGATTTCTTTTGATGTTATTTTTTCTTTGCGCCTCAGAAGGAATCGAAAGCTGAGGGAAAGTGTAAACTGAAAAAAATCCAGAACTGTGGCCGTGTAATCTTGATAAAGCGATTAGTCCGATAAACCTCATCAAAGGAGATTGATCCTCTGCTAAATATTTTTTTAGATTTTTGATCTCTGACAAAGTTCTCGGGTGAAAAAAAGGCAATAATTTCTCATCTCCCTCCTCCTCACAAACATGTTTCGTTAAATCCAGAGACTCTACTTTTTCTGTGAGTTCTGAAAGGCTTGGAACATACTGTCTTGAACTAGCTAAAAAAATAGATAGAGGGTGAATGTCATTATGTATAGCTATGTGACCATCAATATTTGCCTGTACGGCAGTTGTCCCACGGCCACCAAACGGATCATAAACTACACATTTTTTCTTCTTTAAAAATTCATGCATAAAGAAGGAAGGTAGCTCAGGTTTAAAAGAAGCTCTGTAGCTCACTGTGTGATGAATCGGGTGACCTTGTCTCTGTTTTGCGGTCCAAAATTCACCATAAATATAACGACTTTCGTCGCGTAATTGTTTAATCGCTCCTGCCATCCGTTGCAAAAGCCTCCTTTCTTACTGAAAGGATCGGTACAATTTATGAATCGAAAGGAATGTTTTTTAAAATTGAAAATGAGACATAGTCTATGGATTAGAAACGACAAGAGAGATTAAGTCTTGAGAAATCGGTGCTGAAAAATGAAAATCTGTTTCGCTTATCGAATCAAAGAAGGAGATTTCCGTAGCATGCAATGCTTGACGTGAATGTCCTAGCTCCTTGGATAAGGATTTCGTTTCACCATGATTGACAAAATCCAGAAAAGCAGTTTCTCGGATTCCATATAACTTGTCTCCCACGACAGGATATCCTAATGATAGCAAGGTGGCGCGGATCTGATGGATCCTTCCAGTGGCTGGTTTGACTTCTAGATAAGAAATGAGCTTTGCTGGATGATAGCTGATTAAATTAAATTCTGTAATACAAAATTTGGCATTTTCAAATTGATCTGTATGATAGCGTTGTTTTTTTCTTATCTCGGAAGTTTTGTCCGGTCCGATAAAACCTTCTGCTTTGACTGATTGTGGAAATTCTCCAAAAACAAAGATTCGATAATGTTTTTGGACGAGTCTTTGTTCAAACAAAGTTTGCAACATTAGCTGGTATGATTTTTTTTTTGCAAAAATCATTACACCCGATGTCTCCCTGTCGAGTCGATGTACCGGAAAACAAGTCCCTATCCCTCTTTCATTCTCCAAAAGATTGAGCAATGTATGCGTCCTATACCGACCAGAAGGATGTACGGGAATGTTTGGGGGTTTATTGACGACTAAAAAATCTGAATTCTCGTATACGATTGTATACTCTATGTTAATCGGTGGTTCTCCTCGACTTAGGTCTAAAGGTAAATACGCAACTTCGTCCCCTTTTGTAAGTATATGTCTAGGGGGTACTTTAGATTCATTTACCAACACTTGATTTTGAAGGATACGAAGAGTCCACTCCTCCTCGGAATGGTAAGGAAACCTTTTGAGAAGATATTCTAGGACGGAAAGGGAATGAAAAGTGTCAGGAACATTACTTTTATAAGCTTTCACAATTCTTCTGAAGAGGGTATATCTTCAGTCTCATCTTCAAATGCCTGCATGGGATCTAATTCTTCTTTTTGATCCCCGGCAGAAGTAGATTCTTGAGAGGAAAAATCGTCGGGAATCTTTGCAATTCCCTCTTCAGGTGTTGGCGAGGTAACCCCTAAATAAGTTTCCAATATTTCCTGATCACGAACATTCGGATGATAGAACTGACAACCTACTCGGTAGTTAGCTTCTAAATTCCTAATGTTTTTTATGACTCCTCGAAATGTTGCTTTCGTATCTGCATTCATGACAAGATCGAAAATAATGGTTCCATTCATCGTAACATTTCTACTAAATGCTCTTGTCGGAGCATGTAAGAAACTGATACCTCCCGAACTCAAATCAATCACAGGACAATTTTCTTTTGATTCCTGAAACACGCCTGTAGCAACGATATCCCTTGAAATTGCTTGTGAAAAAAGTGTAATTTGATTGAATACTTCCATATCCAAAGGTTTATCAGAGAGAACTTGGATATAACCTAAGCTCATATAACCTTTATATCGAATAGGTAAGGCAATCTCAGAAATCAAATCATCTGCCAATTTAGATGTATCAAATATACGCAAATACTCATCAAAAGGAAGATACAAAGGATTAGCGGTAGATTTATTCTTTCGATCAATGATATAGATCGATTTATCATAATGTTGCATCAATCGGAGTCGATTGTCTGCCCTACCTGCAAAGTAGATTGAAGAAGTTGGAAATATTTTTGCCAATTTGGCTCTATAGGCAAGTAAAATGAGATCGACTTTTTTATCATCAAAGCCAATCGCCTTAGTGATATCTACTATGTTTATCAGATTCGTGACACGAAGTGACCCGTTTGCTGAATCAGCCACTTCAACCCTGTTTCCTTGCCTTGTCGCAGGTCGTATCGAAATCTTGAGAGGCTGTAAGACTTCAATGCCATTGCCGTCTCCTCCAACTAACGTGAATTGGGCTAGAAACTTGCTGCCGTTGTGAACAAGAGTTAGGATTCTTGCCTTACTTGTAAATTTTAAAGCTGAATTGATGATCAGTGCTTTGTTTTTTAGAGCAATGATTTTAACAGGCAGTTCTTTATTTTCATGGATGATGCATACGGGCAACTTTCCGAAAAGTGCAGAGACAACCTTGAGAATGCCATCAATATCGGTGATCTCTTTTTCCATATTTTAGCCTAAAAATCGATGCCTCAACATGTTTCGCTCAATTTGGGAAATTGACTCTGCTCCGGTGATGCTCATGCTTTGCCGAAGCTCTTCGGTGTATCGATTGAGTAAAAATCTAACTCCTGCTTCTTCCCCACCCACAAGAGAAATAGCGACTGGTCTTCCGACGAGCACGGCGTCTGCCCCGAGTGCAAGAGATCGAAAAACATCCATTCCACTTCGTATACCCCCATCCATGAGTACGGGAATTTTACCGTTTACAAACTCTGAGATCTCAGGGAGGACCCTAGCGGTTCCAGGCAAGCCATCCAGGACTCTCCCGCCATGATTCGATACAACGATCGCGTCAAATCCAGCTTCCATGGCTAATTTAGAATCTTCTAAACTCATAATCCCTTTCAAAATAAATGGTATTTTTAAGTTTTCCTTTATTTTAGCTAGTTTTTCTATATTCCTAGCAATGCTACTTAAATTTTTAACCGTCATGGTTTTAAAATTCACTGCATCAATGTCCATTCCTACCGCAAAAATTCCTAATGATTGCGCTTCGTGAAGTCTTTCAAGTAACAAGCCCTCATCGGATCTTGGTTTACAGATGAGTATTCCTTTTCCGTCTACTTTCTCAAGAGCAGCTAACATAATTTTATATTTTTCTGGGGTGGCGCCATCACCTAGCCAAGCAAGAGATCCATTTTGGATAAAAGAGCGAGTCACAATTTGTGCATAATCTGCATCCGTCATGACAAAATTCATATTTGTTCCAACACCTGTCATTGGTGCTGACATGATTGGTGTTTTGAGTGGATACCCAAGAAAGGTAGATTCGATGTTTGGAATGACGTGATCTCTAATGTATCTAGGTATTATATGATATTCTTGCAATGCCGTATAATTATCTTGGAAAGTTTCCATCCTGCCCACGCCGCCCATGCCAGGAACACCAGATGCACAATTGACGCCGTCGCAAACCTTACAAACCCAACAAATTTCTTTTCCAAATCGGAGTCTCGCACCGTCCGCGATTTCTTTCTCCGAAACGGAAAAAACTTCATCAACCTCAAAACGAATGGTATTCTTAACTTTTTCAAATATTTGATTTGCTTCGTTTAATGTATCCGCTGTGATGATTACATGGCCCGACTTATCAATGTTATTTGTGGGTTCTTTAATCACATCACCAGGATTTGATTGCAGAAAAACTTCACTTACACCTTCAATCTTCTTTGCCTCCTCTGCACCATGAATCTGCAATAATTTTCCTGGCGGTGAAAGCAAGGATCTTTCGATTGAAACTCTATTTAATACAGGTTCTAGATTGTCTGGCGTTTCGCCGAGGGCGATGAGAAGTGCAGCTCTGTTTAAATTGACGCCTGTGGAAAGAGGATACGTGAAGGCCGACATGAAACCTCCGGATAGGCGAGCGGCTATCTCTCCGATTTTCACTCCGTCTTTAGTCACCTTGATATCGCCTTTGCCCGCACCCAGATGTATTCCAAGTGCTTTCATTCCACGGCTCATAACATCTTCAACTTCTTTTAAAACTGATGATGGAAGCGCAGAAGGCATGTTATGCCCAATTTCGATAAAATACGGTTCACGCTCAATGATGCGGTCGGCGATCCCAGTCATGCGTATTTGTCCATCGAAGGCGAGTGCATCGACAGATAACTCTGGTCCCTCCATGTATTCTTCAAGAATCAATTCACCCGTGGGACAGAATTTTTTTGCATGTCGAAATGCATGTTGGATTTCATCCTTATTGTTTACTTTAATGACACCGCGTGCGCCCATATTGTCAGCAGGTTTCATGACAAGAGGAAATGTAAGAGAATCTAGAGCATCTTTTGCATCTAACAAAGACCAAACGGCAGCAAAACGAGGGATTGGAATCCCGTGTTCTTTCAACCTTTGTCTCATCTTTACTTTGTTTGTTGCCGCTTCTGCATCAATGAACCTGATCCCTGGCAGCCCGATCGCAGAGGCTACCGCCGCCACTGTCATGGAAGCATCTGTTCCCGCCGTAATAACACCGTGTATCGATTGTGTTTTACAATACTTTTTTGCCTCTCGAACCATTCCCTCCACATCTTTCGTAGACATGAGAATTTTTTCGTCAGAGATTTGGAAACCGATGGAACTTGGATTCATATCAGCGACCAATGTCTTCAATTTCATGGTTTTGGCAGTTTGGATGATGGGAACTTGCAATAGTCCACCACCAATAATGAGAATCGTTTTATCAGCGACTGATTTCACTTTTAAAAAATCCTAGAGGCCACTGGTGGCAGCCGTGGCTATTTCTCTACTCTTCAGTTTGATAGAGTTTTTTTGAATGATACCGCCACCTAGCAGATAATCGGCGCTTGGTGGATAGAATGTGGCAGACTGACCTGGAGCAACACTTTTAACATCCGTTAAAAATTTTACATACCACTCAGAACCCATATTTGTTACAAGGCAAGCCACGGGAAGGGCACGGTATCTAATTTGAACACGCATTTCCATGCTTTCCCCTACAGGAAGTTCAGGCAATCCTTGGTACGTGATATCTTCGAGGACAAAACTCTCGCAGAAGGTTTCTTCATCTTCGCCGAGGACGACGGTTCCGTCATCTTCTATCGAAAGTACGTAAAGAGGATTTTTCCAAGCAATCCCGAGACCTTTTCTCTGGCCGATGGTAAACCCTTCTTTTCCTATATGCTTTCCAATGATTTCTCCCGATCTCAATTTAAAGTAACCGGGAGTGAATTCCACACCCTTCTTTTTTAAAAAACTTCTATAATCGTTTTCAGGGATAAAACAGATTTCCTGAGATTCGGCCTTATCGGCAACAGGCAAACCCATACGTCTTGCGATCTCTCTGACTTCTGATTTTTGCATCTCACCTAATGGAAACACTGTATTTGCTATATTTTCTTGGGAGAGACCGTATAAATAGTAGGCCTGATTTTTTCCAGAATCCACGGCATTGCGAATGGCAAATCTACCGTCCACTTCTATCACGCGTGCATAGTGTCCCGTTGCAATTTTAGAGATACCTAATTTTTTTGCCTGCTCAAAAAGAGCACCAAACTTAACAAAGGTGTTACACTCGACACAGGGATTGGGTGTTCTGCCATCTTTATAGTCAGCGATAAACCTTTCGATCACTCTTTCTCCAAAAACTTTCTCCATTTTGATCACATAAAATGGTATCTTCAAAGAAAGTCCTACATCCCGTGCATCACGGATATCCTCAGGTGAGCAGCATGACTTTTTTGTGGTATCGCAGGCAGGCGCTTCGTATTCCCAGGTGCGTAAATTCACACCGATCACATCATAGCCTTGTTCCATGAGGAGTCCCGCGGCAACCGCACTATCAACTCCCCCACTCATAGCAACGATGATCTTTTCTTTTGCGTTCAATGTATGTTTAGAGTTTGGGTATATAGTCCAATTCGATTTCTTTCAAAATCCCAAAACAACGGGACTCTGCCAAGAATTTGTAATCCAATGACCCAAACGCCCTCTCTATCCTTTTCCCTTGGTAATTCTAATTTCTCAAGTGAAATTCCTCCCAAAAAGGAAAAGTCAAAAAAGGAGACCGTGTTTCCTTGGCTTGTCTCGAAGGAAAGTGGACCTTTCGCATAAAAAAGTGGGATTTCGTGTATGCTACCGCCCGCATAAAAGACTTTTTTCATTCCTAACGACTCTGCCCCCTCCTGATAGGAATCAGGCAAAATGCTTAAACTAGCACCTGTGTCTGCAAGACTCCAATAAGATTTCCCATCTTTAATATGCTTGATGTAGTAGAACGCCTGTTTTTTTTGAGTCACTAAAAGTTTAAGCGCTGTAGAAAAATATGCTTCTGGCCTTTGGCATACACTTGAATGCCAATCGTAAACGGTGATTTGGTCCCCATCCCACCAAATGCAGGTTTGTTTAAAAAAATCACTTCCAAGAATCCCTTCAATCCCAGGAGGTAAGATACCTTTTTTTACGGCAAACTGGTAAACCTCCCCTGCCCAAAACAAGGCTCCTACTTTCGGATGGTATTCCTCGGCAAGAAAGCTTACATCTGATCCTGTATCGAAAAGAAGAGGGATGGTTTCCTCTGTTTCGGAATCCTTAAGTCCTAGAAGGATGATATGTGTGTCATAGGCAACAACTTGGAACTTTCCCTTTTGGCCTGGAGGAGTGGGAAGAGTGAAAGTTTTTTGGGGAGGGAGGGTCTGCATCTGCTTGGCACAAGCAAAGGCAGTGAAACAGAAAAGTATAATGTATAAGGGTTTGGCTAAACTAACTTTTTGATACAGTTGTGATTTTGGCATCTGGTATAGTCAACGATACAATCCCTATATTCCACACCTGTTTTTCTATCTTTTACCTTGTATTCGATAAAACAGGAGTAAGGTTCATAGTTAAAAGAACGTAAACCTAGTGCTCGGTCCCTAATGGACTCGAGAACACTATTTTGATTTTCAGCCGAAACGGAAAGGATGGAGATTGCTTCTGCCATACCATTCTCATCGGCAGTTTATTTATTCTTTATAGCAAATTGTTAGATTTCGACCAGAATGTTTCGCTTGGTAAAGCGCCTTATCTGCTCTCTCTATCAAATCCTTATTGTTTCTATCGCTTGGGCGGAAAGAGGAAATACCCACAGAAAGGGTGACTTTTAGATCCACAC
This sequence comes from Leptospira ognonensis, assembly GCF_004770745.1. GTDB lineage: Bacteria > Spirochaetota > Leptospiria > Leptospirales > Leptospiraceae > Leptospira_A > Leptospira_A ognonensis. The sequence goes on along the minus strand of NZ_RQGD01000034.1, from coordinate 487,137 downwards.
CGTCATTTGGATTTTTCACAATCATTGCCTCGACTGCTTTTCTGATCTCTTCCCCCTTGGCAAAGGCTTCTTCTTCGCTAGCGCCTGGCATAACAAGACAGAATTCTTCTCCACCGTATCTAGCTGGGATGTGATGGCGCTGGGCAGCATTGATCAACTGTTTAGCTACTTCTATGAGAACCACATCACCTGCCTGGTGACCGTAAGTATCATTAAAAACTTTAAACTTATCTATATCAGTAAACAGAAGGGATAACTTCGTCCCCTTTTTCCGACATCTGTCCATTTCCTCTTTGAGTTTTGTCTGGAAATAATGATGAATTTTTAAACCAGTCATCATATCTACGGTTGCAAGCTCATACAAACGTGCGTTATCGACGGCAATGCCCGCAAGGTTTGCTAAGGTAGTCATGAATTCTTTTTCATCTTCCAAAAATTCTTCGGAAGTCATCTTTTCACCCAGAACTAGAAGTCCGTTCACTTTTCCCTTTGCATTGAGAGGAACTAGGATCTCAGCTCCTAAATTTTTTAAATATAACAAGTCCTTGGAGTCTTTGATGCTCTCTACTTTCAGTATTTGTTCCATCGTAATGGCTTTTGGTTTTTCCTCAAAATAATGAATGAGAGGAGTGTCCATTTTGATTTCGTAATGATGGTCTGCTTGCGTTAACTCAAAGCCTTTTGTCGACTGAGGTTCCAGTTTAAATAGACCAAGGTCAATTTCTGGTTCGAGATACATAGCTGCATGTAATGTTTGTAACTGCGCGAGGCAGATATTAAGGATGGCATCGATGAGATATTTGTAATCGAGAGTCGAATTCAAAGCGCGAGAGATTTCTAAGAGCTGCTTTTGATCGTAGATTTTTTTTTCGTAATGTTCGAATACTATATCTGTATTTTCTTTAAGGGACAAAGAACACCATCCATTCCGTGATTCAATCCATACAAACACTCAATTTTATGTGGATGTAAAGTACGATTTTTAGGCTTTTGTATAAAAAACAGGGAAATTCCCCACAAACAAGGGAAATATAAAATCAAAACGTTGACACCGGATGGCTTTTGAATAAGGTGGTATTTACACCGCGCGGTGGAGCAGCTGGTAGCTCGTTGGGCTCATAACCCAAAGGCCACAGGTTCGAATCCTGTCCGCGCAACCGTCATCATACCTTTCTTCCCATTTCCTTACTTCTGAGTGTGGCACCTGCCACGGCATCCCGAACCGAATTCGAAAGCCCTATTCCTTTCTCGAGAGAATCTAGCCCGTGTATGGTCGTTCCACCGGGGGACGTCACCCAATTTCGGACTTCCATTGGATGTAAATCCGTATCTGTTTCTTTTAATTTCTTATAGTATTCGATGGTTCCTAAAACGGTTTCGAGGGAAAGCTCCAAACTCTGGGTATAAGAAAGACCTTCTTTCAATCCGCCTTCGGCCAAGGCATGCAAAAAGGTCAAAACATAAGCTGGACCAGAGCCTGAGAGTCCTGTCACTGCATCGAGCAAAGTCTCTTTCTCCACTTTCACGAGAGTGCCGAGTCCGCCGAAAAGTCCTGTAACATACCCGTCAACGTCTGGGTGGGAATAATAACCAATCGCACCTCTTCCTACTACTAAAGGCAGATTGGGCATGAGTCTTGCAAATTTGCTTCCTTCTGGCGCCGCCTGCTCCATGACAGAAAGAGGAATGCCTGCTGCGATCGAGATAAATATTTTTGGCTTCTGAAATTCTGAAATCACCTTCGCTATGTCAGCTGGTTTTACTGCGAGAATGATGATATCCGATCCCTCTTCTAAGGCAAGAAGACTCGCTTTATAATCAACTCCTGGCAGTTTCGTTTTCGTAAAAGGATCAAATCCTGATACCGGATTTTTGGAACTCGCGTGAATCCCGATCGCAATTGCCGCACCCATTTTTCCGAGTCCTACCACTCCTACTCTATCCAACATAAGACCTCTCTCCAAAAATTAAAGAACCAATTCGCAAATAGTCTGCACCAAATTCCATCGCCGATTCAAAATCGCCACTCATTCCCATCGAGAGTTTTTTCTCGGGGAAGTGTTCTTTGCGTAAATCTGATAACCGTTGAAACGCTAGCCGCGTGCCTACCTCGTTCCCATCACTCGGTCCCATACCCATAAAGCCCTCCCATTTGCAAAACTCATTTTCTGATTTGTATAAAAGGTCTCGATTCGCGAGAATCTCTTCTATCGAAAACCCGTGTTTACTTTCCTCTCCCGTGAGATTGCATTGCAGGAAGTAACGAATGAGCTTTTTTTCTTTGTCTGCTCGTTTTAATAGCTCGGAGAGTGTCGAAAGAGAACCTACTCCGTGCGTAAACTGAAAAACTCCAAATAACTTACGTATGGTGCCTGATTGTGTTGGACCTATATGATGCAGAGAAACACATTCTTTCGCCTCGGGAAATTCTTCGCGAAGTTTTGTAAATTTTTCTATGGCTTCTGGAATATAATTTTCGCCAAAACAGCGGATACCTTCTAGGTAGGCCTGACGAATTGTTTCATAAGGTTTTGTTTTTGAAACAGCAATAACCTGAAAGGGATGTGGGAATTTTTTCTTTAAATCGCTTTCTATGGAAAAGAAAGCCTCACCTAATGTCGGCAAGATCAATTTGTTCCTAAAGATTTTTCCAATTTTTCGATGCGTTTCTCGATTTCAGTGAAACGTTCATCATTTTTCTTGTTCTGCAGGATGAATTTAGATTCCATAGACTTCATCCTTTCAGCAAGGTTTCCATTCGGAGTAGTAACGGACGTTACTTTTGATACTTTCTTTTTCTGAAAAGAGGAGATGGCAACTTTTTGTTGGCTGGAAGGAGGTTTTTTGGACGAAATGTACTTTTTAGCCTGACGTGGTTTAGTTACTGTTCTCGGATTAGGCAACTCGGATTTCGGTTGAGAGATAGTTTCTTCGACTTTATTTATTTTTTCGTTCAGACTTGGTTTCGTTTCCGATTCCATTTCTGGCTTTGTGGCCATATCTGACGTCTCGCTCTTTTTGTTTTTCTTGAGCGTACTCGGTTGAGTCACCGAAATGGAAGTGGACGGTTTTTTAAAATCGTCCTCCATCTCGTCTAACGAAGGAATTTCTGCTAGGTCTGTTTTTTTAGTCGTTACCTCTGACATCTCATCCACTTTCGTTTTGTCGGTGGGAGGTGTCCAGGCTGGTTCCTTCTCAATGATCCTTTCCTCTGGAAATTGATTGTTTGATTTAGAGATGGATTGGAATTTTAAATAGATTTCATTTCGGTAAACAAATCCGAAAATAAATGAGGATAAAAGTAGCACTACGAGAAGCGCTGTCGTGATTATTTTAACATTGTCCTGTCTGGCCATAGAAAAGACTTTACCCTTCTTATTTTTTACCGTTACTAAGAAGAGAATGTCATTCTTCCTCTTCTTTAGCAATTTAGAAATGAACTTTAGCAAAAAAAAATCACTCCTAGTTTTTTTTGCAATGATGCACTTTCTTCTCGACTTAGAGGGAGCTCCTAGGCCTTGGGACAGAGATGAAGAGGGACGAGTGGCAAGGCTTGAGAAAACCCTACAAAATGAAAAAAACTATGTCTTATTTCTGGCTGAAGACTTTGAAGGCGGAAGGCCTTGGGAATTTTACAGGTCAGATTCTTTTTTAAATTATACAGAATATTCAGGCAATCTTCCTGATTCTTCTGCCTTTCCCCTTGAAAAGGAAATGTATCGTAACCAAGGTTATCCGAACATCCAAACGCAAACTTCTTTTTTGCTCCAAACTTACGTCGAGAATCCAAAAACTGACCATTGGGACCTTCGCCCAGGAGAACCACTCCTCCTACCCTTAGGTCTCCCGATCCAAGCCTTTCTTTGGGTATATTCTGAAGGCCATCATATAGCACTCGATCTCATAGTTTCCCAAAAAAAATCTAAGGATGTAAAACTTCCATTAGGTGTTCTGAATTTTTTTGGATGGAGGCGCCTTGAAGTTCCCATCAACCTACCTAAGGAAAATGCAAGACTCATCCAATCCTCTTTCCTTCCTGTATCCGTGAAAGGTTTTAGGATCGCAACACAACCTACACAAAAAAAAGGAGCATTCCATTTGTATTTTGATAACTTAACCTTTTTGCTAGACACTTCTACATTCACATATTCAGGTTCGGAAATTCAAGATACTTGGGGTAAAAAAAGATAAAGATGTATCTTTTATACAACTGTATCCTAGTTCTTTTATACCCGTTACTTCTGCTTACATCCCTTTTCATTCCAAAAGCTCGGGCTCATCTTGCCGCCCGAAAGGCTACACTACGAATGCTCTTGGAATTCCCTTTTGTTATAGGTACTCGCCAGGTAGTCTGGCTGCATGGTGCGTCTGTTGGCGAACTCGACCAGGCAAGGGCCATAGCAAAAATATTAAAAGAGAAACATCCAACTGTATTCATATTACAGTCGATTTTTTCTCAGAGTGTATCTGAAAGCCAACGTCAGGATGCTAATTTTGATATCTGCTTTCACTTACCATTTGATCTGCCTTTTGCGTATCAGAAGATCATTCAAAAGTATCGGCCAGAGATACTCATGATTCTTGCCTGGGATACCTGGCCGAATTTGATACGAGATTTAAAAAACTCCGGATCCAAAACATATCTCGCCTGTGCTTCATTATCTGAAAGCTCTGGCAGAACCAGAGGTTTCGGAAAATTTCTAACCAAATCTGTATTCAAATATCTAGACGGTATCTTTCCTTCCCACGAAATTTTATCCTCGACCTTTCTGCCGTTACTATCTGAAAATACAAAATTTGAAGTTCTTGGAGATTCAAGGTTTGATGCCGTATTAAACCGCATTGAAACAAACCATCCAAGCCCAAGATTTCAAAATTTTCTAAAGCTTTATACAAAAGAGATCTCAGAGAGTAAGCCCATTCTATTGGGCTCTACCTACCCGATCTGCGAATCGTATTTTCTCGATCATTTACAAAACAATTCTGATACAAAACAAAGCTATTGGATTTTTCCGCACAAATGGGAAGAACTAAGAATGAATGAGTTTGCCAATGCCTTGCAAAAAAAAGGAATCGTAACAAAATTCTCAGATCTTGTTGATGGTAACAAATCCTATCCAAGATTTTTACTCTTTGATGAGATGGGGATATTGGCTTTCGCGTATAAGTATGCACTCCTTGCTTATGTGGGCGGCGGATTTGAGCATAGAATACATAACACCATCGAGCCTGCAGCATTTGGACTAACATTGATTACCGGACCAAAAATAAACAATGCACCTGAAGCTATCGTAATGCAAAAGCTAGGCGGACTTTTCGTCTGCCAAGACAAAAGTGAGTTTAGTTCCCAATTGGTAAAATGCACTCAGAATGAAAAACATACTTCAGAAATTGGCGCAAAAAATAGAAAGTTTGTGCTGGAAAATAGAGGAGCATCAGAAAGGATTTACTTAAGAGTCTTTTCAGATGCACTTAGTTAAAGTTTCCGCCGTTTCACTCAATACGACACCCCTTGATTTTTCTGGGAATGTCAAAAAAATAATCCAAGCACTCTCCACGAATCAATGTAGAGATTCTGAATACATTCTTTTTCCTGAACTTTGTATTTCTGGGTATGGCTGCGAAGATAGCTTCTTTAAAGAATCCGTTTGGAAACGGTCATGGTTGGCACTTGAGTCTCTTCTGCCTTATACCAAAAATAAAGTCATCATTGTCGGTCTTGTCGTATTCCATGGTTCCTTTTTATATAATTGCGCGGCCGTACTTTCCAATGGTAAAATCATAGCGCTCATTCCAAAATTAAACCTTGCAAATACGGGCATTCATTATGAAAGACGGTGGTTTCATTCACCTAACGAATTTTTAGTGGACCAGTATATGCCTCATTACTCTGAGAACCAAACGGCCGTTCCCTTTGGTCATTTTCTTCTAGAAAAGGATGGTGTTAGATTCGGACTCGAAATTTGTGAGGACTCTTGGGTGACGAGGAGAGCCTCCCATTTTTACTCAGAACAAGGATTAGACATTCTCTTCTCGCCAGGTGCCTCTCATTTTTCCTTAGGCAAACGTGAGATTCGGCATCGTATCTTTCAAGAAACAAGTCGCACCAGTCAGATCATCACCGTCTTTACGAATCTTTGTGGGAATGAATCAGGCCGAGCCATTTTTGAAGGAGGGTCTTTTTTCTGTATGGATGGACGGGTAATCAAAGAAGGCCCGAGATTATTTTTTGGGGACTCACAAGTCACTTCTGCCGCTATTTCCTTATCCCAAGTGAGATCGCTTCGTGCTCGGGAAAAGAGGAGTCTGCCAACAAAAGATAGCTTATCGAAAATTCCGATCCTTCGTTTGCCATCCATAAACACAAACCCGATCCTTCTCGACCATAGGCAAAAAGAAGAGAGCCATTTTGATCTCCCTGCTGACCTAGAAAAAACTACGATCTTTAATGATTTCACTCGCGCAGTTTCCCTCGGATTGTATGATTATCTTCGAAAATCGAAAACGAAGGGATATACATTATCCTTGTCTGGCGGAGCTGATAGTGCCGCCTGTGCCCTGCTCGTCGATTCGATGAAACAAATAGCAAAAAAAGATGTTGGGGATTTTGTCTTCCACAACTTAAATATAGAAGAGTCGAAACTTCTCGTAACGCTCTATCAAAAAACTGAAAACAATTCTCCTCTTACCGAAAAAATTGCAAAACTTTTAACAGAAGAACTCGAAACGGAGCACCATTCCATTGCCATCGATGAATCTGTTTCCGTAGCCGTTCATCTCATCGAAACAACTTTACAAAAGAAACTGAGTTGGAAAACAGATGATCTTGCGTTACAAAATATACAGGCGCGTATTAGGTCCCCTCTTATATGGCTTCTCGCCAACCTCAATGGTCATCTATTAATCTCCACGGGAAACAGAAGCGAAGCAAGCGTAGGTTATACGACCATGGACGGTGACTCTTCTGGATCTCTCTGCCCTATCAGTGGAGTTAGTAAAGAATTCATTTTAAATTGGCTAGATGACATCCAGGCAGGAAATAATGCTTATATCTCGCCTAAAGAAAGTTTACGTTTGCTTCGTGAAACGAAACCCACGGCAGAGCTAAGGCCTCTTAGCGAAAAGCAAGAAGATGAAAAGGATCTTATGCCTTACCCACTTCTTCAGAAAATAGAACGTTATCTCGTATATCTTGGTATCGACGAGGAAGAGTGTTTGCTGAACCTAGTTACAGATTTTCCAAGCCTTACCAAAGACTACTTATCAACCCAGATTACCAGGTTCACAAAATTATTTGCCGCCGCCCAGTGGAAAAGAGAAAGGCTGCCGCCTTCCTTTCATTTAGATGAATATGGGTTAGATCCAAAATCTAGCTACCGTTATCCGATCTTATCTGGCGGATTTTAGTTTTTAAGGCTTTACACCAGCTCTTTGGTAGGCTGCGTTCATTTCCTTATCTACTTGTTCATTCTGAAATTTTATATTTGCCAATATTTCATTAAACTTTTTGTCCATTTCAGGATCATCGCCACCTTGGCTCTCGATCAGATAATTGATAATTTCCAATCTATCATTACCCTGCTTTTTTACATGATTATAATAGAACTGAATGTCCGCAGCACTGGCACTACCACCAAACACTGTGTTGGTTGCCTGAGATAATTTTTGATTGAACTGTTCTTGTTTGGCTTTCAGTTCAGGAGTTTGCCGACGAGGGATCAGATCATTTTCGGGAAAGAGATCGCGAAGTTCATCAAAGGATTCCATCGCCTCAGCAGGGTAAGGTTTTCCCGTTGCTGGATTGATCGGAATTTCCCCTTCCTGTCCGCTCGCAATTGCATTCTGCTCTTCTTCATACTTCATGGCCCCCGATTTATAATAATCTGAGTCGAAGATGGAATCAGCATCCTCTCCGCGAACCCCAAGCGGGTTTGCCGCTTTTCCCTCGCGTCCGCCGCCTTGCAATAAGTAGGACAGGGCCTTGGATTTTTGGTCTTTTTTGCGTTTTTCTTCTTCTCCTTCACCAGTAAAAGTGAGTAGTAAGATCACAAAAAATAAGGTTAAAAGTGCCAAAGATAGATAGAGTATTTTTTTTTGGATTCCCATAGATTGAATTCCTAAAATCTTGGGAGGGAAGCTTTTTTCAATGCGGCGCACCCTCCTTCATCCAATCTATCTGATCGGCTTTTCTTTTCTCTCTTTTTTTCAATGTGGGACGAATACAGACACACCTGTTGCCCCGTTTCTTTTTTTAATTCCCGCAGGAGTACCGCAGATTCTGGCTGTGGTGCCCATCAATAACAACATCACGGACACACTAGGCGTCAATCTGACCGATTATACGGCAAATCCACGCCCTGAGTTTCTCATCCGATACTATGTCACAAATAGGGAGTCGCAATTTTTGGGGTATAACCTCTACATTACGACAGCAACCCCTTCCATCATCCAAACTATTTCTGGAGAATGGCTAGAAGACGGTGTGCAGCCCAGTTTTCCGCACCTCCCGTTTCAGAATTCCACAGCTTCTGCAAATATCGTGACAAAACGGGTTCGTTACCAAATTCCGCCTCCAGGGACCTACCCTTTCCAAAAATGCCAGGTTTATAATTTCACTTTGCGGGCCTTCCTCGCCAATGGCCTCATCTCAAATCCTTCCGCTCCTGTTTCCATTTGCGCGGGCGGGTATGAAGCTGAAGGTCTTGCCGCTGGTGTTCCTCCTCTCTCGCTTTGTGCCGTCGGATCTGGATGCAATTCTGCCACCTGTTCTGTGGCCAATTGTTCCTCTCCGAGCTCTTGTCCCGTCGGTACGGCCTGCAATCCCTGTCTCATCTCTGGCAAGGAAACGCTGGGCTGCCCTTGTCCTTCAGGTGTAAAACAAGTAGGATGCAATTTCGTTGGCCCCTAGAACCGAGGCTGGAAAACTATATGTGGTAGCCACTCCCATTGGGAATGTGGGAGACATTACCGATCGGGCCAAAGAGACCTTAAATAGGGTGGATGCCATCCTCTGCGAATCTGCATCGGAAACGCGCAAACTCCTCCAAAAGCTAGGGATTTCAAAACAAACTTGGCCTCTGTATAAAGATTCCTCCGAAACACCATACCACTCTCTTCTAACAGGACTTGCCGAAGGGAAATCCTTTGCCTTAGTTTCTGATGCGGGCACACCAGGGATCTCTGATCCTGGCTCACACATTGTCCGCGTGGCTCGGGAAAAAGGTTTTACCATCGTGCCGATTCCGGGTGCTTCCGCCTTGAGCGCCATCCTTTCGGTCTCTGGATTTCAGGTAAATCCGACACTTTTTTTAGGATTTCTTTCAGAAAAGCCCTCTAAAAAACGAAAAGAATTAGAGGGGGCGGAAAAAATTGATGGTCTCATTGTTTTTTATGAATCGGTACATAAACTGCCCCGTCTTTACCCGCTGCTTACCGAGATTTTCCCCCATTCCGAGGTTCTTATGGGTAGAGAATTGACAAAATCCTTTGAGGAATTAAGATATTATCCAAATCCGAAGGCATTGCAGGAAAATCCGCCGAATGCAAAGGGTGAATTTGTATTTCTTATCAATCACAGAAAAAAAACGCTTAAGGGAATTTCTGAAGATACCGATACCTGAAGTAGTAAGAGGACAAATACCATGAACGTTGATAAAATAGGAAGAGTGGGTGGCTTTGGATACGAAACCAAAAAGACACCTGTACCTGCTAAATCAGAAACTACTGGTCCAGTAGATACCATTTCGATCTCTGATGCAGCGAAAAAAATAGCATCCGAAGCAAAATTGCAGGCAGAAGTAAAACAAATTGCGAAACAAATTGTTTCTATGCCGCCGGAAGAAGATAGAACAGAAAAAATAAAGGCTGTTAAAGAACGTTTGAAAAACGGAGAGTATGACAACCTATCAACAGAAATGTTAGATAAAATTTCTGATCAAATCGCGTCCACATTTCTCGGACAACAGTAATTAGGACCGGAGGTGGGGGGTCCTAAAGAATTGTCCTCTTGTTGGATGTTGTCACCTTTGTGTAGTTATATCTAGGGGAGTTGTATGCCAGTCCTGCCGGAATGGATCAACTTCCAGTTTCCTCCAAAAATCCACTTCGAAATCGATTGTGGTTACAAGCTCGGTTCCTTTGTTAAAAACATAGGTTCGAGGGTTGTGCTGATTGCGACTCAACGTGAGCTCGAAAATGCAGAAGAACTTTCCATCATCAAGACCAGTTTAGAAAAACACTCAGAAGGTGTTATCATTTATGACGATATCATAGACCGCGTTCATTATAAAGATTTAGATTCCACTGCGCATTTTTTACGAATCTCTAATGCAGACTGTGTAGTCGCGTATGGCTCTTTTGAATCGATTAACGCGGGCAAAGCCTCCGCATTACTTGCCACAAACGATCTATTTGCTGAAGAAATGATGAGTGGTAAAAAGCAACTCACAAAACGTGGTTTACCCTTAATTGTCGTACCGACCAAACCCCTACTTGGCAATGAGTGTTCTCCATTTTTTTCCGTCGTTGATGATAAAGACAAAAATAGAAAGTATTTTGCCCATGAATGGGCCTTTCCAGAATTAATCGTATCGGATCCAAAAATTGGTGCTGGTATGTCATCTTCGGAAACAGCAAAGACCGGCATTGCCATCCTTTCTGCAGCTGTTGATAGCATTCTTTCAAAGTATGCAAATGAAATCACGTCTTCAACGGCTCTAAGAGCCATAGAACTGATCTCCAAAAACATTGTTCCAGCTATCCGTGAGCCTAGGAACCTCGGACCCAAAAACTCAATTTATGCGGCAAGTCTACTGGCAGGTATTGCACAATCGACAAGCTCGCTAGGATTGTGTTATGCGCTCTCATTATCGGTAACGACCATCACGAATTTAGATATTTTCCAAGCCATGTCCATCCTTCTCCCTCACGTCATGGAATACAATCTAACCTCTTCCGCTGGTAAATATGTGATGATTGCCAGAGCTTTGGATGAGGACGTAACAAATATTTCTGTGATTGAAGCCGCCATCAAAGCGGTTGAAGGGATTCGAAAAATCTATCTAGAATTAAAAATTCCACAACGACTGTCTGAATATGAAGTTAAGAAAATTGATCTACCAGGCATTGCTACACTAGCAGCAACCTATCCGTTTCTAGACAGTTTACCGCGCGAACTTCCTAAAAATGAAATCGAAACGATTCTTGTTGCCGCGTTTTAGTTCAGAGGTTACGTCATGATCAAACTCACTGAATTTGAACTCCAACTTTTAGAAACATTTAGTTTGTCAGATAGAGATGCACGGAGACTCGATCGGGTGATCAATGATCTTTCGATAATCGTTGGTATGGATCCTAGTGAGATCTTTGATTTTATGAGATTTGGAATCGAACAAGAATTTACTGATTTAAAAATAGATTATAATTGGGAGAAGTTCCGAATCAAAATTCAGAGAAAATTAAAAAAATCAAATCCGCTTGATACATAAAGTTGGCAAAAATTATCATTTTTTACTCGCGAGTGCAAACTCGATCGCGAGAATCCAAAGTGAAATCAATCCATTTTACCCATTTTTAAAACAAAAACCACCCACACTACCCTCACTTTCAAGCGATCCACTTCTTGTTCCTACTTTTATTTACGATGTTTTATGGAATCGCGTAAAATTCAAATCGAAGTCCGCATTTTTACCGCCATACATACATTATACTGGTAAGGAGATTTCCTCAAATGCCAAACTCTCCGAGGAAGCTTTTTATCTAGACCAAAATGGGAATCCTGTAAAACAAATCTCTCAGCTTCCTTTTCCCGCTCCTTCTAAGATTCCATTTTTTTTACAATTAGAACAGAATCAAATCCTCCAAATGGGCGGGATCATAAGCAATGCGTCCGTGCAACTCAGCAAAACCAAACGATCAAAATATAAGTCTGCAAAATATTTATCCCTCAGAGACATCGTGAATCCAAATTTCTCTGAAGAGGAAGTTATAAAAAAAATTGAAACTCTCTACTTCGATAAAAAGAATAAAAATTATCTCTATCGACTGGTTAAAATATTATATTCAGGAAAAGCGGAAGAAGAATATAAAATCATATCTAACTTATTTGCTCACGAATTGGATTTTGCTAATTTCTTGAGCAAGAGCATGTTTTCGGTAGAAATCATTCCCCTGATCCATGGTCCTTTTCTACAAGAATTCATTACTAAATTTGATGAAAGATTGATTAAGTTTGCCTATCCGAAACTATCTCCCCCCGTTCGCAAAATGATCGAATCGTCCGTTTCCAAAAATAAACTCAAAATGATACTTAATGCGCCTGCCGCTGAACCAAAGCCAGGTGAAAGCCTTTTAGAAATGCTTGAAACAGAAGTCTACCGCAAATTTTCGAGAAACATATACTATGAGAACGGATCCATTTTTACGTATCGCGAGAGAGCCAATGAATGGGAAGAAGCAGTAAATATGAAATTTGAGGAGAGTAAAAAAGTAAACTTCTGGACTGAGGGTATAGCCTTACAATTTTACGGCTTAACACAGACGAAAATTTTTCTCAAAACCACCGAATGGATCGAAACCCTTCGTGTCGATTGGTTTTTATCGAAACGAGAATGGGAGCCTTATGAATTTCATAGACTCCCACCTGACTTGATTTTAGAGATACCTTTTTTTCCTACCGGTAAATTCGTGCTAGGCGGCGGTATTACGAGCGATCGGAAAACATTCGAAATGATTTTACAATGGTTTGAGTATTAACCAGTCGTCTTGACTCTGTCAATGGCCCAATTCCACTTTTTAATTTCCTCATTTCTTTCTGAATCTTTCATCTTTGGAGTAAATTCTGTATTTTTAGTCTCGAGCTTTTTTAAGGCGGCAACACTTTTATAAAATCCTCTTTCTAGCCCAGCAAGATATGCTGCACCTAGAACCGTCGTATCTACGTTTTGTGGTCTGATGACCTTCGTTCCTAATATATCAGACTGAAACTGCATGAGCCACGCATTAGAAGTTGCGCCACCATCGACCCTGAGAAATTTTAATGGCTTTCCCGTCTCTCGTTCCATCGCATGGGCAAGTTCATAGGATTGTAATGCTATGGCTTTTAATGCAGCCCTTGTGATTTGTGCTGGTGTCGTATCACGAGACAAGCCAAAGATGGCTCCTCGCGCTTCTTGATCCCAGTGCGGTGCTCCAAGTCCTGCAAAAGCGGGCACAAAAACGATGTCGTCTTTGGTTTTAATCGCCTTCACTAGCTTCTCTGAATCCTTCGAAGCATTAAAAAACTCTAGATTGTCGCGTAAAAACTGAACAACCGCTCCGCCTATAAAAACAGATCCTTCTAAACAATAAACCGTTTTGCCTTCTGGCCCAAGTGCAAGAGTGGTAATCAAACCTTGGTTAGAGATTCTAAATTCGTCTCCTACATTAAAGAGAAAAAAGCATCCAGTGCCGTAAGTATTTTTTGCCTCACCGGGCTCTGTACAAAGCTGGCCAAAGAGAGCTCCTTGCTGGTCACCCACAAGCGAAGAAATCGGTATGCCATCAGGAAGAGATTTTACTTTGGAAGTGAATCCAAAAAGATTTCTCGAATTGTAAGCTTCGGGCAACATGGATTTTGGAACTCGTAAGATTTGACAAAGTTCCTCATCCCATTCTTTCGTTTGGATATTGAAGAGGAGTGTACGAGACGCATTGGTATGGTCAGTTTTATGTTCTTTATGCCCTGTTAACTTATAAAGCAACCAAGTGTCAATTGTGCCAAACATCAATTCTTCTCGTTCTGCTTTCGCACGTGCTCCCTTTACATTGTCAAGAATCCATTGGATTTTTGTTCCAGAAAAATAGGCATCTACGACAAGACCAGTTTTGTTACGAAATGTGCCTTCTAGACTTTGATTTTTGAGTTCCTTACATATATCAGAGGTTCTGCGGCATTGCCAAACTATGGCTTTATAAATCGGCTTACCTGTTTTTTTGTCCCATACAACTGAAGTTTCACGTTGATTTGTAATGCCAATAGCGACGGCTTCCTTTGGATTTAATTTTCCTTTGCGGATGGCTGTTCCAATTAACTTTTGGGTTTTTGACCAGATTTCTTCTGCATCATGTTCCACCCAACCTGGTTTTGGATAATATTGCTTAAACTCTTCATAAGCAGAGGATATCACCTTACCCTTGTCATCAAAACAAAAAGTTCGTATCCCCGTTGTGCCTGCATCAATTCCAATGATGTATGATTTTTTTGCCATTTAAATCTCCAATTCTAAATTTTCGTGTGCCATAATGATTTCTAATTTTCCGTGCGGATCAAACATCTCTTTGTATTTTAATGCACGCAAATAGACCAGATCTAACTTTTCATCATCATAAGAAGGATCGTGATGAAACATAACTAATTTTTTAACTTTTGCCTTCAAGGCAATATCTGTAGCGATAGATGCCGAACTATGACCCCAGTCAATTTTTTGCAAAGATTCTTCAAATGTATATTGAGTGTCGAAAATTAAAACATCCGCATCTTTAAAATAATCAATGTAGGTATCTATATTTTCCATTTCATCTAAATTGAACTCAGCATCGGAAGCAAAAATAATAGATTTCCCATTTTCTGTAAAACGATAGGAAAAACTCCCTCCGGGATGCCTAACCGATTTACTAATCGCAGTTATATGTGGACCCAATTTAAACTCTTCGCCTTCAGGAATGTATGTGAATGTTTTTTCAGCGGAATAATGGTCAAATGAGACGGGGAAATGGGTAAAAACGAATTGGTGTTTCAATCTATCTTCTACATCTTCAAACGATGAGACAAATTCAAATTTATTTGTGGGAATAAAAAGTGGGACAAAAAATGGAATCCCTTGGATATGATCCCAGTGTGTATGAGTTAAAATCCAATGCGCATTTCCCTTTGACTTTCCAAATCCAGAAGCCATCATCGAATTTCCTAACTCACGCAGACCAGTACCGCCGTCAATGATGATGAGATTGTCCTCTTTGTCTCGAATTTCGAGGCAGGTCGTATTGCCTCCGTAAGTTGAAGAAGCTGAAAAACTGAGTGAATTTAAAAATTTATGAATGCTCTGTTCATTTTGAATGTCTGTAGGTCTGACAAGAGAGAGAATCTTTTCAATCTTTTGTTTTACGCCTTCCGGTCGTATTGGTGAACCAATGGATCCTCGAACTCCCCAGAATTTAATTTTCATTGGTCTTTTTCTAGAATCCTTTTTCGAAAAATCAAACGTTTTTTGGTTGATCCAAGTGGATTCTGCCCGCAATCGTAACTGTAGTTATGTTTGAATTTCATATTGTTAAAAACAACCAAAGTGCTACAGTTCATTTTGTAGGAAATCTTTCCGTGAAAGACACAGCCAAAGTAAAGTCAGAACTAATACAATTGAGAGATTCTGGCATAAATGTGCTCACCTTTGACTTTGCAGAACTTTCTTACCTTGATTCATCTGGAATCGGCATCTTACTACATGCATATACCTGGACCAAAGAGAAA
This sequence comes from Leptospira ognonensis, assembly GCF_004770745.1. Lineage (GTDB taxonomy): Bacteria > Spirochaetota > Leptospiria > Leptospirales > Leptospiraceae > Leptospira_A > Leptospira_A ognonensis. The sequence continues at coordinate 471,632 of NZ_RQGD01000034.1, read as the reverse complement.
CAAGGTTCGATTCGAATCATCAATATGTCCAAAGAAATTCGTCCCATCTTTCAAATTTCAAACCTGATAGATGTCTTTAATGTCGAATAGACTAAACTCGCAATTCTTGAATCGTATGTATCAGAAAAGAAATAATCCCAGAAAATACGTAAAATCCGACGGCACCATATAAAAAGTACGGCCATCTGTAAAAGCCGACAGCTAACACAAGTATAGTGAGACCACCTAAAACAATCGCTATTTTTTTCCAACTGAACTTTCCACGAATTGCAACCTGAGGTTTAGAATACCTGAGCGTAGAAACCATCAGCAAAGCAGTTAGCACGAAAAAGAGGATGATGAGCGGAGTCGAAACTTGATCTGCATGAAAGACTAGCGGGAATATACCAACGGTCACTCCTGCAACTGGAGACGGCAGACCTTGGAAGCAAGTCGGATCATGTACTACATTGAACCTGGCAAGACGATAGGCTGCGCATATAGGAAAAATCGCCGCAATGAGCATTCCCACAGGGAAAAATTCTGGCCTTCCGAATAAATCCATTTTGTATTCATCTAAGAACATCTTGTAAGTTAGAAAGCCTGGAGCAATGCCAAAGGTTGTTAAATCTGCCAAACTATCAAGATCGGCACCAAGTTCCGTAGTTGCATCAAGAGCCCTTGCTGCCATTCCATCAAAACCGTCAAATAACGCGGCCAAGATGATAAATACTCCAGAAAGTGCAAATAGATCATTTGGATTTGAAGAGTTTAGACCGACTTCTGATGCTATCAGCATGGAAACGAAACCGAGAGTCAAGTTTCCAAGTGTTAATGTGTTGGGAATCCAAGCTAATTTCTTTTTCATAAGTTTCATTTTGTCAATTTTCGTTTAGGAGATACAAGGAAATCAATCGGAGCCGTCTCCCCTGCCTTCCAAAGGTAGTATCCAAGACAGGCTACCATCGCTCCGTTGTCTGTGCAGTAAATTTTTTTCCGCGGAAAAAAAGAAGACCATTTTTCTTTTTTGGCCTTCTCCTCTATCCTCTGGCGTAAGGTTTCATTGGCAAGCACACCTCCTGCAAAGATGACGTTGCGGATGCCCGTTTTGAGGATCGCTTTATTCACATTTCGAAGGACTAGCTCGAAGGCGGAATTCTGAAAATCGTAACAAATTTGTGAGACATTTAAAGCTTCCTGATTCCCTTTGATGTGATACATGACAGCGGTTTTTAATCCGCTAAACGAAAAGCCGATTTGATCGGGCCCCGCCTCTTTCAGTAATTTCGGAAAAAGGGATTGATGCGGTGTTTTGGCAACATAACCATTCGCTTCTTTTTCTATAAAAGGTCCGCCAGGATACGGCAGATTAAGGAGAGAACTCACCTTATCGAAGGCTTCTCCTAAGGCATCATCCATGGTATCTCCGATGAGCTCGAGTTTTCCAAAACCATGGTAGATGTAAATCGAGGAATTTCCTCCTGAAAGCAAAACACCAAGTGACGGAAACGTGGGGAGATTCCCCTCAAGGGCAAGAACGGAGAGATGAGCCTCTAGGTGGTTTACAGGAATGATGGGCAATCGATGTACGAGTGCAATGCACCTGGCAAGGGAGGCGCCAATCAAGAGCGAGCCCATAAGACCCGGGTGAGAGGTGACCGATACATAACTCAAATCTTTAAAATCTAGGTTTGCCTCAACGAGGGCCATTTCCAATAGAGGATTGATTTTCTCTAAATGAGCTCTTGAAGCTAGTTCAGGCACCACACCTCTGTAGGGTGCATGATTTTCAATTTGGCTATGAATCTTGAGGGAGATTAATTTTTCGCCGTCCTCAACAATGGCTAACGAAGTTTCATCGCAACTTGATTCAATTCCAAGACCGTAGGCCATGGATTATTTTTTTTTCGTGAGTAGGCTGATCGCCTCTTTTAGTTGCAGGTCTAGATCTACATTTGGTTTGGATGCAACATTCGTAGATCGTAATTCATTAAACAGGTAAAGACGAATGACAGGTTCGGAAACCGATAGTTTCTCTTGATTGAGCAGCTCTTGAAAGTCTTTCACTGCCGTTTCATTATATTCGGAATGTTCGGTGAAAAAGGAGCGTAACTTGGTCTTTTTTTGCAGCTTATCAAAAGCATACCTTTCGTCATCGGTAGCATTGATCGCTTGCACGACAGCGTCTGGAGTGATGCCTTTCCCGTGAATGGATTTTCCCGATGGAGTAAAGTACTTTTGTATTGTGATCGCTACACCTGTCTTATGCGAAAGAGGGAAAATGGACTGAACCGATCCCTTTCCAAAACTTTGAGTTCCAACAACCTTAGCACGACCGTTATCTTGTAAGGCACCTGCTAAGATTTCAGAAGCACTTGCGGAGCCTCCGTTAACCAGGATTGCCACAGGAATGTCTATAAATTTTGGACCAGATTTGTCTGATCGAAATGTTTTCACAAGCACGCCACCACGCCCTCGAACAGAAAGAATCTCCATATTGGAAGGAAGAAATAGATCTGCCAGTTCCACTGCTAGATCCACAAGACCACCTGGATTCATTCGAAGATCGACAACAATGTGTTTGGCGCCCGCATCGACTAATTTTTGCAATTGGTTTGCGAATTCTTTTCCCGTAGACTCTCTTCCCATAAACTGGGCCAGTTTGATATAACCAGTATTTGACTCTGGTAAATAGGCAGACCGAATGTATTGAATTTTTATCAGTTCTCGGATTAAATTGACAGAAAATGGATCCTTGATCCCTTTTCTCTCGATTTTCAAAGAGATCGAAGAACCTACCTCTCCGCGCATCATGTTGATGGAATCAGAAAGAGATACATTTTTAACCACCTTACCATCAATCTCAGTGATTCTATCTTGCGGGAGCAGACCTGCCTTCCATGCGGGAGTCCCTTCGAGAGGAGCAATGATGACAAATGCTCCCTCTTGAAAGCTCACTTCTACGCCTATCCCGCCAAATGTTCCTTTGGTCTCATTTTGTAATTCTTGGTATTCGTCTTTATCCAAAAATCTAGTATGTGGGTCACCTAAGCTCTGCAAGGCTCCCTGAATGGCTCCGATATAAACCTTTTTATCTTCAGCAGGCTCTACAAAATCGTTTTCTATGTAAGCCACAACCTCATGTAAAACTTGGAGGTAGGCCTCACCTTCTGCTGAAATTGCTTTTGCTTTTTCGGTTGGTGAAAATACGATAAAAGTAAATAGAAAAAAAACTAGGGTGAACCAAAGGATACGTTCTTTCATTTTCATGGGGATTAATTTCCGTAGATAGACTCGAAGAGAGAGGGATTTTTTTCTTTCAGATAGGATTTTGCTTTTTCAGTTGGCAGACGGTAGACTTCGCATGCTTCCTCAAATAAGGCCTGGTCCGATGGAGCGGGTGTATTCACATCGCTCGTGATTCCTGTTTGGACGCGAGCGGAGGCAAAACGCTCCAGGACACGTTTCATATCATATTCAGTAATGGATTCTTTTTTGGGACTACAAGAGACCGCAAAAAAAAGGAGAGCAAGACTACATACACCGATGAGGTGTCGGAGGGAAAAAAAAAGCATACCCTAAAACCTTGCCCTGAGAGGCAGGAACGGTCAATCAGTAAATTCGATAGAGTCCGATCAGCTTACCTATGATCATGGCCTTCTTTGTTTTAATGGGCTTTAATCTGGCATTTCTCGGTTCCAAACGGATGTGGTCTGTTTCTTTATAGAAGACTTTTAAGGTCGCTTCGTTCTCAATGAGAGCTACTACGATCTCACCGTTTCGCGCGGAATCTTTCTTTTGGATGATGGCAATGTCGCCGTCACTAATCCCGGCTTCGATCATGGAGTCTCCCTTTACGCGGAGAGCAAAGGTTCCCGGCTTGGTAGCCAAATCATCGGGAACTGCGATGTATTCTTCAATGTTTTCTTCTGCGAGAATGGGAGATCCAGCGGCTACTTGACCAAGTAGCGGGATGCCGGAAGCGCGCACGAGCAAGGCTTCATCTTGGTTTCCTTTCAGAAGTTCGATGGCGCGACTTTGATTTTTAGACGTCCGGATGTAGCCCTTTTTTTCGACTGCCTTGAGGTGGTCATAGGCGCCCTTCGCCGTGATGCCGAATTGATCACCGATTTCCCGAATCGTGGGTGGAAACCCTTTCTCTCTAACGGTATCAGTGATGTATTGCAAAACGAGTTCTTGCTTTTCGGTCAAATCCTTCATACTTAACAGAAGAATAGGAAATGTATGTTACGTCAATCAAAAATTATAGCTTTAGATACTCACTCTTTAAAACAAAAGAACCATCCTTCACGATGGCATCACTCGGATCTGTGCCACTCACGATCTCAACCCAATTCTCATAGCCCTTTCCTAATATCACTTTTTTAGCTGTAAAGGAAGCATCGACATTGCGAACGAAAACAAAATTTTCTCCTTCGATCTTGTGCACACAATCAGTAGGAACTACTTTGATTTTATTCAAATTGTTTTCAGCGATCATACCTTTCACAGTAGCGGTTACACTTTGTCCGGGTCTCAATTTGCCGTTAGCATTTCTTACTTCCAAACGAATCTCTGCGGTCTTCTTCACAGGATCAATGACTTCGGAAACATAGGATACGACTGCCTTGAGGGAATCGTCAATGGTTGCACCAATCGGAACTACTTTTGCCTCATTTCCTTTGCGAATACTATTTAAATCTTTCTCAAATACATCTAGATTGATCCATAAAACAGAAAGATCAGCCACGGTGAACAAATTGTCTCTCGCATTTACACTTTGACCAATGATGGCCTCCCTTACGGTCACAGAACCAGAGATAGGCGTTCTAATATAAAGATTCTTAGAATTATACTTACCTGCTTCTAAATTTGTAATCTCAGCATCATTTAAGCCTAAATTTTCTAAGGCGTTTCTACTCGTTTCCATTTCTGCTTTTACGGACTTATAATCCATTAGCGACATCTCATATTCTTTTGCGGATGTGACCTTTTTTTCATATAGCTCTTTTGCCCGATCCGCTTGGACTTTTAGTGCCTCTAGTCTCGCTCTCGCTTTTAGATAATTTGCTTCCGTTGTTCCCAATTCGACAGACTGCAGGGAAGCAAGTGGTGTCCCTTTTTTAACTCTATCTCCTTCTTTGACAAAGACAGAGAGTATCCGTCCATTGACTCGAGAGCCAACTTTTGCCACATTATTCATGTCATACGAAACCGTTCCAGGGAGCTGAAGCTCTTCTTCCACTGCCCTTTCCTCAAGGTAAACAACTGAGAAGGGATGGTTTTTTTGGATTTCTTCTGAGATTCTAAACCGAGATTTATCCTCAGAAAGACTTTCTGTTTTCTTGTTACCAGCGAAAAACTTCGAGTATCCGAAGTAGCCGATACTTAACAGTAATACACCGATACTGACATTCTTGATTAGGGATGATTTTAAAAGAGATTGTTTCATTGTTTTACCTATAAATCTGACGCGTCCATTTTTCCAACGGAGGCTCTAAATGCTTCCAAGGCATTGTAGTAAAGATATGTGATTTCATAATAGCTTCTCAAAACGTTTAGATAGTTCTTCTCAGCTTCCAAAAAAGTTACAAGATTCGAAGCACCACGTATATAGGCAAGCCTGGACTTTTCCTGTACTTCTTTATTTTTATCTAAAAGATTGAATTGTTTGTATTCTAATAATTGTGACTCGCGTGCCTGCAATTCTTTGATAGATGCAGAAATTTCTGTAATGATCTCATTTCGTTTTGCTTCGACTTCAAATGCAAATTTCTTATGAGACTCTTCATATTTTAAAATTTCACCTTGTTTTCTGTCAAATAATGCAAGAGGAGTCGAAGCATAAACGCCTGTTACATGCTCGGTTCCTTTATTCAAATATTCGATACCGAAAGTTAAGGCAGGGATAGCCTCTCTCCTTTTTAGTTCGATATTCATACGTTCTCTTTGCTGGCGAATTTTTAAAGCAACGAGATCGGGTCTATTTTCTACGTTAAAATCTTGCAGATCGATTCCAAATTCCTTAGTTGAGATAAACTTAAGACGTCCTTTCACTTTTAATGGAACATTCGCATCCGCAATACCGATCAAGACACGTAAGTTTTTGACAACTTGTTCTCGTAGAATTCTTGCGTTTCTGTATTCTCGATCAATCTGAATGCGCTCTAGAGTCAGCCTATCATATTCTAGAAATGAGATATCCCCCTTTTCTGCTCGGAGCTTTGTGAGATCCAAGAGGTCTTGGTAATTTTCTAAGAATTCCTTTTGGTAATGGATCTGTTCTGTCACATACAGGTAAGTCCAATAATTTTGTCTCAATCGAAGCCGAAACAGTCGATCAAAATCATTAAACCCCGCGATTGTTGCCATAAACTCTTGTTTGGCTACTTTTTCTCTTTGTGGAATCACTCCACTCACATCAAAAGGTTGGTTGTAGATGACTGAGGTTTCTGGAAGACCTGTTCCCGAATTGACGCGTGCACCCATAAACTGCTGTTGCATATTCAAAATGGGGTTATAGTATAGACTTGCAGTGATGACATCACCTCTTGCCATCCCTATATTTTGTTTCTCTCGTAAATACAAGGGATTGCTACTCACAGCAAATTCTTCTAATTCATTTACATTCCAATCCGAATAGAAATCTGGCGATATCGAATCCTCGACTGGATACGAAGAGTTACTACCAATGGATCTATTCTCTGGCTCATCGGCAGCAATCGTTGCAAATGAGACAAGAATAAGAAAGTGAAAAAGAGTTAGAAAATATTTCATCATACCGTCACAAACTTCTTAATGTAATCCTCGATACCGAACTGAATCACGCGCAGAGCTTCTTCCCGTCCATACACTTCTGTGATCTCCACAGTTCCCGTGGAGGGAGAATTTGGATCAAGTTTATAAGTTAAAAAATAATGATGGAGTTTATTGATGAGAGCTTTGGGCGCTTCTTCAATTTCTTTCATCAGTCCAAAAACTTCGTCACCTTTTAACACAGCAATGATCTTATCATCTGCTTCCCCTTTATCAATCATGCGTAGTCCACCAATTGGAATCACTGATAGAATCGTATTTCCATGATTGATAGGACTTGCACTTAACACGCATATATCGATAGGATCTCCATCACCTTGGATGTCATCGCGGCCAACCACCTTTGCACAATGTTTACCAGACGCATCACCAGAATAGGTTCTTGGGATAAACCCATAGAGCGTCGGTGAACGGTTGCTATATTTTTGAGGTCGGTCAACGCGGATAAAGCCAGAAGCCTTATCAATTTCATATTTCACTGGGTCTTGAGGCGTCAGTTCTATAAATACATCTAGCTCATCAGGAGCCTTCGGCCCAAGTTCGAGTCCATGCCATGGGTGTGCTACGTAATAGTTTGGTTTCATGATTTATCCTTCTTTTTTTTCGCAGGTTTATCCTGCAGTTTCACTGATTCTAAATGGCTTTCTGATTCTTCCAATCCTTCATTTTGAAATTTTTTCATTTCCAAAAGAAAGTATTCGTTCATCTTCTTTTCTCGTTCGAATTGCCTTTTTTCCTGCCTTTGGGCCAGTTTTACTAAAAATTCAAACGCAATGGGTAGTAAAAACCGAGAGAGGATGGTTGCCACGAGAACTCCTCCCATCACCACAGTGGCGAGGGGTCTTTGTACTTCCGCACCTGCGGAAGAAGCAATGGCCATTGGTAAAAATCCAATGATCGCTACAAGCTCTGTGGTCGCTACCGCCCTGAGTGTATAGACAGCTGCATCTACTACTGCCTTACTGGCGTCTTTTGTTACCTTGAGCTGGTCTTTTAAAGCCGAGGCATACACAACTCCATTGAGTACGGAAATACCCGCAGCGGCTATGAAACCCACTCCCGCAGGAATCGAGAAAGGCAAACCTCTGAGCACAAGGGATAAAATCCCACCAGAGAGAGAGAGTGGAACCAGCATAAACACACCTAACGCGTAGTAAACACTTCCGAAGGCAATAAAAAGCATCACAAAAATAATCGCTCCCGCTATAGGGATAACGAGACCGAGCCTTGCTTTGGCACGAGTGAAGTTTTCAAACTGCCCACCCCAATCGACAAAATAACCTTCTGGAAGATTTTTTTCGATGGATTCCGTTTCTTTTTGGACAGCATTCACAAAACCGATCATGTCCCTACCACGAACGTTCACCTCGACAAGGATTCTTCGTTTCAATCCTTCATGGTAGAGCGCTGCGGGACCTTCTGTCATGACGATGTTTGTTACCTGACCTAAGGGAACGGTTCCACCTAACTGAGTCATCACAGGGACATTTTCGATGACATCAATGTCCCGGACATCCGCATCAAGCCTCACAATCAAATCAAAACGTTTATAGCCTTCATATACCTTGCCCGCATTAAAACCAACCCTTAACGTTTCTATCGTCGTAAGAACTTCTTCTGCCCGAACACCATACCGGGCCATATTTTGGCGATTCATCTTGATTTCTAAAAGAGGAAGCCCGAGCAATTTCTGTACACGAAGGTCCGCTGCCCCTGGAATTTTTTTGATGCGGCCCGCATAATTATCTGCGATTGATTTTAAAGTTTTGAGATCATCACCGTAAATCTTAATCACGATATCGCCCTTGGAGCCTGAAAGTAAAGCATTGACCCTATTTTCAATGGGCTGCGACAAACTAACGTAAGATGAGGGGACATTCGCATTGATGGATTTTTTGAATAGCTCCATGAGCTGCTCTCTATCTTTCGTATTCACCCACTCTTTTTTAGGCTTCAACTTCACCATAGATTCGCCTTCCTCAGATCCGATGGGTTCAGCCGCCGATTCCCCGCGACCTTGTTTGGAGACAACGGAAATCACTTCAGGGAATTTTAAGAGGGTCTTTTCAATTTCCAAATTTAGATCGCGCGAGTGATTGATGGCTGTGGAAGGTAATCGTTTGATATCGACAGCAATTTCACCTTCATCAATTCTTGGTAAAAATTCAGAACCAAGAGTGCCCGCGACTAGAAAAGAAAATAAGACCAAACCTAAGCCAATCAAGGCGAACTGTTTTTTGAAAGCCATTCCATAGGTTAATACTTCTGCGTATCTATGTTGGAATTTTTCCCAAAAGGCTGACTCATGTAACAGTGGCTTTTTGTATATGAGGGTCATGAGTGCTGGAAAAGTGGTAATCGAATAGAGGAGAGCTGCACCCAAGGCAAAGGCAACGGTAATCGCCATCGGACGAAACATTCGACCCTCTACGCCTTCGAGAGTCATGAGTGGTAAATAAACTAAAAGGATGATACCAACACTAAAAGCAGAAGCACGCACGACCTTGATACAGGATTCCATGATCACTTCTTCGATCCCATCTTCCATATCTTGGGCAGAAGTTTTTTGCAGTAAAAAATTCTTACGAACGATAAACCCATGTAAGGTGGACTCGAGCATCACAATAGAGCCATCTACAAGCAACCCAAAGTCAAGCGCTCCAAGAGACATCAAGTTACCAACGATTCCAAAAACATTCATGAAAATGGTAGCAATGAGCATGGACACAGGGATGGCAAGAGCAACAGCGATCGCACCTTTTACCGTTCCAAGTGTCAAAATCAGACAGACAAGAACTATGATGGCAGCCTCTACTAAATTTGTAAAAACGGTGGAAAGTGTTCGTCCTATGAATTCGGAACGATCATAATAGACTTCAATCTTCATACCCGGAGGTAAGCGACTTTCAATCTCCTTCATTTTTACTTTGACTCGGCTAACAACTTCGAGGGAATTGCTACCCATAAGCATCATGGCAGTGCCACTCACCACTTCCCGTTTTCCATTTTTTGTCGCCAAACCGAATCTGAGAGCAGCTCCCGTTTCGACTTTAGCAATTTGGCCAAGAGTGATAGGAATCCCATCTTTGGATGTGCGCACAGAAAGTTGGCTGATGTCTTCTACAGATTTGAATTGGCTTTCTCCGCGAATGACAAATTGTTCCTCACCCTTTTGGATGTAACCACCACCTAAGTTAATATTGGCGCCTTCTAAGGCTTCCGTAATGTGTGAAAGTGTGAGGTTTAAAGATAATAACCTTCTTGGGTCAATTTTGATTTGGAACTGTTTGGCATCCCCACCCACAACGTTTACATCTATGATCCCCTTAACAGATCTTAGCTGCCTTGCCACTTCCCATTCCATTGTTGTGCGGAGTTCTTCTGGCGTATGTGTTTCCGATACTAAAACAAATTCGTAAATATCACCAAGTCCCGTAGATATGGGCGAGAGTTCAGGCCTTCCATACGACTTCGGAATAAAGTTCTCGGCCTGTTTTAGCCTTTCGTTTACGAGTTGTCTGGCAAAATAGATGTCGGTTCCATCCTCAAAAATCACAGTCACGGAACTCACACCTGTCCGCGAAATGGACCTAATTTCTGTGACGCGAGGCATCCCATTGAACTCTAACTCTACTGGATACGTGATGAATTGTTCTACTTCCAAAGGAGAAAGACCAGGCACTGAGGTAACGGCAGAAACTTGAACGTTTGTGACATCCGGGATGGCATCGATTGAGAGATGCATAGCATTGTAAAAGCCTACTATGGTGAGGACTGCCGTAATCACGAGAACCGTAGCTCTTTTTTGTATGGAGAATTGAATGATTTTTTCTAACATGAAACCAAATGCCTTTACCTATCGAATCACAACTTAACCTACTTCTGCCGTTTCCAACAGAATATGAAGCAAGAATTAGACCAATGTAGGCGGAGGTAAGCTAAGAAGGTGAAAAATTAGGATAAAAGAAGAAAAAAGGTGATTTCGTTCCGCAGGAAAAATTTCCGCATCCTTTTTGCTCGTCAGGGCAAAGGAAGAAGGAAAACATATGCGAAAGGAAATCTGGTCCTGCTTTTTGTTTTGGATGGAAAGAACTCTTGTCGTTTCTTCCAATTCATAGGACTGGTATTGATGAGAAAGATCTTCTAAGGGAGAAACGAAGCGGTCATCTACGATGTTCACATTGATGAAAATCGCTAAAATGATGAGAAATACCGAATGTGACAGTTTCTTGTAATCCAAAAAGGAACGCCCTAATCCATATTGAAATGCCAAACCTCTGTTTCAATAGGAAAACGTTAGAAAAGCGCACTTTTTTTTAAATTCTAACCTCATCCTTTCGTAACTCTGTTGCCAAAGAAGAGTCAAAGACGACCCTATCCCATAGTTATGAAAGATGAATCCATTGATACGATCATAAACGATGACATCAGTTTTCGAGGCACGTTATCCTTTAACCAAACACTTAAGATCAAAGGCCAGTTTAAGGGCACGATTGCCTCGGCAGGCAGACTGATCATCGATGAAACGGGAGACGTAGAAGCCGATGTGGAAGTAGGCTCACTTCTAGTCCTCGGAAATCTCAAAGGCAATGTGGAAGCAAAAGAAAAGGTAGAACTAAAGAAACCAGGCAAGATCGTTGGGGACATTAAATCGCCAGGCCTGGAAGTTGAGTTTGGTTCCAAAATCATTGGCAATTGCATCATGTAACTAGGGTTCTCTTCGGACCCTCTCCTTCCGAAATCCGAGCTCGTGTCTCTTCGAAGAAGCCTCTGCTTAGATACTTCGTTGATACGCGTGAGGAGTTAAAAAAACTTCCTCCTCATGAATTTTTAGCTACGAGTTTTGCCTTCCTTCATTCCCCATACCTCCTACCAGACATGCAAGAGACAGTGGACTGTCTTCTCTACGCAAAAGCAAATCATAAGTCTCACATCCTACTTTACGGAGATCGGGACACCGATGGAGTCTCCTCGACTTGTCTTCTGGCTCTTTTTTTAAAATCTCATCCCGCCTTTCGGGAGTTAACAATCTCTGTACAAACTTCCTCCGACAGCGATCCGTATGGACTCTGTCCCGAAGCAGTCACAAAAATTAAAAAAATCAAACCTGATATCTTGATCACCTTGGATTTTGGATCCTCCCAAGCAGATGAGATTGAAGAGCTGACTCGTTTGGGAATCCAAGTCATCGTACTTGACCATCACGAAATACCTGCTCGCATTCCTGCAAATACCTTTTTGATCAGCCCGCGACGAGAGGATTCAAAGTATCCGGAAAAAAAAATATGTACCTCGGTGATTTCCTTTAAACTCATTCATGCACTTCTCTTTCGGATGAGTGAAGAATACAACCGAGTGTATCAAGTAGAAGAGGATGGTAGGAACGTTTTTTTTCTAAACGGATGCATGATAGAGGAATCTCAAATCGGACAGAACGAACGAATCCCGTTTAAAAATGAGCTACTCCTTCCCAAACAGGAATCTCCTGATGATTCGGCGCGTTTGGTTTTCTACCATCAAAATGCTAAGATAGAAAATCTACTGGAAACTTTATCACTCGAAGTCGATCTTTCAGGAATAGGTACGATCACTGATATGATGCCACTCACTGGAGAAAATCGGATGATTGTCAAGTTGGCAATTCGTAGTCTCCGCCATTGTTTAGATCCAAAAACGAATAGTAAAAGGTATGGGACCATTGCCCTTCTCAAAAAACTGAACCTCTCCCTTGAGAAACTCTCGACAAAGGATTTGGGTTGGTCTATTGGTCCTGCTTTAAATGCCGCTGGCCGAATGGGAAAAACAGAAGAAGCCGTTAAGCTTTTGTTAAGTGAAGATGAAATAACCGCGGACAAAAGAGCAGCTGATCTCCTGCAGATCAATGAAGATAGAAAGGAAAGAACCAAAAGAAACGTTGATCGCATGGAGCGTTATTTTGCGAGAAAGCCGGAGAGGACAGAAAAACCAGTCATCTATTGTTATGAACCAGATATGGAGCCCGGAGTGAGTGGAATCGTCGCAACAAAGATGGCAAATGAGTATAAAAAGCCAGCAATCTTTGTGACTCCTGATCATGGTGATGCGAGAGGTTCGATCCGAGCTTATGGAAAAGAAAATGCACTCGATCTATTAAACTCACTTTCACATTTATTCCTACACTTTGGTGGTCACCCCGAAGCCGCTGGCTTCTCTATTTCTTTAAACAATCTACCTACCTTTGAAAAAGAATTATATGAAAAAGCAGAACTTTGGTTAAATGCGAAATCAACATCGATTGATTATGATTTTAAAACCGATCTTACTGTGTTACCATCGGAATTAAACGATCAGTTGTTTAAAGAATGGAAAGATCTAGAGCCTTTCGGACAAGGAAATCCCGATATCAAATTAGGATTAAAGGATGTAAAACCTTTCCACTTAACACCTCTTAGTGGGGGAAAGCATATTAAATTTCACTGCATGGGTAGCGGTTCATTAAAATATATGATATGGAACAAAGGGGAAGAGTTTCAGATTCTCACTTCCTCAGTAGATACGATTGATATCATAGGCAGCTTAGAGACAAACACGTTTCGGGGAAAGACCACCCTACAGTTTATGGTAGAGTGGTTTGGACAAGCGGAGCGAGCTTAGATTAATTTACCGAGAGTAGTTTTTCATCTACGTAAACAGGAACCCAGCCACTGTTATCTTTAAAATAACGTACAGCTTTGATCCGCTTCTTTTCATCAAGAGTAAACCAGTGGTTGGTATTTTGAGGGATTGAGATAAAATCTCCCGTTGCCACATGCACTTCAAATTTTTCACCCTCAATGATAAATCCAAAAACTCCCGATCCATCAATGATGTATCTTACCTCTTCATCTGTATGGTAATGCAATTTATCAAATTTCGCGAGCATATCTGAAATTCCTGGAACTTCATCATGTAACACGACTAAGTCTCTTGCTTGGTAATGGTATTTTTCTTTTAACTCTTCGAAACGGTACTGTAATCCGGTTAGAACGGATTCCTTTTCCGCATCGTTCAATCCTTTTTGATTCAAAAGGGTTTGCAAAGATTCCGGCGTGGCAAAGCTGTCATAGGAGAGACCCTTTTTATTTAAAAATTCTTTGATCTGAGACGTATTGTTTAATGTCTCCGTCTTACGTATCACAATTGCCATGGTGTACCTCGCTTCGAAGAAAAGACAACGCCCCTCTTCCTAACTATTTGCCAGGAAAAGGGAAGAACTGTCCTCCGACAATAAGAATTCGCTATTACGAATTGATTTCTGCTATAGTGAAATTTATAAAAAAGCGCCAGGTTGGAAAACAAGCCAGCCTGCAATCATCAAGACAAGGGAAAGAGAAACCACGATTACGATGCCAAAATTTGGATTGATCTCCTCACCTAGCGCAATTTCACCTAACTCTGATTTCATGTAGGATTGGATGGTAATTTTCATATAATAATAAAAGCCAAGTGCTGAATTGGCAACTGCCCCAAAGAGAATGACCCTATGGAATAAAGAATCTGATTCTGCAATTTTTTGTAGCAAAAACAATTTGGCCCAAAAACCTGCGAGTGGTGGAAATCCCGCAAAAGAAAGAAAGAGGACCGAGAGAGCAACAGCCGTTAGAGGGAATTTGGCACTCAGATGAGAGATCGAATCTAATGTGAGGATGGCCTTTCCATTTTCTAAATGTGTGATGATCGCAAAAGCTCCCAAATTCATGACTGCATAAATCACGAGGTAATACAGGGCTTCTAAATTTGCGCCACAGGCAATACCGGCACAGATATAACCAGCATGGGAAATGGAGGAATAGGCAAGGAGTCGTTTCAAATTTTCCTGTCTGAGCGCAATCAAATTGCCCCAAGTCATAGAAAGGAGAGAGATCCCCCCTACCAAATATTTCCAAACTTCTCCTGCCTGACCCGCTGGAATGTGCTGGAATAAAACAAGAAGTAAACCCATCGCAGCTGCTTTTCCAGCCGATGCCATAAAACCCGTAATGGGTGTCTGGGAACCTTCGTAGACATCTGGGGTCCAGGAATGAAAAGGTACAAGTGCTGCCTTAAAAAATATACCGATGAGAAGCAAACCAAAACCTAACTTAGAATAATTAGATTCATATCCCTCTAAAAAAAGCCCCCGTAGAACACCATCAAGATTTGTTGTTCCAGATCCGCCATAGAGAAATGCAATTCCAAGCAGCATAAAACCAGAGCTAAAAACACCTAACAAGAAGTACTTCATGGCGGATTCTAATGAGTATATAGAATCCCTCGTCATTCCGATCATGATATAAAGACTCAGTGAAAAAATTTCGAGTCCCACGAAAATGACGATTAGGTCATATCCGCTTGTTAAAAACATCATCCCCGTGATGGCAAAAAGTAGGAGGGCAAAAAATTCAGGAAAGAGCGATTTGTGTGCTTTCAGCGCGCGAGGTGCGACAAACAAGGTCGCGATACCAGAGATGATATAGATAGCATTCAACCAGACAGAAAGTGGACTGATCGAGACTTGGGATAAAAAATACTTACCGTAACCAGGCGAAGTCGTTACATACCAAAGGGAAAAAAGGGAGCCGATGAGTCCAAGAAGGCAGAGCGTCCACAAAGGAATTGTTTCCTCTTTATCTGGAATCAAAAACTGAAGGAACAGTAACAAGATCCCGGTTCCCGAAAGAACCAACATCGGGAGGATGGAGAAAACATCGTTTAGATTGGGAATGTATGACATATTAGTTTTGTCCCTCTGCTTGGGGTTTGTCCGCGTGATTGAAATCTTGCTCTATTTTAGTTTCAAGCCCTTCGAGAGGCACATCCTTCGGAATTTCCTTCACTGAAGCTTTGGAAAGATTTTGTATTCGATACGACGAGACATATTTGCCAAGCCTTGTTTCATAGTCATCAAGGGGTGCACCGAGTGCCGTATAATCCGCATAAACTTTTGAGATCGGAAGTCCAGAAAAATCCCGAACTGGATTTGTTCTTTCCGCAATTGCCTTTACGGAAGCAGAATTTAGATACACACGAGCGGAAGGTTTTAAAATCTCGAGAAGTGGCTTTGGATAAAAACCTATCCAAAATATCAATATGACAAGCGGAGTCAAAAGGCCGATCTCACGAAAGTGAAGGTCATGGTAAGGCCTTGCTTGGATGGTCTTACTCAATCCAAACAAAAAACGCTTCACAAAATATAACAAATACAAGGCGCCAAGTACAACACCGATGGCAGCGATACTCCCAAAATATACATTACTCTTGATACTACCTACAAGTATTAGAAACTCTCCAACAAATCCATTGGTACCTGGAAGACCGATCGAGGAAAGTACAGCAATGACAAAGAAGATGGAATATACAGGCATTTGCCTCACTAGACCTCCAAATTCAGAAATATTTCGCGTATGTGCTCTTTCATAAATCATCCCTATCATAAGAAATAACATCCCAGTAGAGACGCCATGGGAGATCATCTGCAGCATACCACCAACAACACCCTCTTCCGTAAAGGAAAAGAGTCCGAGCATACAATAGCCAAGATGCGATAACGAACTATAGGCGATAATCCGTTTGATATCTTTTTGAGCAAAGGCTGCCATCGCACCATAAATGATTCCGATAACAGCAAGCAGTTGGAATAAGTCTTTAGTTTCTAAACTGATGCCAGGGAAAAATGGGATACAAAATCGAATGAATCCGTAAGCTCCAATTTTTAGCAAAACACCCGCTAAATCCACAGAACCTACTGTCGGAGCCTGCGTATGAACATCTGGCATCCAGGTATGAAATGGAAACAGTGGGATTTTGATCGAAAACGCTAGAGCAAAGGTGAAAAATAAAAACCATTGCATCGATGGGCTAAATACCGATAAATCCATTGTTGATAATGACTCTATCGAAGTTTTTCCAGTTTTAAAATATAAGGTCAGGATACCACCTAACATAAAAAGCGATCCAGCCATAGAGAAGAGAAAATATTTTAAGGCAGCCTTTGTCCTATCCTCTCCTCCCCAAATTCCTATCATCAGAACCATCGGAAGTACCATAACTTCCCAAAATACATAATAGAGTACTAAATTGCCGGCAGCAAACACACCCAAAACCGATGTTTCAAGGACAAGGAGGCAAATATGAAATTCCTTAATTTTTTTTGGGATATTGGACCAAGAAGCTATGCTTGAGATGAAAAAGAGAAAAGCAGTTAGGCTAAATAAAAGTAGAGATACTCCGTCAAGACCTACGTGATAGTCCACGCTGAGTCTACCCGAAACAATCCAATCTGGAATCCAATGTACGAATTGTAAACCGGACTGACTTGGATCAAAAAAGAAAAAGAGTCCAATAGAAAGAATCGTCGTAAATGCGGAAGAAAGTGCGGAAATTACAATGATGTTCCCAACTCTTTTTTGAAACAGGATGAAAAAGGAAGCAAGAAGCGGAATCGCAAGTATGATGGAAATAATCTGAGTAGGCACTTTTATACTCCCTTCACTAGTAGATAAATAATGATGAAAAAGGATCCTATCGTTACGTAGAGAGCATAATCTCCGACGAATCCTGTTTGCAATCTCCGTAATAATCCGCCCAGTCCACTCATTCCACGACCGATGCTTACAAAAAATCGATCGATGACATGACGATCAAATAAAAAACCAATTCCGTTAGAGATCGTCTCAAAAGGTTTCACAAATAAAATGCCATAAATTTCATCGATATAATATTTGTGGAAAAGTATCTTTCTAAATCCTGTATGTTCTTCAAGAATTTCACTCGATTTAATCGCGTATAAAACGTAAGCAATGAGAATTCCGATCAGTGCAATGAGAACGGAAAAACCAGCCATACCCATCGCATGTGCCTCTGTAATTTCCGTTAGCTGAATGTTCCACTGGTGGGAGGTAGCGAACGTCTTACCTGGAAAGAGTACGGGTTCAAAATATGTTTCTAAGGAATGGATATTTAGAAAAAAATGAGGAGTTTGTAAAAACCCTGTAACAACGGCACCTATCGCAAGTATCACGAGCGGGAAAGTAATCGTCCATCCGGATTCGTGGATAGGTTTGCCATGCGTTTCTGTGCGATCCTTCCCAAAAAATACAACAAATACAAGTCGAAACATATAAAAAGCAGTGAAAAACGCTGCGGCTATACCTACGGTCCAAAGAATAGGTCCATATACCGGGTATTGGTAAGCCTTTTCCAGAATCAGATCTTTGGAAAAGAATCCAGAAAAGGGAGGGATACCTGCTATCGCAACGGTTCCAATAAGAAACGTAACGGCCGTTATTTTAATTTTACCAAAAAGACCACCCATTTTTCGAATGTTTTGTTCGTGATGTAAAGCATGAATCACAGATCCAGCTCCCAAAAATAGCAAAGCTTTAAAGAAGGCATGCGTCATCAAATGAAACAGTCCAGCAACATAACTACCAACACCCATAGCAAGAAACATAAAACCTAACTGAGATACGGTGGAATAAGCTAGAATTTTTTTGATGTCGTTTTGCAAAGTTCCTATGCTTGCCGCAAACAGAGCTGTGAAGGCACCGATACACGCGATGAAAAGGGAAGTGTGCGGAGCAGCAAGGAAAACTATATTTAACCTAGCGATGAGAAAAATGCCAGCTGTTACCATCGTTGCTGCATGGATTAGAGCAGAAACAGGAGTGGGACCTGCCATTGCGTCAGGAAGCCAAACGTATAGAGGAACTTGCGCTGACTTTCCCATGGCCGCAATAAAAAAGAAGATGGCAATAAGGTCTGCATATGCAACGAATCCTGAAATTTCAGGAATGGACGCTGCAATCTCCATATAACGTAAACTTCCGGTTAGCCAAAATAAAAATCCGGTTCCAATGATGAAACCCACATCACCGATTCGGTTTAGAATGAATGCTTTCATGCCTGCATTGGCAGCAGATGTTTTCTCGTATTCAAATCCAATGAGAAGATAAGAACAAAGTCCCACTCCTTCCCAACCAAGAAATGTCAAAACTAGATTGTCAGAAAGAACGAGATTTAACATCGAAAAGACGAAAAGATTGAGATAGGCAAAAAAACGAGTGTATCCTTCTTCTCCTTTCATGTATCCCATGGAATACAGATGAATGAGTGTTCCTATCCCTGTGATAATCAGAGTCATATAAAAAGATAACTGATCAATTTGGTAAGCAAAATCGACTTGGAAGTTTCCTACATGAATCCAAGGAAAAAGAGATACTATGTGAGGAGCTGTCCTCTCCATTGGTCTAAATTCATTGAAGGCTAGCAGGGTGATGCAAAAAGGCAAAAAAACCGCTAAGGTTCCGATTGCTCCCGCAAACCTGTGAGGTATCTTATTGCGAAGGAATGAATTATGCAAAAACCCAAGTAACGGAAGAAATAAAACTAAAGGAAATATATCTAACATATTCACCACTTCAAGGATTGGAGTTCATCAACGTTTGCAGATTTTTTCTGCCTGAAGATTGCAATTACCAAAGCCAATCCAACCGCTGCTTCCGCGGCGGCAATGGCCATCACAAAAAAGACGATCACTTCACCAGAAACACTAAAAAGGGATTTTGAAAAGGTAACAAAAACGAGATTCACAGAATTTAAAATCAATTCGACAGACATAAAAATGACAACGGCATTCCTGCGAATGAGAACGCCTAAAACTCCAATGGAAAACAAAATCCCTGATAAGCCTAAAAAATAATCTATCGGAATTCCGGAAATAGCCTGATTCATAAAATATTGTCCTTTGCTTCATCAGCAACTAGCTTCCGTTTTGCGAGAATGACTGCTCCAATGACTGCGATGAGTAGCAAGAGTGAGATAAGTTCAAATGGCAAAACGTATTCTAGGTAGGTAGCTGCGCCAACTGCCGCAACATTTCCTTCCGTGGAAACAGTGGTTGTACCTGTGATCGGGTATTGGTACTGCTTTTGCGTTTCTTTGGTTGTATAACCCTTTCCTTCTGCCGCAGAATAAGGAGACCCTGTGTTTAGTGCCGATTGTAATGCGAAAAAAAATGAAAATGCAAAAACGGCCAGGAAAAAAACTTTTATGGGATGGTTGAGAAATTTAGAGAGAGATTCTGCCCTTTGGGATAGAAGCATGAGAACGAAAACGACAAGAACCATAATCGCACCCGCATAAACTAATACTTGCATGGTGGCGATAAAAAGCGCCCCCATGATTCCATAGATGCCCGCCAAAGAAAAAAAAGTAAAAACAAGAGAAACGGCGGAGAAGACGGGATTTTTTTGAAAGATCACACTGATCGCTGTACCAATACAGATCAGAGAAAATAAGATAAAGAGGAACCCTTCGGGAGTATTTGGTAGATTCATAAAAATAAACTCGTCCAGCTTTCTTTCCAATAAACAGTGTAGATCGATGCAAACATAACTGCGAATAAACCCCATGGGATCATTTTTTTCCAACCGAGTCGCATCAATTGGTCATAGCGAAAACGAGGCAACGTCCATCTGACCCAAATGAAAAGGAAGGCGAAAAATAATACTTTTCCGATGAAAAAGCCAAGTCCAATCAATGTTTCAAACCCACTTCCCGCACCCAACCCAAAAGGAACATTGTATCCGCCAAAAAACAATAGAGTCGTTAGGCAGGACATGGTGATCATATTCATGTACTCGGCAAGAAAAAACATGGCGAATTTAAACGCACCATATTCCGTGTGAAAGCCTACAACTAGTTCCGATTCTGCTTCGGCAAGGTCGAAAGGAAGTCGATTTGTTTCTGCAAACATAGCCGTAACATAGATAAAGAAGGCAACAAAACCAGGTGGGGTCAAAATATTCCAAACGTCTTTCTGTGCTTCACAAATAGACGTCAACTTCAGTGAGCCCGACATGATCACAATGACAACAATTGATAAACCCATAGGGAGTTCATAACTGATCATTTGTGCGGTCGCACGCACACCACCGAGAAGTGAATATTTATTATTACTAGCCCATCCGGCAATCATGATTCCATAAACAGAAAGAGATGAAACAGCTAACATATACAAGACGCCAGCATCTGGATTTGCTACCTGCAAATTTATGGTTTCTATTCCAGTTAGATTTAGTAACCAAACAGGGGCAGGTAAAGTTCCTCCAAATGGAATGACTGCCCAAGCAAGAATCGCACAAGTCATAGAGATCGTTGGCGCCAATAGATACATGGCACGAGAAACATTTTTAGGAAATATTTCTTCCTTTGCAATAAACTTGATACCATCGGCTAAAGGTTGAAAGATTCCAAAAGGGCCTGCGCGGTTTGGGCCTGGTCGATCTTGGATAAAACCAGCAAACTTACGTTCCGCGAGTGTATAATAGGCAACTCCTGTAAGAATCACAAAAAATAAGGACAATATCTTGACTGCCCAAGCGATAATCATTCCAAAATCCATGGCTTCCTTACGTCATCCCTTTAAGTGACATTTACAACTTCTTTCTGTTCGTTTACTGCATGTGGTTCAGTGACAAGTCTTTTGGCAAATTCGTCCTTGAACTTTTGCATGGTTGGCCTAACAGCCATAACACAAGCATCAGCCAACGGACAGATCGTAGTTCCGCCTTCCATATTTCTAGCGATAGAGAATAATAGATCTACGTCTTTTTGCTGACCGTGTCCATCCCGAATCTTATGCAGGATATCTTTGACCCAATGTGTTCCCTCACGACAAGGTGTGCACTGACCACAAGACTCATGTGAATAAAACTCAGCAAGTCGGTATGTGGTCTCCACTAAATCTGCTTCCTCAGATAGTATGATCACTGCACCTGAACCTAACATCGATTTTAGGCTGGCGATAGACTCATAGTCTAAGGTCGCAGTCATTGCTTCCTCTGCATTTAAAATTGGCGAAGAGGATCCGCCTGGGATCACAGCTTTGAGCTGTTTATCGCCTTGGATACCGCCACAGATTTCAAAAATAAGTTCTTTTAAGGGAGTACCCATTTCTACTTCATAAATCCCTCGGTTTTTTACATGTCCACTCACTGCGAACATGCGCGTACCTGGAGATTTTTCAGTTCCTATCTTTTTATACTCATCCCCCGTCATACGTATGATATGTGGAACGTTACAAAAAGTTTCCACATTGTTCACAACAGTAGGGCAAGAATAAAGACCTGAAACAGCAGGAAAGGGAGGTTTCAAACGAGGGTGTCCCCTCCTACCTTCGAGGGAATTGATCAGTGCCGATTCCTCTCCGCAAATGTAAGCACCTGCACCTGAATAGACAGTTAAATCAAAATCATATCCTGAGCCTTGGATATTTTTGCCAAGCAGTCCTTGGGAATAGGCTTCATCTACCGCTTTTTCTACAATCGCGATGCCTTTCATGAACTCTCCGCGAATGTAAATATAACCTTGGTGGCAATCAATTGCTTTTGCGGCAATGACCATGCCTTCGATGAGCATATGTGGTAGTTTTTCTAAAAGGAGTCTGTCTTTATAGGTTCCAGGCTCGCCTTCATCCCCATTACAAATTAAGTATTTCGGTTTGTCCGTTTTCGGAATGAAGCTCCATTTATTGCCAGTTGGAAAACCAGCTCCCCCACGACCGCGGAGGCCAGATGTTTTTACATCACCAATGATCTGTTCTGCGGACATTTCATTTAACGCTTTTTTTGAAGATTCATATCCACCCACAGAAAGGTATTGTCGAAGTGTGTGAGATTCGGGGTGATCAATATGTGTAGTAAGTAGCTTACGTAAGCCCATCTTTAAGCCTTCTTTGCCAATTCTTCTAGGATTTGATCCATTTGTTTTGGATCTAAATTTTCATAATAAGTATCATTGATTTGAGCAACCGGACCAAAACCACAGGCACCTAAACATTGAACTTCCTCGACAGTGAAAATGCCATCGGAAGTAGTCTGACCCTTTGAAACTTTTAATTTATTACATACTTTTTCGGTAATGGCATCGGAACCAGCCAGATAACATGAGATATTCGCACATATCTGCACATGGAATTTCCCCACTGGTTTTTTATTATACATGGTATAAAACGTCGCAACACCATGAACATGTGCGAGAGAAATTGGTGCCCCGATGCGGGAGGCAATGTATTCCATCCCCTCATGATCCACAAAACCTTGGTCTTTTTGTAATAGAAAAAGACAAGGCAAGATGAGTGACCTTTTATTCGGAAATTGAGGGATCAGTTTTTGAAATCTGGTTTCGGAATCTTTTGAAAATTGATATGCCATTTAACAATCAAGCTCCCCTGCAATCACATTCAGTGAACTCATGGTGGCAATCGTGTCAGCAAGAAGGCCACCCTTAACCATCATTGGAAATGCTTGGTAGTACCAAAAGCAAGGTCTCCTCACGTGCACCCTCCAAGGCGTTTTTTCGCCTTCGGAAACTACATAAAAACCAAGCTCACCATTGGCAGCCTCAGTCGCATGATAGTATTCTCCTGGTGGCACTTTAATCCCATGCATAATGATTTTAAAATGATAGATCAACTCTTCCATGTTATGATAAACTTTATCTTTTTCTGGAAGGAAAAAATGTGGAACGTCTGCGTGGTAAGGACCTTCGGGAATGCCGTCAATCAACTGTTCGATGATGCGTATGGATTGATTCATCTCTTCCATACGAACAAGCGTTCTATGAAGTGCGGAACCGTCTTCGCCAACCGGGATATCAAAATCCACTTTATCATAAAACATATATGGATCGTCTTTTCTGACGTCCCAGGCCACGCCTGCCGCTCGCAGGTTTGGACCCGAAAACCCGTAGGCAATCGCATCTTCGGCAGAAATGCCACCAATGCCCGCAGTTCTTTCATTAAAAATTTTATTTCGAATTAAGAGTTCTCTGAATTCAGCAATCGCTGGCTTTAAGCCGCTGATCACGAGTTTGATTTCCTTTTGGAATTCCGGATAGATATCGCGTTCCATGCCACCGACTCTACAAAAAGTAGTAGTGAGTCTTGCGCCCGTTAACTTTTCTAAAATTTGATAGATATTTTCTCTGTGATGGAACAAATGTAGCAGACCAGAAAAAGCACCTAAATCCACACCCATAATCCCATTGCAAATGATATGGTCCATGATGCGTGAAAGCTCTGAGATGATCATCCGAACGTAAGTTACACGAGCTGGAACTTCGATTTGCATCATCTTTTCGACAGTTAGGATCCAACCAATATTATTTAGAGGTGTGGAAACATAGTTCATACGGTCTGTGCAAACTAGGAATTGGTTGTAGTCGTATCTTTCGCCTAATTTTTCAAAACAACGGTGCACATAGCCAATGACAGATTCCGCTTCCACCACTCTCTCGCCATCAATTTGAATGACGTTTTGTAAAATACCATGGGTTGCTGGATGCGAAGGCCCTAGATTTACGAGAAGATGGCCTTCCGGTAGTTCTTTGTATTGTTTGCCAAAATGTTCAGCCGTTTTTTCATACATGGTCATAAATATTTGCAGGCTCGTTAATTTGAGCTCATGTCCTCGTTTACGTGAAGGGTTAACAAGTCTTGGATGAGATAGTCCTGCCCAGGACCTTCGAGAGGATAATCTTTTCGAAGGGGATGCCCTACAAAATTATCTGGCATAATGAGTCTTTCCAGTCGAGGATGAGAAGAAAAAGAAATGCCCATAAGGTCAAAAATTTCTCGTTCAGGCCAATTGGCACCAGCATAAACAGATACGATACTTGGAACCGCTTCCCCTTCTTCCACGGGAACACGCAATTGAATGCGAAAATGTTTGTTTTTAGGTGACTTAAGCAGATAAACGACTTCGAATCGAACCGAATGTTTGCCTAACCAATCAATGGAAGTTAAATCATTTAAAAACGTAAATGCGAACTCAGGGTGCTCCTTTAACGCCAGGCAGACGGGAACAATCCCTTCAGGTTTGAGAGTAAAATACGGAAGGTTTGTATGGATCTCTCGATTTTCTATCAGAAAATGAGAAAAGTTAGATTGGAGATAAGATTGGACTTGGTCTTTCATGCGACTACAAGAGGTTTGTTTCTTTCGTTGATCTCTTCGATCTTTCTCATGATTTCCTGACGTCTAGCTTCCAATCCTTGGGACTGTACTTTCATTTGCAATTTCATCAAAGCATCAAGCAATGCTTCTGGTCTAGGAGGACAGCCTGGAACGTAAACATCCACAGGTAATATCCGATCCACACCTTGTAACACACCATAGGTATGAAACATACCACCGGAAGAGGCACAGGCTCCTACAGAAATGACAAATTTAGGTTCTGCAAGTTGGTCATAAATCTGACGCAGAACGGGAGCCATCTTATAGGTAATGGTTCCGAGAACTAAAATCATATCTGCTTGTCTTGGTGAAAAGGAAGGTCTTTCTGCACCGAAACGTGCGATGTCATAATCTGCACAGGCAGTACTCATATATTCAATGCCGCAACAAGCAGTAGCAAATGGATAAGGCCAAAGTGAAAAACTCTGTCCCCATTGTACTACATTT
Source organism: Leptospira ognonensis (assembly GCF_004770745.1). GTDB lineage: Bacteria > Spirochaetota > Leptospiria > Leptospirales > Leptospiraceae > Leptospira_A > Leptospira_A ognonensis. The sequence continues at coordinate 446,377 of NZ_RQGD01000034.1, read as the reverse complement.
TCCAATTTTGCGACTTGGAACATATCTCCAAACATTTCGCCTGGCTTAGATAAAACGTCTGTTAGTCCCATTCCAATGCTCCTTTTTTCCATATATAGTATAGACCCACAACGAGAATCAGAAGAAAGAAAAACATCTCAAGGAGAAAGAATCCGCCGAGGCCAGCATTCTTAAAATTAATAAGATTCACTGCCCAAGGATAGAGGAAGACAGCTTCAATATCGAATAATATAAATAAGACGGCGACTAAGTAAAATTTAATATTAAAAAGCCCGCGAGCATCACCATAATAGGTCACACCACATTCGAAGGTATCTTGTGGTTTTGATTTCTTTTTGGGGTTGAGTAAGAAGGCTAATGATAAAATGACGGCTGAGAAACCGATTCCCAGAGCGAGTTGGAGGAGGATTGGTGCAAAACTATCAGGTGCTGAACCCATTGAAGAAAGAATCTCATTCTATTCTGCCTTTGTCAAGGCTAGAATCGTTTCCCACTCCATAGTTTTCGTAAATTTTCACGGAGGTGCTTTTCCATGCCTTGTTCGGTCGGCTCATAAAAAACAGGAGGTTCTGCTTTCAATTCCTCTGGGAAATAGGATTCTGGGAGGAAGTGGTTTGGGTAATCATGAGGGTATTTGTATCCTTTTCCTGCCCCTTCTGCCTTATGTGTCGCTGTCGGAGCATTCCGCAAATGGTTCGGAATTGTATATGTAAACCTTGCATTTCGAACATAGGCAAGGGCCTTATCAATCGCTAGATAACTGGCATTAGACTTAGGTGCACTCGCAAGAAACGTAGTACATTCACCTAGAGGGATACGGGCTTCGGGCATTCCGATTCTCTCGACTGCCTGCCAGGTCGCGATCGCTAGAGGGAGGGCATGGACAGACGCATTGCCTACATCTTCGCTAGCAAAAACGACAAGCCTACGAGCGATAAAAAGAGGGTCTTCACCTCCCTCAATCATGATCGCTAAATAAAAAAGTGCAGCATCGGGATCAGAGCCTCTGAGGGATTTGATGAAAGCGGAAATGACATCATAATGTTGCTCTTTGTTTTTGTCATAATTTAGCATTCTGGCGCCTAACAAATCCTCTACATCCCCGGCCTGGATCATCGAGTTTGATTCTGGGAGGTTAAGGATGGATTCCAAAATACCGATCAGCTTTCGAGCATCCCCACTAGCGGCAAACAAAATCGAATCGACGGCTTCTTTGGAAAACTCACGACCATTGCCCTGACTTGTAATGGCGCGATTGAGTATTTCGTGATTTTCCTCTAAGCCCAAGGCTTGCAGTTGGAAAACCTGAGAGCGGCTGAGTAGCGCCCGGTTGATACGAAAGGAAGGATTTTCTGTAGTCGCTGCCACAAGCACCAAATCACCCTCCTCGACAGCGGGAAGAAGAGCATCTTGTTGGGCTGAGGAAAACCTGTGGATTTCATCAATAAAAAGGGCAATGGTTCCGATTCTTTTGGATTCCTCAATGACCTCTCGGATGTCTTTCACACCGCTTGTCACCGCCGAAAGGAACCGTTTGGGAAGCGACCATTTATCAACGATTATGTGAGCTAAAGTCGTTTTTCCAGTGCCTGGAGGGCCATAAAAAATAAGAGAGGTGGGCTTTTTTAAATTTTTTAACTGCTTTACCACCTTTTCTTGGCCAAAAAATCCCTCCCAGTCTTGGGGACGAAGTTTATGGGCCAAAGGAATCTGTTTATCAGGTTCACCAAAGAGTGAGGTCATCTTTCGAAATCCGAATTCATTTGTAGATTCAAGGAGTTAACTCTCTTTTGACTGCCATATAACATTTGTAAATAGTCTCATTGCATACATCACAACCAGAATGGCAGCACACGAGCGATTTCTCAGAAACTTTCCCGTGCAATATGTTCTTAATAAGAGCAGCAGTGCGTTCCGGAAGAAAAAAAAATTTAACTTTTTCAAAAATGATTTCCTCTTCCGATTTTGGAAATAACCGACCTTCCGACATCTATGCCCCCGATACCCAACCTGCTAGCATGGCATAAAAATAAACAGACATGCGTACGATGCGAAAAAGAGAACCCAAAAAAAACAATCGATACTTCATCTTAAAGGTTCCAACAGTATAAGCCATCCAAGAATACGGAACGGGAGTCAAAGCCGCAAGCACAACTGCCCAAAAACCATACCTTCGAACGTAAGGTAAAAATTTATCTTCGTAATGTAACACTAACTGACGACCTAAATGGAACCGCGGAATCAAAAAACGTCCAACGACATAAGCAATCGTTCCGCCTAAAATGCTCCCTGTTGACATACATACAAGAGTGAATAAATGTGAAAGTCCACCACTAACGGCTAACATCAAAAAGGCGTCAGGAGGAATGAAGGCAGGTAGGCTATCTGATAAAACCATACCGAAAAAAAGTCCAGCATAACCAAATTCATCCACAAAAACTTTTGAATAAGAAAGAAGCGGAGCTCTATAAAAATACGCCAGAGAGAAAACAAGACCGACAACGAGAACGATGGAGACTAAGGTTTGTATGAGTAATTTTGTTAACTCTTTTTTTTGCGAAATTTCAATCTGATGTTTTGGTGCCTCTGAGGTCATAAAGTTTCCTTAGTTTTGTCTATGAGTTTGCCAGTTACACCCACCCAATCCTCAATCTTTTTGACCGACTCTTGGATCAAATCGGGTAAAGTTACTTTTTCTTCCGAAGTAAAATTTTGTAGGACAAAATCTGCCACATCCATGTGCCCCTTTTCTGGCTTACCAACTCCAAATCGCAGTCTATGGAAATCACTGGATCCGATCTTTGTTACGATATCTTTCAGTCCGTTATGGCCAGCAGTTCCTCCTCCAATCTTATTTTTGATTTTGCCGAAAGGAAGGTCTACTTCATCTTGCACCACCAGTATTTGAGAGGCAGGAATCTTATAGGTATGGGCAAGGGAGGCGACTGCATTGCCCGAGAGGTTCATGTATTCCAAGGGCTTTAGGAGGTGGACACGGTATTTGGAGTCCGTATTTGCCCCCTCATCCCATTTTTTTGAGGCCTTCCAACTGAGGCTCCATTTTGAAGAAAGGGCATCCAGGATCATAAAGCCAATATTATGACGGTTTCCAGCATAACGAGAGCCAGGGTTTCCAAGACCTACAACTAACAAATGCTCCATGTTTTAACTCAATAAAAGATGTAGCAGTCTTTCCGTTGCTTTGATCGCTGCCACTTGCTGGTCAGAATCAATACCGATGGTGCGTATGGGTTGTAAATCCCCTTCATTTTTCCATGTGATGACAGTTTCGACAAGGGCATTGGTATTTCCGCCAGGAGGGATCCTCACCTCATAGTCGTAAAGCGGTGGAATCGAGATAGAGAGGTTAGTCAGGATTTTTCCAAGTGCATTCATAAATGCATCATACCCACCATCCCCTTCTCCCTCGGAAACAAATTCCTCGCCCTTAAACACAACTTTCAAATGGGCAACGGGCTTAACTCCGATACCGCTTGTCACGGTGCATGCCTTGATTTGAAAGGGTGAGTCTAGATTTTCACCAGAGACGTCGGCGATGATATAACGTAAGTCTTCTTTTGTGACTGTTTTATTTTGGTCACCGAGCTCAATGACCCGGTCCAAAACTTTTTTTTCCATCTCTGGTGTGAGGACCATGCCCAACTGTTTTAAATTTTCTGTAATGCTTGCCTTTCCCGCTAATTTTCCAAGAGCATAAACGCGAGCCCGACCGAAACGTTCCGGCAGAATGGGATTGGCATATAGATTTCCTTTTTTATCGCCATCGGCGTGCACTCCGGCGGTCTGCGTAAACACATCTTCTCCTACGATGGGTCGATTGTCACTGATACGTTTTCCTGAAAATACTTCGACTAACCGAGACGCATTGGTAATTTCTTTTTCTTCTACTGTAGTTCTAAAATTTGTCTTATCATGTAAGGCAGTGACAACTGCTTCCAAAGGAGAGTTCCCTGCCCTCTCACCGAGGCCATTGACAGCAACGTGCAAACCCTTGGCCCCTGCTTTCACTGCTTCCAAACAATTGGCAACTGCTAAATCATAATCATTATGTCCATGAAATTCAAACCAAAGTTCTGGAAACAGATGGGTCAGATCAGAGATAGCAGTTCTTACTTCTTCGGGAGACATGACTCCTAAAGTATCTGCTAAAAAAAATCGTTTGATCGGGAACTTTGAAACAGTAGATAAATATTGTATGACATAGTCTCTCGAAAAGAGATATCCATTCGACCAGTCTTCGAGGTAGACATTGACAGTGATGCCCACTGCATTTGCATTTTCTACCGTTTTTCGAATGTCTTCAAAATGCTCTTCTGGCGTTTTTCTAAGCTGGTTCGTTAGGTGGTTAAGAGATCCTTTTGTCAAAAGGTTGAGCACTTTTACTTCGGTGTCCTTCATCCAATTTACGGTTTTGTCAATATCCACAAATCCAAGGATCTCAATCTTATCCTGTAGGCCTTCTGCCTTAGACCATTCTATGATTTTTTTCACAGCGGCAAATTCACCTGGGGAAACCCGAGCACTGGCAATTTCGACCCGATCTACTCTGAGATCACATAGCAAGAATTTGGTTATATTTAATTTCTGTTCCCAGGAAAATGAGACACCATTGGTCTGCTCCCCATCACGGAGAGTCACATCTAAAATCTGGATTTTTTCATTCACGTTTGTCATTTGCGCAATCGGTTTATGTATTCTTTCGAGGGAGCTAGAACTTCCACGAGGGTCGTTCCTGGATTGGTCCGAATCATAGGATCTCGCTCTACTAATTTCAGAAAATCGCAGGACTCCACATAGTCAATCGCCATTCTTTTCAAAATACCTTCACCGATCCCATGCAGGATTTCAACAAAGGCTTCCCCTGCCATAAAGGCGTCGTTCATCTCTCGATCCAATTTGATCCGTGCCTCTTCAAATCTCATTTGTCTGATGGTGATGGTGCGCATACAGTCTAAAGATTAGACTCACAAAAGCATCTCTTCTGTCCAGGGAATTATTCAGAACCAGGGCGCATCGGATTTGTTATGTGTTTGGCGCCTCTTCCGAACCAACCGACCGTGCCATTCGCTCCAATCTTTGCCGAAGCAAAGGATTTACGCTTCTGTCACTTGCGCGGTCAAAAAACAAAAAAAAGAGAGAAGACAGAACCTTTCGTTGAATAAAAACTTAATGCATGCACATTCTGTCGCGAAACTTCCCACTTTGCCTTTTGATCCTGTTTCTGCCTCTCTCCTGTGAGCATTTCCAAGGCCGTCTTTTTAATGTTAACGCACTCGTTTTAATTCCGGGTTTGGTAGGAAAATGGAGTGTGAAACAGGATGGCAAAGAGACCTCCGTAATTAAGATCAGTGTGACCGAAGAAACGAGAACCTACCTTCTAGAAGTAGAGGGAGATATAGACAGATCCCTGTTACGATTTGCCTGGCTCGATGGAAGGTACATCGGAGAATACCATGATGTGACAGAAAATGGTGAAGAATCGTCAGCGGGGCATATCTTCGAACTGATCCATGAGCCTTCCGGATGGAAAGCCGTACTCGGTGCAGAGATCACAAAGGTCATGGTTACCAAATATAAATTACAAGCAAGCCCACACAAACAATATGGAAACAAACAACCAGGTTACTACTTAAATGGAAGTCGCTCCGAGAATTTGTCTGCAGTTCGAAAATTGATTTTGGATCCAGATTTTTTTCCCATAACGGATCTAAAAAAAGCAATGTTTTTAACAATAACCGACTCGCAGCCAAAGGCAACCGCTGTGCAGTTAAAAGATTTTTTGAATACCTTTGCCAAAAATGACAAAACAGATATTACAGAATTTGAATCTTTTTACGAAATTGTCGTTTCGCATGAAAATGGCGGTGCCGAAAAGTACAACTTAGATAAGTTAACCGGAAAATCTACTATGATCTGGCATGAGCACCCAAACAAGTAACCTCACACTTGTTTGTATCTAAAGCAACTAACTAAATGATCATTCACCAGACCGCAGGCTTGCATATGAGCGTACATGACTGTGCTACCCGTAAACTTAAAGCCTCGCTTTTTTAAATCTTGACTCAGTGCATCCGATTCTCTTGTTGTTGCCGGAACCTCACTCATTGTTTGGCGTTTGTTTTTGAGAGGCTTTCCACCTACGAAGCCCCAAATGTAGGCATCAAAGGAGCCAAATTCTTTTTGGATTTCTATAAATAACTTTGCGTTCTCTACACAAGAAACAACCTTTAGGCGATTCCTAACAATCGACGGGTCGCGTAATATTCTTTCAATGCGAGCCGCTGTAAAACGAGCCACTAGTTTTGGATCAAAATTGGCAAAATTTTTACGGTAGCCTTCCCGTTTTTTTAAAATCGTTGCCCAGCTCAGCCCTGCTTGTGCCCCTTCTAAAACTAAAAATTCAAAGTGTTTCTGGTCCTCATGAACTGGCACGCCCCACTCTTCATCGTGATACTGAATGTATTCCGCAAATCCCAAACACCAAGGACACCTTTTTTTTTCTTTCATATGAATAGTTACTGTCTTATAGCCTTTGTACGGAAGGCAAGTCTTCTACTAACAAAACAATAGAATTAGGCTTTCGAAATAGGAATCATTCTTATTTATGGAAAAAACGAACGCAACCTTATGAACAAAACGATGCAGATTTCAACTCGCGAATTTATCATCATCATTGCCTTTTTGATGTCCATCGTTGCCATCTCTGTCGATGCGCTCCTTCCCGCATTGGGATACATTGCAAAGGAGATTCCTTTCTCTCATCCGAACGAAGGCCAATACATCATTAGCGCCTTATTTTTGGGTATGGCCATGGGCCAGCTCATTTGCGGTCCCTTATCTGATGCCACTGGTCGCAGAAAGGTTTTATTTTCTGGTATTTTCCTCTTTCTTGTCGGTTCAACGATCTGCTATTTTGCGAACGGAATTCCTGCGCTTCTTTTCGGTAGATGGGTCCAAGGTCTCGGCGTCTCCGCTCCTTATATCTCTGCATTTTCTGTGGTCCGAGATCGTTTTGAAGGGCGCGAAATGGCAAAGATCATGTCTATAGTCATGATGATCTTTATTCTGGTGCCGGCCCTTGCACCTAGCCTTGGTCAAATGATCTTACTTCTTTTCTCATGGCGATCTATTTTCCTCATGTATATTCTTTATTCGATACTCATCGGCATTTGGATTTTTATTAGGCTCAAAGAAACTTTGCCCGAGGAAAAGCGAATTCCATTTCAAGCGGCAAACATCATAGATGGATTTCGAGAAGTTTTATCCAATCGCATAACGATGACATATACGATCTGTATGGGATTATTTTTCGGTAGCTTCTTTGGATACTTAAATTCATCCCAACAAATTTTCCAGGTCCAGTTCGAAACGGGAAAACTATTTACGGTTTATTTTGGAGGCTTAGCACTCTTATTCGGCATCGCCTCACTACTCAATTCACAGTTAGTTGAAAAGTGGGGAATGCATTATATAACCAAACGTGCAACCATTGGAATTATCATTAGCTCGTTTTTGTTCTTAAGCCTCCAGTCGTTTGTCAGTATTGGACTTTGGATGTTTTTGCCTTACGTTGCCATTTTATTTTTTTGTTTTGGGCTTCTGTTTGGAAATTTTAATTCCCTGGCAATGGAACCCATGGGCCACATAGCGGGGATCGCCTCGGCCATCATTGGGTCCGTATCTTCCATCTTGTCGATGATTATTGGAACCACCATCGGTCAACTGTATGACCAAACGGTAATGCCTGTAACCATCGGTTTTTTGGTCATGAGCTGTCTTTCGGCAATCCTTACGAGAATCTTTGATCCTAAGTTCCGATCCTCGTAAAAACATATCAAATCGATTTGTTCTGTCATCACGACACCACGGGCTCACTCTTTCAGGATTTTTTTGAGAAGATCTCGACTGCCCAGGATTTTTAAGGTTGTCGCAAGTCCTCCCATCATAGCACCTGCGATGCCTGGAGATCCACCAGCGTCTGCTCCTGTTAGGTATAATCCCTCTATCGGAGTCGTGACCTCAAACCAAGGAGACTTTGATTTATCATATCGTTCCGGCACACATGCGAGACCATAGATAGCACCATCTGGATGGGAAGTGAAATGCTCATTGGTCAAAGGAGTCGAAACTTCGATGTATTCTACGATTTTTTTAAAACCAGGAAAACGTTTTTCAATCGTTTCCACGACCGTGTCGGCAATCTTCTTTTTAAAAGCCTCATATTCTTCTCCTCGCTTTTTCCAAGGGGAGTCTTTCCACTTTTCGAAGAGTGAGTAATCAGTAAAGGTGATCATGTCAGCTGTATGGTGTTTGGCGTCGGCATCCTTGAGGCTGGGAAAGGACATATAAAGGTTTCGGATTTCTCCAAAGTTTTTTAGCCATTCGTTTCTTTCACTAAAATTCGCTTCGTGGTCATTTGAAGAAAAGATCCAATAATTTTCGCCCTTAAAGCCGAGAGTTGCGGGACTCTCCGATAGCCCCATATAAACACAAATGCTCGTCGCCATTTTTTCTCGTTTATAAAAGTCTTGGAGGTTCTTTCGGAAAACGATGGGAACAGAATCTGGCACCAATTTCATGTAAGTCGGATAGGCGCCAGCACAGGAAACAATGATGGGTGCATAATAGTTTCTTTCTGGTTTTTCTCCGCGCAGGAAGCGAGTTTTGACTCCGATTGCCTTTCCTTGTTCAATGATGATTTCTGTCACTTCTGTTGTATTGAGGACAGTTCCACCATTCGCTTTGATTACTGGTTCCACGCTTTCGAATATTTTTCCGCCTCCACCAACAGGATAATAACCACCATTAAAATAATGAACTACTAGCGCCGCATGTGTTGCAAAAAGACATTTGCTAGGAGGCAGGCCATAATCTCCCCATTGCGAGGCAAGAACAGCTTTAATATCTGCATTTTTAAAATAACAATCCAAATAGTCTTTGAGAGTTTCAATATTCGAATTTTCCAATTGTCCTTTAAACGCTCTTAGATCAGGAGTCGATGACTTCATCATAATGGATTTTCCAAAAAGGGCAGCTGCTTTATGTAAATCTTTAAAATATCTTTGTATCGAATCGGTTTCTTCGGGAAAGCGACTTATCAAATCAGATTTAAATTTTTCCTCATTGCCGTATAGATCAAAGGTCCCATTAGGATACACAAACTTCTCAAACGGTTCTGGCATCTTTTGCCAAACGACTTTTTTACTCGTGATCTTATCCATTAAGAGTCTGCTAAATCCAGTCTCGTGCATATCGCCAACATAATGGATACCGACGTCCCAATGAAATTTATTTGCCTTACGTGCAAACGCATGAGTATACCCGCCAGCCTGGAAATGTTTTTCGATTACCAGTACCTTTTTCCCCGCGTATTGAGAGAGTAAACTCGACACTGTCAAACTCCCCATACCCGATCCAATACAGATCACATCATATTTATCTTCTATAGCTTCATTTTGCATTGACTTCTATCCTATCCAACTAATGTTAACGATGAACACATTGATTCTTGTCAGAATGCAAATCAATGTAATAACCGTCAACATGAAAAAGCCACCTAAAAAACATTCCTACCATCATGGTGATCTAAAAAAAGCATTGATTGCTGCCACCCTGACCCTCTTAAAAGAAGAAGGATACCAATCACTCTCACTCAGAAAGGTTTCAAAGATTGCGGGCGTCTCCCAGTCGGCACCTTATAGACATTATGAAGACGTCGAGGCTTTGCTCGCAGATGTGGCATTGGAAGGTTTTCTTCTACTGGGGATGAGTCTCGAGAGGGTAAGACTCAAATACAGAAGAAAACCTCTTTTGCAATTCAGAGAGTCAGGAGTGTCTTATGTTGAATTCGCTTTAAAAAATCCAGATCTTTTCCAGATCATGTATGGAAACCAGATCCAGAACCATTCCAAGTTTTCTTCCCTTATGAAAGCGGAGGAAGAGACCTTTCATGTTTTAATCAAAATCATTTCAGACTGCAAAGAAGCCGGAATTCTAGAATCGGAAAATGAGAAGCAGACAGCGATGGCCGCCTGGACCATGGTGCACGGAATTGCGATACTGCTTCTTGGTAAGCAGGTGATGTTTCGAAATGCAGAACTTAAAGATGCTAGGAGGATGACTAAGGAGATGATAGAACATTTATATTTAGGATTGAAACTTCGGGCCTAAGCAAGAAAATTTAGAAGATGGTCTTGTTTTTACTCATTTCTTTTTCCTTCCTCTCTCTTCTTTTCTTTTTAGGTGAGCTTGTCATTCGCGCCAAAGATGAGAAAATCTTTTTACTAAGTTATATCTATCTTACAGCTTTTTGTTTTTTTATTCATTCTTATCTAATGCATTCCAATGCAATCTATGATTTCAAATATCTTTTTCTCATCCCGACGCCATTTCTCGCTTTCCTGGGCCCCATAGTAGAAAGATACCTTTTTATTACCTTTGAAGCAATGTATGAACCATTTCAAAAATTTAGATTTAAATTCATTCCGGCTCTCCTTGTCATTGTCCTAGTCTTTCCATATTACTTTCGAGATACGACGCTTGATCTCAGCCTAAAGGATGTGGGACAAATCCATATCGCAGAAATCCCTTTCCATGTGCGTTGCGGTGTAGTGATATCAATAACTTCTCTATTTTACTTTTGTCTCACACCACTAATAAGTGTTTTAAAAAATTTAACCTTGAATGTCATTTTAAGCGACCCTAAATTAAGACTTTTTTTTATTATCGCTTCTTTTTGGAGTCTTTTATTACCAGTCATGTTGTTTTTAACTCTGCTCTTTGATCGTTTCTTCGCTCATATAAGTGTTTCTATTTATAGTGGGTTTATGCTTAGCTTCTTTTTTTTATTAAAACAAAGAAATCCAGATTTTTTCCAAGGAATACAACAGAAGGTACTACTAGAAAAAAAATATAGAAAATCACAGCTAACAAATTTAAATCTAGAATTGATCCGAGGAAAATTTTTACATCTTTTTGAAACGGAAAAAGTTTTTTTAGATGAAAATCTTTCGCTGAGTCGCCTTGCCCAACTGTTGGATATCTCTAACCACCAACTGTCAGAATACTTAAATACGATCGAACAAAAACAATTTTATCAAATTGTTGCCATGTACCGGGTACTTGAAGCGAAACGGCAAATGACAAATAATACAAAGGCTAATCTTTTAGAAATTGCCTATGCCTCGGGTTTTAATTCTAAATCCAGTTTCAACCAAGTCTTTAAACAAAGTACAGGACTCACGCCTACAGAATTTAAGAAAAAATTGTCCAAGACGAACGGCTTGGACGACTAGGCAGATAAAATGCATTAAAATGTTCCTAATTCGTATACTTAAAAGGAACATCCATGCGTTTCAAAAAGCTTACCCTTTTCCTTCTCCTCCTCACTCTGAATCTAGGCTGCAATGGTTCCGATACAAAAGATGATAATGGAATTAAAAATTCATTTCTACTTCTATATTTACAAAGACAGCTGACTGCCGCCTCAATTTCATCTACAACGGCAGCCAATGCGGCTAACGGGACATCCGATTATGATAATGTGGCAACCTACTATTCTAGCATGAAAAAATTAGAATTACAGGTGCTATACGAATCCGGAGCGGAACCGTATACAGGTAGCTTTACGAATCCGGCAACAGCTACAACGAAAACTGTTTGGGGAATACTAGAAGACAATTTAATCGAAATATTTTCGAATAGAGGACAATCCGTCTCCTTTACCATACCGAATTCAACGTCCAATATGGACACCATTACCTCCCAAAATAAAACGAACTGGACGATTACTGAATTATTAAATCTCGCCAAAACATATAGAAAAGCTACTTCAAGCGCTGACACAGGCAGATTTTTTGTCGCCTTTCTGAATGGATACGATAACGAAAATGGAGAGAGCAACCAAAACACAATCGGGATCAATATTACAGGAACTCCTTACTTGTTTATTTTCAAGCCTGTTATCACAGCGTTTACTGCTGGAGTTGCTACGACGGCCACTCGAGTTTATGTAGAACAATCCACTCTGATCCATGAAATGGGTCATGCCCTCGGTCTGGTAAATAAAGGTGTTTCACTTTCAAGCTCCCACCAAGACACGTCGAATGGGAAACATTGTTCGAATTCAACCTGTGTCATGTATTACGCAAACACGGGAACAAGCGCTCTAGTCACATTCCTTCAAACGTATTTACAATCAGAATCTAACATCATGTTCAAGAGCGATAGTTTAACAGATATCAAAAATTATAAATAGAAAATTTAACTTGTGATCATCTAACGATCACAAGCTTTGTTGCTTCCTCGATAAAGGCTTCTTTTGCATCTTTCCATTTCGCAGTTTTTGTCACAACGGGAGAAGGATCGTAACCCTTCTCCTCCACGAGGCGGAGGATTTCTGGGATCCATTCCCGGGAGCGCACACGGCCAATATGTAGGTTTGCTCCCGAATTGTATAAATCCAGATATGGTATTTTTAACTCATTCGTCCAAAAAATCGAAGCGGATCCAAAAAAGCCGTCCACCTCGAGCGAACGAAGTCCACACATCCAACCTGATTCGCTACCAGTTGCTTCTGCCACAATATCAAATTTTTTCGTAAATGATTTTGGATATGTTGTTAAGTGTTCTGTCCTAATTCCCATTTTTTCTGCCAATGCACATCTCGTTTGGTCCATGTCTACATACAGAACATCCGGAGATCCCATAAATTTTGCAAGTGAGGCTGTGTAGAGTCCGATGCTTGCAGCAGCACCACCAAGAATAAGAACAGATTGATTCGGATTCTGATCTAAGTGAATGCCTGCCAGTTTCCATGCCTCGACTAGATTGTCACTGATGCTAGCAATCGAAATCAGATTCGTTGTCTCTTTGATAGGGACTAACATGGCAATGGCGTTCGGTATGAGAACTTCATCGGCAAGCGCCCCACCAAAAGCTTTTCCACTTTTCCCCATACCGAAAGCGGAAGCATGAGGTACCGATGAACAACTCTTAGACTTACCACTTGTACAGGGCTGGCAATGACCACAGGAAATCTGAAAGGGAACGGCTACCTTCATACCTACTCGAAATTGATGGGCCACTCCTTCCCCGAGGGCGAGGATCTCACCTACAAATTCATGTCCTATTGGAAAAGGAGCCCGGAAGAGAGTCTGTCCACGGAGGATGGGTAAATCCAAATCACACCTTGAAACAGCTAACGGACGAACAATGGCTTGGTTTGGTTCTGTGATCCGAGGCTTTTCAACTTCGCGCCATTCCAATGTGTTCTTTTTGATGAATTCTAAACGCTCCATATTAGTTCCTTAAATCATTTTTTAGGATGATAGGCGACTCGGTGAGAATATTTGCTTCCACTGTCCAAGTTGGTTTTATCAAATCCTGATGGGAATTTTTTTCCAGGCTGCTACGGTCCTGCCAAACGGAGAAAACTTGGATCGATGTTGAGGAAACTTCTGCCACCCAAAAGGATAGAAAGCCAGACTGATTTTTTAGTCCGTCCATTTTGCCCTCAAAATAATTAGGAAGGTTCGTTGTCCCTTCAGTTCCGATCCTATAGGATTTCACATCGACCCACCTTTCTTTGACTTCCTCGGCAAGTTCGGAATCTAAGGTGTAAGCGTAAATCGCTTTCAGAATTGTCACCTTATGGTCTCCACCATACTTTGAATTTACGCGATCAAACCAGGCCTGATTGAACCACTCCTTTGCTGCTTGTTCATTTTCCCATAAGTAGATACCGCCAAAAAATCCCGTTCCTTCTTCTATCGAGTATATCTTCCGAGTGAGTCCCTTCACTGCTTCATATTCAGGAATTGATTTTTTCATTCCATTTTTGATTAGGAATTTTGGGGCATACCATGGGGCCGTGACCCGGGTCATAGTGATTACTTTTCCTTTCACGGGGAGAGATACCGCAGACAGAGACTGAGTGATAGCCGCCAGGGCCGTAATCACAATGGCTTTATTGTTAAAAAACATAGAAACTTCCTTACGGATAGACTATTTGGTCTATCCGATATGCTCTGAAATAATTTTATATAGACTAATTAGTCTACACATTTTTTCATGGAACGAGAAAAAAATGAGAAGATCTATTTGGAAAGTTTAGGACCTAGAGAACGCATCATCGCTACGGCTCTCGATCTCTTTTATCGTCAAGGGTATGATGCGACTACCGTAAACCAAATCATCGATGTCTCCTCGACACATAAGGCGAGCTTTTACCGTTACTTCCAGGACAAAGAGGAGCTAGGTGCCATCTATTTGGACTGGCAAGGTAAAACTTTCAACGAGGGTTGGCAAATCCTAATGAAAAAAGCGGATACACCTAAAGATTTTATCCATCTCTGGATATCACTTCTCAAACGTCAGATTCGCAACCACGCCTACTTTGGCTGTCCCATTGCAAAATTTATGAGTAGTTCCGAGATTCCGGTTTCGAGCAAAAATAAAGCGAACGAAGTGTTACAGCTCTGGACAACAACCTTAGCAAATTATTTTGAACGAAAGAAAATCGAAGGATTTCTTGGACCATCATTTGCCTCACAGAAAGAGGCAAAACGATTCCTAAAAATCTTCCAAGGCAATTCTCAATTTTTTGTCATGACTGACAATGCGAAGTATTTTGATGAAATGAAAGAGGAGATGATGGAAATCATCGCTTACAACATGGCAGAAAACACTTAAGGAAGGTAAACAGGAGATAACAGTTTTTGATCTATGGTTCGGCTTGTTCTATCAAGACATAACTGTATTTTCCTTGCGCAGCTCTTTTATTTTCTGGATTTAAAAAATCACAAACGAAATCAATGCGGTTCCCAATCTTTCTCGTTAGTTTGACCTTTGCAATTACCATTTCTTTTTTGATAGGTCGCAGGTAGCGAATCGACGCGTTTGTAGTTACCATAAGTTGGGTTTCTCTTTCCATGTGAAACATACACATGACAGCTGTGAGTGTATCACCGACAGTAAAATAACATCCACCATGCATGAGACCATGGAGGGCACGGTTCTTCATCGCATAAGGGATGCTTGCCTCAGATGTTTCCTTATCTAATTTCAATATTTTCATACCTGTCGCAGCTGGGAAACATTGATCAACTAAATATTGTATGTTTTCGATAATGCTTTCACTACCCTCTTTAAATCGAAAGAGATCTTTTGGTACAACTTTGCGAGCGAGATTTAAAACTTCCATGAATACCTCATAGGTTCTTCTATTCTAAAATGTAAAAACTAATCCCTTCGGATGATACCAAGAAAAAAAATTTGGTTGAATGCTTTTTTTAATTCGTTTGGTGAATAATTTTGAGCAAAGTACTTTTCACTGGATACTTCTATCAAAGAACGCATCAACGTAAGATATACTGAAATGGTTAACTCTTTATCAATATCTTTTTTGATCAATTTTTTCTTAATGCCTTCATTGATCACTTTTTCGAGTATAAAGGGAATGAACGTATTCTGATTTTCTTCAAATAATTGCCAGGCTTTCAAACAATGTTTTCTCAAATCTGCAAAATACCCGGGAGCTACTAGATTTTCCTTCTGGGTCATACACGCGGATACATCCTCAATTTTTTTGAAGAAGTCATCTTTTGAATCTACAATTAAATTGATTCTTGAATTGATTCGATCGATTCTATTTTTCGTGCAACGTATTTGGATTTCTTCTTTCGAAGAAAAATACTTATAAATTGTTTTTTTACTGATACCTAAATGCGTAGCAATCTCGTCCAAAGAGGAACTTGAATAACCATTTTGAATGAAATACGTTTCTGAAAACGCAAGGATTTTCTGTTCTATTTCTGTATCCAATGTCTATGCTCTTCCACGTCTCAAGGACCGAAACGAATGGAGGAATATCGATATTGATACTTTAAATCCCTTTCGTATGTAATAGATCCCTTCTAAGTTCGCAAGGTAAAAAGCAGGAATTAGAATGAGTGTGATTAATGTAGAGGCAATGATGCCATAAGAAAGTGCAATGACCATTGGCTCTATAAATCGATCTGAACCTCCGATACCATAAGCAGTTGGCATGAGTCCAAGCACGGTTGTTCCCGTCGTAATTACAATTGGACGCAGTCGTCTAACAGCTCCTTCAATGATTTGAGGAATAATTTTATCGGAAGAAAACTTTTCACCGTGATTATCATCTACAATTTTATTGATAAATTCAACCATCATTATCGAGTTATTAACAACGATTCCAGATAGACCGATGACTCCGATCAAACCTAAAAAAGAAAATGGCCTATCATGAAAATAAAAAGCCCAGATGACTCCGATCAATCCGAACGGAATGGCAAGTAGAACGAGAATCGGTTGTGTAAGGGAATTGAATAGAAGAGCAATCACAAGGTAAATGGCTATAATTCCACCGATAAAGGCAATCAGTAGGGACTTAACTGACTCTTTCGTTTTCTCAGCTTCTCCTCCATACGTTAATCTCACTTCTTGATTGGCCTTTAGTTCATTTGCATACTTTGTTAGGATCGAATCGATCACTTTCTGAGGTTGCACTGTTACTTTAGATCTCGCCGTTATCGTAGTCGTTATATCTCCATCTGTATGATAGATCGAAGATTCGGCTTTGACTTTGGATAGACTCGCAAAAGACCGAATGGGCACAAGCCTTCCCTCTCTGTTTCTTACTTCTAAACCAAGTACATTTGTGATTTCTCTTCTCGCCGATTCAGGAAATCTAACACGAATATCTATCTCTTCATTATTTTTAACGATGGAGGTGGCTCTGACACCATCAAAGGCGATCCTGAGAGTGCTAGCCACTTCTTGCACGTTTAAGCCAACGGTTGCTAAACGCACATAGTCGATATCAAGTTTATACTCTTCTCTCCCAATTTTATAGTTCGTTGTCACATCGAAAACGCCGTCCATGACTTTTAAGTCTTCGACAATCCTACTTACGAAATCGGAACGAAGGCCATCATTATCAGAATGAACATGGATTTCGATCGGTTTTCCTGCTGGTGGACCTGGTTTTTGTAAATCGTATGTAAGCTCTTTGTAGCCCTTAACGCTAAGATCAATTTTGCCTTTCAGTTCATCCATCACCATTTGTGCTTCCCTTTTTCTTTCAGAGGAAGGAACAAGTGTTACCTGTGCATATGCTAAATGTTTATCTCCACCTACAGGTGCCGCCAGCTCCTGCGTACTTTGGGTTCCAATTTTTGATAGATAGAAGGACACTTCTTCTTTTGGAAGTTTTAAGATCTCAGCCTCTATCTTTTTAATAACTGACTCGGTGGCGTCAAACGTAGATTCTGAAGGCATTTCTAAATATACAAAAAATGTATCTGCACCGTCTGGTGGGAATAAATTGAAAATCACCTTGTTTTTTCCCCAGTACAATGTAAAAATTAGAAGAAAGATAGTGAAGAGGATCGTTAGGTATTTATACTTCAAAATCGATTGCATTGCTTTTGCGTAAGGCAATGAAATCCGGTTGAAAAAACGATCTTGCCAATTTTCTATCTTCTTAATCTCACCATCATTAAAAATGTGCGTTAAGTGATTGGGCAAAACAAACCATGAATTAAATAAAGATCCAACTAAGGATGCGATGACAACAACAGGAATGACATAAACAAATCGACCAAGTGTTCCCGACATTGTCAACATGGGGCCGAAGGATAAAACGGTTGTTAGAACGGACGCAAAAACGGGAATGACCACTTCTAGAGTGCCTTCTGTGATGGCTTCAAGTTTGGAAAATCCTTTTGCTTTATAAAATATAGAGTTCTCGGTTACAACGATGGATTGGTCAACGATCATTCCCAGAGCAATGATCATCGCCGCAAGGGAAACCGAATTGATATCCGAATTTGTCCATTTCATAATGATAAAGGTTATCGCAAGTGATACCGGAATGCTTAGAGCAACAAGAAACGAACTTTTCAAATCAAGAAAGATAACAAGGATAATAATCACGAGAGCAAAACCGAGATAAGCATTTGAAGTTACGACTGCTAACCTGTTTCTTACGACTCTCGTATCATCATTGACCGGTGTTAAAACTATCCCCGCAGGTAGTACTGTTTGTTTTTCTTTCAGATAATCTTTGATCGTATCTACAACTCTGATTATATCAGCATTCGATGCTTTTTTGATCACGAGCATGATACCAGATTTACCATTAAATATGGTTCTCATCTTCTCATCCTCAAATGACTCACGTACTATGCCGATATCTCTCACTCGAACTAAACCACCACCAAACTCAGATCGAACGATCACATTTTTTACATCCTCAATGGAGTCAAACTGAGATAAGGTTAAAATATTTCGTTGAGTATTAAAGGATTCAATATTTCCTCCCGTGGCACGGATATTTCTTTTATTTAAGGCAACAAGAACATCATTGAGCGCAACATAATAGGCTTTTAGTTTTATGGGATCGAGATCTACTTCAAATTCTTTATCTCGGAATGCATACTTGTCAACATAGGAGACCCCTTTGATGTGTTTGATGTCCTTCTCCATGATTTTAGCAATTCGGCGCAATTCGGAATATTCAACATCGCCCGAGATTCCAACCGTAAGAACAGGGGCCTCAGTCGATTTGAGATCTCTAATGTTCGGGCTTTCTTTTACCTCCGTAGGCAGGGAGGAAACTTTATCTACAGCGCGTCGAACTTCATCCTTCACCTCATCTGGATTCGGGAAATTAATATCAATATCAACTGTGATGATAGAAACGTTTTCAGCGGAGATAGAAGTAAATTTATCGATGCCTTTGACACTCTTCAGTTCATCCTCAATGAGGCGTGTCACGTTTTGTTCCACATCCGAAGGTGAGGCGCCAGGATATTTTGTCGTAATGATCATTTTTCCCAAGTCCACTTCGGGAAATTTATTGCGGTTCATGCGGCTGATACTTGACCAAGCGATGAGAACGATAAACACGAGAATCACGTTTACAAGGAGGCTACGCTTTAGGAAAAATTGGATGAGATAACGCATGGTTTATACCTTTCTCGCCTACTTTTGGTAAACTCAGGAAACTAATCAAGGATTTTAAGTTTCCTACGAAAAATGATTCAGAAAATTTAATGGCATGGTTTAAAAAAACCAAAGGCTTTCTAGCCCCTTTCCTTTTCCGTTTCTTGTTTGGAGCCCGCGAAACAAGGACAAAGACTAAATTATATCTTGATTTGCACGTCCAAAACCAGTAACATCGAATTTGGATCGAAAGAGAATGAATCGAAAAACGGGTGTCATAGTTTTTGTTCTCCTTTTGCAAAATGCATCAATTTTCAGTATGGATATAAAACCAGAATTTAAGTGGTATGAAAAGATCATCCTGTATCCGGTTCTTTTTGCTTACTACGGATCAAAAGATCTATACCATTCATTGACTGTTAGTCGCACGATCACTCCGCTCCACAAACTTGTCACGGGTAAAAATAACGACCAAAAAGTTCTAAAGCTAATCCGAGAAGGAGCCAATATAAATGCACAGGATAACGAAGGTCAAACACCTCTTCATTATGCTATGAGAAATGGCAGAGGAGAGATGGCAAAATTACTCATTGATCATGGGGCCAAGGTATCGATTTTGGACTCCGAAAAAATGAGCCCGATTTGGTATGCATCTAACTTAGAGGATGCGGATGTCATACAACTGATGCTTGCTAAGGGTGCAAACGTTCATGAATTCTCAAGTTTGACAGATGAAACCCTTTTACATACAGTCTCTTTGGCGGGCAACTTGAAGGTTTTAAAGGTTCTCCTTGCCAATGGAGCTCAAAGCGACACAAACAAATTAGATTATAAAAAAGAGACGCCCTTACATAAAGCAGTTTTATCAAGATCGAAACAAAAGTTTGAGGTGATTGACTTACTTTTAAAAAAGGGAGCAGACCTTGCTCTAAAAAACAGGGACGGAAAAACATCCTTCGAATTGCTTTTGCAATCAAAAGCGGAACCTTTTTCGGATCAAGTTTTAGATCAAAAGTGCATCGATTACATTAATAGAATACAAAAATAAATTTGGTTGCAACTTTTAAAACTTCCGTCGTATCCTAAGTAAGTTTCAGAAATCTTAGTTCTGGCTGGGAGAATCTATGATGAGAAAAAATCTATCAGGTCTATTCATTACTTTTGCCGTTTTCATGCTTGCCTGCAATCTGTATGCAAAGGCGACTGCGGATATGGCGAGTGAAATCATGGTGCCATTCGATCCGAATAAAAAAAAAGTGGGAGAAGAGTGTAAGACCTCTGACGAATGCCAAAAACACCATGAGTGTGTCAAGACGGACGAGAAAGGAATCTGCACTGCTCCTCCTCGGCCAAAACTCCCGCCAGGCGCCGTTACTTAATTCCGAAAGGATATAACACTTGGCCTTTGGTATGGATGCAGTCCGGGCCCGGCTGACAGGCTTTGACCTTCTCTTTATTTTGGGGACTTTAACACTCGCCTGCACGATGGCAAGCGTTACCGTGTTTTGGCCACTTTTGTTTATACCGATGCTAACAGTCCATAGTTGGCTCTTTGGATATGAGCACCTATGGTCCACTTACACGAAACTCCTTCTCCATCCCGACGACCGCAGGCGCCATCTGACATTGATTTTACTAATACCTATCTTCATACTCATGGGAATGCTCCTCCTGGGACAAACATTTGGACTCAAAGGAATCTATGTCCTTTATTTTTTCGGTCAATTTTTCCACACAGTGCGCCAAAGCTGGGGTCTAACGCAAGTTTACCGTCGCAGGGCAGGTGGCATTGCTTGGGACTCCGAGCGCCTCTCAGAACTTACGATTTGGTCTGTACCGATTTGGGGATTCCTCCATCGGTGCGCAGAGCGACCAGATGAATTTCTTTTCCAAGATTTCTGGCTTCCGCCTATCCCGCAAAGTCTTGTTCACCTAGTCGGTCTCATGAGTGTTCTGCTTTGGATGTATTGGTTTTATTTGCGGCTTGTTGATTACAAGAGAGGTAGACTTGCCATAGGTCATAGTCTGTATATGATATCCCACCTATTCGTATTTTTTGGCGCCTACATTTTGATAGGTGAAATTTGTTCAGGATGGTTACTCGTTAATGTTTGGCATAATGTACAATATATCGCATTTGTATGGATCTACAATCGAAACCGTTTCCTTCAGGGAGTAGATCCGCGTTCACGGTTTCTTTCTTGGTTGTCGCAAAGGGGTGCTGGACACGGTGCTCTTTACTTTTTGGTCACGGTCCTTCTGGCCCTTCCTTTTTATTATCTTTTACCCGAACTAGGATACTCACTCGATGGTCTCATTAAAAATACTGCGGTTCCTTTTGCAGTCACATTGGCAATGACTTTGACCTTTCATCATTACATAGTGGATGGAATCATTTGGAAACGACAAAACAACTCGGATGTCGATTTTGAAAAGCTTTTGAAGTTCCAATAACGAAATCTAATTTTGCTTCTCGATTTCCATTTTGACCTTTCGTGCAATCGAAGAAGGAAATTGGGATGTCAGCTCTTCTATTTTTACCCATTTCCAAAGTAAGTCTGGTCCAAACTGATTCATTTTGGATTTCAAAACATCTTTTATGACTTCCGATCTCTTGATTTGAAATTCGAATTTATGATGCGTGATCGTATGTTTGAATTTCATTGGAAGGGTCCGAAAATCAAAAGAGAGATTCAGAAGTTCTAAATCCTCACTGGGAGCGTACACATCATCACGGTCTTCCGTTACAAAAAAAATAGGCAATACATACATCCCTTTTAAGAAACGAGGACGTAATTCACGAATGAGTAAGACCTCATCCCCGCAAGCAATCCACAGAATGTTTCCGAATAAATGAATTTGTTTTTTATCCTTAATTCTTCTAGGAATCGAATCTGTTTTCCCTGTTACTTGCGTTTTACAATCACCTATCAGTGGGCAGGTGAGACATTTTGGATTTTCGGGAAGGCAAATCATGGCGCCTAATTCCATCACGGCTTGGTTGTGATCTCCTGGAGATTCTAAGTTTAAAAAACCATCGGCGAGTGCTTGTAAATCTCTGTCGGCTTTACTTCCTAAGATATTTTCCTCATACTGAAAAAATCGGGATAACACTCGTTTTACATTGCCATCCAAAACTGCTACGCGAAAATCATAGGCAATCGAGAGAACAGCCCTTGCCGTATAAGGACCGATTCCAGGAATCTTCAAAGCCTCGGTTAAGTCTTTCGGAAATCTACCGTTAAAATTAGAAGTTAAATAGATGGCTGCTTTTCTTATGTTTCTAGCACGACTATAATAACCTAATCCTTGCCAGGCGGACAGGACTTCTTCTTCCTGTGCTTTAGCGAGCGTTTCTATATCTGGAAATTTTGCGAGGAATTTTGAGTATAAGGGTAGCATGGCAGCAACCCTCGTCTGTTGTAACATGATCTCCGAGATCCAAATCTCATACGCGGCTTTTTTCTTTCTAAAAGGTAAGTCCCTTTTGTTCCGATGGAACCAAGCAAGGAGCCGTTCTTTAGGATTCAAATTTCCGTATCTTGTATGGAATATCTAAGGTAGGTATTGCAGGATGCTTCTTCTGTATAGCGAACTAAATCATAATCCAATCTCGTGGACCTGAAAAAACGGGAATGTGCCAAACGCTCTCTGATTTCCTGCCGGATATGGTCACGGGCTTCCGCCCTCTTTGCATAAAACGCAGGCGAAAGAATCTCACTTTTATACGAGAGACTCCCCTCGCGGTAAATAGCGACCGTCACTTGAACTCTATATTTCCTGCGGAGATTTGGTTTTACTTCAACATTCATGTCTAATTAAAGAGAGTTTTCTTCCCTATTATGAGTTTCGACTTGTAGGGACCTGAAATTGAAAGTTACCTTAATTTTTCGAACTGCTTGCTCAAAAATTCACTCCAAAATTTATAGATAATGAGACCATAACTAGATGAATCCGAAATACAATGAATCGCCCTTCTTTTATCACCGCAGAAAAACGAGAGAAGTAAAGGTTGGAAATGTAGGCATTGGCGGCGAAAACCCGATCCGTATCCAATCCATGATCACATCAAACACTCGTGATACGGATGCTAGCATCATTCAAATCCAAGCCCTGGAAAACATCGGATCTGAAATTGTAAGACTGACAGTCCCGAGCCAAGCTGATGCAGATAACTTACCAAACATTCGTAAACGGATGAAAGAACTTGGGCTTAAAGTTCCGCTTGTGGCAGATATCCATTTTACACCACAGGTTGCTTTAAAATGCGTAGAATGGGTGGAAAAAGTAAGAATCAATCCTGGTAATTTTGCGGACAAGAAAAAATTTGATATCATCGAATACACGGATCGCGAATACGAAGAGGAACTTGAACGTATCGAAGAAGTATTCACCCCTCTCGTGTTACGTGCTAAAGAGCTAGGTGTCGCCATGCGTATTGGAACCAACCATGGTTCGTTAAGTGACAGGATCATGAACCGGTTTGGCGATACTCCGCTCGGTATGGTTGAGAGTGCTTTAGAATTCATTCGCATTGCCGAACATAATAACTATAAAGACATCGTTGTTTCAATGAAAGCATCTAACCCGCAGGTGATGGTCCAAGCATATCGACTTTTAGTATCTAGATTTTATGAACTGTCCATGGACTACCCATTGCACCTAGGGGTCACAGAGGCAGGTGATGGGAAAGATGGTCGTATCAAATCTGCGATGGGCATTGGGGCACTCCTTGAAGATGGCCTTGGTGATACGATTCGTGTTTCACTTACAGAAGATGCAGTCGCAGAGATTCCCGTAGCAAGAGAGCTCGTAAAAAAATACAATGATTTGTATATGAAATCCTTAGGAAAGGAAAGCACAACATATCAGGAATTTAGAGATCCTTACGCTTACTCCAGATTCTACTCTAAAGAATTAATGCTCGGTGAAACCGGACTCGGCGACAAACATCCTGTACGGGTTGAGACAGAATTTCCATTTTTTGGTTTGGAAAGTGTCGCAGAGATTCAATCAGCCAATGCCAAAGGCGTACAAACATCAAAACAAAATGAGATTGTTTTTTTTGACTTCAAAGATGAATTAGCCCTCACTGCCGCCGCCTCACTTAAACGCAAAAATCAAATCCCGAATCCAATTGGTTTTACTCTCTCGGATGAATTGGCGATGCAGTATGATAGTTTGGCGGAGGAAATTTTCGGACTGCAAAAATGGGTCGTAAGTCCGTTTCTTTTCTTTGATGCGACAAATCCAGATTCGATAGAATGGAATCAATTTTTTGATTTTGTAGGCAATTATGCAAAAGACAAAAGAGCAGTTGAGTTTTGCCTTGAAGCCAACCAGATCTCGAGCGTAAATCACATCTTAAATGAATGTAGAAAACGGAAGATTCAAAATATTTCTTTTTCTCTCGCTGTGCCCGATTTACTGGAAACACGAAAACTTGCCTATGCTCTAAAGGATTCTGATTATCCCATCTGTCTTTGCGGGACGTTTGCGACAGAAGAAGAGGCTTTGTACACGTGTTCCATCCATTTTGGTGGCCTTCTCCTAGATGGGATTGGGGATTCTCTGCGCATCCGTCTTCTCGATAAAGATCATACGGCAACCCTTTCCCTTTCCTATGATATTTTGCAAGCCACTCGATTTCGACTGACAAAAACGGAATACATCTCTTGTCCCTCCTGCGGACGAACCATGTTTGATCTACAATCTACAACTGCCAAAATCAAAGCCTACACAAGCCATCTAAAAGGTGTGAAGATAGCAGTGATGGGTTGTATTGTGAATGGACCAGGCGAAATGGCAGATGCCGATTTCGGCTACGTGGGAGCAGGCATCGGGAAAGTGCATCTGTATAAAGGAAAGGAAATCGTTGTGAAAGGCATTTCCGAAATCGAAGCCACGGAAAGACTGATTGACCTAATCAAAGCAAATGGAATGTGGGTAGACCCATAAGGTCTAACTACTTTTCATTTGTCGCATCAAGCAAAGGCGTAAGTCCTGGAAAATTTTTGACCCTACCATCTAACCTGTGTTCTATGGATTTTACCTCAGGGAAATTTAAGTAAATCGTCGCATCAATCGCTCGGATTGTAGCATTTAAAGCATTGGTTCTGCGAGCCCTTGTGACAACTTCACTTTCCTTTTGACCAATATCTCCGCCAGAATAATACGTGGTCGTATCCACTGGGGCATTGGCACTAGGCTCCTCCTCAACTTCATTTCCGCTTCTAATGATCTGAGGGAGACGATACTCATTCATGACGCTTTCTAGCATCGATTCGTTCCAATCCAAAATCATCCTCTTACCATTGTCACGGACCCAGATTTTTTTTAATGCGAATTGCAAATCTAAAAGTTTTTTCGGGTTGAATAACTTGTCTTTGGTGGCAGCACTTTCCTCGACACTGAAGTAAGGAGGAGCACCTACTTGGCCAATGAGTTGGTAAGTAAATTGGATAGAGTCATCGTTACGTAATAATTTTCGATTAACCGGTATTTGATTTTCACCGCCATCCGAGATAAAAATTTTCACCTCTTCTCTGTGGTCAATGGATGGCCATTGGAAGACATTGAACGGAACAAGTAAGTTAAAAGGATTTTTTTCGGTTAGGATAAAAAAGGTAAAAAATAAAAGCAGAGAGAACCAGGACAAAAATAAAAACTGAAATTCGCGACTCGATTTTTCACGTTCTGTTCCAATATTATAAAACTTTGTCCTCCAAAAATTGATATTATCTTTGGCAATGAGTGAATATTCTTTAATCTTTGGATGAAGCATAAGTTCGAATTCCCTTGATGATACTACGTGCTATTTTTTTTTGAAAGTTTTTATCTTTTAAAATTTTGCTTTCTTCGAGGTTCGTGAGATACCCCATTTCTATCAGTACCGCAGGCATCAGACTTCCTCGCAAGACAGAAAAATCTGCTTTTTTCACACCACGCGTCGAAATCGAATTGAGAAGTCCTTTCCCATACTCTTCCTCTATGGATTCCGCAAGCTTTTTCGATCGGCGCTGGGTGACACTTGATAACATTTGTGATTGGATGACATTGACGATCCGATTTGGATGAGGACTTAAAAATTTATTTTCGATGAGTGCCGTTTCACGTGCTTGTTCTGTGCTCGGACTTTGAGATAGGTAATAAATTTCAAATCCTCCTGCCTTTTCATTGAGCGAGGCATTGCAATGAAGTGAAATGAATATAGAATCTCGAGTATCTTTAAGCAAAGAATTTGCCTGCTTGGACCGATCTTCCAGTTCAATAAAGACATCACTTTTTCTTGTTAGGAGAAGCCGAATCTCAGGGTAATATTTTCGAAGGTACAAATAGAGATACTTGGCCACTCCAAGACTCACCTCTTTCTCAAAATATCCGGTCGCATCAGAAGTTCCTGGATCCTTTCCTCCATGTCCTGCATCGATGATGATCGCTTTAACATTGATATTTTTTTTGGGGACTGGTGATCCTGATACATCTAACAAGAGCTCGGTCTCTTTGAATTTATAGCGAAAATCATAGGCGATTAAATTCAAAAATATTGCCTCGGCTATATCAATGGGTAGATACAGATCTCCATTTTTTGTGAGCGATGGTTTCGGGATTTTTATGATTTTATCATCTAAGATAAAAAAACTGGAGCCCAATCTAAATTGGATTTTTCCTTGCGGAGATTGTATGATTGTCACGAGTGAGGAGGCTCGCATATTGAAAGTTAACTCTGGGAAAATGGGCGAAAGTTCAGAATATAATACGTAATTGCCTTTTCCATATAAAGGCAATTTTACAGTTTCACCAAACAGCGGTAGGTTTATGAAACATAAACCTACAAAGAGAAGGACTAACTTTTCTTGAAAACGGAAATTATCTTTTTCCAAATCGATTTTTTCTTAGGTGTTGTCTTGTCAGCAGATGCGTCTTTGTCGAAAAGATTCCTTCGCGAAGGATTGGCATTCTGATGCGAGTTTGCTTGTTTATTTTGGTTTGGACCTTTGTGACTTGCATTCTTATGCGTTTTTGCATGAGGCTTTTCGGATGCCTTTTTAGGTCTCTCCGATTTCGAATGGGAGGTAGCAGCAGGATGAGCATGAGGATGCCCTTCGTGAGGGTGTGCCATCTTTGCAGGAGGGTGCTGTTTCCTTTTGTCCTTATCTCGGTCTCTGCCGCGACTTGGTTTCTCTCTTTTGTCGCGTTTGTCTCTCTCTTGGTATTTCTTTTCGCCAGGAATGGTTTCTTCTGGGAAAACAGGAGTAAACTCTCCTTTCGGAAATTGCAAATACTCTTCGTTCACATCCACCACTGGCAATTTTGAATTTAGGTATTTTTCAATTCTTTCCAGTTCCGTGTAGTCCGTCTCTGAACAAAATCCAATGGAGCGACCTTTCCTGCCGGCTCTTGCGGTCCGTCCGATCCTGTGCACATAATTTTCCGCATCCTGTGGCAGATCATAATTATAAACTACATCTATATTTTCAATGTCGATACCACGTGAGGCGACATCTGTCGCGATCAAGTATTGATACTTTCCTGCCTTAAAATCACGAAGCAGACGTATGCGCTTTTTCTGATCTAACTCTGAGGAAAGACCTGTAGCGGTAATTCCAAAATTGCGAAGGCAAGCTACAATCTTTGGAATATTCATTTTATAGTTTGTGAATATGATTCCTAAACCTTCTATTGGATAATTTAACAAAGAATTGACGAGATAAGGCAATTTTTCATCACGACCAAGGTGCAGAAGCGTTTGATCTATGCGTTCAGTGATCACCTTTTCTGGGTTAATATGAACCTCGATCGGATCGACAAGGTACTTACTTGCAAGACGAACCACTTCATAGCTGAGAGTCGCACTAAAGAGTAAACTTTGTTTTCTGTTCTTACATTTATGGAAGATGTATTTGAGATCCATAACGAAGCCCATATCAAACATGCGATCTGCCTCATCCAGAATGACGACTTTGATGGCATCAAGAGATAAGCCATGATTTTTAACAAAATCAATGAGTCGGCCAGGCGTTGCGACGATGAGACAACCTTTATTGCCCAATGCTTCCTCTTGGGAACGGTAGTCCGTCCCACCAATGATGGTGGCGACACCATAATCTGTGAATTGGAGGAGCTTTCTTGCCTCCTCACCGATCTGAATCGTCAGCTCGCGCGTGGGTGCAAGGACAAGCGCATAAGGAAGAGGCTCCTCCTCTTCGCTGGAAAGTAGCCTGTGCAGAGTCGGGAGCAAAAAGGCCATCGTTTTCCCAGTACCTGTTTGTGCAAGGCCCGTTACGTCCTTACCTTCCATAGCGTAGGGAATGGCTTTGGTTTGGATGGGAGTGAGTTCCGAATAGCCGATTTTATCTAAGGCTTTTTGGATGGATTCGTGAAAAGGGAGTTCAGTAAATTTCATATTTATTTCTTTTGGAATGCTACTTCTATGGTGTCACCGTAACAAAATAGGTTGGAATAGAGTTTGTAGGCCCAGACTGGGAACCTACCGCGTAGGCTTAAGTCCCGTTTCGGGTGATACGACATAGGTCTAGCATATCTGAATCTGTAGCCAAGGATTGACAAGAGTTTTTTCAGGGAACCCAGGTCATAGTCATAGAAGTGGTCCTCGGGATGCGTTGCAAACCACGCCTCGGGGTTTGTTTGGTAAGTTGGTCCAAAAAAGGAAGGGAGTGCCAAATAGACAATCCCACCCGGTTTCATCCAGGCATCTATTTTCAACCAAAGGGCCTCAATATCCAAAATGTGTTCGATCACAAAAAAAGCACAGAGGATATCTACAGATCTGGAATAGGCGTGATCCTCAACATTCAAAATGGAATTTGCCGTTACATCCAGTCCCAACGTGGAAACAGAGTAACTTACCTCTCTTGGTGAAAGTTCGTACCCTTTGGTTTGCAGTCCTAACTTTTTCGCTTCGTCAAGGAAGAATCCTGCCGCTGACCCGATTTCGAGTAAAAACTTTCCCCTCATATCCGACCCAAAGAGCTCTCGCATTACCCCGAGCCTACGTCTTGCCATCATACGCAGGTTAGGCTCGTCTTCATAGTATGTCTTTTTATATTGATTTTGATATTCTTCTAAAAAATACGAATCACCGTAAGCTCTCTCTTTAGCTAAACTATATTTTAAAATCCCGGTGTGTTTACAGATTTCGTAATGATTTGGAAATTTAGAATCAGGTATAAATGCAAATAAACTCAAAAGAAAGTCCGCTTTTTTGAATCCATGGATTTTTCATATTGGGCACGGGCGGCCCTTTTATTTTCGTAAGCTTCCGTTAAATTAGGATTCAAATCAAGAGCCATCTGAAATTCCTGAAGGGCCCTTTTGAATTCTGTATTCTTAAAATAGCATACACCTAAATAATTATGAGCTTTGGCCGCGATACTCGGCGCGACGTCGGAACGAACGATGATGTTTAGCTCATCTATCGCTTTTTCCCGATCGAGAAGAGAGCCTGAGTCAATTAAAATTTTAGAAAGTACGAGTCGAGATTCCATATCTTCGGGATCAATGTGAGAGGCGCGAAATGCCTCTTCCTTGGCTTTAGCTGTTCCCGCAGACGACCCACTTCCCGCATAACATAAAGCAAGTTTTCTATGAGCCAATTTGATCTCATTGCCATCCCGGGAATGATTCAACACATAAACCAAACTTTTTTCTGCTGCAGTGAAATTGCGCACTCGAAGGTAACTTTCTGCAAGCTTCAAGCGTGCCTCATGCAATTCCATCTTCTCTGCTAAAATTTCTTCGTATTCCGATATGGCCTCTGCATAAAATTTATTTTCTAAGTAATAATCACCGATGGCAAGCCTACTCGGAACGTGGCTTGGGTCAATGGCTGATGCCTTTCTTAAACTCTCGATAGCTTTTGTGGGCATACCTGCATGCAGATATGCGATTCCTAAATTATATCTTGCGGAAAGATTTTTGGCATTCAAAACGATTGCAGCCTCAAATGCTTGGATGGCTTCGCCGTATCTTTCCATTTCGTCGAGTATGATACCTAGATTCACGAATGCAGTCTCCGAATAACTATCGCCAGGTGTCATGCGAATGATCCGTCGAAACAGGTTTTCTGCTTCTACGAGCTCACCTTTTTTATAGTAAAGCTCTGCGAGTGCAAAAATAGAATCAATGTCATTGGGCTTTAAAACAAGTGCTTTTTTAAGTGCTTGGATCGCAAGCGATGACTGACCCATGGCAATAAAGGCTTCCGAAATATAACGGTAAATTTCAGGGTCATTGGCTCCTGAATCTAATGCCTTTTGAAAATACCGAGCCGCCTCCTCGGTATTCTTCTTTTTCATCTGAATGAGACCAAGGTTGTAATAATTTTTGGCATCCGCAGGTTTGAGTCTAGCGGATTCTCTAAAATAATATTCTGCTCTGTCGAAGTCTTCTCTACCATAAAAAATGGAACCAAGATGGCCATACGAAAGTGCCGCCACATTGGAATTAGGTGAAGCAAGAGCTGCTTTTTGAAATTCGTCAATGGCCTCGGGAATTTTCCCCTGCTTCAGATAGCTGATTGCTAAATTATAACTGAGAACAGGGTCACTAGGCGCAAGAGCTTGGCCTTCTTTATAAGCTTCGATGGCTGCGCCTGAATCACCTATCTCTTGGTAAAGATTTCCAGTTAATAGAGCAATGCGTGGATCGTTTGGAGCGATTTCTTTTGCTTTGGCAGCAGCCTTTCTAGCTTCTTCAAATTTACCCGAATGTTTAAAGGCTAAGGCAAGATTATAATAAGCGAAATAATTTTTTTGATCGTATTGAACGGCCTTTTCGAATCTTTCGATGGCACTCACATACCGCCCTGCTTCGTCAAACATGACACCTAAGACAGTCAGGGCAATGGACTTATCCTCATCTTTGCCAGGAGTATTTAGAAACTCTTCGCAAACACGAAAAGCTTTATTCACATAACGATCGTAATAAGAATTTAAACAATTGGCCAAACCAGCATTGATCGAATCTTTTGGAAGGTAAGGCTTGTCCAAAAGCAATTCGAGTGACCTTCTATCAGCTGGTGCGGTTGATAAAGATTTGGATATTTCTTCAGGATTCGTCTTTTTATAGTAATAAAAATAGTAAACGCCAGCGGTACAAACCACTGCAATTAAAATGATGAGTGTCGCCCAAAATAGAAAACTTAAAATCGGTTTGTTTGTTTCTGTTTTGGACGCGTAATTGGATTCTTGCTCTTTTTCGTCGAGCCTTCTAAGGTAAGGATCTTCCTTATAATAACTTGGTTGGGAACTTTTCCAGTCTTCTTCGATTTTAAATCTATTTTTGTGGATCGGTTCCATGTTCACCTAGCTTGCCGTTACTTGCTAAGATCTCTTTTTTGTAGAATGCATCTAACAAACCGTTTATGAAATGTGCAGATTCTTCTGTTTCAAATTCTTTTGTCAACTCAACTGCTTCACTTATGACCACGGGGCCCGCAAGGAAGGGTTCTTTTTGAAGACTAAGGATCGACAACCGAAGGATGCAGCGGTTCACAACAGAGATCCGCGATAGCTCCCAATTTTCGGAATACTTCTTAATGAGATTATCGATCGATTCCCGTTTTTCCACGACACCTTTCACGAGAAAGATGGCGTAATCCTTTTCTTCTTTGGAG
Organism: Leptospira ognonensis; assembly: GCF_004770745.1. Classification (GTDB taxonomy): domain Bacteria; phylum Spirochaetota; class Leptospiria; order Leptospirales; family Leptospiraceae; genus Leptospira_A; species Leptospira_A ognonensis. The sequence continues at coordinate 414,750 of NZ_RQGD01000034.1, read as the reverse complement.
ATTTTTTTGTCATACCAGTCGAACTTCATCGCACGGTTTGGATCTGTGCCTACCAAATCAATTTGGTAGAGGCACATCAGGGCAAGGGATCGACCTCTATGCCTGCTACTCATCCGATCTCTTGGAAGAGATTTGCCATTTCTATGGCGGTGGTTGCTGCCTCATAGCCCTTGTTTCCTGCTTTGGTTCCTGCCCTTTCAATCGCCTGTTCAATCGTTTCTGTGGTAATTACGCCAAAAATCACTGGAATTTGAGAAGTAAGGGAGAGGGCACCTACCTTCGCAGCCTCGCCTGAAACCAACTCGTAATGAGAAGTCGCACCCCGAATGACGGCACCGAGGCAGATGATAGAAGAAAATGATAACTTTTTGGAATGGATTACTTTGGACACAGTTCCTGGAAGTTCATAGGCCCCAGGTACGTAAATCACAGTGATATCGGACTCCGGGATCCCGTGCTGCCGGAAGGCATCGAGTGCCCCTTTGAGTAAACTCTCGGTGATGAACTCATTGAACTTAGAAACGATGACACAATGTTTCTGTCCCTTTCCAATACGACTGCCTTCGATTTTATTTACTGCCATTTTGTTTCCATCTTCCAGATCAGGGCTTATTTCGCAAGACGAATGACAAGTGTGATCTTTCCTTCTGGATTTTCAACAACTTCGAAACCGTCTTTTTCTAGAGCTTTTTTGGCACGATACAATGCTAAATTGACAACATTGTTTTTATTTTGGTCCGTCTCTGGTAACATATTTCGCCCTCTCCTCTGATGATCGGATGTTGGGCAGTCCTTTCTTAAATCGGTACAGGCTTTACAAACTAGATTCACTTACATGTTATGTCCTATACGTATGAAAAAGAAGAAAGTGATTCCGAGAAAGAAGAAGAAAGCGGCAGCCAAACGTAAACCCGTTATCTATAGCGAGAAGGATTTTATCATCAAACCATCTTCAGTACCTGGAATCGGGATGGGACTATTCACAAAACAAACCCTATATAAAGGCGATACTGTTGGATACTATATGGGTAAGATCATCACAGATGATGATGCCGAATCTCCAAAGTACATTGATTCGAAATACTTACTTTGGATCTGTAAGGACTGGTGGATTTATGGAGAAGGAAGGGAATCCAATTATACGAGATACATCAACCATTCCGACAAGCCGAATGCCGAACTAGTAACATCTGTTCGCTGGAAAACGGCAAGATTTAAAGTTTTAAAAACGATCCCCGAAGGTAACGAAATCTTTTTTGATTATGGAAAAGACTATTGGGACAATGTGGACTTTAAACCGAAGTAAGCATCATACTGCTCTCGCGATTTCATGGAATCCTTACTAACGGCTATAGATAAAATCCTAAAGCTCGCCCCTGAAATCCAAGAGACTCTTTCTTCTAAAACAAAAATACGACATTTAAAGAAAAAAGAAATACTTTTAAAGCCTAACGAATGTATTCATTCCATTTATTTCATCAACCATGGACTTCTTCGGGGCTTTTTTTATCAAAAAAGAAAAGATATAACAACTTGGTTTTCTCTTGAAGGAGAAATCACTACCTCAATTTCCTCCTTAATAACAGGTAAACCATCCTTGGAAGGAATTGAGGCTTTAGAAGAATGTGAATTAGGTGAAATCAGCCGCCATGATCTAAATCTTCTCTATGAATCCTTTCCTGAATTTAATAAACTCGGACGTTTGCTCATGGAATTATATTATATCGAGTCAGAGGAACGAGCAGTTCATTTTCAATTCAAAACAGCCAAAGAAAGGTATACTTATTTTTTGATTAAATATTCCCACTCCTTTCATCGAATTCCTTTGACCCACATAGCTTCTTATTTGGGTATCACCAAAGAAACTCTGAGTCGCATCCGAAGTTGAACTTTTTGATCTAAATCAACTCACCCATCATTGACGAACACTCCATCTTGTGGTCAAATGAATGAAATAAATAGAGGTAATCTTTGGAAACTATTTTTGAAATCATAACTGTTTGGTTAATGGATTTGGGTATATACTTTGTATTGTATTTTCTGATGGCAGGACTTGCCTTTTTTCTTTTGTGGAAAAAATTTACTAAATTTTACCTTCCACGAAGGATTCAGTCCAAACCCAAAGCAAACGATGCTCAAATCCGTATAGAAATCAAACGCTCCATCATTACTCTCTTGTTATTCGCATGTTTTGATGTAAGCATTTATTATATGGAAAAATCTGGTTACACCCTTTTGTATTCGAATTTCAATGATTATGGAATCGGCTATTTTTTCCTATCAATACTCCTTATGTTTTTAATGCATGACACTTACTTTTATTGGACGCATAGAATCATGCACCACAAAAGTATATTCAAATATGTGCATAAGATTCATCACGAATCCATCGATACCACTCCCTATACAGCTTTTTCCTTTCATCCCATCGAATCCATTATAGAATATAGTATCAGCTTCCTCCTCGTTTTTTTGATTCCAGGACATATTTTAAGCCTCATCATTTTTCAAATCTTGAGCACGCTATACAATGTCATCGGCCATATGGGGTATGAACTCTATCCAGCCAATTGGTATCGCATTCCCTTCTTAAAATTTAAAACACCATCAACCCATCACAATTTACACCATTCCAAGTTCAACGGGAACTATGGGCTTTATTTTACTTGGTGGGACAGATGGATGGACACAGAATTTCCAGAAACAAGAGAACGATTTGAAGAAATTACCAAGCGTCCGCTGTACCGAGAACCTGCGCCAAGCGCATAACATCAAGGATATATAAAAAATGAAGAAACTATTAAAAACAAATTTTCTTCTCATCGATTTTGGTTTTCTCTTTTACTGGGGTATCACGTATTTCAAGTTGATACCCGATGAATTGCTTTTCCCTGATTACAAAGATCCGACATTAGTCATTTGGAATTGGTCTTTTTTTCCATTGGATTTGGTGCTTTCCCTCTGTGGGCTCACATCGCTGATTTTACTAAAACAAAACAACGATAGATGGATTTTTTTTGCGATCGTGAGCTTATGTCTGACTTTCACTTCGGGGCTAATGGCCATTTCTTTCTGGGCGATCCAGGGGTGGTTTGACCTAGCATGGTGGCTTCCCAATTTATACCTCATGCTGTATCCTATTCCATTTTTAATTCAATTTTCAAAATCGGATACGAACACGTATCATGCATAAGTGCAAAAGTAAGAAAGGATTTCGTTAGACGATACGCCTATCTTACTTTACATAATCTGGTTCCATTGGCTATTTTGGAATGGTCATAAAAATCTCAATATTATCTTTATTATAAATTTCCATTGCATAATTTTTTTCCGAATCTCTGTCTGATTTGGGCATCACGATCTTTTTTTCTGCAAAATATTCACCAAACTTTGGATATATTTTTTTAATCGCTAGAATCATGGAAACAAAACCTTTGTTAGGAAATTCTGCTTTTAAAACGATCTGTTTCGGAATAAGAATGGTTCGAAATTCTGGAAATTTTGCCTGGAGCTTTTCGGAGTTCTCTTGCGTCGTTATGAATCCAGCATAACTTCGCAAGTTTTCTGCTAACTCCATAGAAGGGTCATCAAAATAAATACCGGCCATTGGTTCCGTTTCAATGTTTAGGGAATTTGCCTTTTCTGATGCTTCTTTAAATTTAGGGGATATATTTTCATAAGGGCCTTTGTGTGCTATTCCAATAAATATCATTGGACCTTCGCTCACTTCGCTGATCACGGGTGTAAAGAATCCGCCTGACCAAACGAAAAAACCAAATACGATTAGAATCATAAGTGAAAAACCGGCAATGACCAATCTATTTTTTGACATGTAATTCTCCTAAAATACTTCTGATTTTGTAAAAAAGGAAAAATGTTGGCAATCGTTTTTACCTGTATCGAGTTATTTTCTACGATTGTCACAAAACATACGGATTTTGGAAATTCTTAGAAAGAATTTGAAAGATAACTTTTATTCTTTATAAACAACAGGAAATTTTAAAGTTATTATTACAATAATTCCAAGAACCGTATGTACTCGAAGGGTTATTGAAAGAACCACCGATGGAAGAGGAATCTGAAGTCCAACCTTCACAATCACTGACAAAGACAGCAGGAACCGCTCCAACCCAATATCCATGAGAGGTAAACCAAGTGTTACTTGCGATGGTTATCCCTAGTTGTCGTGAGATTGCCAGTTCATGCGCAGTGCACATATGAGCATTGACATTATTGCAGGCGCTGGAAGCTTCACATAACGATTTTGCTGTCGAATAACCACCTATATTTCCCGTGTATGTAGCGGATGTAGTACCACAATATACTCCAACGGCACTTGAAGATATCCTTCCGTTCACAGTTAAGGTCGCAGCATTTGCCTGAGATGATGTATTGATAAAGACAGCGCCCGAAGAAAAAACTGCATTCACTCCGCTTTTTGTCCAGTCTGGTATCGATTCAACTGCCGTTCGTAATGTAGAAAAGTTTGTATTGATGTCGGAGGCTTTAACAACCTGTCCACTAAAAAATGTATTGAATGTGCCCGTTAGGCTGATGGCAAATAAGCCCATCGACAAAATTCCGAATGTAAATCCTATGCCGGCAATCAAACCTCTCAAAAAGGTAGCAAGTAAGGATTTGTCTGTGTGATGCATAACACGCTCCGGGCGAAATTCCGATGATCAAATATTCTCATATATTGGTCTCTTTCATTTCGAATTTTGTCAAAAAATATAAATGGTATTAGGAAATATTTTATCGAACGACAAAATGGTATAATTTGTTGACGGAGAGCCTGGACTAAGAGACTCTTTGACCGATTATGTGGAGATGGTTTGTTTTAATCGTATTTCTATTTTTTTTTCCACATCAAATTCTAATCTCTGATACTATTAAACTAAAGAATGGAACGGTGATTGAAAATGCAAAAACGGAAATTCACAATGAATCTGTAATCATTTCGGAAAACGGAGTCAAAAAAACATTTTCAAAATCTTCTGTCGCATCGATCAAATTAAAACCGGTAAAAATGAAACAAGAATCCTCCACACCGAAAAAAGAATCGACTACTTCGGTAAGAGATGAAAGGATTCGAATCGCAGAATCACTTCAGGATCAATTCGACTGGGAAGCCGATGTAGGTTCAAAACCAAGGCTTGCTCTTTTAAATTTTCAAGCAGGAAATGGAGTCACAGCTTCCGAATTGGAAACCGTAACGGAGATCATCATTACCAATCTGGTCAAAACGAATTTATTTGAAGTGGTCGATCAGCAGACGATTCTTAAAACCAAACAGGAGCAGAATAAATATAACGAAGACTGTCGGAAAGAGATAAAGGATTGCACAATTCAACTTGGAGAACTAATCAATGCCAATCGAATCCTGACTGGAAAAATTACAAAAATAAATTCTAAATATTTTATTAATGGTTATATAGTTGACCCCACTCAAAATCGCATTGATTTTGCAGAATCAGAAATTGCGGAGAACCTATCTCTCCTCACCCAAGCGAGTGAAATTTTCGCAAAAAAAATTGCTGGAGGGGTTCTCGAGTATTATGATGTAGAATATAAGTCAAAAGTAACCATTCAAAACTTATCATATATCAAAAAATCTGCGATGTTTCCTGGATATGGTCAATATACGCATTATTCTCAGAATCAGCTGGAAATTCAAAAATATAAATCTATCATTTTAGCTAGTGTCACCATCGGACTCATTTTTCATAACATTTCACAATACCAAAATTATCTAGAAGAGAGAAAAATGTATAAAGAGAGTCAGACATATTTTTTATTATCCTGGAACTCTCCTCTTGATGCGATTTCCCTATTCAATGAAAATATGAGACATGAAAAGTTAAAACAAACCCAGATCGAAAGCCAAACGGCAATGACACTCCTCGCAGCAGTATATATTTTAAATTTAGTGGATGCCTACTTTTTACCAACAAGAACTAAAAGCAGTGAGTCAGATCAATTTTTTTTTCGATTTGAATCAAATTCTAGATTCCCTTCAATGCATGCAGGTTCCAAAGAAAATTTACTTACCGCAGAATATGGGTATCGGTTCTAAGTATGAATCCACATCTTATATCACTTATTTGTTTACTGCTTACATCTTGTCAAATTTGGAAGACTGATATCGATAGAGACAAAACATTTCTTTTAAAAATAATCTCAATGTTTTTTCGAGATGATACGGCCTTGATCGTGACGAGCATCATTCCGAAAAATTCATCAACAAGTAACTACAGAAATACAAATGTATTTATCGGCTTCAATAAAAATGTGGCTGGCATAACGAAACAACAAATAAACATCAGACCAAACAATCTTTCAACTTCAATCGAAGGAGAATTAGTGACAAATGGGAAGTTTATCGTATTTACGCCTGCTACTTTACTACTGCCGAATACAACTTATACTGTGTCAATTTCTGCTGAGAATGGATTAAGTTCAAGTTATGAATATCAATTCTCAACGGGATCGGAAGTTGATAATACGCCCCCCTCTGTTTTGTCGACTTCACCAGAAATTGGAGAAACTAATTTTCCAATCAATGCCAAAATCATTGTCAATTTCAATGAATCGATTGACCCAACAACTGTATCTGAATCGAATTTTTCCTTACAAGGAAATCCGCCTGGAGTGCTTTCTATTCAAGACCAAAGTTTATTATTTTCGCCAAATTCTAATTTGTTGCCAGTAACCGCTTACATCTGTGTCATAAAATCTGGAATCAAAGATATAGCAGGAAACCAAATGGTTCGTCCCTATTCGTGGGTTTTTTCTACTTCAGAAACGGAGGCTTCGACATGTTTCTTTGATTTAGGTATTTTTGGAATCTGTCTCTATGAATAGTTTTTTTTAATTTATTTTTATCGATCAATATTTAATCGAATCTATGTTATAACAACAATCAAAAAATGTTTATAACTGAGCAACCTCTTCCTTTGAATAGACACTTAGAATATAGTCAATGGTTTTAATTTCACTCTGGTCAAAGAGAAGTTCATTTAAATAGAAAAAATCTAAAATTAACATTCGTTCTTCGGCTGATATTTTTATCAGTTCATGTAGAATGATCGAGAGTCGATTAGGATTTCTATCTTTTGGACTGCACTTTTTTTCTTCCTGTAACTGAAAGGTTGATTTCATATCCTTCACAAACTCTTCCCATCGTCCAATTTGAGAAAGTAAGGACTCAATCAGAGACAGTAATTCAGGTTTGATCAAGTTTGATTCTTTTAGAAAAACAAATATCATTCGAATGGATGCATAAAGATTTTGGTTTCGAAAAAAGAGACGGCTAAGCTCTTCTCTTTCAAGATGTTCGAATAAAAGCGCAAGCTCTCCAAATCCATTCGATGAATCCTCTAGATTGGCAAAAAATGTATCCCAGGCCTTTGCGTCCAGGTTTGCAAGAAGATGGATTTTTAATGTTTTATCTTTGTTTACAACTTCTGATGCAAGAAGTTGTAAACTCATCTCGGACGGAAAAAGTTTCGTTACTTGAGAAATATACCTTCCATACTCCTCATTGACATCGATCAGATACTGACCTAAGGCAAAATAAATATAATTCTCAACCAATTCTACGGGTAAATTGGGATTTTTGAAAATCGATTCCACATGGGAATCCTCGCGAAAAATCCAAAGGTATCTCACAAAATACTCCCGGAGCTCTGGCGTATAAAATAAAATTTCAAAGAATTCGCGAGCAACTTCGCTCTGTGAAACCGAAAGGAGAGTCCTTTTGGCCGACTCTGGGCTCATCTGTTTCCAGCATTTGATATCTAGCGGTTCCATCTCTACTCAAGACGAAATTAAGGGCATTTTCCCAAAGAGTATTCGACAATTTTATGCAAAAAATTTCATTTTGATTACTGATAAAAATAGAACTAGTCCTAAATCGGGATGACTAAAAATCTTCAGTGCGACAAGAAAAACGGAAAGGAAAGAAAGTGCCTAATATGCCTTCGGTAATCGTTTCATGAAAAAATCCACTACTACCTCCCCTCATCGAATCTACTCTATGAGTTTTGCCAGCGTCTATCCGTTGTATATTGCCAAGGTCGAACGCAAAGGAGGACGTAAGGCGGATGTTGATACCATTATTAAATGGCTAACTGGATACACTGAAAAGTCTCTGGAATCGCAAATAAAAAAAGAAGTTAGCTTTGAAACATTCTTTGAGAAAGCGCCCAAATTGAACCCGAACCGAAAACTAATAACAGGAGTTATCTGCGGTATCCGTGTTGAGGAGATCCAGGAGTCACTGATGCAAGAGATTCGTTATCTCGACAAAGTCATTGATGAATTAGCAAACGGCAAAAAGATGGAAGCGATTTTAAGAAAAGCATCTCCGGAGACAGTAAATATTTTGAAAGCTGGATTCGCTATCCCGCGCTTAGGTGCACCCGCGGAACGAGCACTTGCACAGGCTGGTATCTTAAATATGAAACAGGTTAGTCGGTATACAGAGAAAACGATCGCTTCACTCCATGGTGTTGGTCCGAAGGCGATAAAAATCTTACAGACCGAACTCAAAAAATTGGACTTAAAATTTAAGGTTTGAGTTTACAAAACCACGAAACAAAGTGAATTTCGATTCGCGGTTCAGATTCTTTTTTAGATGCCACTATCTCCAATTTGAATCAAAGAAGGAACTTTTTGTAAATTGCAGGAAAGAGCACCGATCCAGTTGTCCACAAGGAAACCAATCGTAGTCATTGTGTTTTTACATGAGTCTACCGATCCTTTGGTGTAATGCGCAGAATCCGATATACCGGCAAGGCCTGGTACAACGGCTCCATCAATTACAATACTGAGAACGGCAACAGCGCCTGTTAAGTTTGAAGCTCCAGCTTGACTTGCTGCAATTGGTGCGAATATTATATTATTCGTATTTGCGATGGCAAGAATTTCAGATTTTACTTTACTCCCCTTAACACCACCCTGCCCTAAAATACCAACATTTTCACATGAAACCAAAAAAAATACGACATATAATACCGCAATATTCAAATATACTTTTTTCACAAACCATCTCCTGATTTTCGTTAGACTATCTCACTAATGCTCATTTTTTTTACAATTCTTTTTTTTAACAAAAGTTACTTTCTAACAGAATTCAATCATTTCATATTTAAAAAAGTCTGTAGAAAGTGATGATACATTTCAAGTATTATAAAAGTGCTAAGGTTTGCTTGTAACTAGATGTGCTGCCTACTGAACTCTATCGGAGTGTATTTAGCATTTCCAGCAACAACTGGGAAATTGTTTTGACTGGAGGGAATTAGCAAAGTGGTGGATGCCTTCGTTAGGCTACAAAGGAGGGGCAAACTTGATTCGGAAACGGTATGGGAAACAAATCCCAAAATGTTTCCAGATACGCTGCCGTCCTCTTTTAGAGAAGGTTTGCTCGACTGTTCTTTTCCCCGAACACAGCGGGTGGGTAAGACTCCCCCCGTTCCATTTCTTCTCCATATCGAATGATCGATTCTCCAAGACGAAACGGAGCATCTGCATTGTCTCTGTGGGCAAGACTACAGACCAGAAAATTGAGAGCGAAGGACGAAAGTGCAAAAACCAAAGGGACACGAACGATCATTTTCATAAAAATCCTCCCAGGCATTTCCATGGTTTCTCGGTTCCGTTTTGGACGCAAGTCAGTTTTAGAACAATTCTAAAACTAAAGAAAGTCAGAGACTTGGATGTCCGGGAAGATATTGTGTTCAAACTCTACGGCTGCTAGTCTCTCCTCATCAATTCGACCCGAATCCAGCATTTCTTTCAAATGCATGTAGACGTTAGTATGTACATTGGTTCGTCTCACTGCATAATCCACCATGGTACCTGTTTTCATAATGAAGGCCCAGTCCGAGCTTTGCAAAAGGAGAAGTTCCCGCCCCATTTGCTTGAGCACTCGAAGCGTTAAAGGGTCCTTGCTATCCTTATACAGGTGTGCTTTTTCGTGCATATCAATAGAGAGCGCAAAGATATGTTCATAAATCCATTCATTGGTTCCATTGAGCCAAACATCTCCATAACCGTCCTCACCCCAACTCGACATTTTCATCTTCACAGACTGTACCCGAGGCAGTAAGCGGGTGACTTCTAGAGGGAATGCAGGTTTAACGGTTGATTGGTCGAAGTGCATTTTTTTGAATAAAAATTCGATAAACTGAGGACCTTCATACCACCAGTGACCATATAACTCTGCGTCATATGGAGAAACGATAATTGCGGGCTGTTTGTTTTGAGCATAAAGCCATTCCGCTTGGCGCATCCGATTCTTTAGGAAATCTTCGGCATGCGCGCCGCAAGCTTCCATAGCCCAATCAGGATGGTAGTATTCTTTATAAGATGATCTACCAGTGATACGGTAATACTTCATACCTGTATTGATACGAATTCCATTCGAATTCAAGTATGGTTTAATATAATCATATTCTAAATCATGCCCGATATCCCTGTAGTATTCGCGGTATCGGAAATCTCCAGGATAGCCATCTGTAGCACTCCAGACCTGCCTCGAGCTTTCTGGGTCACGACCAAAAGCAAAGATTCCGTGGCCGACTTCAACAGGAGCATACACACCGTACATCGGCCTTGGAACTGAGTGCGTGACTCCATGCGTATCTACGAAAAAATATCGGAAACCTTCGGCATCTAAAGCATCCTCAATCCCTGGATGGAATCCTGACTCAGAAAGCCATATTCCCTTTGGGTCCCTGCCCCAAATGCGTCGGAACGTGCGTCGACCGTTCCTAAGTTGAGAACGAACAATGCTCGGCTCGGATTCGTAGAATGGTAAAAATCCGTGAGTGGCAGGGCTTGTGATGATTTCCAGATTCCCAGACTCCAAAAAAGGAATCAATTGTTTGGTGATGTCACCACCAGTCTCTTCGAATATCTCAAGCGTGTTTTGAAAATGTTCCAAATATCTTTTAGAAAGGTAGTTTAAATGTGGATCGTAATCTGTTCGAATCGTTTCCTTTTTTGCGAGTAAAATCAGATTCGAAATGTATTCTCTGAATTTACCTTGTAAATATTCATCCACAAGCATAGAAGAGAGAGAAGGTGTGAAAGACATTGTGATCTTAAAAGGTACATTCTCTTTTTTTAAATTCTTAAAAACACGAATGAGTGGAATGTAAGTTTCCAAGATGGCTTCATTTAGCCAATTTTCTTCTATAAAAGGTTTCGCATACCCAGGATGTCTAACATAGGGCAGGTGAGCATGTAACATCATAACCAAGTAACCGCGCGGTTCGTTCATGTCTTATATGTCCTTACGCTTATTGCCAGAACTAGGTCGAGAGGAGCCATCGAAGCCTCCGAAAAAAAACTCCGAGTTGTAGATTCCGTCCTTTTCCGGATCAAAGGATTCTGTAAATTTCCAATCTCCTGACTTTGACTGTTTTACCCATCCCTGTTCAATCCACTTTGGATGGATCCATGATCCATCTAACGAAAACGATTCGACGCCAGGTGGAAGATCGCCGTCGCCTGTTTCTAAGAATAATTTTAGTTTTCCCTGGAAGTTGGCATAAACATAAGCCCTGAGCTGTTTCACGGGGCTTGGAAAATTACAGAAATAGGATTTCGTCATGGGAGCCAAATCATACCAGGCGACTTCCGATTTTCCGTTTTGATTTACGTATTCAACTTTGAGCTTGAATTGGATTTCAGAAGGATTTTGGGCAGAAAATTCCTGCATGACATGATCAAAATGCGCGGGGTGGATTTTCCAGAAAACATAAGCCTGAAACGGGTTTCGTGCCAATATTTTGACGAGATCTCGGTCCGTGGAATGAGCGGGCCTGAGGTAGTCTTCGTTTTCGTATATTTTAATTTTTGTAGAAACGGGTTTAGTTTCTTTTATACTGACAGTTTTTTTCTTCGCGGCAGCTTTTTTTTTCGGAGCGGGTTTTTCTATATCTTTATCTGCCATAAGTCAAAAATCCTTACTTTCCATTCAAACCTTACATCAAGAATTTCAAAGCGAAGAACGTTATCATCAATTCTTTTTTATTTGACTCCAATTTTTTTCTTAAACATACTAAGAATTAACACAAAAGTAAGGAATGCTATGAAAATAAAGTACACTTGGAAACATTTAGATCGATCAGAGGCCGCAGAAACATACAGCAATGAGAAATTGGAGCGTGTCACGAAATTTGTGCAAAAGGTAATTTCCTGCGATGTTACATTTGAAAGCATTCATGGAGAAATCCATGCGAACCTAAATCTAAATGCGGATGGGAATCATTTTAATGCACATAACCAAAATAAGGATATATATGTCTGTATTGATGGCCTGGAAGACAAAATTCTCTCCCAAGTGAGCAAATTGCACGATAAAAAAAGCCACCATTAGAAATGTTCCATAAATCGGATGAAGCGATACACTCACTTTCTGTTGGAGAGTTTGAAAAAGCAAAATCGTTGTATTCGGTTTTACTCGATAAAGAGCCGGAAGACCTAGATTATATCAGCGGTTATTTTGTTGCCAGTTTCTGGGACAATCGACTTGATCTTGTTTTGCGGACCAGAGAGGGGAAGGAAAGAGGAAAACTTCTCCTCGATTATTTTTCCGTTTTTGAATTAGAATCAAAAAAAAGAAACATCCAGGAGACGGTCGCCTACTCGACTTGCCTGAGATGCATACTCGAAGAGGCCTCCACCCATCTAAAACTCGCCTATCGCTGGGAAGGTGCCAACGCCCTTGATGCCGATTCCCTTACGGAACTGGCGATCTGCCTGATCAAAATCGGCGATTACAGGACGGCTCTTGAGATACTCCCGTATTCAGACACGAGCACTCGCATTTCGCCCCATCTAAAATTTTATCTCGCCGAGGCTTATTGCATGGTCGGTCGGGAAAGAGAAGGTAAAGAAATCTATCTAGCGGCATTTTTGGAAGATCCTGGTTTGTTTCATTCCGAACTCGTTTCTTACCCTCCCCTTCGATCCCTGATCGAGGAGGCAAAAAAAGTCGTGGGAGAAGAGGAAATTTGCGAATATGTTCCTGTCCTCGCCTGGAAAACAAAACTCTTTTTAGCCGATAAGCAGGCAACACCCGAGGAAATCAAAGTTTGGCAGAAAGAACTGAACAGGCTGTATGAGGCTTTAAAGAAAGGAACGAACAAAGAATTTAAGGTGAAGTGTAGAATCCAACAATATGCCTATGCGATTATAGAAATGGCACCACAAAATCTCTTCCGTGATGCCATCCTTCAGGCTAAAAGTGTTTTAGCAGAATTTTAATTTTCTGCTTCGCCGATCAAATAGTGAATTTCTTTCGCAGCAGTTCCGCGGCCTGTCTTTTCGTAATACAGTTCTAACTCGCGTAAGCCACCAATCGAACCAGGCTCTTTTTTGATATGATCGATGAGAGCCTTTCTTTGGTAGTTATCACTGAGATCAATGCTTGCAGGCTCATTCAAGTAGGATGTATTTTCTAAGACAACACCCGCTGATTCTTGGAGTGAGGATTCGTTTTTATTTAGCCTAGAGACAGAAACAAAAGCAAGAGTGATGACAAGAACGGCCGAAAAGGAATACTGCAAGTTTCGGTTTTCGACGAGATTGCGAAGGGTTGAAAACGTTTCAGGTGCTTGTTCGATCTTTTCATTTTGTAAAAGATTCATAAGACGGGTATCAAAATCATCAGACATGCGCGGTAGGATGGTTTCTTCTTTTTTACGTTTTTCTGAGAACATGCTACAGAGGCAATTCTCAACGACGACAGACTCGTGTGATTCAGTAAAAAGTTGTGGGTATCTAGCTCGTAGCCATGTTGCTATATTCATAATTTCTATTTTTCGAAAAATCCTTCACCCTTTTCGTCTTTTAGGATGAGATGTTTCAAAAACTCCTTCGCCTTAAAAAGTCTGCTTTTGACGGTTCCTACATTACACTCCATGATCTCTGCAATCTCATTATAAGAGAGATTTTCAAAATACCGAAGCTCAAGGACTTGTTTGTAGGAATCTTCGAGAAGCCCAATCTTATCCATTAGATAGCGAGACTCCTCGGAAAGTTCGAGTTTTTTTTCATATCCCTCGCGCTCATCGACAAATTGGTTGTCACCCGAGTCGTCCATGGGCTTTTCCCTGCCTCGTTTCTTCTTCGCGAGTAGGTCCTTAGATTTGTTCACGACGATGCGGTAGAGCCAGGTATATACACCGGCTTCAGCTCTAAAGTTTTGAATGGATTTGTAACCGGAGATTAAGGCATCTTGGACGATGTCTTCCGCATCATCCGAGTCTTTGACCATCGAAACTGCTTTCCGAAACAACCTCTCCCGAAATGGGGAGACAAGTGTCATGTATGCAGTCGGGTCACCGGCCTTAATTTTTTGGAGAAGGATTTTCTCTTTCTCCCGCAAGGTCATATTTTTGCCTTCAAGGGGGCGTGGCATCAGGACAAGGATGTTAGAACCATAAAAAAGTTCAATGTTTTTAGATGCAAATATGGGCTAGATTCGATGAAACATTTTTTCAAGATCCTGCCTCGATAGCTTGATCAGAGTCGGACGCCCATGAGGGCAAAGTGATGGATTTTCACAAAAAGATAAGCGTTGCAAAAGTTCAGCGATGAGATGATCAGAAACCATATCACCCTTCTTGATGGCCGAACGACACGCGACACATTTTGCCATTTCATCAAACATCTGTTTCTCTTCTAAATGACGTGTCTTTCTTCTTTCTAAAAAATCAAGTATGGTTTCTTGTTCTTTGCCGGGATCAATGTAACTTGGAACTTCGCGGATTAAAATTGTCCCGCCTGAAAATGGTTCGATCGAAATTCCGATTTCCGCGAGCGCCTCCTTGGATGAAAGTGCTTCTTCGGCTTCTTCTATGGTCATTTCAATGCGAATCGGGGTTAAAAGAACTTGGGTTTTATATGCCTTTTCCTTTAAATCTCTTAGGACTTCTTCATACCGGATCCGTTCATGAGCTGTATGTTGGTCGATGATGTAAAGTCCGTCTTCTGCTTCTGCGAGAATGAATGTTTCAAAAATGATACCATAGTGTTTCTTCGGTACAAAGGCATGGTGTTTGGTCGGTGTTTCACTGAGCAAATTCAAATTGATTCCCGGAGAGATTCCCGTCAGTGAAAAATGTTCTCTGTAGGGTAAAGTTGCGGCAAGTCCAAGTCCCATTTCCTCGCCCAGATTACTCTCTCCGTGCACATAAGGAATGGGCATCGACAGCCTTCGCCGCATCTCCAAAAACTCTACTGGAGTCGACGTACGCAACACTTCTTGGATACCCTGGAATAATAATCCAGAAATGGTATCCTCTGATAAAAACCGAATTTCTTTTTTCTGAGGATGTACATTCACATCAATGAAGTTAGCTGGTAGTTCAAAAAAGAGAAATGCATAGGGAAACGCGCCCGATGGAAGCAGCTCTCCATAACATCGTTTTAGGATTTGGGCACTGAACTTAAGTTCGATGGACCTCTGGTTAACAAAAAAAAACTGACTCATCCGGGAGGACTTATAAAAATCAGGGTGTGATATCCAACCATGGAGACGAATGCCATTTCGTTCTACGGATACAGCAAGCAGATGGTCACGTAAATTTTCTCCATAAATAGAAAGCACTCTCTCGAATGCTGGCTCGGGATTTAAATTTAATACGACCTTCCCATTTTGAACGTATCGAAATCCTACGTTTGGAACCGCAAGAGACATGATTTGCAATCTAGTTCTATTTTTTTTCTCTTCACCAATTTCTGTTTTTAAAAACTTTCGCCGAACGGGCGTATTGTAAAAGAGATCTGTGATTTCAATCCTCGTTCCGACAAAATGAGGGATCTCTTTTTCTGAGGTGACTTTTCCGTCTTCCGTTTTGATTTCATATGCCACACGTTCCCCTTCCATGCCACTGGCAATGGAAAGTTTGGAAACGGATGCTATGGAAGCGAGTGCCTCCCCGCGAAATCCAAAGGTAAAAATATGTTCTAAGTCCTGAAATTTATGTATCTTGGAAGTGGCATAGCGCTTCACACAAAGGGGCAGATCCTCTCGTGCCATTCCGACTCCATTATCGGAGATGAGAATGCGGCTCAGTCCCGCATTTTCTGTTAGAACTTCGATTTTTGTGGCCTTAGCATCAAGAGAGTTTTCGATGAGCTCTTTGAGGATGGAATGGGCCGACTCGATCACTTCTCCTGCCGCGATCTGGTTGATCAATTCGGGAGAAAGTGTTTGGATGATGCCCATTACGGCAACCATCCAAGGCGGGAGCTTTTTTACCTAGAAAAAATTAGCAGTTTAGGCAGCGCCCCAGAATAGAAATATCGATCCGGTCTACTTTAAAGCCTAATTCGTCGAAATTGACGTCATTGGTATTTAGACTCAGGCTGGGAACATCATATACTTTTCCACAATTTCGACAGATCAAGTGCGAGTGGTTCTCGAGGAAAGCATCATATCGGATGGACTCGGATTCCATATTGAGCTTATTGATCAGCCCATGCTCGACCAAATATTCGAGAGAATTATAGACAGTAGCAAAACTAATTCGGTCTGCTTTTCCTTTCACCGATTCAAAAACCATCTTGGCTGTTGGGTGGTCTTTTCTTGCTGTCAAGTCTTGGAAAATCAATTCTCTGTGTTTTGTAAGTGTTTTCATCAAAATCATTTACCCTTTCATTTATTCTAACACCTTCGAATCGGGATGGTCAAATTGATTTTCATTATTATTCTGATTCTAAATATTGATATTTATCAACCTATGAGGATTCCATGAGCTTCGATTCCACGACATTTAAATCAGCACTTTCTCTTTGGGCAAGCGGTGTCACCGTCATTTGTTACCGTTCTTCAAATAAATCTGGCGGCATCACAGTATCGAGTTTTTCTTCGGTATCTCTGGATCCTCCCCTCGTACTTTTCTGTTTGGCGAAAGGAAGTCAGGCAAAACATGAGATCGAAACCTCGGCATCCTTTTCTGTGAATATTCTCTCCTCGGAACAAAAACAAATTTCCGCTGATTTTGCTTCTAGTTCCCTGGACAAAGAGGAAGTTTTAAATTTACTAAAGCCAACAGTTAGCAAATCGGGATTACCCTTCCTTACGGGTGCCCTGGTCAATCTGGATTGTAAACTGCATCAAATGATCGATGCTGGCGACCATTACCTCGTTCTTGGAGAGGTCAGAGAGGCACAGGTCCAGGAAGGAAAACCTCTCCTCTATTTCAATAGAAATTATAAAGACATTATATAAGGATTGTATTTATGGAAAAAACCCAGGTAACACTCAATGACGCCAAAGAACACGGATTAACAGAAGATGAGTTTAATGAAATTAATAAAATATTAGGACGCGTTCCAAATTCAACGGAACTTGGAATTTTTTCCGCTATGTGGTCAGAGCATTGTTCTTACAAAAATTCCATCCTTCAATTAAAAACGTTACCTACAAAATCAGATAAGCTTCTTGCTGCAGCAGGTGAGGAAAATGCTGGCGCCATGGATATCGGTGACAATTTAGCGCTTGTTTTTAAAATCGAAAGTCATAATCATCCTACTGCCGTAGAACCATACCAAGGTGCTGCAACGGGAGTTGGTGGCATCATGCGTGATATTTTTACCATGGGTGCAAGGCCAATCACTTCTCTCAACTCACTCAGATTTGGTGAACCAACAGAATCTCGAAACAAATATTTACTTACGAGAGCCGTCAAAGGTATCGGGGATTATGGAAATTCATTGGGGATAGCTGTTGGAGGCGGAGAATTATTCATCCATCCTACGTTTACTAAAAACCCTCTTGTCAATGCAATGACAATCGGTATCGCCAAACACGATGAAATGGCATCGGCTTCGACAAAAGGTATGGTGGGAAACAAAGTTTATATTGTTGGAGCTACCACTGGTCGTGATGGCATCCATGGGGCAAGTTTTGCTTCAAAGGATCTATCCAAAGAATCAGAAGAAAAAAGATCAGCTGTTCAGGTTGGAGATCCCTTTATGGAGAAGCTTCTGATGGAAGCATCTCTAGAAGCTATACAAAAAAAAGTGCTTGTTGGCATCCAAGATATGGGTGCAGCAGGAATCTCATGTGCTACCTCAGAAATGAGTGCCAAAGGCAAAACGGGTATGGATGTAGACCTCGACAAAGTTCCGTTACGTGAAGCTGGTATGAATGCCTACGAAATCATGCTCTCCGAATCTCAAGAACGGATGCTTGTCATTCCAGAACTAGGAAAAGAAGAAGAATTAATCGCTATATTTCAAAAATGGGGTCTACATTCATCTGAAATTGGCTCTGTGACTGCTGACGGTATGATACGAATTCGTAAAGATGGAGTATTAAAATCCGAGATTCCTGCCGACTGTTTAGTTTTAGGTGGTGGGGCACCCAGATATTTACGGGAAGTGAAAAGACCTACTTATTTAGATGATGCATTAAAATTTGATGAATCATACATTAAACCGCCTGCCCTTACGGAAATCAAAGAGACTCTCATAAAGTTTTTAGCTTCATGGAATGTGAGTTCAAGAAGACCAGTCTATGAACAATATGATACAGAAGTAGGACTCGTAAAGGTAGTGCCACCAGGAGAAGATGGTGGCCTCGTTAGAATCCCTGGAACCAAAAAGGGAATCGCCGTTGCCACTGATTGTAACTCGCGCTATACATATCTAGACCCTTACCAAGGGGCAGCGATAGCTGTCTTTGAATCTGCAAGGAATGTCGCAGCAACGGGTGCAACTCCTTATGGCGTGACAAACAATTTGAACTTTGGCAATCCTTACATCCCTGAAAACTATTATGTATTTAGCGAATGCGTTCGCGGACTTGGAGATGCTTGTCGTTTTCTTGAACTTCCGATTACCGGTGGAAATGTTTCCTTTTATAATGAATCACCAGAAGGGCCTGTGTTCCCTACTCCCACGATTGGAATGGTTGGTGTGATTGATGATGTCGCACGAGGAATCAAAACTTTTCCCAAACAATTGGATTCTAGCATATCTCTCGTTCTCGTCGGAGAGTTCAAACCTACCATCTCTGCGTCTGAATATCTTTATGTTTTTCATAAAAAAGATACAGGCAAGCTCCCCGAAGTCTCCTTTGCAAAAGAAAAAGCAACGATAGAAACTTTACTAAAACTGCATGGACTAGGTCTCGTTCAAGCCGCAAAAGATTTATCTATTGGAGGTCTCCTCATTGCCCTTTCCAAAATTGCGATCCTTGGGAATGTCGGCATTCAGTTAGATTTAAAGGCTTTGCAGAAAAGAGTGAATCGGCTCGACTCCTTACTCTTTGGTGAAACAGGCGCTAGTTTTATTCTTTCGGTAAAAACGAAAGATTTGGACCAAATCAAAAAACATTTTTCGGACGCTCAGCTTTCGGCGGAGCTAATTGGCAAATATGAGAGCACTGGTGCGCTTGATCTTGCCTTAAATGACGGCAATTTATCCTGGAAAATTGAGGATTTGCGGAAATCCTTTGAAAGCGGTTTAGAAAGCACCTTTCAATGAAACTCATTGTTCTCTTATTTTTTGCGACACTTTCCATAACAACTTGTAAAGTGCATGCCGGAAATGATGGAACAGGATACTTTACACTCATTGACGACGAGCGTTGGTTATATGGAAACTCGTCGTCAGTTTATTTTTTTGACAAAAATGCGAATCTCACAATCGAAAACGTAAGAAATCTACCAGATGCTAGTTGGATCTATTCAAAACATAATACCACTTTTGGAATTTTAGATTCGGTAATCTGGGTCCGCTTAGATTTAAAATCTCAGTCTGAATGGGAAGATTGGGTTTTATATATAGAGTCTTACTTTTTGCCAAAAGTAGAATTTTACGTCGATAATCCTAATCAGAAAAATTACACGAAAATGATAGCTGGAAGGCGTGTACCTATGGACCAAATGATGGTCCCAAATAAAAGTCCCGTGTTTCCGTTTCAGATTGAAAAGGACAAACCAATACGAATTTTTATAAGAGCAGAAACTCTAGGCCCTGCCTTATTGCCCCTTCGTTTTTTCTCACAAAAGAAGTTTGATACGTTTAGCAGACTTACTGATTTTGTCTCAGGTTCCTATTATGGAGCCATGTTACTTTTGTTACTTTATAATCTAGTGCTTTTTATCTCCATCAGAGATAAACTGTTTATATTTTATTGCCTTTATATATTTAGCTTCGTATTATTTATTTTCAATTCGAACAACCAATGGATACCGTTTATCGATTATTCAAATTCAATTTTTGTGATTATGCTTGGACCGATCTCCTCGCTTTTTTCGACGATTGCAGCCACCTGTTTTGCCTGGATGTATCTATTTCCTAACGATGACAGAAATTGGATTAAAAAAGCACTAAAACTAACAATTCTTGTCGATATTCTAAGTCTTTTATCTCTCTCATTTCTAAACTTAAAGGACCAAGTCCTAGTTGCCAATATCATTCCCATTTTTGGGATTTCGGTTATAACTATAGCGGCTGTTATAAGATATAATCAAGGTTATTTGGGTGCAAGATACTTTCTCATTGCCTGGTCGTTTTTAATTGTCAGCGTCCTTCTCTATATCATAATGAATTTGGGCTTTATAGATTATTCAAATTTTATTTCCTATAGCCCCATGTATGGAAGTTTTTTCGAGGGCGTTTTCCTAAGTCTCGGTATCGGAGATCGAATCAATAGTCTGAAACGAGAAAGAGAAGAAGCCCGTCAGGCACTTTTAGAGTCGCAAAAGAAAGCCTTGGAAGAAGAAAAAAGAATCAACGAATCCATCTCTCGCTTTGTGCCCAATCAGTTTCTTGAGATACTCCATAGGAAAACGATTCTCGAAGTCTATCGCGGGGATTCTGTTGAGCAGAACCTGACAATATTATTTTCTGATATCAGAAATTTTACGAATCTATCCGAATCAAGACCTGCCAAGGATGTGTTCCTTCTGTTGAATGAATATATGGAACGACTCGGCCCTGCCATTGGCACGAGTCATGGCTTTATAGATAAATACATTGGTGATGCCATTATGGCACTTTTTCCAAGAGAACCAAAGGATGCTGTGTTTGCAGCGCTTGCGATGTGCACGGAAGTAAGAGGAATGCGAGATACAACCTTCCGAGACTTTCATTTAGATGCAGGATTTGGAATTCACTTTGGTAGTGTGATGCTCGGAACTGTCGGCGAAGCCAATCGTCTCGACACGACTGTGATAGGCGATAATGTAAACCTAGCATCAAGACTAGAAGGGCTTACAAAAAACTATGGGATTCCTATTATCGTTAGCGATTCAGTTTGCAGAAACATTCCAGAAAATACTGGACTTGAATTCAGAGAAATTGACGCGGTGATAGTAAAGGGTAAAACCATTCCTATCGTCATTTATGAAGTGTTAAATGCAGCTAGCCCTGCCGAGCAGGAACAAAAAAAGCAATCCTTACCTCATTTTTTTACTGGGTTACACGAATACAAATCGAGAAATTTTTCTGGGGCTCTAGAATGTTTTGAATATTGTTTAGAGATTTGCCCGACAGATTCCGTTTCAAAATTATATAAGGATAGGGCATATACATTTTCTGAGGAGCCCCCTCCTCCTAACTGGACAGGATTATTAAAATTTTAAGGAATACTTCATGGAATCATTAAAAACTCAAAAACCAATTTTAGTTACGGGTGGAGGCGGCTATATTGCTTCCTGGGTAATCAAGTTTTTACTAGAAGATGGCTTTTTTGTGAGAACCACGGTTCGCTCGCTAAAGGATAAAAATAAAATAAAACATCTTCTTTCTCTTTCGGAAACCTATCAAGGGAAACTCGAGTTTTATGAAGCAGACTTACTGAAGGAAGGTTCTTATGATACGGCCATCGGTGATAAAGGTGGATGTGAAATCGTCATACATATGGCATCTCCATTTTTTATCGAAGGCATCAAAGACCCGCAAAAAGAACTTGTGGAACCTGCCTTACTCGGTACTAGAAATGTATTGAGTTCTGTGAATCGATTTCCATGTGTTCGTCGTGTTGTACTAACATCGAGTGTTGCCTCCATTATGGGAGATTCTTCTGATGCCGAGAAAGCTCCTGAAAAACTCATTGATGAATCCTACTGGAACGAAACAAGCTCACTCCACCACCAACCTTATCCATATTCAAAAACAGTAGCCGAAAGAGATGCTTGGGAGATACAAAAGAAACAAAACAGATGGAGTTTAACAACGATTAATCCATCCTTTGTATTAGGTCCTTCTTTATCCGACAGAGGAGATGGAACGAGCGTCAACTTTATGCGTTCAATGGTGAATGGAAAATTTGTTACAGGAGTTCCTGAACTTTATATGGGAATCGTTGATGTACGAGATGTAGCGAAAGCACACATTGCAGCCGCCTTAAACGAAAAAGTTACAGGACGACATATCGTTTCCGCTGAAGTGATTTCCATGCTGGGTATAGCAAAAATATTAAAAACACACTTCGGTAACAAATACTGGATTCCGAAATCCTTACTTCCTAAATTTTTAGCCTACTTGGTAGGACCATTTTTTGGCCTGAGCTGGGAATATATAAATAAAAACATCGGCATATCTTTTTCGCTTAACAATACTTATAGCAAACAAGATTTAGGTATATCTTACCGTCCCATTTCTGAAACCCTTATCGAGCATATAAACCAATTGGCAGAAGCAAAACTCATTTAGCTTTCTTTTGCCGGTAAGTTTCGAGAGACTGTGAAACTTCCTTTCTTGGTCGGCGTCATTTTTGGGGTCGTAGTTTTCAATCTCTACGGAGTATATTTTAAGTGAGGATCTTATGTTCCCCATAAAAACGACCGGAAAAACAATCAATTCCGTCCTAGATTTTACGATTTCAAACGTTAGTATTAGAAATAGTTGCTTTTAATTCCCACTGACTTTTACTGTTGCCATGCCAGAAACCTACGAACTTCCTAAAACCATCGTCATTATTGGTGGTGCTCTCGCGGGCCCAGTTGCTGCCTCTCGGGCAAGGGAAATCGATGGAAAGGCTCGAATTATATTGCTGGAAAGAAATACAAGAGTAAGTTATGCGATGGCTGGTTTGTCTTTTCACCTGAGTGGAGAAGTGAAAAATCTTGAAGACTTAAACAAGGAAAGAGAAGACTATTTTCAGAAAGTTTATAACATCGAAGTCTACACTCGGACAGAAGTTTTAAAAATCGATTCGAAAAATAGCATACTTCACCTTTCCTCTCCTGACGATCTCGGTGAATTAAAATATGATAGACTTATTTTTGCAACGGGTGCCTTTTCCATCCAACCTACAGGCCTTCCGAAAAATACAGAAAATTATAAATTCTTTCGGACGTTAGATGATTTGGTTGAAATTCAGAAACAAATCCAACTCGGAAAAAAGAAGATTACGATTCTCGGCGGTGGTTCTATGGGCTTAGAGGCATTAGACGGCTGTGTACGTGGAGGTGCGGAAGTAACACTCATTGAAAAAGCAAACCACATCCTTCCAAACTTTTCTGAGAATGTTGCCGTCTTTGCAGAATCAATCTTAAAAAATCAAGTAACGCTCATCACAAATTACCAAAACATCGATTTTTCCATACAAAAAAATCACATAACAGATGTCATCATTGACGGTAAAAAAATTCGCACAGATTTTATCATTGCAGCCATTGGTGTCAGACCCAGGACAGAATTATTACGTGAAGCAGGCGTAAAACTTCATAAGGATGGGACTGTGAAGATCAATGAATACTGCCAAACAAACATCAAAAATATTTACGCTTGTAGCATTTGTGTATCCGTTCCTTCGAAAAAAGGACCCGGCTGGAATGCGCAAGCCGCCGTATCTGACAAAACTGCTCAAGTGGCTGGTTCCAATGCAGCAGGTTTAAAAATCAAATTGAGTGAGTTTTCTGGCAGTATGATCCTACGTACTCCGAACTTCGAGATCGGAAGGGTTGGACTGAGCGTAGGAACGGCGATGGCACTGTATGGAAAACAGAAGGTTGGTAAGGCCTTTGTCCATGCCGTGGATAAAGAATCCTATTTCCCAGGTAGCCAGAACATGATTTTAGAACTTCTGTATCATAAAAAAAATCATAAGGTGCTTGGACTCGATATACTGGGTTCCAATATTAAATCTCGACTAGATGCCTTTTCAGTAGCCTTCACACAAGGGATCAAATTAGAGACACTTGCAAATTTAGATTTTTCTTACTCCCCTGCTTTTGGAACTTCACGAGATGCACTCAACATTGTAGCAACGGTAGCACTTCAAAAGGAATTAAAACTTACCGATTGGGTGGAACCAATAGAAATTAAAAACAACAGGTCTCACTTCTTCCTTTTAGATGTGGGTGCGGAACAAAAGGAAAACCAGAATGTAGATTTTTGGATTCCCTTGGAATCGATTCGAACCATGATGCCTGAACTCTTGCAAAAATTAAATCAATCTGGCGCCAAACAGATCGCAGTGCTGAGTGAGACAGGAAGAAGGGGGCATCTGGCGTTTCTAATTCTAAAAGACCATCACATACCTGCCATCAATGTATCAGGCGGCAATCGATTATTGGCACTCTATTTAAAATGAATCTTCCCATTTGGGCAAAGCCGGATCCTGCGGATAAGACGACGTTTGATCCGCGGGCCATTTTTCAAGCGGGAGAGCGAAACCATCATATTGCAAACACCGCCTATCCCATCGCTCATGAATTGACATGGGGCCCTTACCGCGTAAAAAACGAGGCGGTCTATGCGGAAGTGTTAAGTGCATTTGGTGGTATCGATTCTTTAAATCTTTATACCCATATACCTTTTTGTGAAACTCGCTGTTATTTTTGTGAGTATACCGTGGTGGGACAGAGCGAGCTGGACCAAACGAAAGAGTACATGACGCACTTGAACTTGGAAGTCAAAATGTATCGGGAGAGATTAGGACCCAA
This sequence comes from Leptospira ognonensis, assembly GCF_004770745.1. Lineage (GTDB taxonomy): Bacteria > Spirochaetota > Leptospiria > Leptospirales > Leptospiraceae > Leptospira_A > Leptospira_A ognonensis. The sequence goes on along the minus strand of NZ_RQGD01000034.1, from coordinate 389,824 downwards.
AAAAATCGTGGGGTTTGATATTGGTGGGGGGACACCCTCCTTTGTAGATGCTTCTCTGATTTCCGAGCACATTGAACACACCAACCAGTGCTTTACTTTATCGGATGACTGCGAAATCAGTATTGAAACGACACCAAAAATCGCAAGTTCTGACTTTGATAAATTGAAATCCTACCAACGCGCTGGTATTAAGAGAATCAGTATGGGCATCCAAGTCACTGAGCCCAATCTATTAAAATTACTCGGAAGATCTGAAAATGGAATCATCCATCACAAAAAAGCTCTCGACAATATGCGAAGGGCAGGCTTTCAAAAGATCAATTTAGATTTGATGTATGGTTTTGCCGATCAATCTATGGAATCATGGGAACACACTCTCAGGCATGCGATCTCCCTGGCGCCAGATTATATTACGCTCTATCGCATGCGTTATAAACTAACTCGCATCTCAGACCAAGCAGAACGCGTGGTCTTAAGCCATGTCAAAGAGCAAGCAAAACTAGCAAAAGTCATTCTTACTGAAACTGGTTATTTAGCAAATCCAGGAAAAAACACATATAGCAAAATACCATTCGATACGGGTACGAGTACATATTTGACCAAACGTGTCATCGAAGGTAAATCTTACCTAGGCATGGGCCTTGGTGCACAAAGTTTTTCTGATACAACAATTTCGTATAACTCTGGTTCTGTTGGGAAAAATTTAGCACCTTACTTTCAAAAATTAAAGGGGAACCAATTTCCGATCCAAGACTTCTATAAACTTCCACAAAGGCATATGATGGCAAAAATGATTTCGGTGAGTTTCTATTTTGGCGAAATCAATTTGAATGCGTTTCAGAGTAAGTTTGGCGTTCCCTTAGAGGAGGTTTATACTCAAGAAGTACGATTTTTGATAGATGAAGGTTATATGCAGTATCGAACTTCCGAGAATGGCTTGGATCTTCAAAGCTGCAAGGAACCACTCTACCGTTCCTGCCTGTCTCTCACAGAAAAAGGTGCCGCCCATTTTAATGGTTGTATTTCCTTATTTTATGCGTCATCTGTTCAAGATTATTTAATCCAAAGAAATCCGCTTTCCAATATCGACTTTGAAAAACACCGAAAGTTAGCAAGTAAAGTAGGTTAAAGATATCCATCGCGAATCCAGCGACAGTCGGGAGAACTTAGCGTCGGAAACCACGCGACTTGAAGGAACTCTTCATTTTGAATCGACCAGGTTTGAAACTTGTCCGCCCGCTCATCTTAAATTTATTTGAATTGAATCGTTTCGTATTGAATTTAAAACGGCCGGGCTTCAGATCAAATTTTCCTTTGGGAGTATAAAACCTTTTTTCCAACGCTTTAAGGATCCCACCGAGATCTATGGAGCCCGATGCAACACCTGCCCCACCTCCCTCTTCCTCCTCTTCTTCCAAGTTACTTCCCTCTGCTTCTGGATCAAAGGCATCTATATCCAAAGAAGCCGCAGCTTCATCACCAAAAATCAGAATCCGAGAATGAAAATCAAGAAGTCGTTTCTGCGAGGCTAGCACAATCGGAATCAATTGGTTTTTGGTAACTTCTGTCGGAAAAGTGGGGGCATCCCTCGTAATGATGTAAATAAAATTACCAGAGAGGAATGTGATCATAGCATATTCGTTATACGAATTTTTCCCTTCGCCTACATTTTCAGAATTCTTTGCTACTTGTAGCAGGAAGAAGTAAGCGCCACCACGAAAATTCTCATAAAATTCCGATATGGGTACTGCTGCATTTGGTCTCGATTGTTTGATCTTTTGGATCAAATTGGTTTCAATAAAGTTCTTTAGCGATTCTTCTTTACCTTTCTGCTGAACGGAATTTAAAAAATCAGCAGAGGTTTTTATCGCCTGTATTTTGAAGAGTCCCAAGCCCTTTTGATGGAAACTCACTTTATAGTTTCCGTCATCCATCTCCGCATAACGTGCATCAACTGGTACGTAGCAGACAAATTTTCCTTTTGCTGATTCGTAAATATTTCCTTCTATATCGCCAAAATCAGGATCCATGCTTTCGATAACAGTAAGACTGCGACATTGGGAAAGAGAAACGAGCAATAGAATGGCAACTAGAAATACTTTCATAGCGACCTTTCCAATGTCTCAGAGACGGCATCCAAAAATATTTCCTCTGACTCCTCTGAAAATTGATATTCTTTATCAAAAGTGGAAACCGAATCAAAAAGTCCAAAGGTAGGAAAAAAAAGCAAAGTGCTGAGTCTTCGATAGCCAATCACATAGGAGTTCGTTTCGATTCCTGATCGTTTCGAGGGGCGTAATATGAGATCATAGGTGTGATTTTGGTAACGGAACTCAGGTAAGATTCCAAACGTGATAAAATGCAAAACATCATTATAAGATTCTTGTCGTGTTCTGTACTTGGAAACATACAAATAGGAATCGCAGCCAGTGATTTCATGACTGAAAGGATCTTCCCTTCCGTATAACATCTCTGTCGATTCATCCACAATATCTGCATACAGTTTCAATACATCGCTGAGTATCGGTTTGGTTTTTTTAAGTTTCGCAAGAACTTCGTAACGTGCCAATGACTTGGGTGATTTTAACAGATCAAAATATTTCGATTGAATCTCAGCCTCGGGGATTCCAAAGATCTGGGTTTTGATTACTAAATTCCTTCGGTTCTTTAGTCTTTCTTTTAGAAATGTCAAAAATTCAGGATCTAACGTCGTGAAGTATGGCGCCTGCACTTTATAGGTAAAATCTGATGGCATCTCCTCCCAAGGATCAAATGGTAACATTTGATTGGTGGAGAGAGGTGATTGGTAGCGAAGGTTGGATACAAGGCAAAGTGTCACATCACGTTTTGGTAAGGAAACCTCAGCTGATTCGGAACGTTTCACGTACCAACTGAGGTGACAATTGGTAAAAAAGAAAGCGATCCCAAGAAAAATGATCGCTATCTTACGTATCTCGCGAATCCTCCGCATCATAAATTAGTGATTCGAGAATTCTAAAGGGCAGCAAACTTCGATTCTATTCTTTCGAAAAGTTTTTTTCTGTATTCTGGGGAAACATTACGGGCTTTACCAAGAGTGCTTGTTTCAATTTCCGAATGTGCATGGTTCGTAGAATTTCCCGGAAACAATTCATGGTATTCTTCGGGTTCAATCGTGATCGATTTCCCCTTTCGCACAACTACCATATGGTCTGAGACGTTGTCTGTTGCCTCATTGTTTTCCTTAACTGTGTAATGCACCTTACCTTCACAATGGCAAGTTCCAAACGTTTCCGCATCTACCTGGAAGGTAAAAAACTTCGTTCCTCGTACACCCGCGACGGCTGTGGGACTGGTGAGACTGAAATCTTTTTTCCCTTTTTGGTTCACGGCAAACCATACATTTCCACTTTGAAGTTCGAGATCGGCTTTTTTATCGTTATAAAGAGAGATGTAAAATTTAGAATTGGATTGGATTTCGGCTGCTGATTCACCTGCCGCGAAGGTAACGATGACAACGGATGCGTTACCTGTTTCGATGAGATCCCCCGAGATGATTTCCTCACCAAATTTTAAGGCCGATTTTTTTCCTTGTTTGGTGACGAATGCTTCTCCTTTCAGAAAGGTAACGATGCCAGTATCTGGGATTTTTTTCTCAGAACAATGCACTAGTGCCGCAAGAAGGATAACAAATATGGAGAACGTCATTTTTTTCATGGATATTTCCTCTAATGTCTCTTTAGATTTCATACCAGATAATCAGTGTCGAGTAAAGAATTTGTTTGATTCTAATTCCTTAGATCCATTTGCCTCTCGATCCTTTTGTGAGGACAGCCCATTTGCCAATTGTCTTTTCGGCAAGAAATCGAATGCAAACTGAGAACTTCCATTTGTGGAGAACTGGGTTCAACCAACCAACAGTGATACAATCATAGGTATTAAACAGTGCGGTATGGTGAATGGAAAAATAAAAATCAGACCCTGCGCAAAGGATAGCAGCGGAAATCCTTTGCGAAAGCAAAGATTGGAGCGGATAGCCTGGTCGGAATGTAAAAAGGGATGCCTCCTCTACTTTCGATTCCGATGCGCCCTCGTTCGCAGACAAAACAAGTTGACGAATATCAATCCTTTGGTAGCTACCTGCCGCCATTTTCCTCGTGCGTTCCTCGGATTTGGTCCTACTCTGACACAGACACCTATTTCTGTGTCAGGAGAGTGATCCATGTCGCATGCGATTGTATGGCTTGATAACAAACACGCTAAAATTTTCGAATTTACCGAACACACTAAAGAAGGTCACAAAGTGGACCGCAAAGAACACCATACCCACCACCACACAGACGGTGCGGGAAAGGAAGATGAGAAAAAATACTTTCACAAACTAACAAGTGATTTATCACATTTTAAAGAAATTCTCCTCGTGGGTCCGGGGCTCGGCAAAGAACATTTCAAAAAGTATTTAGAAGAACATAACAAAGAAGTAGCAAAACATATCATTGGTGTGGAAACCGTAGACCATCCCACAGACAATGAACTCGTGGCTCTTGCTAAAAAAGTTTTTAAAGCACATCACATTTTGATCTAATCGCTAAATGTGAATTCTGTTTCCTTTGGTATGGGGCATAAAAAGAAATTTTTCCAATCTATGCCACATACTCTCACTGCTGCTCCCTTTAATAGCTATAGCGTGCGACGGAAGATGACCACGCCATTTTCATCCAAATACATTCGGTTTTCTAAATTTCCGAATCCTTCTGAAAACTCACCACTTCCCTCTAGAGCTAATTTTTTTGCTCTTACTTCTCTGCAAAGTTTTCCGATTAAAAACAATTCTTCGATAGAGATGCCAGGGAAATAAAGAGCAAAGGTATCTCCACCCTCTCCCATGTACAAAATGTTTTTACCGTATCGAATGGCCGATTGTCCTTCGTAATCCCCAGCCGCTACTGTTTCTTTTTTCCCAGGTCCCACGGCTTTAGATAGATACTCTTTAAAACTGCGACATCCCTTTTGCGGAGCAGCAAACGCACTGAGGTATCCATCAAACACGAACCCTTTGTAGGATTTATACAGGATCTCAACCCATCTACCCGAGATTCCCTCTGTGGTAAAGGTAGCGTCCGGATGCAAGCCAACGACAGTAATACTCGCTCCATAAGGAACGAGAGTCAATTTTTTCCCATCCGGAGACGACGACTCTCGTAGGTTCAATCCTTTTTCGCTTAACACGGATAACTTGTCCCCGATTTCGTAATTAGATAGAGCCTGCATGGGGCCAAGGAAAGATAGTTGGATTACAATCATTAAAAAAAATCTATGTTTTATTCGAGTCAAAGTCATATTCCTTTTTTTCTATCTGATCACCAAAGGGAAAGCAAAAAGAATAAACCTTTAACCGTCCAAGCAATGGTTCGGATCCAATTTGTATTTACCAATGACCGAACCAAAGAAGGATCAAAGCCTCCGCTCAGTCGGTTATGTAGAGGCACTTGCAAAACAAAGGTGGATACCCAAACAATGCCAAGACAAACAAGGCCGATACTCTGCTCATAATATTTTGTCTCATGTATATAGAAAACGATATAGATCGAGGTGAACAATTCTACAAGCATGAGCGGCAAGACGAGTCTGGTTATTTGCGTGGAATGAGCGGAATGATAGAGTGAAAATTCCGCTTTTCCGACCTTTGCAAAGAGAGGGTAATGCACCAGTTGGATGGTCCAGATTAGTCCCATGAGCATAAAAGTAAAGGATGCATTTAACCATAAGATTGGATTCATGATTTAATAGATGAGGGAGCGGATGAGTGAGAGGCAAGGATAAAACGGATTCCTGCGAATCGAGATACCACAAAACACCTAACGAATGTCAGTGCATTTGAAATTAATTTTTGATTATGTCACCAATCTTCGTTCTGTTTAATTTCGATTACAAAAAAACTAAAGAAACATGAAGGGAATAAAATTCCCAGGACTTCCCTCTTTATGTTTCCCCTCCCATCCAATTTCACTTTACAAATTTATACCAAACATTTATATAGTATTCATGGCGAGCGCTCCTCTTTCTTTCCGTGAGTCCGATATGTATGCCCCCATTCTCAAATGGGATAGGAAAGGCATGGGGTTACTTACGGGTGAAAAGGGAATCTATAGGCTCGCGCTGCATTGGGAATATGCCTTTGCCATTTCTGGGTTCAATGTTTTCAACTTGGACTGTGCCATTCGTTTCAATCCGTTTGTGATCACAAACGAAACCAGAAAACAAAACATCGCCCCAGAACCACTCCTAGAAAAGATATTTGTCCAAAGGGCTTTCACTCCCTACCAAATTCTGGATACATTAAAAAGCATTCTCAAAAAAGAATCAGAAAATACGGTCTATTTTTTACTTGCCCCCTGCAAACAGTTCTTAGATGGGGATGTGAAGGACGACGAAGGTTTGTTTTTACTTCATAAGATGCTAACCTGTCTCGAAGAGTTTCATGCACGCCAGATACCTCTGCTTGTTGTGGAATCGGTCCGTTACAAACATAAAAATTTCCAAACTTTTTTCCCGAAACTTCTCGGTGCCTCCCGTGACCTTTGGGAGCTCCAAACCGAAGAAGGCCTCTCTCGGATCAAAGTCCGCAAAACCCATCTGGTCGCTTAAGTATGGGAAGAACCATTGCCCCCTACTCTCGCCAAGTTTTGCAGATCGAAGACAGTCTGGGAGAATTCAGACGTGCCCTTCGAAAATCGGACCAAGAGATTTTTGATGAGCTCCTCCGTACAGCCAAACTCCAAGTACAAGCTGGTGTCATGGCCGCTTCTCCCTATCCGATCGACTCGATGCTCCTCACCATGGTCATCCAACTCAAAAAAGAAATGGGAGTCTTACAAAAGGAAATCAAACAACTAAAAGAAACACAAGGGAAGTCCGCTGTATAGAGAAAAGAACGTGAGAACCAATACATCACAAACTACAGGTTATCTCTTCGACATCTACCACACCGAAGATAAAATATACATCTGGACCAAGGATCGTGAAGGGAAAACAAAACTTTTTTTCGATCATTACCACCCTACCATTTATGCACGGGGTGCACCTGAAATTCTGCGAAAGTTAGTCAAAAGATTCTATGAGCTCAATGCTTTGGCGGAGATCCCAACCTTTGAAGAGAAAATTTTATTTTACGAAAACAAAAAAGTCCAGGTTCTAAAACTTGTTATTTTAAGACCCTCTCTCCTCCCTAAAATCACGGCAAAACTCTATGCCTTGTATGATAAATTTGATATCTACCATTCAGACATTGAAGTTCCGATCAGCTACATGGTGGATCATGACATCTTTCCCCTTGCCCATTTGCAGATCGTATCAGAAGCTGTGGGTAGCGAAAATAAAATCATCTCCATCTCCTCTCTGACAAGTATCAAAGATTTAGAATACAATATCCCACCCTTGAAGATCATGTCCTTGTCTTTGGAAAAAAGCCAAAGGATCTCCATCGAACAAAATTCTCTCCTGATTGAATTATCAAATGCTCGTTATGTGATTCGGAGCAAACATCCACTCGAAATTCTACAAAAGATCAATGCTATTTTTGAGAAGGAAGACCCTGACATAGTTCTTACCGCTTACGGAGATCAGGTGATTTTCCCTTATCTGTTTACCCATGCCCAAAGATTGAAATTCCCTACCAATTTTGACCGTGATCGTACCGCTCCGATCCGCAGACAAATCCAAACCAAGGGTTCTAGTTTTAACACCTATGGAGCCATGATCTTTCGAGCCCCCTCCTATCCTTTGTTTGGTCGTTGGCATATCGATTCGCGCAATAGTTTTGTATTTAAGGAAGCAGATTTACTCGGAATCATTGAACTCTCTAGGCTTTCAAGATTGCCGATCCAAAAAATGGCCCGAGCTTCCACAGGCAAGGCTCTTACCTATATCGAAACAGATGTGGCATTGCGTATGCAGTATTTAGTACCATGGCAAAAGAGCGCTGTCGAAGCTCCGAAGTCCGCCTTACAACTACTTAACGCGGACCGTGGCGGTCTTGTTTTTCAGCCGGACATCACGCTTGGGAACGTTAGGGAAAATGTCGCCCAACTCGACTTTGCACAAATGTATCCAAGCATTATGGTAATCCACAACATCTCGCCGGAATGTGTAAATTGCCTTTGTTGCACGAACGACCCTTTAGTTCCGCAGGTTCCGAAGCTCGGATATACCATTTGCAACAGGCGTAGAGGGATCGTATCGGAAGCCCTTGCTCATGTTTTGGAACGAAGAGCCTACTACAAACAGAGAAAAAAAGAAACCACAGGAGAGCTCTCTGAAACATATAACGCCAAACAGTCGAGCTTAAAATGGATGCTTGTCACTTCCTTCGGATACTTGGGCTACCGTAATGCCAAATTTGGTCGCCTAGAAAGCCACGAATCTGTAACAGCCTTTGGGCGAGAGAAATTATTAACTGCAAAAGATGTCGCTGAAGAAAACGGATATTTACTCATACATGCCATCACCGATAGCATCTTCATCCAAAAAGAAGACCACTCACCATTCACGAAGGAAGAGATACAAGCTCTCTGTATCGAAATTGAAAAAAGGACGAAAGTCAAAATTGATGCTGATGGTGTCTATACTTGGCTACTCTTTCCACCTTCCACAAGCGACTCTAAGATGCCAGTGGCAAATCGTTATATGGGAAGGTTTGAAACTGGAGTCTTAAAATCAAGGGGGATCGGTTCCAGGAGAAAAGACCTACCGATCTTCATTCGTAAGGCCCAATTGGAAATCGTCAATTGGATGTGTCAGTTTGTCAGTGTCGAGGAAATCAAAAAAGAAGAAGATACCATCCTTGCCATCTATCACAAGTATGATGAGATGCTCCAAAAAGAAACCGTATCTTGGAAAGAACTTCTCATCCAACGATCCACTTCTCAGGAACCTGAAGAGTATGAAGTGGACGGAGCCACTTCACTATCTCTATTGCAACTTAAAGAAATGGGAATGCATGTGCAGGCGGGAGAAAAGATACGTTACATTGTGACAAATAGACGCGCAGGGAGTAAGGAAAATAGATACACGGCTGAGGAGGTATTGCAATCCAGACCACCTAACGCAAAGATACGATTCGATAAGGAATACTATCGAAAGATGTTACTCAGTTCTTTCAAAGAAGTTTGGGCGGCCTTTGCCAGTTTCGAAGATTTTGACCAACTCATCACAGAACAGCTCAACCTTCCGTTTTGATGGCAGCAAGGTTTCCTTCGAAAGACCTAAGTTGCTTAAGATAAACGATCAAAAGAAACTTAGGTATAACAAAGTAATGAGTTAATTTGGCGTTACTGAACCTTTCTTTGGCTATATAGATAGATTGAAAACAGAAGGATAACAATCGAATCAAAGACCACTGCGAGTGCGGCTTTTTCTAAATATGCCTGTCCAAAAATTAACACAAGAAAGATGAAAATGGATTTACTGAAGATGGCAATGGCAAGAACCAAAGGTCGGCTCTCCAGATGGTATGCCCCATAAACCAGGAGGCATCCCACCATTCCGATTAGTGCTCCCCAATTTCGTACAACAATGTTCGAAAGATCACCTTCAAGGGTCGCTCCAAACGTAGTCAGGAGACCTGCCTGAGGAGAAAAAAGTGATAAAAACATACTGCACGTGATCACGCCAGAAAAAATCATGATCCATTTAAAATGTTTAACGATAACCTTCATACTTGTAAACCTTCCACCAATTTTGTTAAATTTCCATCAGAATAAATTCGCATATGTTCTACATTTGTAGCACTTGTTGTTGGAACCGGGATTAGTTTTAGATAGGACTTATTTCCATCCTTTTCAGGTGTAATCTGATCTTTAAGGATGGAAAAAACTTGATACCCAAGCGAATAGAGCCCACCCGTTATCTCCGTTAGTTCTTTTCCCAGATGCCCAGTCGTATCATAATATAAGATATGAGTGATCATATACTTTTTACTTAGGAAAGCTTTTTGTCCAATGATGATACGCTTTGAAGTAAAGATAGCATGGGTTCTCTTCAAGCGAGCAAACGACATGATTTTGGCTTGTCCAAGTTTAGAGACAGAATAGAAATCTCCCTCTTTTTCTTCAAAAAGAGTTTGCTCCTCGGAATCCAGACGGAAAGAATCTATATAACTTGCCTTAACTCCCTTGATCGCATTTACGATTTTTGCGATGACCACAAAAGCAACGAGGATTCCAAAAAATATAATTATACTTTCCAAATTAAATTTCCTTCCTCACCCTCATTAATGGCAATCAATAATGGTAGGAGAAATCCATCTCAATGCGATTGGGCCTTTGGTTCGCATACAAAACAGGGTTAGAAGGTTCTTGGATGGTACGAAGATGAAATGTAGTCGTTTGGAACTCCGTTTCTGTTTTTTGTCGATTGAGTTCTGCCCAGGTCCTTCCCGTGAAATAAGAATGAACCAGTTGGCCCAGGTACAAAGCGATCGTAATTTTTTCTAAATTTCCAGATGCTGATTTTAACTGACCATACTCAGAGGAATCTTTCTGAAATTTGTTCATCTTTTCATAAGTTTGCACACTTAGAAAGTTACCAACGGCTGCTTGGGTATCTGCCGGAGAAAGCGAGACGAGAGCAGAATTGAAAATAGGTTGGATGACTGTAATTTCGACGGCATCTGCAGCCAATTCGTTTTTTGTGTTCCTAACTGCTGCTTTAGATCCAAGATATAACGCAAACGAGGTGAAAAACAAACTGGTGTATGCCGATCCGATGGAATCTTCCTTCGCATAATGATGTCCCCATCCTGGTAAAACTGCTGAACGTTTTACCAAATCCCATTCGCTGCGCGGAGTCGCATAATAGGCACGCCAGTCGGTTCTGCGACCCAGGAAATCTTCCATGTCTTTCACTTTCGCTTCGAGTTCACCGATTCGCCTTTTATACTCCATCATGGTTTCTTCTGATTCACCGACGGGGATTCGATTTTTCTCAAGAACTGTCTCTAACTCGAGCAATCTCTCTTCCTCTAATTTTCGCAATTCTTCAGCAGCGATGGCATCTTTGGCGGCTTTTTCTTTTTCGAGTAATGCTCTCGCATTCTCTTCAACTTTCAATTTTTCCTTTTCGGATGCATTGTATAAGACTTTATAAACAACACGCTTAGAAATCGATCGCTTAACACCTTTCTTGTCTAGGATAATGATAATATCACTCGTTTGTTCAACGATCTTTCCTTCTAAGGATTTCCCTGACCGCATCACTACTGTTTCAGAAAATAAGGAAATAGTGATAAATAAAAAAAGAAAAGAGAATTGGAAGATGGGTTTTATTTTAGATACCATGAGAGCAATGGAATCATTGTACCAGAAAATGTCATTTTCTTTCTAAAAACTTATACTTTACAGAAAAAGTAACAGTGTTCTCTTGAGTTCATGTCCTTGCAAAAAACGATCTCCCTCCATACCCATATCTACGATTTAGATTGGAACCGGCATGTCACGAGTCGAACCTATGAACGATTCAGTTATGATGGTCGTTTTTCCATTTTGGAGGATCTCGGCTATGGTGTACATGCCTGCCTCGAGCAGGGAATCGAATTTGTATCAGGTTCTACTTTTGTTCGGTTCTTAAGTCAACAATTTGCCGGGGCACTCCTCGACATCATCACGAGTCTCAGTCGTACCGAAGAAGGAAACTTACACTTTCACCATCTCATCCAAGACCAATCTGCCAAAAAAGTATGCGAACTTTTTGCTACAGCCTATCTAAAAAATAGCGAAGGGAAAAAACTCATTTTGGAGTCTGTCCCCTTGCTCAAAGAAAACTGGCAAGCATCACAGATTCATCCGAGAAAGAAAGAACAAACTACTGCCACACACCTCATCCCCATTCCATTTAGTGATATGAGTTGTTTTTGGAATTTACCTTCCGAGTCCATTTGGAAGGTGTTTGAGGAAGGTCGATTTCTATTCTTCAAAGAAATCGTAGATTTGAAACTCATAAAAGAAACCGATTCGACTACCTTCTTTATGGGTGGAGAAATTCAAATTTATAAACTCCCAGAGCCTGGAACTAAAATCACACTTCTGAGTTGGATTGATCGGTTTGAGAAAATACGTTTTTATTTCCGCCAGGATATCATCAGCGAATCTGGTGAAACTTTGGCATCGATGCGTGATGAACAACTCTTTGTGGCACTTTCTACTTCAAGACCTAGAAAAGCGCCACCCGAATTTTTATCTCGGGTGGAGAGATTTATCGAAAAATGAAATAGAAACTTGAAAAGTTCTACTTCAACCTGAGGATCGCATTGCCCAAACAAAAGTTAGCAATCGCAAGCATGACGTGAAAAATATCGACATTTAAAATTCCACCGCGAGATCCACTCGTGCCAATCACAAGACCTGCGAGAATGAATAAAATGGCTCCAGCGAAACCATAAAAAGCCCCAGACTTTTCTCGCGAAAATTTCTGGATGCTAACAATGATGATGATCAGCATCGAAATCGCTCCCACGAGTGTCGGATAGATGGGAACGGCATAAAAATAAGTAATGAGGAGGAAGATAACAAAGAGTGCAGCGATTTTGAAAAAAAACAATTTTTCCGTTAGGGCTTTGAATCCGAAATGGAAAAAGCTAACTCCAAGTAAGGGAACCCCAACACAACCAGAAAGACCAACAAAAAAACGATAAATAGGATCGAGTGTATGGATGCCGAGAAAATGGATGCTACCAAGTCCCGCAGAAATTCCAATGATCGCGAAAGCATACAAAGCGGCGCGTGCCGAAATCGAAGATAAACCTTTAAATCTGTACGCCATATAAAACGAAACAAAGGATAAGAGAAAATCGGAAAGAAACGTGCTCAGTACCATGGGGATGATTTCACACTTTGAATGCGAATTGGCAATCTTTATTCGTAGAATTCAAGTAAGGAAAGATAATTTAAATTCTATCTAAAAGTGAAATCTCGTCTTTTGTAAGCTCCCTATAATCACCGACCCGCAAATTTGGATCCAATTGAATGGCCCCCATTTTTTCCCTTCTCAGGTAAGTAACTGTTTTACCAAGTGTAACAAACATTCGGCGAATTTGTCGGTATTTTCCTTCCCGGATAATGACCTTTGCCTTCGAATTTACATCAGACGCGAGGATTTCCAATTTTCCGGGGAGAGTCACGTATCCATCGTCAAGTTCTATCCCCGCTGCAAATGCTTCTACATCTGCATCAGTCAAGCTTCCCTCAACTTCTGCATAATATTCTTTATCGATGAGATGTTTCGGAGATGTATAGTGGTGAGCAAAATTTCCATCCGTCGTAAAGATGAGCAGACCTTCAGTTTCCTTGTCGAGTCTGCCGACAGGGAATAGATTCATTTGCCTGTGTCTACCGTTCAGATATTCCATAACAGTTTTTTCTTTAGGGTCCTCCGTTGCCGTTATACAATCGGGCGCCTTATTCATCATAAAATAATAATATTCATTTCTGACCAATTCTTCTTCGCCAAAAATAATTTTATCCAGAAGGCTCACTTTCCTAGAGCCATCTTTTATGATACTACCATTTACCTGAACAAGACCCTTACTTAAATCTCGTTTAACATCAGTTCTTGAGCCGAAACCAAGATTTGAGAGCACTTTATCTAATCGTTCTAACTTAGCCGCCACCTTCTCCAATTGCCAGAAGTTTCCTCCACCTGACAACTTCAAAAATGGAGTGATCTATTTTCGTAACATTTTTAAATCCGCAAGCCTCTGCCTTTTTTCGGGAGAGTCATAATCCTTATCACTAAATTCACTCAGAGTATAGGCCTCCGTGGTATAGGTGCCTTCAAAATACGGAATGGTTTTATGTTTTGGTCTATCATCCGATATCTTACTCAAAATTCTATCAACTTCTGCGGGCGATTTTGTCAATAGATCATCTTGAATCACATCTGTGTTCAAAGTGCCTCGAACGTTCGTTAATTTATATGGACCAGATTCTCTCGATGAGGCTATGATTTTCCCAAAAAATTGTAATGTGATTATTTGCTTTCCTCCGGTTAATTTTTTATCGCTTCTTGAATATCCGATCGGCTCTTCATTTTCCGACATAAGATTGGCCTCAATCGTATAGATACCGGGTTCATTAACTTGTACTTCTACATCAACAAGCAAGGAACCTTCATCGATTCGATCAAAAAACTTCCCGGTAAATTTGGCTGGGGCAACCGGTGATGAAAAAAAGTGATGTGTGAGAGAGTATTTATTTTTATTCGGATCTCCCTCGATAAAGAACTGAACCGTCAGACTCATATCGCCCCAATCACTCAGTTGAGGTCTAAATTGAAAAGTATATATCAGATCCTTTGCGATTCTATCTCCTTCAAATCCTGCATCATTGCCCGAAACGGCTGGAGGATAGAATCGATTTTTTCCTGCCCTGCCTTCGATTTTGGTAGTGTCAATTTTCAGTTTTTGTTTACGATCCGTATTGGATTGATAACAGCTTAAAAAAATATTTAAAAACATCGATTCTGTGACCGTATGATATTCGGGTTGCAAATGGCAGGAGTAGCCTGAATTTTTAATTTCACCTTTCTGAATCATTGGCATCTCTTGGATACTGACAGGTATGATGCGAGGATTTAAAACATCGACATGTGTTAACCGCAACGGTCGACTATTTGGTGGATATTTTGACCATTCCGAGTAATCTTCTATGACTTCTTCAATATCGACTTCAAAATCTGAATTGAGCACTTGCCTACCCTCTTCTACTGGCACGTTCTCCGGAATTTTAAGAGAAGGATCCTGAAGCCCGTATGGATCTGTGCTCGTAGTCGGAGATGATTTGCCTAGCGTAAACCGTTGATTGCTATGGAAGAAAAAGATAGCACCAAAGAGGATGGCTATTCCGGAAAAGAGCAAGATTGTTTTTTCATTTCTATTCATTTTTTCTTCCTATAACTTTGAAGTAAAAAGTACCTAGTGAGAATTCTCTCACTAGGTGAGTCGGTGAATTTTATTGGATTGTGCCCTGGAATTTTGTGTCATCATGTCCTTGCATGTGACCGATATCGATTCCTGTGTTGGGCAAGAGAGGGTGCATCTTATGACCTTCAAATGGAGTTACATTGACTGCTCTTTCCCAGAAGCATAAATCACAGGACTTTACCTTCTCGCCCATACACTTTGAAAATGCGCCAGATGATCTGTAGCCACAGGAACTATGCATAGCAACAAGGGAGTCGTCTTGGCCAGGCAAAAAAGGCTCTGCTATAAAAATTGATTTGGTTGCCGCCAAGTGGTAAAACATCGAACCATTGTTTCGGTTATGATCAAAAGAGGATCTAGCCTTTGTTACTACGAGTGCTTGGATTGCAGATCTTGAATCAGCAAGATCATCAAGTGGACCACTATTGATATTAAATACAGCTCTGAGGATATTGATCGCTGTGTCACCAAGGCTTGCTATTTCTGATCCTCCTTCCGCGGAAACTAATTGTGTCGCATATAGGATATTATAGATTCCATTTTGGTTGTATTTTGAAATCGTTGCTGCAGCCGTAAATCCGCCGAGTGACTCATTCACAAGTCGACAAGATTGGCCTTGGTCTCTTCTACAGTATTTATTCAACATTTGCAGTAAGCGAACGGTACCCGAAGTTGGTTCGGATAAGAGAGGGTCTTTTCTCCCATCATAGCCTACGAGAATGTAATCACCAACCGGAGTGATTCCTTTCCAAACTCCGCACTTAGCACTTTCGCCAATACGTGTATCCTGACAGGCTTCATTCGATTCGACTAAATTCATACCATGGGTATAAATTACTTTTTCGGCAGCTATCTGCTCTAATCCTAATACCAAAAAAATGGCTACCAAGCGACTGATACGTTTCATATATTTTCCCTTCCTTCCGAAATGATCTCGGGTTCGGAACATAGGATAGCAAGGATCGTGCCAATTGACACAAACATGTCTTTCTCAACAAAAAAGAGGCATTTTACGGAATTTGTCGGGCAAACAAAGATATATTGTCAATTTCTTGACGTCAAAAATTTGACTATCGTCAATAATTTATCATTTTTTCGGGTCCAAAATACCGAGTTCAATCAATTGGTAGCGTAGAGTGGTCCTCTTCATGGAGAGAACTTTGGCTGTTTTTGTCACATTTCCTTTACATTGTTTGTAGACAGATGCGATCAAATTCTTTGCAAACCTTTGGACCTGCTCCTCATAGGAGGAAGACATCAAAAGATCGTCTCCCAAAGGTTTCTCGTTCTCCATAAGAATACGGCCAATGGATAGATTTTGAAAATGATCCAAACTCAGCGCCCCTTCCTTATGACTGGCCATGGCGCGGATGACAGTATTTTCCATTTCGCGGATATTTCCTGGCCAAGAATAGGCGACTAACCTTTGCATTAACTGGGTGTCGATTTCTGGGGATTTGATTTGATACTGGATTGCAAAACGGTCTACAAAGAATCTGATCAGATCAGGAATGTCCTCCACTCGGTCCCGCAAAGCCGGAAGAGAAATCGGTATCACTCGAATGCGGTAGAGCAAATCCTCGCGAAATGATTTTTGTTTTACCATCTCATCTAAATTACGATTAGTTGCAAAAATAAATCTACACTCTGCCTTCAGCGTAAGATCAGAACCTATCGGACTAAAGGTGTTCTCTTGAAGCAATCGTAACATCTTTGCCTGAATCGATAAGGGCATCTCTCCTATTTCATCAAAAAATACAGAACCACCGCTCGCTTCTAAAATCCTACCTTTTCTATCACTTCTCGCGTCCGTGAAGGAGCCTTTCCTATGTCCAAATATTTCCGACTCCCATAAACTTTCTGGCAGAGTTGCACAATTGATCGCGACAAAGGGGCCTTTTGCTTCTTCACTTGATTCATGTATCAGCTTGGAAATTAGCTCCTTTCCCGTTCCAGTTTCTCCTGTGATTAAAATGGGATAACGATAACGACTTGCTTGTGAAACTTCATCAAGAGTTTTACGAACTGCTTGACTTCGGTAAACCAACGTTTGGTTACCTACTTGAATTTTTTGAGACTCCAAGTTCAATATTTTATCAAGAATTTCAATTTGAGAGGATACTTCTGGCATGTTGCCTTTTGCTTTTTTTATTAACTCAGCCATTTGTAAGAATGATTTCCGCAAACGAACAATTTCATCCGCGACAGGCACCACCCCTTTTTTGAATGAACCTGGACTGATTTCCGAAAGATCCTTCATGAGATTATTGAGTGGTATGCTAAAGTTTGCTCGAAACAGAAGCGGAAAGGCAAATAAAATCAATAGTGCCACAAGAGAAAAAAAGAGCAAAGAAGGATAAAGAATTTTATGTATCTGGATTCTATATTCATCGTAAGGTATGATACCTAAAACAGTTTGATCCCCAATTGAGAATTTCACCGCTGCTAAACGATAGGTTCCGAGATTAAAATAATGAAATCGGTCATCAGATATCGCATTCGCGAATTCTTGCCGGATGATAGCATTTACTGTTTCTGACTTTTCGTCCTTTTGTTCCAATGCGATGGTATAAATGGGATTCCTTTTTAAACCTCCATCTTTCATAAAAAAATTTGTTCTGGTTTGGTCGATTAAATGGTTTTCGAAACCTTGAATCAGTTGCTCCTGATAAAATCTAGTAACAGAATGTAGTACAACGAGAAATGAAACTAGAGTAATCCCTATTAGGCGAGTGATAATTCCAATCCTTCCTGAAGCCGAGGATGAATAGACAAAGGAATATCCAACGAAAATGAGTAGTCCTCCCAGGTTTAAAATTTCTGCAAGTACGTTCGTTTTGAATATCTGATTAACCGTTAAGAAATAAAAAACAGTTAAAGATACTTCGGCAATCGTGATACCTATAAGTGAAAGAGAAATTGGAAGTTCAGAGCTTTGAAACCAGGCATGCTTTATTTTTTTTTGTAATCCATTGCCTTTTGCATGTCGGATGATTCTCAGCACTCGAAACAGACTAATCATAATGCTTAGCGAATAGAAAAGAAAACTAGAAAAAGGGATAAAAAGAGAACTATATTTGCTGCCAAAAGAATGTGTGGAAAATGCAAAGTTATATGATCCCGCGGCTCTTACAAGATAATCAAGAATGGAAAGCGATCCAATGCAAAACGAAGTGATGAGCATGATTTTCCTGAATCTGCTATACACCTCATAAGGAAATGTAAAAGAAATTTGCAACCTCGACGCTGCTGCAAAAACGATAGAGCAGGCAAGATACCAGCCAAACCGGCCTGACGGCTCGTTCATACTATAGCCGAATAGATATCCAAAATTAAAAATCGTTAAAAAGAAAAAATAATAAGTAAACCATATCGTACCAATCTCTTTCTGTTTCCTTTGCAATAGGTAAACAAATATCACAAGAGAGAGTAAAGTTGGCGTAAATCTACCCACCCCGAAGATGGTAATTCCTATATCCATAATTAATTATAATTAGATCTTGTGCGATCCTGGAAGAAAATTTTTTCCAATTCCCAACTCTTTTGATCTTTCCAATCGTATCATTGAGTAATTTTTGTCTGATCGTGGTGTGGCGATGATACTCCAAGCTTCAATCGGTATATTTCCCGATGAGCTCAAATCTTTGTGTAATTTGATCTCTTCTTCGCTCGTCCTCGAAAACAAGAAGGGGTTTCGATATACACCCTTTATTTGAGGATAGTCCTTATCATTTTTCTGAATGAGACACACGAGTTCCTCACCGCGTGCGTGGATGTAGTTCAAAAACGGCATTCCAAAGGGATCTGCATTCTCATCCAACAACCTTTTCTCTAACATCCACTTCAACCAATCATATCCGTAAATCAAATCATGAATGTAACGAAATTGTATGGAAGAATGAGCACCAAACAATGCAAATATTTTGAGTATTTGATTTGAAAGCGTCAAGAAAGTTTCTTTGAAGTCTGAGGAAAAAAGTGAGTTTTCCGTTAAACGAAAAATTAAAAAATCAAAATCCCAAAAAATATTTTCCGGAAAATGGAAAACCGCACTTTCAACTATGAGCAGTGTATTTTCAGCTACTAATTTCAAATGCTCATCTGTTAATCCAAAAGGTTTCAGAAATGATTCTATTTGGAGGAATGAGTTTGTTACATTTTTTTCTGGATTCAAACTTAAACGATTCGGATACAATCGATCCAAGTAGAAATCAATTTCAGAAAAGGAAGTCATGGATTCAAATCGCTCGATTCAAATAAGTCAGATTCATCATAAAGGAAAGTAGGAGGATGCTACCCCATATTAATTTATGAAGATGGTCCTTATATTCTTTCTGGGCGCTAAACGCATTTGTAACCGCAGAAGGGCTAAATTTCAAAATAAAATAGATATGATAAAGGAAATAGAAAACGATAAAAATGACTAAGGCAAAAGGAATGATAGCGCAAAAAAGAAAACTAAAAACAAGCATTAGCAAATAGTTAATGATGACAGTTGCGTTGATGATTGTTCGAACATTGGCATTACCAAATAGAATGACAAAGGTCGATTTTCCGCCTAAGCGATCACTCTCTTCATCACTTAGTCCGCTAGCGAGTGCACTCGAAAACGCAAATAGAGTTGAAACCAAAAGAAGAAACATAAAGACCGAATCAAAATGAAATCCCAAATGTAAATAAAAGTGAAAGAGAGGGAGCATAAATCCGACACCAATCATTTCAAGAAGTTCACCCCCTCCACGGTAATTGAGTCGGAACGGAGGCAGAGAGTAAGCAGCAAAAACAATAATGCAGACAAACGAAAAAAACAATATAAAGCTTCGTTCGGTATAATCTTCTAAAATGAAGGCAGTAAGGATTGATAAAAATCCCGACATAATACCTGCAACGAGAATGGATTGTTTGCTTAAGATTTGATCAGGGATTGTTTTAGGCGAACAATCGTTAGGAAATAACTTTCGTTTAATGGTATCAACATTTATATCCGCATAATCATTTAAGAGAACTATATAACCCAAGAGAAAAACGGTAAATGAGAGTCCGAGCAGTGCGATCGTAAAAGATGGAAGGGGCGAGTGATAATATCCAAAACATTGCCCAAAAAAGAAGGGGACTAGCAATTTGGGCCAGCTCTTTACTTTGAGAGCATAGATCCATTTCTCGAAAGCATTCATTTTTGCTACTTTTTCTTCACTACTCAACGGAAACTACTTTCACTCATTGTCATGTTAAATATTATTTCATTAGTGGTCGAACAGGATACAACCAGTTTCTTAAGGATAGAGCACGTTTTCAAGAGCTTTCAGAATCGGATAGCCTTAAATGAGATCAACCTAGAAATTTCTTCCATGGCCATTATTGGCCTTTTGGGTCCGAATGGAGCAGGAAAGACGACACTCCTCAAGGTGATTGCTGGTCTACTTCGACCGGATTCTGGTTTCGTTTTTTTGGCTCGTACTCGGATCGGATTCTGCTCTCAGACACCGATCTTTTGGCGGAACTTAACCGTAAAGGAACAGCTATTATTTAATGCAGATTTGTTTGAAGTTCCTCGCTTGGATGCAAACAAAAGAGTCGACTTTCTATTGGAAGAGTTGGGTTTATCGGACCATGCGAGTAAACTCACCGAACAGCTCTCAGGTGGAATGCAGAAACGGGTCAACCTTGCGATCTCCCTCATTCACCGCCCCGAGCTACTCCTCTTAGATGAGCCGACAGCAAATTTAGATTTAGAAAGTAAACATTTTGTTAGAAATCTCCTCTTGAAATTAAACGAAAAAGAAAATCTAACCATCATTTGTTCTTCACATGATCTAGATGAAATTGCTTCTATCTCAAAAGAAGTAATCTTTATGAACGAAGGAAGAATTCTTCTTCGCAATCCGATTTCAGCAAGTAATGATGAGAAATATCTGCAAATCAAATCTCAGTATGAAAAAATTATGTCAATGAAGGTTGAAGTTTGAGAATTTTTTCTATCTTCTCTCGCGGCATGTTACAGGAATTACGTGACCCATTAACGTTAGGACTAACGTTATTCACAACGCCCTTCTTTATTTTTTTCTTCTGGCTTTTATGGGGACAAACTCCTATCATTCATGTAGGCGTATTTTTACCTAAGATACATTCGGAAGCTATAGAATTAACGGCAAAAAATTTCGATGGCATTGATCTAAAGCATTATCAAACAAGGGATGATCTGATCGTTTCTATAGAGAAAAAAGAAGTAGATATCTCTATCCTCGAAAACGAAAGAGGACCTTCATCGAACCCTAAAAAAGTACAGATTGAAATCCAAAATCATAAAGGGAGTGAAAGAAATGACCGTGTGGTATATTTACTTTCAGATTCCATTAAAAACGAGATTCTGGATGCTAACGATACCCAGATCATTGTCAAAAGTAAAATGCAACAAGACCCGAAAAAAAATTCTGAATTTAAAAACTTTGTCCCAGGATTTCTTGTTTTTTCTATCATCATGATCGTATTTTCGACAACTATGATGCTTGCCTTTGAAATAGAATCTAATTTGATTTTTAGATACAAAATATCCAATACTTCAGTTCATGAATATCTGATTGGGTCTGGTAGCATCCAATTTCTAAATGCCGCTGTCTCGATCCTAATATCGATTACACTTACTCATTTTTTGGGATTTGCTTTTTACGGAAACTTTCTACTCGTTTTCCTGACTTGTCTTCTAGGTGCACTCAGCATGATCGGTCTAGGCTTACTGCTTGCGAGCTTTCATAAAAATTCCAGTCAGGCATTTCTCGGATCGAGCTTTGTTATGTTTTTACTTCTACTTTTTTCTGGAATCTTATTTCCAAAACCGAATCTAACCATTAGGCTCGGCGAATCCTTATTTTTTAATTTGTTTGATCTTTTGCCGACATCGATTTTAAAACAGGTAATCGATGGAATACTACTGCAAAAAGAATCGATAATAGAAATTAAAGAAGGATTATTCATGCTCCTTGTTAGCTCTCTGTTTTATTTTACTCTGGGCATTTTATTTTTCAGAAGGGTATTTCAAAAAGGTGGGGAAACATGAGGTTTATGAAGACTTTAAAAGCTTGGCTCCAGGCAGCTAGACTGCCTTCTCAATCCTATATTTTTATTCCACTTTTGCTTGGCCAAGCGATATACTTTAGCATCCATAACACGCTCGACTGGATTTCTTTTTTTATCATACAAACCTTTGGAATTTTTAATCAGTTATATATCGTGTTTGCCAATGATTTTGCTGATCTTGAAGGAGACCGTCTCAATCAAACCTATACGATTTTTTCCGGTGGTTCACGTGTACTCGCCGATGGAAAATTAAAACCAGAACAGATTCGTAACGCGGCAATACTGATGGCCATTTTTTGTTTCTTAATTTCGATAGCACTCAGTATCCGATCTGGAAATCCTTTTATCATTTTACTCTCAATTTTTGCCGTTCTCCTCTTGCAGATGTATTCCTATCCACCTCTGAGATTATCCTATAATGGTGGAGGGGAATTTTTACAAATGTTAGGTGTCGGAATAGTGCTGCCTATTTATGGTTTTCTAGGCCAATCTGGAACTTATGGCGATTTTAAATTTGCACTCCTGCTTCCTCTTCTCGGTATCAACCTTGCCTGCGCTATGGCAACATCTCTTCCCGACAAACCTTCCGATGCCCTCATTGGAAAAAAAACGATGGCTGTGACTTGGGGACTGGGCTTTGCTAAGTGCGCAATCATTTTACTTGAGTTAGCTGTTCTCTTTGGTTTTGCATTCCTTCAGACGGACCTACATTTCCGTATCGATGCCCTCCTTTGGATTTTGCCTTTTCTTATGATTTGTTTTTCCCTTCTCGGAATCAAAGCCTTGCCAGGAGAATTTCTTTTATCCGTATTCGTATTTTTCTCGATTGCGTTTAATTTGAGCATACAAGTGATACTAATCGTGAATTATTTTTTTTATCAATACCCTGCATGAAATTTTCAATTCTTGATTATAATTTCTTAATCCTATCTCTACTCTTTTTGATTCCTGGGTCCATTATCTTTCTCATTCGTAAGGATTTACGATCTGTCATTCGTATTCTCGCATTGTGCTCCATACCATTCGCCTTCACCGAATTCCTATTTTATCCCACGTATTGGGAGCCTAAATTTCTATGGAATCTTATTGATATCCTTGGATTCGGTGTGGAGGACATCATCTTTGTTGTCGGATTGTCTGCCTTTACCTCGACCGGTTATGCCTTCGCTTTCCGAAAAAAATTTGAACCTTATCCAAAGGGAAAATTTTCTTCTGTTGAACTACTCGTTTTGTTTTTTATATTTTGTCTACTTTCGATTTGTCTCTTTGTGACTTTCCAAATCCATTTAATCTTTGGGTCGCCGATACTAATGTCAGGAGTCAGCTTATTTATCTTTTTTAAAAGAAAGGACCTCATTCTTCCGGGACTATTAGGTGCTGGAATCACTTCCATTACTTACGCAATTTTATGTTATGCGATGATTTTGATTTATCCAAACATATTTGAACTAACATGGCACACGGAAAAATTTGTTAATATCATGATCTTTCACTTACCAGTAGAAGAATTATTATACGCTGCTACTTCCGGATGTATCGCAACAGTATTCTATCCATTCGTTTTCTCATCCCGGTATGCTCCTTTTTGATTTGCCAAAGAAGTGCATTGCCTTAGACCAGCAACTAGGAAGATATGGACTTAAATGATTGTATCAAATTTCTAGAAGAGCTGGCAGATGACCCCCTCAGACTCACCCAGCTACCAGAGGCAGACAGACTGGCGCTCATGATAGCGGCAGGTCGCGTCTCAAGACCAGACAGAAATGAAATCAGAAGACGAAACCGAACGATCAAAAAGGACAGAAAGTCCCAAATCGCAGTCGACGAAAAAAAAGCACGTGCACTAACAGGGATTCGCCTAGCAAGAACGGAGACCGTTTTCAAAGCACCTTTACAAATTACAGATCAATCCTCTGGCTGGAATTGGGATCAAGCAGGTGAGTTAAAATCCCCAAGAAACTGTTATATTTGTAAAAAAGAATTCACGAAGTTACATTTCTTCTATGACACTATGTGTAAGGAATGTGCCGAGCTCAATTATGAAAAGCGATTCCAATCGGCCCCACTGCACGGTCAAGTGGCTGTCATCACAGGCTCTCGCTTAAAGATAGGTTACCAAGCAACCCTCATGCTCCTGCGAGCCGGGGCCAAAGTCATTGCCACAACAAGATTTCCGATCGACTCTGCCTTACGATTTTCCAAAGAAGAAGACTATCCACGTTGGAAAGACCAACTCCAAATATTTGGTCTGGATCTTAGACACACACCCAGCGTTGAAATTTTCTGCACCTATTTGGAGCAGAATTTAGATCGTCTTGATATTTTAGTAAATAACGCGGCTCAGACGGTTCGTAGACCTCCAGGTTTTTACAGCCATATGATGGAAAACGAGTCTTTAAAAATCAAGGAACTTCCGACTCATGTGAGATCACTTTTAAAAATTTTTGAGGACTGTAACAAACAGTTAAACTTAGTACCTAGAGAAAACAACTTGGCACAAGAGAATGCACTTCCTGTTAGCTGGACAGGGAAATTGCCAGGTATCGGTATCCGTTCTTCTGCGGCCCTTGCCATGATTCCCTACTCACATGATAATTCTCATGAACTCGAGGCAGTATTTCCCGAAGGCAAACTAGATGCAGATCTACAACAGGTAGACCTTCGTAAAACAAATAGTTGGCGACTTAAACTGGGAGAGATCAATACATCGGAAATGCTTGAGGTTCAGCTTGTCAATGCCATTGCACCCTTTGTGCTTTGCAACCGATTGGTTTCCATTATGCGAAGGGATTTTACTGGCAAAAAACATATCATCAATGTTTCCGCCATGGAAGGGAAATTTCATCGATTCAAAAAAGAAGATAGGCATCCACATACAAATATGGCAAAGGCTGCTCTCAATATGCTCACTCATACTTCGGCTAGTGATTTTGCAAAAGATGGGATTTACATGAATGCGGTCGACACAGGTTGGGTGACAGATGAAGATCCTATTGAACTTCTCCAAAAAAAACAAGAACAGCATGATTTCCAACCGCCACTAGATATCGTAGATGGTGCGGCAAGAGTACTTGATCCACTGTTTGACGGCATCAATACGGGAAAACATTGGTGTGGGAAATTCTTAAAAGACTATTTTCCAATTGATTGGTAGGAAAGTCCCTCTCCCTTTCTCCCACAAATCCTTTCGACTCAACCTCCCTACTTCCCAAAAGTGGTTTCCTTATGTTTTGCCAGCCGTGCTAAAATCATTTACATTCCATTGATTCCAAGGTTTATTTAATACTTTATTCCAATATTGATTTCCTTTAACCAGCTAATGAATTTCCAAATACGCAAGCGACAATCATATTGGTAACGCTGACGACCAATCCTGCACATCTTCAATTTTTACTTTTTCGATTCTTCGAATCTTGATTCCTCATATGTTAATTCAATGTTACGTGTGTACATAACAGTTCCGAGGCGAAATGCATTGATTATGGGTGGAGTCAGTGCAAACCAGATGCTGTCAGCCAAATGAAACTCTCCAGTCGTAGATATTAGCCTGATTACATAAAAACGGATACCTTTTTTGCGCAATCATACGAATTCTACCTAAATGATCGGGATGATAAAATTACATTCCTACGATTCTAGCATTGCCCGCACTTGTCGATCCGCTACTTCCGCCACCAATTGAAGATTCGTGGGAGACAAACGGCATATTTTCTGGAATTTCATTTAAGATTCCAAAGAATCTAAAAACAAATTCATTACCTTTATAAAATTCTTTTTTGATCGCAAAAGGGAATCTCCTTCCAATTCGGAGAGCACCAGCAACGCCTGGTTTAGCATACCAAGGATCATTTGGGAGGCTTCTTTCGTGGGAATTTTTCGAATCGATCCATTACGAATGGCACCTTCCAAGAGAACCGTGATAGATTTTTCTATCGACTCTTCATCTAATTGACTCATTTCTTTTGCGTTAAGAACGCTTGCTAAATCCTTAATCCATATTTGAACAAAGTTTTTATCCTCCGTTAAATCCAAGGTTTCCGACCATCTCTTTCGGAATTCCCTCCAATCCCAATTCTCTAATTCCTGAACAAGCTCGTGATTGTAAACACGGCACATTTCATAAAAAATTTCTTTTTTGCCCGAAAAATGATGGTACAAGGCTCCACGTGTTAGGTTTAAACTTGAATATATATCCTCAATCGATGTGTTGTTGTATCCATTTTTACCAAAGAGTTTTCGCGCTACTTTTAAAATCTGCCTTTTGGTCTCTTCTCCTTGCTCAATTTTTAAACTCATATCCATAGCGTGAATTATTTTCCGTTAAAGTCAAATTATTTTGTTTTTTTTAGTTGCTGACAAAACATACATACTGATGGTATGTATGTTTTGAGGATAAAACGATGAACTCAGAAAACCGTGTCTTGTATTTGGATTTATTGAGAGGATTTGCCATTTTCGGAATATTGATTTCAAATTTGCCCGTAATTGCAGAACCACCTTTTGGTATGAAGATAAATCATACCGATCTTTCTAAGCTTTTTACCTCACTCGGATATTTTTTTGTCACAGGAAAATTTTTTCTGATATTTTCATTCGTTTTTGGTTACGGATTTACCATTCTACTAAATAGCTCGGAAACAAAAGGTTTCGATACGAAGCGCATTTTCTTTCGAAGACTTCTTGGGCTACTGCTCTTAGGAATCTTACATGCATGTTTTTTCTTTAATGGAGATATCCTTATTACCTATTCCCTACTTGGAGTTTTTCTTTATAAAAGTAAGGATGCATCCTTATCGGATATTTTGAAGATGAGTCTATACTCTTGGATCGTTTCCGCTCTATTTTACGGGATCATAGGGCTTTTGATTCATTATGGTTCCAAAGAGGATCCCGCTTTGACAAAAACTCTGACCGATCAATCCATTCAAGGCTATCTGGGCAATTTTACAACAGCCACCTTACAACGATTGAAAGAGATCAAGCTTACCTTTCCATTTATCATTCTGTTCAACTGGCCCTCTGCTTTTTGTTTATTTTTGGTAGGTCTGTGGATGGGAAGACAAAATACCCTCAATGATCCAAATACTTTTTTTCAAAGATTTTCTGGGTATTGGATTTACATTTTTGTATTGGGAGTGATTAGCAATTCTCTATTTGTTTGGGTGAATTTAGAATCAATTAGCTACCTGAGTGACTTTTTTACGGGAGCATCTCTTGCGATTGGCGGAGTCTCTTTTGCCTTGCTGTATTGTTATGGACTATTGAAATTTTCTGAGTCCCAGCACTATTTGTTACGTGGACTAAAATCAGCAATGGCCTCAGTCGGTAGCATGTCTCTTACTAACTATCTGTTACATTCCATTTTGTTAGCTTTCATTTTTAATGGTTGGGGACTTGGTTACTACGCAAAGTTACCGCCCGAAAAATATATGTTTCTCGTCTTTCCAATTTACGGATTCAATTTGATTTTTAGTTCCCTGTGGAAAAAATATTTTTCCATGGGACCCTTCGAGTTTGTTTTGCGAAAGTTTACGTATCGTTGATTCCGTTTGGTTTAAAAAAGGAAGTATAAAAAAACGAGGACACAAAACGCTGTTAGCCCTTTTTAATTTTAAAACCAGGCTAAACTGAAAAGTTGTTTTTTATCTTGCCAGAGCCTCTCCTGGAATTGAGTGAAGCTTTCAAATTTAATGAGCCACAGCAATGCGGTCGTAATAAAACATAAAGAAAATTTGTTCTAGTTTCGAATTCTCAGCCTGTTATCTCACGAGCATTTCTTCAAACCTGCCTAAAAGCGTTGGCTCATTTTCCGAAATTGTTTTTTTGGTGAACGCGATGAGCGAAGGATCGGCATGTTCATAAATCACCTTCATCACAGGAAATAAACCATCTGTTAAGCCGGTGCTAATCACTTCAAAGATGCGTCGCTCTCCATAGGCCTGGAACAGTTCCAATACTCGTTTCTTATTCTGACAGTTGTATGTAATTTGAATGAGATGTTCCGGATTCGAAAGACCGCGGGCCATCTTATCTACAGATTCTATGGGAGTGAAGTCCATTAGAGAACCAATGATAAAAAAATTCTTTCTGGAGATGAGCTCATCCACTGCTTTTTTCATTTGCTCAAAAGGTGTGAGGCTAATCATCTCACTCACTTTTTCCGGCACGAGAAACTCGATGACATCTGCAAAAAATTTAGTCGGGAAGTAGCCTGCGATCGCGATTGCCTCTTTCGCTGTTAAAAAATAGGAAAGATTGGCAGTGATTTGCGGTCCAAGGATGTCCTGAGAGACTTTGGCATTTAAAAAATTTGGCATAAACCGGCTGACTTTGGCAATCGTCACAAAAATCTCGCGTTGTCCGTTTTGCATGCTCAGTAGAATTTGGTTTTTTAAACTACCGATTTCCTCACCTGTCAGTTTATTTAAAAAAGAAAATTCTTCTCCAGAAATGCCGAGCAAATTGCGAAGGGAATGCAGTTCAAAATCTTTTTTTTCTGTCTCATCGTTCATCCTGACAATTTGACCTGATCACAGTTCTGGTAAAGGGAATTTCAAGAAATCCATTATGATTCTTTAACGAAAGAACCCAAACCTATACCTATTTAGCCAGCTGTCCATACTTCTGATTCCCAGGATATCTCGGCAAGCTAGGTACATGCATTCGTACTTTATAATTCTCTCATGCTTTTTACGACTTCCAATCATCGTGCCTTCCCATCTTCTTTGTAGCAAATTATATTACGGACATTCATTCTATGGACACATCATTTATTTACAAGCAAACCGATCTTTACAAAGAAAAGAACATCCCCACAAATGGTCATTGATACCAATTGGTACAAGCGAAATTCGAGGACCAAAATGCTGACGAAAACACCTACAACTTTAAGTAACCAAACCTTAGACCAGAGGATAATGGACATACTTGATGAGGACTCAGCAAATGAAGAATACCTATTCGAAAAGCTGCGCGACTCCGCAACTGTGCTTGATTCAGGATACCATGTATATTCTGCACTCCTCCGTGTTTTTACTTCTATGGATTTTCCCGAGGATGAGGCAGAAACCATCTGGAAAGAAATTATTGAATATAAAAACTCGCTTTCCGACCAACTCAAGAGAGACGTTGGCTTTCGGGTAGCTATGTTAGACTACTTCATTAACGTTAACAAGAAACTTTCGAATCCAAAGCTGATTGAGATACGTCTCTTCGCAGAAACAGAAAAGCTAGTTCTTGTAGATGAACTCACTAGACTTTATAACCGCCGTCATTTTCAGAATTCCTTACAGCGTGAATTCAAACAAGCAAAGAGATATAATTTACCTTTGTCTTTGCTTATCATTGATATTGACAATTTTAAAAAAATAAACGATACCTACGGACACCCAAAGGGCGACCAAATTCTTGTGAGTGTGGCCACAACAATTGCTACGAATATGAGATTAGAAGATACAGCTTGTCGAATTGGCGGCGAAGAATTTGCTGTCATACTACCACAAACTAACGAACCGAGTGCGATGATTGCTGCTCAAAAGCTTCTTGAAAACATTCGACAAATTGAATTTGAAAATGAAAAGGTAACTGTGAGCGGTGGCATCGTATCTTATCCGGATAAGGCAAATTCCGTAGAACAACTTTTTGATTTCGCAGACAGAGCCCTCTACTTTGCGAAATACTCCGGCAAAAATAGAGTCATTGCTTACTCACCTGATAAAAGAGGTAGTTTACGTTTCGAGGCCAATTTCGAATTGGCTTGCAAGCTGACTGACAAATCTTTCAAAACCATCTCGAAAAATATATCCGTTACGGGATTGGCATTTGAAACGACTGAACATATTAACTTAAATGATTTTATGGACGTAAGATTAGAAGATCATTTGACCGGCCACCTGATTGAAGCCAAAATAAAAATCGTCAGAAAAGAAATTACTACAAATAATACCTTCCACATTGGGGCTGAGTTCATTGAACTTGGCCATCATGGCAAAGAAATCCTTAGAACATTATCAACGAGATAAGAATCCTAATTTTCTTTCTCTAAATTATGTTTCGATATACCATCTTATTTTTTTGCGTCCTCGTATCTACAGGCCTTTCTGCCATTTCCATTGAAGAAGAATTAAAAAATAAATGCCAATTCGAAGATGACCAGCCGCTTCCGAAGGACAAGTACTCTCGTCTTATTCATAAAATGGAATTCGAAAAGGCTCGGGATTTCTGTGATACCCAACCAAAAGATAAAAAAAACTGTAAGGCATCCGCTAGGTTCTGGTTAGGTGCCAGAGAATTTGCGAACAGAGAAGATGAAACAGCCGAAACATATTTTTTAGAGGGATTAGAATTTAAGAGCGCGAACGGCAAGGTAGTCGACTGGATCCACAACAAAGGAAATCATACAGGCTGGGGCAATCCAGAAGACATGTTGCGATACGTCCAAAAATCAAAAACTCTGGATAGTAAAGAACCAAAATACATTCAGACTCTTACATATGTAATTGTAGCGAATACCGAGACAGAAAAACTCCAAAAGAGGATGGATCCTTGTTTAGCTTTGCACGGTCTGCTCTCATTAAAAGTTTTGAAAAGATATATCGAATTATTTAGCGAGAATCAACTAACAATTGAGATTAAAATGATAAACGTAACTCAAACGGCAACTCGTCTAAACGAGAGAAATTATATTATGCTTAGCGGACTCGCGCCATGGGACGAAAATCTCTCCTTACAGATGAATCAAATTGCTACCGAAAGCGATCTAGTTTTTATTGCTTTTCCCAGATTTGGTGGAAATGCCAATGCAAATTATGGATCCTTCCCGATCGTACCAAAATTTGCAAACTCACCTTTTCGAACATATATTAAGATGCCGTCCGAATGGTTAACAATGATAAACTTTCCCCAAATTTTTCATGAATATATGCATACTGTTGAGTTTCACATGAATCGAAATGGTGATAAAAAGTTTCATGCCACTTCTCATGGTAGCGATGGAAAACGAGTTGAAGAAATCACTGGTCTACCGACTAGTTCCACTGGAGAAACTGATTGGGCCGAACATCTGTTTGCAAATCGAATCAGGGAACTTGCGATTAGCCTAGAATTATCGAAACAAAAAAATGGATGGGAACAAATATTTGGCATCCATTTACAAAACAAAAATTTATACAGCGAAACGCAAATCAAAGAATTATATAAAAAATATAAGGGAATGCCTTCAACAGAGGGTCATTTGCCGAACACCGAAGATTCGAATTGATTCAGAAAAACTTCTGGAAACAATTTTTTTTTCTTCATTTGCTCGGCCGAAAACATTACCACACTTCCTCTTGCTTTCGCACAAAGTTCTTTTTCGCTATCATAAATAGCCGCATCAACTAACAGTTCTCGTTCTGATACGACTTCTGAAATCGATCCAATTGCGTATAACGGTTTATCTACGAATATAGGCCTCAGATATTCAATCGTAAGAGATTTGGTGAGTATAAAAGACTGCCTTAGATAGATGACAGTCCATGCAAGAGTCTCATCCAAAATCGTCGCAGTAATGCCACCATGAACGATTTGACTCCATCCGGCAAAACGACTCGGCACTAAAATTTCAGAAAATACGGACGAATCATCTGTAAAAAAATTCATGCGCAATCCTGTCGCGTGATCTTGGCCACAGGCGAAACAGGTTCCATTTTCTTGGTTTGGAACTTTTTTATACTGCTGAAGTGTTTCAAATTGGATCATAAATTTTATACCTAACTTTGTCTCTAGTCATTTGAATCTAACAACATTAATTTGAAATTCAATTTTGTAAAAATGATCGCAAATCTTAGGACTATTGCAAATCATTCCCTACATGCACCTTTTAAATCCAAACCATCCCGACTATTCCCACTTGGATGAAAAAACAAAAAATATTCTAACATCCACAATCGCATTTTTTGAATCCAAGGGCAAAAAGAAACTTAAGGCAGACGACCATGCCTATGTATGGTATGAAGATTTTGTTACCCACTTAAAAAATGAAAAAGTATTTTCTTCACTGCTAGCTCCTCCAGCTTACGGTCATGAGGGGAGTCGCTTTGATAACTTTCGTAATTGTTATTTTAATGAGATTTTAGGCTTCTATGGACTCTCCTATTGGTACGTATGGCAGGTGAGTATACTCGGCCTTGGTCCTATTTGGAATTCGAAAAATACAAAAGTAAAAGAAGAAACCAAAAACGACCTACTTGCAGGAGGCGTTTTTGGTTTCGGTTTGTCTGAAAAAGAACATGGAGCAGATTTAATTTCCTCTGATATGAAGTTGATTCCTCAGGAGGACGGATCTTATCTCGCACGCGGTTCCAAATACTATATTGGAAATGGAAATGTGGGTAAACGAATTTCAGTATTTGGAAAAAATGCTAAAACTGGTAAGTTTGTTTTTTTTGCAGTTAGAACAGACCATCCAAAGTACAAACTCATACAGAATGTTGTCCAATCACAAAAGTATGTCGCAGAGTTTCAGTTAGAGGACTATCCCATTACAGAGGATGAGATTCTAAGTAAGGACCGAGACGCATGGGATGCGGCACTTGCCACGGTTGCTTATGCTAAATACAATTTGGGATGGGCGTCCATTGGAATTGCCACGCATGCCTTCCACGAAGCTCTAAACCATGCTGCCAATAGAAAATTATTCAATGAATCCGTTGCAAACTTTCCACATATCAAGCGATTGTTTATTGATGCCTACGTCAGACTGATCGCTATGAAATCTTTTGCTTTCCGAGCCTGTGATTATATGCGGGCAGGGTCTACCGAAGATCGCCGTTATCTACTTTTTAATCCCATGGTTAAAATGAAAGTAACGATGCAGGCGGAAGAAGTAATCAATCATCTATGGGATGTGATCGCGGCGCGTGGTTTTGAAAAGGATATGTACTTTGAAATGGCAACCCGCGACATACGCATGTTACCGAAACTTGAAGGAACCGTGCATATCAATATGATGCTCGTAAACCAGTTTCTAAATGCCTATCTTTTTGAAAAGAAACCCGCTTCAAAGGTTCCACACATCACGGAACCTAAAAGTGATGATTTTCTATTTGCTCAAGGAGCTACGACTAAGGCGACAAGGAATGTAGCACTCGGTGACTACGAAGAAGTTTACAGTAAGTTCAATACTCCGAACCTTGATATTTTCAAATCACAAATTAAATTGTTTGTGGATCTCATTAAAGAGCTTGAGCTATCAAAAGAAGACACCACGGATATAGATCTTATGTTATCGATTGGTGAGCTTCTTACTCTAATCATTTATGGTCAATTAATTTTAGAATATGCTGAATTTGACAAAACAGACAATGACACCTTGGATATGATCTTTCATGTTTTTATACGTGATTTTTCGCGCTTTGCAACCGATCTTGCAGGTAAGGAAAAGATTTCCGAAACAAAATCAAAATTCTGTTTGAAGTTAATAAAAAAAGCCCATTACGACCAAAGCCAGATAGATTCTTTTTATCAAAAATCGGTGTTATCCCTAAAAGATTCTTACCGAATGAAAGAATAGACATGGGATCTGTTATGTGATCATTTTGGATTTTCTAGATTTTTTTGATTCCATTTAAAAGTTAATAAATTAAACTCGGATGCGTATGTACCGAGTTTTTTTATTGGCCCTTGTTTTTGTTTCTTTTCAGAGCCAAATGAGTGGAGAAAGGGTTCTCTCCCGCGAAAAGAGCTTCATTGCGCCTTCGGTAGTTGTGAGAAAGGAAGTGAAAAAGGAAGAGGCACCTCCTCGTAAAATCCCCATAGCTGCATCCAGAATCATTGCGTTAGACGTAAATGAAAGCCATACGAGCCATACCATCATTGCGCGCTCAAGTGACACTGTGCTCCTCAATTCCTTTGATTTAAAATTTTCACAAAATTCCTTTTATTCTCTTAACGGCGGTCCCTTCCTTTCGACAATGGGTGCGATCCATTTACCAAAACCTGGCTCTTACCAATTGACGTATTATTCGGTAGATTTTTTTGGAAATCGTGACTCTGGCAAAACACGCATACTGGTCATAGATGATTCGCCACCAAAAATCGAATTTCGTTTCAATCCACCTAGATTTATAAATGAGGATGCCGAATCATGCGCTCAAGGATCCTTCCTCACGATTTTGGCGAGTGACTCCCTCTCAGGAATACGATCTATTTTCTGGAAACCGAGTGCAGAAGAAATCTGGAAAAGATATGATCAACCGATCCTTATTTCAAAAAAAGAAAACCAAATTTTCTCTATACAAGCATATGCGGAAGATTTGGCGGGCAATGTTACCACAGTTGAAACAATTAGTTGTTATGTTATCTGAAATACGGAGATTCATCTAAATGAAAAAATCAATATGTTATACACTCTCACTGATCTCATACCTAATGGCTAGCTGTGCACCCATGGATAAATCGATCCGGACAAATGAAACCGCCGCAGAGGAACCTTCAACAGAACTTAAATATAAAGAAATCAAAAACCCCTACCTATTAGCAGAGGAACCCATGCACATTCGTAATGGAGTGCATTCTATGAGTTTGCTTTCCAACGGCAGATTTAGTATGGGTACAGAACGAGGTGAGGAAAAACTCGATCTTATCTATGGTCATCCCAATGGTGCCTTTTCCGATGGAATCTGGTCCTCTTATACTTCGATCTCTGTTGAAGGTTCGATTTTCAAATTTGATAAATTAGAAAATAAAAAAATTAATAAAGTTGGGGATAGCTTGGAGTTAACAGCGAAGGTTCCTGGTTATCCGGTAATCGTTTTGATGAAACTAATCCCAAAAAGTTCCAATGGTTTCTACTTTCATTTAACAGCAAAAAATGAGGGTAATATCCCTTTATACATTGCGTTTCGACTGCTACTTGATACCTGGGCTGGAAGAAGCGACGGAGTCCCCTTTATCCTACCTGGACTTTCACAAGGAATTGATTCTGTCTACACAAACGAAGTAAAATTTAGCCCGACTTCGAGTCCAGCCTGGGAGACTTTTGATCCCAATGAACCCCGCACTGGTTTCCTTCGAACCAGCCTGATTGGAGAAGAAATCAATCCTCCCAACCGTGTAGCACTCGTAAACTGGGGACTCGCTTTCATTTCAGACTGGGAATATGAAGTGGATAAAGAAAATCCAGTGAGCGGAGATTCTGCTGTTTTGAGCTGGTGGGACCCATTACTCATCCATCCGAATGGACTGAGGGAAGGTTCGATCTTATTCGAAAGTAAGGAAAGATCTGATGGAATCTTCTTTGTTCCAGAAAACAAAAAAGGAAATGGTTTTCTCTATCTTGCGCGAGAAAATACAACAGATAGCATACAAAAAAGATCCTACCAATTATCCGTAGAAAATGGATCTTACTTCTCAAATTGGAAAGAGGGGAAAATGGAATATGAAATGAAACCTCAATCCTACCTATATCGAATGATCCCAGTAACTGTGAGTGGTGTGGGCGATACAAAATTACAAATTCAGGAAACCGTGAACGGTCAGGTAGAATCACATATCTTTTCAATCATCCTGCCAGCAGAAATAGCATCTGTCCCTGCTGTTTGGGATTCGAATCGGAAATTTCCGTTTCGATTTGTTTCAGAACAAAAGGATAGAAAGTTAAAAGGGAGAATTTTAGACTCAAATAACATAAAACAGGCGGAAGTTCCACTTCGTGAAACTAAATTTAGTACGCATTCAGTTTATGAAGGTGAAATTGAAATTAATTTTGATGGTGAGATTTTTTCAGAGATTGTCGAGGAGGATTGAAGGCTGAAACTGCGGATGCGATAAGATGAGAGAAGTCCATTTCTCCCTATCCATTAAAAGATTTTCTGGATACTTTGCATCACTACGCATCCATCTTTCTAGCCATCTCCGATCTAGTAATTGTTTCTGTATTTCCTCTGAGAAATTTTCTTTTGTAAAGGCGATTGTCGTTTCGCTCTTGGGTCCTGAACCTGCACCCCTGGCGACTAAAAAACCGGCTCCTAACATCGCACTCCTCACTCGCGTGGACGCTGAGTAAGTATATAAGGATATTTGATTTTGAAATTCTTTCAAATGGGAATAGAAGTCACAGAAGAAATCGTAAGACCATAATTCGGAATCGGTTTCATACGAAAAAGGATCAAAATAAATTAAATCGGGAGCTTCAGCATTTTTGTATACCTTTTGGAAATCTCCTTCCATCAACTTCCATTCGATGCCTTTTTCATCCGAAATCCAATGGCCATTTTTCAATAAAGCCATGGGGGCTTTGTGGAAGAGATGAGGAAACCTACCATGATTCCTCAAGGCGAGCTTTAATGGAGTCAAATCGTTCTCAAAACTAATCAGCGTTAATTTCCTCGAGGAAGAACTCCTTTCATGAGCGGAAATTGCTGCCATGGCATTTGTCGCGGCTCCCAAACCCACATCCCAAACTACAAGTGGAATCGTATCCGATTTTTCTAATAACATGCCTAAGTGCGATTGTTTGATATAAAGTGTATCAGCCTCTTCTATGGGAGAATTAACAGAATGCATCACCTCTCCGGAACTTTTTTGACGTATGCTGTAATAATTGCCTGTTTTGCTTTCCACGACCTCATAATCACCGAGCGACCTTCGGCGATCTTTTTTAGCCGATTTTAATGTAAACGGAGGATTTACATTATCACTTTTCAGAAGCTCTGTTTTCTTTTCGGAATAAAATCGAAAAAAAGTATCATCCAAGATACTTAGCCGCATATCATTCATTAATTTATGATAGTAAGTTAAATTATGTTCTGCGATGAGCTGCCAGCCTAGAATTTCACCTGCCTTAATCAAGTGGTGCAAGTATGCCTTCGAATAATGCTTGCAGCATCGACAATCACATTTTTGGTCTAAGGCCTCGTCAAGAAATTTATAAATAGATCTATGGATTTGAAATTTTCCCTCACTCGTAAAGGCCACTCCTCTCTGTGCCAACTCTACAGGAATCGTGCAATCAAACATGTCAACGCCCCGATGCACGGCTTCGAGTAAATCTAAAGGTGTCCCTACTCCCATCAAATACCGTGGTAGATTTTGAGGCAAAAGCGATGCGGATAATTCGCAGAAATCATTTCGTTCGGCTTTTGTTTCGCCTACTGCCAGACCACCTATCGCATAACCATCGAAGGGCATGTCGGTAAGTGCTTTGGCACTTTCTTTTCTGAGTTCCGGAAAACAAGCTCCTTGCACGATGCCAAACATAGACTGAGAGGATTCTCCACGAGCTTTTAAACTTCGTTTTGCCCACCTATGTGTGATTTCCATGGCAGACTTTGCTCTTGAAAAATCTACTGTTGATGGAACGCATTCATCTAAAACCATCATGATGTCCGACCCGATTGCTTTTTGCATCTCGATGCTGATTTCTGGAGAAAGGAGAATGTTTTCCCCATCCACATAACTACGAAAAATGGCGCCATCTTCTGTCATCTTTCTTGCATTCGGTAAGCTAAATATTTGAAATCCGCCAGAATCTGTCAGAACAGGTCGATCCCAATTCATGAACTTATGTATCCCTCCGAGCTTTCGAAAAACTTCTGCTCCTGGACGTAAAAGAAGATGATACGTATTGGCAAGGAGAACATTTGAACCCACTGTTTCCAGTGTATCGACATTGAGAGTTCTTACCGTCGCTTGTGTGCCCACAGGCATAAAAATAGGAGTTTGTACATCGCCATGTAATGTAGTAAAGGTGCTAGCCCTGGCATGCGAATGGGAAGCAACCTTTTCTAATTTAAAATTCAGGCGAGACATAGGGACAGGTTATGTTCTTACATTCATTGAATGTTTAAACATCTTCGTCGGACCAGCCAATGTCTGAAAGGAAATCATCATAAGATCCATCGTAGATTGAAATGCGATCCTTATCAAAGATTACAAGTTTAGTAGCGACAGCTCTGAGATGCATTTCATTATGTGTAACCATCACGACTGATCCATCAAAAGCATCTATCGCTTCGATGAGTGAATCACAGGATTGCATATCTAAGTGGTTTGTTGGCTCATCTAAAAACAGCAAATTAGATGGTGCGACTAAAATTCTACCAAGCATGACACGACTTTTTTCTCCACCCGAAAGGAACTTGATTTTCTTTAAGGCTGCATCCCCAGAAAACATCAATCCACCTGCGATGTTTCTTGCCTTGCCTTCGGAGCATGAGGAATCCGCGCTCATGATCTCTTCAACGATCGTAGCTCCATCTTTTAGACTCATCTTGTTTGTTTGTCCAAAATAGCCTTCTTTCAAAATCGGATGTTTAGTGACATTTCCAGAAACAGGCGTTAGTTCACCTGCCAGTATTTTTAAAAGAGTAGATTTACCCTTTCCGTTTTTACCGATGATACAAATACGATCCCGCTTACCAATCGGCATCGAAAATTTTTCAATCATAAATGGCTCTTTGCCAGTATAAGAAAAACTGATTTCCTCAGCGGCCAACATTTGATTGGCCCCAAAGGGCGCAGCATTGAAGTACAATTCTAAGTCGTCAATATTTTCTAGAGCCTTCATCTCG
The DNA here is from genome assembly GCF_004770745.1 of Leptospira ognonensis. Taxonomy (GTDB): domain Bacteria; phylum Spirochaetota; class Leptospiria; order Leptospirales; family Leptospiraceae; genus Leptospira_A; species Leptospira_A ognonensis. The sequence continues at coordinate 351,247 of NZ_RQGD01000034.1, read as the reverse complement.
CCTTGTTTTTCTAACTTCTTGACACGAGATTGTGTACGACTCGCAAAACTAGCCTTAGCCTTGAATTTAGCGATAAAGATCTCTTCTTGCTTACGTTTTTTTGCCTCATTCAACCGTGTCTTTTCATAGATTTCTTCTTCTTGGTTGATTTGGGTGTATAATTTTTCTGTATCACCTTCCACTTTGACTGCCTTTTTTCTATGAATGGCAACTACATGAGTGACAACGCTATCCATGAAACTTCGATCATGAGTGATGAGTACAACTTCTCCTTCCCAGGTTCTGAGAAAGTCCTCGAGCCACCGAATGGTAACGATATCTAAATAATTATTTGGTTCATCTAACATGAGCATGTCAGGTTTCGATACAAGGAGTTTTGCCAGGTTCATGCGGATTTGGTATCCACCAGAAAATTCATTCGGGTTACGTTCCATATCCTTTTCTGTAAAGCCAAGACCAAAGAGCACCTTTTCTACCTGCCAGGTTTCGTATTCTTCATCTTCAGGAAGACCTAGCGAACATTCTTCGAGAACGGTTGGCTTTGAAAACTTTAGATGTTGTTCCAGATGTCCGACTTTGTAATTTTTGGGAACGGTGACCGTTCCTGAATCATAATCGGAAGTTCCAAGCATGATTTGGAAAAGAGTGGATTTCCCGTGTCCATTTCGACCGACGATGCCCACTTTCTCACCGCGATTGATGCTGAAGGTCAAATCCTCGAAGAGAACTTGACTGCCATAAGATTTGTTTAATCCAGAAATTTTGATCATCGGCTCACCCTTATCTTGCTTCTAATCCAGGGTTTTTGTAAGCCGATGGAATTCTACAAATTTAGAAAGAGATTCCTGCTCCGACTTGGAAAAATGGACCATTTTGAGGGCGCGTTTTTTCTTGGAGTGCAAAGGCATTGCCACTGAGTTCCGCAGAAAGGAAAATTTCATCCGTTACAAAATATCTTAAACCAGCTCCTAATCCGAGATGAAAGATCTGTTCAGCAGAACCTGCACCTTGCACTATGGCAGGACCAATATAACCACGAATAAACGGCTGCAAAGCAGAATCCATATTGAAAAAATAACCGGCAGTAAAATCAATCGGGATGAGCGTGATGGTTCGATGGGCCGCATTCTCAGTAATGCTTCCTCCTCTCACTTCTCTAGATACTAGGATAGGTTGAACAGCAAAACCAATCGCCCAATTATCATTCATAAAATATTGATATAGAAAGGATACCATCGGATTTGATTTTCCGTCGGAATTTGAAATGCCACCACGGAGTTCAACAGAATGCGGAGTACGAGTATTGTTTGGTACTGCGAAGATTACTGTAGGTAAAATTAAAAATAAGATTAAATATTTTCTCATAATTTAACAGACTGGAATGGAAGCTTCCTATGAAAAGCTTATTTTTCCTGTACGACCTAGCAATTTGGACTTAAGTATTTTTTCCAAAAACGAATTCATATAATAAAAATATTTCGAACGGAAACGTTTCTTTTTTTTCATTTTTTCTGAAAACTAAGGACCAGACCTATTAATTATTTTTATAGAAATCCGTTTGGTTATCTTGAAAGGAACAATAAAACGAAGATGATCAGGCAAACACAAAAAGCAAACGTTCTTTTGGTAGAAGCAAAGTCACTAGACATTCTTTGCATGGGTGGTTTTGAAAAAGCATTAGAGAAGTTTTTGGTCGCTGAAAATTCTCAAATTTTTTTAGATTTTGGAAACGTGGAAGAAGTTTCCTCTGCGATTCTTGGCATTATCCTCCACAAGAAAATGAAACTTAGAAAGAAGGGTATTGAAATTTATTTACTCAATGTCACTCCAGGGATACAAAGAATTTTGAAGATTCTAAACCTAACTTCCTTACTCCTGCATACACGAACCAATCTAATGTATGCCTCCGCGATTCCCATGGTCTAAAACAATTGCCAATGTTGGTGCCGATGGTTTCTATTGTCCTAGACCATGAATCTAGCATCAAAAACTCTTTTCTTAACATTAATTCTCCTTCAAATTTCATTTTTAAATTGTGCGAAAGAGCCGGTATCCGTTGATGAATGGATCCGAGCAAATCAGGGAGAAAAGATCCTAAACCTTTCCAAAAAGGAACTTGGAACTTTACCAGCTAACATTGAACTCTTACAGTCCGTGGAAGAATTGACCCTTCAATACGACTCCCTCACTTCCATCCCCGCTGAGCTCGGTAATTTAAAATCTCTAAGAATTTTAAATTTGTTTGGAAATCCCATAGAGTCTTTGCCAGATTCTCTTGGAAATCTTGAAAATTTAGAGATCTTATTACTCGGGCGTTCTAAACTCAAAACGGTTCCCGGGTTTGTGACCAAGTTAAAAAAATTAAAGACTTTGGCTCTAGATGAAACGGCATTAGAATTTTCAGAAGCTGATGTAGAGCTTATTTCTCAAATTCCAAATCTTGAAATTTTAGATATCACATTGCTCCGGAAATTCAAAAAACTTCCTTCAAATATAGCCAAACTTTCGCATCTAAAAGAGCTTTATGTTCAGAAAATTCTCTTTGAAAAATCGGATGTTGCGAGACTACGCGATGAACTTCCAGGAGTTCGGATCAAGCTTTAACAGCCCAGTAAGAAATTTTTTCCGTTTTCCGTATCGCACCAATTTAGGACATTGGTTGTATCATGGCTAAATCGGAATCGGAAAACCCGTACTCTAAGACGGTAGCATTACCGCAAACTAACTTTCCAATGAAAGCAGACCTTGCTTCTCGGGAACCCAAACAAATCCAAGAGTGGAAGACGAACAAAACGTTTGCGAAAATGAAAGAAATTCGCAAACACCAGCCGAGTTTCGTATTGCACGATGGCCCTCCCTATGCAAATGGAAACTTTCATGTCGGTCACGCTTTAAATAAAATCCTAAAAGATCTAATCATCAAATCAAAATCAATGGCAGGCTTCTCTACCGATATGATTCCTGGCTGGGATTGTCATGGTTTGCCCATAGAAGTACAGGTCCTAAAGAATTTAGGAAAGGAAGCTCGAAATACTTCACCAACGGAACTTCGAAAAAAATGTAGAGATTACGCGAATGAATTTGTCACCAAACAAGGTGAAGATCTGAGTCGTTTTTTATGCTTCTGGGAAGAAGATAGAAAATATCTGACCATGGCTCCAGAATTTGAAGCGAAAATCGTAGAAGTATTCGGGCAATTATTTGACAAGGGATATATCTACAAAGGCAAGAAACCAGTCTATTGGTGCATCGACCTTGCCACCGCACATGCCGAAGCAGAAATCGAATACCAAAACCATACCTCTCCTTCGATCTATGTAAAATTTCCAATCAAAGGTGAGCCGAATCATTTTTGTCTGATTTGGACTACGACTCCCTGGACACTTCCTGCGAATCTTGCCATTTGTTTTAATGAATCTTTAGATTATGCGCTTTATAAAAGCGAAGAACATGGCAATCTCATCCTTGCCGTTGGACTAGCGGAAACCGTTTCCCAAAAAACGGGAATCGCTCTGACAAAAGTCAAAAGCCTTTCTACTGAGGATCTAAGGAAAATGACTTTCCTACATCCCTTTCTAGACCAAGTTTCCATTCCTCTGTTTGGTCCCCATGTAACTTTGGATGCGGGAACAGGATGTGTGCATACCGCACCGGGACATGGCACGGACGACTACAGAGTTGGTAGCGCTGCAGGACTGCCAGCGTTTTCACCTGTCGATGATTACGGACGTTATACGGACGAATTTCCGATGATGAAAGGAGTAAAAATTTGGGATGCCAATCCTAAAATAGTGGAACTATTAAAAGAAAAAAATATGCTCTTCCATTATTCGGAATTCCAACATTCCTATCCGCATTCTTGGCGAAGTAAAAAACCACTGATCTTTAGAGCGACTCCGCAGTGGTTCTTTTCCATTGACCATGATTCTTTGAGAGAACAATCCTTAAAAGCTATCGATAAAGTGGAATGGATACCCGATTGGGGCATTTCTAGAATTCGGTCCATGGTGGAATCTAGACCAGATTGGTGCCTTTCTCGGCAAAGAAATTGGGGAGTCCCAATCCCTTCCTTTACTTGTAAGGAATGCAATCACACCCACCTAACAAAGGAGACGATTAACCATTTTATAAATATCGTTAAAAGGGAAGGCATTGAGGTCTGGTATGAAAGATCTGCCGCATACTTACTCCCCCCCGATACGAAATGTGAAAAATGTGGATCCTCCGAACTCAAACAAGACAAAGATATTTTAGATGTATGGTTTGATTCTGGTGTATCCAGTTTTTCAGTGTTTGGTGACTCAATTGGAAAGGAGCCAGCTGATTTATATTTAGAGGGATCTGACCAGCATCGAGGCTGGTTTCAATCTTCGCTTTGGCCCTCGATGGCCATCCGGGGCGTTCCGCCTTATAAGTCCGTCCTTACGCATGGCTATGTGTTAGATGAAAAAGGTCATGCCATGTCCAAGTCTCTTGGAAACGTCATCAATCCTACGACTGATATCATCAATCAGTATGGTGCTGATATTTTACGACTATGGGTTTCTACCCAAGATTTCCGAGATGATGTCAAAGTGGGAAAAGATTCGATTAAGATTGTCTCAGAAACTTACAGAAAGCTACGAAATACTTTTAGATATCTCCTCGGCAATACAAGCAAGGAGGCCCTCTCTTACATGACAGATCTAAATCAATTGGATCATGTTGATGCGTATTATCTTTCCAAGCTAGCAACTCTGAATGAAGAAATCCAAAGGCATTATGCAACCTTTCAATTTCACCAAGTCTATCAAAAGTTACTCCTTTTTTGTACGGTGAACTTGTCTCAGGATTATTTTGAGATCATCCGGGATCGTATGTATTGTGAAAGTAAGAGTTCACCAATTCGTCGTTCCTCGGAGTATGCCCTCGCTAAGGTTCTAGAGGTTCTGACAATTCTCATTGCTCCCATCCTTTCTTTCACTTCCGAGGAAATATGGAAGGAATTTGGATTTACCGACTCCATATTCCTTCACGATTTTCCGAATCTCGAGAAGTTTAAAAATGTAGCGTTGGAAGAAAAACTAAAACCAGTATTTGAGACCAAGGAATTCGTTCAAAAGGCATTGGAAGAGGCACGTCAGAAAGGAAATATTGGAAAATCTTTGGAAGCCAAAATCCATTTAACTCCAATTCAGGAAAAGGCTTCTCCACTCTCCGAGCTTGCAAGCTCTGAGCTCGAGCTTTTCTTTGTGGTCTCCCAAGTAGAAACAGACAAATCGGAGTCAAGTCAAGCCTTGGCAAGCATCTCCTCTGAACATTACAAGATTCAAGTCTTGAAACCAGAAGAATTTGAATGCCCAAGATGCTGGAGGCACACGCGTGATCTGAAAAGAGAAGGAGATCTTTGTAAACGTTGCGCCTTGGCGATTACTTAAAGAATCTTTTTAACACTCGGCCGAGGATAATCTCGGCCTCCTTCAACTTTACAAAAACAGACAGTCCAAAAAAAATAAAGACTGATGGCAAAATAGATACTAACAGAGATATGCGAGAAATACCTGCGTGGGAAATATCTAATCCCCATGTCTGTTTCAGCAAAGGTTTCAAATACCATTCACCAAACAGAAGCCATGTGGAAAGCCCCAAAAAAGGAAGCACCATCACCGAAAGTCTTCCAGCAAGCGAAAGCCAAGGAATTTTTACTTCATGTCTTTTTAGAAAAAATATCAATAACCCTGATGTTACGAATGCAGAGATTGCAGATGAAAGGGCAATCGCACCATGCTTTAAAAAAAACATGAGCGAAAGACTTAAGCCTATGCTCATAGTAAAAGATACAAACTGTACCCTGAGTGGCGTTTTTGTATCTTGAAACGCATAATAGGAAGATACAAGAACCTTATTGGAACTATAAAAGGGAATGGCAATCGAGTAAAATATGAGTGGAAGCAGCGCGGTCTTTGTTGCTAATTCATCCCACCTTCCCCCATAGTAGATCGCATCAAGCACTGTCTCGCCGAGCACAGAGAGACCTATTGCGGCGGGTATGGTTAAAAAGAATGCAAAACTGAGCACATCTAATATCTCCGCAGGAACTCGTGCCTTTTCGCCTGCACGCAAGTCTCTGAGTAACGATGGCAAGATCGTTGTTGCGAGCGCCACACCGATGATTCCTGTCGGTAGCTGAACTAGTCTCTGCGCGTAGTCCAGACTCACGACAGCACCAAGACCAGGGTTGGCATTCTGAATGTAGTTTGCTAAAAAGATGTCAACCAGGAGCCCTATCTGGTAAAAACTTCCACCAAGTGCTGCAGGTAACATCAGCTTAAAGATTTTTTTTATAGCAGGGTGTCGGAAGTTTAATCGGAAAAGTGGACCATAACCTAGTTTATAAACAAATATGGCCTGCACAAACAGCTGTATGATGCCACCAGCTACAATTCCGTAGGCGAGCGTAAAAACTCGCTCTCGTAAATCAGATATAAACGGAAAGAAAAATAAGAATACGGTGAGATAGCTTAAGTTAAGTATGATGGGAGACAGAGAGGGAATGAAATATTTATGATGAGAGTTCGAAATGGACATGAAAATGGAAGAAAGACTCGCTGTCATAATGAGAAAAAATAGGACCAGCGAAAGCTCTACAACCAGGTTTCCATATTCTGGGCTTCCTCCGACAAGTATTGGCAAAAATTGAGCAGCAAACACCCAAAATACGGCCACAAAAATCGAAAGAGATAAAAACAAAAAACTTAGGACAGTTCCTGCCATTACGCGCGCCGCTTCCACTCCCATCGCTTCGTATTCCGAAAAGATCGGCATAAAGGATTGTGAGAGTGTCCCCTCTGCCAATAAATTTCTAAACATATTTGGCAGTCTATAGGCTACACTAAAGGCGGAAGCGACCATACCTGTTCCAAAGCTGACAGCCATAAAATGGTCCCGAACAAGCCCGAGGATACGCGAGAGAAAGGTATAAAAAGACAAGGCAAGACTTCTTCTTGCACTTGATATGGGTAATTTCAGACTCTCTTTATCTGTCATTCGAAACTGATTAGATATCTAATTTTTCGATAAAACGAGTGGGCCCAGTAGCACTCACATAAACTTCCGTTTTACAATTTGGACATCTATGCTGACCCGATTGAAATACTCGGAGTTTTGTTCCACAGGCTTCACAAGGAAATATTCTTTGAAAACTAATATCGTTATTCTTTTTTGACTTGGATTGAATATAACTTGGAATTTGACCAATAACCGCTTCGTTTGTAGGATTCGTTGAAGTTCGATTCGTGGGAGTAAATCTTTTCTCGAGTTCAGTTGATAGAGTCTCTTTGATCTCCCTTCTTAAAAGCGATAATTTGTCTTCAAGAAGTCTTTCCATATCAGGAACTTCAACCGTCCGAGTCATGATCGGTTTTTCAAAACTTTTCAGAGCTTTTCTCTCGAATGTATTTTCTTCCGAAATCTTTTCTAGCCTTGATACAGGCTCTTTTGGAGCACCCGTATAATAAAATTTGATTCGTTCTGCTGCAGGTTTTGTTTCGCTCTGTTCCTGGATCTCTTCTTTTCTGATCACGGATTCCGAGGTTGCTAACCTTAAATAATTTTCTGCGTCAGTTAGCGATTTTCGAATGGGAAGTTTTTTATAGATTCCGAGTAAAGAGAGAACGTTCTCTACTTCTTCTGTGAGACCATAAAACACAAAAGAAAGATGTGGGCTCTTTTTCATCCGATTTTGGACTTTCAATAAAGTACTGATCCCGTTCGATGTAATAAACTGAACAAAACTAAAATTAAATAAAAAACGAGTGTAACCTTGTTCTAATAGAGATTCTAGATAACTGAGCAGGTCCTCGGAACTTGCTCCGTCGAGTGCTCCCTTCAATTGAATCGAAAATATTTTTTCATCTGATATTGTATTCATAAAATTCCTTTTAACCAAGGTAGATTGCATCTACGACATCTGCTTGGGGCTTTGATAATTCTTCATTCTTACTAATGTTTTCCGTTACTTCAACGGAATCTGGAATCATTACAGGTGTTAGCTCGGAAACTTCTGAGCCACTAGTTGATACCATCTTTTTCTGAATGAGAGGCAATGAATCATTCTCGAGAACAACATGTTCCTCTTTTATAGTATTCGATTGTCCTTCCCGTTTTGTAAAATATTGGAATAAGAAAAATATTCCCCAGGATACGACTGTTACTAGAATAGCGATCAGGCTGTAGTTTACAAATAACCACTTCGTCAGATCAAATTGATTCTCAAATAAAAGTGATAGATTCCCTTCTTTATATGTGACAAAGACGGCACCAATTACATCTAGTTTCGTTTCGTGATAAAGGGGAGCAAACATTATGACTTCGTGTGTGATTGCGTTTGGAAACAACTTCAATATGGGTTTAGCATAATTTGGCAATTCTGGCACAGAAGCAAGTTTCATAGACTCAGTCTCCTTCTCAGGCCACTCCCACTTTCGCATACGCATTGCTTTGCGAAAGTATGCCTGTGCTGTTAATGTCGCATCAGGTTTTCTTTTTTCTAGCGGGTCTTTTAAATCATTTGGGTCCGAGGAGCTGAGAAGTAATCCATCGGGATTAAAAAGTTTTATTTGTTTTAAAACAAACTTTTCGGGATCCTTGAAAGTCACTTCCACATAACGAGAAAAAGTCTTATCAATCTCCGCGAAACCATTTTTATTCAATCGTAATTCCGTTGCTTTCGCAAGTGCGAGCGTAAAATCACGTGCTCTATGATCGGTAAGTAAGAGTTCCTGTTTGAGGGCATTCTGAGTCGATTCGAAAAAAGACCACAAAACAGCACTAAGGGCAATGGATTCGAACATTAAAAAAAGTATGATAAAATAGAGTATGGATCTGAGGACGAACATATTAGGAACTCTCCTATACATATTTTCGGTCAGTTTGGTAATCTTGACTGATGAAAAACCTTTACTTTATTTGCTTAGGAGTGCGTCTAGGTGAAATAAAAAAGCCCCCATAAACCTTTGCTTTTCCATTTCCCAATCTCTCACTTTACCAAGAATTTGTAGACTGACGACGTCCGAACTTAAGGCCCCACATGGATGGATATGCTTGAATGTTTCCAAAGTATTTATCCCATTGAGCGCAAATCCAAAACTGGTAAAATGGCTCTTGGCATAAACACCGAAAGAAACTAATTTCTTCTTTGGATTTTCTTTTAAATAAAGCCCTGGCGACTCACGATTTTCCAGAAGTTCCACGTTCCAAATCTCTAACACGGCATTCCGGATGGAAATCGTCAGTACTGCCAAATAGTCACCTAAGCGAATGTCTCGCTTTTTTAAATCGATGTGCGGATAACCAACAACCTGGCCGGGCTCGTGGGCGGTATAATCCCCGCCTCTCTGTAAGAGAAAAAGACCCACGCCCGCGGCAGAGAGAGTTTCCTCCTTGCTGAGTAGATTTTCAGCTTTCGCCGTTGACCCCCCTGTCAAACATGGATTGTGCTCCAGAAAAAGAATGGATTCCATTCTTTGGTTTCTTGCTTTTTCTTGGAAACGGAGATACCGATCATAGGATATACGGGATGAGATGGAATAGGATGAGAACAGTCTAGAATGGAGAAACTTTGCCATGCAATTCTTTGGATCCTTGAAAAATCTCCCAACGGTCGGAGCAGGCTCGACCTAGCGAAGCTCCTTTATTTTTCGGACGGAGTTCACTTTCAAAAACATGCAAGCATGATCACTGGTGGAATTTACATCCATTTGGAAGATTCCCCCTATCCAGTCAAACTGAACGAAGCCCTCCTTTTCCTACGAGAAAAAGAGGTCATCGATACGGCACCTGTTATCTCGGCAAAAGGGGTCCAAGGTTTCTCCCTTCGGTTTGTCAAACCACTGGAAGGACTGGTACTCACCCGGGAAGAAAAACGAGTCATGATGAAAGTCGTGGAAGCCTTTCGTGGCCGCGTTTTTGACGAAAATCGCCACTATCCGAATCTTTATGAAAACTATGTGGTGACACCGCTTTACGAGCCGATCCCGTTTGCCATTGACCGGATCAATACGAAAATACATGTTTTAATGAAAAAAAGCCTTTTACAACTGTCTGGAAAAATGTTTAGGGTTTTATTTGAGAGGTCTCCTGAATGATGATCACCATATGCAAAGGGAAAATCCACCGTGCCATTGTCACGGAAGCGGAACTTCATTACGAAGGAAGCCTGACTGTTGACCAAGATTTAATGGATTTGGCAGGAATGAGGCCGTTTGAGCAAGTTTCTGTCGTCAATGTCAATAATGGGGCTCGTTTTGAAACCTACCTCATTGTCGGCAAACGTGGTTCAGGCACCATTTGTCTCAATGGTGCAGCAGCCCGCCTCGGGATGAAGGGAGACAAAGTCATCATCATTACCTATGGGCAAATCGATGAGGAAGCCGTCCCCCCACACTACCAGCCTAAAATTGTTTTCGTAGATGAACACAATCATCCGAAAAAAGCCTAATCTTATCCTAATCTTTCTAGGGCAAACCTTCGATACTTACTGTAGAATCAAATCGGTAGTCGGAACATGAAAAAACTATACATACTCACTTTCTTCAGTTTACTCGCGCTCGCTCTGGGAGCTCAAGACACAGGCACCACTGTGAATGCAAACAGCGGCGCCACTTCGACACAAGGTGCGAAAGACATTCACGACCTTTATCCGCTTTCCATCTATGACCCAAGGATTCGCATGAAAAGTGTTTCTTTCGTGAAACGCCACGCTGATACGGGACGCGGCGAATTTTTGGATGTACTCGTTGAGATCGAATCTCGTGTTATGGAAAATCATGATTACGCGATTTACGTTCTTGCGGCACATGAAAAAAATGAAATCAATGATTCGGAAAGAAGACTGGTTCCCTACCCCGCTTGGAGAGCCTACGATCCGAAAAAAGAAGCAAAAACATTATACTTTTCTAATGTCATGCCTACAGCCGTAACAGCAAAAGAAGTATGGGGCGAAGAGACATACAAAAAGAAAATTGAAGCTGTGGAAAAACTACATTGGCAAGGTTTTGAAGCAGAGATCCCTGAACCTACTTTCACTGAAGTGGTCGATTATCTTTGCAAAAACCAACCGAAAGCACTTCCCTTTACCCTTTTTGGAGAAAGTGGCCCTACTCCTGATAAGATTGTAGTTCATAATTACATTGCTCAAACTCCTGAGGAAAGAAAAAAGCAGGTGCATGATACATTGCCAAAACATACTTATACGATTTACAATAACAAGTATCAGGCTTCGATTACATCACACCATTACACTCAATACAGACCGAATTTCCTGTCCTTTAACAAAGTGGCCGTGCTTGTTTTCGATACAAAAAAACCAGTCAATGGATTGTTGTTTCGCCGATTCTATGATATCTCTGATTTGAAACTTTCTAATTAGATTTTAACAGCAACGTTCCGATGGAAAAGGCAAGATCAAATGCGATCTTGCCTTTTTTTTGCTTTCGCATTATAGTTAACAACGTATGTTTGCATTATCTCCTCCATGAAACATTCTATTTCCGAACTGAAGAAATCCATACCACAAAGTGCATTTGTTCCCTCACTCCCTCGAAGCCTTTTTTATTTTTTTTGGGACGTAAGCCTTCTCGCGCTCCTCTACTATGCCATGTTAAACTACGGCTCCGTTTGGATGTTTCCTATCTTTTGGTTTGCTGCAGGAACAATCATGTGGGCATTGTTTGTCGTCGGGCATGATTGCGGTCACGGCTCTTTTTCTCATGTGACTTGGATTAATTTTCTCTTCGGACATCTAGCACACACGCCACTCTTGGTTCCTTTCCATGGATGGAAGGTAAGCCATCGAACGCATCATAATCATACGGGCGACATCGACAAAGATGAAAGTTGGCATCCGCTTACCGAGACCCAATACAAGTCGCTCTCCCCCTTGGCAAAAATTGCACGGTATAAATTCTTTTTGATCGTATTTCCACTTTATCTTTTTGTTCGTTCCTCTGGTCGGGATGGTTCTCATTTTTTACCAAGCAGTCCTTTGTTCCCTCGGGGCGAAAGAAAGCACGCCGTAACGAGTCTCCTTTGGATGATTGGCATGGTTTGTTTTCTAGTTTGGGTCACTTGGCAATATGGCTTTTTATTTTTTATATCTTACTACTTTCTCCCCTATACCGTTTTTGTCGTATGGCTCTCCCTAGTTACCTTTCTCCATCACACGGACGTAAATATCCCTTGGTATCGTGGAAAGGATTGGAATTATGCAAAGGGTGCTTTATCGACGGTGGATCGAAGTTACGGGATTTTTGAACCCATCCACCACAACATCGGTACCCACGTGGTGCATCACCTCTTCCCCACAATTCCTCATTATCAGCTAAAATTTGCGAAGTCTCATTTAAAAAAATTGCTCGGTCCGGAATACAGAGAGTCCAATGAAAGCATAAGAAAGGTATTTTTTCGCAGCGCCAGTGAATGCATCATCGTTCCTGATTCTGGCGGAAAGGTATTCTTTCGGAAACCGTAAGCGAGACTCGAACATGATTTATTTTCCGCAAGATTCCATTATTTTTTACGCCCAAGCAGCAATCTATATCCTCTTCGGTTTTTTTGTCTTCTATTTAGAATCCAGCGGAAAATTCAACCTTCCCTATAGCAAATTTGCTTCAAACCGAGGCATTTCCCCAAAAGTAGGTATGTTCTTTATTTACTTTATTCCAATATTGGGATACGTAAGCACTATTGGCAAGCTCTCAAGTCTTTCTCCTTACCATCTGCTTTTGCTTTTCGTCTTTGTATTTCACTTTGGCAAACGATGTTTAGAGGTAATATTTCTCCATCAGTTTTCAGGAAAAATTGGTTTAATTGGTGTAATCATCATTACTTTCGCATATACGAATATTGGAATTTTATTAGGAAAAAATCATGAACAGATGCAGTTCCTTTCTGAAGTAAGTCCGACTTCAACCTTTTCTATACTTGGAATCATTATATTTTTCTTTGGACAAGCAGGCAATTTATACCACCATATCCTGTTGCGAAGGCTTAGAAATTCTCGTGGGGATAAGAACTACTTGATTCCAAATTCTGGTCTTTTCCAGCTCGTTGTCTGCCCTCACTACTTTTTTGAACTCATCTCCTGGCTTGGGATCGCGATTTTGTCCAGACATTGGGAAACATACGTGGTATTTTTCGTTATGACCTGCTATTTATCTGGAAGAAGTGCAAGGACTAGAGACTGGTATAGAGAAAAGTTCTCCGATTTCCCTTCGAATCGCAAGAGAATCGTACCTTTTGTATTTTAATCCACCCGTTTATTGCAGTTGTGTTTCAATTGTACGATGCAAAATGCGCAAAAGATGACTTTGACAAAATTTCTTGATCGAATTGCTTTTTCTATTGACGAAACCGTTGATTTTCTAAATATTTTTTTGATAAGTTTCTGTTTTTACAGAAATTTAATTTTTCACGGAGAAAAATATGACTAACAACTTCAAAAACTCTTTGGGTGTTTTAACAGCGTTCGCAGTAGCAGCAGCTATTGCTTGTAGTGGATCTGGATCTGGTGGACCATCTATTCAACCAGCTTCTTCTGGTTCAATCATGGACAATGTTAAATCAAACCAAAACTGCGGTTGGGGTATGACTGAGCAAGGTACTGCTGAAGCAGGTTGCGTATGGGGAAAAGACGGTGGTAAACCAGTTGGAACTAAAACTGGTCGCGCTTGCACTAACTCTATCCTTGGCCTAATCAGAAGCGGAGACATGTCTCTTGCAGCTGGTGCAAAAGCTGGTGGTATCACAAAAGTTACTTCTATTGATGCTGAAAGCAACACTCTACTTGGATCAGTTCTAGTAGAAACTTGCATTCTAGTTAACGGAACATAATTCCACAACCAATCATGCTGTAGTTCATCTGCAGCATGATCTTTTTTTTTCTGCACCTCTTAATCCATACCAAGCTGACTAACCTACATGACCTACTCTAGACTTACGTTACCCTTTCTCGTATTATTTATATATACTTGTACTGCCGACCGAAGACTTAACGACCCGCGTGAAGCCCTAAAAAGCATGCAATGCGAGGGAATTGATTATTACGTGGATGAAATTTGCGAAAGCGAAAAAGCCATCTTAGATTGGGCAGCCTCCTATCCAAAGTATCGAAAACTGACTGATCTCACCAAAGAAGTGTTACTTGAGATCCAAAACGAAACGGACATTGACCATGCGGCAGCGGTTTTTTATCACAGAGCCATTACCGAGCCTCTCAATCGCAAATTCATTGAATATGTTTTTACAAAACAGAATGAAATGCTAAGAAAACGTCCCGATTATAGCAAAAAGAACATTCTCTTTGCGATTGCTCCCGGTATGTTTTATAAAGATAATACCGAAGTGGATGCTGATGGTAAAATGATTCGAAGCATGGTCCGTTCCATGGGTATCACTGATGCCGTCATCCCAACAGACCAAACAGGTACTGTCGAAGGCAATGGTACGATCATTTGCGATTTTATTAAAAACAACCAAGACAAAAACACAATCATCATTGGGACAGCAAGCAAGGGAAGTGGTGATTTTAAAATGGCCATCGACCAGTGCGGAAAAGAACCATACTTTGCTAAGGTCTCTGGATGGTTTAATTTTGGTGGCCTAACTAAGGGATCTCTCGTCATGAATGCCATGATGGAACATTGGTTATATAGCAAAGAAGGCAAGCTCTACTTTTGGTGGAATAACTATAACTGGAAAGGCCTTGAGTCACTTCGTGGCGGTCCCGATGCACCTCTAGCAAAAAATGTAGAATTTCCAAAAACTATGATCGTTGTCAACATAGTTGGTGTTCCCATGTCCCAAGTCGTTACGGATCGGGCACGACCACTTTACGATTATCTTTCACAGTTTGGACCAAACGAAGGCTTAACGCTTCTATCCGACGGATACATTCAAGGAGCCCCTCTTTTTCCAAGCTGGAGAAATGACCATTATTTTCGGGTACCTTTGCCGGAAGAACGAATGAAAGCATTTATCACATACATTGTAGAAACTAAAAAGATCAAATAACATGCGCAAAGTATTATTCCTATTATTAATTGTATTCACCTCATTTTCTATTTTTTCTCAAGAGAACAAACAAGTCTCAAATGAACCTACGCCAGAAGAAAATCTGATTGTTTTCCTAAAGTCTTTAAATCCAAAACAGTTGAATGATGTACATTTCGAGTTGGTAACAGTCACACCCGCTCATACGGTCACGACTGCCTTTGGACACTCAGCACTTCGGGTGTATACGGGCAAACAATTCGACAAACAAGATTTTTACATCGATTTTGGTGAGTATGATGAATCTGCCGGTTTTATTTGGCGATTTTTGAAAGGGGAAGCCCTCTTTTTTGTTAAGATAAGGACCATGGCCGATGCCTATACATTTTGGGACTCCACAGGTCGAGGAATCTTTACCTCAGAATTCATATTAGATGATACGAAGAAGATGAAATTCGCGGCTGCCATTTTAAAGGTAATGACGGACAAAAAGACAGGTTATGAGTATGATAACTTTGAAAGCAATTGTGTAACATTTATAAGGGATATAGTTGGTGAAGTTTATGGTAAAGTATTAACTCTCGAAACCGAAGCCAACAAAATGACGTGGCGAGCACGTCTTATGCCTTATACTCTCTCTGTTTTTTGGCTCAGATTTTGTGAAAAGCTTCTTCTTGACCATGATACGGATATTAAACGCGATCCAACGAATCTGATATATCTTCCTTACGATTTGCAATTTGCCATCGAAGATGCCAAAATAGTCAAAGACAAGGAGATGTTACATCCTGATTTTCTAAAGCGCCCTGAATCTTTTGATCTTCTGGGAAATCTAACATTTGCATTCTTTATTGCACTCATAGCTTCCCAAGTTCCTGGATATTTGAAAAAGCGATTTGGAAATACGGGGCGTAAAGTTTTTGGATTCGTCTCCACTGTTTCTGGTGCGTTTACTCTGCTTGTGATTTTACTCACATCATTTCCGTTTATGAATGATACGATCATGATACTTGTCTTCACGCCGCTTGATTATATACTCTTTCGAAAAGATAAATTTTCAGAAAAAACATTCCAGAATTATTTATATGCTCGGATGGGTATGATAGTACTCGCCTTCCTGCTTCGTATCAGCATACTTCCTCAGAGCATCGATGCCGCATTGTTTTTTACGACATTGTTTTTCGCGTTGGTTTACTACAATCACCGAAGTGAAAAAGATCTCGTTTCAAATTAATTCAAATGTCCAAATTGAATCGAAAGGATTTTATTTTAAAGACTGCTAAGATTGCAGGTACTGGTGCTGCTCTTTCCCTCTCCGGTGGTATAGGTTATTCTTTTTTTGGAAATTCAAATTATAAAAAAGATTTTCCTACGGTTCCCGAAAATCATGCAAACCTACCACCCAATGGTAAATCTGTGTGTATCATAGGAGGAGGCCTTGGTGGTTTACAAGCAGCCTGCGAGCTTGCGGATCGAGGATTCCAAGTTACGGTTCTTGAGAAAACCGGACTTGCTGGCGGGAAACTCAAAACATGGAAGGATAAAAACTTTGCTAAAAAACATTTTGGCAAAGAAGGCTATGAGCGTGAACACGGACTACATGCTATTTGGGGATTTTATAAAAATTTACGCGAATTCATAGGACGTCATAAATTAAAGATCAATCGACTTAGCGATGCCGACTCGTTTTACTTTTTTGTTTCAAAACGTGGAGTGCAAAGCAAAATCCATAGTACAACCTGGCCTATCCCATTTGATAGAGTGGAAATGATCAATAACGGGATCTATGTTCCATCTCGCGAAGATATCAACAAACCGGCTTCCAACATGTTTGAAACACTTATGGTGTCGATGAAGATGTGGGGCTTTGATTTTTCTAACGAAAAAGATCGTCTTTATCTCGATAGCATCACATTTTACGATTGGGCCATTCAGAATGGAATGAGTGTTGAATACATTAAACACTTTTTTGATGCACTCGCCGAGATGGGCTTCTTTATGACCACCAAAGAATGTTCCGCTCTTGCAGTAGTAAATTTTATAAAACTTGGAAACCAGCCAAGTGATTCACGTGTCGATCTCTTTGCATGGCCACCAAACAAAAGTTTCATTGATCCTTTAGTTGAACATATTAAATCTAAGGGTGGAAATGTATTGTACTACCAAGAGGTCTCAGGAATTGAAAGGGATGCTTCTGGTAAAATCTCCTCTGTCAGGACTAATGAATCCTTTCCTAAAGGTAAAATAAGACGTTGTCGAATATGTGGAAATGTGATTCCTCCCGGTGAATATGACCACTGCCCGTTTTGCGGAGCACACCACTCCGAATTAGAAATTCTAGAAATGAAACCTGGTGTCTTCAAGGCTGATTTTTTCATTCTTGCAGGAGATGTACCAGGGACGCAAAAATTCTTAACAACAAGTAGACTTTCAGAAGAAGGCGACTATTTTAAAAAGATTATGAAACTCACCAATGCACATATACTGTGTGTGAACTTACTTTATGAAAACAGTGAGGCTTGGTTCAAACGTTTTCCTGATGGAAAGTATTGTGCATTCGATTTTATGCCAACAGGCTACGATAATCTAGGTTATACGTCCAATTGGGCAGCGAAACAAATCCCCGAGTTACGCGAGAAAAAAGTAGATTTGATAGAAGTACAGGTCTCAAAGTGGAAAGAACTTTTGCAGTTCCCGTTTCCAGAAATCGCAAGACGTGTCGATGCGGACCTCCGACATATCATGCCCGATCTTCCACCCTATAAAGAATTCTATATCAATCATTGGGATACGTATACAGGCATGCGCCCTGGAGACGAGTCGAATCGTCCAGGCATCCAATCTCCAATTGATAACTTAGTTTTGATTGGTGATTGGGTGTTCGTAAACCATCATTCCGTTTTTATGGAAAAGACGAACGTGATGGCAAAGACAGTGACCAATCTCTTATTAGAGAAAGCGGGCCAAAAAGAAGGTAAAATCACCATCTTACGATCGGGGATACCCGATTTGGCAACTGATTTGCTAAAATACGTAACCTCTGTTCGGGCTTAAAAATTGCCCGCAGGAAGAGCTGGCAGACTCCAGTCTTTTTGTGGCGGCCTTACTTCGCTCCAGCCTTGATTAAAAGTTGGGCAATCTCTCCTTGGCTCACGGCCCGAGCCAGGGACAAGGCGGTGTCACCATTATTGTCCTTCAAATTGAGGTTGGGACGCTTAGCGAGAAGGATCGATGTCATCTCTTGGTTTCCTTGTAGAACTGCTTTCATCAGTGCTGTTTGGCCTAACTTATCTTGTAAATTTGGATTCGCATTGTAACCTATTAGTGCTTTTAGTACAGTGATCTCTCGCATATTGACAGCCCACATAAGTGCTGTTAAGCCAGCATTGTCTTGCAAATTAAAGTCAGCTTTACTCTCTGCCAATACTTTAAGCATTTCTACAGAACCTTTTTTTGTCGCCATCATGACCGGTGTTTTGCCATCTTTACTTCGTGCATTCATATTGGCGCGAGCTTTGGCAAGTAAACGAATGCTATCTAAATCGTTTCTGGAAACTGCTTTTACGAGCGCTGTCTCACCAAATAAATCTTCTTGGTTGAGATCAGAACCCGCGATGAGTTGAGGGAGAATTTCTGAAAATTGAACTTGTACAGCCAGTATTAGTGCCGTTTGCCCGTCCTTGTTTACCGTCCTTAGGCTCGGCTTCTTTTTCAAAATTTCCTTGCAGATATCGACTTGGTATCTTAAAATCCCGACCATAAGGGCATCCCAATCTACAATATCCTTTTTATTTATATCCGCTCCCTTTTCAATCAATAGCTTAACAATATCTAGATGACCAAAATTTGTTGCCATCATCAGCGCTGTGCGCTTGTCTCGATTCGCATAATTGACATCGACACCATTGGCGAGCAACAGTTCCACAACCGCTTTGTTGCCATGACCAGCCGCATAGATAAGCATTGTCGAGTCTGTTTGGTCTTTGATGTTAAGATCACCTTTTTGTTCAATGTACTGTTTGATCAAACTTTCATCGCCGCTTCTTGCCGCTCGAAAGTAACGGTCCGAAGAGGCGCAGGAAACTAAAGTGGAAATTGTAAGAATTAAGACCAATAGAAATTTCAATTTGAAGACTCCGAATGTTTAAGGTTTTTGTTGTATAGTTTTGTTTTCAAATAATAGCCGATGATGGCAAAGGCGACGATCGAGATGGATATCACTTGGGCATACGTCAAACTTCCCAAGGCTAGATTCCTATCGCCTCTAAAGAATTCGATGAAAAATCGATTGATGCCGTAAAAGAACCAGAAGATGAAGAACATCCGTTCTTTCGAAAAATTGAAAGTTTCAATCTTATATAAGGCAAGTAAAATGAGAGTCATATTAAAAACTTCGTATAGTTGGGCTGGATGGACTTTCGGGTATATCACCGGGAAAGGAACCAAACCCAAGGCGATAAGTTCTTTCTTGTAATCTCCTGTTGCGGTAGGTGGATAGAGAACACTAAGTTCAGCAAGATTGGAGTAACCTAACTTTCGCAAGCTGTCCATACTATCAGGAATTGGGATATCGCTTAGATTTACATATGGCGCAAAAATCTGAGAGATGATGGAAAGTGGATTAGGGTCGAGAGCATAATACTGATGTAAACTTCTCCACTCTGCCATCCATGCATCACTGTTTTCTGAAAACGTCACACCGAAAAAGGATGCAGTGGGTAGTCCATAAGCATCACCATTAAAAAAACATGAAAATCGACTCAGTGCTAAACCTAAAGTTAAGGGTATCATCAGAGAATCACACCAATGCAAAAAGTTGACTTTCGTGTATTGGCAATAGACCCAGGCACCGAACGCCGTACCTACGGTTCCGCCGAGAATGGCAAAACCACCCGTGGATGTAAAGAGGATGGTGGGATTTTCAAAAAATGGTTTCGTATCCCAAAAGAGAAAATGAAAGAGTCTGGCAAAAATAAATCCAGAAAGAATGGCATAACTCCAGGCTTTATTGTACCAATCGATGCCATACCCAGCTTTGAGGGAACGCGATCTTTGGTAATAATAACCTAGGATGAGGATGGCAACAGCCCAATGGCCTTCATAGCCGCGAAAGTGAAAGATCCAAAAATCTAAATTGAGTGGGTACATTTATTACCAGTAAAGCCGATCTTATTTGTCCGCGCAGTTGGGAAAACTCTGAAAGAGATTGGCTACAAGGCGCATCTGCCATTCTGACTCAGGTATGTTCAATTGGACCCAGCCTTGCCCATGATCCACCCGACCAGTCAGATCCATGCCGTCCCAAAATACGGGCTCATTCATATATTTATATGTTTCAAAAAGATCCAGGAAGTCCCTTTTTGGGTGGGGAAATTGTTCCATTTTTTTCTAAGGTACCCGAGAATCCATAAGGGTCGATTTGTTTTTTAGAACATAGGCTTCTTTTTTGGCGCTTTGGTCGAAGAAGTTGGCCGAAAATGATAACAGCACCATGGCCATTACGAAAGAGAAAAAAGCCGATTTTAACGAGAAACTCGCAGATTTCAAAAACTATCTGGAGGAATTGAAAAAAGAGGCAAATATTTACAAAGTTCAAGCAAAAAAAAGTAAAGATTTAGAACCCTATTTTAACATCTCTCTAGCAATCAATTCGATTAAGACGATTAACACTTGCTTAATGATCAATGAACTTTCTACATCCATTCTGGAAATCAATAATAACAACTATTTAGAGACCGCAAGGAAAGAAATATACAACTGCATTTCTTTTATTGAAAAAACTGTCTCAAATAATATAGATGGTTCCCTCTCAGA
This sequence comes from Leptospira ognonensis, assembly GCF_004770745.1. GTDB lineage: Bacteria > Spirochaetota > Leptospiria > Leptospirales > Leptospiraceae > Leptospira_A > Leptospira_A ognonensis. Next base: position 330,406 of record NZ_RQGD01000034.1, on the reverse strand, counting down.
AAACAAGGAATTGCTTGCAAAAATCGAACGTATAACACCTACGCAAAGGCTTAATCTGATCAAGGGATTAAGGGAGGCCATAAAAAAAACAATCGCCGCCTTCGGTTCAAATTCCAAATGGAAATGGAGCTGGCCTGACATCCACTTCCGTATTGCGGGATGCACTAAAAATCTTTTTGATTTCATCGCCTATGAAAAAGAGCAAGATCTTGACAATCCCTACTATTATATCAGAAAAGAACATTTCAATCTGATCATTGAACTGGCCAATACGGCAGCACAGGATTACAGGTCGAAATTTGAAATGTCGACACAGGATTCCACAGATTTGAAACATTCGGTTGAAATGTTAGAGATGAACCGTAAGATTTTTCAAATCACTGGAGAGACAGAAGACCTTGAAAAAACGAAAACTCTCATTGAAAGTTTCCAACAAAAAATCAATGATCTCGAATCCGATGATAAAAAGAAAAAAAAGAAACAATAATCGACGATTTTCCCCCATCTTCGCAGTCTAGTTTGTACAAAGGCAGAAACCTTTCTTAGGAGAAAATGAATCATGGCACTTAGTGAAATCAATGACGCCAACTTCAAAACTGAAACGTCAAACGGCATCGTACTCGTAGACTGTTGGGCTGAATGGTGTGGACCTTGTAGAATGGTGGCCCCGGTTTTAGATGAACTATCGACGGAAATGCAAGACGTGAAAATCATGAAGCTAAATGTAGACTTCAATCAAAAAACTGCCCAAGAGCTCGGCATCCAATCCATTCCTACTTTGCTTCTTTATAAAAACGGAGAGTTGGTAGACAAAGCCATAGGTGCACTTCCGAAACCACAAATAAAAAAATTCATAGAGAATCACCGTTAAGGATACTTGACCTCACCGATGGTTAGTACAGAGCCTATAGGATTTACTGCCCTACCTCGGGGAGGTTACCTCGTCGATTCCTCGGAAGGATACATCCAATTCGGATCTCCTCCCGAGACGATCAAAGACACAATGAGTCTCGAAAAAAAGACTCCTCTTGTATTTGTTCTTCCAAATAAATTTTTTCATGTGGAAAAGGGCATCTCTGTTGCCGAACTCGAATTTCCCATTTATTTTAACTTTTTCTTTCGAGGTGGTAAAAAAACTTTTATCGTATGCTCGAACGAGCAAAAAGAACAACTAACAATCGTTTTGGGTGAATCCTTAATGGGCCCAACGGAATTAAATTTGGCCTCCGAATTCATAGATGGAGAAGCCACTTATGGGTTTCCTGATATCAAGGCGGAAATGGCATACTTCCGAAGTTATAAAACGATGGAAGATGTTGTGGAATTTATTATCTTTGATGAACGCCACATAGCGAAGTTTGGTGAAATCACAATTGAACAACTACCGAGTAATGAATTTTTACTGATCGATAAAGAGAAAAAAATCAAAATTCCCGGCGAAGTCGATTTCCATGTTAAATTTGACATTGGAAAGAGATTGGAGGAGCCGTTTCAGCCACCCATCATTGGCATCACCTGCCTGGGTCCATCGCACGGATTCGACCCCGATGACAATACATCAGGCTTTATCATTTGGCTGAATGGCCAAGGGATCATGGTTGATCCACCTGTAAATTCGACAGAGTGGTTACGAGAGTCCAATGTCAATCCTAAGCTGATTAACTCCATCATCTTAACGCACTGTCATGCTGACCATGATGCAGGGACGTTCCAAAAAATTCTGGAGGAGTCAAAGATTACAATCTATGCGACTGCTACGGTAATGGAATCCTTCCTAAGGAAATACTGCAGTTTGACAAAGATTCCGCGCAAAGAAATCACAGACCTCTTTGACTTCATTCCTGTTGTGATTGGACGGGCTACCATCATCAACGGTGGAGAGTTTTACTTCCATTATGCGATTCATTCCATTCCATCTGTGGGTTTCGAATTTTTTTTCCAAGACCAATCCTTTTATTATACTTCCGATCATTTAAATGACCCGCAAGCCTTTGAGGATATGTACAAAAAAGGTGTATTACCAGAATCAAGGTACCAATTCCTTAAAGACTTTCCTTGGGATCGAAAGGTCATTTACCATGAAGCAGGCGTGCCTCCGCTCCATACGAAAATCAGCTACTTAGCCTCTCTTCCTGAGGAAGTGCAAAAAAGAATCACGGTCTATCATATTGCCCAAAAAGATATGCCGCCAGGCACCCACCTGACACTCGCTAAGTTTGGGATTGAAAATACTCTCTATCCAGAGATCACCCCTCCAAAACACCAAGAGGCTTATCAACTTCTAGAAATACTTTCCCAGATAGATATCTTTTCGGGATTTCCAATCGAAAAAGCAAAAGAGTTCCTACAGATCGCCAAAGATGAACGCTTTACAAGAGGCACTCAGATCATCAAAAAAGGAACCCACGGAGACAAATTTTTCATCATTGCCTCTGGTAACGTCCGATTCGAGGGCCTGAACCAGGATCATTCAGCTGTTAAACGATATGGAACGTATGAATACTTTGGCGAAGCATCTCTAATTTTGGATACCGTTCGTCAGGCAGATGTTTACGCGGAAACCGATGTTGTTGCACTTACGATTGACAAGACACGTTTTTTTCAATTCATTCGTGGATCTAAGTTGCATGAGAATCTAGTTAAATTAAATTCCATACGTGAGACCAATACTTGGAAAACTCTCACCGAATCCCAAACTTTTCGTGGACTCACAAGTTACCAGGTGACTCAGTTAGAACTCATTTTAAAATTCGAAACCGTAAAAGGGGAAGAAGTCCTCATTGAAGAAGGAAAAACGTTCGACAAGTCCTTTATCGTCAAATCTGGCACAGTTGTCGTCATGCAAAACCACAAGACGATCCGTGAGCTTGGACCAGGGGACTATGTGGGAGAGATTTACCCTCTGACAAAAAAGCTCCCTTCTAGCTATACCTTTATTGCCTGGCCCGGAACAGAACTTTATACCCTGAGCCAAAACGACGCCATTCAGTACATCAAGAAAAATCCTGGCGTCTACATGAAGCTGAACACCGTTTATAATTGACCGATTTTTAGCGTTCCCTTAAAATTCTCCTATTACAAGGAGTTCCCGAATGGATCGCATCCTGCCCTTTACAGAAGAACATGAACAATTCCGCGAGATGGCTCGCAAATTCTTTGAAACAGAAGTAAAACCCCATCACGAAGAATGGGAAAAAAATCATATCGTACCAAAATCAGTTTGGAAAAAAGCGGGGGACTACGGCCTACTCTGTCCGGATGTCGCCGAAGAATACGGTGGTGCTGGAGGCGATTTTTTATACAATGTCATCGTTGTTGAAGAATCTTCGAAGGTAGGTAACAGTGGTTTGTTTATGTCGCTCCATAGTGACATCATTGCACCTTATATTTCCGCCTTCGCAAATGACGAACAAAAGAAAAGATGGCTGCCCAGAGTTGTTTCTGGCGACTCTATTCTTGCGATTGCAATGACAGAACCTGGTGCTGGTTCCGATTTAAAATCAATCCGAACCAGTGCTGTCGACAATGGAGACCATTTGCTCATCAATGGCCAAAAAACTTTTATCTCCAATGGCCAACTTGCGGATCTCATCATCGTTGCTGTCAAACATGACAATGGTACCATTTCTCTTGTTATGGTGGAAGAAGGAATGAAGGGCTTTGAAAGAGGTCGAAATTTAGACAAGATCGGTTTGAAAGCGCAGGATACTTCAGAATTGTTTTTCAATGATGTGAAAGTACCAAAGTCAAATCTAATCGGTAAACAAGGACAAGGCTTCCGATACCTCATGCAGAAGCTGGCACAAGAACGCTTGATTTTAGGTGTAGCAGCAGTAGAGGCAACTCGCCTTGTTCATAACCTAACACTACAATACATCAAAGAAAGAAAAGCATTTGGTCAGAAGATTGGGTCCTTCCAAAATACGAAATTCAAAATGGCTGAGATGGCAACGGAACTAGAGATGGCACAGGTTTTTACCGATCGCGTTCTCATTGATCATATGAAAGGAAATAACACCTCGAGTGAAGCAGCGATGGTCAAATGGTATACGACGGAAATGCAAAAACGACATACCGATGAATGCTTACAATTTTTTGGTGGTTATGGTTATATGATGGAATACCCTATCGCCAGGGCATACATCGATGCAAGGATACAAACGATCTATGCGGGAACTACGGAAATCATGAAAGAGATCATTGGCAGAAGCCTAGGTTTATAATCACAAAGACCTACACTGGTCTTTTTTCGAAAATGGCCTCTCCCTAAAAAGGAAGAGGCTTTTTTTTAATTTTTAGAAAGACTTCTTTCGTCTTCTTCTTTTCGCAATTCCTGAGTAAGATGCATGGAACAGAAACTCGGTCCGCACATGGAACAAAAATGTGCCTTCTTCATTCCATCCTGTGGTAAGGTTTCATCGTGATAAGACCTTGCAAGTTCAGGATCCAGGGAGAGTGCAAACTGATCTTCCCATCGAAATTCGAATCTCGCTTTACTCAGCAAATCGTCTCTTTCCTTTGCGCCTGGATGGCCTTTAGCAACATCCGCTGCGTGGGCTGCAATTTTATAAGCGATCACACCATCTTTTACATCTTGTTTGTTTGGAAGGCCTAAATGTTCTTTTGGTGTCACATAACAAAGCATAGCTGTTCCATACCACGCGATCATTGCTGCTCCAATCGCAGAAGTGATGTGATCATATCCTGGTGCAATGTCGGTAACCAAAGGACCGAGAGTGTAAAATGGTGCCTCGTTACAAATTTCATTTTGTAATCGCATATTCTCTTCTATCAGATTGAGTGGAACGTGACCTGGACCTTCTACCATAACTTGGATATCTTCTGCCCAAGCTTTTTTTGTAAGCTCGCCTAAAGTCTTTAATTCTGCAAATTGCGCTTCATCATTGGCATCCGCAATGCAACCGGGTCTCAAACCATCACCCAAAGAATAAGAGACTCCATATTTTTTCATGACCTCATTGATCCTATCAAAATGCTCATAGAGGAAATTTTCTTTTTTATGATGCAGGCACCATCTTGCCATAATGGATCCGCCACGAGATACGATTCCAGTTATGCGTTTTTTTGTGAGTGCTACATAGTCATGAAGAACTCCTGCATGAATGGTAAAATAATCTACACCTTGTTCTGCCTGTTCGATCAAAGTTTCAATGAATATGTCTATGTTTAAATTTTCAGCTTTCCCTTTTACTTTTTCGAGTGCTTGGTAAAGGGGAACGGTTCCGATGGGAACAGGAGCATTGCGGATGATCCATTCCCTGGTTTCATGTATATTCTTTCCAGTGGAAAGATCCATAACTGTGTCTGCACCCCAATGGAGAGACCAGCGCAGTTTCTCCACCTCTTCTTCAATCGAAGAACCGAGTGCCGAGTTTCCAATATTGGCATTGATCTTAACCAAAAATTTCTTTCCAATGATCATTGGTTCAAGTTCTGGATGGTTGCGATTTGAAGGAATGATGGCACGACCGATCTTAATCTCATTTAAAACAAATTCTGGACTCACGCCTTCTCGGATCGCCACATAACGCATCTCATTCGTGATTTGCCCTTTTTTAGCATAATACATTTGTGAATGGTTTTCATCGCCACGCGCCAAACGTTCTTCAATCCAATGTTTGCGAAGTTTATTAATTCCCACTTTATAATCAAACTCATCATCGTGAGAGCAAAGAGAGCCTGCCGTTCTATAAGTTTTGAAGGTACTTCCATCCGAAAGTTGGATCTCGTTTTGTGGCACATGCAATTGGGTTTGGGTGTTTTCAGTCATCAGAATGTTCTCCTATACCGCAGAACAACTGATAAGGTAAAAGAAAGGTAATTGGGCAGACCAAAACTCGGATTGATATTTGGCTAGATCCCGTTTCCCTTCGCGAGCATTACCCCGAGCAGGTTCTAGGGACTCTCTCAGCTAGCATTTCGCAAGCACCCCTAACGGTTATGTCACTAGGATAAAGGAATAGAATCAAGATTCAAGGATTATTTTACAATTCTGTGTTTGCGGATCAAGCGATTGACGTAAACAAGAAGGTCTTGTTTGCCTTTGGGACCCATTTCAGTAAACTGAACCCCGTAGAGACCCAATTCGCTCGATTTTTTTCCAATTTGTTTGATGACCCCTCGCGCACGGAAATCAGCCAAATCTCCTGGCAAGGCGACGATGATTTCGATTTTCTCATTCAAATCCCATTCATCAAAGTGGTTGGGGGCAAGTATTCCTATACCGCCCAAACTGATGTCATTGGCATTTAGGACGTCAATGAGGCCAGTCCCCATCAAATGGACTTCAACGGGTTCCTCCTCGAGCGGCTTGACTCGCTGGTGCTTTCGCTTTTCGTTCGTTGTGGGCATCCCACCAATCTTATAGGAAAAAACCACTTGTAAAGTCTGATTTAGAGCGTTAAGCTGATCCTCAAGATTCTGTGTATTCAAACCCGATAGTAATAGGATAGGCTGTGGCTAACGCAGGCACAAAACAAATGAAGAATAAAATCTTAATCATCCTCAGTTGGTCTAGTTTAACTCTCGTTTCTGTTCCTATTTCGGCGAAAGTGACTTGTACGGGAGATGCCTGCACCGTTTTACCCACAAGCATACAATCTCAATTGAACAATGTAGATCAGGCACTCCAGTCACAATACACGGACAAAGTATTAGATACCATGTCTGAGGCTGCCGTACTTACAAATATTAACTCTTCGCTTATGGGACCTGGACTTGTGAATCGCTTTCAAATCGGTGGAGGACTCGGAATTTCCGGTCAAAAAAAAGAAGATATCGATGTCCAATACCAAAGTTTGAATTTTCAAAAATTACCAAACGTTGGTGCATCTGTCGCACCAAACTTGGTATTGGCGGTAAATCTGGGATGGTTGCTTGGCGGCGGACCTTCGGATACAGAAGCAGATTTGAAAACCTTTATGCATAGATTCAATTTGTATATCCACGGTTTTAAATTTAACTTTGCGCAAGGTGATGTGCAAAAGGCGATTGAAGCCCAAAACAAGAATGTTGACTTAGGCGGCGACATTACCACTGGTGGGTTAACACTTAGATTTCATGTTTTCGATAATTATTCTGACGGATTGGGAATCTTTGAATTTTCAGGAATTTCTCTAGGAATGGGCATTCACTACCAAAGACAAGTATTGAATGTAGCCTATAACGATGGTAAAACCCAAAGCTTAACTCTTGGACCTGCGATCGGAACTTGGGGTGGTGAAACAAAATTTAATTATAATAGCACGATCACAAGTGTTCCGCTCGATCTCAGAACAGGATTTCGAATGTTTTATTTTCTCACTTTTTTTGCCGGCGCTGGAGCTTCGCTTAACTTTGGGTCAACAAACCTTAAAATTGAACGTTCGGGTCCACTCTCGCTCGCACTAGACTCAGGAGCGATTTCCAGTAGCCTTTCGGCTGAAGTAGCAGCCTTGATCCCTTCAGCCAGTCTTGGCCAACTCAGAACGGGAACTCTCGCGCTTGATCTTTCTGGCTCTGCGCAAGCTCCCAATACGACAAATTTCCTTATCGCAGGCATTGAACTGAATGCACTCATCACTAAAATAACCGTTGAAGCCATCGTCGCTCAAAAAGTGCAATCGGTTATGCTCGGAGCAAAAATAACCTTCTAAACGTTTCAGAGCATAATTTTAGGTATTTTTGCCTTTGATTGGTACTGTTCTTGCATCTCTCTTACTGTAGGCTGTTCTCTGCATAGCAAATTGTATCATTTTAACGCATTGTACAAATTCTAAGCATTCTGACGCCTGGGAGAGCATATGACCACGACAACCACGAATGAAACTAAAAAGCCAGTGCTTCATGTTTCCTGTGTTCCACGCAAAGACACCACACTTCTCAAAATCTCTCTCTCACAAGATGACTTGGGTATTTTATTTCGTGTCACCTCCGTCCTCTATAACCATGGCTGGGACATTTTAGAGGCGGTTGCAGAAACTTCGCATGAAGGTCATGTACAGGATTTATTTGTGATCCGTAGTTGGAATGGAACCGAGATGACCGAACTTTTGTTATCTCAGATTCGAAAAGATCTATTTTCTTTATTTTATGAAGCAAAACCAGTAGAGACTTACTTGAGGGAGCAAGGAAAAGGTGATGTCCTAAGCCGAAAGGTGGGAGATCCGGAAGCCTCACTTAAACTTTACAATCCCATCTCTTCTGACTTTACCGTTATGGACTTACGAATGAGAGATACGCCAGGTATTTTATTTCAAATTACAGAAGCACTTTACCATTTAGGGATCGATATCATCAGCTTTACCGCAAATACCTCAGATGGAAAAATCAGAGATAGCTTCTTGCTGAGAACTTCACTTACGGGGGATCGCTTAGAGGAGAAAACGATGTTTCCTCTTTTAAGATCTAGACTAGAATCTTTTCTCTAAACTCCATTCAAATTCGAGAACTAGAATGACTTTTGGTTTGGTGGAGTAAGTAGCCAAATACAATCAAAATCAGCATTGATAATACGAAAGTAAACTGCGGACCTTTCTGAAAGTAAATGATAGAGAAGAGGATCGGAGAAACCGCACGTGCTAGCGAGCCAAAACTTCGGAACAATCCCATGGCCATCCCTTGGTCTGCCTTTCCGCTCTCTAAAGAAGCAAAGGAAGAAAGCCCTGGATTGACTAGAGATGCCCCAAACGCCAAGAAGAATAAAGCAACAAATACGTGATAAATGGTGTCTCCAAAAATCAAAACGAGTAGACCCATGAGAACTCCGGCGCTGCCATATTCTACCATTCGTTTCTCAGAAATCATACCATTGAGTCTTCTGACAAGTCCGCCTTGAACTAAAACAATGATCGTTCCCATGTAAAGAAAGGAAAGTCCTATAGACTTTGGTGTGAAACTAAAGCCTTCGGAAAGATAAAAATTAATTACAAATTCAAAACCAGAAAAACTAGTAAGGAAAAGTAAATTTAGAACACATAATCTAACAAGTGTCTTTGATTGGATATTTTTGATGTTCAATATCGGGTGAATGCCTTTTAAAGTGGAGACATGTACTTTCGTTTCAGGTAAAAAAAGGATGATCATAATCAAGTTAACGAATGCCACAAGGAGAGCAAATAATGCTGATACTGGAAAAATAACCAAAGTCCCGCTTTGATAAAAGGGATCTAAAAAAGTAAACGTGGAACTTATTCCCCCAAGCAACGGACCCATCACAAAGCCAAGGCCAATACCAGCTCCGATCATTCCCATTCCACTTGCTCTTGTTTTTTCTTCCGTGTGATCTGCCATAGCAGCAGAAGCGACACTAATATTTCCACCTGTAATGCCCGTCACAACGCGGGAGAGCACAAACATCCAAAATGAGGAAGAGAAAAGCCAAAGGGAATAACCAAAAACTGAGCCAAAAGTTGTAAATATCAAGATAAAACGTCTGCCAAGTCGATCAGATAATTTTCCCCATACCGGAGCCGAAAGAAATTGCAAAAATGAATAAATTGATCCGAGAATGCCACCAAACAAGACCAAGGTATACTTTGTATCTCCGCATTCTCCCAACCATTGGGACCACGTATAAAAAATTGAAAATATCGGATCATCACCCTTTTCCAAAAAATGAGTGATCGTTCTGGGAAACAAAGGAAAGAGGATGGAGAAGCCCATCATATCCGTAAAAACAGTTAAAAATAGAATGCGTTTGATGTGTTGGTTTTGATTTGGCATATATAAAAATAAAAAGAGTCACAGATTTCTCTGTGACTCTTTTCGTAAATTCAGTTAAATGATTTAGAATTAACCTTGTTTGTTCTTAACTTTGTCAATCAATGCTTTAAGTTCATCTAATGCTTGTTTTGCCTTCTCTTTCAATTGTGGAGGAAGAGCAGTATCAAGTTGAGCATAAATAGATTGATAGTTTGCTTGAAGCTTTGTCACGATTTCTTCGTAACTTGCATTTGTTTTACCGATGGCATCTTTTGCATCAGTAATTGTTTTACTTAGGAGGTCTCTGATTTTCTGAGATTCTGGAGACTTATCCAATTCACCTTTGCTTTTAAGATCCGTGTAAACTTTTTCTAAGTCAACTACGGCTGTTTTTAACTTCTCTTCTCCAGAACGAAAAAGAGCGATACCAGCATTAACAACGTCCATTACCAATTTTTCCATGCAACATTCCTTATCGGGAGCCAAGTCCCTTGTGTTTCGTAACTCAAAGTTACGTATCTTGTTTTGACCTGACAATTAAAAAATATGAGTTTTCCAATAACCTATGTGACATAAGAAATTGCCGCGTGTTGGATGTTTACGAATTTGATTGTAGAATTTAACTATTGCCGATGAGTTTTTTGATTTGGTCCCGAATTTTTGCAGCGGTTTCATAATCTTCGGTCTTTAAAGCATTTTCAAGAGTTTCTTCTAATATTTGTAAGTTTGATTTGGGCAGAGCTTGGATTTTTTTCTCTGGAATGGCACTTTCTGATTGGATCTCGTCATCTTTCATTATGATTCCAGCTTCATCTAATACCGATTTGGCGATAAAAATCGGTGCGTTGGCACGGAGAGCTAAAGCAATCGAATCGGAAGGCCTTGCGTCAAGTGTAATGATCTCTTCATCTTTTCTCAATTGGATCTTTGCATAAAAAGTGCTGTCGATGATTTCTTCGATCGTGATTTTTAAAACGGTTGCTCCCATGGCTGTGAGCATATAGAGCATCAAGTCATGGGTCATCGGTCTCGGGGGCTTAGTTCCGTCGATCACAGTTGTGATGGAGTGCGTCTCAAGAGGGCCGATAAAGATCGGAACAACGCGATTGTCCTCCCCTTCCTTTGCACGTAAAAAAACCGCGAAGCCAACATTCGTGAGGCTGATGTCTGAGATTTTTACTTCGAAAAATTCCATATAAGGTTTCGCCTCCCTTTAGAAAATACAATTGGGCCCAGAAGGTCTCGAACCTTCGACCCGCAGATTATGAGTCTGCTGCTCTAACCAACTGAGCTATAGGCCCTTTGCCCTTTCCAATGTTTTAGAGAAAAAGGCTGAGACAAGCAGAAAACAATCAGTTCGCCCCCGATGAGTTTAGAAAGCGCCCATTTTCAAAAAAATCGAACAAATCGGTCCTTTCTTTCCGAAATAAAATCCAAACCCAATAATTAGACCCCTGATCCGTCCAAATCCAAAGGTTACAGCGCAACAGATTCTGGTTCCTGATCTGATCCGCTTTGTAAATCGTAAAGAGAATCCCATTTTTTTCTAAGGTGGTCTTTTCTAAATCCTTGCCCCTCCAAAATATTTCTCTTTCCCAGCTCTCTTTGGGAAAATTTAGTTCCTGCAAGGGGAGTTTACGAAAGACGATAAAAAAAGGCTCCCGCCTTGCGGGATAAACATGCAAAGAAGATTCAAAAGCAAGTTTGGTCTCTCGAATGACAACATCCTCTGGGAAGAGCAATGTATTTCCTTGCCATAAGACAAGCTTGTCTTTTAATATCAGTTCTTGAGACGAAAGAGGAGTGAGGCAAAAAATCATTCCGATAAGTAACTGCCAAACTCGCAACATGATTCCATTACTTAACTCCCGATCGCTCCCCTTGCAAGCAAGAAACGGATTCACGGGGATCTACGTGCATTATCCATACTGTTACCAAAAATGTGATTACTGTGATTTCTATTCGGAAGGGATCGGAAAGAACCCCTCAACAAACGAATCTTTGTTGTTTGATGCATATAAAAAAGAATTTCTTTACCGTAAAAAAAACTCCGCAAGTTTAGAAAATACAAAAATTGATACGATATTTATGGGTGGAGGAACACCTAGCAAGGCTTCACCGAAACACTGGAAAGAGCTCATTCATTTTTTTAGAAATGAGCTCGAGGTCACAGAAGATGTCGAAATTTCCTTTGAAGCAAATCCAGAGGACCTTTCGGTAGAATTTCTTGCAGAACTTGCCGAAGCCGGTGTGAACCGACTGAATGTCGGTGTCCAAACACGCAACGAAGAAGGGCTTTGTTTTCTTGGTCGCTATGTTGATCCCGAAAAATATGAAAATTTACAGCAGATTTTCTCGTCTTCAAAGATCGAGCGATTGGGGATTGATCTGATGTATGGAATGCCAAACCTTTCGAGATCCGATTTTGAAAGCGATTTAGACTATTTTATCAAAATGGATTTGAGACATATGAGTTTATATTCCTTAACCTTAGAAAAAGGAACAACTTACTCTCGCAAGGTGAAAGATCATATTCTAAAAGCACCAGATGAAGAAATTCAAAGAGAGATTCTAGAATTTCTCCCTGAAAAAATGGCCAAACATGGTTACGTTTGGTATGAAGTTTCTAATTATTGTAGAGAGAATGAGTATTCAAGACACAATTTGCGGTATTGGATGTACGAACCTTACCTAGGACTCGGGCCAGGTGCTCATGGATTTTTGGATCATATGCGTTATGGAAATCCAAGAAATAGCGAAGTTTATTTAAGACACCCCACAAATGCAAGACGGGAACCTGCAGAAGCGAAATCCGAGATTGCCCTGTCACTGTTTCGTTTATTTTTACCTTTTGAACCGAAAACATTTTTCGACAAACATTTGGATCGTTCTGCTTCAATGGAAATGCTCGCACAGATCCAAGGAATCCACGAAAAGGGTTACTGCCATTGGGATGGGAATATATTCCAATGGAAAACCTCCGCCTTATTTTCATTAGATGATTTGATTCTGGAGCTAATCGATACAGATTAAAAACCTCTGACCTGGTAAAAATTATACCGAAAAAGATTTGCCCGTACCCCCTACCTGAAAAATACTGTCTCTATCCAGGGCCTGTAGCTCAGTTGGTTAGAGCACACGCTTGATAAGCGTGGGGTCATAAGTTCAAATCTTATCAGGCCCAAGAAAGGTAACCGTTTGAAACGGGGCGTTAGCTCAGCTGGGAGAGCATCTGATTTGCATTCAGAAGGTCATCGGTTCGATCCCGATACGCTCCAAATTTAAACCCCTTCTACCTCACTAAACCTGCGATATCTTTTTTCCTCCATGTCCCAGACATGGCATTCTTTTAGCTGTTTGAATAGATAGCTCCATTGAAACTTTCCTTCTTTCAGGTCTTCCGCAAAATCAGAACACTTAAGATCTTTATATGCTTCTAATAAATGATAACACGGAATCGCTGTTGAAAGATGATGTGGTGTATGTATGTCGATATGGAAATGGATGAAAGAAAGCCACTTAGGGTTTAAAAAATTATAGGTAGATACGATTTGGCCAAGATATGGGGTCCACTCGCTTTTCTGATAAAACTGAATCTCTGTGGACGTGTGGTGTAAATACGTATAATAACTCATCCAAAATTGGAATAAAATGCCTGGCATGATTAAAAAGTGAAAAAATGCAAAGGGATTCCCCACTAACATTGATAAACCGTAACAGATGAATCCCAGTCCTAAAACCAAGATTCCATAGGAAAAATATAATTTATTTTTATGACTTTCTATAAATTTACCAGGAAATGCATGGAATGCGACGTTATGTAGGAGTGACCCAAATGGCGGGAAATACCTCGTCATTTTATAAAGAAATGCACGTAGTTTTGAGGTTTGCTTTAGGGCAAGATACTCCTCAACTGTAAATGGAGTCCATGCATTATCAAAATAAACATCATGGCTATGTGTTGAGATGTCATTGGTATGCGCATGGTGTGCGTTATGTGTATATTTCCATCCATAATATGGGTAAAAGGAAAAAAGAAAACAAACATGCCCTATGAAATCACCCACTTTCGTATTTTTCAAAAAAGAGCCGTGAGCGCAATCATGTCCGATGACAAATAAAGATGTCACGCTCATACCACAGAGAATCCAACCAGTAACAAGAAGGAAATAATTTCCGTAAACTAACGCAGCATAAATGACCGAATAGCTGAATGTCTGAAAAAGAAAGCCGAACGCAAGAACCTTCATTGCTTTCCAGCCATTGGGTTTAAACAAATAGGACCGGATTGCCTTTCTAGGGCCATCAAGCGAAGAAGGACGAAACCTATCGGAAGCCCCAGCATCTCTTTGTGACCGGACCATTTCTAAAGTAGGAGACATAAAAAAACCTCTGCTGCGGGCCATAACGAACACCGCTAAATATTTATATAGAGAGGCTATTTTAAGAGGATGTGGTGTCAAGAAAGGGAAAAAGGATCATTGCCTCTGAGGGCAAAGAAAGGTGGAGATATAAACCGAAATTGTCTCTCAAATGAAATTTATGACAAAAATATTCTTGCAACTTCCTTGAATTTGTAAGAAACCAGAACAAGCCATGTCTGTAAAAGAAATTCTCAAAGACAAAAATTCCTCCGTCTTCTCCATCGAAGAAGATCACACAGTTCTTGAAGCAGCAAAAATGATGGCACAGGCCCATGTTGGGTCCATCATTGTCACTTTCCAAGGCAAGCTAGCAGGGATATTTACAGAACGTGATTTGATGAGACTCATCGCAGAAAAGTATGAACAGATACCGAACATCAAACTAAAAGATGTTATGTCAACGCAGCTAACAGTAGCTGGTGCGAATGATGAGATAGATGACATTTTAAATACGATGATTACAAAAAAATTTAGACATATGCCCGTTTTAGACGGAGAAAAGATCATCGGTCTCGTTTCGATCGGGGATGCCGTAAAAACTAAACTTTCAAAAACGCAGGCGGAAATGCATATCCTTCGCGAGTATATGTACGGCCCGCATTAAATACATTTTTCGCAAATCACGAGCGGTAATCCTTCATAAACTGCAGATTTTTTCTTTTTATAATCTCTTTTAAAATGATTTCTAAATTGACTGTATCTTCCCGATTGTAGGCAATCAGTAAATCCAAAGAACGCTGGTTATCATTTTGTTGGTAGTCTCGCCAGAGAATGGGTGCCATCCTTCCGTCAATCCCAGAGATTTCATCTCCTCGTTTTAATCCTAAAATCTCTTCCGATTTTTTTAAACCGCCCTTGATTCCCATTTCATGCAGAACATTCATCAGATCCAAATGGATGTTTGAAATTTTTTGATGAAATTCTCTTTCGATGAACGGAACATCAAAGCGTTTTCCATTATAAGTAACGAGAATATGATCTTCCAAAATCGAATCTAATAAAAATTCCAAATCCTTTCCTCGTTGAAAGGTTAATATTTTTCCATCAATATATAAACTAACAACCGTCAAAACAGAACTTGCGTCAATTCCAGTTGTCTCAATATCAAGATAACAAAACTTTTCTGGAAAGATTTCATAAAGCCTCCAAAGAAATTGGTTGGGAAGTTGATTGGAGAGGAAGGATATATTTTTTGAAGAAAGGGCTCTTTGCCACTCTGGGATGGCTGCCTTTAATTTCTCAGGAGCTGGCAAACGACTCTTATGCCAAGGATGTTCAGGAATTGGAGAAAATTGAAGCATCTCCTCCCAAGACGTAATACCATACGACCATATCTTTTCTTCCAGAACCGGACCGATGCCAGGAAAAAGTGAGAAACTGGACTTAATTAGGTTTTGTGTGAAAATTTGATCCACTCGTTTATCCCCCATTTAAATTTTTCATGTGATTCCCCATAGCCAATCCGAAGAAATCCTTCCCTCTCAAAATTTTTTCCAGGTAGTACAAATACCCCTGTTTTCTGGAAAAGTTGGTCTGCATACGATTCAGAAGTCAATCCCTCTCTCAATTTCAAGAAACTCACAAGGCCGCCATGAATCTCATTCAGACTCAAAATGTCTTTCAACTCAGACAAACGGGATTGGAAATAAAGAATATTATTTTCTACTTCTGTTCTGATCTTTTGGAGGAATTGTTTTCGATTTTGCATTAGCTTCAGTGCCAACAATTCGGAGATAGGCGAAACTGTATGAGTAAGGTAGTCCTTGAAACTGCGAGCACGTGCAATGGTTGTTTCGTCGGCGATGAGCCAGCCTACTCGAAGACCCGTGACACCAAAACACTTTGTAAAGGAACCTGTTCCAAAAAAACGTTCTTTCGGAGAGACTCCACTCCATCCGAGTTCATTTTTACGGTCTAAAAAACGATAATGTTCATCAAATAACACTGGCTTGTTTTTTGTTTTTAGCAGCTCTATCAATTTGGTTTGCTCTTCTGGTGCAAAATCTAAGCCTGTTGGATTGTGCGGGTGGTTGATGACAAAAAGATCTGCATCTACCTTCATCCAGTCCTGTGCCTGAAGGCTCGCGTTGATAGGAACGGGTATGATCGTGGCACCAAGCATTTTTGGAATTTCATACAATGCCTGGAAAGCAGGAACGTACAATGCGACTCTGGAATGTTCTTCCAAAAGCAGGTGGAAGAGTAAATAAATTGCTTCGCTCGTCCCTGTGGAAATCAGAACTTCATTGGCGGAAACCCCTGGGTAAAGACTCGCGATTTCAGCCCGTAAGTCCTCACGTCCCTGGTTTGGAGAATCGTAGAGTGGTATTTCGCGGAGGTCCTCGACAGTCACTTGGGCAAGGTCCATCACTTCACCCAGGGTAAAGGCGTGGTATCCGCTCTCTCCCAAATTGCACTGGCAGTGGTTTCGGTACAATTCGAGGCGTTCTTCGATGAAAAATTGTCTAGGTTCCAAATTTGATTTCCAAGCAGTAGAGTCTCTATAATATAGTAAGGAAGCTATGTTGAAACCAGAAGATCACATCCAATCCTGGACGAAATCTCCTTTTTCTTCAGAAATAAAATCTGAAGCAAACCTCGCACTTGTCGAATTCAAAAAAGGAATTTCTTCTCCCCTGACCGATGCCTTTAGCATCCCCCTGGAATTTGGTACGGGCGGAATCCGTGGCAAAATTGGGAACGGCGTGGGACGCATGAACCTTTATACAGTAGGACGAGCAGCTCTTGGGTTTGTAAGACATCTCATCAAACAAAATAAAAATCCTTCGATTGTGATCGCCTATGATTCACGCAGGATGTCCAAAGAATTTGCCAATATCTCGGCTGGCATCGCGGCGAGACATGGAGTGAAGGTTAAGATTTTCCCCACAGTCACACCTACACCTTTACTCTCTTATGCGGTTCGTTACTATAAGGCTTCTGGAGGCATTGTCATAACCGCGTCTCACAATCCACCTGAGTATAACGGATTTAAAGCTTATTTGAGTGATGGAGGGCAATTAGTTCCGCCAGACGATGGTCTCATCATCAAAAACATTGAATCCATTACTGACTGGAACGAGATACAACTTGTAGATTCGAAATCCAAAGATTTTAAAGCCTTTGTCAGCAATGTCGGTAAAGATTGTTTCAAAGCATATCTCGCAGATTTGAAAAAAGCAAAATTACTTTCTAAAGCAAAACCAGCTGATAGAAAAAATCTTAGCATTGTTTATTCCCCGCTTCACGGAACGGGTGGTGAATTTATGAAGGCCACTTTAAATGAATTTGGCTATAAGTCTGTTTTTCTAGTTCCAGAACAGGCAAAACCAGACGGTGAGTTTCCCACAGTCAAGTATCCAAATCCGGAAGAAAAAGAAGCCCTTGCTCTGTGTGAAAAGTATGCCAAACAAAAACGAGCTCCCATATTTATCGCGACGGATCCAGATGCTGATAGACTCGGTGTCGGCATACGAAAGTCAGACGGTGAATATGAATACTTAAATGGAAACCAAATTGGCTCCATTATGGCAGCTTATCTCTGTGAAAAAGTCTCTACGAAAAAATCTAAAACCGTCTATCATCTGGTTAAGACAATTGTTACGACGGATTTACAGGAAGCGATTGCTAAAAAAAACAAAGTTAAGATTTCAAATGTTCTAACTGGTTTCAAATACATTGCAGAAGAAATGAAGGTGATAGATAAGAAGAAAGACCACAAATTCTTGTTTGGTGGTGAAGAATCTTATGGATACCTTCCGATCCCGTTTGTTCGTGATAAAGATTCGCTATCGAGTGCATTACTCTTTTTGGAGATTTTAGCGGAAAAAAAAGATCTTTTGAACTATTTAAATCAAATCTACCTAAAATATGGACTCTTTAGAGAAAGTCTTTTCTCTCTGACTCTCGAAGGGAGCCAAGGCCAAACAAAAATCAAAGAATCGATTGAAACTTTGCGCAAAAAAGATCTCATTGGATTAAAAATCGGAGATAGAACCGTTCTATCCGTATTTGATTATGGAAATTTGTCTACAAAAGGAAAGGCGAAGGTAAATGCATTAAAAGGAATGCCGAAATCTAACGTCATACAACTCGAATTAACTGGAGAAGCAAAGTTGACAATTCGACCTTCAGGAACAGAGCCTAAGGTCAAAGTTTACTCATCCTTTCGGACACAGGAATCTATCAAAAAGGAATCAGAAATTCCTGGAGCTTGGGAAAACCTAAAAAACGAAATTGGAATCGCCGAAAAAGAATTTTTACAATTAGCAGGGCTTATATGACGAACGGAACAAAATCAATGATAGCAGAGATTAAAGAACTCAGCGATAAATATCTATTAAATACCTACAACAAATATCCCGTTACATTTCAGTATGGTGTGGGAGAAATGTTGTATGACCAAGACAATAAGGCTTATATAGATTTTCAATCTGGCATCGCCGTAACAAATCTGGGCCATGGGGAAGCAGACATTATAGAGGCAATTCGCGTCCAAACGGACAAGATTATGCACTCCTCGAACCTATATTATTCTGAGGGCCAAGCAAAACTTGCACAAGTGATCATAGAAAATAGTGCGCCAGGGAAAGTTTTTATCTGTAATTCTGGAACCGAAGCAAACGAAGCAGCATTTAAATTGATGAGAAAGCATGGCATTGCTAAAAATTTAATGAAGCCAGTGATACTGGCATTAGATGGAAGTTTCCATGGTAGGTCGACTGCCTCCATGAGTATGACTGGAAATTCCTCCATCCGAGAAGGATTTGGTGATCTAGTTCCAGACATTCACTTCATCACACCAAATGATGAGGATTCACTCATCAGTGCTTTTGATAATTACGGTGAAAATGTTTGTGGTCTTATCATGGAGCTCATCATAGGTGAAGGTGGGATCATACCAATGACCCAGTCCTTTGTGAATTTGGCTCGCAAACTGACTGAGGAGACAAACTCACTCCTCATTTTCGACGAAATCCAAACAGGAATGGGAAGAACTGGGAAAATGTTTTGTTTTGAGCATTACGGGTTTGCTCCCGATGCGTTCACATTGGCAAAGGCACTAGGTTCCGGATTCCCTATCGGTGCTTTGGTCGTGGCAGAAGAATACACTAGTCTTCTCGGAAAGGGGGCACATGGCTCTACGTTTGGTGGAAATCACTTAGCCTGTGCGGTAGCCTATGAAACATTTAGAATCATACTTTCAAGAAACTTACTGGAAGGAATTGAGACGATTAGTACGAACATGTTTCAGAGACTAGAAACCATGAAATCTCTCTATCCTATCGTGAAAGAAGTTAGAGGGAAAGGACTGCATATTGGACTCGACTTAAACGTTCCTTCGCGACCAATCGTTGAAGAATGTTTGAAAAGAGGTCTTGTAGTCAACAGTACCGCAAACAGTGTTATCAGAATTATGCCTCCGCTGACAATTTCTTTGGAAAAGGCAGCTGAAGGCATGGATATTTTAGAATCAGTATTAAAGGGATAAAGATGAATCAAATTGCAGTACTTGCTGGAGATGGAATTGGACCTGAAGTCATGGATGTTGCACTCTCCGTCGTGGGAAAAGCTCTAGGCAATAAAAAAAATGATTTTAAATTTGAATCTGCGTTAGTTGGTGGAGCCGCAATTGATGCTACTGGCTCACCACTACCTAAGGAAACACTTGCTTTGTGTGAAAATTCGAAAGCAATATTTTTTGGATCCGTAGGCGGACCCAAGTGGGAAAAACTTCCTCCAAACCAGCAACCTGAAAGAGGGGCACTTCTTCCTCTTCGTAAACACTTTGATTTGTTTGCCAATTTACGCCCTGCTATCATCTATTCTGAATTGAAGAATGCTTCACCTATCCGCGCTGATATCATTGGAGATGGTTTAGATATTCTGATCCTTCGAGAACTTACCTCTGGAATTTATTTCGGACAGCCGAAAGGTCGAGAAGGAAGCGGACCTGAAGAATTCGCATATGATACCATGAGATACTCTCGTAGAGAGATCGAACGAATTGCACGGAAAGCTTTTGAGGCTGCCAGAAAGAGGAATAAAAAAGTCACAAGTATTGATAAAGCCAATGTTCTTACTACCTCAGTATTGTGGCGTGAAGTCGTTGTAGATCTTCATAAACGAGAATTCTCTGACTGTTCTCTGGACCATTTGTATGTTGATAATGCGGCCATGCAATTGATTGTAAAACCAAAACAATTCGACGTGATGTTATGTGAAAATATGTTCGGCGATATTTTGTCGGATGAGGCATCCATCATTACCGGATCCATTGGAATGTTGCCTTCAGCTTCTCTCTCTGAATCAGGCTTTGGTCTCTACGAACCTTCGGGAGGATCAGCACCTGATATCGCTGGCAAGGGAATTGCAAATCCGATTGCTCAAATCTTGTCTGGAGCCCTAATGCTTCGCTATTCTTTTGGATTAGAAGCAGAAGCAGTTCAAATTGAAAATGCAATCCGCACAGTTTTGAAAAAAGGACTACGGACTGGTGATATCGCAGAAGCCGGAACCACAGTTCTTAACACCAAAGAAATCGGCATAGAAATACAAAACGCCATAGGGAATTAGAAAAAGGAAATTACATGCAAGCAGGAATCGCACCTACGGGTCGCCCATATAACATACTCATTGCGGAAAATTCAAAATTTCAAGCAAAACAACTTCAACAGATTTTGGAATCGGAAGGATTTAAAATCTTAGGAATTGCAGAAACTGGCAAAGAGCTTATGAGGTTGTATAAAGAATTTAAGCAACAAGTAGATCTTATTACGATTGAGATTTTTTTACCAGAGGTGGATGGTTACGCTGCATTTTGGGAGATTAAAGAATCCGGTGTATTGCCACGTATCATGTTTATTTCAGAAGAAAACACACCAAGCGTCATTAAAATACTATTGGAAAATGGTGCAATGGAATACATGATCAAACCAATCAAACGAGAAAAAGTGCTAGAGAAAATCAAAGAGGTCTTAATTAAGATTCCCAAAGTATAATATTAATATTTCTACCTAAATCTTGGGATCTGTGACTAAAATATCGACTAGATAGAAAAACATCATTACTTTGCGGGTTCAATGGCAGCTTATTGAATTCCTTTCTTAACTTTACCAGGATTGCCTCTTTCACACCGAGCAGATAACCGAGACCAGGTGCTTCTACAACAACACCTGGAGGCATACTCATAAAGTGCTGAGCCACATCCCACTGTACCATGTAGTTTTTTTTTGATATGCAAGGTCCAATCAAAACTTGTAAGTCCTCTTCCATAAAACCTTGTCCAAGCAACCAATGGACGCATTTTTCCGATATGCCATTTAGCGCACCACGCCAACCAGCATGGAGTAAGGCTACCATGGGCTTTTGTTTGGAATAACAAAAGACAGGAACACAATCTGCAGTTCGGATAACGAGCGCCGTATTTGCTTCAAAGGTGATAAGCCCATCACCGCTTCCATCAATCTGAACCAATTCTTCTCCCTCTTTAGAGAGCAGAGACGGGGGATCAGGAAGCCATTTCGAAATTTTTCCATTCTCTACAAATCCAATATCACGATTATGGACCTGATTGAGAGAGAAAATACGATCACTTGCAATTTTTGTATATTTCGAGACGATGATATTCGTCGCAGCCGACCAACTTTCAAAGTCAGACGGGAACGAATTCCCTGGAAAAGTTTCAGTCCAGGCTGCCTTTCCTAGAGTTATAGTATGGATTCTACCGTAAGGTACTTCGATAACTTGGGAGTCTTCAATCATGCCAAAAAATCTGCTCCTTTTCTAGATCCAATTTACGTTTTAACAAATCTGTGTAAAGTAAGGAACAATCCCATCCGCTTCTTTGACACAATTTTGAAAATTTTTCTGGACGGTAATGTAACACGAATATGTTCCATGTGTAATTTCTAAATTGAAATGTGATATAAGGAAGGTTCATCTCTGGGAACCGGTCCGCGAGGACAAGCTCTATATCTCGTGCAAGAAGGCCACTCGGCTCAGCATATTTTTCATGCCCCACCCTTCCTCTCGGCTTTTGACTTTCCTGTTTTGCTAAAACTTTGTCAGTAAGACCTGATTCAGCCTCCCAAGCATATTTTGGCTTCATGAAATATATGAAATGAGCTTGAGCACCGAAAAATGCGACACGAAAATCACGTAGCGCGACTTTGTCATAGCCAATTTCCTGAATTAGCGAATCTGTATAGAATCTTCTTTCTTCTCCGACCTGATTCCAAAAGGCTTCTTTCTCATTTTCACCAACGAAAGGATCCAATCGAACTGCGAGGGAAAGTATAAAAAATAAATGAATCAGAATGAGATTGCGCTGAAAATAAATATTCCATTTCGATTTTAAATTTGATGAAATCTGCAACTCATCAGTTTTCTCTACCAACTTCAAATAAACGATCCAAGATAAATATGGCATAACAGGAAGCCAAAATCTCATCGCCATGAAATCTCCACCAATAAATAAAACATAAAAAATATAGATTAGAATGCACAAAGATCGAAAGGCAGGAAATTTTCTATAAATCTGATCGAGATTTAAAAAAATTGAATATAAAAACACTATTGTATATAAGGGATAGACTCGAAACCAATAAAACAGATACATCATTCCTTGAGAAAAATAGGCTGGCCGGTTTGCCTTCGCATAATATGTATTTGGTAAGAAATCATCGTAATAGACAAAACGTGCAGCGATGAAAAAAAGAAAAAATAGGAAAGGGAAAGCAGATTTTATTTTTCTGGTATCACTGCCTTTCTCGAATGTATACAAGGTTAAAAAAAGCATCCCTTCTGGTCGGACCAAAGCGGCTAGAAGCAGCAAATACCCAGCCCTATTATCTTTTTTTTGCCACTCGATCAGACCTATTGTCAGAAACAAAGTAAACATCATGGTTTCAAGACCTGAAGTGGCAAAAATCCATCCATGATAGAATAGAACAAAATGGATCAAATAAAGAGGCAGATTAGAAAATGGCCTCTCTTTTCGTTCAACAAAATACAAATACACAAGCAAAAAAAAATAAGAAAGGATGCCTAAGACGAGGGATGCCTTCAAAGGCGAAACTCCTATGACGAAAAAACCCGATAACAATAAAGTCCATAAAAAATTGCTATATCCTTCTACATATTCTCCTACTTGGTAGACCAAACCAAATCCTTCCGATAAGTTTCGCGCATAAGAGAAAGAAATAAATGCATCATCACATAACCAGCGCAACTTCCATGCTTCACTAAGACCTAGGAATATAGAAACGATGGCGAATATATGAAATATATTCTTGGATAAGAATTTCATTTATCTAGTTCAAAGGATCGAATAAATTCTTCGATAAGAATAATATGATCCATTTCTGGAGTTGGATTTTCTTCGGATGGTTCATATAGATAATCATCGAATAGATGAAAGTCGAAAATCTTTAAATCAAAATCGGGAAGTGTGATGATTATATTTTCCGAATGAACATCAAAAATCAATTTCTCTTCCTCTGCCAAATACTTAGTTACTTGTATCACACGATTGAAATCCACGGCGATCTTTTTCAGTTTTGATTTTGACACGACTCCAAATCGGTGAGAATCAAAATTCAGTTTCCACTTCGGGAATAATTTGTTCAAAATCGGATTTTGTTCCAACTTCTCATTTTTAATTGTAAATTCTTTTAAATGCTTTCCTGCTAACAGAGGTTGCTGGTCACACGGAGTCAAAGAAATGGTGGGGATGCGCCAAGGTGTGTTACGAACACGTAAACCCATAAAAAATCGAGTAGGAATGACAAGATCAGGAATCAGAGATTTTAATTTCCAATAGTGCAATCTTTCCAGACCCAGCCTTCTAAATTTAAATTCAATTTCATCTTGATTGGATTCTAGTCTTGTTTTTGCCTGTAAGTAGTTTTTTAAAGCGATTTCTTCCTTCTTCAAATACTTCTCAAGATCCTTTCCCACTTCCTTATATAGACTTCCAAAGATGGAATCAGATGGAAGTTTTGATTTCCCTGTCTTTACAACTTGGTTCCAAGGCAACTTGTAAACAAATTTATAGGAACCTCTGCCTATATAATTAGCATTATCAAGAGGTAAAAAATTATCTAAAAATTCCCTTCCGTATCTGTGCGTGATGCGAAACACGTGGGATACAGGAAAAGCCCATTCGTAAAATTTACGAAATGGGCCGGATTGACGCAAGACCTCATCAACAGGTAAATCCTCGAGTGGGATTGGCTCTTCTAACTCATCCTTCTCGGGATCGTGGAAGAGCTCCTTATCAAGTCCTTTCTCTAATAACTCTAGAAACTGTGGAATTTTATTCCAAGTTTGATTGGTTCCAATGAGCGAGAATACTCTCTCCCGAATGGCCTTAAATCGAGAAGGTTTTTCCCCTTCAGGCATTTATTTTTCCCACTTAACAACAGCTTTGTATTCAGGTAGGGACTCGTCTTGGTCTATCGCTTTTTTTAAACTAGAATCCATTTTTTCGTCATACCACCAATATTCTGTCGCGAAACTTTCATCTCCATATCTTCCGAGAGGAAGTTTTGGTTGACCAAATTTTCTCCAATAGAGCAACCTAACGCTTGGTAAGTGCCAGAGCAGCACATAAGGATATTCTTTATACACAATTTTATCAATTTCTTTGATGATCGCATTTCTTTTGTCAAGATTGAACTCGGTCTTCTGCTTTTCGATAAGTGAATCTACTATCGGCAATTTTAGTCCTGGCAAATTTGGCTGTCCTTCTTCGTTTGCATATTTGGAATGCCATTGCGACTCGGGATCTTTAAACACACCTGAGCCCCAGGCAGCCCATGTCATATCAAAATCATATTTATCTACCTTTGCACTCCAGGCCGCAAGATCTAAGGTATCAATGTTTGCAGAGATACCCACTTCCTTTGCTTTTTCTAAGAATACGGTAAAATATTTTTCTGTTTTCTTATCGCGATCTAGAATCGTGAACGTAAAAGGTTTACCATTTTTTTCAAGAATTCCGCTCGCATTTGGTTTCCAACCTGCCTCAGCGAGTAGCTTTCTTGCTTTTTCGATATTGAATTCTACTGGTTGGTTCGGATTTTTTTCAGATCCTAAATAATAGTCTGGGTAATAGCTATTTGTTGGATCATATTCTCCAAAAGCGAGTTTGTCGATCATGAGCTTTCGATCTACTAAGAGTGCCATCGCTTCGCGGACTCTTTTATCGGAGAAAATTTCTCTTCGTGAGTTCATTGCCCATCCCTGAAACCCTACTGGCTTTAAATTAAAAATACGTTGTTTGGCGATCCATTTGTTTTCGAATGCTTGTCCTTTCGTTTCTTCAACCCAAATATGAGCAGTGTAAACTGGATAAATATCCATATCTCCTTTTTTAAATGCTTGGAGCGCTACTGCTTCTTCATTATAAACCTTATAGACGATTTGATCAAAATTATATCTGCCTTTATTAAACGGGTAAGCCCTTTGCCAATAGTCACCTCTTCGTTCTAGTTTAATATATCGAGACTTCTTTGATTCAACAATTTTATAAGGTCCAGATACAATTGGAAACTCGAAGTTTTCTTTATTGAAATCTTTACCTTCAAAATAATGTTTTGGAAGGATAAATATGGATGATGCTATATCATTAAAATTGTTCCAATGAACTTCCTTCGCTTCAAAGGTCACAGTATAATCATCCTCCTTTATGGGCTTAGAGAAACGAGATAACGATATTCTAAAAACTGCTGTTGCATGTTTTGGATTCATGATGGTCTCATAAGTAAAAATTACATCATCCGCGGTAATGTTCCTTCCATCTGACCATTTCGCATTTCTGTCTAGGTAAAAAGTAAACTTACGCTTGTCTGGTGAAATCTTCCAACTTTTCGCAAGATGAGGAATCGTTTCCAAAGTCGTTGGATGATACGCGGTTAAAGGTTCATAAAGCGAAGTAAAAATTCGTGCCGTTGTAGTAAACTGATCAAGGTAATAATTTAGGGACTTTGGAAACTGATGCGAATAGAATCGAATCTTCCCACCCTTCACCGCATCGGGACTTACCATAGGATTTTCTTCTTTTAAGGCATCTGGTATCGTTTTAGGGTCACCTTCCCATGCGATATCTACTACCTTCGAAACTGATTCGTTAGAGGAGTCACTTTCTGAACAATGGAAGAAAAAAGCATTCAATAAGAGAGAAACAAACAAAACTTGAAAAAGAGACTTGCGCATTGAGATTCCTTTTGTCATAATTTACGTCACCGTAAATGAAACATCCCTTCCATCAAACTCGCTTATATGAGATCCACTCAAGGATTTTTTGCTTAGAGAATGAATATAGAATCGGAGAAATGAACTCTCATTTTTGGGAAATTCCAGCTGTTTCTGCCGCCAATGAAATATGGCTTATGGGAATCTGGGAAATGAGCCCTGGTTCCCGCAAAATTGCACAGTCCCATGAAGGCCTCAGAAATGAATTTAGGAGAGCCTTAACCGACGTTACTGATGAGGATATCCTCAGCTCTCCCTATGCAATTTATGACTACAAACTAAATTTGGAACTCACGAGCGATAGCGAGTTACTGCGATTTAAGGATGAGTTGCATAGACGAAATAAAAAGCTGATTCTCGATTTTGTCCCTAACCATATGTCACTTGATACTCCTCTCCTCTACACACATCCAGAATGTTTTCTAAGAGGCGAACAGGTTGACAAAAACCACTTCCAGCACAGCTCAAAATTAATCTTTGCCCATGGTAGAGATCCTTACTTTGATGGATGGACAGATACAGTTCAATGGGATTTTTCAAAACCTCAAACATTAGAACTTCATTTAACGATCCTTCTGGATATCGCTAAACTTTGTGATGGTGTTAGATGTGATATGGCTATGCTTGCTTTAGCTGATGTGTTTTTTTCCACGCATGGAAAACAAGGAATAAATTATTGGCAGGAACTTATTTCAAAAGTTAAATCGAAATTTCCAGATTTTAAATTTTATGCAGAAGCTTACTGGAATAGAGAATATGATTTACAAACAGCCGGATTTGACGGTACTTACGACAAAACTCTATATGATCGTTTAAGTCATAAAAACGGAATTGGGGTCTGTGAACATCTTGATGCAAACCTGGAATTCCAAAACAAATCAATTCGTTTTCTTGAAAACCATGATGAAGAAAGATCTGCGAAGCACTTCCAAGAAGAGAGTTTAAATTTTTTCGGTCTTCTTTGTTTTATCCCCGGTATATTGCTATATTATAATGGCCAAGAGATGGGAAACAAAATCAAATTACCAGTTCAATTAGGAAAAAGAGATAAAGAGAAAACAAAAGAACCCTACATATCTTACTATGAGCGAATTTTTAAAATACTAAATTCGCGTCCAACGATTATAGAAAGAACTATACTCTCTTATGATCTCTACGGGGACGGAAGAATCCTAGCGCATCTCCTAACTTATGCTAACACCAAAGAACTTTTGATCTGGAATCCCATGTCTTACGAGCTTTCCGGCAAAGTGATGCTAACCTCTCCTGTGGACTTCACAGGTGAACTTCGGGATCAAATTTCAAATAGTATCTTTCCAAAGCCCTCGATAGCAGATCTTGCTAATGGATTCTATTTTAAATTAAACGCAAACCAAGCTCAATGGTTCATTTTTTAACACGTTCGGCAAAAATAACACCTTCGATCAATCGTAAGTTATCTAATATTTCTTTTAGTTGGTCCAGATGATCTACTTCTAACATAAATTTTGCGGTCAGTGTGCCATTAGGGTGAGAGCTTGCTCCTGCTTCCAATATATTCGTTTCTGTATTCGAAATACACTCTACCATAGAAAGATAAATACCTTGCACATCACGTGCACGAACTTCGATTTGAACAGGAATTGGTTCCCCAGGTCCATCCCACCTAACGGGAATTGTCTTCATCCACTCCAATTGTTTATTTGCCGTATCGCAGTCTTTTTTGTGTACGCTCACTCCTCGTCCGCGTGTAATAAAACCTATAATCTCATCGCCAGGGATCGGCGTACAGCAGGAGGCAATCCTTACAGGAACATCTGTCCAACCCGCCACAGAGACTCCGAATTCTTTTTTCTCAGGTTTGTTCGGATTCGTTTTTGAAGGTTTTTTGATTTTAACCTTCTTAATTTCTTTAATCGCGTTTTCATCATAAACTTGATTTTGCTGATCTAGTACCGAAGCAATGGTTTCTCTTTGGTTCTCTTCTTGTAATTTTCTAAAATATTGTCTTAATTTTTGACGTGCTGATGGAGTTTTAACGATTCGAAGCCAGATGGGCGAAGGCTTCGCACTTTTTTCTGTGATGATCTCTACTTGGTCTCCGGATTTTAATTCAGTTCGTAAAGTCACCATACGTCCGTTTACTTTTCCACCTCTTGCATGGATGCCCACATCAGTATGAATACGAAACGCATAATCAAGAACTGTTGCTCCTTTTTGCATTTCAACAATTTCTCCCTTTGGAGTAAAAACGAAGACTTCATCCTCGTGTAAATCGTACTGTAACTCTTCTAAAAATTCTTTTGAATCGAGATTGGGATCCTGCCAAGATTTTAAGACTTCAAGCCATTTTAAGCGAAATGCATTTTCGAGTCCTGGCTGCATCGATAAACTAATTTTGGATAAATTAGATGACTCTTTATATGCCCAATGTGCCGCGATCCCATTTTCTGCGATCGCATTCATTTCCTTGGTGCGAATTTGCACCTCCATTGGTCTTCCATCTGGACCGAATACAGTCGTATGAAGGGACTGGTATAAATTCGTTTTAGGTGTTGCAATATAATCCTTAAATCGGCCCGGGATGGGTGTCCAAAGCGTATGTACGATCCCAAGAACTCCATAACAATCTTTGATCTCATTGGTTATGATTCTAACAGCACGCAAATCAAAAATTTCGGAAAATGTTTTTTCCTTAGTTACCATTTTTCGATAGATCGAATAAAAATGTTTCGCTCTGCCATCCATCTTCGCTTCAATATTGATTTCAGCTAAACGTTGTTTAAGGATGATTTTTATCTTATCGATATATTCATCTCTCTCGGATTTTTTGGCTGCAACCCGTTTCTTAATTTCTTGGTATTCTTCTGGATGTATTGCTTGAAACGCTAAATCTTCCAGTTCAAATTTAACTTTGTAAACACCAAGCCTTCCCGCTATGGGAGCATATAACGACAAAACCTCTTTTGCGATGCGCTTTTGTTTTTCTGGCGGTTGAAATTTTAAGGTTCTAACATTATGTGTTTTGTCGGCGAGTTTAATGAGCATCACTCTAACATCTTTGATCGTTGCCATGAGCATCTTACGTATGTTTTCTGCTGCTTCCGATTCTTTAGATTGTGATTTAATTTCAGATATTTTTGTCACACCCTCGACTAAATCCGCGATGTCCTCACCAAATTCCTTGGCCATGTCCTCTTTTGAATAGCTAGTGTCTTCTACGACATCATGCAGTAACCCAGCAGCAATTGCTCTTTCATCTAAACCTAGTTCATCCAAGATAGAGGCGACGTTCATCGGATGGATGATATAAGGCTCTCCCGATAACCTTTTCTGTCCCTCATGCATACGACTGGCAACATCAAATGCCTTACGGACAAGGTTCGTCTTCTCTGGTCCAAGTCTTTTGTCGATTGCTTGAAAAAGTTCGCTACTTTCTGTTATGTCTTGGTATAAACCCACTAATGAATCTCCAGGCTTATATCTAAAAATCGAACCGTATGGGTCAGATAGCCCATACTCACACCAACGGCTGAAAATTCGGAAAGTGCTTTTAATTTATCTGGAGTAATGCCTCCAGAACATTCAATTTTGATTAAGGGTGCAACATTTCGAAGTTTTAAAATCGCCTCACGAGTATCCGTAAGAGAAAAATTATCAAGTAGAATGATATCCGGTGAAGCCGAAATGGCCTCATCGAGTTGAGCTAAGCCATCAATTTCTAATTCTATTTTACGAGTAGGATGCAATTTTCGAACCATCGAGACGGCACTCTGAATGGATCCTGCTTTTGCAATATGGTTGTCTTTTAACATTGCCATTTCAGATAAATTCAAACGATGATTCCAGCCACCACCTGTATGAACCGCATATTTTGCCAACTTTCGATAACCTGGCAAAGTTTTCCGAGTATCAAGTATGACTAAATTAGGATATTCTTGAGTGACTAAGTAAGCATTTGTCGCAATGCCAGAAAGGTATTGGAGAAAGTTAAGCATGATCCTTTCCATCTTTAAAATCATGGCGAGAGAACCGGATAGTTCTCCGATCACCGAACCTTTTGAAAGTTTGGAACCATCCATTAAGACAGCATGATAGATAACTTGGTTTTCAACTCTTTGTAACAAACTATCAATGACAGCTGTTCCACATAACACGCCTTCATCTTTGGAAAGTAATGTCGCCTTGGCCTGCTCATTTTCATTAAAAAGCGAGTCTGTCGTGATATCTCCATTCGGCATGTCCTCTGCCCATGCCAATTGAACCAATGATTCAAAGTCACCTGCAGTCAGTTTAGTGACAGGTTCCGTGTATCCTCTGATTGACTCCATCGTGATCCCCCCTCCGAGCAAAAAAAAAGCTGCCCTGAGACAGCTTTTCTTACATCAATTAGACTAAAAAATTACTTCCTTGGCGGTGAGCCAATTTTACCGGATTTCGGAGGTATGTTCAGTTTCTGTCTTGGGTAAATCAGGTTCTTGTTCTTGATTTTACCACGATTTGCTTCGAAAATTCTTGGCCATAATTTTGAATCATTATAGACATCTGTTTTTTCGGCAATCCTCCAAAGGCAATCAGCTGGATTTGATTTAGAAACTGTGTATTGTTTCCATCCCTTTCCGAGATCTTTTAAATTCGAACTACCGCCTTCATTAGAGGTATCAGAAGTAACCTCAGTGGTCTCTGTAGTATCTGATTTATTACCATCTTCTTTAACGGTTGTTGCGCGATCTTTTTTCTTCGTATCGGAAGGAGTCGCAAGTCCATTCAGTTTTAGCGTTTCTACCT
The DNA here is from genome assembly GCF_004770745.1 of Leptospira ognonensis. GTDB lineage: Bacteria > Spirochaetota > Leptospiria > Leptospirales > Leptospiraceae > Leptospira_A > Leptospira_A ognonensis. Next base: position 299,255 of record NZ_RQGD01000034.1, on the reverse strand, counting down.
GGTCGATAGATATCTCAGCGAGTCGAATCGATTCCTCTGATTGGGCAAGTGAATCTTCATATTTCTCTTGCTCGTACAAATTTGAGGAGGAAGCGAGTGATTCATTCGCGGCGCCAAGGTTTTCCTGCGCGCTGCTATAAGCATCTTTTGTCGCAGGAGATTTTTGAAGTGCATCAGATTTTAGATCCGAGAAGCGAACGTTTGCATCTTCTACCACATCTCTAGCTTGGCTATTTCTGTCTTTTGCATGGTCTTTAACAGACGCAGCCAAAAGAGGAACCGAAGCTGCTCTTGCTGTTTTAATTTTTTCATCTGCAGCTTTGAGTTTACCCGCTTCAATATCAGCGTATGCTGCTTGGATGCGTGCTTTTTCTTCTTCAACGGCAGGATTGCTTCCGTTATAATATCTTCCAGCTTTCTGTAAATTGGCATCTACTTCATCCGCGGATTTACGAATCGCGTCTGATTTTTCGAGGGAAACTGCTTTCGCATCTTGTCCTGATTTTTTAGATTCAAGATAAAGGTTGTAAGCTTCCTCATATTCACCCAGCGCCTGGTCACGTTTTGCTTCTTTTGCTTTCTCATCATTTTCTTCACGGAGATAAGCAGCAAGGGAGGCATCAGCAGATGTTAGTTTCGCATCGCCCGCATTTTTCAATTCCGTTGCTTTTTTAAACTCTTCAGGAGAGGATTCAGCTGCATTTGCTTCATCGGCTGCATCCAAATTGGCAACTGCCTCTTCGCGTGTCTTTGCAGTTAGCTTTGGCAATGTTTTCTCCAACGCGTCATAGGCTTTAGAAATCGCATAATCGGCACTCTTTTTTGAATCGGAGGCTTTTTCTTCAGCCGCGTATTCGTTTGCCTGAATGAGACTTTTTTTCGCCTCTTGGAATTCGTCAGGCGAATACTCTTCAGCCTTCAATTTTTCAGCACGTTCTACTTGCGTTTTAGCGATCGCAAGCTCTTGCAATGGCAACTCCTGCCCACAGTTAACGACTGTAGACATAGCAATTGACATTGTTACAAGCAAGACAGGTGTCTTTAACTTAAGTAACATAATATACTCCTTAGTTCTTTGGGGGAAGCAAATAGAAAAGAAAGCGGATGCCTTCTTCCCTATTTGAATGCGGCAGTGGCTTCGTCTTCGTTGTCGAAGATTTCGAAAAAAGAGGTTAATTTGGTAAGTTCAAATACTTTTCGTACTGAACCTGCAACATTAATGATCTTTAAGCCACCTTGATACTTTTTCAAGTTTGATAAGCTCGAAATCAAAGCTCCAATGCCGGAGGAATCGATATAAGAAACTTTCTCTAGGTTGATAACGATGCAGTATTTCTGCTCTTCAATCAATTTTGCAATAACATCCTTAATTTCAGGAGCGTTGTAAAGGTCGATTTCCCCGTTAATGTCGAGGACTACGATTTTATCTTTTTCCCTTCTAGTGATTTCCATGTGTGTCTAGAGACTCCTCAGTGAAGCTACATTCAATGTAGAAATGACGGTACAATCACATAAAAAAAAAACAGGTACGTCAACCTAATAATTTCAGGAAGCATATAATTTTTTCCAATGTTCAGAAAAAGAGCTAAATTCCTTATTTTCAATGGATTCTCGTAACTCTGACATAAACTTTTTCATGAAATATAAGTTGTGATAGGTGGAAAGACTGAAAGCACTCAGCTCCTTCACTTTATGAAGGTGTCTAAGATACCCAAGACTGTAATTATTACAAACCTTACACTGGCATTCTGGGTCAATGGGCTGAGTAGAGAGTCTATGGCTCTCATTTCGGAGGTTTACCTTACCGTAACTCGTAAATACCTGACCATTTCGCGCATTTCTCGTGGGGAGAACACAATCAAACATATCGATGCCATTTTTAACCCCATCCAGGATGTCGACGACCGTTCCTACACCCATTAGATAATGAGGTCTAGCTGGGTCCAAATGAGGAGCCACGGCTTCCAAAATACGCACGTATTCGGGTCTTGGCTCGCCAACGGAAAGCCCTCCTAAAGCAATTCCCGGAAAGGGTAAGGACTGCAGATATTGCAAACTCTCTAATCTAAGGTCTGCTTTTGTGCCTCCTTGCACAATTCCAAAGAGGCTTTGGTCACCTGGCCTCTCTAGCCAGTAGTCAACCGAAATTTTGGCCCATCTATGTGTTCTCTCCAAAGACTCCTTGAGTCTTTCCACAGAACTTCCATAAGGCGCACAATCGTCCAGTACCATCATAATGTCAGATCCAATGCTTCTTTGGACATCAATCACTGATTCCGGAGTGAATTTATGCCTACTGCCATCAATGTGCGATTGAAACCGAACACCATCGTCTTCAAATTTAAAAAGTCCCGAAAGGGAAAAAACTTGAAAGCCACCCGAATCTGTGAGGAGGGCCCTTTGGTAGGACATAAAATTTTTTAAACCACCAAAGTGATCTAATACATCTGTACCTGGCTTTAAATAGAGATGGTAGGTATTTCCTAAAATGAGATTATAGCCAATCTCATACAAATCCTCAGATGTGAGCGATTTGACACTGCCCCGCGTTCCAACTGGCATGAAAACAGGAGTCTGAACGACATTTCCATTGATCTCAAGAGTGCCAGAACGAGCAAAACTAGTTTTGTCTTCCGTATTTACGGCAAAGTGAAATGGCACTACTTTCTTTTATTATGCTCGCAGGTTTCTACTCTCTGACAAGTGGCATAAATATTTAAACTGTGCCCGACGATGCTAAAACCATTTTTTTCAGCGGCATTTTTTTGTAAGTCTTCGATTTGTTCATCAATAAACTCTACTATACGTCCACATTGAATGCAAATGATATGATCATGGTGAGCATGCCCAATGATATGCTCATAGTATTTATAATCTTTCCCAAAGTCATGTTCTGCAAGTAATCCTGCTTCCACCATAATGGAAAGAATGCGGTAGATTGTTGCTTTCGAAATGCGATCTTGATTGTCTTTGAGTTCATCAAGAAGTCCCTCTGCCGTAAAATGGTTGTGAGAGGAAAATATTTTCTCGGCGACAAGAAGGCGTTGGTTTGTGATTTTTAATCCCTTATCTTTTAGATAATGTTCAAATGCCATCATCTCTTTTTTTGTGTCATCGTTCACCGATTGTTCTTGTGACAAAATGTTACCCCCTATCCTTCTTCCTCAATCAATCTTGCCAGCAACGGCATAATACCAAGATCTCTCAGCTTCCTCAGCGATACGGAGTGCCATGACCCGAAGCAGCCGGTTTTGGGCTTCTACCTCAGACTCCCTGTATCCAAGTTGAGGAGAAAAATAGACCCTTCCAGGTATCTCATTTCTTTCTAAGGGTAATTTCAAGCCCGAATCACTTTGGACGAGCTCAAGCCTAGTCACCACAAAGAGTTCCGAAGTCAATTGTTGGTCAGCAAGATCCATAAGGTCACCCACTTTTTGGTAATGTACGATTTCACCGTACAACCGGTAAGTAGCCTTAGACTTATCTCGAGTCGTGATAAAGCGTCCTCTCCGATCAATTTCCTCGATGACCATTTGGGTCAACCGAGTATGAAGTCCTGCTGCGTAGGTGTTATTTCTTACGTTTTGGATGTAAAGAATTCGTTTTTCGTCTGAAATGGGAACACCGTCAATCTTTGGTGGTCGACCTGGCTCTCGATTGAAAAGCGAGCATCGGGCGATAAAAAGAAGTAAGATCACAAGATAAAGGACACGAGAATACATAAAAATAGGCAAACCAACACCACATTCCTTAGTGAAACTTTACTTGGCAAACGAATTCCCCCGCGAATACTCTCCCCTAAAGCAAGCACGCGGCGATAACACCGATGAATATGAAAAACGTTTTATCCTTCCAGGTGATCCTATTCCTTTTTCTCTCTTTCCAGGAGAGTTTTGCCGAAGGAAAAATACCAGGTATTCCCAAAGAAGAAGTGGGGTTTCCCCTTCCCTATTATTCGCCTGTGACTGGAACTTTTGCTGAGATTCGAAATCATAACTTGCATCTCGGTTCTGATTTTAAATCCTATGGGCTGAATGGTCACAGCATTCTTGCGACCTTTGATGGGTACGTTGAAGAAATCAATTATTCGAAGATAGGATATGGACTTTCTCTGAATTTTCATAATCCCACACATAAAATTAAATCTAAATATGCGCACTTACATACATTTGGTGGAGAACTTTATGATTTAGAACTTCTTAGGCAGGCTCTTTTTTTAATGGGTGAGAAAGAAGGATTTTCTTTAAAACTTCCAAGCAATATGTTTCCAGCTAAAAAAGGAGTCGCTCTCGGAAAGACAGGAGAGTCTGGTTCTGGAATTTCTCATTTGCATCTTGAATTTCGGACGGACAAAGGAATCGTCAATCCGCTCTATTTCCCTGATTTACATCAAAAAGATGTCACTCCACCTACCATATTATCTATGTTAATCGAGTCAGATTCTCTTACCAAGCCACTTCTTTTTAAAGCGAAGGAAATTGCAAAGGGAGAGTATACACTCCTGGACGAAAATGAGGATGTCGTAAATTCGATATCGCTATCTGGAAAAGTAAAAATTCGCATCAGCGGGTATGATATCATTCGTTCCAGAAATAAAAACAATGTTTATGGCATGGATCTCTTCTTAAATGAGAAGGAGATATTTAGGCGAAATTTTGATTTCCTATCTTTTGAAGAGGGGTCAAAAAAACATCAGTTTTACGATGTAAATCGTTCCTCTCTGTCTCCTCCCGTTTATTTTTATCATCTTTATGAGCAGCCAAAAAACTGGAAAGAAGAAGGTTATTCTTTTGACTTAACTGAATTCCCTGTAATGGCGAAGGCATGGATCGAAGCAGGGCTCGTCGATGCGACAGGCAACAGGTCCAAAACAAAACTCCTCATCATCAATGAGGCATCAAAACTATCGGATAAACTGCAAAAACCTGCAGGTGGGAAAAAGGTATTCTCTACTGACAAAGTCGTAAGCTTCGATGTTTCTCAAAATGAATCTACTGGTATGGGTTCTGTCTCAATCGTGACATTTCCAACTTCCGAAGAAATCCCTCTTAACATTCCCAAAGGCCTTGTTCTTAGAAGTAAAATCTATCATATCAGTGCCCAAAACTTCACTTGGAAAGGAGAAGGACACGGAGAATTTCTGCCTAGTCCTGGCGCGACCGCCAAAGATGCGCTATATTTTTGGGATGAATCCATTCGAAAATTTTCATCCATACGACAAAAAAGAAAAGGCGCAGGTTTTCAATTTTTTTTGGGAAAACTTGGTTATGTCATGGTTCTCGAAGACCACGCTCCACCTTACATTGCACCCATGACTTCCTTAGCACGACACATTGAATTGCCGGAAGTGCGAAGTAGCTGTTTTGAAGATCGATTTTATGTATTGGGAGACAGTGGCACAGGATTTAAAACAAACGTAGAACTACTTTTGGATGGCCAACCGTATCCTTACGAATACGATCCAGACAGAACAGCGATACGTGTCACTCTTCCAAAAAGCCTATACAAAGAAAAGCCCTACCTTCTTTTAGAAGCTAGGGCCTTTGATTTTGCGGGGAACGAATCAGAACCGTTTCTGGATCTAATTGCTACCAGCGGATGGAAAAAAGATTCTTACGCTTCTTGTCCACTCATCGAATAACGAGAGATTTCCAATACTTCATACGTAGTTTCTGTTGAACCAAATATAAGTACTGCATCACTACCTACCGTTTTACCGAGAAGGGATTTTGCAAGAGGTGAATTGTAAGAGATGATATTTCTTTCCGTATCAGCATCCCAAGCACCTAAAATAGAGTAAGTCACAAGTTCGTTCGTCTGTTTGTTCTTCAACTTCACAGTAGATCCAATCGCAACCTTATCTGTCTTCACTTCGCTTAGATCAAGGATTCGAGCACTTTTAAGTTCGGCTTCCAGGCGTTTGATCGCAGCTTGCAATTGAACTTGTTTTTCCATGGCGGCTTTGTATTCAGCGTTCTCACGAAGGTCACCTTTTTCTTGTGCTTCTCCAATATCTCGAGAGTTTTCAACCATCTCAACATTGACAAGGTTCTCAAAATCAAGTTTTTTCGCGTTAAACGCTTGTCGCGTAACAAGCACTACATCGGCAGGAAGGTTTGCTAAAGGATCATCATCAGCTTCTTCTTCACCTTCATACTCATCCCAGACAATGTTTGGTTTCACTTCATTGATAAGCGAAAGGAGCTGATCTTTTTCTAGATCTGTAACATAAGGTACTTCTCTAAACAGTGCATATAACTTTCTAACGTATTCGTCATCTTCCCGAGCCAAGGTTTCACGAAGCAGAGTATTGTCTTTGCCGAAGAGAATGTCCATCGCTTGGTTTTTTAATTTCGTTCCCTTATCTTCAATCTTTGCAAGAGGTTTTAGGATTCGAAAAACCCGGAGAACTAAATTGTCTTCAGAGATATTCATCCAATCGAATTTCCAAGTATGGGAAAGGATAGATTTGGCAACCCAGAGAAACACCTCAGGATGATCCTTTGACTTATTCGAAACTGTTTCAATAAAAAGATTTAACTCTGCATACTTCTCATCATTGACTAAGTTTTGGAAAACAGAACGGTTCACTTTGACTGGAACTTCAAATAGCAAGCCAACAAGAATATCAATGGCTTGTGGGTGATACTTACGAATCAAATCCTTAAAGCCTTTTTTGATGTCGGTGTTTTCTAGCCCTTTCGAGATTTTGAGTGCTTCTTCTTTGCTGAGAGACTGAATGATGGATTGAAGTTCAGATTCGCGAATTTGGTGCGTAAACTCTTCGTTAGGCCAAGCTTTGCTTGCCTCTGAAAGATATAAGTAAGCAGACAATCTACGAACTGGGTCTTTTGCATTTTCTTCATCCACGTAATGTGAAATGAAAAATTCACCAGCTTCCACTGCCTCATCTGCATCGCGCACAGCTTCCATGGCGATTTCTAATTTTTTATTTAGATCCGCATTTGCTTGGAATTTCTGCGTGAGAGTCTCTGAGTGAGTGATTGCCTTTTCGTGGTAAACAACCTCATCCTTTTTCTTAGGATTCATGCCAATATTGGCTTCTTTTTTAAGAACAGACTTTACTTTTGCCCACCATTTGGACCATTCGTCTGCTTTCAAAAATACACCGATGAGCTCATTTTTCATATCAGCAACCATCATACGGTTGTCATACGACTTTAGTAGTTCTTTCAAAAATTCCGGAAGATTTTCTGAGAAAAGAGATTTTACTTCTTCTTTACTTTCGTAATGATGCACCCAAATATGATCTTTTTTGAGCGGTTTGAGGGAAGTGATCGCCATTTGAATCGAGAGTTTGTGTTCTTTCTTTTCTTCAAAATCGACGAAAATGGAATCCCCAGTTTGAGATATGGAAGTAATTTTACCCACACCCCAATTTCTGTGCATTACATAGTTCCCAGTATCAAATACAATATTTCTTTCAAAGTTAGTAATACAAACTTTTACCGGCTTACGGTTGTTACCCAACTCACTCATTTTGAGGAAGTCTTCGAGTAACGAGTGATTTACATATTTTTGTTTGTAAGAACGAATCAGTTCGTTTCTTGCTTTTTGAGAAGCTGGCTCATGCTCGAGTATTTTTTTTAGAAAATAAATGACACGATCCCATTCTTCCATGGCCTTAAAAGGATCCACGAGCGGATAAAGAAGTCCGACAAGGCGAGTCTTTTCTCTATGACCAAGTAAGATTCTTTCTATCTTATCAAAGAACGCGATATCTTCATAATTATTTTGAACAAGGATCGTCCAAATCTCTTCCATTTGCTGGTAATCTTTGTTTTTAGCAAAAATCTCAGCTGCTTGTTTGAGATAAGAAATGGCTTTTGGCTTGTCCTCTTCCATAATCGAAAGGGCATATTTTTTTGCGATTTCTGGATTCTTTTTGTCCTTAACTGCCAACTTTTCCAAAACAACTTTTAATTCTTTGTTTTTCTTTAGCTTATCAAGTGCTTCCGCCTTTACGCGTAGAGCAAGAATCAAATCACCAAATTTTAAAATGGAGTCTGTGATGTATTCAATTATGGTCCACTTTCCATGAGCCTTAAAAGAATCAAGAATGCTCTTCACGAGATTGGCATCGCCCATAGGATCTTCCATAAAGGAAAGAATCATGAGCATGTATTTCGCAGAAATAGACTCGGGGTGTTCTTTGAAGTGGTCTTCTATCTTTTGTTTTGCAGCTGGTAGTGTCCCTTCTGCCTTATAAGCTTCTATGATATCATCATAAATCTTAAATTTAGAGGCAGGAACAGAACTCGCGTCTGCGCGTACGTATATTTCTTCGTTAAAAAGCGATGTGAGCTTATCAGAATCTGCTGTTTTGTTCGATTTGTCTTCGGTAATAGTCTCGGGCATGAGAAGAATCTCCCTCTTCGAATTTCCAATAAAGGGTGGTCAATGTTCCAAACGTTGTTACGGTAAATTTAGCGATGAATCCGCAAAAAGAACAGTCCTAAAGATAGAATTTGAGAACCGTGTGATCTTGTAAAGTACAAAAAAACCCAGCCACACGGGGCTGGGTTCTGGGGAAAAAAGAAAAATGAGTGAGTTTATTTTCCTTGTGTACTACCGCCACAGTCGCGCACTTTCGCACCTGTAGAGATGGCTCCCGATTTCTGTAACATTTGTTCCAATTTGATCTTGTTTTTGCAATCTTCTTCATCAAAATCCAAGTTAGCACCATCGAAGTGAACTTCAAATGTATCCGCCAAAACTCGCAATTCATCAAAAAAGAGATACACCTGCTCGCCACCTGTATGGGGATTGGAACGGATTTTAAATTGTTTGAAAATCAAATTTCGCGTAGCTGGAAACGCAACCGCTTCTTGTGGGATCCCCGTAGGGATATCAATCTGCATAGGTCTCCAACCAACGAAGTCGAGCGAACCAAATTGGAATATGTGGCTATTGCCGTTATAATCTTCCAACCAGCCCTCTAGATTGTATTCATTTCCACGACCCAAAACCCAAACGGAGATCGCTTTTACGTTACCAGGAGTCTCGATTCCGTAGATCTTATCAAATTTTTTCGTGTTGTTGTCGTCGATGTAAGGTCTTGCTCTCGTGATCTCATACTCAGGAGTTCTGGGAGGTCGAACGGTGACCACATTATACCCTGGATATGTGAATTGGAACTTAACACCAAGAACCTTGGCATTACCTGGATCTACGTTTTTGACATCCGTAGGTTTTCCTGGAACGAGTTTCACCTCACGCATCACAAGCGGTGACTTGATTGGGTCGTTGAGTACAGGTGAGTATTTGTTTGTATCATCATACTTCATGTCTCCCGTGCCATCTTTGTTGACTCCATCTTTGTCAGTGGACACTTCCCAACCGTAGGGTGCAGCCGCAACCGGTGCATCCCAGGATTCAATGGTGATGGCTTTCAATTCCATGGAAGTGATGTCGTTCCCGTTGGAAGTCGCGACACCATTTGTGACTCTATATTGTGCTTGAGCAAAGCCTGTGAGGGCTATTGCTGTGATTGTTGCAAGCGCAAGGGTTGTTAGTTTTCTATTTTCCATTATGAATACCTTATGCCCCTCTTACCAATTGTCCTTGATTTCTGAACCAGGGTATTTCGATTCCGAGCGATCTGCACGAACTTGCAAATCATCCACATAGAAATAGAAATCTCCAGCTACCTCATGGTTATCAGAGGTCACGAACAACGATACAAAATGTAAATTCTTATCAAGTAATGCGAAACGCGTACTCTGTGGAATATAACCTGGAATCGTAGCAGTCAGTTTTCTCCATCCGAAAAAATCTAATTTTCCAAGGCGCACGTTATGAGTCGTATCCTTGTAATCACGAAATTTCGCAAAAAGAGTATGACGGTATTTACGACCGAGTACCCAAACGGAGATTTGTCTTACTTTGCCCTTGATGACAAATTCGTGCGGAGGATAAAGTTCAACGCGATCGAATCCCTTAGCGGCAAAAAAAGTTTTTACCCCAAGAATATGATTCTTTTCGATCTTGTCGCCACCGTTATCTGGCACTGTTTTTTCATCAAAAACATCTTTCATAAGCCCTCTTTGTACGAGCTTAAGTGTTTTCGTTTCGCCCAGAGGAGTGGTTGATTTGACTCTCCAATCCTCAGCTTCTTCAAAATCATCTAAAATGATTTTTCTTAGAGGGCTATCCTCGTCGTTAGCTGCCGCTTGTTGTCCGCCGGGTTCCGCCTGCGCATACAACATTCCTATTGAAAGGAAGAGGCCTAACATCAGCTTGGTCATTCCTATTTTCCCCATGAAACTCACTCCTAAAAGGCTCCTAAACCGGGTCTTTGGTAATATCATTATCGGATATTTGGCTTTTGAATTTATACAAGATTTCGATCATTCGATCGATACCTTCCGCAGGTAGAAAAATCGAAGACTTTTTGCTATTCGACCATTCCGACACCTTTAGATAAAAGCCAGCCTGGTTTTGCTTTAAATCCACCAAGAAGGTCTTATTCTGAGTCACGATCTTCTCGGTTAGGATTTCGGGGTCCACCATGCATTCCTTCTCCCTGCCTACAAAGATTATCGGTATCCTACATCCATTCCTTAGCTGTATTAGAAAGAATCAGGGGAATGGAAAAGGTTTTTTCACGAATCCAGGAGAAAAATTAACTGAATTGGACTAAAGTTGGTCGTTTTGCTGACGGCACTTAAGCAAATCGTCTTCGTAGCTCCCGCGCGTAAGTAAGATCGTTCGTGAGTTTTCGCAATCGTTTGATATAATAGTGAGTGACTTCTTTGTAAAACTTAGTCTCCATCTCGCGATTTTTTGCAAACATCTCTTGCAAGTCATGGTATCTGAGCTCATACAATTCAGAATTTTCTAATGCTTCTACTTTGGCGGAACGTTTTTCTGCATCAAAGAAAGGCAATTCACCAAAATGGTCTCCTGCAGCGAGAGAAACAAGGTTTACATCGTCTCCATGACTGGTGGCCGTCGAGATTTGAAGCGTTCCATATTTCACAATGAACATGGATTGTGCCTCTTCTCCTATATCATAGAGAACATTTCTTGGCGGTAAATGGATATCGTGTATCTTCTCGGCGATATGCAACATTTCGTCTTGGTTTAAGGTATGGAAGAGATAGATTTTTTTCAGGCTCTCTACTTTGGGATTCATCAAAACTCCTAGATTTCCATATGAAATTGTTATTTTTTCTCATTTTGGCAAGAGAAAAACAATCCGAAAGCCTTAGGGAAATCGCATAAAAGTATGTACGAATACCTAGTACTTTTCACATTTTACTCGTCTAATTCAGATGACGAGTGAGTTAAAGATACTAAAGTTAGCAAATGTCCTCACAAAGTGAACTTGGAAACGCGAAAAAAGAAAGCAATTAGGTAAAAATTCGAAGGAACCGGAAAATGGAACAAAAAAAGAAAGTCATCCTCGTAGAAGACCATGCGGTCACGCGAGTTGGGGTAAAACACGTAGTCAACGCATCGACAGATTTTGAAGTTGTCGGTGAAGCAGAACATTCGAATCAAATCAGCCAGCTCCTAACGGAAAAGATGCCTGACTTTATGTTACTCGATCTGCGTATCCCCGGTGATAACGTTTTGAACTTAGTAAAAGAATGGAAAAAAGAGCACCCAAATTTAAAGGTCGTAACGCTTACGATGTTAGATGACCAAGCGATTGTTCACTCTGCGATTGAAGCTGGGGTTGATGGATACCTTTTAAAATCTGATGATCTATCAAGCCTTACAAAAAATTTGAGTGAGATCGCTTCTGGAAAAACAGTATATTCAAAAAATCTAAAGCTTACTTTTAGTCGCAAACCGCAGGACGGGAAGGTTGCCAATAAAAAAGAAAAACAAATCTTAACACTTCTCGGTCAAGGTAAAACCTATCAAGAAATCGGCACCGACATTGGACTTTCCAAAAGAACTGTAGAATACCATGTAGGAAGACTGAAAGATCGTTTCAATTCCAAAACCGTGGCAGAACTCATCGGTCGCGCCAAAGAACAGATGTTAATTTAGGTTTAGACATTTTTTAATTTCGAAGATAACTTTCTCATCCGGATAGGTTTTCCTAAGAAATCCGTCTCCTCCGGATTCGAGAACTTCTCTTTCCAATTTTTTACCTGTATTCGGATCCGTCTGAGAACTCGAAAGCATGATGGATTTTATATCGATCATGTCTGGATCTGAATACAATTCTCGAAGAAACGTAAGTCCATCTTTTTCAGGCATGGAAAAATCAACGAGCACTAGGTCAGGTTTCAATTTAACAATGGATTGCAGAGCATGATCGGGATATTCCTCTTCCCAAATGACACATGGAAAATCTTTCAGAATTTTACGTAATTGTTTCCTATAGCCTGGGTTGTCATCGAGGATCATGACTACCTTTTCATAATTGGGCAGAAGAAATTCAAAAGTGGCACCTTTCCCTTCTGTCGCAGTTGCGGTTAGGGAACCGCCATGCCTTTCGGATACTTCTTTGCAAAAGGCTAGACCAACCCCTGCTCCCATTTCATCCTCTGTTCCTTTTCGTAAATAAAGGTATCCTTCTTCAAAAATGTTCTCTTTCCATTTGTCAGGAAATCCAATGCCAGAGTCTTTTACCTTCAGAGACCATCGATTTTCAATTTCTGTCAGGCTAATTTGGATCGAACCCTTCTTGTGCGTAAACTTGATCGAGTTTGTGATGAGATTCCAAAGTAGGTGCTGGATCAAATGAGGATCGCCAATCCCAACTGACGACTCAACGATATCAATCTCTAGCAGTATATTTTTTGCATCTAGCAATGGTTTTGCTTTTTCTTTGACTGCTTCTACCAATTGGAAAAAGTCAAACAACTGATAATCGGGGAAAATCGTAGCATTCTGGAATCGTGAATACTGAATGAGTTCCTCGACCATAGACAATAAATTTTTTAGACCCCCAGAGGCCTCACTCAACACTTGTTTTGCTTTTTCGGGAGTCATGCTCGGAGGAGTTTCTGTAAGCAGATTCACAACGGAAGATATTCCAAATAAAGGGGAGCGAATGTCATGCGAAACAATAGAGATAAATTTATCTTTTAATTCGCTAGCCTTTTCAGCTTTTTCTTTCTCTTTGCGAAGTTCTATCGTCTTCCAATCGACTTCGTTTCTTAAATTTAAGGTTAGGTATTCTGCTGTCTCCCAGGCATACGAATTTCGATTTGCAATGACTGTCGCAAGACATATTGAATAAGCAGCGAATCCAAAATTGGTCATCATAGGTAAATCCAATCGTTTGAGGAATACAATGGAATCGAAAATGGTCGTAAATAAGATGGCCGCAGTCCCAAGCAAAAATACAAATCCAGAATAACGAGCTTCCTTAACTTCTAGAGTCCGCGTGACAGCATAAAAAGAATACGAGAGTATTAATATCATATATACTTGAGTCACTTGTAACAGTTTTGTATAAATTTCGTATGGCGTAAACAGAGTGACTATGAAAAAAATGAGAATAGGAATTAACATGAAATTCCTGATTTTACTTTTTATGAAGGGCTGGAAATAATAGTAGAAAAATTGGATAGAAAAAAATTGGACAAATATAAACGATAAATATTCAAAACGAATTTGTAACATCTCCATAAAATCGCTAGGTTCAAACCAATCACGAGTCACTCTTTCAAAAAGCAATATTCGAGTCAGCCAGGCTAAACAAATAAGTGAATAAAATAAAGTAAAACTGTCTTTTCTTCTATGTAAAAACAAAACGAGATGATACAAAAACAAAACAGAAAATACCCCGATGAATAGAAACTCTTTTCTTACTTTGTTTTCTAAATAAGATAACATATTATTATTTCCACCGATTAACGGGCTGTAATACGCCCCTCCTCGGGAGTACAAATAATTTGAAACTTGGAGGTAAAGGACAGTGTCCTTTGTTACCCGAAAAGACCGAGCTGTCTCTGTATAATACCCGATGGACTCCTCTTTGTTCGTGGACAACTTACCACTAGATCCAAGCTCATCTAAGCCTTTGTCGGGTCTCCAAAGAAAAATTTTATAAGCAGAAGAAGCCTCTTTGAGATACAGCATCACCGTACCAGGCTCATCAACTAGGAACTTCAAACGATAGGTCACATAACCGTGAGCGGGCAAGTTTTGATTGACCCAATAACCAGGAATTAGAAGTGGTGTTGGTGTCTCTTTTTCCAAGGCGAGAAATTCGACTTCCGTCTTAGGTAGTTTTCCTGGATACGCATCCCAGACACCAGAGAGAGGGAATGGCATAAGTCGATTGAAATCGATCCCTCTCAAATCTAATACACCGGTCTCAGAAATTCTTACCTCTCTTTCTTGAGGAGGATATTGTCTACATGTGGAAACAAGTATAAGAGCCACACCTAACAAAATGTATATTTTTTTAAATTTTATCATAAGGGAATCAAAAATGAAATCATTCCAGAAAAACTAGCCATTCTATTTCATAGAAATCAAAGAAGATTGCAACCTTTAAATTTACTAGTTTTTTGTTGATCTTTGCTTGCCAGATCGATGCGGAAACTAAGTAGATGATGATAGAAAAGGAATGATTATATGTCCAAAAAACAGACACCCGAATTTATAAAAGAAATCAGTGAAGGTTACGCACCAAAAGGCAAATCGATATTTTTAGGGGGTGGTATGCTCTCTGATCAGGTGGAAAAGGAAGCTAAGGTAACCATTCCGCTTTCGACTCTCAATAGACATGGACTGATCGCTGGAGCGACAGGGACAGGAAAGACAAAAACATTACAACTGCTAACCGAAGGTTTATCAAGGGCTGGTATTCCTGTTCTGCTCATGGACATCAAAGGAGATCTTTCGGGTATCGCCAAAGAAGGGGAAGAAAAGGATGTTATCAAAAAAAGGAGTAAGGATCTGGACTATGAATGGAAGAAAGAAGGATTTCCCGTTGAATTCCTGAGTATGTCTGAAGATAAGGGCGCCAGGTTGAAAGCAGCTGTATCCGAATTTGGACCGGTACTCTTTTCACGAATCTTAGGATTAAATGATACCCAATCAGGAGTGATTTCTCTTGTTTTCAAATACTGTGATGACCTCGGCATACCGCTTCTTGACATCAAAGATATCAAAAAAGCCCTTCAATACCTAACAAATGAAGGCAAAGAAGAGATTGAAAAGGAATACGGAGCCATCTCTTCTGCTTCTACATCGACCATTATACGCAAAATCATTGAGCTCGAGGGACAAGGCGCTGAAACTTTTTTCGGCGAACCATCTTTTGATGTGGAGGATCTTTTATTAAAAGATAAGAATGGTTACGGCAAAATCAACATCATTCGTTTAACAGATATTCAATCTAAGCCTCTTTTATTTTCCACTTTCATGCTTTCCTTGCTTACTGAAATTTATGGAAATTTTCCTGAAGAGGGAGACATAGAAGCACCTAAACTCGCAATTTTTATCGATGAAGCACATCTAGTATTTAGCGAAGCCTCGAAAACTTTAATAGGTCAAATCGAATCCATGGTCCGACTCATCCGATCAAAAGGAGTCGGCATATTCTTTTGCACCCAGTCCCCTACGGACATTCCACCCGCTATCCTTGCCCAACTTGGTTTAAAAATCCAACACGCCTTACGTGCCTTTACGGCAAACGATAGGAAAAGTATCAAACAGGCAGCAGAAAATTACCCGATCACAGATTTTTATGATGTGGATGAAGAGATCACCAAACTTGGTATTGGTGAAGCATTCGTGACTGCCCTTAGCGAGAAAGGCGTGCCTACCCCACTTGTCCGCACGATGCTTGTCCCTCCGAGTTCCCGCATGGACATACTAACAGATAGCGAAATCAAAGAAATTCTTTCCGATTCCAAACTTGTGAGTAAATATGCAAAGGACCTAGATCGGGACTCCGCATATGAAATTTTACAGAAAAAAATCGATGGGATCGCCGAGGCAGAAGAGGAAACTGAAATCGAAGAAAATGGCTCCTCTGCTAAAAAAGAAAAACGAAAAAAACTAAAGGAAGATCCAACTTTCGTGGAAACCTTATCCAAAAACCCGCTGGCGCGAGAGGTGGGGAGGACGGTGGCAAAAGAAGTCACCAGGGGACTCCTTGGGATGCTCGGAATCTCCTCAACCAAAAAAACACGGCGAAAAAAAACAGGCATTTTTGGATTTTAGCACTCTCTTCCTTCAAGTGCTTGACTAAATACAGGCCTCCTTTTATCTTGGCAACAGAGATTAGCACTCTTTTAAAAGGTGTGCTAATCCAAATATACAAGTAATCAAAAGATTAAAGGAGACTAACCTATGTCATCGATCAAACCGTTGGGAGATAGAGTGGTAGTTGAGCCTAAGAACGAGGCTGAAGAAAAAATCGGATCCATCATAGTGCCTGATACTGCAAAAGAAAAACCACAAGAAGGTAAAGTAACTGCAGTCGGCCAAGGAAAATACGAAGACGGAAAACTCATTCCTCTCGAAGTAAAAGTGGGCGATATCGTACTCTACGGAAAATATTCCGGAACAGAAATCAAACAAGGTGGCAAAGACTACCTGATCATCCGTGAAAGCGACATTCTTGCTGTCGTTTCTAAATAACAAAAGGAAGGAAATCAATCATGGCTAAAAATATAGAATTTGATGAATCGGCTCGAAGAAAACTCCTAGCTGGTGTTAACAAACTTGCAAACGCAGTAAAGGTAACACTTGGACCAAAAGGTCGTAACGTAGTAATTGATAAAAAATTTGGCGCACCTACGATCACTAAAGACGGTGTAACCGTTGCTAAAGAAATCGATTTAGAAGACCCAATCGAAAACATGGGCGCGCAGATGGTGAAGGAAGTTTCTACAAAAACTAACGACATCGCTGGTGATGGAACGACTACTGCGACGATCTTAGCTCAAGCTATCGTGAATGAAGGTTTAAAAAACGTAACTGCCGGGGCAAACCCAATGGCTCTCAAACATGGTATCGACAAAGCAGTGATTGCCGCTGTAGAAGAAATCAAAAAAAGAGCTATTAAAATCAATAGCAAAGCAGAATACGCAAACGTAGCTACTATATCTGCGAACAACGACCCGGAAATTGGTGCACTCATTGCACAAGCTTTCGATAAAGTTGGAAAAGAAGGTGTGATTACTGTTGATGAAGCAAAATCAATTGAAACAACACTTGATATCGTAGAAGGTATGCAGTTTGACCGCGGATACATTTCGCCTTACATGGTGACTGATCCAGAAGCAATGACAGCAACTTTCTCTGATCCTTTTATCCTCATTTATGATAAAAAGATATCTTCTATGAAAGACCTTCTTCCTGTGCTCGAGAAAATTGCGCAAGCAGGAAGACCACTTGTCATCATCGCCGAAGAAGTAGAAGGCGAAGCTCTTGCAACGATCGTCGTGAACACGCTTCGCAAAACGATTCAGTGCGTGGCAGTAAAGGCTCCAGGCTTTGGCGATCGACGTAAGTCTATGCTCGAAGACATTGCAGTACTCACAGGCGGACAAGTAATTTCTGAAGACCTCGGAATGAAACTTGAAAACGCTGACGTGAAGATGCTTGGTCGTGCAAAAAAGATCGTAGTTGATAAAGAAAATACAACGATCATCGAAGGCGCTGGTGCTTCTAAAGACATCCAAGGCCGAGTGAACCAAATCAAAAAACAAATTGAAGACACAACTTCTGACTACGACAGAGAAAAACTACAAGAACGCCTTGCTAAGTTAGCTGGTGGTGTTGCTGTGATCCATGTTGGCGCTGCTACTGAAGTGGAAATGAAAGAGAAAAAGGCTCGTGTAGAAGATGCTCTTTCCGCAACTCGTGCTGCTGTTGAGGAAGGAATCGTTGCTGGTGGTGGACTCACACTCCTTCGTGCGCAAGATGCGGTGAAAGCTCTTAAACTTGTGGGCGATGAGCAAACAGGTGCGAACATCATCTTACGTGCATTAGAAGAGCCGATCAGAATGATCACTTCCAATGCAGGTCTTGAAGGATCTGTCATCGTTGAACAAGCAAGAGCGAAATCTGGCAACGAAGGATTTAACGCACTCACTATGGTATGGGAAGACCTAATCAAAGCTGGTGTCGTTGACCCTGCAAAAGTTGTTCGTTCTGCACTACAAAATGCGGCTTCCATTGGAGCAATGCTTCTCACTACTGAAGTTACCATTACCGACAAACCAGAGCCGAAAGACGCTGGTGGTGGAATGGGCGGCGGCGGTATGGGAGGAATGGGTGGTATGGGCGGAATGGGCGGCATGATGTAAATCATCCCCAATTCAAAACATACACATGTTTGGAGAAAAGACCTGAGGTTAACGCCTTGGGTCTTTTTTTTAATCTCGAAGTTTAAAAATGAACTATCAACAATTAGTTTAGAATCTGTTTCGCTTGGTGGAAATGAATTGCCAAAACCAAAGGCAGATGCTCCTGTCCCCCTACACCACTTCGATATAAATTAAGGTAATGTCGTCATGAGGGAGTCCAATAAGACCTGTTTGTTTTCGAAATGATGTTAAAATCTGTTCGACTCCTGTTTGCGGATTTGTTCCCGCAATAAAGCGAAAGGATTCCATCAGCGCATCCGTTCCAAAATCTGTTTGTCGGTTTCCCATTTCTTCAGGCAATCCATCTGTATATAGCAGGAATTGATCGCCTTTTTCGAAACGAATGTCTTCTTCCATATACGTAAGTCCTTCTAGTATCCCGAGTGGTTTCCCCTTTGGTTTGTTTTCTATGACTAGATTTCTACTTTTTGACCAATGAAAAAACGATGGGTGACCAGCGCTTGAAACGATTAACTTCATTTTCTCCATATCAAAATAAAAATAAGAAGCCGTCGTGAAACGTCCATAGGATCGTTTCACTAAATCTTCATTCATGGAAGACATGAGAAAGGAAGGATTTCTCCAATGTAAATTATTTTGAAAGAAGGAAAATTTGGAAAGTGAGGCAATGATGGAAGCACCTAAACCATGTCCAACGACATCTGCAATTATAATTCCATACTTATGATCGCCTAATGCCTGAAAGTCGTAAAAATCCCCACCCACTTCCTCAGAAGGTTGGTAATAGACGCCAATTTTTAATTCTTCCCAACTTGGTGGACTCGGAGGCAAAATCGCATTTTGTATTCGTGAGGCCGTTGCAATTTCTTTTTGAAGGGCTGCGTATTTAACTTCTGAATTTCTAAAAATTTCTTCGCTATACAAAGACAGTGCCAATACAAAAAGGAAAAATCCCCAATGCGATATTCTCGAAAAGGAATGAATATATCCCAATGCCGATAACGTATCATGAACATTAAAAAATAGCAAAAACAAACAACCACATACTAAGATCCAAGCACGGGGTTTACCTGAAATAAACTCAGACCACGCAATAATTACTTGAATGATTAATGCAGGCAACGCAATCCAAACAAAAGTAACGAATGCATACATAAATGTAATCACTTGTAAAAATGCTAAGGATAGTATGACAAGAGAGAATAGAAGATGAAATTGCCAGAGCATCCGAATGATGTTGATTCGACCTACTCCAAATAATTTATCAAAAAAATAGAGTGCAGCAATAGGAATCGCAAACGCAGTGAGGATGAAGATATAAAAACCAATTTCATAAGAATCATACCACAAATACCCCCAGAACCCTGCCTGTGACATAAAATGTAGACCAGAGAGGATAAGAAAGAAGGTAAAAGCAACGATCGCCTTCTTCTTTCTTCTAAGATATAAGTAACTAGAAAATATACCTAGAACTAAGAAAAAGAATCCAAGACCTGCGAAACTTTGGTTTCGATTTACAAGTGCTTTAAAATTTTCTGTTTGATTTGCAACAAGTGGAGGCTCTAAAAAACCAACAGGCAAGTTTTTATAGCTATGGAATAAAATGAATATCGTCCTTCCATCATAACTCTTGTCAAGTGGAAGGATTGGGAAATA
This sequence comes from Leptospira ognonensis, assembly GCF_004770745.1. Taxonomy (GTDB): domain Bacteria; phylum Spirochaetota; class Leptospiria; order Leptospirales; family Leptospiraceae; genus Leptospira_A; species Leptospira_A ognonensis. The sequence continues at coordinate 279,318 of NZ_RQGD01000034.1, read as the reverse complement.
TCTTGAGTTGAATTTTAAATTGAATTTAATTTCTCCAGATTCACTAATGCTCTCTTCATTTCTAAATTGTTCTAATATTTTATCCCCATCTATAAATACCCCAAGAATCTGTCCGCCACCACGAAAAAAGATAGAAGGATTTTCAAGATCTGAAAGACCCGAAATTTTTCTTTTAACGAGAAGTAGGCGACCTTGACTAGGTTCCAAAGAAATATAAGGGATATTATATGTTGAATATGATTCCGAAGTTTCTGTTGGAGAAGGAACAAAATGATTACCCTGCTCTCTCGTGATCCAGCGCATTTCCCAGCCATCTCTCCAATCAGTCGCCTGAAACGGAAGAAGGATATTATGACAACCGTGGAACAGAAAACTAATGATAACTATCCAGACAAAACGAGAGATAAAGTGAATGATCCTATTAGATTTCATATTTTTCTTTTTGATTTCCTCGTTTTATTCTTTTTCTGTTTGATGATTTTTAGACGGATTGCCTCTTTTTTGCTTCCTTCCACACCAAACTTAAATTCTGCGATTAAGTCACATAAAAGTGTACGGGCCTTATATCGATTGAGTCCTTGTGTTCTGTATATGGAACATTTTACCGAAAGAGCGGTAGGTATATGAAGTAAGAAAACGGCGGTTGAAACTTTATTTACGTTCTGTCCACCTTTCCCTGAGGAGCGGATAAAGGTCTCCTCTAGGTGACTTTCCAAGACTTCCAGTTCTGCCATACGGCGCTGCAATGCCGCATTTTTCTCTACAGAAACTGGAAAGGATAAAGACATTACGCTTGCGGGGACATGGACTCAATTGCTAGGATGCGTCGTCTTAAATCAGAGGCATCTTCGTATTTCTCAATTTGAATGGCGTTAAATTTTTGGATGTAAAGGCTGATCAACTCATCGCCTAACTTGCCAGGATACCCTAATGCTTTTTTAAAATTTTCGATATCCAATTGTGGATGGTTGCTATGGAAATAATCCACGATGCGATCCATCTTTAAGCGAGTTGCCTCTTTGGCAATACCCGAAGAATTTCTAAATTCGAGCGAGAGATTTGCCAATGCTTCCAACGGTTCGTTCAATCCATCCAAAATTTCTACAGATTGAGTGGATTGTTTTTTTTCTTTCGCCTTACAAAACTCAACATACCGCATAACCATGGAATTAAACTGTTCCATTCTTTCTTGGATGTATTGGTTTCCCTGTTCTTTGTTTTCTGGCATCTGAAAATCAGGAAGCTGAACAACATCGTACAAATGGATACTGTCTGAAAGAATCTTTAACAGTTCCTCTTTTGAGGAAAGTGCCACAGGAGGAAACGTGACCACCGGGTAATTATCACCGATTTTTAGAAAGCTTACGACAACATTCGACGCAATGATTTTTCCACCAGGTGCAATGGGGTTTTCACCAAAGACATGGCAGTAGGCAACTAGGTTGCCAGTAGGATTGGGTTTCGAGCCACGTTCAAAGTTCATAGTGCTATAGATTAGACTAAAGAATCCCTGAGAAGAAACAAGTGATTTTTAGTCAGCATAAACTGCCAATTGTGACTCGAGATTGCCAATGATTTTGCCATAAGCTTCGACAAGCGAGGTGTTGCTTTCGTCAAAGACCGCAGGTCTGCCCGAATCTCCCGATTTCATAATATTTTCAGTAAGGGGAACTGACCCCAGTTCTGGCACACCAAGCGAGGTTGCAAGCTTCTCACCTCCACCCTTGGAAAAAACATCCGTCACATGTCCACACTTCGGGCAGGCAAAACCTGACATATTTTCCACAATGCCTAGGATAGGAACTTTTACCTGCTTAAACATACCTGCGGCTCTCCCGGCATCGAGTACCGCTACTTCTTGGGGAGTGGTGACAATGACTGCACCATCTAAATCTACTAATTGTGCGAGAGACAATTGGACATCACCGGTTCCCGGAGGAAGGTCAATGAGCAAATAGTCCAGTTCACCCCAAACCACATCGTATAAGAATTGTTCGATGGCTTTTCCAAGCATGGGTCCGCGCCAAACGACAGGTTGATCCTCGTTAACAAGGAAGGAAAAAGAAATGAGTTTGATCCCATGTTTTTCTATAGGATAAATTTTATCTTCCTCGGATTTTAATGCCACTCGGCCATTGATCCCAAACATTTTTCCGAGTGACGGACCATAAATGTCTGCATCCAGAATGCCCACCTTTTTGCCAGCCTTCAGAAGAGTTGCCGCAATATTTGCAGTAACAGTAGACTTACCTACCCCACCTTTCCCAGAACCAATGGCCACGACCTTCTTAACTCCAAAGATACGATTGCCATCTTCCATTTTCATCGTCTGATCGACTTCAAATTTTATTTTTAGTTTTCCTACCGACTCAAGTTTGGAAATGAGCTGTCTTGCCTGGGCTTCGATCCCGATTTGTAATCGTCTGTCATTGTTTGGTGTTTTTATCGTTATCTCGATTCCCTCTTCATTAGGCTCGACTTTCGAAACCATTCCGAGTGTGACAATGTCCTTTTTTAATTCAGGATGTTTAACCTGCATGAGTTGTCTTTGAATGCTGGATAGATCAGGTTTTTGATTTGACATTTTAATCCCTATTTTTGTTAAATTTCGCCGCGATCTTCTTCAAACAGAAGAAGATCTGTTTCCGTAAAAGTTTCCGAGAGAAGATGATAAGATATCCGCTTAATATCCATATTTTTAGAATCACGAACATTCACAATATGAAATCCACAGGCATGAGATGAATCTGAGAATCTAGTGCTCGAAGCAGAATTGAGAATGTAATAAGGTGCTAGCTTTCCAGGGGCTTTTACCCAATTGGAATGGGAGTGGCCATGAAAATAGATAAGCGGAGGTTTCTCTAATAATAGCTCGGCTATTTCCCTCCGATTTACCATCTTATGACCATTAGACTCTAAATAATTTCCAGGGTTCCAAATGGGATGGTGGCAAACCAAAAAATAATCATTTCCAATGATTTTAAATGTTTCCTTCGGAATATTTGGATCTAGATATCCATTTGCCTTTGCAATGGGAAGCGGTCGATTCGAATCCCAGCCAATAAAAGCAGTTCCCTGGATCATTTTTTTACGGATATAATATTCGGAGGAAACGGAAGTCCCCATAAATTCTGAAAAATATTTTTCAAACTTTAATTCTGGATGGAGTGACTCCCTTTTGTATCTGTCATGATTACCTGGTATAATAAAAGTCCGAGCATCAAGAATCGGATCCAGCCAATTGCGGGCAGCCGCAAATTCGCGCTCCTCGGAAACATTTGTCAAATCGCCCGAAATCACGAGAGCATCATATTCGGTATTTTTAATGTAGGATATTAAATTTTGAATCAAAGTTAGGTCATGCTTTTTTCGTCTACGTAAATAATAATTAGCGTATCCGATGATGGATTTCCCCTTTAATGATAAAAAAGGTATCATCGTTGGAAAATGCAAATCTGAGATATGAACTATTTTCATTCTGAAATTTCTAATACACCTAGTATCTGACCTTTGGTTACGACACTTCCTGCCGGTATCCGGATCTCTTTCAAAATTCCTTTATGCGGAGATTCTACTGGAAATGCGGCTTTGTCGGTTACCAGCTCGATGACTTCATCGCCAATTTCTATGGAATCGCCAATGGTAACGCTCCATCGGATCAGTTCGATTTTTTCGGTATCTCCCAAGTCGGGTGTTCGCAATAAAAATTCTTTCTGACTCATTTGACCTCAAAGAGACAAGGAAAACTGGTTTACAAAACCCTCTTTCCTTAGTTTTTTAACATAAAAGTTCTGAATCATCACATGGGAAACGACAAAATCAAATACAAAGGTCAGGAAATTTTACGAAATCTTGATTCCATCTTACAAAAGGACTCCTTTCACTTTGAGCTGAAAGGTCTCACCAAGTCCACACGTGATATCATCAACGAAGTAGTCCAAGGAATTCTAGAAAGAATTGGTGCCAATCCGCTCACATCCTTCCATTTATTCAGCGGAGTGATGGAGGCGTTGCTCAATGCAGTAAAGGCAAACGCACGTTTTGTGATTTTCAAAGATGAACTCTTAACCAAGCTCAGATCTGGCGGCCAGACTCCAGAAGAAGAAGCTGAAGAGCTACTCGACACCATTTTAGAAACAGAACCGCTTCGTGATGCGATGCAAAGATATATCGTTCCGGACAAAATCAAAAAAACCGTTCAAAAGATCCTTACTCTCTCTGATAAGAAAAAATCGAAAAAAGTTACACTCTCCACCGAAGATATCTCCTTTTTGGAACTTGTCCGAGAGAAAACTAAAATCTATAATCTGAAAATTTCGGTTAAGATCGAAATCCGCGAAAAAGAACTCTACATTCGAATTCGTAATGATTCTCCTATCATGGGTATGGACTTAGCTCGGATCCGGAAGAGTCGAACGCGCCACGCGGAACTAGCACGCGAAGGAAAATCGGGAGATTTTTTCCGACCCGATTTTTTAGACGAAAAAGAAAGTGCTGGATTCGGGATCGCCATGATCGATGAAGGATTTTATAATTTAGGTCTTGATCCTTTGGAATGTTTTGACATACAAACCTCTAAACATGCCACTTCCGTTTATTTGAATTATCCGATAGATGCCTTGAAGAAAATGGAGTTCTAGCCGCGAATCAGATTTACTCGTGGACTGATTTTTTCACTCTCTATAAAGAGAGAGGTGGTTTTCTTTTCGAAGACTCTCGCACGGCACCCGCCTATAGCACTAGCGAATGGTACTACGGAGATTTTGAAACCATTCGGATTCGAGCGACTCAAACACCCGAGGCCGATCGTTTGGCCATAGAAGCAACCTTCAAAAAAGTAGAAGAAGAAATATTATCAGGTAAATATGTATTCGGAGTTGCTCGCTACGAAATGGGATTTGTTTTACAAACCTATTTTGATAGCATCTCAAAAGATCTACCCAAGGAGACCATTCTCTGCGAAATTTTTGTATTCTCACATAAAGAAAACGTATCATATACGAATCCAACCTTACTAGAATTAGATGAATCAAAAGTTACTCGTTGCAGCCCTAACGAGACTAAATCAGAATACACCGAATCGTTGAGATTGGTGAAAGAATATTTGGAAGAAGGGGAAAGTTACGAATTAAATTATACCTTTGATGCAAATGTAGAAGCAAAGGGAGATCCTTTTTTACTGTATCAAAAATTGAAGAGAAAACAGAGAACAAAATGTTCGACTTTTTCTTACGTTGAAGATGAATTTATTTTATCATTCTCACCAGAAAAATTTTGGGAAATTGATGGAAACCAAATCAAAACCTATCCCATGAAAGGCACTGCAAAAAGAAAGCCAATCTATGCGGATGATTTGGAAAATGGAATGGTGTTAACAGCCTCCGAAAAAGAAAGGGCTGAAAATGTAATGATCACGGATCTTTTCCGAAACGATTTAGGAAAAATATGTGAAATCGGATCAGTTGTTGTTCCTTCCCTTTTTCTGACTGAGCCCTTTGAATCTGTCTGGCAAATGACTTCAGAAATTGAAGGATCTTTATTAAAGAATAACGACCTCTTCAATCTTTTTGTCACTTTATTTCCTTCTGGTTCTGTAACAGGTGCACCTAAGATTCGCTCCATGGAGCTTTTGCATACGCTAGAAAAAAGAAACAGAGGTATCTACACAGGATCTATTTTCACCTTGCATAGAGACGGACCTCGTTTGGTATCACAGGCAAATGTAGCCATACGAACTTTAGTGCTGCAAAAAAGGAACGCCCACTGGAAAGGAACTTATTCTGTTGGGAGTGGAGTGACTGTATTATCGAATTCTGAAAGAGAGTATGAGGAATGTCTTTCCAAGTTAACGTTTCTCACTTCGATCGATATTCCTGATTTTGAATTGTTAGAGACCATTCGCTTTTTTAACGGTCGTTACCGCTTTTTAAAATACCATCTCCTTCGCATGAGAGACTCGAGCCAGAGACTAGGATTTCCCTTTTCAGAGGAGAAAGCAATGGAGGCATTAAAATCTATCTCTCATGTCGCAAGCGGACTTTTACGGATCCGACTTTTATTAAATCGAAAGGGCGATTTTCGAGCGGAATCTTATGATTTTACACGGACCAATAAAAAAAGAACTGTAAAACTCTCTTTTGGGCACGTAACGCTTCCCTCGGAAGATTTATTTTTATACCATAAGACAACCATTCGAGACTTTTACACATCGGAACTGGAACTCGCCTCAAAAGAAGGGAGCGAGGATGTGATCCTCATCGATGAACTTGGTAATGTTAGCGAGACTTGCCTACGAAATATTTTTTATCGCATTGGTGGGAAATGGTTCACACCATCTCTGCAAAAAGGTGGGCTTCCGGGAACACTTCGCCAAAAATTAATTGATAAAAAATGGGTCGCGATCCAAGACTTGAAGAAAAATGAATTAAGAAATGCCGAACAAATATTAACCGGAAATTCCTTAAGAGGTCTTGAACGCGTGAGCTTAGATCCCCTATAAAATAAACCTACTCAAATCTTTATCTTCAATGATCCCTTTGAGTTTACCTTGAACAAACTCTTTTCCAATCGTAATATTTTTCTCACCCGGCAAAAGATCTGGAGCATTAAAACTCGTATCTTCCAATAATTTTTCCATGATTGTATTGAGCCTTCTGGCTCCGATGTTCTCATTCTTTTCATTCATTTCAAAAGCCATGCTCGCAATCTCTTCAATCCCATCTTTTAAAAAATTTAAGATGACACCTTCCGTTTCAAGAAGTGCTTCGTATTGTTTGGTGAGAGATGATCTTGGTGTTGAAAGTATTTTTACGAAATCCTCTCTTGAGAGTGTTTCTAATTCCACTCGGATCGGAAAACGACCTTGCAATTCAGGAATTAAGTCAGAAGGCTTCGACATATGAAAAGCCCCGGCCGCTATGAAGAGGATATGATCTGTTTTTAATGGCCCAATTTTAGTAGAAACTGTGGAGCCTTCCACGATCGGAAGTAAGTCCCTTTGTACTCCTTCGCGAGAAACATCAGCACCTTGCCGACTTTCTTTACCTGCTATCTTATCAATTTCATCCAAAAAGATAATGCCCATATTTTCAGCTCGTCGCACCGCCTCTGATTGGATTTTATCATTGTCTACTAGCTTTTCTGCTTCACTATCTACGACAATTTTTCTAGCCTCACTTACCTTTACTTTTCGCTTGCCCTGCTTTTTTGGCATGAGATCACCCAAAAGATTTTGAATTTGGTTGTCCATATCCTCCATATTGCCTGCTCCAAAAACTTGCAACATGGGCATGGATGAAGGTGCGGAAGGCTTTGGTAGGTCGATTTCAATTTCTTGTTCATCCAACTTACCTTCGCGTAACATTTGACGGAAACGCTCTCTGGATTGTTTATAGCTGTTATTTCGTTCTTTTTCTTCCGGATTTAAGTCTTCTTCTTTTTTTGTGAAAATCGGAGGAAGGATTAAATCTAAAATGGCTTCCTCTGCTTTTGCATTCGCGGTACCCTTGACCTTTTCACGAAATTCAGCTTTCACAAGATTTAAGGATATGGTCGCCAAGTCTCTTACCATCGATTCAACATCCCGACCGACGTATCCCACTTCCGTGTATTTTGTCGCCTCCACTTTCAGAAACGGTGCACCACATAACTTTGATAAACGTCGAGCAATTTCTGTTTTGCCCACACCCGTTGGTCCAATCATGATAATATTTTTTGGATAAACTTCTTCTCGAATCTCCTCGGGAAGTTTTCTCCTTCTAGTTCGATTTCGTAACGCGACTGCCACGGCTTTTTTGGCATTTTGCTGGCCCACTATGTATTCATCAAGACGACTCACAATCTCTCTAGGAGTTAAATCCTCAGTAAGTGGATTTATGTTTTCGCCTACTGCTTCTGCTAAAACTTCCTTAAAATTTTCGCTCATTATAATTCCTCTATCACTAGATTATGATTTGTATAAATACAAATATCCGCTGTAATTTTCATCGCTCTGGTAACAATTTCATTCGGAGTGAGTTCCGTATTTTCGAGAAGTGCACGCGCAGCACTTAAGGCATAGTTTCCGCCCGAACCAATCGCAAGCACTCCGTCGTCTGGAGAGATCACATCGCCTGTTCCTGAAATTAAGAAACAATCGGCGACATCACAAACGATCAGTAGAGCCTCAAGTCGGCGCAACATTCGATCCATACGCCATTCTCTCGCAAGTTCGACTGCGGCTCTTGATACAGATCCGCTGTGTTCATTTAATTTTTTTTCAAATAATTCAAAGAGTGTGAATGCATCTGCTGCTGATCCCGCAAATCCTGCAATCACCTTACCTCCATAAAGTCTTCGGACTTTTCTCGCCGTGTGTTTCATCACTGTTTGGCCCATAGATACCTGACCATCTCCGCCGATTGCAGTTTTGCCATCTTTTCTAACACAAAGGATCGTTGTTGCGTGAATTGCTTCCATACGGATAAAATTACAGAGTGGGAAGGAATGTCGAGGAAAATGAGAAAAGGAATCTATTTAGAAGTGAATTTGGATTTTTTTATTTTTTCCTGATTCGCCCTTTAATAATTCGACTTTTGATTTTGCAATTCTCAATTCTTCTGCAATTCTTTCAATTAACTCTTCATTCGCCTTACCATCGACAGGTGGTGACTTCAATCGAACGATCCAATCTGTCTCAGATAATTTTTCAATACCGGGATTTTTGGAGTTCGGTTTAGCGATTATTTTTAAAATCATTAAGAGTGCTTACGCTACTTTCGTTTGATCATCACCATCTGGTTTCCGATTTCAAAAGATTGGTCCAGAAAGTAATAATCGGTCAATTTCTTGATCATAAAAATACCGATTCCATTTTCTCTATAATCACTTAAATCAAAACTTTTCAAATCCTTGGGTTGCGTTTTGACTCCATAGTCTCTGACTCTGATTTCCACCCGGTCTTTTTCGAAGTAAAAATCCATAAATATTGGTTTATCATTTTTTCCTTCATAGGCATGTTTGATGACATTGGTAATTGCTTCGCCTAGAATCATTTTTAAGTCCACTGCATCATATAGAGTAAAGCCATGTTCTAAGGCTAAACTGAAAAAATAGTTTCTGGTAATGGAAATATAACGAGGGTGAGATGGAATCTGAAGACGGACTATTTTTGCATAGTCCGTTTTTTTAGGATTGCCTGACGACATTATCCTCTAGGATGAAATTTCTTATGAACTTCTTTTAGAGTTTTATTTGCCATATGCGTATAAATCTGAGTCGTAGAAATATCGATATGACCCAAAAGTTCCTGAACCGATTTTAAATCTGCATGATTTTCTAACAGGTGGGTCGCAAATGAATGTCTGAGAGTATGCGGCGTCACTTTTTTCTTAATTTTAGTGCGTTTGATATAGTGATTGAGTAATCTCCAAACCGACTTACGGTTGATATAGGATCCCTTCTTAGAAACGAAAACAAATTCACAAACTCGTTTTTTCAGAATTTCGGTTCGGCTTTCGAGCATATATTTTTTTAGGATATCGAGAGATTTTTCACCAAAAGGAACTAGCCTTTGGCGTCCGCCCTTCCCTTCCACCGTGATGGTCATGTTATCCATATCTACATCGCCAATTTTTAGATTGCATGCTTCTGAGATTCTAAGACCAGATGAGTATAATAATTCAAAAATGCATTTATCACGAAGTTCATACAAATTATCTTCTTTGATATTATTAAAAAGTTCATCGATCTCTTCTTGCGTTAGATAATCAGGAATTGTCCTTGCGACTTCCGGCGTTTCTATCTTCTCCGTTGGATTCGAATCGAGTCGTTTTTCGTCTCTCAGGAATTTGTAAAATTGTCGAATCGCGACCACTTCACGTGCCAGCGTCTTGGCGGAAATTTTTCGTTCTCTTTCACCTTCGAGGAATCGCATGATGTCATTTGTCTTAACTTCTAAAAAGTTAATGTGTTCCTTCTCTAGGAAAGTCGCAAACTTGTTGAGATCATAACCATAGGAGTAGATAGAATTATCGCTTAGTCCTTTCTCTACGGAAAGGTATTCTTGGAAGGTTTGAAGTAGTTGATTTTGAGAACTTGTCAATTTGGAACCCATGGTGACTCTCTTATGTTACTAAAAGAGTCGGACAAAAAGTCTAAAGAGACTTATTATTTTTTTGCCACCTTGCCTCACTTTGTTAAAAAAGGATAAAGAGACCTATTTTAAATGAAATTTTTCCTTTTAGCGTTTAGCCTTCTGTTAGCTGTCCAATGTGGCGGACAAGAGATCAAACTCTTCCATGAAGGAAAAGCTTGGGAAGAAAAGGGCGAAAAAACTAAGGCTTTGTATTATTATGAACTCTCACTCCGTGAGAATCCTGACTATGAGCCCGTTTTGAAGCGAATGGGTCTGCTTTTGGCAGAATCTAGACAATCGCAAGCTACTTCCCTTTTCTATCTAGAGAAGTATTTTGCAGCCCACAAAGAAGACATTGAAGTCAAAAGGGAGCTCTTTCGACTCTATTTGACGACCGGATATGAGAAGGAAGCCCTGCAGATCTTAGAAGAAATCAGATTCCAAGGTTCGAAAGACATACTGGAGTTTTTTGAATCTTCCTACCTTTGTTTGACACGAAACACGAAACAGAAAGACTATCTGAAAACCTTGGAAGCAAGCCCACTCGCCTCTGATCCGTATTATGCACCTTGGATTCGCTCGTGTGAGGCAAAAAATTGAAAAAAATAACATCGCATTTTAATATATTACGTCTAATTTTAGAATCATTCTAACGGAGAAAGTCATGGCACATAAAGTAGTAATCATTGGATCGGGGCCTGCGGGTCATACAGCCGCCATCTATGCGGCAAGGGCCAATCTAAATCCGGTCATGTACGAAGGCTTTATGGCAGGGGGCGTTTCTGCTGGTGGACAGCTCACGACAACCACAGAAGTGGAAAACTTTCCTGGTTTTCCGGAAGGAATCGACGGCACCAAATTGACCCAGCTCTTCCGCGAACAATCGGCGAAATATGGAACGACCATCCATACCCAAACCATCACAAAGGTGGATTTTTCAAGAAGGCCCTTTCTTCTTTGGTCAGACGACGAGCAGATCGAAGCTGAATCGGTGATCATTGCCACTGGAGCGACAGCAAAAAGAATGCATATCAAAGGTGAGGATGTGTATTGGCAACGAGGCATCTCTGCTTGTGCTGTTTGTGATGGCGCATTACCCATCTATCGTAACAAAGATTTAGCTGTCATTGGTGGAGGTGACTCTGCGATTGAAGAGGCAAACCACCTAACAAAATTTGCATCCAAAGTATATTTGATCCATAGACGGGACACCCTTCGTGCCTCTCAGATCATGCAAAAACGAGCTATGAGTCATCCAAAGATCGAAATCCTATGGAATAAGGCAGTTACAGAAGCAAAAGGTGGTGCTGGTGGACTTACGTCTCTTACACTCGAAGATACACAAAACAAATCAGTCAGCGAACTAAATGTAGGTGGACTCTTTTATGCCATTGGACACGTTCCGAATACAGAAATTTTCAAAGCACAACTGAATTTAGATGATACAGGGTACATCATCACAACCCCAGGTACCACAAAAACAAATATAGATGGAGTATTCGCTGCTGGAGATGTTCAGGATCGAGTTTACAGACAAGCGATTACTGCAGCAGGTAGCGGATGTATGGCGGCCCTGGAAGCAGAGCGTTGGCTAGAAGGTCATTGATGAAAACTCCCTTTGTGAATGAATATCACAAAGGGCTACCATCCTTCGCATAATAAGCCTTTTGTTCCTCGTTCCAAAAAACGGCAGAAGTTCCATCAGGGGCGACAATTTTCTTTTGTCCGTTTGACCAATTGATTATTTCCCAACTTTTATATCTTAAAATGATGGAATTTTCTGGATTAAAGAACAATTCATAGTCATCATCATACCACTTATAATTTCCTTGTTTCCATAAATAAAACCTCTCTCCATTTAAACCAAAAAAGTCACCTTCGACTTCCCCCGCATAACTAGAAATATCTGCTTCAAAGATTTGTTTTAAATCAGGAACTTCCGTTATGGATTTTACTTGAAGAACACTACTTGGAAGTTTTATCCTTGTTTTTTGAAATCTTTCAAATTCTTTCGGATTGACTGGATTAATTTTCGTTAGATGTCCGAATTTCCAAAGATTGATTTGTTTTTTCGATTTTGGATAAATTACCTGGAAATCCGCGACAGCATCAGAATAAAAGCGAGATGCCTCCTTCCCTGTGACCTCTTTTACTACCTCGCGAGTAGGTTTACCAACACAGCTAAGGTGTATGTAATTTTGTATCGCTTCTTTACCATATTCCCTATGCATATATTCCACTAAATAGGCACCTAGGGAATAAGGAAGAAGGTCACTATATTCCGCTTTTATCATTTGATCAAAATCTCTAGGGATTTTACCTGTTGTTATTTTTTTGGCGAGTTGTTCGTAGATTTCAGCACGCTTTTGTGGGAAAAAAGTGGAAGCGACGTGATTGGCAAATCCTTCTACAAACCAAGGATCATCATGATTTTGGAGAGGTAATCCCGCCTTACCCGATCGTTTTGACAGGCACTCTATCTGATGAAGATTATGCGTCGCCTCGTGATAAAAAGTTCCGAAATAAGTTCTCATCTGCGTATCTAAATCCACAACCGCATTGCCTGTGGATTGTTTGAGAGTATTTCCGCAACACAAAACGATGGAATCTTGACCACCGAAGCCTCCTTCTGAAGAAACACCAGGAAGATTACGCCCGTTATATGCTACGAAATCACTACTCTTATCAAAGAGAAGAACAGGTATACGGCCTTTATTAGAAAGTCCATACTCCCGCTCAACATCCTGCAGATAAGCATTTGCATTGAACGATTCACGGAGTCCGTGCAGATAAAAATTCCAATTATCTGAATAATAAAATTCATAAGGGCCAATGGAGATTCGATTTTTTGAAAATTTATCTGGATCAGGAATCAGCCAATTTAAAGCAGGAGTTGTTTTTTCGTTTTGAAAGGAGACAGCATATTCTTTTCTATGCGGAACCCATGTCTTATTTATTTCTGTACCATCGCTCCAAGTATAGCGGTACGTAGCACCGCAGCCGTTGCAGGAAGCTCTAAAACTTTCAATAGTAATATGATCTGGAATTTGGAATTTCCAACTGCCATTCTCCCATTCTTGAAACACGGAGCCATCCACTCGAGTCCATTTGTAGAGACCAGGTTTCCAAAGGTATACTTCTCCCCCATCGGGTCCTACATACGCTGAAGGAAATTTTTTCGGAAAGCGAAGCCTTAGATCATCTAACTTAGGTTCAGGTAACATTTTGTAGTCATTCCATTCTCGAGGTGCGCTCGAAGGAAAAGAATACTCGACGAAGGAAACACGATTAGGATTTTTCTCATAAGGCACTTTTTCTTGGGACTTTAGAGAAAAGAAAGCACCCAAATGCAAATATAATAATAGAATAGAAAACGTTGAATGTAAGTTTTTTTTAATCATAGTTTTTCTGGGTTCCACCACCCTAGAAAAACTATTTTAAGAATTAGAAAAGGTCAAGTAAGAAGTTAGGATGTAGAAGAACTTCGATTAGCTCGCATCCTGGTTTCGGTAGGCGAGAGCAATTTGGCCGGTTCTTGAAATTTCCCGAATTCCAAAGTGTTTCATGAGAGTGATCACATTTCCAACTTGTCTGCTATTGCCAGAGAATTCTATGAGAAGGGAATCCTCCGTCATCTCTAGGATATTGGCTCCAAATCCATTGCACACGGTTAGGGCTTCGGCCCTGTTCACTTCGCTTATGGAAACAGAGATGAGGACAAGCTCCCTTTGGACCGTACTGGCATAGGCCATATCCTGAACCTTTAGCACATCAGGAAGTTTTAATAACTGATTTTTTACCTGACCTACAATGGTTTCGTCCCCATTCAAAACGATGGTCATAGAGGACACTTCCAAGTTATCCGTTACACCTACGGCAATAGAATCGATGTTATAACCACGACGCGTAAAAAGCCCAGAGACATGACTCATGACCCCAGGATGGTTGTTTACAAGAATGCTAAGTGTGTGTTTCATTTTTTTAACTTGGCCAGGTCCTTAAATTCAATTAGATCTTTTTGGGATTTTCCAGAAGGGATCATCGGAAAAACTTTCTCCTCTGCAGGTATCATCACTTCGATGAGTGCTGAGCCATCATCTTTTAGAAAAAAATCAATTCCCTTATCTATCTCATCTTTTCTAGAAATCTTCATCGCTGGGATGTCGTAAGACTCCGCTAACTTCACAAAGTTGGGATTATAAGTCCATTGAGATTCGCTAAATCGATTTTCATAGAATAACTCCTGCCATTGCCGAACCATACCGAGGAAATTATTATTAAAAAGAAGTATCTTTACACCTAATTTCGATTGTGCGATGGTTGCTAATTCCTGAATGCACATCTGAAAACTTCCGTCTCCTGTAACACAAATGACTGTCTTATCAGGATTTCCAAACTTAGCTCCAATGGCAGCCGGTAGTCCATACCCCATCGTTCCTAGTCCTCCTGAGGTGAGCCAAGTGTTTGGTTCATCAAAAAGGAAGTATTGAGCGGCCCACATTTGGTGCTGACCTACATCCGTAGAAACAATCGCTTTGCCTTTGGTTCTTGCATACACTCTGTTCAGAAAATCTTGCGGCTTAATTTCTTCTTTTGAGTGATCGTAATCTAGCGGATGGTCTTTTTTCAAATCTGCAATTCGCTGGATCCAAGCACTTCGATCAGAGGTTTTAATGAACGGCAAAATTTCACGAACGGCATCTTTTAAATCTCCGTTGAGTATGTGGCTGACATTCACCCTTTTATTGAACTCCGAAGCATCAATATCAATATGTGCTCTGACCGCATCAGGTGCAAAATCAAACTTACGAGCAACACGGTCATCGAACCTGGCTCCAAGATTTAGAATATAATCACATTCAAGGACAGCCTTATTCGCGTAAGCGGTTCCATGCATACCAAGCATGCCGACACTCAAGGGATGGGTACCCGGGAAAGCGCCAAGCCCCATCAGAGTCGTGGTGACAGGTGCATTTGCCTTTTCAGCTAATGCGCGTATTTCGGCTGAAGCAAAAGAGTTGATCGCACCACCTCCGACATATAGAAGAGGACGTTTCGCATTGTTCAACGCCTCTGCAAATTCCTGTGGATCTCCTTTTACCGTTTGCCTTTCATAATGGTGTTTTGCAATTTTCAGAGAGGTTGCTTTACGAACAGTTGTTTTCTGGTTTTGTACATCTTTCGGAAAGTCGAGAAGCACAGGCCCAGGCCTGCCGCCCATGGCAATCTTCATGGCTTCTTCAAAGTGACGAGATAAGTCATCTGCATTTTTGATCAGTGCATTGTATTTGGTAATGGGGATGGTGATTCCGAATATATCTGCTTCTTGGAACGCATCTGTCCCAATGTCTGTGGTGGCAACTTGTCCAGTGATGGCAAGGATGGGAATGGAATCCAATTTAGCATCCGTAAGGCCAGTGATCAAGTTGGTAGCACCAGGCCCTGAGGTTGCAATGCAAACACCCAATTTGCCTGTAGAACGAGCATAACCTTCTGCCATATGTATGGCGCCCTGCTCGTGTCTGACAAGAATGTGTTTTATTTTCTTACTATGATAGAGTTCGTCGTAGAAGGGAAGGATCGCTCCACCTGGATATCCGAAGACGATTTCAACGCCTGCTTCTTCCAAAAGTTCTACCATTAACCTGGCTCCAGTGATAGCTTCAGTTACTGTTGACATGTGCGTTCCCCCACTGCCATTCCCTCAAAAAAGGGTGTTTCGTCAATGTTCTCTCGTTTTTGAGTCGATTTTTGCTCCTTAAATTTTCAAGGTGTTTCTGAAGCCGATCCATATGGAAAATACCGAATTAGAAAAACCGCCCGAAGACGAAAAATTCTTAAAAATCAAAGCTCTTGCTAAAGAGGCATATCGTTTTCTAGACCAAAGCCGGTTCAAAGAGGCGAAAGAGCGATTGGAAATATTGCTCGATGAAGATCCTACAAATACCTATGGTCTTGTCGGTCTCGGTGATTATTATGCCAAAACAAAACAGCCAGAAGAGGCGATCAAATACTATCGCAAATGTTTGGCTGGTGATTCAGCTAATAAATTTTCCCTGATGGGAATCATGAATTGTTATCGTGACTTAAGTAGTCTAAAAAAAATTATAGAAGTTGCCGAGGAATTCCATCACATAACCATTACCGATGCGAGTATTCTCTCACGCGTTGCAGACGCCCATCGCAAATTAAAAAACTTCAAAGAGTCGGAAGTGTATTATATGGAAGCACTTCAGATCAATCCTAACGATCAGTATGTGATCGTTGGTCTCGGTCATTTATTTTTCGCCTGCCAACGTTATGCTGAAGCCATTCATTGGTGGGAAAAACTTTTATCTAGCCAACCAAACAACATCAAAATACTAACGGAGATCGGCAATAGCTATCGCAAGATAAAGGATTTTGAAAAAGCGATCATTTACTATGAAAGGGCTAAAAACCTAGACTCTAAAAATTTCTTTGCCCTTTATGGACTCGCCGAATCATTTCGTGGGAAAAAAGAATTTGAAACAGCCATTCTCTATTGGGAAAAAATATTAGAATTCGACCCAGATAATAAGCTCATCATCAACCGATATGCCGATTCTCTACGAGGGCTAGGGAAATTCGATAAAGCTCTCGAATGTTTCAATAAAATTCTTGCTTCTGGTGATGATTATTTCGCCTTACTCGGAAAAGCGGCAGCACTCAGACTCATCGGAGACCTCGAAAAAGCTGAGGAGATTTATGTATCTCTCTTATCCAAGTCACCTAACGATCCAAGGCCTGCCCTGGAACTTTCTGACCTCTGGGATGTGATGGGTAAAAAAGTGAAAGCGATTAAGATGCTAGAAGACCTTGCCAAAAAAATCCCTTCAAACGAATCCATACGGGAAAGAATCGAGTATTTGAAAGATTAAAAAAAATCCGATGTATTTCTACATCGGATTCATTACAAGGTTTGTTTTAGACTCAATTACGGAGCAATCGTTTTGATGAGGCTCAAATCTTCTTTCTTGAATACCTTAATGGTCGTCTTATCCCCTTCTTTCGGTTTTCCAGTTACATAAAGTTTATCACCGAAAAATGTAATTTCGGAATTTTCTTCAATGCCTTCGGCAGAGCGCGTTTCAAAGGTTAAGTCGCTTTTGAACCTTGAAACATGGTATTTGTCCTGGAACTTTTCTACCACATAGATCTTGTCATCACGGTTGATCATCGGTGTTCGCCAGAAAATGTCGGCTGCATCGCTCGTCTTTTTGACCGCTAATTTATCAGGATCAAGTAAAACCAATTTGTGTTTTCTGGTTTCAATTTTTTCACCATCATATCCTAAAACGAGAACGCCTTGGTTAGCGATTTCTTTAAAGTCCTTGGAACAAATGTTGTTGTATGGGCTTTTGTAGAGTGCGTCGTCTTTGGTTGTGTCAATGGCCCAAAGTTCATTAGAGTAGTGACCGTCTGCATCATACTTTATGAATTTCATAAAAAGAATTTTGTTATTTATGACATTGTCACTTTGTTCTTCTTTTTTCTTTAGCTCTTCTTTTACTTCCTGGAGTTCACTTTTTAAAACTTCGACTTTCTGTTCGGCTACTTTCACTGCTTCTTCCGTCTTTGTTCCGTCAGTCGATGTCGTGTTTCCGTCTTTTCTTGCTTCTTCTTTAGCAGCAATTTGTTCTTCTTTTTTATCGAGCTCATCTTTCTTAGCTTCCACAACAGCGGCCTGCTGTTCTGTTTTTGCCACTTCTTGTTGGATCGCTTTGACTTCTTCTGTCTTTTTTTCGATCTCTACTTTGTTTTTAACTGGGTCTTTTTTTAACTCGTTGAGCTTTGCAACTTCTGTTGCCTCTTTTTTCTTTATCTCTTCTTTCTTTTGCTCAACTTCTTTTTGTTCTTTAGCAACTTCTTGTTTTTTATCTTGGACAATTTTCTTTTCCTCTTTTAACTTTTCAGTTTGAAGAGTGTCCATTTTTTTGGCTTCCTCCTGCATTTTTTGTTTTGTCGCAGGATCTTTTTCTTTATCTTTTACGATTTTATTAACATCTTTTTCGAGCTCGTCCGTTGTTACGTCTTTGCCGCCATCTTTCAGGATGTTTTTTTCGATCGGGATGATGAGCTGAGTTTTACCTGACCAATTTTTATAGTTTGTATCAAGTCCAACCTTATCAGCCGTTAGAAGCTTAGTCACTTCTTCCGTATATTTGGAAGAAAAATATTTTAAATCCTTTCTATGAGCCGCATTATAATAAATTAAATACTGTCCTAAAGTGTCTGCCCCACCTGCTTTGTATTGGAAGGATGTTTCCACGTAAGAAGCAACAATCCGAATGATAGAATTCACATGATCAAAAGATGTGGATTCACTGATTGTCAAAATATCGGCACCTAACTTTCCATCCTTCCCTGGCTGAATTCTTTGAATGGATACGCCACCGGTCACACTGGAATCGCCTTTTTGGATGCCCTGGGCTAATTTTTTACCCAATTCCTGATTTTCTTGCACGATATCAGACGAAGCCCTTTTGTAAGACTTGTTGATAAACTCAATCCGTTTCACTCCTTGAAACTCGGATTCTCCAAGTGGAGCCTTTGATTGAGCGGAAAGACCTAAAGCAACAGCAAACACCAACAACGTGGCAGTGCGAAATATTCTCATTTCACCCTCTTGAATTTTTATTTAAAGAATGCGCCAAGTATACTCGGAAGAAGCGAATCTGCAAAGCAAGTTTTGTCAGACGAAAAAGATATTTACCCCAGGCTTTAGCGTCGGAATTTGGAGGGGAGATGGGAAAGTTTACTTCTAGAATTTACAATTTTAATGCGGGTCCTGCCATGCTTCCGACGGAAGTTATGGAAAAAGCACAGGGAGAATTCCTCAATTACCAAGGCTCGGGCATGAGTGTCATGGAAATGAGCCACAGAGAGGCCCACTTTCAAAGCATCCTAGATGAATCCCTTGCCTCCCTTCGCACCCTGCTCCAGATACCGGAAAGGTATGGAGTCGTTTATTTTCCTGGTGGTGCAACGCTTCAATTTTCCGCCATCCCACTCAATTATCTTGCCGCAGGCGAGAGTGCGGATTTTGCACAAACGGGAGTTTGGGCAGCCAAGGCATTTCTAGAAGCACAAAAATTCTATCCTGGGGTCAAATCGATTTTTGATGGCAAACCGTCAGGTTATATGGAAATTCCAGAAATCACGGACGATCTGATCTCGGACAAAGCCAAATATGTTTATATCACTTCCAATAATACGATTTATGGGACTCGGTATGGAAAAATTCCAAAAGTTAAAAAGACCCCTTTAGTTGCGGACATGACAAGTGAACTCCTCAGTCGGAAACTAAACATAGAAGATTTTTCGGTGATTTTTGCGGGGGCACAAAAAAACATCGGTCCCTCTGGATTAACTATTGTTATCTATGACAAAGAAAAATTGCCGCTACAAAAGCATCCCATACCTAATTTGATGAATTATGCTTTAATGGAAAAAAGCGGTTCCGTCTACAATACACCTCCCACTTACTCCATCTACATAGCGAATCTTGTCTTTCAGTGGTTACTGAAAAAAGGGGGCTTAGAGGTGATGGAAAAAGAAAATGAGGAAAAGGCAGCATTACTTTATAGCTCTATCGATTCCTCTTCTTTGTATACTGCACCCGTGCCACCAAACAATCGTTCTGTTATGAATGCTATTTTTCGACTAAAGGATACAGCTCTTGATAAGGCGTTTCTTGAAGGAGCTGAAAGTGCAGGACTTTGTGGACTGAAAGGTTATAGAGATGTTGGAGGATTTCGAGCCTCCATTTACAATGCCATGCCTAAGTCTGGCATCGAAACACTCATTTCCTATATGAAAGAATTTGAGCGAAAAGCCTAAGATTCTCCCATGTACCGATTCAGTAGCATTTTCATACTTTTTGCCATCACAACCCTAAATGCGACTTCCATCTGGATCGCTGAAGGACTCCCTTATGCAAAAGAAGCTAAGGAATGTTATGTGAACCTTCAATCTGCATCTTTTGTCGGGCAATTATCGAGATCCGTCGCAGAATTTGCAGACAAGGAAATCGCTGAGTATGCAACCGATTCCACGAATGCACGTTTGGGCTCAGTGATTTGTCTCAGGAAATTTTTGAACACGAAAGATGATCGCGAGGAGCTCGCCCGTTCCTTTGAGAATTCAGCCTTCCGAGAGAGCCATCTCAGCCGCATCGAACGAAAGATCCTTCTCAATTCTGACAGAGAGTTTCACCTAACTCCTGTTGAGGCAAAATTGGTAGAAGAATACTATGCGACAAGAATCGCCTTGGTTTCTGAAATCCGGGAACGGACAATAGCCGCCATCCAGATGGAAGACGAAGAATGGAAAGACGAGGCAAAAAACTTCCGAGAGGAGTTGAAAGCTCGTTACGGTGCGCTTCTCAGGGAAAGAGAACGATTTCTATTTTCCCTTTCGGTGGAATCACGCGCATCCTACCTGACTTATCTAAAACAATTTACGGAGAAATGAAGATGAAACCAAAAATCGGCATCGCATCGGACCATGGCGGATTCGCCTTAAAAGAATTCCTGAGGAAAAGTCTAGAGGAAAGCTACGAATTGGTCGATTACGGTACTAAGAGCGAAGCATCTGTTGATTACCCAACCGTGATCAAAGACGCCTGCCGCAAAGTACTTGCCGGAGAAGTTCCTAAACTCATTGCCCTTTGTGGTACGGGGATCGGTGCTTCCATTGCAGCCAATCGAATTCCAGGAATTCGGGCGGCACTTTGCCATGATGAATTTACTGCTGAGATGTCAAGAAGGCATAATGATGCCAATGTCATCGTGCTCGGTGGTCGAGTTCTTGGGACAGATCTGGCTCTACGGATAGTACAAAAATGGATCGAAACACCTTTCGAGGGCGGACGCCACGAACGAAGACTACAACTTATCGAAGAGCAAAAGCCTTAAGTATATTCTTATTTTCCCTCTCTTCGCTAATTGCCAAAGAGAACGTCACACTTTTAAGTCCGAATCTAACTGATTGGAAGCGGACTGGTGCCGTTCTCGATACCCAGGCGGGCAAAAAGGACATCCTTCGTGCCAAAGAAAACACTCCAACGAGTGGTGAGATTTTCCTAGACTTCGAAGGTGATGTCGCCAACCCAGAATTTTCTGAATCCGCTCTGTCCCATTCAGCAAAAACTATTTCTGTAGTTTCCTCTTCCTATATAAGTGATTCCAAATATTCGATTTTTGGGAAAAAATCTGCCTTCTTTTCAGGTAAAAGAAACCAAATCCATTTAGGTGTTAGTGGATCAAATTTTTTCCATGCCCATCCGGAACCATTTACGATTACCATTCCACTCTACTTAAGTGAACAAGGTGCATCCTCAGTAGTATTGGACAAGACGGTCTTTATCAAAGGCAAGAAGTACGGATTCAGTTTGGAGATTGAAGAGAATCGATTGGTTTTTTATGCAAACCAACTCATCATGAAAGAGAATGGTACTACCGTGTCAGCGGTCCTGCAATCTCCCAATACACTTCCCAGAAAAGAATGGATTTTCATCTCAATTTATTTCGATACCATCTCTAATCGAATTCTCCTCTTTCAAAATGGATATCAGACTGCTCAATTTGAAGCAGATGGTTCTGGCATTGCTGGCATCGGATTTCCGGAGGTTGATACTTCCAACTTGATTCTCGCAAAATCCTATTTCGGAAATATTGACGGTTTTCACATTCACAAGGGTGAGCCATTACGGGCACGAGATTATTCCAGGTATCATCGTGTCAAATTCGCAGAGGATACAAAATTGGCCTCCCACAATGGAAGTTATGTTACATCTCCTGTCTATGCTACAAAGTATAGCCATTCGACTCTGGAAAAATGGAACGCATCCATGGAGACTCCAAAGGATACCCAAACAGCTGTTTTTTTCCGTGGGAGCAATCAGAAGTTTCAGGAGGAGGAATCGAAGGGACCTATGTGGATTTCTTTAGAAGACCCAAAGAATACGAAACTCCTCCCAAAATTTAAATTCCACCAATGGAAAATATGGTTACGCTCTGATCCACAAGGAAAATCCACACCTTCGCTTTTTGGTTTAAACTACCAAATTAAAGAACAAATTCCCCCGGAAATTCCAACCAATTTTAGAGTCTCTCTCTCTCGAGAAAAAGCAAAGACGGTTTGCTTTGCATGGAATTCCAATCACGAAAGAGAAGTCCAGGAGAACGGTGGTTATCTTATCTATTTTGGAGTCGAACCTGATCGGATGATTGGTACTATATTTGTTAATGCGAACCAGGGAAAAATATCTACTATAGACGGGAAATCGGAGAATGCCGATTATAAAAATCTTAAATTCTGTGCAGATGAAGATACATTGATTTCCAATATCTATATAACGGATGAAGATGCGAAATCGATTCCAAAGGCACTGCTCGATCCTGTTTTTTCTTCAAGGCATGAAAAGAGAGGTGCTCTCTTCCAAGAAGGAATCACATATTATTTCAAAATTGCTGCCTACAATCGATTCTTTGATGAGTGGGAAGGCCGCGACCAGAAAAGCAAACTCTCTTCACCTCTTTCTGTCAGCTTTCCCAAAGAAATTTCGCAGAGGTAAACTTTTTGAGGGGATACTCGCCCCCTCCTCACAGATAATCCACTCATCCATTCCATTTATCTTCGCGATCAACTCTTCTTGCGCAAGTAACGTCGATTCGGTGTTCTCCAAAGAAAATTCTAATACCGTCTTCGTTATAGGAAAGATTTCATCGACAAGCTCCTCAATTTGGTGAATAATCATACGCCACTTATCGGCACTTTCCATTTTGAGCAGATTCATTAAGGATAATAAACTATAAACGGAGGTATAAAATCTATGACCTTCGTGCAATAGGTTCTCTAACTCAGAGCCGATTTTCTTTTTATCTGGTGATGTCAGTAAGTGGATAAAAAGCGAAGTGCTAAGATAAAATTTCAATCCAAAACCTCTGTTAGGGAACGAATGGCCTTGATCTTCAAGAAATCTGACTTATGTGTAACCTCATTTCTGAGAGCTAGACGTAAAAGTTCGCCTTGAGAAATCCCTCTCTTATCGGCCTCATTTTTTAGAAGGAGGATTTCTTCCTCTGAGAAAAGGATTTGAAATCGTTTGTCTATTTTTGCCACTAATCTTCCTCCTCCTTCTCGCGCTCGGCTTTCTCATATTTGCGCCAGTAAAGTTCGGCATCTCGCCATTGTCCTAGTGATTCATAAAGCGCCGCAATATTATAATACGATTCTGTTAATCTGTAATCTTGTTTGACTGATTTTTGAAAAAGTTTTATCGCTTTTTCCTTGTTATCTGAAAACCATTCAGCAAAGGCCCATAAATAAAGCCATCTTCCTAAATTTGAATCCCGTGGTCTTATTTTTTGGAGATGAGTCACGTTTTCTTGGAAAATTTTAGCGGATTTCGTATAATTAGATTGTATGGCTTTGTTTTTGTTAATGCGTGATTCAATGGCCTCATCATTTTTTGGTACTTCTAAGTCAGTTCGATAAAGCAATGCCTTTGCATACAAAAGCTTAAAATAAATTTCCGCGGGGCTAAGTTCCAAATACCTTTCTATATAGGGAATGGACTTCGTTTCCTCGTCAGATCTATGGTAGGCGAAAATTTGTTTTTTTAGAGCAGTCGTTGCCTCTTTTTTACGCGATGTCTCAGCCTGAAGGTTTGGAACAAGCAGAATCAAAAGTGAAATCAGTCTAAATGTAAAGATAATAGTTTTCGCCATCATCAGGATACTTCATATAACGAGTTTCATATGGGAAAGGATAGGATTTGAGAAGTTTTTCCATAGGTTCCTTAATGTCCTTTTCGCTAAGCACGAGAAAGGCATTTGGTGAGTTCTCTATCACTCTATCCTTACTCTCGACAATTTTTGTCACTTCCTGCAACATCGCCGCTTTTTTTGCTTCGTTGGCATCGGTTGGATGGTAGTTTTCCCAAATGACATGAGAAACAAAGGCATTCCGTTTTCCGCCAAGCGTCGCTTGTAGGAAGGATCGAACCATCCAAGAAAGACTGTCTTCAAATAGATCCGGAGTCTTATCTTCCTTTTCCATAAGGACATGAAGTGCAGGTATCAATTGCCTTAATTTTTCAAGGATCATCCTCTTATGGGGCTCCATAAATTTCGTTTTTTCTTGTTTGTCGAGGAGAATGAGAAACAGACCAGGAAAGCCGGAATTTTCCAGATTAAAGGCAAGGATGGTCTCAATCTGAGCTAAAATTTCCCAGGAAAACTTCTTTGATATGAATTTATCCAACTTCACTTTTTCATTAATCTCGATCGCCGCATAACCTTTGTCATCGAATTGAAGAAACGGATCATTGTATAAAAAAATCAGATTGGATCGTGTGTTATAGTCTAGACCAAAAGAAATTTGGCTATGATAGGAACCAATAGTATCATTTAAAAATAAAAAAGAAAATCTTGGTGAGCCAAGTCTTTGAATGAAATTTCGAGTGTATTCAACAATGCCATCAAGTGAAACTTCATCGCCTCTGTAGACGCGATCGAGAAGTGCATACTCTACCTTCTTTTCCTCAGGAATCGCCCAGAGTGCTGGCATCTTTCGGTCATCCGATTGCCTTCTACCCACGCTGATTTCAGAAGTCGTCACCTGCTCCACTAGACTCTTTAATTCGGGAGTGAAGATCGTATCTCGCTTCTTTTGTATCTCTCCCGGCAGGGAAGGGACCATTTTACTCCATAAGCTAGGTGGAATGTACTGATGAATTTGCTTTTTCACGATGACTCCTCCATTATGAACAGGGCTATTTGTTTCGGCAATCGCTTCTTGTTCCGCTTCTAGCTCGATTTTTGGTTTTAAATCCACGGGTATTTCTGGCTCGGCGTGCAAATCAGAAATGAGATCCTCTCCTTCCACTAACTCACTTTCCTCCACGTTTGTTGCCACAGGCTCTGGCAGAAGTTCCTTTTCTATTCTGCGAAATTTTGCAAGTAAACTCAAGAGTAGTAAGGGAAAAAAACTAAAGAAGGAAACATAAATTAGAATTTGAAATACACCTTCCGACTTGTATAAGAAGAGTCCATCAGTAAGAGAAGGTATATTGAGTCCAGGCGAATAAACATATACTTTAAATGGGTTTCCAAAAAGAGAAAATTCCGAAAAACCCGATTTTAGATGACGAACGTTTGCCAGGATAGAATTGTCCCATAACTTGGGGTGAATGTTGTATTTTTCACCATACGCATCCTCAGAAAGTCGAAAGGAGTTATTCGGTAAGTAAAATTCATCCCTATCTCTTTCTTTTTTTGCTCCCATCAGGAGAGGATCCAGGACGAGTATTACATACGTTTTTTGTTGGCTTTGATTTTGAATGGGAACGATAAACAAATATTCAAAATTCGATTCAATGAGTCGTGAAGATTCATAAGCATTTAAGTTTTCTAAAAAAGTATGAATCTCAATTGAGAATCGATTTGTTAATCTGGAAGTCGATTCATTAGCTTTCCAAAAGTAAAATTCTTTTACGATCGGATCGAATTGTTTAGACTTAATGTCAACATCCGTATCCGTTTCTGATACTTGGTTGAGAATGTTCTTTTCTAATTGATATAAAAGTGATTCTGATTGCTCCCATCTCATTTTTGTCCATGGCTTGTAATACCGAAAATCAGGGAGGTAAGACGTTATACCCTGATAAAATAATAAACTGATTAGAAAGAAGAGGATATTTTTTTTACTCAGATTGGAAAGAGGAAAGGCTTTTCCATTCCAGACCACGAGTGTCAGTTTCAACAAACACAACCCAGAAAACGTTAAAAGTGAAATCAAAATCGCACGAGGGAAAGCCCATTTGGGGAAAAAATTTCCTGAATCTATGATGTAAATGGAATAGAAAGGTGTATTGTATCTTTCTAAGAGTCCATCACGTCCATTCACTTGCCAGGAAATTTTTTGTCCCTCATTGCCTTGAAATAAATTTAATAAATCTTTAACCTCACGATCTCCGTTCAAAAGATTATAATCATTTGTAAAATGTACGGTACCCGTTTTATCATCAAACAGCCAATAACTGAATCCGTATTCTAGGTTAGGATTTTCAAGCAAAGGTTTTGGAATGTAAGGTTTTGGATATTGGACAAAAAAATCTCCAGAAACGGACCGATAGACATTCTCGCCAGATGCCAGTAGACGTGAACTTCCAGGCTCGATCGGATTCTCATCATGACGTAGTTCTGATTGAAAGATTTCATTTGTAGGAGAGGATGTGTAGATGAGCCGTAAAGACTTATCAAAAATTTTTACAGAGCTTAAACCCAATTTTGATTTTATCGACTCTCCCACCAACTGACTGTAATATGGCAAATCGCCTTCTCTTAGGCTAAACTCGATTTGCCTGAAGATGAATCGTTCACTGCTATTATATTTTACATCGATTGCTTCCAGAAAATTAATTCTTCGTTCTCGATTTTCAATGATAGAGACAATTCCCAAGTAAATGCAACCGATCAAGGTAGCGAAAAAAATAAACGCACCTAAGATTGTGAGTTGTCCAAATTTACGGTTCATCCTTACTATTATCGGCGCGCAATTCTGAAATTCGACAGTCCAAGGTAAGTAATGATATTTTATGTTTTTTTAGATGGAATTGGAATGGGCAAATATGACCTCGAGACCAATCCCTTCTCCAAATTCGCACAAGGGATTTTCTCACCTTTGGGCGGAAAACCGCTTAAGGACGCCAATCTGCCGACTTTAGCCGGAAATCTACACGTTCTTCCTACCGATGCGCACCTTGGAGTTCCAGGGCTCCCTCAGTCGGCAACAGGCCAAACTGCCATCTGGACTGGCATCAATGGGGCTAAGCTCCTTGGCCGGCATGTCAGCGGATTTCCTACGATCACCCTTCGTAAGATCATTCAAAAATACAGCATGTTAAAAGTTTTAGCTGAAAATCATATCGCTGCCGATTTTCTAAATTGTTTCACGGCACCTTACTTACAACACGTGGTGGAAAAACCAAAGTTAGTGTCGGCCTCTACATTGGTCCAACTGGCAAGTCTGAGACCTCTCAAAAATATGGACGATCTTCGAAACGGGCGTGGGTTGTATATGGACCTGACCCATGACATCTTGCGACAAGTTGCCAAAGATTTTTTACCCATTGACGACCCTCTTCTTGCACCAAGAGATCCTCGAGATTTAGGAAGTTCTATTTTCAAAATGTTTGAAGATTACGAAGTTACCATTTACGAATATTTTTTAACAGATAAAGTCGGGCATGCTATGGATTGGGACAAAGCAAAATTGATCATAGATAATTTAGAAGAGTTTTTCTATGGAATCTTATCTACTATGGATACGGAAAAGGATACATTGATTGTGACGAGTGATCACGGAAATATGGAGGATTTAAGTCAGAAAAATCATACAGAAAATGTTGTACCTACATTTCTATATGGAAAATATGCGGACATATTCAGAGACAAGATCCATTCGCTTAGCGATATCGTTCCACAAATCTATAATACTTTTGGTCTAGAGGAAGCACGAAACAATATAATAAACAACGAGTTCCTAAACTCAGAAGTCTAGGTCACTCGATGAATTGAAATTTGATTTGTTTTTCTCCATCAGAGGAGAGACTGAGCTCTTACGATCATCTCCTGATACAGATTCTTCATCTAATCCTTGTGTGGTTGTGTTTCCGACTTCATCAGAATCTTGGATTTGGTCCATGGATTCTTTTTTCCAAGCGATTGCTTTTTCGGTAATATGGTTTTTAGGGTATTTATCCACGATAGTCTGGAAGATGCCTGCTGCATTTGCAAACTTGCCTTGTCTAAAATAGATCGTGCCTTTTTTGTAAAGAGCTGCCTGGTCTAATGATGAATTTGCATTATTCAAAGCTTTATTAATGAATTCTAATGCCTGCGACTGTCTTCCTAACGCATCATAGGCAGAAGCAATATAATAAAGAGAATTTTCCTCGATGGAGGGAGTCGGATTTAGAGTGAGTGCTTTTTGAAAAAGTTCTATTGATTTCCAGTATGTTTTTTTGGAATAGAGCGCTTTTGCTTGCACAAAAACAGAATCCTTATATTCATCAACAACTTTTTCATTTGCTCCAGCTAACTGATTTTCGGTGTCAATATATTCATCAAACACGTCAAACGATGCCCAATCCTTTCCTTGTTTTCTTAAAGTTCTGCCCCAACCAATTCGCGCATCCGTATTGTTCGCATCTTCTTGTAATGCTAAGACATAATTTTTTCTCGCCGGTTCAAATTGATTGTGTTTATACTGAAAATCACCTAGGGACTGTAAGACTTTTGATCGCAATTTTTGATCAGTCGAACTTCGTAATGCCGATTCCAAATGGCCTTTGCCTTCCGCTTCTTGGTCAAGCTTTAAAAGTAAATTTCCAAGAGAGTAAGAAAGCTGGTCTCGTTCCGAATCGGTCAGATTTGGCTTGGTCCTGAGATTTTTATAAATATCTAACGCGAGATAATGGTCTCCATTTTTTTCAAGAGCCCTTGCTTGGTTGTATTTTACTCTAAATTCGTAAACACTCGATGCTTCCTTGCCAGCTAACTCTGAAAAAATGTTCACAGCCTTTTCTTTACTAGAAGGATTGGTTTGTTTGAGATACTCCTCACCTTCCTTGATTTTCTCTAATATACTCTGTGATTTATCTAACTTCGATTCAATGGTCGTCTGATAAAAAGCAGTAATAATGCCTGCGCAAATAAATAAAAATCCAGCCAGTGCTACGATAGAACGATTCATACTTTTCCCCTACCTATTCTTTCCAATGTTTGGTTCGTCCAAAATTCTGTTCTTTCGGGTGCAAACGATTTTGTTTCCCGTTTCATCAGATAACGAAGTGCTTTTTTTGATTCACCAGTTTTTAAATAACTGATTGCTAAATAAAAATTTGCCTTACCTAGAAGATGCGAATTTCGAATACCAGTCAAAAATTTTTCCAAACGGTAAACCCCGAGTTCATATTTTTTTTGAAGAACCGTTTCTCTGATAATTCGATTCAACTCCTCTTCGGAGACATTATAATCAACCGTCGCATTCAATGTTAGATCCTCATTCTGAATCGTCGAATCATCATTCGATAATTGTAATTCAGCGGGAATCACTCCCGATTGGTTGACAAGCTTTGGATCTTCCTGTTTTTTTGGATCTGTTTCGAGCTTGTTTTCAACTGGCTTGGCAATGTCGGTCTCTGTAGGAACAGTTAGATCTTTACCGAAATCATAGCGAAAATAGGAAACGTTTTCTTTCAGATTAAAATCTTCACTCACAGAATTGGACTTTGCCGTGATCCCAAAATAGAGGTCTTCCATTTCCTTTAGCTCTTTGATATAAAAATTCGTCTTTGGATGGTTAATGCTCGCTACTTTAACAACCGAACCCGTGCCAAAAGAGTTGCTACCTTGGTTTAAGGGTTTGGTCGAAGCATATACAGAATAAATGACAGATTCATCAGCTCCCTCAGACGCAAGCCAACTAATGACGACACCTTTTCCAACCCTCTCATAACCAACGCCTCGCACATGCATCGTACCTGGCGGATCTACTGGTACAGTGACCACAGGTTTTGTTTTTTTATCCTGGGAAGAGGAATCGTCGGGAATGACTTCGGCCGTATTCGAATCGTTGTTTTTTACATAAAAGATACGTATGGTTGATTTTTTATCTTCCAACGGCAAGGCTTCTTCGCCTTTCCCATCTTTGACCGAAACTCCATAATAGACTGTTTGCGATTTTTCAAGACTTTGGTCGAGGAATGTAAAAGTCGGATGGCCAACTTCAGTCAGCTTCACTGCTTTTTGGAAAAGAGGCAATGTTGTTAGCGGAGAATTGGAACGATAAATAGTATAAATGGTTCTTCCTGCAATGGCATTTTGCGGCGGTTTCCATTCTAATCTTACGTTTCTTTTTTCGAGCGTTGCCTTTATGTTTGAAACAAATCCAGCTGAAACGGTGCCATCGGAAGGAAATAACGGACCTACTCCGACCTCAGAGGGACCGTCCGTTTCTTCAATTACGATAGGTACAATCGTATAATTTTGACCGGAAAATAATTTAACTTCCCTTTTGCGAACGTCGGAAACGAGAGCAACGGCATAGTAATAGGCACCGGGTTTTAAATTATAATCATAATAATTTTTTATCCCCGAAGTTCCTCCTGATTTATACCTTCCTAAGGAATCGGCGATATATAACTTTTCCGGAGTGTCGATGATACTATTTGACCTAGCAATGATGATCTCTCCGCTCTCACGCGGTGGTTCCCAGGAAATGAGGGAGGATTTTTTATCAGCCAATATGTTTGCTTGTATGGCTTTGGGAATCGATGGGTATCGCGCCTCATCAAAATTGGACTGAGCCAAAATTGGTAGTATGAGCAGGTATGCGAGGATGGAAAGCATCCATCTTTTTAAAGAGATTACCATAGTATCATTTTCGGTAAGGCAGTCCTGCGAATTGAATTTTTCTATTGTACTTCCTCTCCCTTTTCTATCTTTTTGTAATTATGTCCGAAACAGAATACTACAAGTCACTAAAATACCAAGAATACTTGATTTCTAGTCACAGAAAGGAAGTGTGTTCTCCCGAAGATGTCTATCAGTTCTTTAACTGGAAGGGTGTGACCAACCTAGTGGATTTTGGTTCGGGGCTTGGTTTTTATTTTACAGAGTTTAGAAAGTGGTTTCCGAATGTCTGGATATGGGCTGGCGAGTGTCAGCAGGACATCATCGACATGATCCTAAGACGTAAATTACTCGAAGGGCTGGACAATTTAACTCCCTTTTACATAGATCAGTCCGATCACCCTCTTTTGCCGGAATGGATTCCTGTTCCAGAAATTATTTTTGCATCACTCTCACTTTCTACTTTTCCTAATCCAGGTTTGGCGATGGATGGGCTGATCCGATCTATGAAACCAGGAGGTCGCCTTTTAATTGTGGATTGGGCAAAAACGGAATCTGGTTTTGGTCCCAAAATCAATGAAAAAATATCACTCGATAAGATGACCTTTCTTGCAGAAGAATATAAGCTGGAAGTCATTAAATCAGGTCGCATTTCAGAATACTTTTACGGTCTAGAAGTAAGAGCCAGCAAATCCTTCGTTTACGGATACTATGATCTGAAAGAAGAAGAAGATGACTCTGCCATTTTTAGGATTTAGACAAATCGAGAGCATCCATTCCAATTTTCAGATCATGAAACCAATTTATAAATCTTTCTACATCCTTGCCTTGAAAGATTGCGCCATGTTGAGGGCATAACATATCTGGCTTGAGTTTCATAATGCGTTCACACCATAAAAGTTTGGCTTGTTCTGAGGCCATCCAACGACTATGAAATTTTTCCATATAGCGAATATGTTTATCAAAATCCTTCACAAAAAGAGCAGTTTCATCTAGCGGAAGCAAGGCGGCGCCAATATCCCCACTAAAAAGTATCTTTGCTTTCTCATCCCATAAATGCAAATTACCTGCGCTATGCAAATAATGAGCGGGTATGGCTCTTAACTTTAAAGAGCCATGATTGATATCAGCGCCTTCATCATTTAAGGGAATAAACGTTTCCGCGTTCCCACCAAAATGGGGCAAAAAACTTGTCCATAACCAACTGATGTAACATTTAATTTCAGGATTTACTTCCAGCCATAGAGCAATGGAAGAAATGATATCAGGATCTTGATGAGAGGCGAAGATGTTTTTTAAATTCGAAGGTGCAAAAACCTCACCTAATGCCGAGAATACTTCGGGAAATATTTCGCTACCACCAGGATCGGTCAAGAGACCTAATCCCATTGATTCAATGAGATATTCATTTGTATCAATGAGGTAATTTGGTTTTGCCGGATCTCGTGCGATAACAGACCATTTGTGATCATGATCCGTATAAATTGTTTCAATTTTTTTCATTTGCTACCATACTTTCACCAGATAACGATAAGACGACTCTATAATGTTCAAAGCAGAATCAAAGCTTTCGGCAACTGCTAAAAAAAGCTTTTGATTTTCTGTAATCGTAGCCGATTCTATCCTTGTTTGTAGGGATACGCTCCGACCTTCCAAACACAACTTGATGGAATTTCGAATTAAGATGCGTATCTCAGAAAATATTTTTTTAATTTCTGATTCTAACTCATGCAAATCAGTGATTCGCTGTTCCGATCTTCTTCGAATCGGTTGGTAATGTTGGATATCGTTGTTCCGCGCTTTCGATTTCTCCAAGGATAGTGAGATCAATCCATTGATATGAGAAATTCTTTGTATCCTACTTGTGGCCTTGAGTACAATAGCAATTTTCTCTGATAATTTATCATTTGTTTCTTGCAGTTTCTGATTGAAATGAATGATTTCTGTCGCGACAACTCCATAGCTGACCGCAAAAGATCCAGAATTTGCAGATAAAATTTGTGCATTTAATGCCCTGAGTTTGAGACCATAAAGAAGTATCCGCAATTTGAGAATCTCTTCATTGCTCATGATAATCTTCCGGAAAAAAACTTGAGTCTCTTCATTCATAAGTTTTAGTTTGCCGGGTTTGCATCTTTATCTCAGAATATTTATCCTAAATTTTCGAAACTGTCAAGAAGAGAACTTGATTCCCTAAAGAAGGTATCTAGGATGAGATCGAAATGAAATGGTTTATATTTTTATTGATTCTATTTTTAATAAGTCCAATTCTTTATTCGTCTCCAAGTAAGATCAGTTCCCTACCTTTGCCTTTAGATTATGTTCGTGTCCCCTATGCCGATACCAGCTTTTCCGGTTACGTTCAAAAACTTTCACTAAAATCAGAAAACAAAGTTTATTCCTATAAACGAGAAGACCTTTCCCACTGGTATGAAAGTCTCGGAGTCATCGACAAACCTTTGCTTTATACCGACGATCTTGAACAATGTGCCGATTTTACGATGAGACTTTGGGCTGATTTCCATAAAGAAAACAACCTGCTTTCAGAGCTTTACCTATTTCAATACTCCGGCAAAAAGGCATTTTACAAATCGAGCGGGAAAACTTTTCCTCAATTTTTGAGAAATGCATTTGCAAACTCAAATTCGCATTCGATTAAAATGGGAGGAAGAGAGGTAAAAGTCACCGAACTAAGGCCAGGTGATTTGTTTGTCCAAAATGAGAATGGTGGGATCGGACATGTTTCTATCATATTGGATCATGTTAAGTCTGAAGGAAGAGAGGATTTGTTTTTAATTGGTTTTAGCTTTATGCCTGCCCAAGAGATGCATATTGAAAAGGCACCGGATAACAGAGGAAAATCTGGCTGGTTTTCTTACCGAGGATTTATCGCTCACTTGGCTGAAAAATATCCCTACGGAAAGCCTGTCCTACGAAGATTTTGAGAAGCTCCGGACCATAAAATGCCGTTTCCCTTTCAAAAGTAGATACTCCGCTTTCTCTGTCTGTATTTTCCCTTGAAACAGTAATAAAATTAGAAGGAGTGTATCTTGATTTTAAAGTATGGGATCAGAGTGTCGTAGACTCTTCGGTTATCTCTGCATATCGTGCTATCAACTCGATGATGGCATCTGGTTGGACTGGCTTTGCCAAAAAATCATTCATACCTGCCTGAAAACATTTCTCTCTATCTTCCTCGAAGGCATTGGCTGTCATAGCAATGATGAGTGCAGAATGTAAGGAGCGTTTTTCCATAGATCTGATTCTGCGAGTGGCTTCCAGACCGTCCATGACTGGCATTTGCATATCCATAAAGATGATATCATAGGGGGATTGATAGTGAGCAAGCACAGCCTCGCGACCATCCTTTGCATAGTCTAGATTCATGTTCAGGATTCTAGATATTTTAAGCATTACTTTCTGATTGATTTCATTATCATCAACACTCAGAAATCTAAGATCTCTACGTAAATGTATTTTTCTTTTCGGTTGTGAAACTTGAACATTAGTGATCGCATCTATCTCATCTTGGTCGATCACCTTGATATCAACGCTAAATCCAAATATGGATCCTTTATTTAGTTCGCTTTGAACGGTAATTTCTCCACCCAACATTTTCACCAGGCTCATCGATATGGCAAGACCAAGTCCTGACCCTCCATATTTTCTAGTGGTAGTATGGTCTGCCTGCTCAAAAGGTAAGAATAGAATTTTTAACTTTTCAGGCTCAATACCGATCCCAGTATCAGAAATTTCAAATCGGATCTTGCAAATGTTCTCTCTCTTCATTTCAAGATGGACATTCATTTCAATTCTGCCTGCTGCAGGCGTAAACTTAATCGCATTTCCGATTAGGTTGATTAGGATTTGTTTCAAACGAATTGGATCCGCAAAAATCCATTTTGGAAGTGATGGATCAAAATTGATTTTCCATGTGATCTTTTTTTCACGGATGCGGTAAATGAGTAGGTTATTGATCTCCATTAAGAAGCTTTCTAAATTAATATTTTCAGGAACTAACTCCAATTTACCTGCTTCGATTTTGGAAAAGTCTAAAATATCATTTATGATGGAGACTAAATTATTAGCGCTCACGACAATCGATTCTAGGAAATCATTCTGCTCTTCATTCAATTCGGTTCTCTGCAGTAAACTCGCCAAACCAATAATACCATTCATGGGCGTGCGAATTTCATGACTCATATTCGCGAGAAAATACCTCTTCGCTTGGTTTGATGCCTCTGCTTCGAGATACGCTTTTTCCGCCTTCTGCTTCTCCATCTCTTTTTGCGAAAGGAGAAGAAGATTTGATTTAGATAGATTGCGAACAAATAAATACAAGCTTATATTTGAGGCAACAAACAAAGAAATGGTTACGATCAACCCGATGTTGCTAATATGCACTGAAGGACCAAACGCATCGTAAGGTGGAATCCATTCCCTATAGACAAAAATAGCTAACGCAGTGTAAATGATGTTTCCGTAAAAAAGGGAGAACAAACCTTGGTTTAATTTTATATTCAAAGAACTAATAGCTGTTACAAACAACAAGCCGAATGTAAAGGGTGATGAAAAAGTTCCGGTCAGGTATACAAAAAAAGTCCCAAGACTTAGGTCAAGTGCGGTTGCCAAGTAAGCAAAATTACCTTCTTCCTCAATGAGGGATGTCATCGAAAGAGAAAACCATACAAGCGATAACAACAAATAAAGGGATGCAAACAAGAGTATCCCTGTGTTTGCAAGGTAAATCGAGAGGAAAAAACAGATTACCCCGATGAAGACACGAAGTACATTCACCGAAAGATATTTTCGCGTTGGATTTTTAAAAATAGACATATTCCAATTCTAAATCTGCTTCCTCATCCAATAGATATGACGAGAAAAAGGGGGTAAACCAATTTCATTTTTTTCTGTTACAAGATTATTTGAGTAGCCATCTGTAAAAATAAGGCAATAGTATTGCGAATATTGTCAGTCAAAAGCTGACAAAAGGAGAATCTATGAAAGTAGTTTACAGTTTGATGATCGCGATTATTTCCATGGTCGCCACACCAACATTATTTGCAGAGGATTGTTTACTCTGTGGTAGTGGTAGCAAAAATGGTTGCCAACAATGTCGTGGGGATCGTAAATCCTGTGAGGCAAAAGGATGTAAGATTTCAGGTACGGCTTCTTGTTCCACAGCCGCCAACGTAAAGATTTGCCAATTGGATAAACCTCCCATTGATTTAACTTTTTATTCTCCAAAAACAAGTTCTGAAACATTGATACTTCGTTAATAGGGAATACCCTATCTTCGCCATTTTCTGACAGATAGGGTATTAGATTTACCATTCAATAAAACAAATTTTTCTTTTTTCGAAGAGCCCGTTTATTTTCTGGATCCAATTTTAAAATAAATTTTAAAAGTTCATTGGCACGGATTTTATTTCCCGTTATTTCATGAACGGCTGTTAGATTGATCAAATTTCTTAAATGATAAGGATCCCTAAGTCTTACCCTTTCTCCAATATCACAAGAAGTTGCATAATTCTTGGCCTTCCGATGCGCATATGAAACCTGATATAAGAATTCTGTGTCTGCTTGCATCTCGTCCCAGATCGTATCAACAACTTCTAAGGCCTTCTCATATTTTTTTGATTTGAAATGATTTTCATATAACTGAATCGATTCTTTTACATCCTTCTTTTCATACTTTGCATCATAGGTAATTTTAAGAAGCGTTAAATCATCATACTGACTTCCAAAATCCATCATCTCCTGAAGCATACCTTTCAAATCAGCCTTCGCTTTTTCTGTATGTGTTAGAATTAAAGAATCATTTTCATTGATTTCAATGCTTCCGTTTTCCTCTGTAATGAGTAGATCATCCCGGCCGTCGGATCCGAGAATTACGGTATCACCTGGGTGAAGCTGCGTAGTAAATACATGCAGTAAACCATTCGCACCGAGTGTTCCCAATTTACGGAATTATTTTTCATGGCCTAAAAAAGAAGCAATTCCGTCTCGATATAAAATTGCTGGCGGATGGTCTGCATTGATCATAAACAGGATACCCGTTTGTTCTTCAATCAGGCCCATAACGAGAGATACCAGCATTGATCCGTCAAAAGTTTCAAAAACATGGTGCAATTCGATAAAGGCATCTTTGATCCATCTCTCCGGAAATACATTCCTAGAATTTGGAGCGATTCGATTACGATTGATGATGGATTCGAATACACTCCCAAATACGAGCGCACCACTTGCTCCTTGCAGTGATTTCCCCATGGCATCAGCATTTACAAAGACAACATATTTTTTGCCTTTCAGGACGATATCGTTTGCCATGCAAAGATCGCCACCAATCTCTTCCTGCCATTCCCGAAATTGAAATTTTTTCTTCTGACTCGAAAGAGATTCGATTTTGCAAGTCTCGCTAATCGATTTATTGCTGTTAAGTGGTTTTAATAATTGAGAAGTTAAAAAATAGTCACCGTCTTGTTGGTATTTTAACTCTTTGATTTGCTCAAGTGTTGTTTGTAATTCAGCCGTTCTTGATTTTACTTTAGCTTCTAAATTTCTAGAAAATAATTTTAGTTCGTTAGCCAACTCTTCAGAATTGAGATAGGCAATTGCAAATTTGCGAGATAAAATTGCAGCCTGAAATACAATAAAGGTGAGTAGTCCGTATCCCATAAGATAAGGTGAATATACAATTTGTTTGCCTTTCAAAATATCATGAATTGCTGTGGCTGAGAGAATCACAAAGCCCGAAACAAATAACTTGGCTCCTACTCTTTTCCGGCTAACAGCAAGAAATAGCATCCATCCAACATATAGGATCTCAATAAAGATTCCAATCTCTACAAAGGAGATTGCCTGCCCAAAAACATACATCGGATAGAAAACGACGAGTAAGGATGGTGGTATAAAAAATAGATTTAACCATCTTGACCATTTTTTAACAGCCTCCTCTGGGAATAAAGATTCGACGAAAGCTAGAAATACAAAACCACTTATATAAACCGTTAAATACTCAAGTTTACTTACAAATTCAAATGATAAACCTGGAAACAAATCCATAATCATTCGCTCGTTTATACTCGCCGTACGAATGGCAATCAAAATCACAAAGACAGAAAAATATAAAGGTGATTTGTCTGCCTTTCTTGTAAAAAACAATCCCAGATGGTATAAACCCATGAGAAAAAGACAGCTTAAAACGATAACATCGATTACAAATTTCTTTTTCTCTTCTTTGAGAATGTGTTTTGTCAAACCAAGGCTAACTGTATCCCAGATACCAGCTCGGAAATAATGAAAGTTACTCACGTTTAAGACAAGCTCGATCTCCGGTTTCGAAGGATCGTAAAAAGTTACTGGGATATGAAGGATCTGGTGATTTAAAAAAGGTTCGGCCTCCTTTTTGGTTTTACCAACTTTACCTTGATTCCCTAATAAT
The DNA here is from genome assembly GCF_004770745.1 of Leptospira ognonensis. Lineage (GTDB taxonomy): Bacteria > Spirochaetota > Leptospiria > Leptospirales > Leptospiraceae > Leptospira_A > Leptospira_A ognonensis. Next base: position 241,316 of record NZ_RQGD01000034.1, on the reverse strand, counting down.
TCGCCGTTTAGATAAAGTTGGTAGGAACAGGCAATGCTCCGCATGTCTATAGATAAAGGTTTGATATCTTTTGGTAAAACTATCTTAACTCGATACGTCGCATATCCAAGTGCATCAAATCCGTAGTTCTGCCACTCTCCAGGAACTTTTACAAAAGCCGGAACAAGTTGCTCCTCTGTTTTTGTAGAAAAAAATTTCTGCCAATAGAATTCCCATTCTCCTTTCAATTCGAGCACTTCCACCTTTTCAAAATTCCAGTCACGAAGGTCGATCGTTCCCGCAACAACCTGAGGAGGTATGACAAGCCCTTCTTTCTGGCAGCCGAGAAATAGGAATAGCAGAGTAAAAAGAAAATTCGCTTTCATTTTTAGATGTACGATACATCCTAAAGCGAACCTTATGATACGAACAATCGGATTTTATGTTTTCTTCTTTCTTCGAGGATTTTTTAGTTTCATTGCGAGATGGCAGGCAAATCGAATTTCTATGCCAACCATCGAAGAGACAGACTGGGAAAAAAATAAAGTACCTAGAAGTTGGTCACAAGCCCTTCTCTGGATTGTGGGAGCCAAAGTAGAAGTCAGCGGTGCCGAAAATCTACCGAAGGGTCCAGTCCTTTTTGTTGCGAATCATGTTGGCTCCTTTGATATACCCGTACTCATCGCGCACCTACCCAAACCTTTCGGTTTCATCTCAAAAATCGAAGTTCTGAAAATTCCAGTCGTTGGTGCTTGGATGAAAATTATGAACTGCGTTTTCATTGATAGAAAAAATCGAAACGATGCCTCTAAGGCAATCGGAACCGGTGTAGATGTTTTAAAAAATGGTCACTCACTTTTGATTTTCCCAGAAGGTACTCGCAGCAAGGGCGGGAAAATGAAACCATTCAAAGCAGGTAGCCTTCGTTTGGCGATGGATGCAAACGTGCCTATCATTCCGATCGCCATTCATGGAACGGCAGATATCATGGAAAATAATGGGAACATCATGAGGCCAGCCAAGGTTCGATTGACGATTCTTCCAGCGATCCCTTTTGATGCCATTAAGGATTTAAGTTCAAAAGAGTTGGCTGATCGGGTTAGTTCTTTGATTGAACCTTTTACAAATTAGATTACCGGGTCAATGAGAGTATCAAAGACCCTTGGCTCCGAGTGCTTTCACGATCTGAATAAAGTTATCGATTCTCTTCTGTGGTGCCTTACGCACTGGTCCTAGGCATGTTGATTTAACAGGCGCTATCCCCGAAAACTCTAAAGTTCCAATTTTTAGGGCGTTCAATCCAGGTGCCTTATTGAACCATTTGTAATACCATTGGGGCGCATCCATTGTGATGATGATCCTTGCTGACCTTCCTTTCAATAACTTTTCAGGGAGCGGAGAATTGGAACGGTATTTAAACGCGAAACTCGGCAAAAAAACTCGGTCGAGAAAACCTTTCAATAGCGCAGGCATAGTGGACCACCAATTTGGGAATATGAATACGATATGCTCTGCTTCTAATATCGCATTTTGTGCATTTTTTAGATCAGGCTCTAATCCTTGATCTTCCTTATAACCAACATAAAGATTTAACTCAAATTTAAGATCTTTGATTTCAATCAGTTTCACATCGTATTGCTTTTTTGCTTCTTCATAATAAGTTTTTGCCAAAAGACCGCATAACGAATCTTTTTTGGGATTGCCCTGTAAGATTAAAATTTTTTTCATTTTGTCCTTATCTTTTGCGATATCAGAGATTTAATTTTTCTAAGAAGATATATTCTGACAAGTTGGAATTTTTTTTCTTGCTTTCAGTCTTAATCGAATACGATATTCTTTAGAAAATATTGAATTGAGAGAAATAATGTTTAAATGTGCACAATGTGGAAATGAAACTTTTTATAAAGAATCCGAGACGATATCAAGATGCAATGCCTGCTTCTCGAAAATCGATTTTGCAAATTCCGTAGCTCCCTCACAAATTCACTCGGACCCTCTCCGAACAAACGGGAATGCCCCCTCATCAAAGAAAAATCGCCTCAAGTATGCTGTCTTTTTTTCAATTATTTTAGCTTATTTTTTCATCTCACAATATGCTTTCGATTTTTTTTCAAATTCTATGAAACAAGCGGATACCACGAAACTGACAATAGAACCTGAAAAGGAAATCCTACCGGAAGAGGAGGTCTCAAAAGACCTCCCTGAAAGTGATTTTCAGTTGGAGTCCTTGACCCCACTCCCCGATGTCATTGGAAATGTTTATTTTGTTGGCTACATTCAAAATATTGGCTCAGTACCTGCAGAAAAGCCGAGAGTAGATATCCAATTTTACGATAAAAAAGGAAAACTATTAACATCGACATTTGGTTATGCGGCAAAAAATATAATTGAACCAAACGAAAAATCGATGATTCAGATCCTTTTAAAAGAGGCACCCAAATTCGATAAAATGGAAACAAAGATCACTGCGACCAAACTTTACTATGAAAGGAAAAACCCTCGCATCGAAATCTTAAGATCTGACATTGTCAATCAATCATCAGGATTAGTATTAACAGGAAGATTAAAAAATCTTGAGGACTATGATGTACAATATGTTGAAATATCTTTGATCCTCCGCGACAAAAAGAGTCGTATCCTCCACTACTCGAGTCATTTTTTGCATGGAAAAACACTGGGCCCAAGCGAAGAAGCAGACTTCACTATGGAGCTCTACATAACTGATCCAGGCCAAACAAGTCACGAAATCCAAACGCAAGCACTTAAAAAAGATTAACTCATGCAACAAATTTTAGAAACTGCCTGCAAATCCATACAAGATAAAATTGGAACTGGACAAATTGCAAATTACATACCTGCATTAGCGCGAATCAACCCCAAGCACTTTGGTGCCTCTATCTTATCGTTAGATGGTGAAGTCTCAAATTATGGAGATTCCAAAGTTTTATTTTCCATCCAGAGCATCTCGAAAGTATTCTCACTAACACTGGTTTTACGAATGATTGGCGATGAATTATGGAAGCGAGTGCACCATGAGCCTTCTGGAAATGCTTTTAATTCCATCGTTCAATTAGAAATGGAACGTGGCATACCACGAAACCCGTTTATCAATGCAGGCGCGCTGGTACTCAGCGATATCTTACTTAAAAACAAAAGTCCTGAGATTTGCCTGAGTGAGGTCCTTTCTTTTATTCAGGATGTTTCCCGTGATCCTTCGATTGGGATTGATACCGAAGTTGCAGAATCAGAAATTTCGACAGCTCACAGAAATGCAAGTCTGGCAAATTTTATGAAAAGCTGTCAAAACATTGAACACGAAGTAGCGGCAGTTTTAGAGACCTACTGTTCGTTATGTGCAGTCTCAATGAATTGTGAACAATTATGTAGAGCTTTTTTGTATTTAGCAGGTGAAGGTTTTGATCCGATTGCAAAAAAAAGGATTATCTCCCCTGAAATGGCAAGACGTATCAATTCAATCATGATGTTATGTGGTCATTACGATGCCTCAGGAGATTTTGCCTACCGAGTGGGTCTGCCGGGAAAAAGTGGTGTTGGTGGAGGGATCGTAGTCGTTGTGCCAGAAGTGGGAGTGATCACGGTATGGTCCCCAGGCCTCAACCAAAATGGCAACTCCCTTGCCGGCACCGCCGCCCTGGAGGCCATTGCAAAAGTTTCGAATTGGAATATATTATGAATTAAATGATTTGTTTTCTACCTTTTGGAGGACCCGCCTTAAATCCTCAAATGACAAAGGTTTGGTTAGGATGTCATCCATTCCACATTGAAAACAAGATTCCTTATCCTCCGCTAAGGCAGAAGCAGTGAGTGCTACAATTGGTATTTTAGCATGGTGAGTTTGTAATTTTCTAATCTGCCGGGTCGCTTCAAAACCATCCATAATGGGCATGTGACAATCCATAAGAACTAAATCGAAGTTTTCGCCATGGATCGCTTCGATCGCCTCTAATCCATTTGTGCTGTGGGTGACAAGACATCCACATTTTTTTAACATTCCCGAGGCAACATAACGATTTACCTCATTATCTTCTACGACAAGCACTCTATGAGAAAATACTTTCTTAACCGATTTGTTTTTGTTTTGATTCGATTGTAAGCCATTTCCTTTTTGGCAACGGATTTCAAATGAAAAAATACTCCCTATACCTTCGTTCGAGCTTACTGACAATTCCCCTCCCAAAATACCAACTAATCTCTGTGATATGGCGAGTCCTAACCCACTGCCTCCGAAGCGTCTAGTGAAGGATAAATCAGCCTGTTCAAATGGTGAAAAAATCCGTTCTTTCACTTGTTGCGAAATTCCGATTCCCGTATCTTTGATTTGAAACTTAATTTGATCGGCTTTCTGGGAAAGGAGTAAACTCACACTGCCCACCGAGGTAAATTTAACGGCATTGCCGACTAAGTTGATCAAAATCTGCTTTAAACGTATGGGATCTGTAAGACAGCTCTCAGGTACTGAGGAATCGACTTCAGAGGTAAGCGCGATTTGTTTTTGATCCGCAGTAGGTTTTAGAAGTTGAATCACATCATTTGCGAGAGATCTGAGATCGGCAGGCATATACTCTAAGGTCATTTTCATGCTTTCTAATCGAGTCAAATCCAAAATATCATTTACTAAGACTAATAATTGTTTGCCGCTACGCTGAACGAGTTCCAGCTGGCTTCTGATATCGTCGGGAATCGGATTTGAAAGTATAATTTCCGTAATACCCAAAACCCCATTCATCGGCGTTCTAAGTTCGTGAGACATGTTGGCTAAAAAAAGAGTTCTCGCACTGGCTGCGCGTTCTGCTTGTCCCATTGCTTGCATTCTCAGCTCATTAAATACGGCAGTGATGATAAAGATGGCGATCATAAATGAGACACCCCTTTCGAAAGAGATGATCTCTGATACTGCCACCCGTTCGAACGGGGAATAACTCTCTAGCATAAACATGCAGAAGGCAAGGAAGCACGAGTATCCGATTCCACCAAGCCCATGTCGAAATCCACCATATAACAGTCGCAAGATAGGAAATATGGTAAGCCATACGGCAAGTGGCCAATCGATTCGATCTTGCATGGCGCGACACAAAAGAAAATGGAATCCAGTGGAGAGTTCGAGGAGAATAAAACTAAGCGATGTATTTAACCCGAGCCGAAAGGCGAGTAATAAAAGAGAAATAAAAATACCAAAACCAAAAGTAACGTAACCGGAAGGGTCACCTAAAAAAAAGATAAGTGGTAGCCCTGTCGAGAAAGCAGTGACACTTGCGACAATCAGAATCGTAGCTACGAATCTCGCTTGGAATAAATTACTATGTTCGATGAATACGCGTTTGTGTAAGAACTTTCCAAGGTAGCCTTCCAGTTGCGATGTATTCATCCTTGGAAGGTTATCACAGAAATTAACCTAAGTCTTTCGATTTTATCGAATACCCTGGAATCAGAAACAAAAATCGAGGAAGGAGAATGTTGGATGGAAAAATCTAAGGAGAGATACGAGTGTGAGGTCAAAACTGAACTTTAACTGGGAATCGATCTATTTGGATTATACAAATCGAAAATAACCGATATGGCTCAGAATACAAAAGCCCAACAAGAGAAGCTAACTTCAGCTCGACGACAGATAGAATTTGATTGGAGCTCCTTATATCATACACTTACCTTATCTTACTAACAATCCCTTCTGCCCGGTAATTCTCTTTGTACTTCACATAATTCTCCGCAGTTCTCGTGATGATTTCCCTGTCTTTTTCTGTGATGTCGCGGATGATTTTGGCAGGGCTTCCCATAAGGAGAACCCCTGGCGGAATTTTTTTACCAGGCGGCACAAGAGACCCAGCTCCCACAAACGACCATTCCCCTAGCTCCACATCATCCATTACGGTTGCCCCCATACCGACAAAAGAATGGTCTTTGAGCGTGCAAGCATGGATGGTCGCATGGTGGCCAATTGAGACGTAGTCTCCGATGATGACGGGATACAGATTTCTAGAAACATGAACGAGTGTCATGTCTTGGATGTTCACGTGTTTGCCGATTTTGATAAAATTGACATCTCCCCTGAGCACACATTGGAACCAGATGGAGGAATCTTCCCCAATCGTTACATCCCCTAAAATGTCGGCGGAAGGTGCAACCCAGGCAGAGGGTGCGATCACTGGCGTTTTGCCTTGAAACGTATAAATCATGGTGCAATGCTAACGACTAGGAACCAAACTCAACTCTTTTCGGATTTTGACTTGCGTTTTTACCTTTGTTTACGGTATCGTAGTCTTAGATTCCATGGAATCCCATTCAAACAACCCCCATTTTCGATTAAACCTGATCTTAGGAAAACTACATGGCAATAGAAATTAAAGTCCCCGAGATGGGGGAATCCGTAACCGAAGCAACTATCAGTGCTTGGACAAAAAAAGAAGGCGATTCTGTCACAGCTGACGAAGTCCTCGCCATACTTGAAACCGACAAAGTCTCGTTAGAGATTCCAGCACCCGCAACAGGCGTGCTAAAAAGCATCGCTAAAAAAGTGGGCGATGTTGTCAAAGTTAGAGATATCATTGCAACCATCGAAGAAGGCGCCAAAGGCAATGCCAGCGCTCCAGCACAGACACCTACCCCGCAAGCGGCACCTGCTTCTGTTAGTGGAGGCACTACAAATGAAGAGCTCCCTCCTGCAGCTCGCAAGATGATTGAAGAAAATAAATTGGATGCGTCAAAAATTAAAGGCACTGGACGCAACGGACAAATCACAAAAGAGGATGTGGTTCTTTATATGGAATCATCAAAATCCTCCCCTGCGACAGCTTCTGCACCCGCTCCCGTGATCGCAAAACAAGTGCCAGCCGGAGCAAGATCTGCGGGTCCACGTGAAACAGTCGTTCCGATGACAAAGCTCAGACAAACCATTGCCAATCGACTCGTACAGGCTCAACATACAGCCGCCATTCTCACAACATTCAATGAAGTGGACATGAGTGCCATCATGGAACTTCGTACAAAGTACAAAGACAAATTTAAGGACACACACGGTGTCGGTCTTGGTTTCATGTCCCTTTTCACAAAGGCAGCTGTTGCGGCCTTAAAAGCGTTTCCTGCGATTAACGCAGAGATCCGTGGTACTGACGTCGTTTACAAAAACTTCTATGACATAGGAGTCGCTGTCGGTGGTCCCAAAGGTCTTGTTGTACCAATTGTTCGGGATGCAGACTTACTCAGTTTTGCCCAGATCGAGTCTGAAATTGCCCGCCTTGCAGGTAAGGTAAAAGACGGCAAACTCGCGTTAGAGGATATGGAAGGTGGAACCTTCTCCGTAACGAACGGTGGTGTCTACGGATCGATGATGTCGACTCCCATACTCAATCCTCCCCAATCGGCCATTCTTGGCATGCACAATATCGTTAAACGCGCAGTCGTAGTAAATGACCAGATTGTCATCCGACCGATGATGTATCTTGCTTTGTCCTATGACCATAGAATCGTAGATGGAAAAGAAGCAGTTCAGTTCCTAGTCAAAATCAAAGATGCGGTAGAAGATCCGACTCGGCTTCTCTTTGAGGTATAAGGTTTAATTCATGGAAAATTTTGATGTGATCGTCATTGGTGCAGGACCAGGTGGCTATGTAGCTGCCATCCGCGCCGCTCAACTCGGCAAAAAAGTAGCCATCATAGAAAAAAGAAAAACACTTGGCGGAACCTGTCTCAATGTAGGCTGCATTCCCTCGAAGGCTCTTTTGGATTCCTCAGAAGAATTCGACAAGGCAAAACACAAACTAGGTGATCATGGGATCACGGTAGGCACAGTCAAAATCGACATCAAAAAAATGATGGAACGAAAAGACAAAGTCGTGAGTGAAGTGACATCCGGTGTCGAATACCTGATGAAAAAAAACAAGATCACGCGTTATATGGGGCTTGGTAAATTTATCTCCAAAACTGAAATCTCTATCTCAAGCGATGACGGAAAAACAGAAACCATTGAAGGAACTAACATCATCATTGCCACAGGATCGACACCGATAGAGATCCCTCCTCTTCCTATCGACGGAAAAACTTTGATCACCTCTGACCATGCGATTGCTTTGGACGAAGTACCGAACCATTTGATCATCGTAGGTGCAGGAGTGATCGGACTCGAACTTGGCTCTGTTTGGGCAAGGCTTGGAGCCAAAGTAACCATCGTGGAACTACTTCCCCGACTCTTTGGAACTGCCGATGCCGCGACTGCTAGCTATACGCAACGCCTCCTCGAGAAACAAGGGTTAACTTTCTTATTTGAAACGAAAGTGCACGGAGCGAAGGTAAAGGGCAAAAAAGTAGAAGTCGAAATCGAAGCCAAGGATGGTACCAAATCGATCTTGGATGGCGACAAAGTGCTTGTTTCCATTGGACGTAGGCCAAACACGGACGGACTTGGTGCTAAAGAGATAGGAATCGAATTTACAGAACGTGGTCGGATCAAAGTCAAACAAAACCACTTCCAAACAAATATCCCTAATATTTATGCCATAGGCGACGTCATTGACGGCCCTATGCTTGCTCATAAGGCAGAAGACGAAGGCATTGCCCTAGCTGAGATGTTAGCTGGCAAAGCTGGGCATGTCAATTACCGTGCCATTCCTTGGGTTGTCTATACTTGGCCGGAAGTGGCCTGGGTAGGAAGTGGGGAAGAAGAGCTCAAAGCCCAAGGCATAGAATACAAGGTGGGCAAGTCAATGTTCAAAGCAAATGCTCGTTCTAAAGCGATGAATGAACCCGATGGGCAAGTGAAAGTGCTCTCTGACAAGAAAACGGACAAACTGCTTGGTGTTCATATCGTGGGCCCACGTGCCTCGGATATGATCGCAGAGATCGCGGTTGCTTTTGAATTTGGAGCGAGCGCCGAAGACATTGCGCGTTCCACACATGCGCACCCTACGCTTTCCGAAGTCATTCGAGAAGCCGCCATGGACGCCGACGCAAAATGGTCGATACATTCTTAATAAGCTAAATTTAAATTGATGATTTCCATGCATTACATACGGAGAAAAAAATGACTGCAGAACAGATGATGAGTTTATACGGAGACAACGCTGTCGTATTAGAAGAGTTATATGATCAATTCAAAAAAGATCCTTCCTCACTTTCTAGCGATTGGGTAGTTTTTTTTCAAGACTTAGAAAGAAGCTCCGTTGGAACGAATGGTAACGGCAACGGATTCAATGGAAATGGTTACGTAAATTATTCATCTTCTGAACACAGAAAGGATTCCTCACTCAGTGATTTTGGAATCATCAATTTACTTAATGCTTACAGGAGGCAAGGCCACCTTGCTTCTAATCTCGACCCTCTCGGGATCAATAAACCAAATAGAGAATTTATCGATTTGAAGTTACAGGCTCTCAAGTCTTCTGACCTTGAAACAGAAGTCGATTCTGGAGTTGCCAATCTCGGAAAGGCAAAACTATCCAAGGTCATCGACTGGTTTGAAAAAACGTATTGCGGTTCGATTGGATCAGAACATTATTATTTAGTAAATGACGAAGAAAGAGAATGGCTCCAAAATAGAATGGAACCTCTCGCCAATAATGAGCCCATTGCGAAATTCACCGCTCTGCGACTCTTTGAAAAATTATACCAGGCAGATACCTTTGAAAACTTCCTCGCAAAAAAATTCGTAGGGAAAAAGCGTTTTTCCCTGGAAGGCGGAGAAACCATGATTCCTATGCTTGATACCCTCGTCGAAGAAGCGGGTCTCCATAAGATGGATGCGCTCGTGATTGGCATGGCACATCGAGGGCGACTCAACGTACTTGTGAATATCATCCGCAAACCTGCGGGACTTATTTTCGCCGAGTTCGAAGAAAAATTGAACCCTGGCCAATTGGGTTATGCGGACGTAAAATACCATTTAGGTTATTCCAATCATGTCATGACGCATTCTGGTAAAGAGGTTAAACTTTCCCTTGCCTTTAACCCATCTCACCTAGAAGCCGTAGATCCTGTGATTGCCGGCTCAGTCCGTGCACGCCAGGAGATGTTAAAAGATACGGACCGTTCGAAATATATGCCAGTTGCCATCCACGGGGATGCTGCTTTCGCAGGTCAGGGAGTTGTCGCAGAAACTTTAAACATGATGAACCTAGATGGTTACACTGTGGGCGGAACCTTTCATATTGTGATCAACAATCAGATTGGATTTACAACTCTCCCAAATGAATCTCGTTCCACGCTCTATGCAACAGACCTTGCCAAGGGTTACCAGATTCCCATCTTTCATGTGAATGGAGATGATCCAGAAGCAACCTACCGAGTCACCAAACTAGCACTAGAGTATAGACAAAAGTTCAAAAAAGATGTGATTATCGATTTGATTTGCTATAGAAGACTTGGACACAACGAGATGGATGAGCCTACGTTCACTCAACCACAAATGTATGACATCATCAAAAAACATCCAAAAACCATCTCTCTATATGAGGAAGCATTACTCAAACGTGGTGATATCACTGCCGAGGAAATCAAGCACATCAAAGATAGCATCAATGAAGGCTTAGAACTTTCCTTCCAGCAGGCCAAAGAAAAAGATACACGTATAACTGTGGATACTCTTGGCGGAGTTTGGTCTAGATATTCGAAAGAGCCTCTAGATTCAGATGTACATACAGAGCTACTTCAACAACAATTAGGTGGGATTGTAAAAGCGATTACCACTATTCCCAATGGCTTTTCTCCTAACCCGAAACATGTTAAGGTTTTAGAGGACAGGCAAAAAATGGGTGCAGGAGAACTACCAATTGATTGGGGTTTTGCGGAAGCTCTCTCCTTTGGTTCTATCCTCGAGAATGGATTCCCCATCCGCCTTGCAGGCCAAGATGCGCAAAGAGGCACGTTCTCACACAGGCATGCGACACTCGCCGACATCAAAAATGGGAAAAAACTCACCTTACTCAATCATATCAGCGAAAAGCAGGCAAGAATTGACATTGTCAACTCCTCACTTTCTGAATACTCCTGTCTCGGTTTTGAATATGGATACTCCCTTGCTGATCCAAATTCCCTAGTGATGTGGGAAGCACAGTTTGGAGACTTTGCGAATAATGCACAGGTGATCTTTGACCAATTTCTTTCTTCTTCTGAAATCAAATGGCAAAGGATGAGTGGACTTGTCTGTCTTCTTCCACACGGTTACGAAGGCCAAGGTCCAGAACATTCTTCGGCAAGACTAGAGCGATTTTTGCAGTTATGTGCACTAGACAACATCCAGGTTGCCAACCTGACAACACCAGCACAGTATTTCCATCTGTTACGAAGACAAATTCTACAAAGTTTCAGAAAGCCTCTCGTGATCATGACTCCAAAGTCCCTACTCAGACTCAAAGAGGCTGGCTCTACCTTAGATGAAATCACGACAGGGGCTTTTAAAAAGGTCCTGATCGATCCAATCGCAAAACCCGAAAAAGTAGATCAGGTTTTATTTTGTTCCGGTAAAGTGTATTACGACCTACGTAAAGCAGTGGATACTGAGAAAAAAGAAAACATCGCGATCATTCGCGTAGAACAATTGTATCCATTTCCAGAGAAACAAATCAAACAGATGCTTTCTACATATACAAAAGCAAAGAAGTTTGTTTGGGTTCAGGAAGAGCCGAAAAACCAAGGTGCGTGGTCGTTCATTCGAGACAGGATTGAAGGATTGATCCCTGAGAGCAAACGCCTTCACTATGCGGGAAGATCAGAATTTCCAAGCCCTGCCTGTGGACACGTTGTCACGCATCTTAAAGAACAAGCAGAGTTGGTTAAGGACGCCCTAAGCTAAATCGTACGACGTAATTAAAAACAAAAAAGCCTGAGTATTTTACTCAGGCTTTTTTTTAACTGGTGCCAAAAACAAACTCAATCTAAAGCGCCTGTTAATACCCCTTTATTAGTATTTACATCATAAGAAAAAATTTCTTGTTTGATAACAGTCGCCGCTGGTGTTTCTTTTTTCTTCTCTAACTCTAAGGAAGTATTCATCGGAATTTTTTTAACGACAAGCGCTAGATTGTTTTTCTGGGTATTCAAAATCAGTTTCTTAAACTGGTATCCTTCAGGCATGACATCTTCTAATAACTCTCGATCGGGGTCATAGATAAAAATTCGTTTGGCATCTTTATGATTTAGAACACCATCTTTATTTGAATCTAAATTTGCCGCGATGATGATCAATTTTTTCTCTATGGATAGAGTATCTTCTTTCGGTTCATCAATGTTATTGGAGATAATCTTTTTAGTGAATTCGCCCGAGAAAAAATCCCAGATATAAATATCTCTTAAAAAGAGTTTTTTCACAGTTCCAGATTTTAAGTTAACTGAAAAAAGATTCCTTGCATGAGAAGTGATTCCATCTGGACCAACTCCGCCCGCTTCTGTCACAAGACCAACAGGATAAATAAAATATTGTTTCCAAAGGACCTTTCCCGTTCCGTCTTCTAAATCTAAATCAGCATTTGGATCTAGGATGTTATCCTTTTCCTTTTCTTTGAGTTCTTCTGGAGTCTCTACCGTGACCTCATATCCTGAATCATACAGCCGCCAACTTTTCGTTAAACTAAAAGTCAAAACAGCAACGACCAGGAGAAGAAACAAGAATACGCCAATTCTAAATTTTTCCATTTTGTCCTATTATTTCTTATATAACTTGATAGCGGAAATCACTTCAGCTAACTCACCATCAGTCATATATGCGAATAAAGGAAAATTTAATACGGAGGCTGCGATTCGTCTAGCATTTTGATCTTTTCCAAATCTTTCGATCAAGTGCGGTTTGGCTCCTGGCTGGTCTGACATCGCTCCAGGGTAAATATTTCCAAAGCCAATTCCCTTTTCTTTTAAGACCGCTTCTATTTTTGGACGTTCCGCTGGATCGACGAGAGTCACATTGCAGTAGCCATTCTCATAATAGTTTGCCGGAGGATGGATCACATTGATTCCAAGTTTCGGAAGTTCTGCATAAAAGAATTCTTGGGATTTCCTTCGAGAATCAATCCGGGCCGAAAGATGTTTTAGGGAAATACGAAGGAAGGCAGCTTGCAAGGAATCTAACCTAGAATTCCAGCCAACGATGCCATGCTCATAATGAGATGTCCTTCCGTGATTGGCAAGCCTTCGGGCAAGGATGGAAATTTCTTCATCATTTGTGAAAACGGCGCCACCATCACCAGCAGCACCTAACACTTTGGCAGGGTAAAAGGATGTAGTGGAAATGAGAGCATCCTTGTAAATCGGATCTCCTTTAAATTTCACTCCAAAACACTGAGCCCCATCCTCTATGAGAGGAATGTTTTTTTCTTTGCAAAGCTTTCGATAGGATTCGATGTCCCCTGACCCCCATCCGTAAAGATGGACTATGATGGCTGCTTTCGGTTTTACCTTCTCTATGGCATCTTTAAAAACAGAAAAATCCATTTGGAGGTCATTTGGATTTGTATCGATCGTATAAGGATCGGCTCCGACATTGACAACAGATTCAAATGTGGCCCAAAAGGTCGAATCTGGAACTAAAACCTTATCACCCCGACCTACACCTACGGCTCGCAAGGCGATTTGAATGGCATCCGTCCCATTTGCACAAGCTAACGCATATTTTGTGCCTGTCCATTTTGCCAGTTCAGCTTCCAGTTCTGTGACTTCTGATCCACCAATAAACTGTGCTACAGCAGACATTGATTTTACTTTTTCATTCCACTCGTCTAAAAATCCTGACTCAAAACGTTTTATATCGATAAATGGGACTGACATACTTTTTCCTTTAACTTTATTTTGTGATAAATCCTTCTAAAAATTGATTCCACTCTTTGGAATAATAAGACCATAAAAAAAACAAAACCCAGTAGATCACAGTTCCGTATGCAAGAAGAGGAATGAGCGTTTTACTCAAGTTATTTGAAGCAGAGTAATAAATACGGATTAACACGAGGGGCCAGAGTAAGAATAAAAATACATACGTAGCATTTCCAAGAGCAGAAATCCAAGTCAAAAGTTCTGCTTTCGGATTGGTCTTCCAACGGGAAACGCCTGCCCAAAACTCTGGAAAAAATTGTACCATATAAAAACAAAAAACTAAAAAGAAAAAGAATTTCCAATGGGGTTCGAGATCTCGCCTAAAGAATGTTAATAGTAATCCTATGAACCATATAAATAGAATCGGGAATGCTAAGTATTCGATAAGTGTCATTTTAATTTTCTAAAAGTTTCAAACAAGAGAGAAGACCAGTTGGATCGGCTTTTCCTTTCCCTGCAATATCGAAGGCAGTTCCGTGATCTGGCGATACGCGAATGAAATCTAAACCTAAGGTTACATTTACCCCGACCTTTCCTTCAATCATTTTAAATGGGATGAGTCCCTGATCGTGATAGCAGGACAAATATAAATCGAAAGATTTGGCGTCCTTTAAAAACGCCGAGTCAGCAGAGAGAGGTCCTGTGATCGCAAGTTTGGCCTTTCGAAAGGCATCCATCAAGGGTTCCAAAATCTCAATTTCTTCCTTACCAATCTTACCGCCTTCACCCGCATGCGGATTTAAGCCCAGGAGACCAATTTTAGGTTCTTTCAAAAGCTTAGAGTTTTTGATCGCTGAAATCAGGCTTTTGATTTGGACCTTTTTTAACTCATTGGTTACTTCCTTGAGGGGGACGTGTGTTGTCAGGGGAATGACCTTTAGATTTTTTCCCGACATCATCATATAGGTGGGTCTGTTGTAGGACGATGCCAAAGTTTCTGTATGACCTCGAAAATCACTCACTCCTGATTTGATGACCCATTCTTTGCTGAGCGGGAGGGTAATGAGATGAGAAGAAGGAATTTCCTTTTGCAAGTGGATGGCAGCAAGTAGGGACCGATAAGACGTTCGACCAGAAACTTCACTTGGTTTGCCTAGTTTGATTTGTTTGTTTTCTGAGGGAGAGAGGGAATGCAAATGCAAAGAAAAAAGACCGAATGTATCGGGAATCTCTTCCACCCGAGAAAATACCTGATCTTTTAGACGGTGGTTCCCTCGAATGAGAACAATGCGGAATTGTTTGGAAAGTTTTTTCAGATAAGACTGAGATCCAAGGAGCAGCTCATAATTGATGCTCGTCGGATCCCCTTCGGAAAGAAGTATCGTCTTCAATTATTCTTTGGTAGTAGGCTGTTTCCCAAAGATTTTTTCAACACTGAGAGAATCCTTTGAGTATTCAAGTTCGATCAAATCCTTTGCACTATGCTTCAAATCATTAGAAATCATACATCTCCCCTCGAGGATCACACCATTCTGAATGATGAGCTCGGGAGTTTTAATGTCTCCAAGAATCTTTGAGGTTGGAAGGAGCATAACTCGGTTTCTTGCCGTGACATTTCCAGCAACAATCCCTTCCACGATCACGCTCGAAGCGGTGATATTCGTTTTTACTTTGCCAGTGACGCCGATGTAAAGGTGCTCTGCTTGCAGAGATTTTCCTTCAAATTTGCCATCAATTTTGAGTGAGCCATTGATGAAGAATTTACCATTGAAGTAGGAGTTTTCTCCGATTGTGGAATTGGTTACTTCTGTTTGGTTTTTTACTAAAGCCATGCTGGGTGCGGTCCATTATAGAGAGTTTTTCCCAGGTTAAGAGGAGTCCCTGCCATTGAAAAGGTTTTTTTAATTCCGAAAGGATGGCAGTTTGATCAGTTCACAGGCCTCGTCCACAAACGTATTGAACTCCCGTAGGGCCTCCATAATGGATTTTCCCTCAAGCATGGTAGCCTTTTCAAAGCGAGGGTTGAACTTGATTGGTTCTTCCATGTTCATGATAACGTTATTTCCCTCTCTGATTTCCGCATTCACCGATTTCAAAAAGTCTTGGAATTTTGTTAAGGTCTCAAACGATTCTGCAATAAAAATTCGAGACTGTTTGTTTTTCATTCGAGACAACTGCTCACGAAATTCTTGTTTGTCGGCGGCAGCATACTCTTCTATGGTCTCAATCAGAATTTTCATATTCCGACGAAGGTTTTCCATATATTTCAATACCGAGTCCCGTTCCGTAGCGTGAGAATAATCAAATTTAATATGAGCATCCCCTACGATCGGAATATATTCTAAATCCATTATATTGATCAATGTACCTATCTGGTTTATCTCAGTGTCATTTGAATTTGGAGTGATTTTCATGACTGGGTATTGTGAGATTACTTTATTTTTCGCATTGTTCGGATCTGACGCGCGTAACTTTGCATTTTGCATCGTTTGTTCTAGGTTTTCCGGAATGCCTTCTGGTGAGACTTCTTGCATCCGCCTGCGGTATCTCTCAATATCAAAGGCCACTCTTTCTTTCTGTAAATTATCCTTAGCTGTTTTTTCGATTTTTTCCAAATTTCGAATCATCTTTTGGAGTTTCGTCAATTCTTGTATGTCTTCAGGAGTCAGAGCCATAGTTAAATTTCACCTAACTCGCTTGGAAAAACCGGTGTTTTGCGCAATTTGTCAAGAGTTTGAAATATCGAATTTGCAAGAGCTTCCTCGTTTTTATTTTCCATAACACGTGCATAAAGATAAAGCGGCACAGCCAAATACCGAAGCCGGCCTCCATTTTGATAATATTGCAAAAAGCCATTCGCATCACCTTGTCGGTATAATACAATTGCATACTGTAAATTTACAATATAAGAATAAGGCTTACTTTCCAATTCTTCCATCAGTTCGGCTTTGTAAGATTCACCTTCTTTGTCAAAGCGTATCAGTGTCGACAAAAACGGATCGACAGATATTGCGAGATCATACCCGAAATCGCCTTCTGGTTCCTCAAAATCACCTCGAAAAAGTAGTTTAAGATGATTCGAATATTCAATAAATTCGGATGGAGTCAGTATTTTTTTGGCGCGGATCAAGACCGAGAAAGGAGGCACTTTGCCAAGAGTAACTTTTAGAAACTTGCTTTTTTCCCAATTTTGCCAGTCTGCATAAAAACCAGATAAAAAATCAAGGAAAGGTAAAATCTCTCTGCCCTTCCAGATGTTTTTTGCGATCGCATCAAACAACACTCCACTGAACTGCCAATATCCTTCCTTTAAAACGGCTTGCGCAAGGAATGAGAAGTCCGCTTTTGCAAAGTCACCAATCACATAACTTACCAATGAATTCAAGACGTTCGTTTCTGTTAAATTGGTTTCAAAATTCCAGCCGAGCAGAGTTAGGAATTTTTTACATTCCTCGGATAGACCGAATTCTTTTTTGGTCATCTCTACCCATGCATAAAAAGAATCTAGCTCGCCTGTCAAAAGGAAGCTCATGCCAAGTAGTTCCCATTCTTCTCGGTTTACCTCATCCCATTCTCTCTTTTGGCAGAGCGCCCATATTTGATTTCGAATCTCTTTCGAAATCGGGGGTCCTGGGGGTGTAAAGGGCACATTGAATGTATTTTCAGCAGGATTTGCTCCTAAAACCGAGCAAACTTTAAAACCTCCTGAAAAATCGGTCGATAGATACATTAAGTAGCTCGCGAATCGACTGTATTTTCCTTGGAATGCTTGGACAAATTCTGGCCAGAGATCTCCTAGTTTGGATTCGGAAATCGTTTGGACAGGTGCCGGAAAATGAAGAGTCATTTCCGGCCAGGGTAATTTCAGTTCGCTTTTTGAGCTCATAAGGAGGGTTTCCTTTCCCTCTAAAATTCGTAAGTATAGGAAGTATGCATGAGGTTTTTTTGGCTAGCAAGTAGAATTCTGTTGGTTTGTGCCCTAACCACCAACTTATACGCAGAAGAAGACCTCTATTATTGGATCAAATCCCACCAATGGGATAAAATCGAGGAGAAATTTAAGACAAGTTCCCCTTCCAGAGAAAGCGAAGTCTACAGTCTCATTGAATTTCACGAAAAGGCACCTAACGGAAATAAGGAAACACGCTTTCGATACCTGGTTTCCCTTGTTAGGGGAGTCTTCGTGAGTGATACTTCTGCCGCCGAGACAAAAAAAATTCTGACTCAAACCATGCCTTATCAGACCACCTTATTTAGACTTTCCTACTGGAGACTCTACAATGAGATCAGTCAGAGAAATCATTTTAATAACGAAGAAAAAATCCAATACCTTTCGCGACTGAATTTTGAAGAAGACCCCATCTGCCGTAAGGCTTTCGATGAGTTGATTCGTTTACTTGCAATTGAGAATCGTTGGAAAGATATATTAGAAAAAACACAGAGCGTTCCAGAATCAGTCAAATACTTCATAGTAACACCTGATTCTCATTATAGATACGGAAAAGCAAAACTTATGCTTGGCGACGAGGCAGGCGCATTACACGAATGGCTTCTTTGTTTGCAAAGAGATACGGTTCAAGAATACACGATTCAATACATCGCTGCGGATTGGGGAAAATGGAAAGGGAATGGGCATATCCACCAACTCCCTATCTCAGAACTTACATTATTCTTCCCTGCCATTAATACAAACGACAAAGAGGCAATTTTTAAATCAAGACCGGAATTATTTTCTACGAGGTTACAGTTTTATCAAGGATTTAAGAACTTAACACTTCAGCTAACTAAAGTCAATCGTATTGATGAATTATTCCGCGTATTTAGAGCAAATCGAAGCTATGTGGAAATAGATCCGTCATGGATCATATCACTTGCTGATATTTTATACCAACAAAATAAATTCGAGAATGCCATCGAACTCGTGAAAAGTTTCGGAGGAAAAGATGCGGGAACGTATAGAATTTTGGCTGCATCTTATGATAGGCAGGGCGAAAAAGAACTCTATTTCGAAAACTTAGTATTGTATTTAGGGAAATATCCATTCAATTTATTTTACCAAGACCGTCTCCTCGACCTTCTCGTGATAAGAAACAATTCAGAGATTACTTATGCACCCATTCAGAAATTTGAAAGAGCCCTCTCGGAAATTCCAAATCTTCCTGTTAAAGGGAGACTCGTTTATTGGTATTTGCGGGCACTCCAAGCTAAATCGGAATCTGCCAGACTAAAAAAAGAACTGAAGAGATACTATCAGTTATGCCCCGGGTCTTATTATACAAGGGTCATTAGAGAAGAATTTATAACTTTAATTAAAGAAGACCAAGCACCGGACAATCCAACCTACAACAAAGATTCGCTTTTCGAATACCTTTCTTATTCCGCTGGCATTCCAGAAGAATCTAGTCACCTACTAGGAAAGAACTTGGGCTTTGCCTTCCCGAAAGGCTCATATGAGCTAGGTATTAAACTTTCGAATGCTTCCAGTCGTATCGGAAGCAACCGTACACTTGCCCTCGCTTCCGATTATTTTAAGTTAGGTGAAGATACTCTCGGATTAGCACTTGTAAATCACTATAGTCTTAAAGAAAAATTGTCAGAAGAAGAAAAGGAAGAGATTCTCGTAGGAATCGGTGACAAGTCCCAAAACACTTACTACACTGCGTTTTACACTCGCTCTCTTTTGAAACGATTAATGATCCCCGATGACCCCATTCTCTTACCAACCCAGGTTTCCAGTCGAATCTACCCAAGGCCGCATAGAGAATTAGTGAGAAAATATGCCGATGAAAATCAGATTTCTGAAGATATGGTTTATGCCTTAATGCGGCAAGAATCCTTCTTCAAGGAAACGGCAACCTCCAGATCCAACGCACGAGGACTCATGCAGATTATGCCAGCAACAGGCAAAGAATTAGCAAATCGAATGGGTGTTACAGAATACTCCCTATACACTCCAAATATTTCGATTCGCCTAGGAACAAAATTTTTGGCCTATCTTCTCAGATCAAATGAGAACCAGTTGAGGTGGGCTTCCATAGCATATAACGGGGGGCCAGGGAATCTACGTAAGTGGAAAAAAGCAGTGTATCGGGGAGATTTTAATCATTTTCTGGAGGACCTGCCGGTGAAAGAATCGCGGGACTACTGCCGAATTGTGGTCTCTAATTACTATGCGTATGACATTATGAAAAAATACCATAAGCTTTAAAAAATAGCTTTTCCTGTGTTTTTCCTACAATATTCTTCTACTTAGAAGAGAATAGACAGGAGAAGGTATGTCCGAAAAGGCAATTCTAAAAATTGATGGGAAAGAGTATGAACTACCCGTCCTAACTGGTTCCGAAAATGAAAAGGCGATTGATATTACAAAACTTCGCCAGCTAACAGGCTACGTTACTATTGACAGTGGATACTTGAATACAGGAGCCTGTACCAGCGCTATTACTTTCTTAGATGGAGAACAAGGAATCCTCAGATACCGTGGCATTCCGATTGAAGACCTTGCTGCAAAATCAACTTTTACAGAAGTAGCGTATCTTTTAATTCATGGCAAATTGCCGAACGCCTCTGAACTTAAAAACTGGAATACATCTATTACACACCATACGATGATCCACGAAGATCTAAAACGTTTGTTTAACGGTTTTCCGAAAGATGGGCATCCTATGGCGATCATGTCTTGTATGATGGGTTGTCTATCAACTTATTACCAAGACTCGTATGATCCGATGAATGAAGAACATAGAGAGATTTCGATCATTCGACTTCTTGCAAAGTTCCCGACCATTGCTGCCTTTGCTTACAAAAAATCCATTGGCCAGCCCACCATACATCCGTTAAATGATTTAGATTATGGCAGCAATTTCCTGAACATGATGTTTGCCGTTCCAGCTGAGGAATATAAAATTGATCCAGAGATCGTAGCGGCACTAAACCTTCTTCTCATTTTGCATGCTGATCACGAACAAAACTGTTCTACATCAACTGTTCGTTTGGTTGGATCTTCCCTTGCGAATCTCTATGGTGCCATTTCAGCTGGGATTCTAGCTCTTTGGGGACCTCGTCATGGAGGAGCTAACCAAGAGGTATTGGAGATGCTAGAAGGGATCAAAAAATCTGGCCTTAGCGTCAAAAAAATTGTTGAACAAGCAAAGGATAAAAATAGCTCCTTCCGACTCAATGGCTTTGGACATAGAGTTTATAAAAACTTTGATCCTCGTGCAAAAATCATCAAAGTAGCATGTGACAAAGTTCTCAATAAACTGGGAATCAAGGACCCGCTACTTGATATCGCCAAAGAATTGGAAGAAGCAGCGTTGAACGATCCTTACTTCGTAGAAAGAAAACTCTATCCGAATGTAGACTTCTACTCAGGGATCATTTACCGCGCGCTAGGCATTCCGACGAACATGTTTACAGTTATGTTTGCGATGGGTAGATTGCCAGGTTGGATTGCTCAGTGGAAAGAAATGATAGAAGATCCGAATATGAAGATTGGTAGACCACGCCAAATTTATACCGGTGCGATAGCAACTCCCTACGAAGTTGCCAAAAAGAACGCCTAAACATTGCTATAGGAAAAGACAGTTGGGTATTTCATCTGTCTTTTCCTCAAAAATGCCCTTCCTTTTACTTTTCATTTCTATTTTCTCCACCATTCTGACTGCGGAAGAACTACCAGTCAGAATTACCACCCGAGTAACCACCTGGGAAGATAAATCAAACAAGCTGAAAGTTGATGACATTAAAGCAAAAGCAGATTCGATCAATTTCCAATCAAGCGGGACAAATTACTTTAATTTTGGTTTTTCAAAGTCTACACATTGGTTTAAATTTAAACTAGAAAACGAAATTATAGACTCAAACGAAAAATTCTATATACTACTAAAAGCACATAACATTGATTATATTAATTTTTACTTTTTCGACAAGGACGGAAACGTTTTAGAAAAACGAACAGGACATTATATCACGATGTCCGAGAGAGAATTTCCACATCGTAACTATATCGTTTCCATACCGAAAGAGACGATTAGCGAACCGATTTATTTAAAAGTTAGATCAGATATCTCATTACAATTTGCTGTTGAATTGGTAACAGATGAGTCAATTCGAAATATTGATTATACGGAACAATGGATTTACGGTCTATTTTTTGGTTCCCTTGCTATCATTTTAATTTATAATCTCGCTATTGCTTTTTTTGTTAGAGACGAAAACTATTTATATTATCTTGGTTATGTTTTGTTTTTTGGATTAGGCCAAATGAGTCTTCTCGGTTTTGGAAGTTATTTTTTATATCCAGAATCCATTATATTAATGCGTTCAGGCCTCTCTCTTTTCTTTAGCATCAGCCTACTTTTCTTTTGTCTATTTACAAGAAGTTTTTTAAAACTAGATAAAAGACTACCATTTGCCGCAAGACTCTTGTTTGTATTTTCTCTTGTTTTTGCTTTAAATATCATATTTTCTTTAACTGGTCAAATTTATCTTGCTTCCATTATGCTTAGCGTTGCAACTGCTATAGTCGCTTTGTTCATTCTAATACTTATTGTTTGGGGCTTTTATCGAAAGATTCGTTCCTTTTATTTTTTTGGTGCTGCCTTTTTAATTCTCATGCTTGCGAGTATCACCTATAGTTTATTAAAGTTAATCTCGGTCTCAACCAATTCTTTTTTCGAAGAGATGTTATTTCCCATTGCATCACTTGCGGATATTACATTATTTTCTTTTGCCTTAGCAGATAGGATCCAATTATTACGCTTGGAAAAAGATCGGGCCGAAGCTCAGGTCGTTCGCCACGAAAAAGAGCGTCAAATTTCACGTGATATTTTGATGCAATCACTCCCAAAAACCATTCCAAATATCTACAGCTTGGACATAGAAGTTTTCATAAGACCTATGAAGCAAGTGGGAGGGGATTTTTATGAGTTCTCTTCTCCGAACAGCAGTGAATTAGGTACGCTTATTTGCGATGTATCTGGGCACGGGATTCCTGCTTCTCTCATTAGTGCCATGGGGAAAGTTGCATTCACAACACAAAAAGAAAATCTTTTCTCGCCGAAACGAGTTCTTGAGGGGATGAACAATGTCCTTTATGGAAATTGTAATACACAGTTCCTAACAGCCGCATACGTTTATTTGAACATTGAAACCCATGTATGGAGATTTGGACGAGCTGGTCATCCCTCAATATACTTACAAAGACGAAACGGAGAGATCATCAAAGTGCATCCAAAAGGAAAAATCATGGGGGCTTTTTCCGCGATCACGATAGATGAAGTGAATCATCATATGATCAGCGGGGACCGGGTACTCCTATTAACAGATGGAGTCACCGAAACTTTTAATGAAGAGGAAGAAATGTATGGAGAAGATAGACTCATAGATTTTTTGAGAAACCATTATGTCCTTCCGGGGAAAACATGGACCAAGACTCTGATTGCAGAATTAGAATCGTTCTCTAAACGCCCTCTAAAAGAATGGGAAGATGACATTACCTTTATACTTTTGGATTTAAAATGAAAGACGAATACCAACTAATCGATTCGGGCGATTTTTCAAAGTTAGAAATGGTGGGAGGATATAAATTGATCCGTTCCTCCCCTTCCTCTGCTTACAGCAAAGAGACTCCAAAGGAATGGAATGATGCTGACGCCAAATACGTTAAAAATGAAACGGGATCCGGATCATGGAATTTCATTAAAAAAATTCCTGAAAGTTTTGTGATCAATTTTGCTGATTTAAAATTTAAAATCAAACTCACTCCTTTCGGGCATATAGGCATTTTTCCAGAACAAAAAACAAATTGGGATCGAATCAGAGAACTTGGTAAAACAGGTGATGGTTTTGAAGTTTTGAATCTTTTCGCATATTCGGGAGGATCCACCTTAGCCTGCTTAGACGCCGGGATGCATGTTTGTCATGTTGATGCCTCTAAAGGAATGGTTGACTGGGCGCGGGAAAATGCAGCTTTATCAGGACTTGCTGATAAGCCCGTACGATGGATTGTAGACGACGTGATGAAATTTATTCGCCGTGAAATAAAAAGAAATAAAAAATACCAGGGTATCATCTTAGACCCGCCTAGTTTCGGTAGAGGATCTAAAGGTGAAGTTTGGAAAATTGAGGAAAATTTACCTGAGCTTATGGATGCCCTAATGGAGTTATGCGATCATTCTCCCAAATTTGTAATTTTAAGCTGCCATAGCCAAGGATACAGTCCATTGACCCTTGAACGTATCCTTTCCAGTCGAATGAAAACAAAAGGAGTTTATCATACGGATGAATTATTCATTCCAGAAACATCTGGAAAAAAATATCCATCAGGCTTCTGCTCCTTCTTCCAAAGAAAAGTTTGATTTATTATGCGAGGACAAATCCAAGAAATTACGAGCTTCTCAAATCCAAGGGTTAAATGGGTATCATCCCTAAAAGAAAAAAGAAATCGGGATGCGGAAAAAAAATTTTTTATCGAAGGTTTTAGAGAGATCCAAAAGTCCATCATGGAGAATCCAAAAGGATCAAAAAAGTTTCCGATAAAATTGGATTGTCTTTTCGTATCTCCCGAATGTTATCTTGGATCGAGCGAACAGGCATTAGTTGATAAAGTAAATTGTCCCGTTTTCCAATTGCCAAAAAAAATCTTTGAAAAGATTTCTTATAGAGACCGTCCCGATGGACTGATCGCGGTTGCAGAGACTCCGGATGCTACTATGAATTGGGAGCTAAGTTCTCCGCTATACATGAATCCCATCCTCATTATCGAAGGAGTAGAAAAACCGGGAAATCTGGGAACGATTCTTCGAACGGCAGAAGGCGCTGGAGTTGGACTTGTCATCATCACAGATCCTAGGATCGACCTATTCAATCCAAATGTTGTTCGTGCAAGCACGGGTACACTATTTACCTTACCAATATTTATAAGCTCCATTGAAGATGTTTTCTTAAATCTTAAGAAACAAAACTATCAAATTTATGCAGTGACTCCCGACGGTAAAAAACTCTATACCAGTGCAAATATGGATTTAAAATCTGCTTTTCTATTTGGAAGTGAGCAATACGGACTTACTGATTTTGCGAAACAAAATAGTGATGATTCTCTTTATCTCCCGATGTTTGGAGAAGCAGACTCCTTAAATTTGGCCATGTCATGCGGAATCATTTTGTACGAATCCTTAAGACAGCAAAACAAGGGTTAATATTTTGATTATCTATTATTATGTATCTGGTCATGGATTTGGTCACATCAGTCGAACTTCCGTAATTTTAAAAAAACTTTTGGAACGACCCGAAATCTCAAAAATCCATTTGGTCAGTACTCGGATTGGCTTCATAGATTGGCATCATCCAAAACTCATCAAACGAGAGCTTGGTTTGGATGTAGGAGTTTATCAAAAGGATTCGCTTTCCATTGACATACAAAAAACGAAGGATGCCTTACAAATTTTTGAAAGAAGTAAAAACTCTTTTTTAACCTCAGAAGCGCTTTATTGTCGTCAGCATCAGGTTGATTTAATCATTACCGATGCAGGATCATTCCCCATTGTTCTGGCTTTAGAAGCAGAACTCCCTTCTATTTTCATAGGAAATTTCACATGGGATTTCGTTTATGAAAATTATGGTAAAGTGGATCCATATTTCTTTGAAATTTCTGAAATTCTCAAAGCTGAATATTCTTTTGCGACCGAGGCTTTGTTCTTACCATTTACCTGTCCCATGCCCACGTTTCTTGAGTCTTCCACGGTCGGAATGGTTGGTCGTAAGCCCCACCTTGCGAAAGCGGAAGCACGCGAGCTTTATGGGTTTTCAAAAGACATTACGTATATCCTAATTTCCTTTGGCGCTTATGGCCTAAGCGGTTTTGAGATGAGGTGGGACAATCTCCCAAAACACATTAAACTCGTGGCTTCAGGAGTCCCAGGTATTGACTTAAGTAAAGTAGTCACACCAATAGGAGGCTACTATCCAGATTTAGTTCGAGCTTCCGATTACGTTCTCACCAAGCCTGGATATGGCATTATGTCTGAAGTATTTTATGCTGAGACTCCCGTAATCTACACCGACCGAGGGGATTTTTCAGAATACCCTTTTCTCGTAGATGTTTTGCAAAAAAAATTTCCCAGTTCTTACATTACTCATCATCAAATTTCGAATTGTAGTTTTGAGGATAGCATTTCAAACATACAGATGGGTCTAGGATCAAAAAAACTTTTAGACATAGAACCTGATGGTGAAGACACTATCATTAAACATATATTAGAGTATACCTGAAGAAATATGCCTCCATCCGAATCCTATTCAGATCGAATTTTACAAGATTTAGAAGCCAATGAAAATGGTTTTTTTCAAATCGAAAACAAGACGGGAAAGGCATACCTTCGTGTCACAAAAGCGGGTGCAAAAGGCGCAAAGGTAGAATTAAAGGACGTCATTTCCCGTATCAAACTTTTTGGCGTGGAAAATTATGACCAGGACCAAATCAAACGTATCATTGCCATCGCAGATGGTAGAGAAACAGAGATTGGCAATTGGTCGAAGGGAACCCCGGAAGATTCTTATGTTGATATTTCCATTTCGGAAGATCAGATGCAAGCGACACTGATCCTGCACCCTCCGAAACATGGCGGAGCACTACTCACCGAACATCAATTAAGGGAAAAGATAGCCAATATCGGAATCAGCGTTGGAATCATAGATGCAGTGATTGTTAACTGTATTCGAAATCCAGAATTTCTAACGCCCACTATCTTTGCCAAAGGCATTCCTCCGATTGCAGGAAGAGATGGCGAAATACAGATTTATTTCCGATCCGAAAATAAACCTCATCTCGAAGAAGATGAACACGGTCGCATCGATTATAAAAATATTTCTATGATACAATCGGTGAAGCCTGATGTGCTTCTCGCCGAAAAAATTCCGCCAAAACCTGGCCAAGACGGACGAACAATTACTTCAGATCTTTTACCGTGCCAAAAAGAGAGAGAAGTCAGCTGGGTGGTTGGAATCAATGTTATCGAAAAAGAAGGTAAGCTATACTCAAGGATCGCAGGTAGGCCCGTACTCGAAAGAAATGGAGAGATCAGAGTTGATGAAGTCATTAGTTTAGAAGCAGTCGACTACTCCACTGGCAATGTTGATTTTCCAGGAACCATCATCGTAGAACATAAGATAGGAGATGGCTTTTCACTCACGACAAATGGAAGCATAATCATCAATAGTTCTGTTGGCAAAGCATTCCTTAAAGCAAAAGGGGATATCGTCATTTCTGGCGGATTTATGGGACGAGGTGAAGGGTATATCGAATCAGAAGGAAATATTTACGCAAAGTTTGTTGAACAGGGTAAGTTAACTGCATCCGGATCAATCTTTATTGAGGAAGCATCGATGCACTCCGACTTATCTGCTAAAGATTTAATCCAAGTGAGTGGTGGCCGTGGCGAAATTATTGGCGGAACCATCATTGCTGGTAACACCATCGTCTGCGAGAAGCTCGGAGCCATCGTGGAGACGAAAACGAAAGTGGCGATCGGAACTCCCCCCGAATTATTAGAAGAATTGAATCGCATGCGACACGAGCTTGTAGAGAAGGAAGTAACTCTGCGCAAGGTACAACTCACCTTACAAAAATTATCTGAACAAGCTAGTAAACGTGAACTTAAAACCGAAGAAAAAGATATGATCGGAAAGCTCAAAGATGCCAATGATAAATATACTTCCTTACTTGAGACAATTCAGAAGCAATTTGATACTGCCCTCGGTTCCTATGAACCAAGCAAAACTGCCTATGTCGAAGTGAGACGAGAAATATTTCCAGGCGTGGAAGTAAGCTTTGGTGTGGGGAAAATTTATCGGTCTACGTTAAATTCAGTGGTCGGAAAAACTGTTTTGCAATTAGGAATTGATGGCAATGTGCATGCAGAAAGAAACATACCTGCGAGCGAACGTTAATATAAAAGCATGCTACTCTTGTAAAATCGCGTCATCCTCATCGCGATCGACCCTTTTCTCTGGCGTCATATCGGAATCAATGGTCTTCTTTACATCTTTAGAGGCATTTTTACGTTTCTCAAATTTCACCCGATTCAAATCAGACTTGTTAAAGACGATCCATCGACGGTTTTTGAAACCCTCTACTTGCTTAAATGTAAAACTAGGGTTGGCTATAACGAAACTTGAGTCGGCCGTATTGTCGAAAGAAATTTCTGGAATGCGAGACCAATCAAAGTAATTGCCTTGTTCATCAAAGGCAATCTCTTGTTGTATTTCACCAAATAGAATCTCAATCGTATTTTCAGTGGACCAGATATAAAATCCAGTTCTTGCATAATGAGAAACAACAGACCTAAGTGGATTGAATTTAGAAATTACGAGTAAAATTTCACTTGGTTTTACTTTCTGTAAGGCATCTGCCAAATCTACGGCAAATTCCTTGATCTCTTCTTCTTCAAAAATATAAAGATTTAGATTCCCGTAAGAGCTTTCGCTTTTATATTTTAGATTTCCGAGAAGATCGAGTAATTTCTGTTCTGAAATTTCTACGGGATGTGAGAATGATTTTGGAAGTCTCGACTCCGATTTAAGCGTTATATTTTCCCGTTTGATGCTATAGGTCGCAAAATCATTGTTTCGGAAAAGTAACTCTCTAGACTTCACGCCGCTACTGCAGCTGATGAAAACATTCAGAATCAAAAAACATGACAGAAGAAATATGGAAAATTTATTTTTCATTTTAAGGTTCCAAAGCCTTTCTAAATTCTGGAAACTTAGAGAGATACTCGTCTAGGGTCAGAATCGAAAGTATGTGATTGAGTCCCGAGAGACGAAACACGGAGTTTAAATTTTTGTTTAAATTTGTTACGAAAATTTCAATGCCTTTATTGTGTAAGGCTGATGATGCTTTGATCACAGCACCGATCCCAGAGGAGTCCAAAAATTTAACGGCCGCAAAGTTTAAGGTGATACGAAGGAAAGCTTTTCCTTCCATGGCTCGCTCAAACTCATGATAAAACTCGCGTGAGTTTTCCATCAAAATATCCTGTTGGATTGAGAAAAGCAAATGGTCTTCTTGAGAATGAGATTGGATGAGCATGGATTATCAATAAAATCAAACGATAGCAATAGGTTATAGAATCTGACTATTGTGTCAAGAAATTCGGTATTCTAGTCTAAAGGACCGAGGTCCGAAAGAGACAATTGTAGATCGTGAGGATGGCCTTCTTTATCGAAATAAATGACCGTCGCCATTTCAGCCTGTATGTCTTTTATTTCTACAGTAGAACCTGTAAATATAAAAATCCCTTGATTTAGGAAAGTTCGTTTGGTGATTTTTACCTTTTCACCGACTTTCATTCGTACTATTCTTCCGTGGAAACGTAAAGATCCTTCCCTGCTTTTGTCATCACATCAAAGATATACATCTGTTTTTGGTCTACACGCGTTCCAATGTCATAAAGAGCACCCGTAAAATCCGCACCTTCAATGTCTGCGCCTGCAAGTTTAGCCCAACGCAAGTCAGCTCCTCGGAAATTTGCCTTTCTGAGGTCGGCTCCATTCAAAAAGGAGGCTCTCAAATTTGTGCCAGAAAAGTTAGCACCAACGAAACTAGAATTTTGTAAAAAGGCATTATTCAAATTTGCATGAGAGAAATCGACACCGTTTAAGTTTTCTTTCTCTATCATCACACTGGAAAGATCTGCTTCTCTCAGATGGCCTTGGTTCGCGAGAAGTTCTAGTGCCTTTGCTTTGCTCACTCGCTTTTCAGGAGGAACAGTAGCACCCTTTTCCCAATCTTCGACCGCTTTTTTCAAAGCTGCGACGGCAGATTCAGGGTAATTTTTCCTTCGCTCGGGGAATTCAAAAAGGGTTTCTAAGATTTCTGGAGTTAGTTTGCGTAAATCTTCCATGGATTTACCCTTCGCATACTCCGTGGCCATGGCCAAAGCGACGATTCCGAAGCCGCAACCTGTCGTCGTGTAGCTCGCATCTTCAACGAGCCCATGGTCATTTACTTTCAAATAGATGCGATACCCATCACCACAGCCCGTATTGCGATAGTAGGATACCACATTGGCATCCTCCATTTCCCGGTAGTTCAACCTTTGGTCGTTGATTTCCTTATATCTGTTAAAGTCCATCACTGCCATTTGGTAACTCCTAAAAACAATCCAAAATTTAGACGAAAGTCAGAGGACGGAAGTCCTATTTCATTTTGTATTTTTTCTTGAATTTATCTACTCGGCCAGCTGTATCGATGAGCTTTGATTTCCCTGTGAAAAATGGATGGCACTGAGAGCAAATCTCAACGCTCATATCACCAGCATAAGATCTGGTTTCGATCACGTTTCCACATGCACACTTGATTTTCGCAGCTACGTATTTTGGATGGATGTCAGTCTTCATGGTGCCCTTCTTAGTTCGTGTTCATGCTCGCCAAAAACGAATCATTGGTCTTCGAGGTTCGCATCTTTTCGATCAATAGTTCCATACTTTCGGTGATGCTCATGGGAGAAAGTACTTTTCGAAGGATAAAGACACGCGTGAGCACATCTTGTGGTAAGAGGAGTTCCTCTTTCCGCGTCCCAGACCTGTTGATGTCAATGGCAGGGAAAATACGCTTGTCCGCGAGTTTTCTGTCCAAGTGGATTTCCATATTGCCCGTACCCTTAAATTCCTCGAAAATCACCTCATCCATTCTAGAGCCTGTATCAATGAGAGCCGTCGCGATGATGGTAAGAGAACCGCCTTCCTCGATATTTCTGGCTGCGCCAAAAAATCGTTTCGGTTTGTGGAGAGCATTGGAATCCACACCACCTGAGAGGATTTTCCCTGATGTGGGTACCACCTGGTTGTAAGCACGAGCAAGCCTTGTGATCGAATCGAGTAAAATGACTACATCTCTACCATGTTCCACAAGACGTTTTGCTTTTTCAATGACCATCTCGGCTACTTGTACGTGCCTTTGTGCCGGCTCATCAAATGTGGAACTGACAACTTCACCTTTTACATGGCGAGCCATATCTGTCACCTCTTCTGGACGTTCATCAATCAGAAGTACGATGAGAAAAATCTCTGGATGGTTTCTTGTAATCGCATTGGCAATGGATTGCATAAGAACCGTTTTACCAGTTCTAGGTGGTGCCACAATCAGTGCTCTCTGACCTTTTCCGATTGGACACATAAGATCAATGATGCGAGTGTCCATATGACTGGGATCAAACTCCATATTGATTTTTTCATCTGGATAAAGCGGAGTTAGGTTATCGAAAAGATTTCTCTTCTGTGCTACTTCAACGGGATACCCATTGATCGATTCCACTCGCAGCATCGCAAAAAAACGTTCTGCTTCTTTTGGAGGTCGAATGAGTCCCTCAACTGTATCACCGGTTCTCAGCCCAAAGAGCTTGATTTGTGAAGGGGATACATAAATGTCATCTGGACCTGGAACATAATTATAATCAGGTGATCGTAAAAATCCATAGCCATCGGGAAGCTTTTCCATAACACCCGCAGCGTGCACTTGTCCGTCTTTCTCGGTTTGGGCCTGAAGGAGAGCGAACATAAGATTTTGTTTTTTGAGTCCATGCGTGTTTTCAACGCCGAGACCCTTCGCTAAATCAGCTAGTTCGTTTATGTTCTTTTTCTTGAGTTCGACTAAATCGAGAGACGGAGGAATGGGACCTTCATACCTACCGCGTTTTTTCTTAAATTGTTTAGGAGGCTCGGAACCTTCTTCTTGGTCCATAATGCCGTTCGAGTATTCAGGCTGTTCTTCAGGGTTGGATAATGGGAGTTCTTCTTGTTTGCGTGACGCCATAGAAATTTTACATCTTGTTTGAATTTTGAATTTGAAATTGGGAAACCATTTATGACCGAAAGGCCATCAGTGAAGCGAAGTAGAAGTTTACCTAAATGGTAAGGAAAGGGTCAACCTCAGGAAAAATTCGTCAACGTCTTTTTTTTATCTTTTGCACGGATTTGGTTTTCTTTTTCGCTACCGAACCTTTTTTCTTAAGGATCTGTTTTGCCGGTGGCTTAGCTTGTTTCTTTTTTGGAGTAGACTTTGCCTTTGTTGTTTCGGCTTTTTTGGGCAGTATTTTCTTTAAGGCCTGAGCCAAATCAGAACGCTTTCTGGGAATTACCTTTTTTTTGCCCGTTTCCTCTTCCTTGAACTTTTCCGAGATCTTTAAAAATTTGATCCGGTTCTGTAAGGTCGTGCGCGGTATCGCGAGTTCCGAAGCGGCATGAGAAATATTGTTCCGATTCCTTTTTAAAGTTTCATAGATATACCGAGATTCCAGTTCCTCTAACACGCGTTCCAATGGATATTTTGAAGAGAGAGCTTCATCGAGATCGGGAAAGATTGTGCCCTTTTTGGAAAGAGAATCTACTTTTTGTGCCAGAGGCGACAGTTGGTAAAGGAATCCGACAACTTTCTCTTCGTTACGAAGTGTCACAATTTTAACAAAGGCATCCAGTTCCTTCACAAGGGACTGGAGTTCGTATACAGAATGTTCTTTAGATTCAATCTCTAGATCGTTGTCCTTTAGATAATTTGCAAAAAGATCTCGATTTAGATCTCTTAAAAATCTCTCAGCAATCTCAATCGAATCCTTAAAAAAAGGAAGCGGGAGAAACTTTCGCTCAAAGGATTCGTTATAAAAAACCGTATTTCCTGAGACATCTGTGGAAAGTAGTCCATCCGGGAAATTAGATAGGATTAATTCCATGTACCAATGGATGGACTCTCGGGAGTCACGGCGCTTTTCATTTTTCTCAATGATATCGACTAACTTGGGATCTTTTTTAGAAGAGGCATCGAGTTTCGAAAATTCAGCAAGAAATCTCGGTTTGTCCCAAAATTCCTTCCTTACCCCAAACTCATCCAATACGGGAAGTTTACTCGAGTCCTTAAAAAAATTGAGTAACCCTTCATTCATCTCTCTATCTAAAATTTCTAAGGGTATCTTTTCATAATCTGGTCTTTCTTCCCCAAGATCAGCTAACTCACGCAAGATTCTATCTTTGGAAATAAATCCGATTAAATTACCTTCTAGATTCACAACAGGTAAATGACTAGCTCTAGTCATAAGGAAGTGCTTGTAGAGAGACTCGATTTTCACTTTCGAGTCATTTTGCAAAAATAACCTAAAGTGAAAATCTAAATTTTAGTTTGTTTGGATGGTTCCTAGTTTTTGTTTGTTAACCGATTGCCAAACAGGTTCCGCCCAGGAATTGGCTGCATTTGTGTAACCTTCTGGCGCATCACTACCTTGCGTTCGAAGAGAGAGAAGTGAGTAAATGATCGATCTCTTATAGGTGTGAAGTGACATATGATAGTTGCCCGAGAGGAAAAATTCTTTCGCGTGGTCTTTTTCAGTCTTTGCCATTCCCAAATACCGAGAAATTTTTTCCTTCGTGTCCCACTCCATTTTTTTACCAGAGTTTTTTTCATCGGTCTCGACTAAGTAGTAGCTGACTTGGGCTTTCTGGTAAAGATCTGCAGAAATATCTTCCATCTTGGAACAGAGCTTACGAGCGACAAAAAGGATTTCACCTTCGGCAAGTGAAAGACTTTTTTCCATTTCTGCTCTTGCACCTACTCGGTAAGCTTCTTCCACATTCTGTCTTACCGCTTGTAATGGGTTTTTGCCTGATTCTTCTTCCAGGTTGAGATTTTCTCTGATATCAAAGAGCAGGTTTATTTTTTGATCAAACTGCTTCTTTCTTTCTCGATAGGAAAGTGTTGTCTTTCCTATGAGTGAAAGGCTAAAACTAAAGATGAGTAGGTAGAGTATAGGTTTCATCTTATTTATTTGGGGTTTGTGGATACGTAATGGTACCCTTATCATCAAAAGCAGGAACAGGAGGAACAGATTCCCTCTTAGCACCTTCGGTTTCTTTGATTTGAAGGTTTGCTTCGATTAACAAATCCAGACGCTTTGCGGTAATGAAGCCGTAATTATCATCATGTTGTTCTAACAAATCCAATGGTTTCGCATCAGGATTGCCCGGAGGTTGTACTGTGCGTTCCATTCTTTTGTTTTCGATGAAGTTGATCAAAGTATCGCGAACCTTTTCGTAATTTCTCTGTTTCTCTTCTGCACGTGCTTCTTTTAGATCTTCGTTGGATCGGTATTGGTATTCAGGCTTATCCTCATCAGGTGTTTTGCTATAAATCATCGCAAGTATGGCAAAACGTTTGGCACGTCTGAGGGTCAAAATGCCTTCTCTGTAAAGTGTTAGCTTATATCGAAATTGGTGTGGGCTTGAATTGAGACCTGTTGTATACAAATCTTCTGCTGACCTTAAGTCCCGAAAGCCCAGACGAAGGAGAGCTTTGGATTGGCTATCATTGGAACGAATGATCGTAGGGGCCGCCGATTCAAGAAGGGATCTTGCATCTTCGATGTACTTTTGCAATACAACTTCAAAGATATTTTTCAATTCACCCTGAGCTCGTCTGAGTTGGCGGAAAGAATATGTGTAATTACTTTGCAGATACCACATATTGCCCGAAAAGTCAGATTGATTGGCTTCTTTCAGAAGTTTGAAATAATCATGATCAATATTCTTTTTCGCGGGTTCAGTCGCAGGTGTGCCTGGCGTTGTTGCTGGTGCCGCGGCTTCTTCTTGTGGAGGTGCTAGATTGCTCAGGCACACGTTAATAAAATTGATGTTCTCTTTGTTCTCGAATATCAATATCCCCAAATTTGTTTGTTCGGGGGACACAGCACTCAAATGCGAGATATGCAATCCCGCAAGTGCCGTAAAGAGGATGTATTTCCATTTTCCCATAGCTCTACCTTGTAATATATATCGGAGCTACTGGGAAAACCTTGCTCAATTTTTACAATTTTTGTATGCGTTCGAGAGCAGAAATCACGTCTTCTCGTTTTCCGAAGGCGGAAAGCCGAAAATATCCCTCACCAGCGGGCCCAAACCCTGATCCGGGAGTTCCTACGACCTGCGCATTGGTAAGCAAATGATCGAAAAATTCCCACGATTTCATACCCTTAGCAGTTTTTAGCCATATGTAGGGAGCGTTGGTTCCGCCAAAGATCGTGTACCCTGCTTTACCGAGACCTTCTCTGATCAACTTCGCATTTTGCATATAGTATGCGATCTGTTCGCCGATCTCTTTTTGACCTTGGTGCGAAAATACTGCCTCAGCACCTTTCTGTGTGATGTAGGAAACCCCATTGAACTTGGTTGTATGTCTGCGTGCCCAAAGGGAATTGAAACTCACCTCTTCCCCTTTTGAAGTTTTGCCTTTTAATTCTTTCGGAATGACAAGGTAAGCACATCGTGTTCCCGTAAAACCAGCAGTCTTAGAAAAAGAGCGAAATTCCATCGCCACTTCTTTAGCGCCAGGAATTTCATAGATCGATTTTGGAATTTCTGGATCTTGGATGAAGGATTCGTAAGCTGAATCAAAAAGGATGATACTCCCGGATTTTTTGGCAAAACTTACCCATTCGGCAAGGCGCGATTTGGAAGCTACCATGCCAGTAGGATTGTTCGGATAACAGAGATAAATAATGTCAGCTTTCTCTTTCGGAAAATCAGGCTCAAAATTGTTGGCTTCGGTCGCTGGCATATAAACAATATTTTCATATCGTCCATTGGCATCAACTTCCCCTGTTCGTCCTGCCATGACATTCGTATCAACATACACTGGATAAACGGGATCAACAACAGCAATCTTTGAATCTAAAGAGAAAATTTCTTGGATGTTACCGCAATCGCATTTAGATCCGTCGGAAACAAATACTTCGTCTTCATCGATTTTTACTCCACGTTTAGTGTAATCATGTTCTATGATTTTCTGAATTAAGAATCCGTATCCTTGCTCAGGTCCGTATCCATGGAAACCGGCTGGACTTCCCATTTCTTTTGCCGCATCGACCATCGCATTTACGATGCTTGGTGCAAGAGGAAGAGTCACATCTCCAATTCCTAGACGTATGATTTTTTCTGAAGGATGTGCTTCCGAATAAGCCTTTACGCGACGACCAATCTCAGGAAAAAGATAGCCCGCTTTTAATTTTAAATAATGTTCATTGATTCCCGTCATCATTTTCCTCTTTTTTATCTTCGATTAATTTTCGAGAACGAAACCCGTCATTATACCCATGTTCGTATAACACGTCTTCTTCGCCCCAAGTCCAACAATAATATCCATTTCCGTGATCAAAATCCACAAGCCAAAGGCCCTTCACGTCCATACCCAATGCTAATATTTCATTGGACCATCTCTGAACTAGAGAGGAGATCTTATCTTCCTTTTCTTCCAATATATTTTCTGGATATACTTTCGTCCGAATCTCGCTCGCTAGGAGACTCGATTCTTTGTAATATTCGCTAGTAATTTCTTTAACAAGAGGAAGCACTTCCCTAGCCTCACCGAGAGACCAAATTTTTTTATCCATGCGCATCTTCTTTTCCGCCAAATTCCACACCCAGGCTCAGGCATAATAAGGCCATTCTTACGACGACACCATACTTCGCCTGCCTAAAGTAGGCGGCATTCGGAAGGTCATCTACATCTGTCGAGAGTTCATTGACCCGAGGGAGGGGATGAAGGATGGTCGTGTTTTTTTTGGAAGCGAGCACAAGCTCCTTGTTAACCTTGTAAATGTCTTTTAACTTTTCATATTCTTTATGATCTGGAAATCTTTCTTCTTGGATTCGAGTGACGTATGCAACATCAGAATCCCAGACAGCCTTAATATCCGTAGTTTCCTCCCAAGTCATAGGAAACCCGTTTATATTTTTTTTGTACGATTCAGGCAGTCTTAGCTCTTCTGGTGAGATGAGGTAGAGATGAACCTTGTAATGTCTGAGCAAATTGATCAGGGAATGGATGGTCCTGCCATATTTCAAATCTCCGATGAAGGCAATGCTCAAATCCTCAAAGCTTCCCTTTTCGGAAATGATGGTATATAAATCAAGGAGTGCTTGTGTAGGATGTTGGCCAGCTCCATCGCCGGCATTGATGACGGGTATAGAAACAGCCCCTGCCGCGATGCGGGAACTACCTTCCACAGGGTGACGGATCACGGCAATATCCGCGTATGCTTCGATCATTTTCATGGTGTCGTAAAGAGTTTCGCCCTTTGAAATCGAAGAAAACTGAAATCCCACAGTGGAGACCAACCTCCCACCTAACCTTTCCATGGCGGCCTCGAAAGACAACCTCGTTCGGGTGGAAGCCTCGAAAAAAAGCGAGGCGAGAAGTTTTCCTTTCAATATACCGAACGCTTTTCCCGATTCGTGGAGATCGTGCATGATTCTTGTTTTTCCAATGAGGAAATCTAGGTCTTCTTTGGAAAATTGGAGGGTGTCTAGGATGTTGCGATGGGAGTATGAATACATAAGGCCGAAATCTATTACCAAGGGTTTTTGGTATCGAATAAATCGAAAACAAAATTTTAATGGTTCTTATGTCAGAATCAATTTTAGCAAAAATCGCAGAGATGGATTTGGTCACGCAACACCTGGTCCAACCAGACGATCTAAATTACCATAACAACCTTTTTGGTGGGAAAATGCTTTCTTGGATCGATGAAGGGATGGCCATGTTCGTCATGACCAAAATACAATACACAAATATTGTCACGATTTCTATGGACAATGTCGTATTCCGCTCACCTGCCAGAGCAGGCGACATCATTCAAATCTATGGGAAAGTCTTAAAACTCGGAAAATCATCGATTACGAGTAAAACTCTTGCGATCACAAACAATCCTGAAACTCGGAAATTGTCTGAAGTCATCGAAAGTGAAATCACCTATGTTTGTTTAGGTGAAAATGGCAAGCCCTACCCACATTTTCGGAAATTTACCCTTCCCACTTAGGAAAAAGGGAAGCATCGATACCTAATAGATTAAAAATTCTTCCCGCGATAAAATCTCCAAGATCATCCAATGTTTTTGGCATCTGGTAAAAACCTGGAGAAGCAGGAAGGATGATTCCGCCTGCTTCATCTAACGATAATAAGTTACGTAGGTGGATTCGGTTGTATGGAGTTTCTCGTGGTACGACGATCAGGCGCCTTCTTTCTTTTAAACTGACGTCAGCTGCTCTTTCTATTAAATTTTCAGTCAGTCCCGCCGTAATGGAGGCAACTGTCTTCATGCTACAAGGAACAACCACCATCGCATCCCAGGTATTCGATCCACTGGCAATGTCGGCTCCGATATCATGAAAATTTCGGATATGGAATTGATGTTCTGTACCCAAACCAAATTTGGATCGAATGAATTCTAAGATCTCTTCAGGTTTAGAAACCTTTGTTTCATATTCCTCTGAAAAAATACGGAGTGAAGGAGGACTCACTATTAGGTAGGTTTCTCCGGGAAGATGTGAAAGCGCTTTCAAAAATCGAGCTGCGTATATCGAACCACTAGCACCCGCTAAACCGACGACTAGTTTCAACGGAGGCTAATACCAGAGGATAATTTTAAGAGTAAATCACCCCATTTATCGATAAGGATGGCTAAAAACAATACAACACTAATATAAGAATTTACTTGGTAAAATTCTATGGGCAATTCACCCGATTCATGTTTCCAAGACAATTGGTGCTCATAGACAACAAGGAAGGCAATAAAACTCAAGATAATAAAAAAGGCAAATCCTAGACCGGCATACCGACCCGCCACAACAAATACCGAGATCGAGATGAGATGCAAAATAAT
Source organism: Leptospira ognonensis (assembly GCF_004770745.1). Lineage (GTDB taxonomy): Bacteria > Spirochaetota > Leptospiria > Leptospirales > Leptospiraceae > Leptospira_A > Leptospira_A ognonensis. The sequence continues at coordinate 202,890 of NZ_RQGD01000034.1, read as the reverse complement.
AGCAATGATGCGTGCATTTCGTTCGCCAAGCCTTGAGGGAATGGAATGAAGGTTTTCTTTTTGATCGAAGCTGATATCCTGGATGGCATAAAGTACGTCAAAGGCTGCAATATGGAAAAGTAGCCCTATCGAAAAGAAAATAGGCACAAGGCTCATGGATTCCGTGATCGCAATCCATGCACCCAGAGGAGCGAGCGCCAAAGATACTCCAAGGACAATATGGCAAAACAAGGTAAACCTTTTCGTTAACGAGTAAAGAAAGAGAACAAAGAGTGCGGGAAAGGATAATAGAAATGCAATTTTATTTACGAAAAAACTCGATAGGATAAAAATAAACGAGGAAAGACCAATAAAAACGAGAGCAGAGATTTTCGAGATTTTGCCAGCTGGTATTTCCCTTTTTTCGGTTCTCGGATTTTTTTCATCAATCTCGGCATCCACATAACGATTGAATCCCATGGCGGCACTTCTGGCGCTAAACATACATAAGATCGATAATAATCCAATCCGAATCAGATCGTTCATTTCAAGTGGTGATTCAAGATAAGCGAGCACAAAGGAAATGCCTGCGAAAGGCAGTGCGAAGAGCGTATGTGAGAATTTGATCATTTTACCATAGAGGATGAGATTTCGAAAGATTTTCATTTCTTTAAGGCTATCCTATGATTAGACAGAATCTGACTTTTTTGGTTCATGAAACTTGACATTTATCCGTTCTTTAAAGAAGGAATCTTTAGTATGAAAACGATCTTCTTTGCCATCATCTTTTTGTTTATCTCCAGCTCCCTTTTATCGCATGCAAGTGAAAAGGATCGACCGATCAAAATCTTTTTTCACTGCGGAAAAAATGCAATCACAAAGATGGATTCCGAGGGTCGCGGCGGCTTTGGTAGCTTACTATCACATGTGGAAGCAGAAAAACTCGATCATGAAAAGAAAAATGGAAGGGCTTATCTACTCTTTCCGTTTATCGAATTGAAAGATAAAAATTTAAATTCCTTTCCCTATGACGGATACCAAAAGGACAAAATGAACACAATCGAAATTGGTAACGTAAAACTTGGATTAGGTTTTTTATCATCATTTCAAGAATCTGAGGAAATTTACGATAAAGATGCATTTATTTATTTTACCTCTGAGGATGGAGAAAACAAAAAAGGAATCGTGAAACTTCCGAAGGATTCAAAATTGCCCTTCTTTCTTCTGACCGAACCAGATACACAAGCTAGTTTTAAATTTTTAGCAAATGTTCACGAAATTCATTGTCCGAATGATTTTGGAAAGATTGGCGTTTTGGATTTGTATTTTAGAAATCGGGACCTGATTCGCATCCATCATGAAGTTGTATCCATAAACCTTAGGGATAGAAATCGTTCGTGGAAGTTGAAACATAAAAACGTAGATGAGTCGGAGTTACCTGCTATGCAGGTGAGTAAGAAGGACAAACTTTTGCCAGAACGCAGGTCGAACACTCCGTTCGCCGGGCTTGGCAATTCGATCGACCGAGAAATATTAGGTACAACGAAAGATTTCGATAGTATTTCGGGGGGACAAGTTCCATAATCTCCCTTTCAATTTTTACTGGATCTGTTTGTTTCGTAAGTCCCAATCTTTTGGTCAGTCGTTTTACATGAGTGTCTACGACAAATCCTTCATTTACTCCATAAAGTTCATTTAACACAACATTAGCGGTCTTTCTACCAAACCCAGGAAGTTTGACGGCCTCCTGCATCGTATTCGGAATCACTCCTCCATAATCAGAAAGAACCATTTTTGCAAATCCTTGTATGCTTTTTGCTTTGTTATGATAAAAGCCTGTAGAAAAGATTAAGGATTCAATCTCTGATATTTTTGCCTGGGCAAAATCATTTAGGGTTGGGAAGGCTTTAAATAGAGCGGGAGTGACTTGGTTCACTCGCTCATCTGTGCACTGCGCCGAGAGAATAACAGCGATCGCCAGTTCATGTGGTGCTTGGAATGTAAGGGGGGTGTTTACCTCTCCAAACTTAGCATATAACAAATCATAAATGTTATGTGCTAATTTGGATTTAGGAGGTTTCCCGGTCTTTTTCAATGGAACCGGAAAAGTAAAAGTTTATGCTTGCGGAGCGATCGCTTTTGTAGGAGTGATACCAACATATTTTTTTGGCGCAATCGCACCGAGGTCACCACCATGGTCTTTGATCGCAACTTTCAGACCTTTTTTTCGAAGTGTTCTAAGTGCTCGCGTAGAAATTTTCACACGAACCCATCTGTTCTCATCTTCTAGGAATATTTTTTTAGTAACCACATTCACTTTCCAAATCCTACGATTCTTTTTGTGGGAGTGAGCAACGTTATTTCCCGCTGTCGTTCCTTTTCCTGTTACTACGCATGTTCTTGCCATATGATTTCCCTTGTTTCCGCTATGTTTTTGTACCTAATTTCTTGGTCAATTCCAAACGAATCTTTTCCTGGAAGTAAACAAAGGCTTCTTCTGGCGTGTCGGCAAAAGCAAAAAGATCTAAATCTTCACTGGAAATGAGACCATGGTCTGCCAGAGCTTGGAAATTGATCACCTCGTTCCAAAATTTGCGTCCATACAGTATGATAGGAATGCGAGACTTTTTCCCAGTTTGCACTAAGGTCAAAGTTTCGAACAGTTCATCGAAGGTACCAAAGCCCCCAGGAAAGGCGATCATCCCTCGGCACTTTTTCATAAACCAAAGCTTACGCATAAAAAAATAATGGAATTCAAAGCTCAGCTCTTCTGTCGCATATGGGTTCACGTGCTGTTCGTGCGGCAGTACGATATTCAAGGCAATCGACTTGCCATGGGACTCATGTGCTCCCCGATTACCAGCTTCCATAATTCCTGGTCCCCCACCCGTGCAAATATGAAGGCTACGACCGCTAAATTCTGAGGAAAAGGTTTTGCCCCATTCCGTAATCAGGGCAGAAAACTGGACCGCATCCTGATAATACGGCAGAAATTTCTCAATCCTTCCATTTTTACCAGAATGATCCCTAGCTATTTCCGGACTCGGAATGCGTGCCGAACCAAAGACAACGACAGTGTCTGTAATTTCTTTTTTTGCAAATTCTGCTTTGGGATGAAGGTATTCGGAAAGTATGCGCACGGGTCCTGCGTTATCTCCCCATAAAAAATCTCTGTTCTCAAACGATAAGTCTGTCATTCTGTTCTAATAGATCGACCAAGGTACGGGTCTTTAGCGATGAAATTCTTAATAAATCTTTTTAATTCCATTTTAAAGTCAGATATGTTTCTTTTTGATCGCCAGGCAAGGGTTAGCTTAAAGTTAATTGGAATCAATTTACAAGAAACCCAATTGAAAAAAAAATTAACCGAAGAGGAGTTAAAATTTCAAACGGAGGAACTCAAAAACTGTCTGAGCCTCGAATGGACGACGGAGCCTAGGCCTATCTTAAAGTCCAATCTGGAACTAAAGGCGACGTTCCATTTGAGTCCTACAGAAAGCCTCCTATCGAAGTTTTTTCCCGTCGTCTTAGAACGAAGGAAACGTAACGAGCTAGAAAATCGAATGATCCATTTTTTAGGGATTAAACCTAGGAATTTCGTGAGAGATGCTCCTGGGCATTTCCCTCTGTTTCGTTTTTTTTCCAATCCAAGATCGATTTTTATCAGTTCTGTCACATTCAAAAGAATCCATCTAACACCAAACGCAACCTTTGATTTAGGAGATCCCTCCTTCCAACTGCTATGGTTTGATGGTAAAATTGAATGTATTGTAAAATTATACCGTCTTCACCAAATTAAACATTTTGGGAAGAGTCGGATCTTTGAAAAACCTGCTCCTATAGTAGGAGAGTTATTCATTAAGGTAAAAGATAAATTCATAGAAAAAAGTTTTGGGGAAACACATTACGAGTTTCAGGGTCGTTTCCTTCCCATTAAAAAAGACCTGTATCTCTTAGAGTATTGGAAATTAAAACCGATTTGGAATCCCGATCTCCTAGCAATGATTTCAGAAAGAATGATGAATCATTTCCTTCTATTAGAAAATTCTGAATTGCTACAAGAAGAAAACTTGGAAAGGCAATTCCCAAGTTTTACGACGGATCAGATAAAAAATCTTAGCTCGGCTGACGACCTGGCTTCCATTTTTTCGCCTGATCATCCATAATGATGAATCTAGAATTCTTACCGATGAGCACTTCATTCAACTTTCTATCATGTAGAGCTCGGTAAACGGAAGTTCGACTCGTATTCTTTTTCTCAGCAAAATATTTTATCTCTAATAGATTTTTACTTACTTGTTTGCATGATTGAATGATGGAATCTGTCATAGTCAAATTATAGCCTCACTGAATTAGACAGTTTTAGCTTAGAATAATTCTAAAAACTCTCCAAACGGATAAAAAATTCAATTTTTTTGACTTCACCTGGTGGAAGCTTGTGAGAAAAATCATTACAAAAATGGAGGAAATTCCCTGTTGCAGTCATCGGTTCGATGGCAATGGATTTCCGATCGCTGGGGGTAAATATCTGATAAAAGTTACCTCCGCCAACAAGCACCCGGTCTTTTCGATTCATGGAAAAAAAACCAAAATAGGAATCTGTACCATCCGTCAGTCTAGCTTGGTATAAGGAATCGTAGCTCCGCCCCTCCAATTTTACTTCTTCCTCAAATCGAATTTCCTCACTGAGAATTTTCTCTGGGAGCAGATAATCCCCTAACTTAACTTCGTGAAAACCTGATCCAAATAGATAAAGGTCATCAATCGACGACTCATCTCCTAAGCGAAAATATGGATGGATCCCGAGTGCGAAAGAAAAATTTGAATCTGATTCGTTTTTCAATATATACTGAACTTTTAATTCACTATCGGTCAACACAAATCTTTCGGTTACATTGATCTTATGGAGCGTGGTGCCTTCCCATTCTGTGGGTAGAACGAAGGAAAAACTGACAGTGCTTTGGTTTTCGCCTATCGTTTCGTCTTTTAAGATTCGAGGTAAGTTATGATATAAACCGTGGAGGGGAATTCCATTACCATCCGTTAACCAGTGTGTGCTGGGATAAAAAGGCTCTCTTGCCCAAGGGTTAGGTTCCAAGCGGTTGACCCATGGAAACATCAAAAAGGATCCCGATGCAAAAAATGGATCAGGGGCCTTGTGACCAGAAATGACAGATATTTCCGCTCCATCTGCGGGAGATGCTAAAGAAAGCCCAAGCCACTGTCCACCACCAGCCGGATACACCTCAAAAGAGGCCCTCTTTGTTTTTAACTTGTACAATGACAATCCTCCAAAAATGATTGAATCCAATCTTTCCGATCTTAAAAAGGTTCTATGTCTTTACGGAAGTACTTTTTAACGCCCCTTACCCTCATTTTTACCAGTCTTTTTTTACACCATTGCATCTTTGCCAGTTTTCCTTCTTTTGGCGGACCAAGGCCAAATTTTGAAGAGAAGATCATTTCAGGCAAAGACAAAGATAAGATCTTAGTCATTCCCATAGAAGGCGTGATCTCCGATGAAAGTAGAGATACTTCTTTTTTCGGGAGTTCTGTGGAGTCTCCCGTTGCCCGCATTAAAGAGACTTTAAAATTTGCTGAAAAAGATCCGGATATCAAAGGTGTACTCTTAAAAATCAACTCACCTGGAGGAACCGTAACGGCAAGTGATATCATCTACCAAGAAATCCTTAGATTTAAGGCAAGAAAAAATATTCCCGTTTACTCTGCCTTTATGGATACAGCAGCCAGCGGTGCCTATTATATTGCCATGAGTTCTGATGTCATCGGTGCCCATCCAACAACTGTTACAGGTTCTGTAGGTGTAATCATGCAAGGATTCAATTTTAGAGAAGGGATGGAAAAGTTAGGAATCAAGGACCAATCTGTCACTTCCGGAGCAAACAAAGCCATCGGCTCACCATTTACAGAACAGACCCCCGAACAAAAAAAGATCCTTCAATCCATCATCGACAATCTTTTCGAACGTTTTTTCCAGGTGGTAAAAAAAGGAAGGCCTGGAGTGAGTGAGGCCAAACTCAAAGAACTTTGCGATGGAAGAATCTTTACCGCAGACCAAGCAAAAAAAGAAGGACTCATTGATTTTATCGGATATTTTGATGATATGCAACTTCATCTCATGTCCCATCCGAATTACACAGGAGAAAAACGAGGCAATCCAAGGCTCATCGTTTACCAAAGAGGGAGCGGTAGGATAGATAATATTTACCTAGCGAATGAAGCAGGAAACCGACCATCCATGTTAGGTGGATTTGAGAAACTTTTTAGTTCGTCTTCCAGCGCTCGATTTTTCTATCTTTGGGAGTTATAGGAATTCATGCTATTTAATTCGATTCCCTACTTAATTCTGTTTTTTTTCACATATATTCTCTATTGGAATATATCTCAAAAAGGCAGAAAGCCGTTACTGATCCTCTCCTCCCTTGTTTTTTACGCGTATTTCAGTTTTCCTTTTTTATTTCACTTCCTTGCCGTTATACTCGTAAATTATTTATTTAGCGAATGGATTTTTAAACGAAAAAACCAAGGTAAGTCGAACGATAAACTCTTAGCGTTCGTGGTGCTCTTAAACTTAATCAATTTAGGTTTCTTTAAATATTTTTATTTTGTCACCGGCACCCTCTATTCAGTGTTTGGTTGGCAAGAAGTAAAATCTTTTGCAACATCACTAAATATTTTTCTCCCGCTTGCTATCAGCTTTTACACCTTTCAAGTGATTGCCCTCCAAGTGGACATACACCGAGGGATCTTAAAAGAAAAAGTTAAGTTTGAAGACTACTTTCTCTTCATTTTATTTTTTCCACAACTGATCGCCGGACCCATCATGCGTTCGGACAATTTTATCCCCCAAATCGACCATCCAGAAATTGATGCCGATAGGATGAAAAAAGGGATTTTCCTGATCCTAGGGGGACTCTTTAAAAAAGTAGTCATAGCCGAGAATATTGCTCCTATCATTTCTCCTCTATACCTTGATCCTAGTAAGTTTGATAGCTTCTCCCTTTTCTTTGCAACGATGGCTTTTGGGATGCAGATCTATTGTGACTTTTCTGGGTATACGGATCTTGCACGAGGATCAGCAAACCTATTAGGTTACGAGATCCCTGAAAATTTCCAGGGACCCTTTCTGTCCCAAAGTTACCGCGAAATCTGGAGTCGTTGGCACATCACACTCTCCTCTTGGCTCCGAGATTATTTATACATTCCATTAGGTGGTAGCAAAGGGAGTGTCTTTCGATCCAATGTAAACATGTTTATCACGATGTGTCTTGGCGGCCTCTGGCATGGTGCCAATTGGGCTTTCGTTGCCTGGGGTGCCTATTTAGGTGCCTTTCTATGGATTGAACGTTCCATCTATCTCGCGCGCGGCAAAAAAAGATTATTACCGGATACATTTCCTTTTGTTGGCTTCATTCGTTTCCTTTTTGTCTACCTAACCTTTTCGTTTTCTGGAATCTTTTTCCGATCTGCAGCCAAGGGAGACGAATCTATGTCCACGGCTTACCAGATTTTTAAGGGAATCCTCACGTTTAAGGATGTAGGAGAAACCTTGGATCGAGTTGGTGAATTGCCTGTTTTTATTGCGCTTGGACTCTTTTTTAATTGGCTCCAATATTCTGATCTAGCTTATACAAAGTTAAAAAAATATCAGAATGTTTTACTTCCGATTTTCACCCTAGCCATCTTTTTGCTTTTAGGAATATTCGGAGACGGTGGCCAAGATTTTATTTATTTTCAATTTTAAAACTCTAAAGAATGCCACCATACTTCTGCTTGGTGGCATATCAATGTCCTGTGCTGATATGAGTTGGATACGGGTATTACCTACCGATTTGGATCCAACAAAGGCAGTGATACCCATTGGTCTCTACACTCGTCCTATCACCAACAAATCGGCCATGGGGGCCAAGGACCATGAATTAGAAATCTATGAATGGATCCACCTTACTTCCGATAAGCGATTTGTAAAAAAATACCTTTCAAAGGAGAAGCGTGAGGGAAAACAGTTTATCAAACAGAAATTGGGCCATGGCTTTTATGAAAAGAATGGTTCTTGGATTTTGCTCGGGACCGAAATCTTAAAGTCGAAAGATTGTGAAATTCCATCGACAATAAGCATCCCTTATCAATTCAAATCTGACCCATGTTTAGAAATCCCTTTCCGAGAAATGGAATTTAATCACAAACTACTCTATCACTATGACTCGAAGGATCTGTCGATCGCACATCTTCAGTATGAATCTGGCTATGAGGAAGCAAATTTTGGAATCGCCTGGGAAGTGAAAAAGGCTTATTTGGAAGATGTTTTGTTTAAAAAAATACGTGCGAAGTATGCTAAAAAAGAATTCCAACCTCACGTATATTACTACGGGAGGTTGGACTGATCCAGGGGAGAATCAAAATCGGGTAACCATCTCTAGAATAAGAATCCTTACTTCATTGCCACTTGCGCACAAACCTTTCCGTAAGTTATATGATCTGTCATTGCTTTTGCTTGGAATTTGTCTAAACCATGCTTTGCAAATTCAAGACTCGCATCTTTGGCAGCTACTGCTGCTTCGCAGATATAGCCCGCTTGGAACTGAGCACTTGACGATAGATAAAGAATAGAAGCATAACTTTTGTGGCTTTTTAGCCCAATGGATTCACGGATTTTAAGAGCTCGTTTATAATGCAAAGTAGCAAGATCAAACTCGCCCATAAGCTCTTCCCCAGATGCGATTCTGACCAATTCATTGGAAATCTCTGTGAGAGTAGCCTTGTCATAAGAGTTTACTAGAGTAGAAACTTCTTCTTCTTCTCTCATTTCCATTGCTGAAAGGGAAAAAGTGAGAGTGAGAAGTGCTAGAGTTGCGATTCGTTTCATATATCCTCCGAGAAGCTGAGCTTCTGGATGATATATTGCAATTAGCGTGCCAAGTTAAGTTGTGTTTAAAAGTGCTTTCCTGCCCCTTTCGAGAAGGTAGTTTGCTTAAATAACGACCAAGTGTACAGAATCTGCACAATTGGTCGCATAAATCATCGTTTTAATTCATCATCCGTGATTTCCAATTCGCGTTGGAGGAAATCTTTCAGGTCCATGGACCGAAAATGGTCTCGTTCCCCGTCACACTGACGGCTTCCTGGCACGGAAAGGGTGCGACCCGCAATCGTAATGGGTTTTAAGAATAAATTTCCAGTGAGCGGGCAATTCGGACCCGGAGTGAGCCCGTTAAAAGAGCAGGTGGCACCTTTCACGACATCTGCTGGTATTTCATCGGCTTTCCCGTTCGGGTAAAAACTCGGATAAGGACCGCCGTTATACCAGCGAGAGTACAATTTCCCCCAAATCGGTGCTGCCACTCCGGCGGCGGTGGTGCCTTGGCCAAGAGAAAGGGAGGATTTATCGAATCCCATCCATACAACGGTCGTGTACTTCGGATCGAACCCACAGTACCAAACATTCGTGTACGAAGAGGTGGATCCTGTCTTTCCTCCAGACTCACCTTTGTAATTTCCCTTGTCAGCATCCCGAAGTGCCGCTGTCGGCGTTCCTCCCGTAGCCACACCAATTAACATCTGCTTAATGATATAAGCGGTCGATTCCGGGATGACTTGGATCGACCCATTTTTTGCTTCTTCGGCAAGTTCTTCTTGCACTTGTTTTTCTCGATTGTAAATGACTGAACCACTTTGATTTAGAACATAACGAACGCTAAACGGAATCACATCTTTTCCTTTGTTCGCCATAATGGAATACGCGACTGCCATTTCATATGGCGTTAATTCTGCCACACCAAGCGCGAGTGCAGGACCTGTAGGAAATCTTGCTTTTCCTGTTTTTGTCACGCGAGAGGCAAAATCAATGACGGCATCCGTTCCCGTGCGCATGAGTACCTGAACGGATACGATATTTAAAGAAAGAGAAAGGGCGCGAGAGAGTGGCACCATACCACGAAAGTCACCTGAAATGTCCTGAGGGGAATACCCATCTCCCTCTTCGGTAAGGGTGGTTAATGGGGCATCCATGATACCTGTCCCCGAACCAACAGATCGGTTATTGATTGCGGCGGCATATACAATCGGTTTGAAAGCAGAGCCTGTTTGACGCCGTGCAGACATGGCACGATTGAACTGATTCTTTGGTGTAAAACGAGACCCACCAACCATAGTCTGTATGTATCCTGTTTGGTGGTCTATGGTAACGATAGCACCTTCAACATGTAAATTAGAGGAAAATACCAGTGAGGACCTACGGAATTCTTTGACGGCTGCATTTTCATTCTCAGAGGGAACAAATGCAGTGAGTAATTCAAGTGCAGGTGCCATTTCTTTTTCTAACTCGAGTCGGAATACCTGCCTGTCATCAAGGTTCGTAATAAAGGGAACACCAACAGGGAAAACCGATCCAAGTAAATTGTAAAGAGAAACAAGCGATCTATCGGCACGTCCCGCATAACGAAAATTAGCACCGAAAGCATATTTATCCTGAACAATGAGAGCATTTCTAAGTTCTTCTTCGGCAATTTCTTGTTTTCTCACATCAAGAGTCGTATAAACCCTCAATCCACCTGTGTAGACTGCCTCCTCACCTACTTCTTTCTCTAATATTTGTCTAACCCATTCTGTGAAATGCGGGGCGCGGTTCAGTTTTGCACCCCAGGTAGAGCGGGATGGTGACTGAGTGATGACAACAGGCCAGTAGCGATTCCAAAATTCTTCGTGGATAACTTTTACGTTTTCTTTAGGTACAAAACCGTTTTTTGCCATCAGACCAAGAACCATCAAATGGGCATTCTTTGCTTCCATGGGATTTTTAAACGGTGAGTAGTTTACAGGTGCCTTCGGCAAACGAGCGAGGAGTGCTGCCTCGGCAAGGTCTAGGTCCCGCACATCTTTTTGAAAGTAAACATTGGCAGCTGAAGAAAGACCAGTAGTTCCATGACCGAGATAAATCAAATTGAAATAGATTTCTAGAATTTCTTCTTTTGTGTATTCCTGTTCGATTTGTAGGGTGAGGAGCGCCTCTAAAAATTTTCGGGCGAAGGTCTTTTTTCGTTCTTGTAGGATTGTTTTCGCTAATTGTTGTGTGAGCGTAGACCCACCCTGCACAATTCTACCAGCTAACACGTTTTTAATGGCAGCTCTCGCAATGGCCATAAAATCAATGCCAAAGTGATTAAAAAAATTATCATCCTCTACGCTAAGGAATGCTTGGATCACATGAGGTGGGATGTCTTGGTATTTGAGAAGTTCTTGTTTATGTCGATAGAGTTCGGCAAAAAGGACGCCATTGGAATCATACAGTTTCGTAGGTGTCGTTGGTTGGTAGGAGGATAATTTTTGTAATTCTTTTCCTTGGTTTACTTCCGAGAGAATATAACCAAAAAACAATCCTCCAAGAAGAGAGGAAACGAATAAGGAATTTAAAGTGATTTTTAATATTTTTTCTGGGTTCATAAAATTTAGATAGGTTTAGAGATGAAATCTAAGACCTTCCCGTGCGAGATGTATTTTTAGTTTATGCCCACCAAGCAACCGTTTGTGTTCTTTGGCGGCGTCAAAAATTTCATAAATTTTTTGATCGGAATAAGATGGTTCATGGTGTGTTAGCACTAAATTTTTTATGTTCCAAGATGTGGCGCAATTGACAGCCATCGTATAAGAAGTATGACCCCAATCAAACTTTGAAAAGGATTCATCTAAGGTGTATTGGGCATCGAGTATGAGAAGATCGGCGTCCTTGAAGAAAGCAGAAGATTCGTGGATGAGCTCCATATCTTGGCCAGTAAATTCCGCATCGGTAGCAAAGATAAAAACCTTTCCTTCTTTGGTCGTAAACTTATAAGCACAAGAACCACCTGGATGGCGGAGAGGGTAACATTCTACCGTTAACCCGTTAGCAAAGGAGAGCGTTTCCCCAGGAGTGAAGTATTTGAATTCTTTTTTACAGCCCACGGAAGCAAAACTCACTGGAAAAAATTCGGGACCTTGTTGCACCCCGAGCCTTTTTTCCAAATCGGAATACGGAGAATGAAATTTCAAATGGAAATCGGGAAAGTAAATCGGCTTAAAGAAAGGCAAACCTTGGATGTGATCCCAGTGCGTATGAGTGACAAAAAGATTCACTTTTGTGACTGATGGATTTTTAAAATAGGATTGGATGAGGTTGTCCCCTACATTACGAATCCCTGTGCCCATATCCAGGATATAGATCTCACCATTCGAGTCCGTCACTGTGACACACGTAGTATCGCTACCTGTGACAAATTTGAGATGGTATGGGAGTGATTTCCAAAATTTTTCAGGGGATATGTTCTCCCCAAGTCTCTGATAAAGAGACACAATATCTAGGATTTTATTCCGATAGTCCTGATTGCGGAGAGGGGCGGCGATCGATCCACGAACCCCAAATAGTTGTACGATCACTTCCTCGATTCTTGGAAATCGACTTTCCTTGTCACTCAAGATTTACGATCTTGAAAATATGCCCCCTCGTAACCCAGGATACCAGCTTAGATTCGGACCGGAACTGACTCCGGTTGTTCGTAGCCTTCTCATCATCAATAGCGTTATTTTTGTAGCACAATTTCTCTCACAAACTGTTTTAAAAACAAACATGATTGAAGGGTTTTTTGCATTACGCTCGGAGGCTGTGCTACAAGGTTTTGTTTGGCAACTTGTGACGTATTCCTTTCTACATGGCGATATTATGCATCTCCTTATGAATATGCTCACCTTATGGATGTTTGGCTCTGAAATCGAATCCCAATATGGAGAAAGAGCCTTTTTGAAATTTTATTTTTTTTGTGCCTTTATGGGAGGGGTGGTTACTGTGATTGCCTCGGTTTTGGGATTTCCACAGGGAATGGTACTTGGCGCTAGTGGTGCTACATTTGGACTCCTTGCAGCATATGCCTTTTTGTGGCCAAACCGGGAAATCATATTCATGCTCATTTTTCCGCTAAAGGCAAAATATTTTGTGATGATCCTCATGCTCATGATCGTTTTTTCACAAGGTGGACACATTGCACATATGGCTCATTTAGGTGGGATCCTTGGAGCTTTCGTTTTGATTAAACTCTACCATGGCTGGCAAGGCGCTTCCAAATCTTCTGGCTGGTCTCTTTCTCGTTATTTGCAAAAGAGGCGCTTCCAAAGATACCAAGCTGAAATGTATAAAGGAGAGAATGCAAAAAAAAGAGTAGATGAGCTTTTAGAAAAAATTTCGAAAGATGGTATGAACAGTCTGTCTCGGAGCGAAAAAAAATTTCTAAATGATGCCTCCCAAAAATACTTCAACGAGTGAACGAAGGAGTATTTTATTTTCCGGTTTGCAAAATAAGATCGCCATACTCCAATCTGGCGATCGAAGAGGCCATTTCTCTCCATCTAGTAAAACACGACTTAATTGGTGGGATTCGCCTCTGGAAAAATCCACGTACCATTGTTCTAGGGCTTTCAGAAAATCCAGAGCTTACGATCGCACCACAGGTAATCAGTGCTTTTCGATCGCGCATCACTTCTGGAAACCTACTCAAATATCCAAAAGACGAGGAGATTGTTTTTCTGGCACGTCGTGCGAGTGGTGGAGGGACGGTATTCCAAAATCCGACGGGGAATATTAACTACTCCATCTATGTTAATCTAGAGAAAAGAATGGAACTTTTTGCGGTAAAGGATTCGTATCAAATCTTACTTGGCCTTGTAACGTCCGCTCTTAGCAAACAACTGATATCTGCTGGTTCTAACGGTAAATCTGATATCACGGTTTCCGATGGTGGTGTTTTAAAAAAGATTTCGGGGAATGCACAATTTCGAAAAAAAAATTGTATCGTTCAGCACGGAACCTTGATTTTGGAAGAAGCATTGATTGATAAAGTATCAGGACTCCTTCTTCATCCACCCGAAGAGCCCGAGTATCGCAAAGCAAGAAAACATCGAGATTTTTTAACCTCGCTTCCGCCCACCTTCGACACGAGTTCGTTTGGAGGCAGCCTTTTGGACGGATTTCTGTCCTATTTGGGAATTCATAATGCAAATCCAAAAGTAGATTTTTCCTTCTTTTCCCAAGGGTTTTCTTCTTTTCGTAGATCGGTGCTAAAAGAATCTGAAATTATTCGTAAATTGAAGTACGAAAGTTTACCCTATATCTTAAACAGAGAAATTCCGACATGAGCATATTGCAAAACCAAGACCCAGAAGTTTTTAAAGCATTAAAACACGAAGACGAAAGACAAGAAAATTCACTAGAAATGATTGCTAGTGAAAACTTTGTTTCACAAGCCGTCTTGGAATCCTATCACTCCACACTCACAAATAAATATGCAGAAGGCTATCCTGGTAAAAGGTATTATAATGGCTGCGAAAATGCAGATGCGATTGAGACTTTAGCTATTGAACGAGCTAAAAAAATGTTTGGTGCGCAGTATGCCAATGTCCAACCACATAGCGGTGCACAGGCGAACATGGCAGTTTTTCTTGCGGCACTCGAACCAGGAGATTCTTTTCTTGGGATGAACCTAGCCCACGGTGGTCACTTAACTCATGGTTCTGCGGTAAACATCAGTGGAAAGTATTATCGACCGATCCCTTATGGTGTTACAGAAAAAGAAGAAACGATTGATTATGCAGAAGTTGCAAAACTAGCAAAAGAACACAAACCGAAGCTTATTGTCGTTGGAGCCTCTGCCTACCCCCGTATTATTGATTTCGCTAAGTTTCGGGAAATAGCGGATTCGATTGGCGCCAAAATCATGGCAGACATCGCACATATCTCTGGTTTGGTGGTGGCAGGCGAACACCCTACTCCTATCGGACTGTGTGATTTTGTCACAACGACCACTCACAAAACCTTACGTGGGCCAAGAGGTGGACTCATCCTATCTCAAACAGAACATGAAAAAATCTTAAACTCGCGTGTGTTCCCTGGTATCCAAGGTGGACCCCTAATGCACGTGATAGCAGCAAAAGCCGTCGCTTTTGGCGAGGCCTTACAGCCAGAATTCAAAACCTATATTAAACAAGTCGTTAAAAATGCTAAGATCCTTGCCGAAATCTTTCAAAAGCGAGGATACAGAGTTATCTCTGGTGGGACTGACAACCATTTGGTGTTACTCGATGTCTCCGTCAAAGGTCTGACTGGCCGTGATGCTGCCGATGGTCTCGATGCTGTCGGAATCACTGTGAATAAAAATGCGATCCCGTTTGATAAAAACCCTCCGGCTGTGGCATCCGGGATTCGACTCGGAACACCAGCTCTCACTACCCGTGGACTTAAAGACGCCGAAATTGAAAAGGTGGCAAATTTAATCTGCGATTTTCTTGACCATTTTGGTGACGATACATGGAAAAACAAAGTGAAGGCAGGAGTTTTGGAAATCACAAAAGGATTTCCAATGAACAAATTCAGACTCGACTAACAGATAACTTTGAAAATGTTTGCCCTAATCCGGAGAGGGTTAGGGATCTTGTTTTCCCGCAAGAGTCGTAAGTCCTTCCTTTCTGAGGCAGTATTTTTTTTGCCAATTCGGAATCCTTTAACTTTGATTGCATTGGGATAGGAAATATGTAATTTTGACATCTGTCTATGGGTATTCTATATAGAAGTCTCTTTTCCTTTAACTTTTTTCTATTGTGCTTTCAATTCATCGCGATTGGAATTTCGCAAGTCGGATTCGATTTTCCAACTAAAATCATATTTGCCTTTTTCTTCTCCATTCTCTTTTCTAAAATATTACTCTCTCGTTTTTTAAAAAAACTCAAACCAGCGAATTCAGGAAATCCACTTCTCGTCTTTACTTTGAGTGCTGCGCTCACCTACATATTTGGAGGAAGGATTAATCCTGGATTCTTTGACGGGCACTGTCCGACGAATCTGATCCACCTAACTTCGCAAATCATGGACCAACGATTCCCTGTCTCGTTTACAGGATTTCCAGAATTCCCTGCAAACTACCACCAAGGCTTTATTTTATACTCTGGCCTTCTGGCAAAAAGTCTCCATTTATCCGCGGTTGATGGTATTTATTTTTCTTTCCTCTTCTTCGTTTTTAACTTAAATTTACTCATTCTTACAACAGTTAATATTTTGAATCCAGGGAGACTGGGAATTTTTTTCGTCTCTATTTTACTCTTAACTGCAAGCAGTTTCCCGAGAAACGGCTTTATTCAAAATTATGGAGAATTGCAAGGATGGTATGAATATATTCATTTACTCGAATATTTTTCATCCAATTCGTGGCCTCTCGGATATATAACACCCGTTTTGCTTGTTTTTCTATTTTCGAAGGGCATTTTTAATAGAAATTTTCGTTTCATTTTTATAGCATTTTGTTTGGTGATGTTTCAGATTACAGCAAATGCGAGTGTATTCTCAGTATTTCTTTTGATTTTGTTCGTTACCTTAGTTGTTTCTCTCTTATATGAACAGAAGGTAGTATTCTCGCGTTACACGATCATTGAGCTATCAAAATATATTTTTTTCCTGCTCCTTGCGCTCCTCCTTTCTAAAGTAGTCCCGAGTGCGACGATGAGCGGACCGGAATATGATCCCGTTCAAATTCTCGTATTTAACAAATCTTGGGAATCGATCTTGGAATATTTTCGATTGAGCGGACCATTAGTATTTATATATTCTTTTTTACTGATCTCACTCTTAAGGAAAAATATTAAAATTTCATCCATCTACAAAATTGTCTCCTTCGGTATTTGTTTTGGATTTCCGTTGCTCTTTACTTTCAAACAAATCAACGAATGGGATAATTTACATAAATTTGCGCTCATGTCGATTTTTGTGTCCGTCATAAATCTTCCTTTATCGAATTGGGAAAACAAAAAAACTAAATCAATTTTGATGGTACTACTCATTCTTCTGATTTCGTTTGGTTTTTCCATCTCCATTCTGATCAACTTATATTTGACCAGATCAAATTTTAGAGATATCTTCAGCATACGAGTAGAAAACTTAGAATTAAGCGAAGAAGCAAAGTATTTTCAGAATAAAAAAGAAAAGAGCAAAACTTCTCGCGGTAATCAGGATTTCACAATTTATCCTTTGTTCCCTGTGGATTCTTGCACGCCTGAGGCGGTTTGGGCTTGTTATTCGAAAGTATTTGTCAGGGGAGTTTACCATCCAAATTTTCTTGTGAATGATGCACTCGAAGAGGAATCATTAGGAAGTGCAAAAAAATATATGGATCTGATCCAAAGCGGCGAGATGAAAGAAATTTGTCAAAGTGGGAAAATGTTTTTGCTAAAAAAAGATCAGAAATATGATATTTTGAATCGTCAATTTTTAAAAGAATTTAAGCAATGTTATAGGGCAAAAGTTACCGAGTTCTCTGCCTATATTCTCATTGAAACAGATTGATCTTTCCCTGTTGAGTCAGGCGTTTTAGATACAGTGATCTCTATTCCTTTACATGTATAAAACTTACATGACAGGATTTTTATATTTAGCTAGCATTGGCGCTGGCAAATATATGCATTGGGTACGACTTGTAATCCTGTTTTTATCTCTTTCTTTTTCTCTCTATGGAAAACCGGCTAAAAAAGCGTATATCCTATCATTTTTACCTTTCCAATCGAAAGTAAATGCCTCCATCGCAGATCAAACCAAAGATAAAATCAGAACCGAATTCAGCAGACTCGGATTTGAAGTTATTGCCCTCTCTGATAAAGAAAGTCTTTCTGACGCACTTGATTTAGCAAAATCAGAAGATTCCATTATTGTGTCTGGATATTATAAAAAAGATACGAGTAGCCAGTTGAATCTCTATGGACAAATCTATTCGTCCAAGACGGGTTATGTCATTGATGCGATTAGTATCACAAATCTACTTTCAGAATGGAAGGAATTAAAACTACCGAAAGAGGAATTTTCTGAAGATGATGATGCCATCATCGATAAATTTGTAAATCGACTCATCTTTAGAATCAAACTCAACCCAAAATCAAAAGTATACTCTGAAAATATAAATGATCATCTTGTGCAAACGGAACTTGGCAAAGAGATTGTCTTTCCGATTGAAAAGCAGGACATCAAAAAAGAGACTCAAGAAATTTTTAATCTCCTTGAAAATACAGAAGTTGTAACTGCGACGCGCACTAAAACAAAACGAAAGGAGGCTCCTGCAGCGATTTACGTTATCTCTGCCCAACAAATTGCCGAGCGTGGATATAGAACTCTATCAGATGCGCTCCATGATATTCCTGGAATTGATTTTCAACATAATTACGGAATCTATCCAGACTTAATACACCAACGAGGATTAGTTGGTGGAATGCAGCGGACATTGATTTATGTGGATGGCATTCCAGATAACAATCTAAACGAGAATGCGATGCTTGCGGGAAGCGTAAGATTTCCCCTCAATAACGTAGCTCGCATTGAGGTTATTTCTGGTCCGGCCTCTGCCCTATACGGTGCTAATGCCTTCAACGGTATTATCAATATCATCATGAAGGACGGTGCCTTAAGTCCAGGGAACCATGCAGACCTGACCCTCGGATCTTACGAAGCAACAAGCACAAATAAGTTTGCCAATCCAGGTGCAGCTGCTAGCTTCTCGGCACGAGGAGTCTCCGAGGGAGCCACACCTATCCAGTATAGCGTCTTCGGTTACTACTACCAAACTGACGGTCCAAATATGGGTGGGATCCAAGGACTCGATCCGAAGCAGAATGGAGCCACCAAAGAAAATCCAAATTACAATTATAAGTATGATCCATTTTACAAGTTTTCGAAGGACTTATGTGGCAATACGATGTGCAATCCTGATTCAAATTCTGTGGGCTACTATTGGTCCCCTGGCTATAATGTTTCAGGTGAAAAAACCTACAACATAACAGCTAAATTTTCAAAAGGAGGCTTACGTTTCGAAACTGTCAATTGGCAGTATTTACAAGGACAAGGAACCTTTCCGAATGGGACCCAACAAATCGATGTTATGAAACAAGGCAGCCTCGGACTTCCAGGATTTAAAGGATCACGCTGGGATTTCAGAAGCAATTCGCTTCTCATCGGATACAATCATAAGATCAATGACACTCTTAGCATCGACACAGAAGGAATTGTTAGGAACTCAGAGGTTCTCAACTCAAGTGGGGAAGTCTATCCAAACCAAGTGGGACCAGGAGCTGTTTATCGGCCAACAGATACGACAATTGCAAACAACTATTCTCGCCCTGATTATGGGTATTTTGGTGAATCACGATTAAATTGGAATCCAACGACTAAGGTTTCCTTGATTCTGGGGATCTCGGCTAAAAACTTTGTGGTAGGAAAAGACTATGGTAGTAGTGATCGCTATCAATATTCCAATTATGCCATGTTTGTACAACAAGTATATAGACCATTTAGCAAACTCGCATTTACCGCTGGTTATCGTCGTGATTATATTACAACCTATGGCTACGCAAGTACGCCAAGAATCAGTGCCATCTATCAAGCAACAAAAGATTTAACCTTTAAATTCCTTGTGGGGCGCGCCTTTCGTGAACCTTCCGCGATTGAATTATTTTCTCTCACACCGCAAAGAAAACCAAACGCGAGTTTAACACCAGAGAAACTTACATCTGTGGAATTCGGAGTGGGATACAGGTTCACAAAAGGGCTATATTCCTCGATCCAAACTTTTTATAATTCTATATCTGATTTGATTTTACAAGTCCAAACAAACGATGCTTCTACGATTGGAAACTTCACTCCAAAATCAACTTGGCTTCAAAATCAAAACGTAGGTCGAGCCAATATTTTTGGAATTGAGTCGGAACTCGTATGGGAAGTTAAAAAAAATCTAAGTCTCCATTTCAACTATACTTATAATAAAGGGTATTACTATGATTTACCTATTGGTCTTACCACTTCCCCATCTACGGAAGGAAGAATCGGAGCAAATTACAGAGATGACGTGGAGGCCATTCTATATAAGGAAATCTTAGGGATTACTAAAATTCCGAGTCGTGGTGACATTCCAAATATTGCACCACATAAGGCATTTTTAGGAGTTACTTACTATCTTCAGCCAAAAATCTCGTTCTATGCCGGAACGAATTATATAGATGTTAGACGGTCAATCGCGACGAATCCTACTGGATCTGTGGCAGGCTATCAAATGTTAAAAATCAACATCCGATGGGAAGATTTTTTTACGGATGGAATGTTTTTGCAATTGCAAATGAACAATGTTCTCAATGAACAATTTTTTGATCCTGGGATTCGCGTGGCAACGGGTGAATACTATCCCACACAGCATCCACTGGAGAGACGAAATATTTGGTTCACGGTTGGCTATAAATTTTAGAGAACGTTAATATCTTTTTTCCTTTACTTTGTTCTTTTTTTCGATTCAATGAGCGATCGGACATCCATAATGGATCGGCATAAATTTCACATTCTCGAAAATACGAAACTCCGAACCAAGATGATCTTACTTGTGTCTGGAATCGTTGTATTATGTGTCGTTCCACTCTCTACGATCGTTTACTTCAAAAATAAAGGAATTGTCATAGAGAAAACATACGAAGTTTGCAAAAATATAGCGACCAATATAGCAAAGATTGCTGATGATGAACTTCTCGTTGGCGATACTTATGAGGCGACCACATCCGCGATCACAAAACTTAAAGAATCAAATGTCCGAGCCTTAAAGGATACATTTGTAATTAATTTGGATGGAGAAATCGTTGCACGTCTCGATTCTCAAAAAAAGGATCCAAAGGTCAGTCGTGAAACTTTTGCTTATTTCTCTTCACTCACTTCACTTGCTTCCCGTGAAATCTTAGAAGACAAACAATCCCTTTTAGAATTTGCATATCCGATTTATATTAAATACCAAAATAAAAATATCCGAATAGGAACCGCTGTCTTCGAATTTAATTCCGAGGAAATTTTTTCACCTATCATCGATCTTAGAAATTCAATCTTATATTCGTCGGGGATATTATTCATAATAGGCATCGGTATCGCTTTTTTTATTTCCATCTCCTTATCTCATCCATTACAAATTTTAAGCGAAGGAGCGCAAAAATTTGGAACAGGTGATTTTAGTCATCGTATCTTACTCCAAGGAAGAGATGAAATCGGACATTTAGCAAACGCATTCAATTCCATGGGAGAAAAAATTCAGGATTTTACACATCACCTTGAACAAAAAGTATTGGAGAGGACTGAAGCATTAAACAAAACATTAGAGGAAGTGAATGAGTTGAAAATCTCTCAAGATGGAGATTACTATCTGACATCCCTACTTCTTGAACCACTGTCTTCTAATAATAATTATTCCAAAAATGTTAAAACAGATTTCATTACAGAACAAAAAAAGAAATTTTCGTTTCGCAATTGGAATTCCCAGATCGGAGGTGACATCTGCATTACTGATACCATTAAACTTCAGAACAAAGAATACACGGTCTTTCTAAATGCTGACGCTATGGGAAAATCAATACAAGGTGCAGGCGGAGCGCTAGCGTTAGGTGTCGTTTTTAATGCGGGACTCATCCGCTCAAGAACCTATTCAAATATGCAAATTTATCCTGAGATCTGGCTAAAGGAAAGATTTTTAGACCTCCAAAACGTCTTTTTGTCTTTTGACGGTACTATGTATATTTCTGTCTGTATTGGACTGATTGAAAATGAGACAGGTATGCTTTACTATATCAACGCCGAACATCCTCCTAGCGTATTATATCGTGATGGCAAGGCAAGTTTTCTCGAATCAGCTATGGACTTATGTAAAATAGGTACTCCTGGTCAAGAAAATAGATTTTTCATAAAAACCTATCAACTGTCACCTGGAGATCAGATTATAACAGGATCGGATGGACGAGATGATATCATCATTGGCTATGACGGAAAGAATGAAATCATAAATGAAAATAGTGATTTGTTTTTGAGGCGTGTCGAGGAGGGTGAGGGAGAGCCTGTAAAAATCATCACTAAAATCAAAGAGTTTGGATCTTTATATGATGATATTTCGCTTCTACGCATTGTATATTCTGAAAGCCAAAATAAAAGATTTTCATCCCGGCATGATACAGATGGTGAACTCGATTCCACTCTCGAGAAAGTTACTTCTCTTCTCGATTCTGGAAAACCTAAGGAAGCTTTAATATGGCTCAACAAAGCTGTCACAAAACATAAACCAACACCTAACATTTTACGTTTACTCGGTAGTGGTTATATGGAGACGAAACAATGGGAAAAGGCAATCGAATCTTATTCTCAATTATTAGATATGATTCCGATGGAAAATGAGGCGCTCTTCCAAATTTCCCTCGCGTATCGAAACGAGGAAAGGAGGCCTGAAGCTGCTGATTTCGGAGAAAGACTCTATCTTAGAGATCCTCATCATTTAGAAAACCTACACAATCTTTCTGAAATTTATATTGAATCGGGCATTTTCAATCGAGCAAAAACTTTGTTAGAGAAAGCGGATCAAATAAAACCAAATCACCAAAAAACGAAATCTTTACAGACAAAAATAAATCAAAAAAGTCCTATTTTTGACGATGAAGTGTCCTTCTTTGGTGAGATATCGAGAAGGAGTCCAGAGGCTCAGCTAGAAGAAGCAATTCAAATTGGTGATCGACTATTTAAACTAAAAAGATATTCTGAATCTTTAAAATATTACTTAAAAGCGCTTTCCTTGGATAAAGAAAATACCCTTCTGCTTTTCAATATCGGAAATATATATCAATTTACGGGAGACTTGGACCAGGCAAAAAAAAACTGGGAAAAATGTTTAGTTATAGAACCTAACTTTAAGCAAGCGAAAGAAAAATTATCCACGCTAAAAAAAAGTAAAAAGGTACTTTGAAATATGCGATTACGAATCATTCTATTTTTACTGCTTACATTCTCTTCAATACAAGTTAGCGGAGTTGATAAAAAGCCAATAGAAGTATTATTGACATCAGACAATTCTATTTACGAACAGGCACTGTTTGGAATCCAAACAAGTATAAATCATGAGATTCACATTAACTATCTAGATATCATCGACTCTGAATATGAATCACAGGCTACTTACTTTCAGGAATTGGAAAACAAAGGCGTTCCACTGATCATAACCATTGGGAAGGGAGCTACGCGTGCAGCACAGGAATATACTCATAAATTACCGATCTTATTTTCGATGATATCCTATGCCAAAAGTCTTGATTTGGAATCTTCGAATATTTGCGGTGTTACGATGGATGTTCCCGTTGAATCCTTTTTGAATGTATTAAAGGATATTTATCCTGATGCAAAAACCGTTTACTCGTTCTATTCCAACGAGGAAGGTGAATTTTCTTCCGAAGAAGGCGAACATGCTGATTTAAAAAATAGATTGCTTTTCATGAAAAAGAAAACAACGCCGGAATCATTCAAAAAAGATTTGAATGAAATGCAAAAACATCCGGATGCCCTTTTTATTTCTTCTGATCCCTTGTACAATTCTGAAAATTTTGAAACCATTTCCGAATTTAGTAAAAAAAACTCCATCATTCTTATGAGTTCCTTTCCCGCTCTTGTTAAATCAGGTGCTACATTTGGCATCAGTGCTGACTATACAAAAATAGGAATTGAAACGGGGGAAATGGCTAATGCGATTATAGGTGGAAATTCCAATTGTGAAAAAGAGAGGGTACACCTTCCAAAACATTTCAATTTCTTATTAAATGAAAATTTTGCAAAAGAATCAAAGATAAAAATCCCAACTTTAATCCAGGAAAGAGCCAAGAAGAGTCGTTTGTTTTCCATAGGCTTACAATTACTAAATGAGGGAAAGTGGAAATCAAGTAAGGTAATATTTGAGAGCATTTTAAAAGATGATCCCATGAACCAATCAGCCATCGTCTACCAACAGCTAACGGTTGAAAAACTTTCAGGAAGTCTCGTTAGGGATATTTTACAAAAAGCAAAAAACTTTTCGGAAGCAGGAAACTATTCATCAGCCAAAGCCGAATATCAAAAAGCATTATCTCTAAACCCAAATCTTGTCCTAGCACGCGAGGGTGTTCAAAACTCTCTTATCAGTCAAAGCGAAAAAGAAAGACAGAAGGCAATCTTACAAAGAAACCAAGGTCATATTTTTGAAGCGATTCGGTCTTTTTTGGATTCTTTACATACTTACCCACAAAATACGAATGCAAAGAATGAATTGGAGGCGCTACGGAAAAAGGAATTTGGTCAAGTTTCTTCCCTTACTCCCGAAGGAATCCAAGAGTATCAAAATCGAAATTATGACACCGCGATCGACAATTTTGAAAAAGTCCTTTTACTCGATCCAGGTGACAAAACTGCAATCGAATACTTACGTTTATCCATTAAAAGAAGAGAAGCCATTCGGAATTTAGAAAAAAGATTAAAGTAAAAATACTCGATGAAATTATATACGTATATTATACTATGTTTTTTTATTAATTATTTATTTTCGGATTTACAAGGAGAAGCCATTCGTCTCACAAGCGTGAAAATTGGAAAATTTTTGCCTATCGAAGGCTCTATTGAGGATAAAAAAGCAGAAGAAAACTTTCGACTTTCACTCAAACAAAATTTGGAAAAAGCAGGATTTCAAGCCACTCTTACCGAAGAAGAGCATGAAAAAGCGATCCCCTCTTCTGATCAATTTTACATCGATGGATATTATAATGCCAATCCAAATTGGAGCATTTACGGTCATATCTATAAAGCAGAGACTGCAGAACTGATCGATGCCCATAACCAAATCAACATCTTAACTGAATTAGATGGTTTATCTATCGATATAAAGGAAATGGAATCTTCTAACGATTTCATATGGGATGAATTTGCAAAAAAAATTGTGATCCGTTTGCGCACCAATCAAAACCGAATCCGAAGAATTCATAACATAAAAGAGTATATCCTTAATTCTCCGATTAAGACTTATAGAAATTTTTCAATTGCGAAAGAGGAAGAAGAACAGGAACGTCGGGAAGTATTTCGATTGCTTTCCGAAACAAACATCACCGTTGCATCCAACGTCATTAAGGATGCAGATAAACAGCCCGTGTCTGTAACAGTAATCAATTCAAATCAAATTAAACTTTCAGGTGCGAGAACGATAAACGACTTACTAATGACGTATGTACCAGGTTATTTTAAAGTTGAAGACCAAGATGATTCCATTGCTGGATTTCGTGGCTTAGCTCCTGATTCAAATTCAAAAGTATTGCTATTATTGAACGGTGTAAATATGAACACGGAATGGCAGTTTGGTCCTCCAGATTCTATTATTAACAGTATCAATTTAGATTATATCGATCGAATTGAAGTAATAAGGGGTCCAGGTTCGGTTACCTTGGGCCAAGGTGCCTTACTCGGAGTTATCAATATCATCACCAAGAATGGAGTGTCTAATCCTGATACAGCCATTCAAATGGGAGGAGGCAAGGATGGTTTTCGTAATTTTAATATTCAATCGGGAAACAATGGAAAGATCATTCCGGAATTAAAGACATACTTTTATCTTTCTAAGATGCAGTATGAGGGTCAAAAAATAAGAAGTGAGGGTTGGACGAGACAGAGAACCTATGAGGGCGCTGAAATCCAAGGTCTAGAACTTATAACTGATCCGAGAGAAATCCAAGCTTTAAAAACAAGCTCTCAATTTGGGAGTAACTTCTATGGAAACATAGCTGCTGCTAGTGGAAACCGGGTGGACCGAAATCAAAATGAAATGATGCATGGTCAAATTGAATACAAAGGTTTAAAAATTAATACGATGTTCGCTGACCAAAGGCGAGATCTTTATAACTTTTATCGGGATCGAAATGAGGCAATCAGCAAAATACGAAACGGAGCCATTTCCTATTTACACGAATTTTCTGAGCAGTTAAAATTCACTACAAGACTTTTTTATACGCAGGACGACTTTGGGTTTCAATCGCATTCTGGAGTTAGATTAGCTGGCACAAGAGAGAATCGGTATGGTGGGTCTGGAATTTTAAATTGGACAGTTTCGTCTAAGAATAATTTGGCGATTGGATTGGAATACCGAAAGTACGATTTAGGTCGGATGGATTCAGATGGTAACAATTTTATCGTAAATAAAGCAGAGCCAGCCAATTTTTACAAAATCGAAGAAGGTGTGCCCTCTCCCTACCGTGTAAATGAGACAAATAAATTTGTTTTTACGAATACGATCCCTGTTGCCAGTTTTTTTATGGAAGATGCCCATAAGTTAAACGAAAAATGGGATATCTTTGCTGCCGTACGTTATGACAAGCATCCATTCTGGGGCTCAAACTTCTCCCCCCGGATCGGTACTACCGTTTCACCAAATAATGATTTAAAGTTTCGTCTCTCCTATCAGGAGGGCTTTCGAGGTGCAGTAGGAGTTTCCTACACTGGTGGATACCAAAAAGATGGATTGCTAAGAAGTGATAATTTCAATCAAGTTGAGCTTGCTCAAGTTCCAAATGTCGACAATAATAAAAATCCCACAATTTTCCAAAATATCCCGCAAGCCAAACCAGAAAAAATGCGGAGTATTGAATTCGCGACAAAATATAAACATAAAAACAAACTGAGTACAGATGCTGTTTTATTCTATAATATGATTCAGAACGTCATAGATGTAGGAGTCATCTATCCAAATCCAGATACAAATTCAGCGCCCAAAATTGGAACGGATGAACCTGGTGATTGGAAGGGATATTTTTTCTTTCGGAATACACCAGGTTTACTCAGGCAAGGTGGTGCTGAAGTAAGTGTCGCTTACGAACATAAATTCTTCCATATCGGTGTCAGCCATTCGATAGTTAAGGTTCTTGGTGCAAGTACAGAACTACATTCCTCTCAATATTTAACAAGCGACACACGAAATAAACATTTCAAAGCATATCCAGAAAATATCACAAGGAGTCATTTGCAAATCATCCCCACTGATAAATATTCGATCGGTATCAACCATTTATATTATTATAATTGGTTCGCTCCAACAGGCGCGAACGTAAGAGGAAAACATTTGATAAATGTTTCTCTTCAATATTCAGTTAATGACTCGGTTTCGATAGTGCTCAGCATAAAAAATATTTTAGACTCTAAAGTATTATATCCGATCAATAGTATCGCAGGAGATGTTTCACTTGCTGCGGGAACACCAACCTATGAAGGTAGAACTTACTGGCTACAAATGCGTGCCGTGTTTTAATTTTTTTATAAATAAACTAATTTTTGGACCTTATTCCTTATGTGGAATGAGGAACAAAAAGCTGTCATCAAATCCAATGCACCTGTGAAACAAGTCATCGCGGCTGCTGGATCAGGGAAAACAGCGACTATGATCGGATTACTTGCGGAACAAGAGCGCAAAGGTGGCATCAGACCTGATCGAACTCTCATAGTCACCTTCACAAACAAAGCAGCAGAAGAATTTCAGAATCGAATCCTTCAAAATCTTTTATCAGACCGATATATAATTTTAACCTTTCATGCGTTCTGCTATCAAATGATTAAATCTTATCATCCAATTTATAGCAAATCTCCGATGCGGATCATTGAAAAAAAGCAACTCGAAGCTTTCACAATTGATTTTCTGTATAAGGACCGATTTAAAATCGGCGGCACACCGTTTTCCATCCTTTTCCGTCAGAATGCTTATTATTTTAAGTCAGAACATCCAGAAATATATGAGAAGTATATTAAGGCACTCAGTACATGGAAAGCGAAAGAAAATTTATTGGAATTTGAAGACCTTCCCTTGATCACTCTCAATGGATTGGAAAACAAGGAAAATTGGACACACATTTTACCTTCATTGTTTGATTCCGTAATTGTGGATGAGTTTCAAGATACGGATACGACTCAATTGAAAATCTTGCAACAAATTCGGCCGCCAAACCTAATAGTGGTTGGTGATGACTGGCAGGCAATCTATGGTTTTCGCGGAGCAACACCAGAGCCATTTCTTAATTTTCCTACTTACTTTAATAAAACAGAACAATTTTTCCTTACTACAAATTACAGATCTCTAAAGGGAATCATTGATCTTTCTACTCATGCTCTTCAGAAAAATAAATCTAAAATTTCAAAGATTGTCAAATCGCATAGAAACGGAAATGCCTCAGTGTTGCAATTCACGATGGAGAATCCCAAGTCAGATCGATACAATATGGTTCAAAAATTAGAGAAAGCGCTAATGGAGGATAAAGAATCGATAATGCTTGTTAGATCAAATTTTCGAAGGAAAGAATGGATTCAATCCGGGATCCCAGAGAAAAAAATTACTACCATTCATGCGGCCAAGGGCTTAGAATATCGTACCGTGATATTAGATCTGAGCGCGGGATGGTCGATGCCCGAATCCATGGACAACACCCTACTCGAAGAGGAGCGACGAATCCTTTACGTCGGCATTTCAAGGGCGAAAGATGAACTCATACTCTTAGGTAGGAAATTACCGAAGAGAAAACACGGCCTGGAGGACGAATTTTTCAGTTATTTCCGTAACTTCGATTCGCAGGGAAAACCTACTTTACGATATCGACTGCTCTGGTGAATTGGTACTACGTTTGGGGGATTAGCTCAGCTGGTTAGAGCGCTACCTTGACATGGTAGAGGTCGCTGGTTCGATCCCAGTATCTCCCACCAAACGCCATTTTTCCCCAGAAATTAGATTGCTTTTCAGAATCAGAATGTTACTTTATTTTCTGTCATATGAAAAAGTTACCCATCCTTGAAGAATCATTATTATTTGTTTTTTTTGTTTCGTTTGGAATCATTTCTCTACTTACAATGAGATATGTAAACTTAGAGCCAGGAATCAAATTTGCAAGTCTCACTGCATTATTTCACATAGTCTTAGTTATATTATCCAAAACTTTTAGATGGTTTACTCCTTTTCAGATTTGGAAATTTTTATTTCCCCTTTCTGTCTTCCTTGTCTTCCCTGATTGGTTTCTATCCGATGTTTTGGGCGTGTTAGTTTTTCCTGAGGATGGTTTCTTTAAGATCGGTACAGTATCCGGATATATGGCTGGCTTGTGGGCCATCCCCCTATTCATTTTAGTTTACACTGGAATCAAGTTGGAAGAACGGTCTGTATCCATTATAGGCACGTGCCTCTGGGTTGCTTCCCTATCCTTAGTCGTCTTTGGCGGAGCGGAAGCTACGTCTTGGATGCTAAACTCATGGTATGCACAAAATGTTACGAAAGTCAGTGGCATGGCTATATATGTACTTATCCCAGAAATGATTCTGGGTGTGGTAACTTACCTTGCCTACCAAGGTTTCTCTCAGAGTCATTTTCTAATTCAGATGAGTATAGGATTTTTGATCATGATCCAATACTTGGGTAGCCTTACTTTCTTCTATCTTCTCATTGAACGAATCCTATAGTTTCGTCTGAAATGCTTGCGTCTCTAGCCATTTCTAAAATTTTAGAGGGATGAAGTCGTTTTTGCAGAAATTCGGAACCTTCGCCATTTTTTCAATCGCGACAATTCTTGGTACCGAACTCTTACTTATAGGATTCAATCCAGCATCACTCCAATATTACCGAGACGTCAAATTACTTCATGCCTACCATCCCGACTACGGAGTCACGTTACAACCAAATGAAAGCCGCTACATCAAGCACTACGCAGGCGCATGGGAGGGTCGATTTACCACCAACTCTCTTGGACTTAGAGGAAAAGAGGAACCAGAAAGTCAGCGGCCGAAATTATTTTGTTTAGGCGACAGTATGGTCATGGGATTTGGAGTCTCCGACGAGGAAACCTTTTGCTCACTTCTTAACAGGATCAAGATTAATGAAGAAGTCTATCAATCACTGAATTTAGGTGTGGATGCTTATGGCTCGCTTGGTGATGCCAAACGTCTTGAAGATATATCCCAAAAAGTAACGAACATTAAGGAAGTTTTATTTTTTATATCACCTAACGATTTTGCAATGCCTGAAGTTTTAAGAAACCAAGGGATCCTTCCCGATGATGAACTTGATGCGATGCACGAAAATGATGAAAGATGGAAATCCAATTTTCGACTTCAATTTGAAGCCACTCGAATTTCATTTTTCCTACAAGCGCTAAAACTGGCATACGAACAAACTTTGGTTATATGGGCGCAAAATAAAAATGCATTTTCTCTTGAATGGCAAGCTGCCATAAGGAACCCTTCCGATTATATTTATGATTCCTTTTTCCAAGAAGCCAAACGAAACAAATGCACTTCTAAAAAACTAGAGATTGAACATTCTTGTCCCGAACCTATTCCCGTAGAACAATTTACGTGCATAGACCATCCTCCGGATTCAAAAACCCTTCCAGAGCTTACGCCAACGACTATCAGGGCTTACGAACGTATGATCACCTTAAGTAAAAAATATAACTTTCGATTACGCCCAATCGTCATTCCTGTTCAAGTTGAAGAAATCTATTGTTATTTAAATGGGAAATACCATCCACTAGGAAATTATGCGATCCGCGCGAAGAAATTTTGGAATTCCAGAGGCATTGGTTTGATCGATTTAACTCCATACACGAATAAAATGTGTGGTTCTCCAATTTCTGTTGATGGAAAAGTATCCTTTAGTTCGATTCGAGACTACTTTATCCCAGGAGATGGCCACCTAACAAAGGAAGGCAATAAATGGGTCGCTGAATCACTCAAATCAGTATTGGGAGCGACCAGATAATGCTATTTAATTCAACGCATTACTTTATCTTTGCACCTATCGTCATATTTTTATATTTCGTATTGCCGAAACGATTTCAAGGAATCCTACTCTTTATAGTTAGTCTATATTTCTACGCGATTTTTAAAGTTCCTTTTTTGATTTTACTTATTTTTTCCTTTGTTCTTACGAAGCTCGCTGTAGACTATATGGTGAAAACTGAAAGTAAAAATCAGAAAATCTTTTGGCTAAGTGTTTCGATTTGGGGAAACCTAGGACTTTTATTTGCATTCAAATATCTGGACTTCACGATCTCCTCTTGGAATTTATATCTCGGTCTACAAGCATGCGATCCTGGATACGTGCCGTTGATCGGAATCATCCTTCCCATGGGAATCAGCTTCTTTACATTACAAGCGGTTTCTTATGCCGTGGATGTCTATCGAGGTGTTGTTCAACCTGCAAAATCCATATTTCATTTTGGATTGTTTTTATCCTTTTTTCCTCAGTTGGTGGCAGGTCCTATCCTTAGAGCAAGCGACGTACTACATCAATTTTTAGAACCAAAAGAATTTCAAAAAGACAATCTCAACCAAGGTTTAAAACAATTTTTCTGGGGTGTATTCAAAAAGACGTTTATTGCTGATCCCATTACTGCAGTAATTGATCCGGTTTTTGCTGATCCGACTGCTTTCAGTGGTGCGGCGCTTTGGGTTTCCGCACTTCTTTTCGGAGTTCAAATCTATTGCGATTTTTCCGGTTACTCGGACATTGCGATTGGAACAGGAAGAATTTTAGGTTTTCATATACCTAAAAATTTTGATAGGCCATATCTTTCTGGCACCCTAACAGAGCTTTGGCGAAGATGGCATATCTCCTTTTCTTCCTGGCTAAGAGATTATGTTTATATCACGCTGGGCGGAAACAGAAGAGGCGAATTTTTTTCTTTCTTAAATCTTTTTATCACTACTTTTGTTTCAGGGATTTGGCACGGCGCGGATTGGACTTATGTATTATGGGGAGCAACGCATGCCTTCATGATGGTAGTCGAAAAATTCTTATTTAAATTTAAAATTATAAAAAATGGCTGGGAGAAAGTGCCTCGTTGGCTACAACCCATATATCCTCTGTCTATCTTTCTCTTCGCGATCTTTTTCTTTCGAGCAAGACCTACAGAAACAATCCCTCAAGGAATCAATGTCTCTTTCCAGATGATCAAACAGGCATTTACGCTCTCGGAAGGTAAATTTCAGGCAGTTCCTCTAGAACTAATCGCTGTCATTGGCTTCTTATTTTTTGTGGATATCGTTCAAAACAACAAAGAGGATGCTTTTGACTTTATTATGAATCGGCCATTCATTCTTTATACAGTATGCGCTGTGATGTACATCACAGCGTTTTTAATATACAGTGTTACGGTTTCTAGCCCGTTCGTGTATTTTCAGTTTTAGAATTCGATTTTAGGTGCGTTTTCTACTTTCTTTACGTCTTCAACAGTGAACGTAGGTTTTGCGGCGTATCCAAAAGCCTTTGCCGTCAAAACTTCTGGAAATTGTCTGATAAAGATATTGTAATCTTTTGTCGCTTTGATAAATCGATTTCGAGCCACTGTGATTCGATTTTCAGTTCCTTCTAATTGGGCTGTCAAATCAGAGAAAAGCTGGCTTGATTTTAATTCTGGATAATTTTCTTGGATCGACATGAGTCTTCCGAGGAATCCACCTAGCTCTCCTTGGGCTTTCGTAAACTTTGCAAACGCTTCAGGATCTTTAAGTAGTTCAGGCGTAGCCTGAATTGAACCCAATTTCGATCTGGCATCAGCGATCCCTTGCATGATCTCTTTTTCTTGTTTCGCAAAACCTTTTGTGGCAGCAACCAAATTAGGAACTAGGTCATCTCTTCGTTTGTATTGGTTAAGCACTTCTGCCCACGCAGCTACAACTTCTTCATCTAATTCTTGGATGCGATTGTATCCACAATTCGTAAGGACGGACAGTAAAATGAGCGTAAGGGAAAATCTTCGGATAAATTGTACCATAGGATGTTTCATATCTACATATTAGAACTGAATCAAGACAATTTCGGTAAAAAAAATCTAATATTGAAATTCTTTTGTCCGCAAAGTCCAAGCTTTTTCCGCATGCAAAAGATATTCTACTAGCTCCTCTTCCTTGCATTTGCCGTCTAAGTAACCAAGTAGGAAAGAATCACCTGCCAGCAATTCAATGGCTGGTCGATCAGAACGAAATTCATACACACCCTTTAGGAATTCGAATTCATTTGGAAATAGTTCTGAGATATTTTTTAGCAAATAAAGGGTAAAATACAAGGAATGAAACTTCTTTGGCTTTTCAACCATCAGTTGGTATCCTTCGCAGATCACATTTTTATGTTTATGAAACGTAGGCAGGAATCTTAAATTTCTCAACGTGATCTGAGCTGTTTGGTGTTTTGCCAAACGTTTGTCTAACTCTTCCTTTGCTTTGCCTTTTAAAAAGGGTGCCCCAAAGGTTTCAAAGGGTTTCGTGGTACCTCTTCCTTCTGAAAGATTTGTCCCTTCAAGGAGACATTGCCCCGGATACACCAAGCAAGTATTTTGTGTCGGAATATTTGGAGAAGGTGGTACCCACATTCTGGAATTAAACTTTTCAGGATGATACACACCGACTGGAATGACGGCAATCTCGACATTTAAGTTAAATTGTTTATTATAATAGTTCAATAACCCAGCAGGCGTTAACCCATGTCGGTGGACGACGGATCTGACACCAACAAAAGATTCGAATTTTTCTTGCAGAGGAGAACCTTCGACCTTCTCTCCGATCGGATTTGGGGAATCCACAATGATACATATTGGAGCAGAAATTTTATTCAATTTTGATATGGCTTCAAGTATATAATAGGCCGTCGTAAGGAACGTATAATAACGAGAACCAACATCTCGAATGTCTAATATAACTATATCCAAATCCCTTAAAATTTCGGGACTTGGAACCAGACTTTCTTCCGTATCACCATATAAATTTATAATATCGGCTTCGCCGAAAATATAACTAAGCTCTGATCCACTAACTTGATCCTGCAATTCTGCGAATAACCCATGTTCGGGTAAGAATATCTTTTTTAGGTCTACAAATTCACGATATACATCAAAATGATATCTGTTTTTATAGCCGAACGCACTTTGATTTGTTAGAATTCCAGCCTTACATCCCTTAAATTTGGAAAGATTTTTAACAAATTTCATTTTAATTTCTGAATCTCTTCTTTTGCTATGAGTGCTTTTTCCCAAAGCAATTTAATACCTTCCCTCTCAATATTCCTTTTAGGATCAAAAAAACCAATCATGACGTCTAATTCATCTCTATATTGGATCAAGGACTGATAGATATTCCTCTGGTTTTCTGCGAAAATTGAAAACCACATCTCAAAATTAGACCCAGCAATTCTAGACATATCGCGAAATCCCCCACCTGTAATCGGTTTTTCTGATTTGCTAACTTGCTTAAGCACTGTGTCATTTTTGATGGCCGTTTGCACTAGAACCGTTGAAATTATATGAGGTAGATGAGAGAGGTAAGCTAATGTTTCATCATGCTCTACGCCTTCCATTTCCAAAGTCCATGAACCAATATTTTCCCAAAAATTTCGAACAAAGTCAGACGCTTCCAAACTTGTTTCCTTTCCACGTGTAACAATACATAGTTTATTTTGGTATAAATCTTCTCTAGCCGCCGATGGCCCGGAAAATTCAGAACCACACATAGGATGAGAGGATACATAGTTATGTTTTCCCTGAAAATGTGTATCAACTGCGGCGATGATCGTCTCTTTCGTCGAACCAAGGTCTGTAAAGACGGTTTCCGAATGTTGAGGCAATTTAGAAATATAATCGACAACAGATTGAACGGGAGTTGAAAAAATAACAAATTGAAATGATTCCCAGCTTAACTGCTTATTAAACTCAGACTCGGTATATACGTAATCTGCAAGCTCAAGTTTGAGAATTTCTTGTTTTGATTTTAATGAGCGAACTACACCTGTTATAGTAACACCGGGAAAACTTTTTTTTATGGCGAGCGATAACGAGCCCCCCATGAGTCCCATGCCAAAAATCAGAATCTTACTGTTCCCGTTCATTGATTGACATCTGTCGATGGATAAGATCCTAAAAATTTAAATTCTAGACATTCAGCTTTGATTGAGCTGAGAATGGTCTTAACACGCTCATCGTCTTTATGACCTATAAAATCAATAAAGAAGTTATATTCCCAACGGTTCTTCTTCATTGGTCTCGACTCAATTTTCGTTAAATTGATGTTATGATCATTGAATTTTTTTAATACGGAAAAAAGTGCACCTGTTTTATTCGCGAGCGAAAATACGATAGACGTTTTATCTTTACCAGTAGGAGGGCAGTGAGTCTTACCTATCACAATAAATCTGGTCGTATTGCCCGAGACGTCTTCTATCCCTTCCTGGATTACATGTAAACCGTATATTTCACCGGCAATTTTTGAGGCTACTGCAGCACCCTCTTTAAGTTCTGCTACCGTTTTGGCAGCCATCGCCGTCGAAGAAGTTTCAATGATC
This sequence comes from Leptospira ognonensis, assembly GCF_004770745.1. Classification (GTDB taxonomy): domain Bacteria; phylum Spirochaetota; class Leptospiria; order Leptospirales; family Leptospiraceae; genus Leptospira_A; species Leptospira_A ognonensis. The sequence continues at coordinate 167,695 of NZ_RQGD01000034.1, read as the reverse complement.
TCTGCATGCGGCAAGTTAGCCGATAGCCAACTTCTACACTGTTCATTTCCAATGCGAATACCGTAAATCTTCTGAATGGAATTAATATCTGTTTGAAATCCGAGTAAGGAGAATTGGATCTTCTTATACATCTCAGAATAAATGAGAACATCTGTTTCTAAAAACATGTCTAGTGTCGAGCTGACTTGGCCTTCTGTAGAATTTTCTACAGGAACAATCCCGTAATCGACTCGATCGGCGTCAACGGATCTCAAAACATCTGCGATCGTAGGAAGTGGCACTGATTCTATGGAGGAGCCAAACTTCGATCGAAGTGCCTCGAAGGAAAAGGATCCTTCAGGTCCTAAATAGGCAATCTTTAACGGATGTTCTAAGGCAATAGTACCTGACATCATTTCTCTATAGATTGCTCGTATGACACTCGCTGGCAATGGTCCTGAGGACTTCTTGGAAACTTTTTCGTAGACATCTAATTCTCGATCTGGACGGTAAATGGGTTCATTCGAATTTTTTTTGACTCGACCAATTTCTTTTGCAAAACCAGCTCTTTTCTGTATAAGATTGATAATTTGCTCATCGAGTGAATCAATTTCAGCTCGTAATTGATTTAATTCTGATTCTGTAGAGCTCATATTTTTTCTTCAACTTCATGGGAAACAGAGTCAGATGAAATTTCGACTGATCCTTGCACATCCTCTCTCAATTCAGCTGGTAGTGAATCCTTATCAAAATCAGGGTTCATCTCACTCTCAGTCTCTATGATATCAATGGATTCGCTGCTCAATTCCTCAAAATTTAATTCTTTTACTTCTACCGGTGTTGGTAAATCTGCAAGCTTACTCAATCCAAAATGAATTAAAAAATCATTTGTGGTGCCATATAATGTTGGTCTACCAGGCACCTCCTTCTGACCAACTGCCTTTACTAATTTTTTTGAAATGAGCGAAGCTACCATGGCACGAGAGGATACTCCGCGTATCTCGTCTAACTCAGTCAATGTGATCGGTTGTTTATAGGCAAGAATAGCTAGTGTATCGAGTGTTCCCCGAGAAAGGGTTTCGCGTTTTTTGTCTTTAAATATATGTGATAGAGCTTCACTATAAAGTTGGCTGGTAATGAATTGATAGCCACCTGCGATTTCCCGTAAGACAAATCCTCCTTCTTTTTCCTCATAATCAAGGATAAGCTCATCGAGAATTTCGCGAGCATCGGTTTTTTCGATGCCACAAGATTTCGCCAAGGCAGATAATTTTATGGGCGATGAGGATAGAAATAATAGCGCCTCGAGTAGTCCTCGAATGTATTTACGATCTTCCAAAACTATGCAACCTTAACTATTTTAATTTCGCCAAATACCTGATGTTGGACTACTTTGCACAATCGAATTTTTACTGTTTCGAGCACTGCCAAAAACGCTGCTACTATTTCTTTCTTATCTGGATTGGCGACAGAAAAGATATCGGGGAATCGAATTTCACCTTTTGCATCCAATTGAGAAAGTAAGTATTCCATTTTCTCTTCTACAGAATATTGCTGGTGTCCTTCGTAAATCGCGGGTGATTCATCATTTAAGGATTCTTTTTCAAGTATAGAATTAAATGCAGAAATAAGATCAACCAAACTAACATCAAGCCAAGTCTCTTCTTCTTCTAAAACTTGATTCGTTTCTCGAGCAAACATACCAGATGTTATACGGTCAAGTTCAGCAAGTTTTTGTCCTGCTATCTGAAATTTTTTATGCTCTAATAATTTATCAACAAGTTCCTTTGGTAAAGGCGGATCATAGTCCTCTTCCTCGAAACCTGGGTCTGGCAAGAGAGCCTTGGATTTTAAGTAAACCAAATGAGAAGCCATTACTGCAAATTCTGATGTAAGTTCTATGGATAAGAGTTGCGTTGTTCTTAGGAATTGAATGAAATCTGAAGTAATCCGAGCGAGTGAGACCTCAAATATATCCACTTTATAACTATCTATCAGGCTCCATAGGACACTGATAGGTCCCTCAGTGAGTCCACCGTCCTGGTTATTCCACCGGACTACATATTCCGGGGTCTGACTCAATTTAAATACCTAGAGCTTTTGCCGCAGCCTGTTGCAATCGTTCAGGAGGGAAGGGTTTCACAACAAAATCTTTCACACCCATTTTGATCGCTTTTGCAAGGAGATCTTCTTGGCCGAGAGCAGTGACCATAATGATTTTTGCAGATGCATCAAACTTAATAATCTCTTTTGTAGCTTCAATTCCATCTTTTTCTCGCATGGTAATGTCCATGGTAACGAGATCTGGTTTTAAGGCTTTGTATTGTTCTACTGCGATGTTGCCATTTTCAGCTTCACCAACAATCTCATGACCCGCACCAACTAACGCGTCTTTCACAAGCGTTCGCATAAACTTTGCATCATCTACAACTAAAATTCTAGCCATTCTAATTTCCTCTCGCTCTTAATAATTCAATCATCTTCGGTACAATATCATCTAACGGCAGAACAAAATCGATCCCACCTAACTCAACAGCCGCACGGTTCATGCCATACACTACCGATGTAGTTTCATCCTGTGCGAGTGTAATCCCACCCTTGGCATGAATGTTGGTAATAGCATGAGCTCCATCCTTACCCATACCAGTCATAATCACAGAGAGCAAATGCCCTCCCCCATAAACTTCTGTCATCGATTCAAATAAGACTTCAATGGAAGGACGATGCCCATTCACTTGAGTCGACTGCTGTAAATCAATGACCTTCATTCCGTCTCGCGAGACTACTCGCATCTGGTAATCCCCAGGAGCAATGTAAGCCTTGCCTGGTTCAATCACATCACCCTGCTCCGCTTCCTTTACCTGAATCTTACTCAACGAATTTAGGCGGTCCGCAAAAGCTTTCGTAAAACCTGCTGGCATATGCTGTACTACGAGAATCGGCTTCTGAAAATCTGCGGGTAGCGCCGCAAAGACAGTTTGAAGTGCCTTCGGACCACCAGTAGAAGTGCCTATTGCAATAGCGTTTATGGAGACCTGTTTTTGGAAACTTTTATTTGGTAATTCTCTCTTCGGGGGAATGATGGGAGTTCTCTCGGGCAATTTCGTTACTGCCCTTGAATCCAAGATCCCCTTGATTTTTTGGCTTAAGACATCCGCGATCTGATCCGGTGAAAACTGGTTCCCGCTAGACGGTTTCGGGACAAAATCAACTGCTCCCAATTCCAATGCTTTAAATGTGGCATCCGCGCCATGTTGCGTTAGAACGGACAACATGATGATGTTGGAAGGGAGCTTCTTTTTCTTCAACTCGGCAAGCGCCGTAAGGCCATCCATTATGGGCATCTCAATGTCCAAAATGATGAAATCCGGTTTTAACTTTTCAGCGAGTTCAATGCAATCGATACCTGTTTTTCCGGTCGCTATGACTTGAAAGCCAGCTTTCTTTTCCAAAACATCGCTAAGGATATTTCTGACTAGCAGAGAGTCATCGATGATAACGATCTTTGGTTGAGTGATCATGACTTTTGAATCAACTCAACTAACTCATCAAAATCGGGTAAGAATAGTAAGACACCTAACAGATTGCTTCCATGGTGATTGAATTCCGTATGCATTGATAAGAATTTTGTTCGTTCGGGCTTCACGATATCAAGGACATCAAGAAAATTTCCAGTGATCATCTCTGGAACTGAAGGTAAAATCTCTTTTTTCATTTTGTTGGACAAGGAATTCATAACACTCGAACAAACGATGTTTGATATTTCCGAAAGAACAGAAATCATGTCTTCGGAAAGTCTATTTCCATTGCTGCCATTCTTTGCATCCTCGGAACCCAATAATTCTTTAGCGATCTCGGAACCGTTTTCTTCGGAAAATAACATCAACAAATTTCCGTTCAAATCTCCATTCATTCGAATTTTAACACCAAAAAATTCTTCATGTGAAAATCTAAACTCTCGGGCAAGACCTTCTCTGTCCGTCAGTTTAATCTCTGGTATAAATAGCTCGACTTCTTTACCCACTAATTGAGAAAGCACAACGCCAGCATTCATCATGCCAGTATTGACAATATTCTCTAACTTCTTGATATCCTTATTGGACATCATCTCCGTGATATCGGTCGAATGAGAAGTTGCTAGATTTGCTAATCGATCTTCTTTCTCTTCAACAAATCCTTTTATGATTTCTGCAGCTTGCTTACGTTCGTTATCGTAATTATTATCAAGTTTAGCTTTTTCTACAAGACGATTGATTTCTGTTTCTTTAGCATCAACTGGTATGATTTTTTCCGTCTCGACTACCTCAATGGCGACGGAGGAATTATGATCACTGCCATTTGAAGTCGAATTCCCATTGGTTTCATACTTTTGGTTGCTCGTTTTTTCTTCAACGAAGACCTCTTCCCTAGGAACGATGACATGTGATTCGGTTTTAAAACGTTCCTTTTTGAGTTTCGTTTTTTCTTTTGATTTAATCTCCATAAGCTTAGCATTATATGCATTAGTCGATAAGCTAGACTTAAAAATGAGATCTGAGTCTGTCATTTCAAGAGATCTAATGCTTGATGATCTCTTCATCTGCATACCGGTGACGGCGTTTTCTTCCCAACTTAATGTATCTGCTGCTATTTCGATGAGACCTGTAATATCCAAGACTAAAATGATCGTTCCATCGCCCATGATCGTTGCACCAGTCAAGCCAGGAACATCTTTAAAATTTTTACCGAGTGATTTAATCACTGTTTCATGTTTTCCAATTAAATCATCCACGATGAAACCAAGCTTTCTTGATTTGTAATTTACGATGATGACTGGAACTTCTGTAATCTCTGGTCGATCAGCTAAACCGAGGATTCGATTCAACCGATAAATCGGTAAAACTTCACTTCTAAGATTAATGATTTCATGTCCTTCGAGAGTTGTTATTTGATCTACACTAACTTTTATTGTTTCAGAAACTTCCGACAAAGGGAACGCGTAAACTTCCTCCTCCATAGTAACAAGTATGGAAGGAATGATTGCAAGTGCTTGCGGGAAAGACAGAATGAAAGAGGAACCTTTTCCTTCTTCGGAATGGATTAAAATTTTACCTTTAAACTCTTCAATGAGTTTATTTACGACATTCATTCCGACTCCTCTTCCGGAGATGTCGGAAATTTTATCTGCTGTGGAAAATCCTGGTGCAAAAATAAAATTATAAATATCCGATTCAGTTAATGAAAGCGCTTCTGTTTCCGAAACCAATCCACGCTCAATAGCTTTCTTTAGAATTTTACTTTTACTGAGGCCCCGGCCATCATCACGGATTTCAACCATAATATTCGAGCCGCCCTGGTAGGCGTTTAATTCTACAACCCCTTCCTCAGGTTTGCCAGCAGCCCTTCTTTCTTCAGGACCTTCTACCCCATGATCCACTGAATTTCGTATTAGGTGGATGAGAGGCTCTCCAATCGCATCGATTACTTTTTTATCAAGTTCGGTGTTTTCGCCACGTAACACCAAATTCACTTGCTTTCCCGTTTCCAAGGAAAGATCTCTGACAAGGCGTGTGAATCGATTGAATACAGAACCAATGGGAACCATTCGTATATTCATAATCCCAGTCTGCAGGTCTTTGGAAATTCGATTGATTTGATCAATTTTTCCTTTTAATTCACTAAAGAGTGAATCCTCGCCAAACTGCACTACTAGGTCGTCGTAGATTTTCTGAAATCCTGAATTTGTAATGACAAGCTCACCGACGTTATTCATCAGTTCATCTAGCTTATCTGATGATACCTTAATCGTCCGCATAACAACTTTCGATTCACTCACTGCTTTCTCAAAATTAGCACCAGTGGCAACGGATTCCGTTGATGTCTCAGATGCAGAACCAAAAGCCTTTTTCACCTCAGCAACTGGATTTTCAACGAGAGCATCCATCTCGGAAATCGGCGGAGAGATCTCATCTATTTTCAAAGATTCCACCATATCAATGTTACATTGTGAATTTAGAAATTCTTGTGTCTGGTTTGTAACAGCAAGGAATGATAACGACTGGCCACCTTCTCCCTTATCGAGTGCCTCTTCAGAAGGATTTGACTTGACAATAACACCTGCTTGTTTGACTGCCTGAAGGATCAGCATCAGCCTCAAGTTTTGCATAGGTGTGTCAGACTTTAGAGATAAGGAAACTTGAAATAGTTTGGAATTTTCAATTTCAGATATTTGGCTTTTGATTTCTGCCCATTCCTCTTCTTGAATTTTAAATTCGGAAGTAACGTTTGGTATATTTTCTTTTAACGCGGCATCCTTTGGCTTTGTATCAGAAGATTTTGTGATTCCGCCTTGATGGTCATTTTCATAATCCATTAATTTTTGGATCATATCACTAAATGGAGTCTCCACTTTCTGACCATGGGCAACACCCTCGATTACATGTTTGATCAAATCGAAACACTCAAACAATAAATTTACTAGTGTTACATTTATTTCAAGTGTGCCTTCTCTAATTTTCTGTAGAAGGTTTTCCATTTTATGGGAAAGGTCGGAAAGATTATATAATCCAACAAAGGCAGAAGAACTTTTAAGTGAGTGTGCTGCTCTAAAAATATCATTTATAATTTCTGGATTGTCATGATCCTTTTCCAATCGAAGGAGATTGGCATTCAGTTCTTCAATTTGGTCTTCAGATTCTTCAAGAAAAACTTCTGTATATTCGCCTAATATTCCTGCCAAAGTAGTAACCCTTCCCTCTATTTATTAAACGAAATAAAATCTACGATTTGTGTGAAATCTAGATTAAGGATAAGATGATTTTCATGTCTAGAAACAGACTCAACCATTTTAGAATAATTTAGGGATAAGTCATCAACCGTATAACTTATAAAATCTTTTTGAACTTTAACAACCTGTTTGACTTCATCTACCAAAATGCCGCATCTTTTCTCATTCAGCATAACGACGACAATGCGAGAAATGGGTGTAATGTCAGAATCAATTTCGTGAAAACGCTTTTTTAAATCAACGATGGGAATGATTTCCCCGCGGAGATTGATCACGCCGAGAATATAATCCTCTACGTTTGGAATGCGAGTGATCATAACAGGTTTTAGAATCTCATGTACATGCAACAATTGGAGTCCAAAATATTCTCCATTGATAGTGAATGTGAGAAACTGTTCTATATCTCCAAGATCATTATCCGCTTCATTTCGAGTCCTTTCGGAGAGGTGATTCAATAATTTTTCTTGGTCCATATCAATCCTTTAAGTATCGAAAAGTTGCGTAATGGTTCAATCTAAAAAAGTATGAATACCGACTTCTGTAATGACTTTGCCGACAATGACATCATGCTCCTCTGGTTGCACCGGGACAGGAAAAAATTTTGAAAATGTAATGCCTACCGTCTTTGCTCTTAAATCTTTTTCTCTGAGTGCACGGTCATAATACCCACCGCCTCTTCCGAGTCGGGCTCCGTTGGCCGCATACCCCAAGCCAGGGATCAAAATCAAATCCGCCTGGGAGGGAGTGATTATATCGTCGCCCACGGGCTCCCAAATGCCAAATTTTCCCTTCTCCCAAGAAATAGGACGAATAAAAACGAGTTCATCTGAATCAGAAATCTTGGGAAAAAACCATTTGGCCGAGTGATGGAATTCCCAGAACGCAGCAGGACGAGGGAGAGGGCAGGAAGCAACCAACGGAAGTACATCTACTTCAAGTGTTTGATCTGCAACATAGGTTATGATCTTTTCATTTCCCTTGAGTAACGGGTAAATGCGATTTAGAATTTTAATCTCGGATTCTTCACGATCGGCAAGCTTGGGCAAATGTGCCTTCAATCTGGCGCGGACATCTTTTTTCTCCAAAAGATTCAATAAATATCACCTATGATGCCCTCTTCTAAAAGTGAGATGATTTTTTTAGTTCGATCTTCAATTTCTTTTGTAACGGCGGGCTCTAGTGATTTTTCTTTTAACTGAAACAACTCATCTGCTAGGTTCAGAGCGCAGAGAACTGCCACTTTTGTCTTCGAAGCGTTTGGCAATGAGGAGGAAACTTCTTTTAACCTCTCCTCAACATATTCTGCAATGGAATTGATATAAGTAGCAGATGCCTCCCCTACTATGGTATAACTTTCGCCAAAAATCTGTTTTGTGATCTTTTGCGGTGTAGGGGCAGAATCTGCCATTTTACTTTGGATCGTCTTCTATGATCAGGAAATCGTCGTCATCGTCAGCGTCAAAGACACTAATCGTTTCATCGTCATCGTCAATAATGATGTCGTCCTCATCGTCTAGTTCGACAGTTGGCACGTCACTTTCTTCAGAGATGATCGTGATTTCTTCATTCGGAACGGAAGGAGTAACAGGCGCTTTTTCTATGGATTCTTCTGGCGAAAAGTCAGAATCGTCCTCATCTAATAAGATAATTTCATCATCGTCCTCGGAAGAGGAATTTAAACTGGATACAGGCATCGCCACCGGTTCTGGAGGAGCTTCTACTTTTTTCGGCTCGGAGGGACTCGCTTTCGAAGGTGAACTTCCGCTTGGGATTCCATCCAACCTTCCAAGAAGTTTATGAACCTTGGTTTCTAACTGCTCTTCTCTTGATCTGAGTTCTGCTAATTGGCTGTTAGCATCTTGTAACTGGGATTTGAGCGTTTTTAATTCGCGCTCTTTTTCCTCCATCGCAAGCTTCATTTGATCGTTTTCAGCTCGTAGAGACTCGTTTTCTGTCTCTAATCGACTATTTTCAGTCCTTAAGTCCTGAATTAACTCCAGGGCTTTGACTACTTTACTTTCAAGCTCTTCAATGGTTTCAAGTTTCAACATGATGGTGATCCGATGGAATAGAATAGACGAGCCATTCTATTCCAATCAAGCATTAATTTTATTTTGCTACTTTAGTTTTTTCCACAAGGGCATTGAAAACTTCCTTGTGATTGTATGCTAGGTCAGCTAAAGTCTTTCGGTCTAGATTGATCCCATGAGTTTTTAACGCGTGGATGAACTTAGAATAAGACATACCGTTCTCACGAACAGCAGCATTGATTCTAGTGATCCAAAGTTTTCTAAACTCAGACTTTTTCTTTCTTCTGTCACGGTAGGCCCATTGGCCAGCTTTCATAACAGCGGATTTAGCAGTTCTGAAAAGTTTAGATCTTCCACCACGAAAACCTTTTGCTTTTGCTAATACTTTCTTACGACGATTCTTATGGATAGTTCCGTTTACGGCACGTGGCATCGACTAACCTCCGTACGGTAGAAGTTTTTCTACACGGTCATAGTCAGTATCGTGGATGACATGCATCCCACGGCTTTGGTGTTTCATCTTCGGAGATTTTTTCTCCAAGATATGACGTCGGAATGCACATCCGCGTTTAATTTTACCATTTTTGGTAAACTTAAAGCGCTTCGCTGCAGCCCTGTTTGTTTTTAGTTTATACATAGTTGTTTTCCTTCAGGTTTTGCTTCCAATTGGGTTCATCACGACCACTATGGTTTTTCCGTCGTGTACCGGCATTTTTTCGGGAGAGGCGTGCTCTTTTAGGTCCTCGACAAACCGGTTTACAATATTCATTCCTATCTCAGAGTGAACCATCTCTCTGCCTCGGAATCGAAGTGTCACTTTCACCTTGTCTCCTTTATTCAAGAATTCCAGTGCGTGACGCTTCTTTATCTCAAAGTCATGGTTATCAATCCGCGGACGGATTTTAATTTCCTTAACTGTGACGATATGTTGTTTCTTTTTCGCTTCTTTTGTTTTCTTCAGGAGTTCGAATTTGTATTTTCCAAAATCGATCAATTTACAGACGTGAACATCCTGATCTCCAGAGACTTCCACCAAATCCAGATTCGCTTCTCTGGCCCTTCGTAGAGCTTCTTCCAAAGTGACAATGTCAGACCCTTCATCAGACACGAGTCTAATGGAGTTCACATTGGTAATTTGTTCATTAATTCTAATATGGGCGAATTTATCAGGGGGTTGGTTCCCTCTAGGGTTTGGCCGTTTCTGCATTCAGTCTCCGAAGTTTCTTTAAATTCCCATGCTCAGTTCAGGATATGAGCGATCAAGTAAATTTCTTTACGGGAAGCGCGCGGGAGGGTGAGGGTACGTAAATCCCCGCCCGATTATGGGTGGGGATAACCACCCGCCGCCCAATTGCTTTCCCTTTACCACTTAACCCTCGGGAAGGCAAGAGTTTGGTTAAAAAACGCCTTTTTTGTGGCAGAAAGTTCGCCTTTACAGCTCACCTTTAAGGAGTGCCAGGAAACCATCCCGTGAAATCGATTCTGTTTTTTCCTCGCCGAGTTTACGAATGGATACAGTACCGCTCTCCATTTCTTTGTCCCCTACGATTACCGTATAGTTGGCTCGCTTCATAATCGAATCTCTAATTTTAGCTCCAATCTTTTCGTTCCGAAGGTCCATTTCTACACGAAAGTCTTTTGAATGTAAATCGTCGTAAACTTCTCTCGCATAACTATTGTGTGTCTCTGCTACGGTAACAATCCGTATTTGGGTCGGATTTAACCAAAGAGGAAATTTGCCTTCAAAATGCTCAATGAGAATTCCAATAAAACGCTCAAGGGAACCATAAATCGCTCGATGGATCATTACAGGCGCGTGTTTTTTTCCATCTGAAGCAGTGAATTCGAGTTCAAAACGACTCGGCATCGAAAAATCAATTTGTACCGTTCCGCATTGCCAGAGCCTTCCAAGAGAATCCTTAATATTAAATTCGATCTTTGGACCGTAAAAAGCTCCCTCTCCTTCTTTAATGCCGTATTCGATACCTTTTTTCCTCAAAGCATCATGTAGCGCTTGTGTGGCGATATTCCAGTCTTCATCAGATCCTTGTGATTTTTCTGGACGAGTAGCGATGAAAGTTTTAAATTCGCTAAATCCAAACTTCTTATAGACATCAAATGTAAAATCTATGATATTCTCGACCTCCACTTCAACTTTATCAAGCGGAGCATAAATATGGGCATCATCTTGTGTAAAGGCACGAACACGAAAGAGTCCATGCAATACGCCGGATAACTCATGTCTATGGACTGTTCCTAGTTCCATATAACGCAGTGGCAATTCACGATAGGAATGCATATGGTATTTATAAATCAAAGAACACCCAGGGCAGTTCATAGGTTTCACAGCAAAATCAACTTCATCAATTTCTGTGAAATACATATTCTCTTTAAAATTTTCCCAATGCCCAGACCTTTTCCAGAGTGATGAATTCAAAATTGCAGGTGTTTTGATTTCTTGATAGCCTCTCTGAAAGCACTCCTCACGAATGTAGGAAGCGAGAGTGTTCCAAAGCACTGTCCCTTTCGGATGCCAAAAAGGGAAACCTGGTGCTTCTTCTTGAAAACTAAAAAGATCTAATTCTTTTCCAAGTTTCCTATGATCGCGCTTCTTTGCTTCCTCAATCAAAAATAAATATTCATCTAATAATTTTTTATTCGGGAAGGAGACACCGTAGATGCGTGTTAGCATTTGGTTTTTTGAATCACCTTTCCAATAGGCTCCTGAGATGGCTGTCAATTTAAAAGATTTAAGGAGGCCAGTTCTTGGTACGTGAGGTCCACGACATAGGTCATACCAAGAACCTTGCCCATATAAGGAAACTGTTGTGGATTCAAATCCTGCGATCAATTCAGCCTTATAGGGTTCATTCTCTTTTTTAAATTTCTCAATCGCCTCTTCGCGAGTCAGTTCCCATCGATTTACCAGTAGATCTTCTTTCACAATTTTTGCCATTTCGGCTTCAATTTTAGGAAGGTCATCTGGAGAAATCACGGTCTCTCCAAAATCGATATCATAGAAAAAAAATCCTGGTCCATTCTCAATGACGGGGCCTACGGTCAAACGCGCGTGCGGCCAGATTCTTTGTACGGCCATCCCAAGTAAATGGGCGGAAGAATGATGAAAAACTTCTCTTCCTTCTTTGTCATCAAAGGTAAGAAAATTAACTTTCACATCTTGGGTCGGGATATAACTTAAATCTAAAATTTGGCCATTTTCGACCGTAACGGCAAGGGCTTTCTCTTTCAAAAAAGGAAGGTGCAGCTGTATGAATTCTAGAAAAGATTTGCCGCTTTCTAGAGTTTTGGAAGATCCATCAGGTAAAGTAATATTTAAGTTCGCCATAGATACTAATAGACAGAATTTCTAAATCTCTTTCCCAGGAAAAGAAGAGTTTTTCGAAAATAAGCTACCTATCTGTTCTCATTTCGGTTACAAGGTCATGTCGACTGTCAAATTGAAATACTCTGTCATAACTGATACATTCAATCGTACTAGCTCTGATTTCATATCTACGGATTGGCTTTGCAAAGACACTAATTTCAGTAACCAAAGCACTAGGTAATTGGAAGAAAAAAACTCTTTTGGAAGTGACGATCAAAGCCAACTCATTTTTATTGCTAACGGCAGTTACGGATTCTGATTCAAGTCCTATTCGGGTCCATTCATTGAGATAACCGTTGAACATATAAACAGCTCTTTCTGTTACGACAAAGGCTGCTTTGTTTCCTAATTTTGTCATAAACCTCTCTTCACTAAAAAAAGAAGCCTTGCTCCAATCGCCTACATCATTTGAAATCGCCAGGAAATTTCGATCTGTGAGTAACAAGCAGATATCGCCTTTGCATTCATGATATTGTCCATTCTCTCCTCTTTTAGAATAGCTGATCCGGATCCCGTCTCGATTGACTGCCTGAAAAGAATAATCACCAAGCAGCAAACTAATATTTGTTTCAAGGAAAGGATATGATGTCCTATCCGAAATCGTATCTTCAAAAATATATTTTTTCCTAACATCATTCTCATAGAGATGGTTTCTAGTTTCTCGATCTAACAGAGAGGCATTACCAGACGTCATTTGAAGGCCTTGTGGATTTATTGCATGGGAAAGGACAACAATACTCACCACATGCAATGGCAAGTTTTTTAGCTTCAAGATTGATTTATATAACGGCATGCTATTTAGTCTAGCAGAGGTAAAATGAATGGCAATGGTAGTCTTCCCCTAATTGCGGAGATTACTTATAGAAGGGAAATAGCGCTCACATAATTTAATCGATCAAAAGAAAAAACTTCAAGCTCCTGACTGTTAAGAATGGATTCACTTAGAAGTTGTATTAGTTGGTTTTTCAGGGAGTAGCATTTTAATCAACTGATCTGTGAGAATTGAAAATGTTTCTTCTACCGATTCTGGCAATCCAAATCCTTCGGCGGCTTCCAAACTCACAAAACCATGTAAGCTGGCACGCAAAATTCGAATCTTATGCACACCTGAGCTATCAAGTACTGGTCCGAGATCCATCGTTTGCATGCAAATCGAGATAATTTCTTTCGAGGCCTCCATTTGGACATCATGCTTTTCAGCCGAAGGAAGAACAGCTGCATAGACACCTCTATTGCTCTTGGCAAATTCTCGGTAGGCGAAAATAAGCATTCTAAAAATTTTCTGTTTGTCCTCTGTCGTTTTTGTTTTCTCTTCTACAGCTTCTTTTAAATGGCTTGCCAATTTTTTAAGTGCCATTCCTGCGATTTCTATCTTAACCACGGCAATATCATCGATATGATTATAAAGCGACGGCGGTCGAATTTCCAATTGATCGGCAATCAGCTTCATCGATAAATTTTCATACCCTATCTGATTTGCTAGGGCAAACGAAGCCTCAAGGATTGTTTCTCGATTGAGGATTCGTGAATTCTTGTTCGGTCGACCGTGTTTAAACTTTATTTTTTTTGCCATAACTCGATGATTATCTTCTTTAACAACAGTGGATCTTCTTTATAAGGATAGTGTCCGCAATTTTCGAACATGTGATATTCTCCCTTAGTCAAAGCAGCAATTTCTTTGGCCTCTTGCAAAGGGTCGTCAAAATCTGGATCTTTATCGCCCATAATGACTGCCACTTTTGTTTTTAATTTTGAAATCGACTTCTCCGATTCAGGCTTGCCTGCATAAAACATGGATCTAACGGCCGACATACGTCCATCTTCATTTAAATTGATCTTAATCCTATCACTATGTTCTTCTAGATCTTTTGGCTGATTCACAGGATAAAGACCTTTGTAAAAAGATTTAAACATAGCTGGTCCCCAAGGTCCGCTAAACATTGCACCAATCCCACCTTTTAAAAAAAATCCCATCTCTTTGTTACGGATAAACGGCCCGGTCAGTATGATAGCTTCCACACGTTCGGGCAGTCTCGTGGCAGCATAGATTGCGGAGGCCGCACTCATCGAATTAGATACGATCGTAACGTTTGTCAGGTCAAAATGTTTTATGAAAAATTCTATATCGCTTCCCGTTTCATCCGCTCCAAAACTTTCAAATTTTATAGACGATTCACCTAAACCGCGCAAGTCGAGTGCATAAATTGTCGCGTCCTTTGCCATTTCGTTTGCCAAATCAAGATAATTTTCCTTTAAATCTCCAATCCCTGGAACCAAAATCAAAGTTCGCGTCCCTTTTCCCATCTTCAAGTAGCCAAGTTGACCACCCTTCTCATTGATGCTCACTTTTTCGGCTGAAATGCCTGTCATTATGAAAAGAGATAATGTGTAACAAATGTATGCAAGTTTCATCCTTCCTCCTATTTTAAAACTAATTTGAGTAGTTTTAAAACTATGTCGATTAGTTTTTTTCTATTATTGAAAAAATTTCAGCTTTTTAAGGCATATAGGATGGTTTTTTCTTTTCTTCCCTTAAGCAAGGTTTCAGCCAGTTTATAACATTCAAATTTTTGCGAATCCGGTAACTCATCATAAAACTGCTCTGATAGGAGTAGAGCCACTTTGTGTTCTTTGCAAAGACTTTCGATCCTCGAGGTTGTATTTACGATATCTCCAATTACGGTGTAATCTTTCCGATTTTCACTTCCGATCGCACCAAGATATACTTCACCATAGTGTAGTCCAATTCCGTTTCGAATTTTCGGTAATCCTTTCTGCATTCGTTTTCTATTTAAAACCTCCAAATTTCGGACCATACGTCTAGCCGCGTCTAGAGCCGAATCGGAAGGGTTTTCCAGACCAATCACTCCACCAAACACAGCCATGATGGCATCTCCGATAAACTTATCGATGGTTCCGTTAGCTGTAGTGATTGCTTTTGCCATGGCATCAAAATATTCGTTTAATTCGGATACAATTTCCTCTGGCGGTTTATTCTCAGAGGCGGTAGTAAATCCTCTAATATCACAAAACAATACTGCGACATTTTTTTTCTCTCCTTTGATAGCTACATTTTCTTGCATGACCTTTTCCCGAACTTCTGGTGAAACATATTGTCCGAAAATTCTATTCATAAAGGTGTTTTCCCTTTCTCTTTCAATCGTTTCAGAGATTAGGGAGCGTACATGATTCCCGATTGTCGCGACTGCATAACCTGAGATTACCATCATAATTGGTCGAAAATAATAAAAGATTAAAAACCGATTGTCCTGTTGCATGAGAAGGTCAACATGAATCAGTTTACTTATGTTTTCGGAAGAGACGAATATAATTATCGAATATTGAACTGCCGCAAATATCCCTGATAAGAATGACAATTTAAAGTCGAATGAGAAACCAGTGACAATGATTAAGAAAAAATATAGATAGCCTGGAGGGCCATTTATATAGGTGGCCGCACCCGCAGGTAAAGTAAGATAAGCAATTAAGTAAATGACACTTGGTAAGCTGACAAATCCTAGCATCACTGCATATTTAGTATAGTTTCTAACTTTCTCCTGCTTAGCTAAAAAAAATATAATTAAGGAATACGTTCCTCCGAATACCGTCCAAAAAATCGGGACTTCAATGTGTTTTGCAATTTCAAAGTAACTTCCGATCCAAAGAATCAGTCCGCTTGAGAATCCCAGCACTGCTGAGGACAAACTACCAACTTTTAAAGTTGCATTTACCTGTTTTTCGACCAATCGATCAAATTCATCGAAATTGTTCATAATTCCTAAATTCGATCTGCTGAATTGAATTCGTCTAGCTAGATTGAATTTTCAAATGTAGGTTCCAAAAAAAAAACGCAAACCCTAGTTACCCAGAATTTGCGTTTCCGATTTATCCTTATTTGAGGATCTGATTAAATGGCGTTTTTGCCTTTCTCGCCAGTTCTAATTCTTACAACATCTTCCAATGGCATGATAAAAATCTTACCATCTCCGATCTTTCCTTCGCCGTTCTTAGCCGCTTTGAGTATGGCATCAACTGTCGGCTTAACAAACTCATCGTTAACAGCTATCTCCAACCTAACTTTTCTTAGGAGATTGACAGTGTATTCATGTCCGCGAAAAACTTCCGTTTTTCCTTTCTGTTGTCCATAACCTTGGACGTCAGAAACAGTCAAACGATAGATTTCGTTTTTTGTAAGTTCCGCTTTAACTTCTTCCAGTTTATGCGGTTGAATGATTGCTATGATCAACTTCATATATTACTCCTTCCTTCTTAACCGTGTGCCCGGATATTGAAATCAGGGTATGCTTCCGCACCATGCTCCCCAAGGTCAAGACCAGAAACTTCTTCTTCTTCACTCACTCGAATACCACCAGCTAACTTCAAGGCAAGCCATAGGATCATCGAAACGCCGAACGTCACTCCACCGATTGCTAAAATTCCGTAAATTTGAGTGATTAGCGATGGAACTTCCACGCCAGCTGGTGAACCTTCGTAACCAAAGATGGCGACAGCGAGAGTTCCCCAAATACCACAAACCAAGTGAACAGAAGTCGCACCGACAGGATCGTCGATTTTGATTTTGTCAAAAAACAATACTGATAAAACGACTAAGACCCCAGAAACGATACCGATAATGGCAGCGGACGCTGGGCTTACAATGGCGCAAGGCGCTGTGATTCCCACAAGTCCCGCAAGAGTTCCATTTAAAATCATACCTAAATCCGGTTTCTTTAATATCACCCATGCTGTGATCGTGGAAGCAAGAGCTCCCATCGCTGCAGAAATATTCGTAGTAACGATCACGTGAGACATCACGGATCCGTCGCCAACACCCATGGTTGAACCAGGGTTAAAACCAAACCAACCGAGCCAGAGGATCAATGTTCCAAGAGCAGCAGATGTCATATTATGGCCAAGAATCGGTTTCGTTCGACCATCTGGCATGAACTTGCCTTTACGGGCACCCAGAACGATCGCTCCAGCAAGCGCAGCCCAACCACCAACGGAATGAACTACCGTGGACCCTGCAAAGTCATGAAACCCAAGACCTGCGAGCCATCCACCACCCCAAACCCAGTGACCTGTAAAGGGGTACATAAATGCCACTAGGATAAAGGAGAATATTAAAAAGGAATGAAATTTGATTCGCTCGGCAACTGCTCCGGAAACGATTGTGGCTGCGGTTGCTGCAAACACCAGTTGAAAGAAAAATTTTGCAAGCAGAGGAACACCAGTCCAATTCATTGATGAATACACACCAACGTATGCATCCCCCGTTAACGGGGAGTTATCGGCTCCACCTAGGAAAAATAAACCTTCTGTTGCTAGGTAGGGAGTAGAGCCATCTCCGAACATTAAACCCCATCCGATTGCCCAGTATGAGAAGGTCGCTGCAGCAAAAACTACAAAGTTCTTTGCGAGGATATTTACCGTATTTTTAGCCTGACAGAAGCCTGATTCAACTAACGCAAATCCGGCGTTCATGAAGAATACGAGCATACCAGCTACGAGAACCCAAAGCGTATCGAGACCCACCTTCAGTGTATCAATCTCCGCAAGTTTTTCTGCAACTGGATCCACAGCCTTTGCAGGTTCATCTGCATAAAGGAACATCGGGATTACCAGGAGCAGGAGGGCGATTTTTTTGAAATGATTTTTCATATTGCCATTTATCCTTTCCGTGTATTTCTAATAAGGATTTGCAAGAATGGTACCTAGTTGTTAAAAAATAGACAGTTTGTGAGAAAAAAAACCAGAGGTTGTGTAGAAAGCTCTCATTCTGCCTATTGTAGAGATAAATTAGCACCAGGGAAATCTCCTGAGTTCTCCTATACAGAAAACAAACTGTTCGGATTGAAGGCATATTGCTCGTATTGGATACGATCCGCAATTTTCTCTATTGGGGAAAGACACCCTGTCTAAAATCCTGATAGAACGCAAGATATGACCATAGCAAAGGAACGCATTCGGAGATTGAACCAGAAGGCAGTAAATGAGAACGGAGAGTACGTATTCTATTGGATGCAAACCAATCGTAGACTTGCATCGAACCATTCCCTCGATTATGCGCGTCAACTCGCCTATTCTCAAAACAAAGAGCTCGTGGTATATGAAGGTTTACGGAAGGATTATCCTTGGAACTCAAAACGTATTCATCGGTTCATCCTCGAAGGGATCATAGAGAATCAGTCGGAAGCACTGCGATTGGGACTCAATTTTTGGGCATTCGTGGAAGATGAGAATCGTCAGGCTAATGGACTCCTAAAAAAAATAGCTGAGAAAGCAAGTGTCCTTGTCACCGATGATTTTCCCTGTTTTATCATCCCAGAACAATCTCAAAAATTAGCAGACAAAATAAGCTGTGCAATGTTAGCCGTCGACGGAAATTCAATTATCCCTTTTTCGCAATTTGAAAAATTTGCGAGTTCTGCTCGAATTCTACGAATCTGGATTCATAAAAAATTTCCAAACTACTTTTCACAATTCGCAAAACCTAGGTATACAAAAAAAGATTTTGAAGGACTAAACAAGGGAACAAAACCTCCGTTTTTAAATTTTGAGATTACTCGAGAGAGGCTTGATGTCTATTTAGAAAATTTCATTTTTTCACATGATGTCTCTCCTAATGAGAAAATACAGGGGGGGCGAAAAACAGCAAATGATTTACTCGATAGATTCATAAAGAATAAAATGGATCAATATGCTTTGAGCAGATCGAATCCAAATAACTTCGAAGAAACTCCCGTTAGTGGATTATCCCCCTACCTGCACTTTGGTTACATAAGCGCCGAAGAAATTTTCATGCGTATTTTGCAAAAGGCTGAGCCAAATGGATGGGATATAGAATCACTTTCGCATAAAAAAGCAGGAGATCGTGAAAATTTTTATACGAATTCGAGTTCAGCCAACCATTTCCTCGATGAACTGATTACATGGCGTGATATTGGGTATCTCTACTTTTTCAAGAAATCTGGTTTTCGCATCAATCTCTCTGACTTACCTGATTGGGTGCGAAAGAATCTAGACAAACATGCTTTGGACCCCCGTCCCTACGTCTACTCAAGAGAGGAGTTCGAAAACGCAAAAACACATGATGATCTCTGGAATGCTGCCCAGAAAGAGTTGAAAATTACGGGACGTATGCATAATTATATGCGTATGCTCTGGGGTAAAAAAGTAATCGAGTGGTCAATTTCTTATGAGGAGGCTTTCGATACTTTAGAATATCTTAATAATAAGTATGCTTACGATGGAAGAAATCCTAATTCTTATACCGGAATCCTTTGGTGTTTTGGATTGTTTGACAGGCCTTGGTTTCCGGAAAGAAATGTCCTGGGTAATATTCGATATATGTCTTCGGATTCCACACGAAAAAAGTTCAAGATGAATGCGTATTTGGACTATGTAAATTCTTTAGAAGGAAAAAATGATTCCCTATTCCCATGAGCACGATTGGTAAACCAGATTTTATCATAGAGGAATTATCTGAATCAAGATTAGAAAATATATATTTTCACAAAATCATTCTTTTTAATGATGCGATCAACGAATTCTCTCACGTAGAAGACTGCTTGATGAAAATTTGTTTCAAAACAAAACGAGAAGCCAAAAGAATTGCAATCGAAGCGCATAATCAGGGCAAGGCGATTTGCTACATTGGCTCTTTAGAAGAATGCGAAAGTATTGCTGAAAAATTATCAAAAGAAACTCTCACGGTATCCATTCAAGCATGAAGCCTAAAGATCATCCGCTTGTTACTAATTTAAAAAAAGTAACAAATTCGAAAAAAGCAGCCTTTTTCCCTAAATTTTTTAAGACAGGTAAAGGACAGTACGGATATGGCGATAAATTTCTGGGAGTGACGGTCCCCGAGCAAAGAAAAATTGCAAAATCATTTTATAGTTCTCTCAGCCAAGATGATTTTAAACTCCTCCTAGACAATGAATACCATGAGGTTAGACTGACTGCCTTGCTAGCTCTAGTTTTAAAATACCAAAAGACTGCAAAAACTGAAGTAGAGAAAAAACGAATTGTAGATCTTTATAAATCGAAACTTGATCGTATCAATAATTGGGATTTGGTAGACTCTAGCGCCGATAAAATTCTCGGAAGCTTTTATTTTGATAAAAACAGAGGTTATTTGCATAAACTTTCTAAATCCAAAAACCTATGGGAAGTGAGAATCGGAATCCTTGCTACTTTTTATTTCATCAGATGTGACCAATTTGAAGATACATTAGTCATGTGCAGACAAGTATTAAACCACGAGCATGACTTGATTCACAAAGCTAGTGGCTGGATGTTACGCGAAATCGGAAATAGAAACAAAGAGACATTACTTGCTTTCCTAAATCAGCACGCAAAGGATATGCCTAGAACAATGCTCCGTTATGCGATAGAAAAGTTCCCACAGACGGAAAGACAATACTGGCTTACGTTCTAGGCAACACTTCGGTTACAAAATAAACTTTAACCGGTTCTGCCTTGCCTTTCAACATCAGTTCTCTTGATTCTTCATACTTTAAGAATTTGTCTCCGCCAGCAGCAAGAAAGGCAGCTTCTGAAACTGCAACCTTTCCTGGTACGCCATGACTTTCTAGCCTTGCTGCCGTATTGACAGCATCACCAATGACAGTATAATCCATTCGACGAACTGAACCTATATTGCCGACAATGGCTTCTCCAAAATTGACACCAATTCTAAGACGAAATGTATCGGGAGGAAGGCCCAATTGTTCGTTGATGAGTATCATTTTTTTTTGCATTTCTACGGCACAAGCAACCGCATGGTAGGCATCTAAATCAGTCTTTTTGGGTGCACCCCAGAAAGCCATGATCGCATCTCCTATAAACTTATCTAGCGTCGCCGAGTATTCAAAAATCAATTCAGAGAGGGATTCAAAGATTGTATTTAAGTTAGCCAAAACGACAGCAGGAGGATTTTTTTCAGAGAATGTAGTAAAGCCGACAATATCAGAGAACAAGGTCGCGATATCACGTTCCTCACCGCCAAGCTTGATACTATCGTTTACAATTGTTTCCATCACTTCTGGTGAAAAATACCTGGACAAACGATCTTTTTCTTCTTTCTGCTTTTCAACTAACTTTCTAGATGCGACCATATTTCCGATAATCGATAAAGCAACGGAGACAGAAAAACCTGCAAATGCGTAATCTTTAACAAAAGTTTCACCTGGATAGATATCCAACTGCATTTCGACCAATACATCATTCATAATGAGTATGATCATAATAAAAATACCAAAGGAAACCGTTCCCATCGAGGGAATTTTTCTTCCAAGGAAAATGATATAACATAGAGAAAGTCCAAGTAAAATCGTAACGAAAGACCAATAGAAGAAAAATTTGGATAATGTATAAAGGTCAGGAAGGAAGAAAACAGAGCCAAAAGCTAACAAACCCATTACATCCACTGCGATATTTGCTTTCTTGATCCATCCTTTGTGCACTTGGGCAAATTGGACCACAAAATTAAAAAGAAAATGGACGAGGGCAATCCAAGCGGCATATTCGATTTTCTTAATCCAAAATCCATCATTCAATATCGAATATATGATCTGACTTTGGAATAAGGTGTTAATAGCCATAAAAATACTACCTATTGAGAAATAGATAGTGGCATGCTCATCTCTTCGAAATAGAAACTGCCAGTATAAATAGAAACTCCCTAAAAGTAAAGTAAGCACGATGACAAATATTTTCTTAAAATCGTTCCAATACTCGGCTCTTTCCGAATATTTTTGCGAGGATATATAAAATTTATCATGCGATAGTCCTGGGCTAAGAGGGTATTTTGCAAATACACGGATGGCTAGAATGTTTGTCTCATCCGTCTTGACGAGACTCGCAGGGATTCTGTAGAATCGAGTTTTATCAGCAAACAATGATTTATCGTCAAGTATCGTATTGTCTGGAGTATCAATACTTAGACCGGAGCTACCGATGAAGGTTCCGTTCCAATAGACCGCATCTGCTTGGCTAATTTGACCTAAGCGGAGGGTTAGATAACGGGATTTAAATTTCGATCTCAAATCCTCTTTGGTAATAAGGATTTCCGTCCGATACCATCCGTAACCTTTGTATTTTGAAACGTAATCTGAAAAATCTGGGAAGTAGATTTCTCCATCTCCGTCCCTAACTTTATCCCATGAAGTTTGAATTTGAAATCCCGAAATCCAACCATTTTTGACTTCGTCACCCAATTGGATTTGAGCATTAGCGAAGTGCAAGGGACGAACGGAATCAAAATCAGGATCATCCTCCCCTTGTGAAAACTTCCCTTCCGCTTTCACGAGCGGCGAGTCACCAGGACGAAAACTCCACTTTTGTCCCGAGGCACCAAAAGATTTTTGAGTCCTTAAGTCTAAAATCTGGCCAGTGAATAGGACCTGTGCAGGAAGAGAAATGGGTAGTATTAAAAATAAGAAAGTGTAAATTAAAAAAAAGTGCCTTTGCAATGAAACCATGTCCTAAAGATTATAGAAATCGGACACCGTTGGCAAGAACAAAACATTGGAACAAATTCAAATTGATTATCTGACCGCTGATTTTTTAGGTGTAGGTACCTCACCTAACGGGAGAAAAATCTCATATCCTTATACTCTTCCTGGTGATTTGGTAAGTGTAGAATACACAAAAAAAAAATCCCGTCCTGGCAGATATAGACTCGTAGACTTCATTTACAAACATGAATGGACCGAAGTTAGATGTCCTCATTTTTCTGACTGCGGAGGATGTGCCGGCCAGCATATTAAATATTCACAACAATGTGATTTGAAATTTGAACCGATTCAGAATTTATTCAAAAAGGAATTGGACATTGAATTCGAAACGAAATCCTCAGAAGAAACTTTTCATTATCGATCTCGAATGGATTTTAGCGTTTTCCCAGGTCCAACGATTGGCTTGAGAGCTCGGGGAAATTTTAGACGTGTCATCGATATTAACAAGTGCTACATACAAACGAATTGGGCAAACGAAGAACTTGAGAAAATACGAACTCTTTTAAGTGAATTCTCATATTTTCCTTGGGATAGAAGGAGTGAAATCGGAGGTCTGAAATATGTTACGCTCAGAAAAGCTAAATTTACTTCCGATAGCATGACCATATTTACCTTTACGGAAGGATTTGCCTCTCATCCGGAATATGAGGCCTTTAAAGAACGCGCCTTGCAATTACTAGGTGCAGAGAACATTTTAAATTGTTTTAATCGAGTCAAATCAGAAGTCTCTGCTAGTGGAAATTTAGAAATTCTGAAAGGACATTCAACTTACAAAGAAGAAATTTTAGGAGTTCCCTTTCAGGTTCCATTTGATTCCTTTTTTCAACCAAATCCGGCAGGCTTTTTGCCTATCTTAAACTTCATTAAAACAAGAATGCCGAAAGAACGAAGCTCCCTCACGGATTTATTCTGTGGAAATGGTTTTTTTGCCACGATATTCGGGCAATCCTTTCCGGTCATTCGTTGTTATGAATTGACTGCTTCTTCCATAGACGTTGCAAAAAATAATTTGCGCACCTTATTTCCCGAAAAGGAAATTGAGGCAACGGTAGTAAATTTATTTCAGGATACCTCACTCCTCCGATCCGATCCCAAAGGGATTCTCATATTAGATCCTCCTAGAGCGGGCGCGGGTGCAAAAGTAAATGATTGGATCCGACAATCAGGGCCACAGGATTTATTCTATGTTTCCTGCAATCCGTACAGTCAACTCGAAGACTTGAAACAATACCGAGATATCTACGAACCGATCGCAAGCCTACTCCTTGATCCTTATCCCCACACACCTCATTGCGAATCGGTGGTCCATTTACGTCGCAAAAACTGAAGCATTTTTTTAAAAGGAAAAATGCAAAATCAACCGATTCCTATTCTTAGAGAGGAATTATGAAAATCGCTAGGCTATCCGCAATCCTGACACTATCAATTTTAAGCTCAATCGGCTGTCGTACGATGGTAGTATCGACTTGGGTTCCGTCTGATACGAGCCAGGGATTTTCAACGGTTCGAGTTCTTTTATCAGAAGCAACAAACGAAGAGAAATTTAAATCTTCTGGCACCATAGAAGTGTTAGATGCAAATGATTTGATCATTAAAAAAGCATACGAATTCGTGAGTCTCGATCCAACTCTCTTGAAAGCACCAGTGAAAATTACCTCAAATGGTGATTATTTAGAATACAAGGGAAGTCGTTATCGTGGAATCATAGAAATTAAACCCACAAATGGCAAAGTATTAATCATCAACATTGTAAACTTAGAACAGTACCTTATGGCAGTGGTTCCGTCCGAAGTTCCGGCTTCTTGGCCTATGGAGGCCTTAAAAGCCCAGGCAGTCTGTGCAAGAACTTATGTGATTAGGGAAATGTTGGCACGTAAAAAACAAATGTACGATGTTGATACAACAACAAATACGCAAGTGTATCTAGGAATGACAAAAGAAAATCAGAATACGACTCGCGCTGTCTCTGATACGCAAGGCCTCATACTTCTTCATAACGGTGCACCGATTCAAAGTTTTTTTCATTCAAATAGTGGCGGCATCACTGAGGATCCGCAAAATGTCTGGGGAAACAAAGTCGAATATCTGAAAAGTGTACGCTCCGATTATGATAAGGAAGGAGAAAATTATTCTTGGGAAGAAAAGATCTCTCCTGCCCAAATTACAACTTCTCTCAGCTCACTTGGATTAGGTGAAATTCAAGACATCGTCGTTGTAAATCGATTCACTACTTCAAGAGTAAATGAAATTGATATCATCGGCACGAAAGGTTCAAAAAGAATCAAAGGCACTGAACTACGAAAACTTCTTGGGGCTGTAAAATTGAAATCCACAAGGTTCGGAATTCGTCGAGAGGATGATGGAAATTTTTTCGTAAAAGGCCTTGGATCTGGTCATGGCGTGGGACTTTCTCAATGGGGAAGTTATGCCATGGCTAAGGAGAATTTTAATTACAGAGAAATCCTGAATCATTATTACAAAGGCATCGATTTCGCACGTATGTCTCAAAATTAATCCGACTCTTTTTGATTTTACTGAGATCTTGCCCGTGTGATTTTGACAGAAGAGTCATATCATGGCAACAGTTACAGAATACCTCTCTCAAATTAAAGACCTGACGATCGTCCCTCCCGTCCTAATCTCAATCCTTTCCCTAGAGGATGATAACGAATTAGGTTTTGGTGAACTCGAAAAAAAAGTCCAATCAGACCAAGTACTAGTTGCCCGACTTCTAAAACTTGCCAACTCACCTTTCTTTTCACGCGGGAATCCGATAGCGAACATGAAACAAGTGATCACTCGTCTGGGTTTTAAAACCGTACGATCCATGGTCGCCATGTCCATGACTGATTCCCTCTTCAGCCAAGGAAATTATAAAAAATTTCGCGATGAAGTGTGGGACCATTCGATTGCCCGAGGTATACTTTCTCAATTCCTTTGCGAGGAAAAAAAAATGCGGAAGGAAGCTGAACTTTCTCTTACCTGTGGGCTAATGCAGGATTTAGGTAAGATTGTTCTCAATACTATTGACAGGACAAAATACATAGAACTTTTAACAGAATACCAAACAACGGATAAATTACTCAGTGAATTGGAAAAAAGTGCCTTTGGAGTTGATTCGATAGA
The DNA here is from genome assembly GCF_004770745.1 of Leptospira ognonensis. Lineage (GTDB taxonomy): Bacteria > Spirochaetota > Leptospiria > Leptospirales > Leptospiraceae > Leptospira_A > Leptospira_A ognonensis. Next base: position 141,886 of record NZ_RQGD01000034.1, on the reverse strand, counting down.
AATGGGAGTTGAAGCTGCAAAACTATGGAAGCTTCCAACACCGATTATTGATGCGATCGCTGATAAAGCAAAGCCACCTAATGAACAATCTACGATCGGACAAATTCTCGGATTTGGTGGAACCCTTGCTAAACTTACAAATCATGGCAAAAAAGATCTCGATACAGACAGTAACTTTGCCGCCTACCAGGATATTTTCGCTTTGGACAAAGAGGCAGCTCCGCCAATTACAGAAGTTTACTCGGCAAAATTATCGAGTAACGAACTCTATCAATTTTGCTCAACTCTCTAATTTAAGACTTGGGCTGAACGCTTAAAATCCGGTGTAGCCCTTCCTTTCCTTTGATTTTCACTGGTTCTAGCTCCTCATAAATATATCGTGTTGCATACTCATCCGGCAAGTGATTGTACAGACCTTCCGACACGTAAACATGCATAGGCTTAGCCATGGATTCAAGTCTTGCAGCCATATTGACAGTATCTCCGACAGCGGTATAAGAAAGCTTTTGGAAAGAACCCACATTTCCAACAATGGCATTTCCTGAAGCGATCCCAATTCCCAATTGAGGTGTGAATCCATAAATCTCTTGCCATTTGGGTTGCCATAATTGAAAAACTTGGAGCATTTCTATCGCGCAATCCAATGCGTTCTGTCTATGGTCTGGCTGGGCGATGGGTACGCCAAACAAACACATAATGGAGTCTCCGATGTATTTATCGATCATCCCGCCGTATCCAAGGATCACTTCCGTCATTGAGGTGAAGTATTCATTCAAAAAAGAGATAACCTGATCCGGCTTTTGTTTCTCCGATAGTGTCGTATAGCCTCTAATATCCGAAAAAATAACTGAAATTTCTTGGACATGACCTTTTTGTTCCAGCGAAAGAGAATTATTCATAATGCTCTCAACAACAATTGGATCAACATACATTCCAAATACGTTCTGCATTTTCTTCTTTTCAAAATCTAACTTTAATTTTTCTTCATATTCCTTTTCTAATTCTTTTTTAAATTTCTTAACAAGAGAATTTAAATCTTGAATCTCAGTTTGGTTCATTCCGTATAACTCTTGAAAACGACGGAGTGAATCATCCATTTGTAGGGAAATTACTTTTTTTCTATAAATCTCTCGGAATAAGTTTCTAAACCTATGCTCAATTAAGGATTTTTTGATTCTCTTTTTCGAAAAATACTCACTGATACCTAATTGAAAAGAAAGTATAGGCATATTCTTGTCATTAGAACTTGAAAATATGATGATGGGTACTTCTAGTGGTCCAGCAGCATCGGCGATTTCTGTGAGATTCGTTTCTTCGCTGTCTGATTTTTCTGGAAAAATGATATCTGATATGAGAAGATCAAAATTACCCTTCTTTAACTCCTCCATTCCATTATAAAACTGCGACCGCCAAACAATCTCTACATAATCTTGAAACCAATTTTTCAAAAGCCCTGATAAGATATCGAAAGACTTTTGTTTTGGTTCAATAAATAAAATCCGTACAATTTCTTCTTTTTCTAGTTCCACAGGTCTTATTTTGAAGATTGTAGAAATTTGTGAAGCGCCTCTTGGAAAGAAAATGAAAATCTTCCCATTAGATATCGGAAGGCTTGGATCGCGACATCTGGTCTTGGTGGGTCTCCAGCGATGAAAAGATCAGGTTCTTTAGGTCTTGTCCCTAGAGGAAAAAGTCCCCCATTTATGGCTTCAGAGCCACAAGCAATGAGTGCCTTTGGTTCTGCGATCACTTCGAAGGCATCAGCGAGAGGCCCTGCCATGTTAACGGATATTGGACCTGTATAAACAATGGCATCGGCATGTTTTGGACTTGCTACATTCCGGACTCCCTCACGCTCTGAATCGAAAACAGAGTTAAAAGAGGCATTCAGTTCACAATCTGCAGAATTGTTTCCCGCAGCAGCAACTTCACGATAAAGAAATCCATTCGTTTTGGTAAGTTTCTCAAATCTAATATGATTTTCTGTATCCGGAATTTTCGCTTCAGGAACAAAATCTCCTTTCATATAACTTATACTAAGCGAAGATCTGTGCTTAGAGAACACGTAGATGAATCCAGAATTTATTAATTTTTCGTCCGGACAATGCAATACACACTCTCCACATTGAATACATGAACCATAATCAATTCTAATCTTTTCACTGGATTCTATTTTGATGGCTGTAACTGGACAGACAGATTCGCAAGTCTGACAACTAGAGCAACCTTCGGACATTCTTTTGGTAGGAGTAGGAATACCTCTATTCTTCGGATGTACCGGGGATGCTTTTGCCCAATTCATAACTTGGGATTTTGTAAGAAAATTTTTAATTTCTAATAAATGTCTCATAGATCAAAACCAACATAACTAAGATTAAACGACTTATTGTTTAACGGAAAATCTCCAATGAGCTCACCTCTGACGGCCATTTCTAAAGCGTGCCAATTTAGAACAGAAGGATCCCTTATGTATGCTTCTTCGATATTGGATTTTTCATCAATTTTCAATGCGACAATTAACGGACCTCGCCATGCCTCAACAGACTGAAAATACAAACCTGGCTTACATTGAATCTCCACTAGCGTTTGTTTAATTTGTTCTTTCGTCCATATTTGTTCCCAATCAATTTTCTCGATCGTCTTTTCCATCCAAGAAAGAGACTGTTTAATTTCTGCATAACGGATGTAAAAGCGAGACCAAGCATCTCCAGAATAATTGTTTTTTTCTTCATGTAATGGCAAAGCTTCCCATTCTGGATAATTTACATCTCTGAGTCTAATGTCTCGCAAAACACCTGCACATCGGGCTGTCATGCCAACAAAACCATGGCGATCTACATCCTCTTTTTTTACGTTCCCACATTCTTGCAATCTTTCCTTGATGGTGGAATCAGCAAGCGCTCGTTTGATCTGAGGCTCTATATTCTTCAAGAAAGTATTTTTAAGTGCCTGTAATGCTTGTTTTGCATCCTTGTAGGAAATCTTTAGGTTCACTCTAACCCCACCAGGTCGGACTGCTCCCTTGCCAAATCGATTGCCAGTCCAGTTTTCCATAAGTGCAAGGGCTGCACCACGATCCGTAACACAAACACCGTATAATGGATAGTACCCAATATCTTCAGCTAGTCCGCCGAGATCTCCGATGTGAATGGCAATGCGTTCGGCTTCAATGAGTAACGAACGGAACAAAGAAACTGATTCGGAGACCTGAATACCAGCTGCCTCTTCATAAATCTTCGCAAAAGCTAACGCATAACTCACAGATGTATCACCCGATATCGTTTCCGAGAGATGCATCACTCTTCGAAGATTTGATTTTTTTAGTTCGTTTATGATATTTCTCTTTTGAAACCCAAGACGAATGGTTAAATGCCGAATTTTTTCTCCTTCGACAACAAATCTAAAATGTCCTGGTTCGATAATCCCTGCATGTATCGGACCTACTGCATGCGAATACGATTGTTCGCTGCAAGGAACCCTTAAACCATGAAAAAACAGATCACGTAGATGCCCAGATCTCTGGTGTAGGCCTAAAACCTTACTCCGTTTTTCCGTTAAGTAATCTTCTTCTGGTAATAATGAATAATCTTCTGGTCCCATATCACTACCTAACGAATGCCGTAACATCCAAATGGGATATTTTTCATCCATCAAATAGTCTATCGGACTCTTTTTATCCGTAACTTTTTGTATGCGTATACTTTGATCTTCAAGTATAAATTGATAATAAACGTTTTCAGATTGCGAATGAAATAATCCCGTAGGTTTAGACATTTTCAAATCCTCCTGTCACAAGTTCATACATCCCAAAAGTGCCAATTAACAAACCGACTACGATACTAATAATCAAAAATCCTAGCCTTATACTTAATAAAGTTTTCTGAGAATCATAAAAATCACGATTTCGCACTCGAATGATGGGTAAAATTTTATTCAAAGCGATGAAAAAGAAAATCAAACCCATTAACGGAAACGAAAATAACCAAATAAGATTTCGATCTAGGCTAATTTTGATCATCTCCATATCTAATATGAAAACTGGGGATAAGGGAAAAACAAAGGCAATGATGATAGCAAAAAAATATCCATAAAATGACTTCTGATTGATTGAATTCAGATCCACTATCTGGGCAATCATTCGCTTACCTGAATCCATTCTCAGAATTCCCATCGAAACAAAAATAATAACCTTAACAATGAGCGTTGAAGCAAGAAGGAAGTAAAATACATTATTATTTACATCTAACCAAATAAAGATGGCAAGCATTCCTGTATGAAATAAGGCAACTTTGGCGGCTATCCTTCGAATATCATCTCTTCGATGCAATATCCAAGTAGAATACAAAATTGTCAATATACCAATTAAGAGCAATCCGTTCGCAGAATTGATGAGTGAATGATTAATTTCTCTTTCCAATTGCACCAGTGGACGGAGAGCTAATGCTACTGATACTGGAACAAAAGAAGCGATTAGAGAAGAAATCTGACTCGGACTCTCTGCATATGTATCACCTACCCAATAATGATTTGGAACTAATCCTAGTTTGGCGCTATATCCATAGATAGTCAGAAGTAAGCCAGTTTTTATTAGAAGACCAGTTTGACCTTCTAAGCCCAACTGAAGAGCTGAAAAATCTAAACTATCGACTGGCTTAGAAGTAAAAAGTAGTATCACAAGTCCAAGAAATGCAATACCTAAACCATAAGAGTTGATTAGCAAAAATTTCCAACCCACTTGAAATGACTTCTCGGTACCACTCGATGAAATCAGAAGCGATCCAAATAGAGTAGATGCTTCGATCAATATCCATTTTAAAACAATATTCTCAGTGAACCAAGAGGAGAACAAGGCACCGAAAAATAATATTTTAAGAGCCGACCACAACCAAATCCTCGTTTGCCCCTTTGTCGGAGCAAAGATGAAAATTCCGAAAACAACTAGAAAACAGAAAATTCCGGTCCCATAAAACAAAGATTCCATTATAATTTATCTCCCTTTGCCTGCATGTGGGGTGATAATTGCAAAATTCCACCTGAGACAATGACAAGAACCGCATCTAAAAAGGATCCGAATTCTAATCCGAAGGGTAAACCTTTGTCCAAAACAAGGGTTAGCACAAAGATTCCATTTTCAAACACGCAAAAACCAGCGATCAAAGCCAGCCAATTATTTCGAACAATAAAGCATAAGACACCCACGTAGATCATCAGTATAACATATATTAAACCAATTTTATGCACAGGGATACTAAACTCGGAAGCATTTTCTGTTATTTTAACTGCAAAAACCAGACCAAGAACGAGAAACAGGAGTGTCGCCAGATAACCAAACCTCGGTACGGTGCTTTCCTTCATCTTGGATTTTTTGGCAGTCCAATTCAAAATGAAAGGTGTCAAGAAACCTTTAAAAGATACGACAAGCGCGATGAGTCCCATTGAATGTGTAAAGTCACCTTCGTGAGTTTGCAATACTGGAAATATTAACAACATCCCTTGCAGGCTTAAGAATAAGGTAATTCGATGGAGTCGATTTTCAACTAGTACAACGACACCCGATAAAAATAATAATAAATAAACAAAATCGTATAACATATAACTCCTAAGATAATTTCACTAGCGTTCCAAGAATTAAAATCGCAAGAAAACAAAGACCCATAAATTCAGGCACCCAAGACCATTTACGACGCACCGAATCTGCTTCCCAAAACCCTAATACAATCGCCAAAACCAGAGCACCTGGCAATACGAGTATCTCCCTAGTCATATTTCCGAATTCACCAACCGGAAATAGTTTCGAATGCTCTAAAGCAAGCTTGATAAGAAAGGACAAAAGCCCAGCCAATTTTATTTGGCTTGCTAGTTCAAAAAAACCCATAGTTCTTCCTGAAGCCTCGAGTATCATTGCTTCATGAACCATTGTTAGCTCTAAATGGGTCCGAGGATCATCGAATGGAGGTTTTGCAAGCTCGGCTAGAATTGCGACAAATGATAAAAGTAAAAACAAGACCCCAATTAGAGCACTTACAGGCGTCAATGAAAGTTCAATATGTGATTGGGCTACTAGAATCATGAGTATGATCGTTGGTTCTGCCATTACCGAAAGAAGAATTTCACGTCCAGAACCAAGCCCACCAAAAGAGGTACCACTCTCCATCGCAAAACTTACAAAACAAAATCGATACAAAGCGAGAAAAAAAGGAATCAGAATGAAAGGGGCCCATTCAAAGATTACAATCGACCAAATCATGATCGATGCATACAGCGCAATGATAGGAGAGATCTCCGCGAATACACCAGAATTTGGATTATCAATCGGCTCTTTTTGTAAGTATTTCCTTATTTCGTAATATACTTGTAAAATCTTAGGCCCCTTTCTTCCCTGAGTCCTGGCTCGAACCTTTCGGACAATTCCACCTAACACTAATGGAAGGCCAAAAAAAATTAATAACTGGTATGCGATGATTAGAAAAGTAGAAATCGACATTAAAATTTCCCCCAATCACTCATTACTAATACAGCTAAAATTGTGATCAGAAAGACGGAGGAAATTGCAAGGTAGTGACTGACTTCCTCATCTCGGTGCTCCTCTGCTTTGAGAATATTTTCTCCAAAATCCAAAAATCTTTTAAAGAAATTCAAAACGCTCTGATCAACGATTGAGGTGCCTTCCTTCGTTAAAAAGTAACGACCTATGGAATTTCTGAGCGGTTCTGAAAAAACTGTTGCAGGAATAGAAAGTTCCGGGCCGAAGTATCCATTTCCACAGTCCCAATACTTACGTTTTTTAATCCTGTGTGCCCAACGAAAACCAATCAGACTTACGACAAACGAAACAGTAATTCCAGAGACAATTGCCAAGCTCTGGATCCATTGTCTCAAACTTTCATCTACATATTTTGCTAAATTTGGTAAATACAAAATGAACGGTAACAGAAGAGGCAAAGCTACAATCATTACTGCGAGACTTCCCACCGAAATCAATACCCATCTTCGTTTAATAGGATTCCACTCAGGCAATGCAATGTTTGGGTCAGGAAAAGATAAAAATAAACTTAAAAATAATCGAATGTGAGTAAATCCTCCGAGAACGATTCCGAAAAAAATAAATATCATTGCAGGAAGCAAAAATACAGAACGACCCAAAGGCATATCGAGGATTTTTGCATTCAGAAACAAATACGTTGCTTCGGAGACAAAGCCCAAGGTACCTGGAATTACCGCATAACTAAAAGTACCGATCCCCATCCAAAGAGGCGAGATACCGATGTATCTACCAATACCTTTCATCTCATCTGTAGAACTCGAATTTCTCAGACGCGCGACAAGACCGATAGAAAATACTTGGAATGTTTTTGAAAAGGAATGATGAAGAAGACTTATGAAAAATAAAATAAAAAACGAATTGCTTAAAAATTTTAATTCAGGCTCGGTGCTCGATTGAAACATCCCGCAGGTCGCCAAACAGAGCCATAGAAAATTTATCGATTCTATCGAGCTATAAGCCAAAGCTTTCTTGGGATCTTTATGGAAAAACGAAGTAATGCCACCAAAAAAAACACCAAGTGCCGCCAATGGAAATAAAATATTGTATAGAAATGGATCTTGCCAGTTTGGTAAGACATATCTAGTAAATAAGAGCAATGGGAAAATCTCTAACGCTCCGGCAAAGGAACCTAAAGCATGTGATGGACCGCCTTCATTTACTTTTGGCAACCATATATGAAATCCAGAAAATCCTGATTTTACAAGCAGTCCAATGGTTAAGAGAAATAAACCTCTAGGATCATTATCGGGAAGAAAGACCCAAGCAGAAAGAAAGAGAGCAGAAATGCCAGAAGCTAGAAGGAGTGAACCTAAGCTTTCAATTTGCTTTTTACCAAATTCGGTACCAGAATAAATGATGATCGTAGAAAAAGATGCGATCTCGAGTGCGACTGGTAGAAGTACGGATTTCCCCGCTAAATAACATACACCTAATGATGCCCAAAAGATCGCATAACCGAAAGCTACTCGTTCTGTAAATATGGTTTCATAAGATTGAACCAGCATAAAGGCTGAAAAGCCAATGTAAACCTGCAGGGAAAGTCCTAACAAAATAGGAAAATCTTCGCCCAATGGGTCAGCCCCATTAAAAATAAAGTATAACAGCGGTATGAAGGCACTTGCGCCTACTAATATTGAACTCACAAAGGAGAACTTACGTCCTTCTTCCATAAAACCTCTCAGATTCTAACGAAATTGATAAAAAGAAATTTAAAGCAAGCGGAAGGAAGGAGGTCCGCGATTGATATCAGCAGGTGTTGGTAAGATAAAAAGGAGCGAACGTTCGGTAAGGGAAAGACGACTAAAAGAGAGATCGTAAGGAAGTACAAAGAAAGGTAAGAGAGAATAGAATTCAGAGTTCGTTTCTTCCTTAAGCGTGGATTTAGATTCAGAAAGCTCTGAAACCTCAGATTCGCAAAATTCTAAGTTGGCAATGGATAGGTTGGTTGTTTTACCTGTAAAGGATATAAAAACCGCGATGATGAAGATGAAACGAAGTTCCATGGCTCAAATCTTATTAATTTGCCATTTTACAAAATGAAAAGCACTTTTAGGTTTTAGGGAAAATTAAATGAAGCAAAAGCAGTTCGATATCCAAATCCGAAATATTTTTAAGACTTACTCCCAAGGTAATGTAGGTATTTCGGTTCTAAAAGGTTTTGATCTTGAAATTCCCGGGAACCAGCTCATCACCATGATGGGCCCCTCCGGTAGCGGCAAGTCAACTTTGTTAAATATACTATCCGCCATCGAAACAGCAGACTCCGGTGAAATTGATATTTTTGGGGAGAGATTGAACGAAAAGAACGAAGACCAGCTTACCTTGTACAGGCGAAAGACAATTGGAATCGTATTCCAATTTTTCCATCTTCTCCCGTATTTATCCGCACTTGATAATGTAATCTTGCCCCTATTCCTACAAGGGGTCTCGAAACATACTGCCAGAAAGCTCGGTCTGGCTGCACTCGAAATGGTAAATTTAGAAGACCGGGTGGGCTTTACTCCGAAAGAGCTGTCTGGAGGCGAGAAACAACGGGTAGCCATTGCTAGAGCACTTGTGCATAAACCAAAACTCTTACTCGCTGATGAACCAACGGGGAATTTGGATTCTGAGTCGTCTGATCAAATCGTTTCTCTTTTTCAAAGATGTGTTAAAGATCTAGGACTTACGGTTTTTCTTGTCACTCATAATCAAGAGATTGGTAACCTAGGTGAAACACGCATTTCGATGTTAGATGGCATAGCCAAAATCATATGATCCATATCTATTTCTTTTTTTTATACGGCTATTTTAAAGACCATAAGTCTAGAATTCTATTCTCTCTTTGCGGAATCTCTCTCGGTATTGCTCTCTTTTTTACGACACAAGTCAATTCATGGCGAGCAGAAGAGAGCATCATAGATGCCGAGTCTGGATATTCTGATTCAATTTATCTCGGTCAATTTGTTTCGAATCAAGATGGATTATTAGGAGAAGAGGTATTTCTAAGAGAACTTTATTATTTGGTCCCGAATGAGATCAATTTGGAACCTTTACTAATCGAAGATGCTTTTTTCGACGTTTCAGCTTCCTCAGTCTTGCGCTTTCCTATGATTGGGAAAGATTTAACAATCGTTACAAGCAATCAAGAAAGTATTCCTGACACTAAGGATTCAGAGGTAAAAAAATTTATTTTAAGTCAAGCACTCTATCAGCGATTATTTGAGAAACATACATTGATTTCTCTAAGCCTCTGTAACAAGTCCCTACAGATCCGAAAAACAGAGACGGTTCCCATTTCACAAGATGGAAATTTTATCATCACTGATATACAGTTTCTACAAATCTACTGCGGCAAAAAAGATAAAATCCATAGAGTATTATTAACAAACAATTCTGAAACCGATCTCAGCGAATTCCCGTCTGACCAAATTCTTGCCCTATCAGAAAAATATAACTGGAAATGGGAAACAAGAGAGTTCGTAAGGGATCGTTCCGGGAAAGCGCTCGGATCTCTAAAAATTAATTTAACCATCGTATCATTAGTTTCGGTTCTTATTTCCTTCTTTATGGTTGCCAGTACTTTTTCAGGAATCTATTTAGCCAGGCGGAAGGAGTTTGGGATATTGTTAAGTTTGGGGAATTCCAGGACTCATAACTTATTCCTATTTTTTTCTCAGGGCATATTATTGGGAATGATCGGAAGTATCATCGGAGTTTGTTTCGGAACTTTACTTTTAAATTTTGATTTCCTACGTGGAAGTAATACGATAACAGATGGATCCCAAATGGCTAGTTACCGAGAGATCCCAAGTTGGATTTATTTGAGTGCAATCTCGATCGGGATTTTCGGAGCTGCCATCTCTTCGCTATTCTCTTCATTAAGATCTTATTTTATCAAACCGATTGCATTGATTCGAGAGAGTGATACTACGACGGGATTCAAAAGTCTAAATCGACTTTTTCTTTTCGCTGCAAGTTTAGGTATTTTGTTTATCTTTTTGGGCGTAATTATCGGTTTTCTGCCTTCTCCAAAATCACTTTTACCTGGGTTAACAGGCGTTGCTTTGGTAATTATAGGATTTGTCTTAATCTTTCCTCTGAGTCTTTCTTTTACGATCTCAGTAAGTATTAGATTTCTCGAACGATTTTTCTTTTTCCCGACGTTTCGCATTGCCTGGGAGGAAATTAAATTAGAGCCGCTTCAAAATTCCTTAACTTCGGCAACTATTTTACTCGCGACTTCTCTTGTATTTACCTTAACATCGCTTACCGAAAGCTACGAACAAACGTTAACTAAATGGGTTGATACAGACAACCAATTCGATTATTCGATCATAAATATATCTAAATTAACCTCTGGGCTTCCTGGTGTTCCGATCTCCTTACAGGATCAATTAAACAAGAATCCTATTTTCAAACAAATTGAACCATTCATCATTAAAACCAAGTTTCCTATTGGTGATAATTATTATACCTTACACGTTTACCCTTTCCCCTCGAACAAAAACGAGGTTATTGTCTCATCAAACTTCTGTTATCTAGAATCCAAATGTAAAGGAGAAAAAATAGAAATTCAAACTGAAAAACATGGAAAAGTTTTTTTTGATATCATCTCAGTCAGAGATCATTTTTTCTCCGAACGAGGAACGATTATGATGAATGTAGAAAACTACCAAAATTTTTTCACGCTAATTGAATTAAATTCCCTACGAGTCTCTTTTACACAAGATGTTCCTGAAAAACAGCAGATTGATATCCTAGAAAGAGAACTTAAGAGTTTTACGACCGACTTAAAAATATTAGATAAGAATAGCCTCAAAGCCCTTTATTTAGATGGGATGAGAGAGGTATTTTCAATCTTAGGATCTTTAAAACATACGGCCATCTTGATATCCTTACTCGCATTGCTTACTTCTCTGATATACAATATTAAAGAAAAATCTAAACTGATTGCCACCCTTCAATCCATTGGATTAAGCCAATTCCAATTGTTTAAACTCATCTTCTTCCAGAGTCTATTTTTTATCTTTATGGGACTGTCTATGGGTATACTCAATAGTCTTATCCTTTCCCCTCTTGTGATTTACGGAATCAATCGGAATGCTTTTGGTTGGCTTCTCGATTTTAATTATTCATTCGAATTGCTATTCTATTATATTTTAGCAAGTCCAATCATGGCTCTTCTTGTTTCTGTCTATCCATTTCTCGAGGCGAGAAAGAAGTCGCTCCGGGAGGCCTTAAATTACGAATAAATTCTTTACATATAAGCGGATTTGCATGAAATAAAGTACATGGCAGGATCAATCAAAATTGCGCTAGAGCTTGCTGAGCTCATAAAGAAGGAAAATATTGAAGGTAAGGAAAGATTACCCGCTTCAGATACTTTTTTGCGTGTATGGTCTTCCAATTTCAGTAGACCCGAAGAGGAAATACGAAAGATCCTTCTGGCCTTACGCGATTGCCATTTTATTTTTATCGTAAACATCGTAGCACCAGATCCAAATTTATTCGTTTACGGAGAAGAGGCCTACATCTTCACAGAAGTTGAAATCATCAATGACTTAAAAAGACAAGCAGAAGAGAATCTAGAACGCCTTTACGAATCGAGCAATTATAAGCGAAAGTCGGCTTTCCAAATTTCAAGGGAGTTATTTCCCAAGATCAAAGAATACAATAACACACCACTCGGCAGGGCCATAAATGTTGTGGTGATGCTCGAGGAATACAATCGAATCATCCTCAGTTCAAGTTTCGAATATACCGACCAATGGCGCAAAAACAAGCTCCAAGATTTTTATAAAGATGAAGAGGGTGCAATAGAAGAATTAGCGCCATCTCTTGTCACTTCCGATCCTAAAAGAGCTGTAGATAGTATCAATGAAGGAACAAAAGAGAAAATAGATCCTAGTTGGTCAAAAGCAACTCAAAACTTTTCCGTAGAATTTTTATTACGCGTTCATTTTAGAAAGTATGAATTTGATATTATCAAGAAACTCATACAAACCGGGAAAATCAAAGAAGAAAAAGAATTAAAATTTATTCGTGATACTTTGATATTAATGGAAACGCGAACAGACGTAGACAGATTACTTAAAAGATATCAAGAAGATATGACGGAACTTAGACGGTATAGTCAGGCGAAACTGAATATGCTCCGTCAGGGAATCAACGCCAAATCAAACTGATTTTATTTTTCGAAAAAGCCAGCCTTACTTAAATTTGTATAAACTTGAAAGAAGAATACCATTGTCGAAATGAAAAGCATTCTTCTTTTTAGAGAAAACCCTGTTAAGATATAATTGTTTTTTTCAGGAAGATATAAGAAGAAGACAATTAAGTTTACGTTAAAAAACAAATACGCCGTTTCTGGATTTAGAAAACTAAATTTTTGAGCAATCACTGGTGAATACAGAGCGCCTACAAATAGAATTGTTGGAAGAAAAAAGAAAAAAGTCCGGAGGCTTAAGTATTGGAATTCTTTTGTGTCGACTTCGGCTTTTTTTCCCGAGCTTGATTCTATCACCGTCTTAAGTTCATCGAACTCTAGAACATTTACCATGGGATAGATTTTTTCTTCTGTCTCAATCACCAGACGATCATAGGATCTAAACTTATCATGCGATATTTTGACAATATCTTTCAGTCTTACGGCCGCACAGCTTCCGTATGCGTCAAATTGCTTTAGAGTTCCGCCTTCAATCTCTATCCTTCCCTTAGTTAGAATTTCCAATTGTTTAAGATAATTTTTTTGCAAAAACCAAATCAATAATAAGAATAAGGGTGAGAAGATCAGAAGAAATTTTCCTCTTTCTGAGGCAGGCAGTTGGAATGTATTGTATGCCAAAAACAAAAAAAACATAGAAATTACAATTCCAGTACGTAGAAGAAGTTTCTTTCTAAAGAATGCTGTATTATAAGAGAAAATTCTTTTGGTCATATTGTAAAATCCGCTTTTTTAAATAAACTTTCCATGTGAACACCAACCTTCTCAAGTGCTTCCTTTCCGCCCTCTTCCCGATCTAAAATACAAACACCTTTCGTTACTTCAATTCCTGCAGCGCGCAAGGCATTTACGGCTTTGATCGTAGATCCTCCCGTAGTGATCACATCGTCGAGCACCAAACATTGTTTAGTCTCTTTCCAAAAGCCCTCAATTTGTTGTCCTGTCCCATGTCCCTTTGCTTCTTTTCTGACAATCAAAGGGAAGATCAATTTGCTTCTCCTCTGGTATTCGAGCGAGAGTGCATAAGAGAGAGGGTCAGCTCCGAGGGTGAGACCTCCAACCGCATCAAAACTGCCAGGTAACTTAGTTATGATTTCGTCTATCAAACAACTTGCCAAAATGGATAATCTTTCTGGATGTAAGGTTATTTCCTTACAATTGAAATAATGATGAGACTCCAGTCCGCTTGCCAATCGAAAGGGAACTTCCGCGTAACGATATGCATAGCTTTTCATCCAATCTAGGATCTGTGGTTTCAGGGATACTGACATATAAAGGAAGTATTTTATACAAGGAGAAGAAGAAAAGTAAAAATCCTGGTACGGAAGCGAATTGTGGTATCTACGAGAGTAGACACCACTAAAAACAAAATTTTAATTGGTTTTCGTTTTGTCGGAAAGCGATCCTAAGAATTTTACAATCTTCGTTGTATCTTCATCCTTCATTGTTTGTCCAAGCTGGTGGTAAGCCATTTTTTTTACAGCTTCCTCGAGACTTGCGACTTTACCGTCATGAAAATACGGACCCGTTAGCGCCACATTGCGAAGAGATGGAACTTTAAAGAAAAACTTATCACTAGGATCTTTTGTTACATTGAACCTGCCAAGGTCCGTTGTTCCGTATGCATTTACTTGTCCTATCTTTCGATAAGAATTGCCACCAAAAAGATTACCATTATGGCAAGAAGAACAACCTGAGGCGACAAAAGTGTTTAATCCTGCTTGTTCTTCCGGTGATAAAGCTTTATGATCTCCGTTCACGAAATCATCAAATCGTGAACTTGAGACAAGAGTTCGTTCAAACGCGGCAATAGCACCTGCTAGATTATCATAAGTCAACGCATCTTTAGCATCTGGGAAAGCTTTTGCAAACAAAGCCGGGTAGTCAGCTTCTGCTTTTAGCTTTTTGATTACCTCTGCTTCCGAAGGCATTGCCATTTCACCTGGGTTCAAAATCGGCCCTTTTGCTTGTGCTTTCAAATCAGGTGCACGCCCATCCCAGAACTGGGCAAAATGAAATCCTGCATTAAGGACTGTTGGAGAATTTCTATCGCCACTCTTTCCAAACGCACCAGGCGATGTCGGTAGATTATCAACGCCTGCAGCTTTTCCTTCGACATTATGACAAGAGTTACATGATTGGGTATTATTTTGAGAAAGCTTAGTCTCAAAATATAATTTTTTCCCGAGAGAAATGAGTGCCTCAGTATCATTTTCAGAGCCAGGCATTTTATTTGGCAAAGCACCAAACATTTGTTTTGCTTTCAGCTGCAAATCCTTGGTCTCCTGCGAAGGACCACAAGCCACTAGTCCTAAAATCACAAGGAGGAAGAACGATGTTGTTAATCGATTTAGATTCATATTGATTCCCTCTATTACCGTAAATAATCTCTTATATCTAGACTTCCAAGCATACTTTTTAGATTCAATCTTTTTTTAGAATAAATTTAAATTGTACAGAATTTAAGCAAAATGATACAAAATTTGTGTCCAGGTGAATAACGAACAGGCATATTGAGTCAAGCTTATGATTTTTCTGTTTCGGCAAGATTTCAATCAACGTTTTCTAGCTTTGGCACGAATTATGCACAGTGTTTAGTGTATTTAGGAGATGATTTATGATAGAATCACGAACCAAAGAAAGACTGATCTCGGGGGCATGGAAAGATTTTGTAATCAAAGTTTATTCCAAAAATGAAACCCCTGAATTCCTTATCGCGACAGTCGAAACAATCTCAGAAATTGGAATGAGTGGAACGATAGATTTAGGCGTGGAGTTGACTGAGAAGGACATACTTTCTGGAGTCATTGAGAGCGATTTGACTCGATCTAAAATAAAGTATTCTGGACGGGTCATTTGGACAAAAGAGACGAAAGATGGAACCCAATTTGGACTGAAATTCACGGAAGAAATGCTTTTGCCTGATGTGATGATTGCCCTGTCCATGGCCGCTGCTTAAACAAAACCTTCGGGAGGAAGTGTACCTTCCTTCCGACCTTTTTTACATCCTTCACTTCAAACAACTACAGTGTATGCCGATATAGATAATAGGTAGGACCTATGTCTGTGATCAAACACCTCATATCCTGGAAGGATTGGACTGATTCCGAAATTGAAGAATTACTGAACTTTGCCATTTATGTAAAACAAAACCGAGTTTATTTCTCGGGGCACATGGCTGGCAGATCTATGGCCATGTTGTTTCAAAAAACCTCGACAAGAACTCGTGTCTCCTTTGAAGCGGGCATGACCGAACTTGGGGGTCATGCTATATTTCTGGATTGGATGTCTTCAAATTTTTCCCTTTCTGATATAGACTTTGAGGCGGAATACCTTTCCCGTAATGTCTCAATCATCATGGCTCGCCTTAAGAAAAATGAGGACCTACTAGTTCTAAAAGATGGTTCTCAAGTTCCTGTCATTAATGGCTGCTGCAACCTTTTCCACCCATGCCAGTCACTGGCGGACATCTTGACTATCGTTATGGATAGACCAAAGGACTGGAAATCAACTAACATTTGCTATATTGGCGTACACAACAATGTAGTAAATTCACTTATCGGAATCACTGCGGCACTAGGCATTCATTTAACCTTGGTAACTCCAATCGCATCAGAAGAATCCAAAGTAAAAGAAATCATTGATCGTGGTTTAGCAAAAAAAACTCTCTCTTGGGAAACAGATGTAAACCAAGCCGTAAAGAATGCAGATTATATATACACTGACACTTGGGTAGATATGGAATTTTTTAATGATCCCGCTTACAAAAAAGAGAAGGAGGAAAGAATTTCCTTAATGATGCCATATCAGGTGAACATGGAGCTAATCAAAAATTCGAAGGCAAAAATAATGCACGACATGCCAATCCATGCTGGTTATGAAATCACTCGAGACGTAGTAAAAAGCGAGCGTTCCATTATTTTTAGCCAGTCAGAAAATAGGTTAGATGCTCAAAAAGCAGTGATATTAAAATTACTCGAAAACGCGTAACTAGCGTTTATTGATCATCCACCGACTGAATTCTTCTAAGAACTGAGTGAAAATTTCTTTGGATCGAACAGAAACTTCCATCTCAGCCAAAGATTCCTTATAACAGCGCAACCATTCTCGTCTCGCCTCTTCGTCAATTTCAAAGGCAAAATGGCGCATTCGCATTCTTGCGGGACCCCAATTGTTTAAGTAATAACTTGGTCCGCCTGTCACCTGAATGATAAAATCGGCCTGCTTTTGTTTGGCAATTTGCAAATCTGTCGGAAACATCTTTGCGATTTTTGATAAAGAGATGCGATCGTAAAATGAAGACACCAAATCTCGCATGGTAGCCTCCCCCCATTCTGCAAAAAGCTCCGCAAGCCCCGGCTGCGGACCCGGTGGCCCCTCCTGAGGAGTATAAATTTCTCTTTCAGGTAACACGACGCTCTACTCTTTGATTAAGAAGATAGCGATATTGGATACAGATTCGGTCCCACCAAACTCTTTTTCCGTTAAAACAAGTGTGATACGATCTGCATCAAAAGATTCACCAACGAACACCGATTTAATTTCTTCTGCCCTTCTTTTAGTCAGTCGTGTTTGGTAGGCGATATCACCGGATGAGTTCGTTTTTCCTACGAGTATCAGTTGGAATTTTTCCTCGGCCTTTAATAAAGTATGTGCAAGTTGAACGAGTTTTACTCGCTCCTTTTCATCTACGTGATAGTCATCCTTGGGAAAGCTTAGCATTTCTGCGGGCTTACTCGAATTCACTGCCTTATAATGCGAAAAAGGTAACATAGAAGTGTTTCCTTCCATGGTTTCCATATCGGTCGAATCACAAAACGTGTAGATTTTAGTCGAGGAATTGAGAGAGAATAAAAATCCAATAAAAGTAAAAGCAATGTCCCAAGGTTTGGCATATTCCCGGATATTTACGATTTTGCTTTTGGTACCAAAATTTGGCTCACTCAATTTCTGCTGATAAAATGGCAACAGGAAGAGGACTCGGTAACTTCTCACTTCACTTTCCGTATTGCACTTATTAGATGAATCCACAGGTTTGAGTTCCGAAAGTTTAATGCCCAAACTTTTACAAGATAAGAAGAATAGGATTAGGAATGGTAAAAAAAAACGTAACATAAAAGCTATTTTACTTTCACCGAGATTCTGGGAAGAAAATAACCAAATTTTTTATGAGCGTTCGGACGGATTTCGATGTTAGGCTCACGGAAATTGAAGCTTGCAAGTCCTTCGACGGATTCAAATCTCGGTTCCCCTACTCCGCAGTCACACTAAACTTAGGTAAAAAATATCCAAAATCGCGCCCGTTCGTCGGATCTGGTTGGTTCCCATTTTTCGGAGCATAGGACCAAGCGGAGTAGTCATTGCCGTAGGCAGTGAGCCAAGTGGAATCGAGTTTGACCGACAAATCGGAAGCAGATAGAGCCGGATAGTTAAACGTCGGAACTTCGTTCCTTTCAAATTTGGCATCCGTGGCGGCAGTCTGGTAAACAAAGGAGACGGAGGCATCTATATTGATGTTAATCTTTTTGCGTTTATTGGAGGCATTGGGTAGCTTAAGGAGAATGACTCGCTCTGTTTTCCAGATTTCATTTTCGTATTCAGCAGTGTTTGTCGGCGTTTCCCAATTTAAAAAATGACTTTTGATATCGATAGGAACTCTCGGATAAGGCAACGCATCCGTAGCAAAACGATCGTATTCGGCTGCTGTAAAGTTTGGAACGTTTGTAAGATTGGAAGCAAAACTGCGAAAATAAAAAGGATTTCCTAGAGAAGGACCTCCCGTTCTTGCGTCGACATAGAATCTATCTACATCTACACCCGTGCAACGGAGATTTTGGCTTCCACTCACAGTAGAAACAAAGTTCGGATTTCTGTCGGAGCAAGGAGTATCGGTTTCCGTGTTGTATTTACTTGGATAGGAAAGAACATACATAACAGGTACTGCTTTGGCTTGCACATAACGATCCATACTGCTAACGGCATTATTTGGAGTTGCGATTCCCTTCACTTCTAAAGAAACAACTCTGCTTGCCTTCGAAGAGAGACGCGCCATATCATACTCGAATACTATCTCTGAAAGTTCTAGTCCGATGCGGTCATAGCTACCATCTTTCCACTGTTCGCTGACCGACCATTGGGTAACAACATTTCCATCAAAATCTCCATATGCATACGAATTCTGAAGTATGTTTCCTTCAAAGACCCCATATGCTACCTTACCAGAAGCTTCAGCCCCTGTACCTTGCGCGCCCATATCTAAAATCGTGACATCCGCATTGGCAATGGTTTCCTTCCCGTATTCTACACCACCCATAGCCTTTGATTTCCAAAGGAAAATGCGTAACAAGTCCAGGCGGAAATTTTTCGCGGGAACTACCTGAGTTGGTCGTCCATCCTTAAACTTTTCTGGTAAAGAGGAAAGAGTATCCGATGATGCTCTTGTAGATATAACCGATCCTTGTCGGTCTAATTGTAAATTGATTTGGTTTCCGAATAAATCGGAAACCAAAAGTAATCGCACCAAATCATTGCTATCACTTTGCCCAGGCTTACATGCAAAACTGATAGCCAGAAATAAGGCTAAAATGTATCTTTCTTTCATTTTTATCTCAGTTCGAACATTCGTTGGTTTTCGGATTTTGAGAATATGCCTGCCAATACCCATAGTTCCAACGACTGAATCTAAAAGTTTTATTGTTTAAGTCTACAAAGTCAGTGGCATAAGAATGAGAAGTAATCTCTGGCCAAACATATGTATTCAATTCATTGCAGTTATATCCTTCTGGAGCAATCACTGGATATTTGATGCTACCAATATAAGCATAGTTTGTATTGTAATCCATCCTTTGGCAAAAATTATCATTTGTAGGTATCACTTTAAATGAAGTGCCCAACTGAGTGGAAAACGTTGATGTTTTTGCATCAGCAGAATACGAGACCGTCCTTAAGTCCAATGATGTTTGTCTCGTTACGCCTGAATAGTTATATCCTTTACAAGGTCCAGCAATATCATAAGATCCAGCATAGACTGTTGTAGGAAGAAGCCAGCATACGATCCCCCACGGGTTTCCCCATAAAATACTAATGCAAGATATAAACTCTGGATTTGGTTTGTAGTAATCCTGTCTACGAACCTCACAGAAATTCCGATTCGTTCCAACAACACCGGGCAAATAGCCATACGTATATCTTGAAAGACTGTAATTAAATTTTGCTTCCACTGAATGGTAGTTAGGTTCCTCAGGAAACGCAATTTTACGACTGAATTCTGTTCTCAGACGGTATCCATTATTACACGTAACTAGATTTGATTTTGAGACAGTCGGATTCGATGGGATCAACTGATCAGCTGTAGTTGTAAAGTAACCTGTCTTCGAGTTCTGTACAATAAGACCAGCTCTATCAGTATACGATGTTGATGTCATGAAATTATACTCTTTATAGCTACCAAGAATCTCTCCATCGACATAAAACGTTGCCTCATTTAGGTAGTCATCGTAGGAGGAGAGGGAAATCGGAAGTTCTGTATTGTCTGTTAGATTTTTCAGAACTATAGGATTCGTAAACAGGGATTGCCGATCCATGGCTTCATTGAATTTAATTTTAAGTTGGAGACCACCAAAATGAACTAAATTATACTCCATTTCCGGAGAGACCGAAAGTATCGAAGGCGGAGTTGTATCACCTATTTCAAACGGATGGAGTGAGGCAACCTGCGTTGCATTGCCAATACCATCTTTGAGACCAGCTGAAACCTTAATATTATATTTTTTCTTTTCGGTGAAACTATTGGCGGCAACTTGAATTGAAATTTTACGAAGTGAAGAATCATAAGAGACATTTGTGATTGGGATGACATTGGCTCCCGTTTCGTCTTCCACGGAAATGAGGGAACTAAGATTGCTACTATCAATATCTTCGCTCACAGTTAAATAAAGGTCTCGTGTTGTTTGCGCAACAGTGTTTCCTTGAGGCTCATAATTTGTAATCGTTGGAGGCTCATTGTCTGCTGTGCCAAAAAAATAAATCCTGCCACCCACGGCAATTGGGTTTGACGATAAATCTTTCAGTGATTCATCCACCTTTAATCCATAGGCGGCACTCCCCCTAAGCGGTGTCGTCGCTTTGATGTTATAGGTTGCGATTTTTTTATCAGCGGAAAGACTCACGTATTCAAGTTCCGGGTCTCCAAATCCTATCAACTTTGTTAGCTCAAGTCCCGCCTCTTTCATCGGTTCGTTAAAATGAACCACAATTTGCGTGATCCCCGCGGGATCAAGTCCCATACCTTCCGGCTCCATTTTTACGACCTGTGGTGAGGTCACGTCTGCCGTATGAAAGGAAGTCACAATGCGATAGCCCGCAAGGTAGTTTCCGATTTCATCCGTCACGCCATTTATATAAAAGGCATAGTTTGAATCGGAATCCAAAGTGAATTCATTTGTATAAGTGACCGTTTTGCGATCACTTGAGATCGATTTGAATTTTAGAGGAGCATATAAATTTTGATCCTTTGAAACAAACCCGGCATAAAGCACGGTGAGTTCGTTTACTGGTTCATTAAATGTTACAACAAAATTATTTCCAGGAGCAAGAGGCAAAACATTCGTTACGGGAGTTCCACTAACAACAGTTGGCGCAATGGTATCATTCCCGTTTGACGGATCGTAAGGGTATGTATCGGAACTGTTTCTGGCACCATCCTGGTCAAAGTCATCGTTCGTAAATGTGAGTAGCAAAGGGTCTTTCGCAGGAGCATACTCTGCTTTTACAATGTTTAAAAAGGGAAGCAAGGTTTGGTTGTAAAGAGAGTAAAAATTATTTCGGTCGTTTGTCCTTCTGAACCTTTGCAGGTAAGTTCTGAATTGTGTCGCGGCCGTGCGGATGGAGGAGGAATCTGTAATGATGCGGCTCACAATTTTCTCGATGTTGATATGAAGGGCACCGTAGGTAGAAAAATGATTTAGTTCTGTCGTTAACGTCCCTTTGGCAATGTCAACTGTCGTTGTCTGTTGTTCCCAATCATTGGTCGCAGGATTATAATAATAAATTTGAGTGAGCTCGTTTTGGACTTTGGATGCCACTTTTGCTGCATCATACTTAACCGTCAAAGTCACCGGTTTTGCGAATGTCAGACCGTCTGGAGAGAGAACAATTTTTGCAGCCACTGGCGTGAGGCCTGGGACATCGGATTCCGACATCTCTTCAACACTCACGGAAATTTGTGTGTCGGAAGAAAGGGCACCAGAAGGTACATCAACTGCCACAGATCCGTTGGAAACGCGACCACCACTTGTGCCCACATTTTCTGTGACCGTTCCGTTTCCTCGAAAAAAAACAGAGGCACTTAAGAACTGGTTCCGGAGTGCAATGGGGTCTTGGATTTTGCTCTCGGAAAAGAGAGAAAACTTGCCTTTTTCATCTAGAAAGGCGGCACAAGACATGAAAGAGCTAGAGAATATAATTAGAGCGTAAGCGGCGCCCACCCATTTTCGTATTGTTTGCATTTTCGATTCCTAATTTTTAACATTGCTTTTTACAATTACACTAGGAATGAGGTCTTATCCGTAGACGGGCAAGCAAAAATATGATGGGTGTTAGATTTTTTTCTGAACTACGTTCTGAACGGCGTTCACCTTTTCATCCAGACGCAAATCTGATCATACACAGTTTGGTCGTGCATCAGTTTGATGTGGGTGATGCCAGGAAATTCTTTGGTGTTTTTTTCGAGGAACTCGAGGTCGTATTTGGCATTGCCAGATTTTCCCTTGGCACTCCATTTTCCGACGATGGCGTCTCCGAAAAATTCAGAAAGGAAATGATTCGGATTTTTCATCAACGTTCCTGTCATCACATAATATGCGATATGCTTTAAGAGAGGCACGTGCGTTTTTTCTGAATTTACAAAACTATCGGGGTCCTTTCCCTTCCAATCTTCTTCAACCAGAAGTCCATACCGAAGGTCTTTGATGCCGGCGCTCCGTAAGTTGATGGCTTTTTTGGTGAGATGAGTAAATAGATTTGGTATTTTGCCAAGCACCGTTGTGACTGCGTTGCCAAATTTTTCCAATGGTGCGCCGTGGTGGGGGGAACCGATGAAGATGATTTTTTTAGTCAACAAAACCCATTTTGATTTCTGTTTGGTTCCATAGTAACAAGCACTTCGCGTCACAAGCCCGCCCATACTATGGCAAATGAAAACGATTTCCTTAATCGGTTTTGGTGCATTTTGCAGCAATTGATGGAGCAATAGATCGAGATCTTTACCATTATCGGAGATGTGCCTACCACTATTATAACGGAGATAGAATGGATCATACTTAAAATCTCTTTTAAGGAGTGTTCCGTAGTTTTCATTCGATTTAGGAAAAGACCACATGGTTTCGTCGCTGACAAGACCGTGAACAAGAATACAAATTTTATTGCCGATATTGAGTGCCTTCAATTCCTCCTTACTGAGCTTGATCGGCATTTGGTTTTGATAAAAATTCATTTCTTGAGAAAGGATGTCGATTTTTTCTAGATGGTTCCCAACGACTCCATTTAACACCGATATGCTTGTGGTTTTAGATTGTTTGAGAACTTTTTTGGTGGTGTCCCATTTTTCAGCCCAGTCGATCGGTTCTTTGCCTTGTTTAGGTGTGTCGACACTTCCATTCTTGTTTTTATCTTTCATCTTCTTTTCATCTACCTAAGGCGTAATTAAGATGTACTGCCTACTTACGTCATGCGATTTTACCATCCTTTGCTACAAAATCGACTTGTTTCTCTTTGTTTTCCGCCCTTTTCCATCCGTTACGGCAACGGTTTGGTTTGGTATCCGAGTTGAAAATAAACTTGCCATATCTGATAACTATTGTTTAGTTTATGCTCAATGATTGGGCATCCTTATCGATTTTTACGCTCTTCTTCTGGAAAGAAAATCATCTTTGGAAATTACAAAAATGAATGCGTCTACCTATCGAATATTAATTGATTCGTCAGCTGATTCTTTTGTCATCACAAGAAACGGACTCATCGAGTCTGTAAATCCTGCTGTTTTGGAATTATTTGGAACTTTGGAGGAAGCAGATTGTATTGGTAAACGACTTTCTGATTGGATCGACACATCCATGGGTAAAGAGCTTACAAACAAAGAAGAGCAGTCCATCTACAAGGCACCTACTTCCCTTGGCCGAAGAGAATTTTCGGTTTCAAGAAAAGATCGCGCTAGTCGAATTGTAGATGTTCAAATATCCGTCATTCAAGACAAAGAAGACGAAGTGAGTCTCTATGTTATGCGAGAGATTACCAATCAAGATTTATTTCGGAAAGAATTAGATTTACAAAACAAGAAATTACATGAACTTAATACTACCTTAAACCAAGCTCAAAAATTAAGCCATGTCGGTAGTTGGAAATGGAATATGGCCACCGATGAAGCAGAATGGTCTGATGAAATGTATCGCATTTATGGAGTCACCAAAGAGAACTTTTATCCCTCAAATAAGAACGTAACGAAAACGGTTATCCCAGAAGATTTGCCAAAGCTAGAAAAGGGAGTGGAAAGCTTATTAAAAAATCAAATATTCGAACCCTTTGAATTTAGAATCAAACGTCCGTCGGGAGAGATTAGAAATGTTTATATCATTGCGCTCGAACTTGGAGAGATAGGCAGCGAAAACGAAAATATAATCTTTGGTGTCACTCAAGATATCACCAAACAGAAGCAAATCGAAGAAGACACTCTAAAAGCCAAAATCAGCTTAGGAAACATTGAAAAGGCTTTAAACAACGCACAGAAATTAGCTCAAATTGGCAGTTGGTTATATGATATTGAATCGCAGAAAATCGAATGGTCAGAAGAAATGTTTCATATTTGGGGATTCGATCTCGAGCAAGGTGCACCAGATTTTGAAAGCATGGTAGAAAGAATTCATACAGATGACAGAGACTTATTTTTAACCTATGTGAACAAAGCGATTCACCAGGGAACCCCGTACGAAATAGAGCATCGTATTTGTTTGCCTAACCTGGATCAAAAGATCGTGATTGCCATTTGCCAACCTGTTTTAGATATACAGGGAGAAGTAGTCAGCTTAGCTGGGACAAGCCAAGACATTACTGAATTAAAAAAAACAGAGGAAAAAATTCGGAAATCTCTGAAAGAAAAAGAGATACTATTAAGAGAACTTTATCATCGCACAAAGAACAATATGCAGGTCATCAGTTCTATGCTTTCTATGAGATCTTTATATTCCCAAAACGAAGAAATAAAAAACCTGCTTGATGAGACTAAAAACAAAATTCTAGGTATGGCCTTGGTACATGAAAAATTATACCAATCGAATGACCTATCTAGAATTAATTTAAAAATTTATTTAATTGAATTGGTAGAGTTGCTTAAGAATAATCTACTAATAGAGAGTGCTAATATTGTGATTGTCACAGCAATGGAAGAAGTGAATGCCAATATTGACACAGCCATTCCCTGTGGACTCATTGTAAATGAACTATTCACAAATGCTGTCAAACATGCATTTCCTGACGGGCGGAAAGGTACTATTAAAATCCAAATGAAGAAAACTGAACGCGACGAGATTCTGATATCCGTAACGGACGATGGCATTGGTTTCCCTGATTCGATTGATCTAAAAAATACCGAATCCTATGGCTTAGAAGCAATTGTGATGTTATCAGAATTACAGCTGGGTGGTTCCTTGGAATTGGAAAAAAAAGAAGGAACACGTTTTACTTTGGCTTTTAAGGAAACGCTAAACGCAGATAGAATTTGATATGGAGGCAAAAAAGAAAATATTAATTGTCGAGGATGAAGCCTTACATGCCCTTCATTTGAAGAAAATCCTCAAGAATAAAGGTTTTGAAATCAGTGGTGTTGTTTCTATTGGAGACGAGGTTTTTAAAAGTGTTGAAAAGGATTGCCCCGACATTGCGTTAATGGATATTACTTTGAGGAATTCCATAGATGGGATAGAAGTTACGAATATTCTACGAAAACGATATAATTTTCCTGTTATATTTATATCTGGATATAACGACGAAGCAACACTCAAAAAAACTAGCTTGATAACGAATACTTGGAAGCTAACAAAACCAATCAGTGAAACTGTGCTATTAAAATTAATAGCGAGTGTTTTGAAAGACGTCTAACGCGCCTTCTGTTAATCGATTCACTTTTCAATTTCGATCGGGATATAATCCCTCCAAAATCCAACATTTTCTGTTTTTCGGAGGATAGGTATCAGCTTTTTGGGCTTGGGGTCAGACTTTGGAATCTTGATTTTAAATTCAAATCCCTCGCCCACCTTTCCATATACGACTTCGGGTGAACCTTCTTTTCGAATCTCCCATCCAATACGTGCATCACTGGCATACCAAAAACCAAAGCCTTCCGTTTTCGCGGCTGTCGACTGATCCACAAAAAAATAATAAAACCCTTTGGTAGTTTTGTCAATCCTGGGAAGTTCTCTTGTTTTTAAAAATCCATACAGTATGTCATCTACCAGGAAATATTGAAACATAACGAGATCAAAATGTCCAGCGATCTTAGGATTTGCGAGAGATGTTGCCACCTTCTTTTTTGATATAAAATCCCAATCACTCGCATTTCCATCTAACACGGGTCCGTTTATTTCTAAGCGATTTTCAAAGATGTTTGGTGAATCAGGAACTAATGGATTTGTTCCAAGCGCGACTTCTGCTCCATCATTTAATCCATCTTTATCAGTATCGGATAATTTTATATTTGTACCAAGATATCTTTCTTCTACATCCATAAGTCCGTCAAGGTCTGTATCTTTCCATTCAGAAATCGAAACACCTGAATAATCCTTCGTAAGTAACCATCCAGAGAGGATTTTTTTCCAATTTATCTGTTTTGTTTGATTGAGTAGGTTCAAGATACCCTCTGTTTTTTGAGAGACTCCTACAGATTGCACAAAATGTTCGCTCATCGATTCATAGTCTATTATTGATTTTAAAAACTTGAGGTATCCATCATGTCCCAATTCCTGAAAGAGAATGTATTGGATTTTGAATGTTTTCTGATAATGAAGCGAAAAACTCTCCTCTTCGTTCAAATTTTTGAACTCCATATCTCCGAGTGGTATATCTTTTAAAATCGTAGGGTTATAAAAGCCCCACCAATTTAGAATCTCTAAAATTTCATCAGGTGTAAGTGTTAGTTGGCCCGAATGATGCAATGCCAAGGGGAGAAAACTACTAACACCCTCAGAAATAAATCTGGGATTTTGACCAAACCACCAATGGTCAATTTCGTGATAGAGTAAAGGTATAGGTAGTGCCTTTTTTGGATCTGGATAATTGAAAGGAATGAGAACCGTATTTCCCTCATTGCGCGCTGTGGATTTATCCGATAAATGTGTGATCGTATACACACCCTGTTTGGGTGCAATTCCAAGGAAACGTGCTATGACAGGAATGAGGCGGATGGAATTTTGAAGGATGATCGGAGCAAACTCTTCTACATCTGGTGTGAAAATCACTTCTACGGTTTTTGGCTCTCCAAAAACTTCAATTTCCGTAGACAGTCGAATCCGTCCATCTTCTCGAATTTCCTTCTGGAAAGAGTTCGTTTTCCAGAAGGAAAGAGAATCTTTTGCTTCCGAACTTTGCACGGAACAAAAGATAAAAACAACTACAGTGAGCATTCGAATCATAGGCATCCATTCTATCTCAACTCGCGGGGAAAAGCGCTGAATTCTTCCTTGCTTTGTCACTTTTTTCTCAAAACTTGGTAAAAAATCCGTAATAAAGGTAATTTGAATGGCACTCACTCACCCGCAATCCGCACTTTTCGCAGGAGAAAAACCTTTCCCGATCATTCCTGCATGTGAACACTTCGCTGGATCCGAAAAACTCATCACCAAAGCCCTTGAACTCCAAAACAAAATGGGTGGTCTTTTTGACATCACTATGGATTGCGAGGATGGCGCGCAAACTGGAAAAGAAAAAGAACACGCCGAGATGATTGTTCGCATCCAGAACTCAGAACTCAACAAACACAAAATGAGTGGCGTTCGTATTCATGATTATACCAACGAACATTGGAGAGGTGATATTGATATCATCGTTCCAGGAGCCGGAAATGTAATTGCTTACATTACAATCCCAAAACCAACCAAAGCGTCTCAAGTAAAAGAACAAATCACTTATATCCAAGAAGCTTGTAAGAAAGCAGGAATCAAGAGAGAGATTCCTATTCACGTACTTATCGAGACACACGGCGCACTTGCTGAAGTTTTTGAAATCGCAGCGATGCCTTGGCTACAAGTTTTGGACTTTGGACTCATGGATTTTATCTCGGGTCACCATGGCGCGATTCCAGCTTCTTGCATGAAGTCCCCTGGCCAATTCGACCACGAGCTACTCCGCCGTGGAAAAGCATCTCTCGTGGCTGCTGCTCTTATGCATGGTGTCATCCCAGCTCACAACGTAACTCTAGATTTAAAAAACATTTACCAAACGTATGCAGATGCAAAACGTGCGCATGATGAATTTGGTTTTTTAAGGATGTGGTCAATCTACCCTGCACAAATCACATCAATCTTAGATGCTATGGCGCCTAACTTTGCAGAAACACAAACTGCATGTGACATCCTCATCAAAGCGCAGGATGCTGATTGGGGTCCGATCCAACACGATGGGGACTTACATGACAGAGCGACTTACAGATATTTCTGGGAACTTGTACAAAGAGCAAAACTCACAGGACAAAAACTTCCAGACGAAATCAACAAAAGATTTTTCGCTTAATTGAATCATTCTCCCTGATCATGAGATCAGGGAGATGTTTTTCGCACTCCTCTCTACTAGTCGCCGAATCAATTCATTTTCATAACTTCTATTCCCTTACATAGCAAATCTCTGGTTAAAATCGAAAAGATCCAACAAGTATTGTCCTTTCAATTGTTTGTTATTCGATTAATGGTAATTAAGTAATTCGCGAATTAAAATATGAGTTCATGGAATTCTCGAAGTAAAAGCAGAAAGGCAATCTTTCAGTAAAAAAACTTTTTATTTTCTGTATCGAACTGGAAATTAAACAACTGCTATGATAAATGGAACGCATTGGGTGGCGGGTCTAGTTCCCCACCCTTCTATCGGGCGGGGATAAGCATGGGTTACATTTCCATCCCTCGAAAGAAAAAGTAAGAACCCAGGAAAGGTCAGGATTTCTCTTTAAAAAAATGCCAATAAATAGCTAACACCAGCAGACTGACCGTCGTTAAACCCAATGCCCAAAAAAAGGACAAATAATCAGAGAGCACTCCGAAACCAGGAATCCCGGGTTGAGAATTCCTTAACACCGGTAAAACGAGTAACAAAATGGAAATGAATAGCAGCTCATAAACCTGTATCTTTTGATTGTAGAGTAAAATTCTGGTTGTAATGAGTATGATGGATAGACCAATACAAAACATCATCACCATAATCAACATAGAAACAAATTGATTGCTCCTCGTTCTAGCTACTAGAATTAATCTATCAACATTTCCGGTGCTTCGATCAATCCAAAAATCCTCTACAGGTTTTTCAAAGAACTCCAATTTGTAAATTGCAATCGGAGATTGCATATTGAGAACAAGTGGAATCCCTAGTGTTTCGAATTCAGAGATTTTTTTAAAAAAACCCAAACCAAGTGAGGCTTGGAAAGTATCGAACGGATAGTCTGTAATTGTGCCGACCAATGGTAGCGTAATGAGCACTTTTCGAATGGGCTGCTTTGCTTTAAAAACAAACTCCTCATTGCTGCTGTATGAAATTAAACGCAATTCATCTTTAGGTGTATCCGACCTGTGATTCAGAGCTAAATCCTCCGCTAGGAATATCCTAAGCTCTACTTTGGCCTCACGTTTGTCGATTTCGACGGAACGGACATCTGCCGTGATCACAGAAGTCTTTACAAGATCAATGTCTACGTCGGTAAAGGAAGCAAAATCAGATTTGTCTTTGATGAAGTAACGAACGCTTGCTAAATAACTTCCTGCCAAGAGAATCAGAAGAAAAAAAATCAGCTGGAACCTATTAGAAGAAAATAATTTTTTGACCGGCTTCATGAAAGATTAGTCCACGCGAGAGATAACAAGGTAAAAAGAGCAAGGAAGAAAATAAATCCGTAAAAGTACAATTGCCAAGCATAAAGATTTGTGGTCGCATTGATTGCCTGGAGTAAATCATCGATTGTCGGATTCTCAAGAAGTGATGCTTTCTTAAAGAGGATGGAAACACGAATGGTCAAATAGCCAAGAATCATTTGTACAATGCCTTCAAAGATGTTTCCAAAATTATCTTTAATGGTGACCAAACCGCCAGAGACATACAATACGCCCAAGACGATAATGATCTTTCCGAATAAACTCATTCGTGCAGAAAGTTTGCTTAAGATTCGATGCCTGTTTGATTCTAATTGTTCTTGTTCCATTATTCCTTCTCCTTTGCTAGTCGTGTGCAGGCTTGAGCGAGTCCTTGTCCCCCATTGCAAGCCAAGTCTAAATATTTAATCCCTTCATTACGATTTCCTAAGAGCAAATTCGCTCTGCCAATGGAGTACGAATTTTGATGGGATACAGTTTTCTCTCTTTGGCCAGCAAATGTCTCACTGTTTTCTGCTTCCAAATGATTTTCCCTTGCTTTTTCATAATTTCCAGCCAAGAGATAACTATCACCCAAATAAGATAACAAACGATAGGTTGGCGTAAACTTAGCTTTACAACTTTCCAAAAGTTTGATCCCTTTTATTGAATCTTCATAATAAGCATAAGTAAAACCATACTCGATGCAGTAGTCTAGGCTATCAGGTTCCTTCTCAGCTGCGAGTTCAAAACTTTTTAACATTTTTGGTGTAAAACTCTCCTTCCACTGGTCATAATAGCTTAGTCCTAAAACGTAGTGATAGAGTCCAATATCGTCTTTCTTCTGGGTCATCTCCAGAGCTAGAGGTTCAATTCTTTGAATCTGGTTTCTACGGTTGGAGGGAGATTGAATCCAATATTCGAATAATCCATGTTTTGACAAAAGTTTCTCTTCTTTTTCGTGCGTTTCATAGCTTCGCTGCAAAAGGGAGTAGGCTTCATTTTCCAATGCATATTTTGATTCAGGGTAATTAACAGAATTCCGCAACTTAACTAGCGCGAGTCCAACAAAACACTCCTCACGGTCATTTTGCATGGAGATGCATGTTTTGTAAGACTCCTCAGCTTTCACATAATCATTAGCATAAAAACGCAAATTGCCTTCTAAAATAAAAAATTCTACTGTTCTAGGATCGTTATAAAACGAAGAACTTTCCATTCCAGTTGCGATGTTATAGTAACTCAATGCTTTGTCGTATTTTTCATTCCAAATTTTTGTGTACAAATTGTAATCGTTTTCCCAATATTTAAAAAGCATCTCATCTAACTTAAAAAGCTCGAGGCCGATTAGAATGTGGGATTCAAAAATTTTATTTTGAAAGGGAAAATTTCCCGTTACATCATTTTCATAACCTTTTGTAAAATATTGGATCGCCAGTTCTGGATTTTTTTCAGTTTCTAAATAAAAAAGTCCAAGCTCCCAATTTTCTCTCACCAAACTCGGAGTAAATTCAATTTGTTTTATGAGTTTCGATTCGTAATTTTTTTTCTGAAAATAAAGTCCTAAATCTTTTGCCCAACCCACTTTGTCGAAAATTCCGAAAGAATGGTCTAAATCCAAATTTCCTAAATTAAAAAAAACCAAATAAAAGGCGACCACTGCCTCAGCGGAAAGAATGCGGATGTGTTTATATTCTTTACTGATCATTTTGAGTTGGGTAATCATTACTGTCTCCTATCTGCCCAAAATTTTGGAAGCTTGAAGTTCTTCCACTTTTCCTTTAGAGCTTAAACTTTGGCGATTAAATTTTTTAGGGTCACCAATGAGTGCGATCTGAAAAGAGCCTGCCGACTTGATTGACTTTGTAAAATCGATAAAGTCCTGCCACTGAATTTCGGATAAAGATTCAAACATCAACTGGTCAGAATCTTTTTCTAAGGCCAAACGAAGTGACCGATTGTATTCATCTATCAGATAAACATTTGTTTTTCGGATCGTACTGGCAGCATGAATGGCAGAAATTTTTGCCTCTTCGAATCGAATCTTAGATATGTTAGGAGATTCTAAACTCGCCTGCGCATCCGTTAAACAACTTAAGAGTTTATCTGCTTGGCAGGCAAGATTTGCAAACCATAAAATAGGTTCCTTTGGAAATGCCGGTTCGCTCATATATACGTTCGCTGCATAGGCATTCCCTGTTTGTTCTCGCATTCTCATAAAAAAGGGAGAAGAGAGCCCCGCATACAAGGCGTTATAAATATAAAAATATGCCGATTTGGTTGGAGATGGCATAAAAACTGAGGAAAAATAGTTTAGTTCTACATGCGGCCGATTCCTCGTTAAGACAAAGAAATTCGTCTCTTTGCTGTTTCTGAATTGTTTTTTTGACAAAACACTTGGATCTTTGGTGGTAGAAAGCGTTATATATTCGCGGAATACAGTTTTTTCTAAAGTGTCAAAATCTAGATTCCCATAATATGTAATTTTAGATTTATATTTTAAAAGGTCACCTAATATGTCGATGGCATCTGAAGACTTAAATTGTTTCAGTTCATTGCTGTTTGCTTGAAAGAATCTAAGACTGTTATGCCCAAAGATAGCATACTCATTCAGTGCCGCATCCAGTTCTGATTCTTCTTTATTTTGAAGTTCCAAATTTTGTAGGTAACTACCGAGAAGATTTTCCCAAACTTCTTTTGATGAGGCAACCGATTTGATGGAATGTTCTAACAATCGGAAAGAAGGAATAAATTGTTTGTCCTCACCTTCCATCGTGATTTCCAAAGTTTCGCCTCTTGTTTGTATGGAAACGGTACTGCCGAGAAGGTAAAATTTCGTGGAAAGAGCACTGGCTGTGTAGAGATCTGTGCCTAGGTGTTTCCAATATTCTATAGAGATACCAAGATACGGACTGATCCAAGCGCCCTTTTCAATGATCATCTTAAATTTGAATAGGGAGTTCTCTTTATTTTTCTGGTATATAATCTGGTTTCCGTTGGGATAATTTTTCGAATCGATTTGATCGAATGATGCAAACTCGGGCGAAATCGAATGGCTTGGTTCAATGGAGAATTGTCTTTTGAAAATTGATTCTTCCTCAGAACTAAATTCTAATTTGGAAATGGGAGGTTTCGTGATGTAAGGAAAACTTGAATTTCCAGTTACAGTTTCTATCGAAACTATGTTTTGATTTACAAAGTCTTTCACAAATCCACTTAGATCTTCTAATTTCAATATGTTTGCTGATTGGAATTTTTTTTGAAGATCATCATAACTCCACTTTGATAAAAAGGCTTCCGACATCTCATTCAAACGAAACTCATTGTTATCTTTCTTTTTGATTAAATCCAATCTTTGGTTGGTTTTTATTGCTTGGAACATTTCTTCTGAAACTTCAGAACTTTCGATCTTTTGAAAAGCCGACAAAATGATGGACCTTGCCTCAGACAGGGAAAGATTTTTGTTAGGCTCCACCCAAATGTTAAGCAAAACATAATCCTTCCATTCTGTTATCGTCACGGAAACAGAATTTGCTTTTTGTGAATAATACAAACTTTCATCTAACAGTCCATTGTAACCATTTGCAAGCAACAAAGCGATTGTATGTGCGTCTGCTAATAATTGTGGTGATTGTTTGGGAAATTTGATTCCAAAAAGATATGTTTTTCTAGGTGAGTTAATTATAATTTGATGAGAAGATTCTTGAGGTTTATGCTCAGGTATTTTTAGTTCTATAGGTTTGGAATGTGAAGGCATCGTTCCAAATGTTTTTTTGATTTCTTCCAAAACTTCGCTCGGGTCAAAACTTCCAGACATACAGATTGCCATCTTATTTGGCAGGTAGTGTTCGTTATAAAATGTTTTGATCTTCTTAATAGATGGATTTTTTAAATGTTCATCGGTTCCGATCGGGATTTTTTCTCCATAGGGATGAGAGGAAAACATGATCTCATCATATCGTTTGAATAATTGAGCCTTAGGATCAGCAACACGCAAATTTCTTTCTTCAAAAACCGACTCAAGCTCCGTATGAAATGTACGAAATACCGGATCGCGAAACCTTTCCCATTCCAAATGTAAAAAATTTTTTACCTGATTGGAAGGCACGGTTGCCACATAATAAGTTCGATCATTAGAAGTAAAAGCATTGGAATCAAAGATTCCAAGAAGACTATGAATTCGGGAAAATTCATTGGGTATTACATACTTTGCGGCTTTCAAAGAAAGCTCGTCAATCTTTGCATAAATATTCTTACGTTCGGTTGCACTTGTTGTTTGGCGGTATTTTTCATATAGGTCTTCAATCTGATCCAGGAAGACCTTTTCTTTGGTGAAATCTGTCGTTCCGATTTGACTCGTTCCTTTAAACATCAAATGTTCTAAATAATGGGCAAGACCAGTTGCATCTTCCGGGTCGTCCGCAGAACCTGCATCGACAAGGATAGAAGTTTTGACTACAGGCTCTTTCTCATTTACACTCAGATAGACAGAAAGTCCGTTCTCCAAATGGTATTCGTGCACGTAAAAAGGATCCGAAAAAATATTGATCAGAGTGTTACAATGCAATTGTAAAAAAAGGAAGATGAAAACGAAATATCTGGAAGTGAGCTTGGTAAGGTACATTAGGTATTCAGGATTAAATATTTTACTATTTTAAATCAAGGAAAAAGTGAATCTTGGTCATCAATCTCAATTCAAAATTGGAAGGATCGTTAGGGGGCAGCTATGGAAGAGGAAAATAATTTAAAGGGACTTAAAGGTTGGCTGATTTTTATCGGACTCGGTCTCGTTGTTTCTCCCTTGAGACTTGCCGCAGAAATAGGACCCATGTTTTATAAAATGTTTACAGATGGTAGTTTTGAATATCTGACGACACCCGGAACAGAATCTTACAATCCTCTTTGGGAGCCTCTGTTGATTTTTGAAGCAAGCTACAACGGCTTCATGATCTTATTTGCTTTTTTTCTTGCCTATTTGTTTTTCAAAAAACATTACCAATTTCCCAAGTTATATATCGTTTTTGCAATTTTACCTGTGATCCTCATACCTATGGACGCTTGGCTTAGTTCACTTGTCTTAAAGAATGAAGAGATGTTTGATGCGGCGACTGCCAAAGAAATGGTGAGAGCTTTATTAGGTGCTATCGTATGGATTCCCTACATGCTCGTGTCGAAACGAGTAAAAATTACGTTTGTAGAAGGAAGATCCGTCGATGCGGAACAAGTGAAAACACCCGAAGACAAAACAGAATGAGCAATCTTTTATTTTTTTAGCTGCATCTGAAAATGTTCGATCTTTCCCAATTTGTCACTCGGACCTGCGAAAGTTTTTTCCCAGAGGTAACAGCATAATTTTTCATCGATTGCAAGCACCGTACTAACGCGGGTTCCGTATCCAGGTAACCCGATGCGAATTGAAGAAAGTAATAGTTCTTTTTCCTTTCCTATCCCTGTATCAGGCAAAAATTCTCCTAACGCTTGTTTTTCGTCGGCAAGGATTTGAAAAAAAGAATCCAGAGGCAAATTTTTACCCTGCCCAGAACTCTCTCTCACAATTAGGAATTGAGATTTGATCTTCTCTGTTTTGGGCCAAGGAGTGTTCCATTCGGCGTTGCTCAAAGTGTGAATTCCGTTTTGTATGGAAAGGGAATGCGCAATTTTGTTTGAAACATATACATTCTCTTCTAAATCAGATACGAATAGATTGAAGCCAGGATACCTATCATAATCGTTTTGTAAGGAGGAGACATACTTGTTCGGACTTGTATCGGAAAGTAGAAAATTTTTTACAAGATTCCCTCGCGAACGTGGTGACTCTGGAACTGATTCTCTGAGATTCCTTCGATTGGTAATAAAAGAAATTTTGCCAAATTCATTTACACCTAACCAAGTGCCAGAAGAAATCAAATCTTTTCCTGCAAGAACCCGAGGTGGCCCGTCCCAAAAATGTAAAGGTTGGCTCGGACGATCAAAAAATTCATCTCTGTTGGCAAGGATGACTATCGGGAAACCCTTCCATTCATTTTTGGCAAATAGAACCAAACACATATGGGAAGCATCACATGAAACATAAGAAAGTCAAATGATTCCTTTCCCCTAAGAGAGGAGGAAAAGAGAATCGAATGAGAAATATTTGGATTGAAGGATGGGATCGAATGGAAAAATTTATATAAAAGAGTCTATGATGAAATTAGATGCAAACAAGGCAGTCTCGATATTCCAAACTTCGGTAAGTGATTGGCACAAAGAACAAGCACCCCATCCAAATCCGTACCCCGAAAATTCTATTGAAAATATTTTATACCAAAAAAACCACATCGACACCATCCAGTGGCATATAGAAGACGAGATCCGAAGACCTGACATTGCTTTAGAAGAGGTCGTGGCTTTAAAACGTAGGATCGATAAGCTGAACCAAGACCGAACGGACATGGTCGAAAAACTCGACGATTTTGTTATCGACCTTTTTAAGGAAATAAGGCCAAAAGCAAATGCTCGCCTCAACTCAGAATCTCCCGCCTGGCTTCTTGACCGAATGAGCATCCTGGAACTGAAAATATTTCACATGGAAGAACAAGTGGGTAGAACGGATGAGGCAGCCTCAAAAGAGCATATTGCCAAATGCCAAGCTAAACTTGACATCCTTCTGGACCAAAGATCTGATCTAATAGTCTGTCTTGATGAACTTTTGTTAGACTATGCGAATGGAGAAAAAAGAGTAAAGGTATATCGACAAATGAAAATGTACAATGATCAAAACCTAAATCCGTCTCTTTATAAATCACAAAAATGAATTTATTGGTCATTCGTTTTTCTGCTATGGGTGATGTGGCATTGACCACGCCGGCTTTAATTGCCTTGGCTGCAAAGTATTCCAATATGCAACTGACCGTTGTTACCCGGGGGAATTTCGCACCTTTTTTTTATAACATTCCAAATCTTAATGTCATTGGTATCAATTTAAAAAAATACAAAGGTCTATTTGGAGTATGGAAACTATTTGTTGAGTTAAAGAAACTCGGTCCCTTTGATAAAATTATAGACTTACATGGATCGATAAGGTCCAGAATGATTTCCTTCCTTTTTTCATTTCACAAAATTCCTTCCTTTATCATCATCAAAGGAAGAAGGGAAAAAGCACAGCAGACAAGAAGGTTTAATAAAAAATTAGTTAAAATTCCTCATACGGTGGATCGTTACCTCAATGTTTTTAAAAAGGCTGGCTTCGAAGCGCCCATCAGAAAAGGACCTTGGCTCAATGTCGATGGAGAATCCAAAATTTATGCGAGAGATTATTTTAAATCCATTGGCTTAGACAAGAAGGAAGGCCAGTGGTTTGGATTTGCTCCATTCGCTGGACATGAGCTGAAAGAGTGGAGCTTTCAAAAATCAGTTCGACTAACACAGATATTACTAGAGGAATTTCCAGATTGTTATATATTTCTATTTGGCGGAAAAGAGGAAGCAAGCGAGCTCGAAATTTTAAAGAATGGCGAAAAACGTGTTAACATCGTCCACGGTGCCCAATTAGGTATCAGAGGTGAGCTCGGGATAATGGATCGATTGGATCTGATGATAGGCATGGATTCATCTAACGTACATATAGCGGCACTTTTAAAAAAGCCAGTGATTGGTATTTTTGGGACGACACATCCTATATCGGGATTTGGTCCCTTTGCACAAGAAGATACAGGAGTTTTACAGGTGGAACTTGCCTGTAGACCTTGCTCCATTTATGGCAATGTAAAATGTTGGCGCGGGGATCATGCTTGCATGGAATTGATTGATCCTTTGGATGTGGTACGTCGCATCAGAGTATTACAAAATGTAAATACACTATGGTAACTCGAGTTTCAGCATCTCATATCCTTCGTTTTCTTTCTATTTTGCTTTTCCTTACTTCTGACATTTCTTCCGAGCCGACTCTAAAAGACTCGGATGACTTTGATTCTTCCTATACCGAAAACATTTTACCTTCTCCAAACAAAACCAAGTATGAGGAGCAAATCTCCTGCGATGTATCCTGTATTAAGTTTCAATATGACGGGGAAACAAAGATTGTTGATGAGGTATGGTCAACACTTGGAAAAAATAGTGGGAAGGTATTGATTGAGATCACATCCCCAAAACTGAAAATTGATGATCCAAAATTGGAATCCTTTTTGGAATATTTTCGAGAGATCAGCAAGCGAGGTGGAAATGTTTCGTTTGAGCCCTATTATATCGGATACAAAGGTCTTGGATTAACGGATGTTCCTTTATTTAATGACATCTTCGGAATCTCCTATAATATATTCAAGAGGCTTAAATCCTATTTTTTATTTTCAAGGTTGGATCATTATTATGCGAAAGTATTATATCATCCAAAAAATCAGGACATTTTACTCATCTTCTTCTTTCAAAAAAGTTATGGGAGCTTGTGTGATACAGTGTATTCCACCTGCCAAACACTACAATACGTTGATGATGATACCTTTGACCTGCAGCTCTCTAAAAAACTTTCGTTACCCGAATTTAAATATGCACCGATTGAAATTAAATTTGACCAAGTAGAGGCAGAATTACCTCAAGCAAAGCTTGATCTTGAACACATCCAAAATGCAAATCGTTCATCGCGAGTTTATAAATGGCTCATTGCATCAAAGGAGACGGATCTAAAAAAAGTCTCAAGAGAAAGATTCATTGATCTCAGTTTGGTTGTCACCATTCTCGATTATTCCTTAAAAGCATATGAGCTAATAGAAACCATTCAGCTTTATTGGCCGATACGGAACTTGAAAACGGAAGTGGTATATGAAGAAACTGGTGATAAAAAATTAGTGAAATCCATTACCATAAGCAGGTAACGATTTAGTCCTTCACCTAACAGAGTAAGTGAAGGACTAATTAGACTAAAGTCCTACTTTTTCTGCGATTTTCTTACCGTAATCAGGATCACATTTTGAAAAATGTTCGATATTCTTTTTCACAATGTCTTTTGGCACTTGCAACATGGTATTGGCAATGATGCTTGTCATCCGATCCCTTTCCTCTTCTGCAAGCATCCTATAAAGCGCACCTGCTTGCGAGTAATCATCGTTTCCTTTGTGGCTGTTGTACCGATCCGCATCGCCCGAGATACGAAGTGGTGGTTCAGTAACAGAAGGATCTTGGACAGGACCTCCAAAACCATTTGGCTCATAATTATCGTAACCAAAGCCTGGTTCTGATCGGTGCCCGTCATTTTGGTAATGTGCTACTCGATTTAAAGGTCTATTTACTGGAATCTGCTGGTAATTGCCACCTAACCTATATCTTTGTGCATCTGGATACGCAAACAACCTTCCTTGTAACATTTTATCAGGTGATGCGCCAATTCCGGGCACTAAATTGGAAGGACTGAAGGCGGCTTGTTCCACATCAAAAAAATAGTTTTTTGGATTTCGATTCAATTCCATAACACCGATTTCTACCAATGGATAGTCCTTATGAGACCATGTTTTTGTTAGGTCAAAAGGATTTACAGAATATGTTTCGGCTTCCTTTTCCGGCATGATTTGTAAACAAACTCTCCATTGCGGAAATTCTTTTCTTTCAATGGCTTCAAACAAATCCCGTGTTGCGTAATCAGGATCCGTTCCTGCAAGTTCTGCCGCCTTATCAGGAGTTAAATTTTTGATTCCTTGTAATGATTTGAAATGAAACTTAACCCAAAATCTTTCTCCCGAGCGATTCCACAAACTGAAGGTATGCGAACCAAAACCGTGCATGAATCGATAACCGTCGGGAAGTCCGCGATCACTGAACAAAATCGTCATTTGATGGAGTGCCTCCGGAGATTTGGCCCAGTAGTCCCACATCCTAACAGGATTCTTATAGCCGGTGACGGGATCGCGTTTTTGGGAATGGATAAAATCTGGAAATTTTAAAGGGTCTCTCTCAAAAAAAACTGGCGTGTTGTTTCCAACAACGTCCCAAATTCCTTCCTCAGTATAAAACTTCACAGCAAATCCACGAGGGTCACGATCGGTATCCGCGGAGCCTTTTTCTCCCGCAACCGTTGAAAATCTCAAAAACAAAGGTGTTTCTTTTCCGACACCTTGCAATACTCTGGCAATCGAAAAATCCGACATATCTTTTGTGAGTCTAAAGGTTCCGAAAGCACCCGCTCCTTTTGCATGTACTACGCGTTCTGGGATTCGCTCCCGATTGAAATGGGCCAACTTTTCAATCAGGTGAGTATCCTGAATTAAGATAGGACCATTAGGGCCTGCCGTCAAACTGTGTTGGTTCTCCGATACTGGATGTCCACCTGCTGTTGTTAATCGATTTGCACTCATTTTAAGCCTCCTTTGCTCGCTAAAAATTGTGATTTTACTGATTTCAGTTGAGAGAAGAGAAAACGTAACCAAAGGATGATCCTGTCATTTGAGTTCGATTTTGAGTTCGAAAATTTTTTCAGGAAACGAACCATATCTTTTCTGCCAAACATGACTGCAAAATCGTTCGCCGATTGTCCTTTTGGATTTCTGTAATCTACATTTGCACGATAGGCAATCAGATGTTTGGCGACCGCCAAATGTCCCTTAAATGCGACACCCATCAAGATCGAATTTCCAGCGGCATCTACAGAATTGGGATCTGCTCCCTGTTTCAAAAGGAGCTCGACCAAGGATTCATGGCCATGGTAAGCCGCAAGCATGAGCAAACTGTATCCCTTCTCATTGGTAAGAGAAATGTAAGCTTCGGAGCTATTGCTTTCCAGAAAGGGAGCGAGCTCTCCACACCTTGCCGATTCAAACATTTCGGCTTTCTCTAGCCTTGGAGTTTCCATGCTTTTTTGGAACGCTTGCCAGGCTTTGGAAGGGGTAGATTTACTAACATCTGACTTCATGTTCGTTTCCTCTTGGTTCTTGAAAAGAATACTACTTTAGAGTAATTCTTAATTTAGACTTAATCTAATTTAATTCTAAGCTTAGACAAGCACTTTTTTTAGATTTAGTCTAATTATTGACAAAAAGGGAGCGATCCGAAAGTCTAAACAGAAATGGATCAAGATTACCAAAAAACGAAAGAGATTCTGGAGTCCTTTGGAATACGAGCAACATCCCAACGTCTGGAAATGGCTCATTTAATCCTAGCCCAACACCAACATCTCACAGCAGAAGATGTATTTCATTTAGTAAATACACATTTCCCTCATGCCTCTAGAGCGACGGTCTTCAATAACCTCAAATTATTTTCAGAGAAGGGTGTGATCGGTACGCTTGATTTGAAAAATGGCATCACACATTACGATTCCAACACGGACCGCCATCACCACGCTCTCAATGAGGACACAGGTGAAATCACAGACGTGTATTTAGATCCAGAAACGGAAAAGCAAGTGCATACCCTCATGAAAAAAGAGCTCGAATCCACCCTGGGAAAAGAATGGAAGGACTCGAAATTTCTGATCACTTTAAAAGGGAAAGTGTAACTTTACAGTTTCTACATAAAGTCTAGTAACATTTCAAAAAGACTTTTTTTCTTTTCCTTTCCCTTCATCGCTTCGATTACTTTTTCATACACAGTTTCCATGTCATCCACGCATTTTTCCATTTCATGGGTAGATGCAATTTCAATAGAGGCACGTGAAAATCTTTTGTAAACTTCTGGATCCGTAAATAGTTTTATCGTATGATCTGCTAACGCTTGTACATCGAATGGTGGTGCAATGTATCCATTCTTATCCTGCTGGATGAGTTCGGGGAGTGCGAACGAATCCACTCCGATCGCGGGCAATCCACAAGCAATTGCTTCTAAAACGACGAGTCCTTGGGTTTCCATCGTAGATGCCGTCAGAAATAAATCATACTGCGGGTAGATCGTATGAAGT
Organism: Leptospira ognonensis; assembly: GCF_004770745.1. Lineage (GTDB taxonomy): Bacteria > Spirochaetota > Leptospiria > Leptospirales > Leptospiraceae > Leptospira_A > Leptospira_A ognonensis. Next base: position 100,187 of record NZ_RQGD01000034.1, on the reverse strand, counting down.
TCCGCATTTGGAACAAAGCCCGTAAAAATAACTGAATCTTTGATTTCTAAATGCTCTGCTTGTCTCTTTAAGGATTCAATCGCAGGTCCCTCGCCTATAATGGTAAGCGTGGCCTTTGGAAATTTTTCATGAACGATTTTGAATGCATTGATGACTACGTCACAGTTTTTTTCATAGGAAATTCTTCCAACATGCAAAATTTTAGGAGCGTCCGTATTTAATGTTTTAGTTTTTCCCTTAAACCGTTTTAAATCCATTCCATTCGAGACAACTGTTATAGGTCTATTGATCCCATACTCAATTAACTGTTGTTTGATAAGGTGACTGGGAGAAATCACAACATCACAACGATTATATAGATCGTTACAAATCTTGAGAATGATCTTTTTTCGAATATTAAAGTTATCAAATTTGATGTATTTGTCCAATTCATCAAAATTGATCTTTTTCTTAAACTTGTTGATTTTGAAAAACAACTTATCCAATTTAAAAAGTCGATAGAATGAAACATACATTTCCTGTTCTGCCATGAGAGTGTGGTAGGTTCCGATGGTGGGAATGCCATACCTTTCTGCCGCGCTCATCCCATAGACTCCGAGAAGTCCAGGGGTATGGATGTGAATGAGGTCGGGTTTGAATTCTTCGATGACCTTTTTGATTTTTCCAGGTGAAGGTAAAACCACCTTTATATCTGGGTAACTCGGCAAATAACCGGAGCGGAACCGAATGACATGGATATTGTCACCCATTCTTTCGAAATCATCTTCCCCGTATCTAGGAGCGCAGATGGTAAACTCATGGCCACGCAGGGTGAGGAGCTCGGAAAAATTCTTTATCGAAACGGCAACGCCATCTGTTTTTGGAAGAAATGTATCTGAAAAATAAAGAACTCGCAAGCGGAACCTCTTTACAAAATGAATCACTCCTATACTCTAAGCTACAGAAATGTTATACCGATCCTATCTCCTCTTTGTTTGTTTGTCCATCATTTCCTGTGCTCTATCGGTTTCTATAAGCCAGCTTTTTCTGGTTCTCGCCTTTATTTGCTTTTTGTTTGTAAAACCAAAGCCTCAGATGCAGTCAGGCATCCTTGTCCTTCTCATCCTCCTTTACGCCTGGCAGCTTTTTTCTATGTTTTATCATGTTGTGGCTTCTGGTTTTAGTTTGTCGACCTTCCTGCTCGCCTGGCGGGGTGAATTAAAAGATATTTTTTTAGTCTCCGCTTTCTTTGTATTGCAAGGCATTAAAAAAGAGGACCAAGCAAAGATTACAAAAGCATTTCAAATTTTTGCATTCCTCATTTTGGTGACAGGCCTTGTTTCTTCCTTCTCGCCTTATCGACTCTCCCGAATCATTTCCGATTTATATCGCACGTCAAATACCTGGCCGTTCCAACATCATTATGCAGGATTTCTCTATCTACCCATCGGACTTATGAATACCCATCTAACATTTGGTGGCCTACTCGCCTTTGTTTTTCCTTATTATTTTTTTTCAGCATACGATTCTTGGAAAGTTAAAGAAGCACTTTGGATCAGAGGTATGCGCTTCAGTATCTTGATTTTAATCAGTTTTGTCTTTCTACTGAACAATGCGAGGTCATCTATGCTTGGCGTGGGTATCAGTATCGCACTCGGTATTTACATCTTGATGGTCATCGAAAAAGAAATCTCACCTAAAACTTTAAAATATCTTTCCATCGGAATTACTAGTTTCCTACTTATTTTTACAATCTTATACTTTCAAACCCAAACCATCAAAAAGGTAATACAACCGTTATTCGGATCGGAAAAGCATACTGACTCGGGACGAACTTTTATCTGGGATTCAACCTTTCCTTTAATTTTAAAAAATCCTTATTTTGGAATCGGTCCTGGCGCCTATCCCTCAGAAATCGAAATTTCAAGAAAGAAAAAAGAAACCGAACATCCTGAACTTGCCTTCTTCTATGAAGTCACTCAGAGAGGCCATTCTCACAATGACTATTTCCATTTAGCAGCTGTTTACGGATTACCCGCAACTCTCTTTTATTTTATGCTTGGTGCATGGATCGTTTATGGATTTTCTGCCAAAAAAATTCCTAGGAAACAAATGTTCCTCACCCTGGGGCTTGCGGGTTTCTTTTTTTCCGGCCTACTACAATGTTATTTCCAAGATGACGAAGTTCTCATTATGTTTTATTTTCTTCTCGGCTACTACCAAATGTCGAGCAAGGAAGTCGAAGGATCCATATGAAAAAATTAAGTACACTCGGGCAATGGTTTGTCGATGAAAACGGTAGGAAGGTCATCCTTCGTGGTGTCAATTTAGGCGGCGATACGAAAGTCCCTTATCCCAATGGCGGGACTCATTTCCCAACAGATTTTTCTGACCATAAACAGGCACAGTTTATTGGTAGACCTTTCCCTCTCTCCGAGGCATCGGAACACTTCACCAGATTGAAACGATGGGGCTTCAACTGCTTACGTTTACTCACAACTTGGGAGGCCATTGAACATATGGGGCCTGGCCTATATGATGACGCATACCTAGACTACTTAGCTGAAATCACAAGACTAGCGGGTGAATATGAATTTTATGTATTTATCGACTTTCACCAAGATGTCTGGTCGAGAATGTCGGGCGGCGACGGAGCACCAGGTTGGACGTTTGAAAAAGTGGGGATCGACTTTAAAAAATTATCCGAGGCCGATGCAGCCATTGTCATGCAACGCACCTATGATTATACAAAATCGGGAATCCGGCAAGAAGATAACTACCCTACGATGTGCTGGTCACAAAACTATCGATATGCGGGAAATGCCATCCTTTGGACTTTGTTCTTTGGTGGAAAAGATTTCGCTCCCTCTTTTCTCATTGATGGGAAAAATGTTCAAGACTATTTGCAGGATCACTATTTAGGATGCATGAAACAAGTAGCAGAACGGATCAAAGATTTCCCCCATGTATTAGGTTTTGATTCTCTCAATGAGCCAGGCAAAGGATTCATTGGAAAGGCCATGAATGACAGGGGACTACAAAATCATGCGGAGGATCCAGCAAAACCAGGTCTCGCCTTATCACCGATAGATGCTCTTTTTTCCTCGCATGGATACACGATTGATGTTCCCTTCTTAAAGTTATCCATCCTGAAGGGAGGGTATGTTCCCGCTTACACCAAAGAGGTTAACAAAAATCGGATTTCCATTTGGTTACCAGAATCTCCCGGCGATCCGTTTCAACTAGAAGGTGCTTGGTCTCTGACAAAAGACGGTACTCCCTTCATCGAAAAGAATGATTTTTTTCAAATGGTCAAGGGTAAGAGAATCGATTTTGATCGGGACTACATGATCCCTTTTATTCGGAAAGTGGGAGAGACCATTCAAGAAATTCGCACCGATTGGATGGTTTTTGCAGAAAGAGAGGCAACAGATGGGATCATGAAACCAAATTTTAATGCGACACTTCCAGCTAACTCTGTCAATGCGACACATTGGTATGATCTTTTAACTCTTATTTTTAAAAAATTTTTATATCCGATTGCGATCGATCCCTTAAGAAAAATTCCTGTTTTTGGAGAGAAGGGCATTACAAACATGTATGTCCACCAACTCTCTAGAATCAAGGACGCAAGTCGACTCATTGGCTCGGGCGTTCCCACGCTGATTGGAGAATTCGGAATTCCTTTTGATCTAAAGGCTGGCAAAGCTTATCAAAAATGGAAATCCGGCAACCGAAAGGCTACGATTTGGAAGAGTCATATCCGTGCCTTGAACTGTATGTACAATGCCATGGACCGATTGTTTTTGAACAATACCCTTTGGAATTATACCGCTTCCAATGAAAACAATCTGATGATCGGCGATGGTTGGAACCAGGAAGATTTAAGTATTTATTCGTCTGACCAAAAACTTCCTGACTCGGAGGTTGATTTATATGGCGGCGGAGGACGAGCGATCGAAGGTTTCTGTAGACCCTATGCAAAAGCGACGCAAGGGACACCAACGTTTATGAATTATAAATTGTCCTCGGGTGAATTTCAATTTCACTGGGATGTAGACTTAAGCATCAAAGAACCGACTGTCATCGCGATCCCTAGATTTGTCTTCGAAAATGGAGCAAGGTTAGAATGCATGAATTGCCAAAAGGTGTCTGAAGTGGATGGTTCACTTCTGTTAATTGGCTTGCAGGCGGGAGAAGCACGAGTCATCCTTCGACCTATATGATTGATTTGAATTACATTCTGACAAAATTTCCTTGGGAAAAAAAATGGACCGATATAAACGAGCCCTTGGATTTCCTTTGGGAATTTGAATTGAAGGTAACAAGAGAAGACATTTGGCCCTACCTTATTGACACATCTTCTTTCAACAAAAGAATCGGACTTCCAAAATTCGATTACATAGAAAAGGAAGGACATCTTTTCGGATCCGCAAAACAAGCTGGCATGCGCATCGAATGGGAAGAAGTTCCATGGGAATGGGAATATTTAAAAGAAATCGGAAATGCGCGAATCTACTCGAAAGGTTTTGGACCATACATTCGTAGTAGATACATCTTAGAGCCATATGGTGAGTCAAGATCTAGACTTTATATTTATTTCGGTTGGATTCCGAAAAATTTCCTCATGAGAAGGCTACTGCGTTATGCGATGCCTAAACTAGGAGCAGACTTCAAGAAGGCGCTTGCAGAAATCCAAACAGAGATACAAAAAAATGCAAATGCCAGCTATCAGCTAGTTGGAAATATTTCAAAAGTCCCGACGTTTATTGGGGATGTGACTTGGGTTCATCCAGAAAAATTAGACCAGGTAAAAAGTGAACTTATCAAATACGGCATCCAAAACAATACGATTGAAAAAGTATATGAATATCTACGAAAATCGAGCGATAACGAATTAGATCGAATTCGGATCAAAAGTTTAAGCAAATCTTTAGGTAGAGACCAAGATGAGTTACTAAAAATGTTTCTCTACGGATGTCGTCTCGGAATTTTTACACTAAGTTGGGATATCATTTGTCCTCATTGTAGAGGTGTCAGAACATCCTTGCAACGACTAGGGGAACTACCAGAAAAAGATGAATGTGAAGTCTGTGACATTCAATTTGAAACAACAGGTCAAAATTCTATTGAAGTCACCTTTCATCTCCACCCTTCTGTTAGAAAAATTGAAAGACAAGTCTATTGTGCAGCCGAGCCGGCAACGAAGCAGCATATACTTTTATCGAAATCTATCGGCGCCAGAAAAACTTTTTATTCAAATTTACTCATTCAGCCAGGCGTCTATCGATTACGTAAGAAAGGTAACCCTTCTTTCAATTTAGTCGATGTAAATGAGAAATTTGAAGAAAAAGAAATCGTCTGGCTAAATGAAAACGAATCGAAAGAAATAAAAGTAAAACCAAAGCCAAATCTTGTCTTTCAAAATGAGACTGATGCTCCTGTCACGATTGTATTGGAAGAACGAAAAGAAGACCAACTGAGCCTTCGACCAAATGAACTATTCAATTTTAATGATTTTAGAGACCTCTTTTCAGAAGAAGCGATTGCAACCAATCTCCAACTTGATATCGGAGTACAAACACTCTTGTTTACTGATATCGTTGGATCCACGAAATTTTATGAAACAGTCGGGGATCATGGAGCTTTTTTACAAGTACGAGAACATTTTATCAAAGCATATACTTTGATCAAAAATGAAAGAGGGACAATCGTAAAAACAATAGGCGATGCCATCATGGCATCCTTCCCTTCTCCTGTGCTTGCGATGAAAGCCGCAAAGGAATTACAAGAATGGTTTCATCCTGAAAACAAACACACTCCCGTTAGGATTCGCATTTCGATACATACGGGAAACTGTCTTGCCGTCAATTTAAACAGCAATATTGATTACTTTGGAAATACGGTGAACTATGCTGCCAAAATGCAAGCCGTCACAGAATCCGGCGAAATATCAATCAGCGAACGAGTGTTCCGTGATGTAGAATTGCGCAATTATCTAAGAGAAAAATCCATCAAATTAAAAAAAGTTGAGTTTCCCCTCTCCTGGACCGATCGCACGGATCATGTCTTTATTTGGAAAGTTTAAACGCATATAGGGAACTAAATTGATTATTTATTTTTTGCATGCGGATGGGCATTGCGATACACTTCCTTCAACCTGTCTCTCGATACACTCAAGTATACCTGTGTAGAGGATAAGGAAGAATGTCCAAGGAGTTCTTGCACAGCTCGGATATCAGCACCTGCATTTAAAAGATCGGTAGCAAAGGTATGTCGAAATTTATGCGGAGTGATCGGCTTCTCCATACCCATAAGACTGCGTCTTTCTGCTAAGATGTACCGTATGCCCCTTGTTGTTAACTTTCCTCCGCGTTGGTTTAGAAAAATTTCTTCGGTCTTACTTTGTGTTCCTCTCTCTTCTAAATACTCGCGGAGAGCTTTGCTTGCTTCTTCACCGATAAAAACATATCTTTCTTTTTTTCGTTTCCCCATTACCTTTAGGCTCGTGAGCTCACTATTTAAGTCGCTTACCTTGGCATTCACGAGCTCAAAAACGCGGAGGCCTGTTGAATACAGAACTTCAACGATTGCCTTATCTCGTTTGCCGAGTGTTGTAGATTTTTCTTCTGTATGATAATCTAAAATATCTTCTGTTTCGATTTGAGTGAAATTTTTTGGTAATTTCTTTTTAGTTTTTGGGAAACTAACAGAGAGAATGGGATTGGCAGGAATTTTTTCCTCACGAAACAAGAATTTATAAAAAGTACGTAGAGAGGATAGTTTACGACTCTGAGTCCGTTTGTCCAAATTTTTTTTGGATTTGAGGTCAGCGAAGTATCCTCTAACATCGAGTACATCTATAGAAAGAAAATCTATCTCTTCTTTCAAACAAAATTCAAAGAAAAACTTTAGATCCCGTAGGTAAGCAAATAACGTGTGTTCAGAATAATTCTTTTCAATTTTCAGATAGGTTCGATACATCAAATAGTATTCTGTCATCTGCGCTGTGGCGCCTGTAGGGAGGTTGACTTCTAAATTTGCGGGAATCATACGTTCCTAGAATCGGCTCAATTTTCCCTTTCCCTCTTCAAAATTTTACTATACAAGTACTTACGTACGAAATAGCTTTGGAATTCAGAAAACGACATAATTCGAAAAAAATCTTTGGAAGCTTCTGTTTTGTCTGGGTAATATGACATAATCCATTTAGAAACGGAAGAGAAAAAGAGTTGGATTCCCAAAGAGATACTGGCAAAGACAGAGCTCTCGGAATTTACTGGCTGTTGGAAGTTTTCGGGGCCAATCCCCGAGACTGGTCAACCTAGTTCTTTCGGAACACCGAGTTAGGAGAATAAGAACCGAGTATGAAAAAAGAGAAATCCGAGAAAACGATCGAAAAAGAAACCGACCAAAGAAAACAGGCAATTGATGCCGCTTTAGGACAAATTGAGAAACAATTTGGAAAAGGTTCGATCATGCGCCTAGGTGCCGACACCAGAATGGCAGAAATGAACGTTATATCCACTGGATCTTTGGATCTAGACATTGCCCTGGGCATTGGCGGTTTTCCAACGGGTCGCATCATCGAAGTTTACGGTCCTGAATCCTCAGGAAAGACCACTCTCACTCTTTCTGCCATTGCCCAGTGCCAGAAAAAAGGTGGCATTGCTGCCTTTATCGATGCCGAGCACGCTCTTGATCCTTCTTACGCTAAAAAACTAGGTGTCAATGTCGACGACCTTCTCGTGGCCCAACCGGATAACGGGGAAGAGGCTCTAGAGATTTGTGAGTCTCTCGTGCGCTCGAATGCCATTGACCTGATCGTCATCGACTCTGTAGCCGCTCTAGTGCCTAAAGCGGAAATCGAAGGGGATATGGGAGATTCTCATATGGGTCTCCAAGCTCGACTTATGTCCCAAGCGCTTCGAAAACTTACGGGAACGATTTCGAAATCCAATACCATCGTCATCTTCATCAACCAAATTCGTATGAAAATCGGAGTTATGTTTGGCAGCCCTGAAACAACAACTGGTGGAAACGCGTTGAAGTTCTATGCCTCCATCCGACTTGACATCCGCCGCATTGAAACCTTAAAGGAAAAAGAAGAACCAGTAGGGAACAGAGTTCGCGTTAAGGTTGTCAAAAACAAATGCGCACCACCTTTCCGTCAGGCAGAATTTGATATCATGTATTCCAATGGGATCAACAGGGAAACTTCACTCATTGACCTCGCGGTAAAACACGATTTGATCGCAAAAGCAGGTTCCTGGTATTCCTACAAAACCGAAAAAATCGGTCAGGGGAAAGAACAAGTCCGGCTTTACCTCGCAGAAAACCCAGACATCGCTTTTCTGCTAGAAAATCAAGTCCGCGATTTAAATGGGTTGCCACTTTTAGAAGAGGGTGCGAAAATTCAAACCAGAGAAGTAAAATCTATCGAGAGAGAAACGAAGGCAAAACCCGTCAGTTACTCTACCGATAAAGTGGATGAAGTTGCCGTAGGCGAATGACCCATCCCCTTACCTAACGAAACGGCTTTCTTTTTAGGAACCATTGACCGGAGTCGATCCATGTCGGCCCCGGTCTTTTTTTACTCTGTGCATGACCTAGCTAATCTTCCCAGGCAATATTCAAATTTAATAATTTATTTAAGGCCGCCACCAATCTTTCCGCTTCCCAAGGTTTGGAGAGAATGATGCAGTTCTTGTCCGATTTATAAACGGATACGATATTCTCTTTGGTGGCAAAACCAGTCACAACGATGATCGGAAGTTCAGGAAATGTTTTTTTTACTTCCTCTATTAGTTTATCACCCGTTAGAAATGGCATCTTGATATCCGAAATGAGTAGATCAGGTTTATGCGTTTTGATATATGCTAATGCAGCTTCAGGATCTTGAATATCTGTTATATGAAAGCGAATGCCCTCCGTATTTCTCACGATGTTCATTATTTCACGTTTCATGGCAGAGGATATGGATTTGATATCATCAACCATAATCACTTTGATCAACCGCACATCCTTTGTATGATTCTCTTTCGAACCTTTTGCTTCCTTCAATAAATCTTCAAAACTTTCTAACTCGTTCATGGTAATTTCTCCTTACCTACAGGCAATTTAATATGAAATACTGTACTTTGGCACCGAACACTCTCTACGTTAATCTCTCCTGCATGTTTATTGATAATATCCATACTGATCGACAAACCTAAACCAGTGCCTTCTCCAATTTCCTTGGTTGTAAAAAATGGATCAAATATTCGAGAAAGTACATCCTCCGAGATTCCGATCCCATTATCTCGAAACGTAATTTCAATGGCATCCAAACCGTTGCTAAAATAACTTTCTAAAAATGAAGAGGCAATTTCAATCTTACCAGGTTTTTCTTTCAATCCCTCAGGAAATAACCCTTTTGCTTTCTTTTCTTCTATTGCATGACCTGCATTCACTAACAAATTAATAAATACCTGTCCTATTTCTTGAGGTCGACAAGCAACCAAAGGCAAATTTTCTTCAAGGTTCAAAACAATCTCGCATTCATATTTTATTTTATTAAAGATAAGATTTAGGGAAGATTTTATAATATCGTTTACATTCGAAATCGTCAATGCATCCTCTTTGTCTTCATGAGCAAAGTTACGAATACTTTTCACAATTTCGACTACCCGTTCTGAGCCGTCAGTAGATTCATTTAATATATCAACAACATCTTCCATCACAAAATCTATTTCTTCCTTATCCCATAGACGTTGGATTTCTGAGAATTCAGCACTACCCGATTTTTCATTCATCACGTTTTTCATTTCAGCCAAAACTTTTGCGATTCGTTTATGGTAACGTTTCAAAGTATCAAAATTACTTTGGATAAATGCCATAGGGTTATTGATTTCGTGAGCTACTCCGGCAGCTAACTGACCTATTGTGGCTAGTTTTTCATTTTGTAAGAGTTGAACTTCTGCATCTTTCGTGCGAGAGAGATCATTAAGATACACTAAGTAGCACATTGCGCCATTATAAATGATCTCAATTGCCCAAAAACCTAGCCATTTCTTTCGTCCATTTACTAACAAAACTTTTCTTTCAATTTGATTGCTTGAAACAGATTTCCCTTCATTCACCATATTATGGACGAGATCAAAAGGATTCTCTCCAGTAACCAATCCAAATATATCTGATAAATTCTCACCGAGAATGCCTCCACGTTTTCGATCCAATATTATTTCTGCACTCCGATTGCAGAAGATAACACGTTCGTCATTTAGAATCAATATTCCATTTGGTGAACATTCCACGATGGACTGCAAATTCCATTCACTCGTTCTGAGAAGGATTTCGGTTCGTTTACTGTTGAGGACTTGGCAGAGCTCAGAACCTAATAATTGTAATTCTTTATGGTCCGTACTTTCAAACCCTGTTTTCTTATTTGCTAGCGTTAACTCAAAATCAGTATCATCATCAAGATCAAAATTCAATTGAAGCCTTTGATGAGCCTTAGGAGGAGGAGCGGATTCATCGATAGGGAAATATAAAAGTTTATTATTATCTTTCATAGAAAAAAGACCGTATTCTTTTTCAATGACACCATTCTTACGAATTCGAGCCATTCCCCATTCACTTTCGGTAAGTCGTAAGCCGTAACGAATCCCTAACAAAATCATGTTCTCTTCAGATTCCGCTCCGAGAGCCTTTTTTTGATTCATATGTAAAACGGCTTCTGTTCGAAGTTCTGCTTTTTTACGTTCCGTAATATCGACATGAGTTCCTATCACACGTTCTGCGGTACCTCCATCAGATCGCATAACGACCCTACCACGACTCCAAACCCAAATCACTCTGCCTGATTTTGTATACATTCTGATTTCTAAATCATGAGATTCTATGTTACCGTTGATATAATCCTGAATCAATCCACGAACTTGCTCTCGATCTTCCCAATGAACCATTGTTTCCCAGTGAGCAAAACTATTTGGAAATTTTTTTGGATCGAAGCCGAGCATAATTGCATACTGGGGACTAAAGTAGGCCTTTCCTTCTTTGAGATCAAAATCCCAAACTGCATTCTTTCCACTCTCTAAGGCTAATAGGATACGGTCTTGATCCTTATCAATGGGGACTTCAATGATCGTATCTGTTAAATACGTCGTTGGTACGATGATGGACTCTAAATTCAAAATATACAACACACGTTTCATGTCCTGTGAACGAATGAGTGGTTTTGACATGATTTGAAAAGAGCCAGAAAATTTCGAATGGGTTACGGGTAAACTAAGGATCTCCTTGGACTCAGATAGGATTCTAGCCTCCTCTAAACAAAACTCTTCTTTCCAAAACAAATGAGCAAAGTTATCTCCTGTAATCTCTTGGTAAGTGCGATTTAGAAATTTGGTGGCTGCATAATTACAGCGTAAGATCGAAAGGTTGGGATCTAAAAGAAAGGAGGGAATGGGATTTGAGTCCCAGGCATCTTCGAGCTCTTCTTTTGCGGAGATTAATTTTTCTAGAGTCGAACGGAACTCTCTAAATTTTATGTCTATGCCTAATGGCTTCTCATCCAAAAACTGCAAATACTCTCCGAGCCGATGGTTTCGTTCCTGGAGAGATATTGTTTTCAGAGCCATCTGATGATTCCTAGGTAGTTATGACGAAAAATATATTAAATCTTTTCAAAATCTCAATCATCATTTTATTTTTTCGATGTTCTTCGCTTTCAAACGAAATTGTTAGCGTATCGAACAAAGAAACGCCAGTCTATGAGCTTTTAGCGGGATTTGAGGAAAACGCACTCGAACCAAAACATAAGTTAGAAATGGACCATTCTTGGAATTTCATGCTTGAGCGAAAGAATCAAATAGACGTTTTCCTAAAAGAAAAAAACTACACCTCCCCGCATGGAACAGTTGTTTATCCCTTTAGCGGGATTGATGCTTTAAATTTGTTTACCTTCTTTCCAAATGCAAAAAGATACATTCTTTTTGGATTAGAGGACCCTGGCTTTCCGTTCGACTGGACAACAAAAAAAGAAGCAGACCAAAAAATCATTCTCAAAGGTATTGAGTCTCTCTCCTCGCATTTAGCTGGCAGAAATTATTTCACATATCGGAAAATGAAAGAAGAGACAAAAAAACCAGCGTTATCCGGTGCCTATCCCGTTTTTGCTGCTTTTTTAAGAAGACTCGGAAAGACGATTTTAAATGCAAAAGAAGAAACGATACAAGGACCCACAGAGACATACAGAGGTTTTACGTTCGAAATCTATGATCCTATTTTGAAACAGAAACAAATTTTCACTTACTTCAAGATCTTCTTAACGGGAAAAGAAGGAGTTCCTGGAGATGGAATCTATGAATACTTTTTGGGACTTGGAGAAATCAGTGTCTTTACTAAATCCGCGGAGTATTTATTTCATGGAGAGAGACGGGCGACGTTTCGATCTTTGCTTTTATCGAATGCCAGACAAATTGTACAAGACGATTCCGGTTTCCCTCTTCGGTTCTTTCCTGAAGCCGAGTGGGATCGAACATTGTTTGGTAGGTATGAAAAGTCATGGAAGCTATCTGGGGCAGTCGATCCAGAATACCAAAGTGATATGATACAATTGAATGAGGCGTCGCATAACGAGCCTTTGCCATTTCCCTTTGGATACGGTGTGCTCGGATCCAAAGGGAAAAATCAGTCTCTCATTCTGGTATTGAAAAAAAAATCTAAATAGTTTCCGTTGGATCCCAACACGTTCTAAAATTTTCATTCCAAGTTTCCATTTCGTTCATGTCCTCACTCGAAATATGAAAATCAAAGACATTTCCATTTTCGGAAATCCTACCAGCACTAACCGACTTAGGGATGAGGACCAGTCCTTTCTGAAGTCCCCACCGAATGAGAATTTGTGCATTCGATTTACCATATTTGTTTGCTAATTTAGTAACTTTTGGATCTTCTAACTTTTTCCCGTGTGCAAGTGGGCTATATGCTTCGAGTAAAATACCTTTCTCACGACAATAATCATAGAGCTTCACATCATTTAAGAAAGGATGAAATTCTACCTGGTTCATGGCAGGAATGATATCAGTATCTGCGAGTAATTCTTCTAGATGATTTTGCATAAAGTTACTCACACCAATAGACTTCGCCTTTCCTGACTCTTTGATTTTACCAAGCGCACGCCAGGAATCCTTTCTCTTTCCAGTCACGGGAAAATGAATCAAATACATATCCACATAATCAAGTGCCAATTTTTGTAAAGATTTATCAATCGCAATTAGCGCCGAATCATATCCCTGGTCCGCATTCCAAAGTTTGGTGACAACAAATATTTCCTGGCGAGGTATGCCTGAGTCGCGAATGGCTTCTCCAACTTCTGATTCATTTCCATAAATCGCAGCTGTATCTATATGTCTATAGCCGCTTTCGAGCGCTGATTTAACAGCTGCATAACATTCTTTTGGTTTCGATTTCCAGACTCCCAGTCCCAGAACAGGAACAGAATTTTTTTGATTGGTAAGTAGAGTTGAATCGGTAATGGATTTAAGTTCAGACATATCCATTAGACAGAAAAAAAATGAAAAACACTTTTGTTAAAGGGAAAGATCAGTAGAAAAAAGGGAAACGAAACCTTAGCTCCGTTTCCCTTCGGCTAAGTTCACCTTATTTCAAGAGCGGGCTGAAGGTTTCTTTCTGAAGAGTAAAAGAAAGGATGCCTTCATTCCAATCAGCAAGGTAGGTTCCCTCAAGGATCTTACCTGCTAAGATTTCTTTTGAAAGGGGGCGATTCACAATTCGGTTAAAAACATTGTTTAGAGGGCGGGCACCAAATCTGGGATCATACCCTTGTTCCGCAAGCACGCGCTCTGCACTCTCCGAAAGTTTGATGACAATGCCTTTACCTTTTAATCTTTCATTGAGAAGCATCACTTGTTTTTCTATTAATTTTTCCATGATAGAAGAATCAATAGAGGAGTAAGTCAATATGCCATCTAACCTACCCAAAACTTCAGGCTTAAAGTCTGCCTGGATGTCCTTTGAGTTTGTAGTGAGTAGGACGATGGTATTTCTAAAATTGATGGTTCTTCCTTTATTGTCCGTTAGGCGTCCATCATCCAATATCTGAAGGAGGATATCGGCAAAATCAGGATGCGCTTTTTCGATCTCATCAAACAGAATCACAGAATAAGGTTTCCTTCTGATAGCTTCCGTGAGAATCCCTCCCTCTTCGTATCCAACATACCCAGCTGGTGAGCCTATAAGCTTGGCAACCGAATGTTTTTCAGAATATTCTGAAAGATCCAATCTAACAAGATTTGATTCGCTATCAAAAAGATACTTTGCGAGTGCCTTGGCGGTTTCTGTTTTTCCAACACCAGTTGGTCCTTTCAGTAAAAAGGATCCTAACGGACGATTTTCCGCAGAAATCCCCGCATAACTTGTAAGTAAGGTATCTGCAATTTCTTTCAATGCTTCCGTCTGGCCATATACGGATTGATTCAATTGGTTTTCCAAATCCAAAATATTGTCTTGTTTAGTTTTCAATATTTTTTCAACAGGAATCCCTGTTTGCCTTGAGATGACACTTGCTACATGATTTTTCCCGAGTATCCAGATATTTTGGAAATTTCCTAATTCCTTTTCCAGTTCGGGTAAGACAGCAAATTTTAATCGTGAGGCTTCCGTGTAATCGGCCCTGCTCTCAGCACTTTCTAAATCAAATTTGACTCGATCGATTTTATTTTTGATCGACGCCATCTGCTTGAGACTATTGACTTCTCTCTCCCATTCCAGCTTACCTTCATTAAATTTCTTCTCTAGAGTTTCTATCTCTCGAAGGATATCTTCATTCTTTTTCTCAACCTGAGCATAAATCTTCTTCGATCGAATCTCACTTTCAAGTTCTGCAAGCGGAGCCGGCATAGCTTCTGCCGAAAGTTTTAACGCAGATGCCGCCTCATCCACAAGATCTATCGCTTTATCTGGTAAATTTTTATCAGTGATGTATTGATCCGATAAAAATACGGCAGAATAGATCGCATCATCCGAAATTTTTATCCCGTGATGGATTTCATGCTTATCACGAATGCCCATCAGAATCTCAATGGCATCTTCCTTTGTAGGTTCGTTAACGGGAACTGATCGAAATCTTCTTTCAAGAGCAGCATCGCCGAGTATGTATTTTTGAAATTCTTCAGGTGTAGTTGCACCTATACAATGTAAGTCGCCGCGTGCAAGAGCCGGTTTTAAAAGATTGGCAGCATCCATCGCCCCATCTGTCCTGCCTGCTCCTACAAGTTGGTGGATCTCATCAATAAATAGAATTGCTTCCCCAGCTTGCGCTTTCACAAATTTTAGCAGATGTTGTATTTTTTCCTCAAATTCACCTCGATACTTTGTCCCAGCCATGAGTTGTCCCATATCGAGTGAATATACTGTCTTGCCTTTTAAAACATCAGGAACTTTTCCTTTGACGATTTGGTCGGCGAGGCCTTCCACAATTGCCGTCTTACCTACCCCCGCTGAGCCAACGAGCACCGGATTGTTTTTAGAACGTCGACCCAAGATTTCCATCACTGATCGAATTTCCTTTGTTCTGCCGATGACAGGATCTAGTTTTCCCGCTTTCGCCACCTCATTGAGATTGATAAGGAAATTTGGAACTTCCTCATCGGTTTCCTTTACATTCAAGTCATTATAATCTATTTTTAACTCAGGCAAGATGTTAGGTAAAAACTTGAGCAAATCTGCCTCTCGGATTTCCTCTCTCGCATTTTCTGCTGCCCGAGACGATGCCATGGTAATCCACTGGCTGAGTTTCGCCGAAGTTTTCAAATTTTCAAAACTTACATCAGTCACGGATTTTGCGAGTTTGGAAACGGCCTCCTCTACACGGGTTTTGTATTTCCCTAAGTTTTGGCTCGCAAAAGAGGATGGATGCGACATAAGTCCATAAAATAAATGAAGAGGTGAGATTTCTGTATTCTTTCTCTTGATCGCGTCTGTCTGCGCAATGTCCAAAGCTCCTTGGACCGTAGAATCAAATTGTTTCATAATTGCCTCCCAATTTTAGCACTCTAACCATTAGACTGCTAATATTCCTCCTGGCTGCCATTTTTTTCGCTACAGGATTCCTCTTTTGCTCTCAAAATATCTTTGCCAAGACCGAAACTATCTGGAAGGATTCCAGGGATGTTAAAACGAATGCTTTCTTTTTACATTTTGGTTTCAGGCATCGCGCTTTATGCAGAGAGCATCCAAGAGGCCGCGCTCAAAATTCCAAATCCAAGACCAAGTGGTAGCTGGGTTTCCGATGGCATTGGCTATCTGAAAGACTCAGGTGCCGACATAGAGATCGATCAAATCATCACTCAACTCGAAAGAGAAACAGGCGCGGAAATCTCCGTTGTCACCTTGCTTACGATAGGTGAGTATAATCCAAAGGAATTTGCAAATACTTTATTTAGTACTTGGGGAATTGGCAAAAGAGAAAAAGACAACGGTATCCTTCTCTTACATGTTTTAGACCAGCGGAGGGTCGAAATTGAAACTGGCTATGGAGTGGAGGGCATCCTACCTGATATTCTCTGTAAGAGAATCCTAGAAATGTTTATCATTCCAAATTTTAAAACAGGTAATTTTTCAAATGGAATCACACTCGGCTCCTATGCCCTTGCCCATGCGATCAAGCATCCCGCTTTAGATATGAATCAGAAATTGGATCTCGGACCGACAAACTTTAATTATAGTGATTTTCCGGAATCCCATTATACGGAATTAATTCCCATAGAAAAAGTAGATGAAACCCAAGCTACTCCAGGAATCTTTTTAAGGCATATACAGGATCCCAAAAACAGCTTTAAAGAATATTTCTATTTCTGGCTGGGACTCATCGTTGTTTTTTCTTGGTTTTTCATCGGCGGTGTACTTTCACTTTTGCCTTTCGGAAACCATTTTTTCTATCGCATATATTCAAATTTTGGAGGTTGGTTTTCTTGGATCGCAGGACTTGCTTCTTATTGTTATATGCTAGTTGCAGAATTTTCGGAATCAGAGACCTTCTACTCTTCGTTTAACATAATTCCGATCGGGCTCAGTTTATTTTTTACCAATCAATGGATTGGGAAATCGCTTCGGAACAAACCCAGGAAATGCCCTAATTGTCAAAAATTAATGGTTAAGCTGAATGAAAAAGAAGATGATAAACATCTCTCACCAGGAGAAGTTTCTGAAGAAAAAATCAAATCGATAGATTACGATATCTGGAAATGTCGAACCTGCGATACGATCACCAAAGAAAGATACTCGGGGAAGAGTCCCGCTTCCAAGTGTCGTAAATGCAACTTTTATACTTATAGGTGCGTTAGCACGCAGGTAAATAGAGCTGCAACGTACGATTATGAAGGAGAAGAGACTCACTTCTATGAATGCGCACACTGTCGTCTTTCCGAAGTTAAAAACGTAACGATACCTAAACTCCAGCGTTCCTCAAGTCAAAGCAGTACTTCCTGGAGTAGCTCCTCGTCTGGTGGAGGCAGCAGTTGGTCGAGCGGAGGTTCTAGTGGATCCTGGGGTGGAGGAAGCAGCGGTGGTGGCGGAGCTGGGAGTTCTTACTAAAAAACTATGTATCCGTTTTTAACATTCTTTCTCGTATTAGTAACATCAGCACTCACCGCGGAAACAATAGAGTTAAATCCTGATCGCAGTAAAATTGACATCGCAAAAAAAATCGAATATTTGATCCCCCCTCCAAAAGACTCGAATATCAATATCGTTTTAAAGGAGGGAAATTCCTGGAAGCCAAATGAAAACGGCACAGTTCACTTTCCTGATGAGAAAAACCCATTATGGTTGCGTTTTTCGGTAGATCATACGGGGAAAACACCTCACACGTATTACCTTTTGTTTTCTAGCCCTGTTATCGACAGGTTTGAAATGTATTATTTTGCGAATGGAAGATGGGTCACGCTTGCCTCAGGAGACCAAACCTTACGCCGTGAAAAGCCTCTCTACTCCCATCTCCCTGCATTTCCGATCACTCTAAATCCACAGGAGATAAGAACAATTTATATTAAAATCATCTCTGAAAATCAATATTTCTCGTTCATTTCGATTCATAATAGTAGATCTTTTCTAACCTTCTCGAAAATTAGCGACTTACTTTTTTCCGCCTACTTTGGTGCAGGTGGTCTCATGTTTCTTTATACCTTGCTTCTTGCATATACTTTGAGATACAGACAATTCTTTTTTTATTTTTTCTACCTAACATCTATCTTGCTAGTTACCTTGTTTTCGACTGGTTTCATTCAATATATTGAGATCGGAAACTCGAATGTTTGGAAAAATTACCTGTTCCCGGTAAGTATTTATTTAACGTCTATTTTTGGTCTGCTGTTTACGAAAGAGTTTTTGGAACTAGAAAAATATGGAAAGAAACATCTACGAGTGACATTATTTTTAATCGGCTTAAGTATTTTTATCTTACCGAGTATTCTGTTTCTTAACTTAAGAGCCTATATTGAATTTGCATTAACATTCGTCAGCCTACCTATATTTTGGGGAATCTACTTAGCTATATATGCAATATTTAAAAATCCAAAAAAAATCGAAAACTATTTATTCTTTTTTGCCTTTGGATCTATGTTAGCTGGAGCGGCGGTAAATCTATCGACGATACAAGGCTGGATCAAACCGTTATCGATTGCTACCTTTAGTCTTCCCTTGGGTTCTGCGATAGAAATATTTTTACTCGCTGTCGCATTGATGATAAAGGTGAGTGACTTACGAAAAGACAATGAAGAAAAACAAGAAATTGACGCCCAATTAAAAGTAGCAAAACGCCTACAAAAGGATCTTCTTCCAAAACATAGAAGTCACCTTAAAGGGTTTCCTATCGGCTTTCGATACCTTCCGACTTCCGACATCGGAGGGGACTTTGTGCATTATTTAGAAGATGAGGAGGGGTTCGGAGTTTTTTTATGTGATGTTTCTGGACACGGGATTGCAGCAGCGATGATCGCAAGCATGGCAAAAGTATCTTTGCAACTATGGGTTTCCGAACTAGACCAACCGGCAAAGGCTGCCGAAAAGATGAGACTTTCTCTACTCGAGAACCTTTCCGGACATTTCCTCAGTGCCATTTTTCTTTATATCAATCCTAAAAAGAAGATTATGAAAATTGCAAACGCTGGCCATCCGCCCTTAATTTTAATCTCTCCCTCTGGAGATACCGAACTTGTCAATTCGCAAGGCCGTGCCATAACAGAATTCATTGCGCTCAAGTTAATTGAAGTGGAACGTCCCTTGCCCGAATCCGGAAAGATTGTTCTCTATACGGACGGGGTTCTAGAAGCTAGAGATCCAAATACAGATGAACTGTTTGGGGAGGAACGTTTCTTAACCCTGATTAAAGACAACGCGGAATTAGATCCTCAATCGCTTTGTGATCGTGTCGTTGGTGAAGTCTTTCGGTTCTCGAAATACAAACGAGCAGACGATGATATCACGATCTTTTCTCTCGGTTTAAAAAGAATCACCGAATAGTAATAAATCTAAATCGATACCACTTAAGACATCTTTCTTTGATTAAAAAGGGAACGGAAAGGTAGGTAGTGCATTTTGATTGAGGATTTCGTCTTTGTTTCGATAGGCAGTACCTCGCCCTTCGGCAAGTGCAAACTTCCCTTGTGAAAAATCTTTCGGAGATAAATAAGGCGTAGAAGTTTCAAGTCTTATCAATTTTTTTCCCTTTTCGATGGCAAGAAGTGATTTCAGATCTTCAGATTCGGTCTCAATGATCTGGGCTGAGGCATCAAACGCACGTTTAATCAAATTTTGACTAAGTGGTCTATTATTATTGATTTGGTGTATGATGATCCTATCTATGCTAGGGTCTAAAATAAGTTCTTTAATCGGTTCGCCGTCACCAATACCACCATCTAAAAATTCATCATCATTTAGTTTTTGAATCTCATATAAAAAAGGGAATGCAATCGATGCCATAACAGCATCTAGCACATTCCCTTCTGTAATGAGTTCTCGCTTACTCTTCGTTAAATTTGAAACAGCTATTCCCAATCGCATCGGCAGGTCAGAAAATTTTTTATTGCCCAGATATGGATAAAGTAACTTACGGGTAGCCTTCCCAGTAAGTACGCCGCTATAACCCTTGATACCTTTTCTGATCAGTCGACCAAGCTGGGTAAAAGAATTTCCCTCCCAAAAGTCACTCTTCCGTAAACCTAATACCATCGTTTCGACTTCTGCCATATCAATTCCAGTCGCATAAAGCGCACCGATCATAGCACCCGAGCTGGAACCAGTCACTACAGACGGCTTAAAACCAATTTCATTTAGTCCCCTAACAAAACCTGTATGGGCAAAGAAACCAAAGAAAGCAGATTTGAGGCAAAGTGCTGCGTGTTTTCGAGGGAAAAATAATTCAATCATATCAAGACCTTACGATAACATGTTTTTTCTTTTTTGTATAGATTAAACTTTTTTTCTAAAAAATAATTTTCCGATTTCAAACCAAACAATGCTAACTACGGATATAAGGAAGCACATCGTAATCTGTCGGAGAGACAAGCTAGAGAAATGAAACAATCTCTGTAATGCTGGCACATACAAAGCTGAAAATAAAATCGCAAGTGTACCTATCGTTACATACGGCAAAGCATCGTTTTTAATTCTAATAGATTCAAAGATAGTCTTTGATCTACTACGGTTGACCAATATCAACAGTAAGTTAGAAAAAATTAAAGTAACAAAGGCTGCCGTATTCCCCAGATAAGAATCCACATTCGTTGATACTTCGTATATCTGAACATAAAGATAAGATGCGATGACTGCAAAAAGGGAAAAAAATCCCTGTATGACCGAAACGAGAAAAAGATTTTTATCAAGTAAGGAATCGTTTATATTCCTTGGTTTCAAATTCATAGTTCCCTCCTCAATCGGTTCTTTCTCGAATACTAAAGTGCAGGTTGGGTCAATGATCATTTCTAAAAATACGATATGAACCGCACTTAAAATGACATGAGGTAGATCAAAAAGAATAGGAAAAAAAGTAGATCCAATGATCGGTATATGCACCGCGATGATGTATCCTAATGCCTTTCTTAAATTAGTATAAATGTGGCGTCCTTCCTCCACCGCCCGGATTAAAGAAGAAAAGCTATCATCTATAAGGACTAAACTTGATGCTTCACGAGCAACGTCAGTACCCCTCCCCCCCATGGCGACTCCAATATGCGCGCGTTTTAATGCTGGCGCATCGTTAACACCATCGCCAGTCATAGCAACGATTTCACCTAAGTCTTTTAGTATTCCGACAAGTTTCCATTTCTCTTCCGGACTTACACGCGAGAACACATTGCACTGACTTATTGACTCGATATACCTTTTTTCATCCAGCTCATTTAACTCTGCACCAGTCATAACATTATCTGCACGATGTAGACCGATTTGTTTTGCGATGCTTTTTGCAGTTTCTGGATAATCACCAGTAATCATGATTACGCGTATACCAGCAGAATACGCGCTCCTCACAGCATCAGGCACTTCGTTTCTAATGGGATCCTCAAGACCAACAAGACCTAGCCATTCGTAATCACAATCCCAGGGAGAAGAAGGAATATCCCTTATGGATTTTTTGGATTTTGCAACAGCTAACATCCGATAACCACTTGCCGCCAGTTTTGAAGTCTTTTCTAGTAACAAATTTTGCTGATCTAATGAGAGTTTGCATAACTTCATAATGGTCTCGGGAGCACCTTTCGTGGCAACCACCAGATCCTCTTCTTTTCTCCATACTTGTGTAAGAGCCAAAATTTTACTTGTGATAGGAAATTCTTTTATCAAAGTAAATTGACTCAGATGGCAATAGTTTTCCTGATTTGATTTCGCTAATAAATCAAAGAAGGCTTTGTCCATCGGATCAAAAGCCTGCTGTTTGCTTGCCAGAAGCCCGTATTTTAATAAATCTTTTTCACCTTGATTTTCAAGTATACTAGTGTTACCTGAGAGTTTAGTTTCATTACCACCAGAAATTAAACATTTGATCGTCATTTTATTTTGGGTGATGGTTCCCGTTTTATCTGTACATAATACTGTCGCAGCGCCCAAAGTTTCAATAATCGATGTTTTACGAGCCAAGACATTTTTTTTACTAAGCCGATAGGCACCGAAGGCAAAAAAAATAGTTAGTACTAATGGCAATTCCTCAGGAAGTATGCCGATTGCAAGTGTGAGTCCTGAAAGAAGCCCTCCGAGCCAATCACCTTTTGTGATACCTAAAAAAATGACGAGTCCTATGCAGATAAAAACAGCAAAGATAAAGATCCAACGCACCAAAACTTCTACATCTTTTTCTAATAATGTTTTCTCTTGTTTTTCAAAAGAAATCGTTTGTCCGATTTTGCCTATTTTAGTTTGGTTCCCAATCAGTAGAACTTTACAGATCGCCTGACCGGCAGTGACTAGTGAGCCACAAAAGACTTCACCAGAATTAGACTTAAGGGTAGGTATCGATTCTCCCGTAAGTAAAGATTCATCCAGCATGACGTGATCTGTGGCAAGAATGATCGCATCTGCAGGGATACGGTCGCCTTCGTTGATAATGATCATATCTCCAGGCAAAATCTCTCTGCCGTCTACCTTGCGCACAATGCCATCCCGAATGACATTTGTTCTGGGACTAGCCATCGTTTTTAATGCAGAAATAGCAGAATCAGTTTTTCCTTCCTGGTAGATTGTGATTACAATGATTAAAATAACTGATGCAGAAAGGAGGATGGCTTCGCTCGTATCGCCAAGAAATTGATAAATGATTCCTATGGAGATCAATAAAAAAATCATCGGCTCGGCGATTACGCTAATCAAACGTTGGAGGAAAGTCCGTTCCGTTTTTCCTAAAATTTCATTCCATCCATGTATCTTTCTTAGCCTCGGTATCTCCTCCGATGCTAATCCAAGGTAAGACTGAGTATCATTATTAATTAGGTTCATGTGGTTCAAAGTTATGCTTTTATCAAAAAACATCTATCCAATGTGGATATTAAAAATCATTGAAAAATCGGAAAAATGTTTCCTCTCGCCCAATTACATCAGGCGGGCGGAGAATTTATCTTCCATTTTTTCCTCATTTACCAATTCTCCGAAGGTTAATACGTTTGTTGGACATAAGGAAACGCAGGCAGAACATCTAACACATTGTACACTATCCATAGGGATACCTTTATTTGCATAACCCATGACATCAATTCCCTGATGGCAATTTTGCGTACATATATTACACGAAATACATTTCTTCTTATCTGAGAAAATTCTAAATCTCGAAAACTTGGCATAGATATGCATTAAACTTGCCAATGGACAAAACATTCGACACCAAATTCTTCCAGAAAATAGAAAATAAAACCCAACCCCAATAACACCAGCTAACCCAATATCCACAACTAAGTCATAAATCCATTTTACAGAATCCGCAGAAGATTCGAATCCCGAGAGAAAAAGGAACTGGCTTTTGCCATATACTCCGACTAATTTTAAAATGGTGAGAACGGAAGCCAAAAGCAAAATCCATTGCCCAGAATGTTCTAAAGCGTAAGCCCACTTCCCATGAGGCATTTTTGCCCGATGTTCATCACCTAACGTTTCTGCCAATCCCCCACAGGAGCAAATCCAACCGCAATAAGCACCTTTACCATAACGCCAAACGAGAACTGGAATGACAAAAAAGGTAACTGTCATCCCATAATAAAACCAAAATTTTGTAATCCCTCCGTCATAGAGAACGCCCATATTCAATGGCCAGGCAAGAATGAATCCGTATGCCTTCCAATATGCACCATTAGGAAATACTTCTGTTAGGAGAAATCCATCTGCTTCCCCGAGCATTTTTAAATCTCCAAGGAGTGGTAAAATAATTTCAGGCAGAAGGAATAGAAAAAACATCTGAATCGTGATTAAGGTGAGCGTCTGCCACTTTATATACTGGGTAGGTCTTGCTGCCATTCTACGGATGCCGAAAACCAGAATGGTTAGAGAGTATAACAGAGTATAATGAAAGGAGGGCAATTTTCCAAATAAATAGAAATTAGAATAAGTGGCAGAGAAATACACGGAAATAAAGTAAATACTTGCCATTGTAAGGTAGACATTGCGAATACGATTCCAACCTTTCGGTATCGAAAAGCCTGATTGCAGCACAAATAAATAAAGCCAACTAATTCCGGTAAGTATAAATATAAAAGCGCCAGCAGACGCAACATAAGAATACCAAAATGACCCATAAACGGCAGCCTTTCCAAAATATGCCGCCGTCGAAAAGGAGAGTAAGGAAGTAAATCCTACCCAATCTCTGATGGATTTTGTATTCTGAATTTGAATGCCTAGCTTTTGTAAAAAGGAAATTGGAGGTTTAGTCCCAGTTAAGACTAATACAAAATCACTTTTGATTTTTTTTGTTGATATGGCATCCGAAACAAAAACCGTATCTTCCGTAATTTCCGAGATATTTGAAGATGTCAGGAGTTGAATTTTACCTGAGTTTACTAATTTTTCGAAGCGAGATATGTTTTCTTGTTTTGGTCGGTTTAAATTTTTCCCGCGATAAACCAGGGTTACATTTTTTGCAAATCGTGACGTTGCGATCGCTGCCTCCACTGCTGAATCTCCTCCTCCGACGATGATTACGTGCTTCTCTTTCGCATCCATAGGATCGATCAGCCGGTAAAAAACATGGCTCAAGGACTCCCCCTTGACATCTAATTTATTAAAATCTCCAGTTTTTCCAATGGCAATGACAACGTAATTTGTTTGATACGTTTCACCTTTTTCCGTTTGAATAGAAAAAGTTTTTTGGGCATTGTTTCGATTCACTGCGATGACTCGGTTATTTTCTAAGAGAGATAGTTTTCCCCTTACAACAACTGACTCCAAATCACGAAGAAGCGATTCCTTGGTACCATCCTGAATTTTGATTTCTATATCGGGCGCCATGTCTTGTGGTTCCGCAAAAATGGGTTTTCCTTTAGGATAACTTTTGATTGTCTGAAAGACAGAATTTGATTCGAGGAGTAAATATTTTTTCCCCATACGAGATGCCTGCAAGGCACAAGCAACACCGCTCGGACCTGCTCCAATGATGACCACATCTAACAAGCCATTATGTAAGTCAGGCATTTCTTCCAAAACTTTTTTACCACTGGCAACGGCCAGTTTTAGCAAAGGAACACCTGTTAGATCACCTATAATGAACAAACCTTCGATATTCGTATGAAAATTAGCGGAAACAACAGGATAATTTTCTACGCCTCCTTGCGGGGCATTTCCTTGTAACCATTTAAAATATCGATTTATGACACCAAACATATGATATACATTATTAGAATTGAGGAAAATGAAAAGTGTTAAATCTCTTTTTTGGGAAGGAGGACAGTGATTTTTGTCCCTTCGTCTCGCTTGCTTTCAATGAAAATTTCGGAATTTTGGATATGGACCAATTCAAAACTCACCAAAAGCCCGATACCAGTACCTCTTTCTCCCAATGTACCAAAATCCGATTTGATACTCATACCTTGCCGAATCATACTTAGTTTCTCTTCACTAATCCCGATTCCATTATCGCTAACTTCTAGTTCTATAAAATCACCAATATCTTTCGAGGTTACATGAACTTCGCCTGAAATTTTAGAGAATTTGAGTGCGTTGGAGAAAAGATTTCGTAGGACTGTTGCCATCATCCTTTCATCTACAAATACCCAGTGGCTTTCACTGATCTCAATCTTCCATTTCAAATCTTTATCTCTCGATTGAATTTGAAATAGATCCAAAGTATCCCTAACGAGTTTAAGCAATTGATTTATATCGGGTTGAAATTGAAGACGATTGGTGTCTTTTTTTACCCATTCCAGTAAATTTTCCAACACAACATAGCACTGATTAGCATTCTTTTGCAATTCAAGAAGCCCATAACGCATCTCTTCCTCGCTTAACTTCGCTTTTGAATCGAGCAAGATCCCCAAAAATGTGCCCATGCTACCAATAGGACCCTTTAGGTCATGCGCCAAAATCGAAAAAATTCGATCTTTATAGAGATTGGTTTTTTGCATTTCGATTTGGTTTCTATTGGTGTTTCTTAAAAAATAGAAGAGAATGATCGCCATGATCGAAAAACAAATGCTGATGGATATTAACTGAAAATTTTTTCTAACCTCTGCATCATAAAAGGGACTATCAGGTGTTAGAAAGGGAGGCTTGTGAAAATAGGCTATATAGAAAAAGAGCAAAATGTTAAATACAAAGTAACTTAAGATTTTATATTTATCTTTATAAGATAGAGTCAAAAAAGGCAGCATCGAGAATAATAAGAAAAAATAATGGGCTCCGAGAAGATTTCCGTAGAAGAGAGCCGTGGTAATTAAAACAACGACCGGTATACAAAATAGCAATAGGTAACGAGCCAGCTTATACTGTTTTTTGAAATTTAAATAGAGAGTGAATCCGATCGCAATCCCAAAAGGAGTATTGACTAGAGGGATCAGACCTTTACCAATCGTATCGTAATTAAAAAATAAAATACTAAAACTAAGATTTGAGATTACTCCCAAAATGGCTGCAATGTTTGCCAATTGGAGTCGTAAAGATTGGTCCAAATCCATATTCGGAGTGACACCAGCATAAATCAATTTCCGAAATGAGGTGGTTCGTAAAATGGGAAGGATCACTGGTAACTTAAGGAAACTTAATCCATTTCGTGCGGCATGGCTTGATGTGCACTGTGTTCAAATTCCGACATCCTTTGTTTGGTGATTCCAATGATATTATGTGTGATTTTTAGCTGGTCACCTAGGTAATCGGGTGCGAGCCTAAGCTCTACAACTCGATACCATGTTTCCTTGGGAGGTACTGTGAAAGCATGATTGACGCATAAGCACTTAAATTTAAAACCAAAGCTATGTTCCACTGGCTGTGCTTGGTGGGGAGCAGCAAAAAAATAAACGGGGGAATCAGTTTCATTTTTCATCACCAGCAAAAATTGTTTTTTGGATCCTGGTTTCAAAACAAGCATGCTTTCAGGAATCTCTTTCCCAAAGGGGGCCGTTTTACCGGAAGCTACAGATCCTGTCGTCCATAGCGCCAAGGACTGCGATCCCGATGGTTCTCTGATTTCCATTTTTAACGGAATTTGAGTGTATTCCCAATTGATTTGAATCGAAACCTTATCTGCCTTAGTTGGATTTACCAAGGCATTTTTTGAATAAGCTTCTGTTAGTGGCCGTTTATCATCCCCTCCACATGACTGAAGAAGGGATGACAAGCAAATAATAGCCGTAATCCAAGGAAACAATCTTAGCTTCAAATCCATCAAGGGGACTCTATTCCAGACTCAACTCTAAAGTTGAAAAA
Source organism: Leptospira ognonensis (assembly GCF_004770745.1). GTDB lineage: Bacteria > Spirochaetota > Leptospiria > Leptospirales > Leptospiraceae > Leptospira_A > Leptospira_A ognonensis. Next base: position 72,815 of record NZ_RQGD01000034.1, on the reverse strand, counting down.
TCAAGATTTTGGGTTTTTTTAGCGTTAGTTAAATAGAATTTTTTACCTTTGATTTGCAGAGTAACAAACTCCTGAAAGATTTTTTCGGTGTTATTTGGATCAGGATTCTTTACTAGGTTACAATCTCTACCACATCCATTACAATCTCCACCACCATAATCTAGAAAGTTTGTAAAAGTCTGTTTACGTAAAAAACCAAAGATACGAAGGTCAATTTTACCAGCACCTGCTTCTTTGACTTCATAATTTCCCATGCCGTAAAATCTGTTAGAGCTCTCCTCACCGACATCGTAGTTCGTCCGTGCCGTCGAACCTTCTAGAAAGAAAGTTCCGTCAGAACGCAAACGAATCGTCCAATCAGATGAGGTTGGTGCTTCCAAGTTTTCTTCTACTTCTACAACTTCCGCTCCTGCAGGTGCATCGGTGACTTCTCCTTCTGTAGCAGCAGGAGCAGCCTCCATTCCCGTCAAACCACGGTTTAATACGCGTCGGAGAGATGCCTTTGTAAATGCTTCAAAATTTTTCGATGCCGTGTCTTTGGATTTTGGTAATGTGTCTACAGCAAGCCAACCGCTGCTATTTCCAAATCTAAGTTCTGACAAAACAAAACCCTTTTCGGTGAGTCCAGGATAAAGTGAGTCAACGGTAAGTGTAAGTTTTTTACCTTCGAAAGCTTTTGGCAGAACTACTTCCTGGCTTCCCATGGTATCTTCAATCGTTACCTTTTCTGAATAACCATTATCACCAGTTAAAGTAAATTCCTTAAGTCGGCCATTCTTGATACAATGAACATCAGATCTTTGGTATCCGTTCCATATTTTTAATTTATTGATGTCTTGTTCGTCTTCAAAATCAAATGTGAAAGAAACACCTTGCCCACCTTTGATGGAAGCATAAGCATTTTCATATTTTGAATCAAATAGATTCATCACAGAGTAACTTGCTTCAGGACTTGCAGTCTCTGATGCCGTAACCTTTGCATTTATGATTTCAGGTGTATAGGTACGATAAGCCTTTTTGGCTTCATCGTAAAACTTAACAGATTTAAGACAAATGTCTTGGTTTCTTTGGAAGTTGAGCGTAACGGAACGAGCTTGGACAATGGGGTCAAAGGTTACTTCTGAATTTGATTTTTCAATATCGGTGCTGCCATAAACTTCATCAAAATTTACATACGCAGCAATCCGGTCTTTAAAATTACCTGAACAGGTCTGGATCGATACTTTACTGAGAGAAAATGCTTCATCTGCATAAAAATGCAATTTCACAAATTCGGCGCCTGGTTCCGCCTTCCATTCTTTTCCATCTAACACTAAAAAAGGCAATCCGTTTTCCATCGAAGTGGACGTTACCATGGAAAAGTGAAGTTTTTTACCGCAATTGATGGAGAAAAGGAGGAGACAGAGAAGAAATGAAAAAGTGATCTTGTGTCGGTTCATACGATTTCCTTTAAGAATGTCAGAGAATCAAAACAAATCAAAAGCAAAATGACAAGAAAATTTTTACTTTCGGCTTGTTTCCCGTAGGACACGTGCCCAAGTCTTTTCGTCTAAAGACCCAACAATCCACCTACCATTGACCCAGAAAGTGGGGATGGAACCAACCCCAAGGCGCGATGCTTCCTCGTAATCGTCTAGAACGATTTTAAAATATTTCCTATCCAGCTTTTTCGGATCGCAATCCAAACCAGCTTCTGTTTTCAAGTTTTCCAGATGGTTTACATTTTTATAAATATCAATCGTATGACGGACATAATGTGAGGAATCATTTTCCCAAAGGCATCTGGCAAAAGCAAGTGGGAGCAGGCCTTCATCTGATTCTGAATCAAGAGGAAAGTCTTTATGGTAATACAAAACTTGACCTTTATAGCTTTCTAACATTTTCCTGGTATGAGGATGAGTTTGTTTACAAAATGTGCAATGATAGTCGCTCCACTCGACGATGGTCCATTTGGCAGGAGATTTTCCAACAGTAGGTGTTAGATTTAATTTTATTTTTGAAAGGATGTTTTGTTCTGGAGAGGCGGAATGCTCCTTCCAGGTAATGTTTGCTTCACTTAGCATACGGCTCCAAGCCAAGCGGATACGAATAGATTCTCTTTTTTTATCAATGGCATCCGTATCAAATTCACCCATGGAAGCCGACTTTCGTTCCAAGGCGGAGTAACGGCTGATCTCGGGATCTGTCACTTCCTGGCGGACTAATTTTTTCCATTCCTCGAGAGTCACTTGTTTTTCCATCGCCCTGTTTCGCAGTTTCGTCATATTTTTGTCAGACGACAAGACCTGCTTGATCGCCTCCTCTGACGGCAGGTAGTCAGGTAAAAATTTTGGTGCCTGGGTTTCTCTTTCGCATGAGAGGAGAAATAGGAAAAATAAAACAAATTTCACAAGTGAACCATCTGCCTCTCATTTTTTTAAATCAAGATTTTTATCGACGAAGAGAAGATTTTATGATTCGATCAAGTCGGATCATAAGAAGGTGGTATCTTACATGTCTCGTTTTATCTTACTTTTCACGCTCATTCTCTATTCCGTGGGGTCGTTATTCTCAGAGGAAAATTCAGTGGCTGCAGTAAAGGCCACTTCTGGTTATTATATCGTTACGTATAAAAACTCCGGTGTGAATCTGGAGATCTTCGTGAATGGATACGCAGTAAAAGAAGGCGGGTCTACAGAAGATTCATCTGGTCAGGCAGATGTTAATTATTGGATCATCCCGGGCAAAAATACACTTTCTTATCGTTTAACAGAAAGAAGGCTAACCGGAAAAAAGAAGGAAACACCCTTCCCTCCAGAAGCAGAAATCAATCTGACCATTGGCCAGCAAGGTCAATTTCCAGATGAAGGAGAGCGCCTATTTTCTTATACATGGCAGCAACAAAAAGAATCTATTGGGGAATGGGTACATCTTTCTTTCGATCCCCCCTTCCTACCTCCTTCAAAACTTTGGTCGGTTGCCCAAACAATCGAATGGTCACCAGAACTCGAATCCGCGGCCATCACTCACCTCGAGGCACTCACAAAAGCCTTAAATTCGAAAGACCCAAACAAAGTTTTACCGTTTCTTTCTTTTCGAGAAAAAGATACAGCAGAAGCAAGATACTATCCTGCTGATCCTGCCAGTGAGAAAAAAGCACTATCATCAATGATGAAATCTATTGGACCAACTTGGAAACTTAGTAAAAACAAAATGAAAGTTACACTGTTATGCGGAAATAAGATCGTTACGCTCACAGATGCCAAGGGCAATTCCCTATTGAATGCAAAAAAAGATGCATCCATACCGATCTATTTAAGCCTTATCGATGGGAAATGGGTCATCACACGTTAGAATATAAATTATAACATCGATGAAATGTGATATTTGTTTGAAGAACTTTCCGAAGTTGGAATTGATTGCCGCAAGCGGGATTCAAAATGAAATGGAAGAACTGATTCAAATATCACATCCAACATGGAATGACAAAAGCAAAATTTGCAAAGACGATTTCGATCAATTCCGAATCAAATACATTACACACATCATCAAAAAAGAAAAAGGTAGTATAGAAAAACTAGAAGAATCTGTCATTCATAGCATCAAAGAGAATGAACTATTAACATTTGATACAAATTTTAAAATCGTATCGCCGACTGTAGGTGAAAAAATTTCTGATGGAGTGGCAGCCTTTGGTGGCAGTTGGAAATTTATTTCCATTTTCTTTATCCTTCTTTTCCTTTGGATTTTCGCAAACAGTGTATTGCTTTTTTCTTATCAGTATGATCCCTATCCCTTCATCTTGTTAAACTTGATTCTTTCTTGCATAGCAGCTATCCAAGCTCCCATCATTATGATGAGTCAAAACCGCCAGGAAGCAAAAGATAGAACTCGAGCTGAAAATGATTATAAAATCAATTTAAAATCCGAAATTGAAATTCGCACCTTACACGAAAAGGTTGACCATCTGTTGCTTGATCAGTGGTCGAAGATGATGGAAATCCAGGAAATACAAATCGAAATTTTAGAAGACATTCGAAGAAAACTAAAAAACTAAAAAGTAGAGTTCTCTCAGATTTAATTTTTTTCGATACTCCTTTCCGAATTCTTGAATTGATTTGGCAATTTAGAGAGCATTCATTTTCTATGACATCAAGTCCAATCTCATTGGATGTTTAGAGGAAAATCCAGAGTAATGAAATTTCGTTTTCCAATTTTTATCATCGATGAAGACTTCCGTTCCGAAAATACGAGTGGTCTTGGGATCCGCGCTCTGGCAAAGAGCATTGAAGACGAAGGCATGGAAGTTCTCGGAGTGACGAGCTATGGAGATTTAAGCTCTTTTGCCCAACAACAAAGCCGTGCCTCGGCTTTCATACTTTCTATTGATGATGAAGAATTTTCAAGTCCGAGCGATGCCATTTCTGCTTTGGAAAACTTAAGAGCCTTCGTTGAAGAGATTCGATTTCGAAATAATAATATCCCTTTGTTTCTTTATGGGGAAACAAGAACCGTTCGTCATATCTCAAATGACATCCTAAAAGAGCTACACGGCTTCATTCATATGTTTGAAGACACCCCAGAGTTCGTAGCAAGACATATCATCCGAGAAGCAAAAACCTACCTAAAAGGGCTCATGCCTCCCTTCTTCAAGGCACTGACTGACTATGCACAAGATGGATCCTATTCTTGGCACTGTCCGGGCCACTCGGGTGGAGTTGCATTTTTAAAAAGTCCCGTCGGACATATGTTCCATCAATTTTTTGGCGAAAATATGTTGCGCGCTGACGTTTGTAACTCCGTGGACGAACTTGGTCAATTGCTCGATCATAATGGCCCTGTAGCAGCAAGCGAGCATAATGCGGCACGAATCTTTCATGCTGACCACTTATTTTTTGTTACCAATGGAACCTCTACTTCTAACAAAATGGTTTGGCACGCAACGGTCGCACCCGGAGATATCGTTGTCGTCGACAGGAACTGCCACAAATCCATATTACACGCGATTACCATGACCGGTGCCATTCCCGTTTTTCTAATGCCTACAAGAAATCACTACGGCATCATAGGTCCTATCCCGCTTGCAGAATTCCAACCAGATGAAATTCGTAGAAAGATCGCTTCTAACCCGATCGCCAAACAAGCGTTTGAAAAAAATCCGTCTTCCAAAATCAGAATCCTAACCATCACACAATCAACGTATGACGGTGTTTTGTACAATGTAGATATGATTAAAGAAATCCTAGGTGATGCAATAGACACTCTCCATTTTGATGAGGCTTGGCTTCCTCACGCATCCTTCCATCCTTTCTATAAATACATGCATGCGATCGGTCCGGATCGTCCTAGATCTGAAAATTCGCTCGTATTCTCGACCCAATCCACGCATAAATTGTTAGCAGGGCTCTCACAGGCCTCACAAATTTTAGTACAAGATTCTAAAACCAGAAAATTGGACCGTCATAGATTTAATGAAGCATATCATATGCATTCCTCAACTAGCCCTCAGTATGCGATCATCGCTTCCTGTGACGTGGCTGCATCCATGATGGAGCCACCTGGTGGCACTGCACTCGTGGAAGAATCGATTGCGGAAGCATTGGATTTTCGCCGCGCGATGAGAAAAGTAGATGAAGAGTTTGGCGACTCTTGGTGGTTTAAAGTTTGGGGGCCAGATTTCCTTGTCGAGGAAGGAATCGGAGACAGGGACAATTGGATGATTCATGCGGATGATACTTGGCATGGTTTTGGAAAACTGGCACAGGGCTTCAATATGCTCGATCCGATCAAAGCAACCATCATCACTCCAGGGCTCGACATGGACGGGAAGTTTTCTGAAAACGGAATTCCTGCCATTATCGTAACGAAGTACCTCTCTGAGCATGGGATCATTGTAGAAAAAACAGGCCTATATTCTTTTTTCATTATGTTTACGATCGGAATCACAAAAGGGCGTTGGAATACGCTAGTAACCGAGTTACAACAGTTAAAAGATGATTACGATGCCAATAAACCCGTCTGGAGAGTGATGCCAAAATTCGTGGCAAAATTTCCAAAATATGAGCGCATAGGACTGAAAGATTTAAGCGATCAAATCCATGAAATATATAAGGCCAATGATATTGCCCGCCTAACGACCGAAATGTATCTTTCAAATATGGTCCCTGCTATGCCGCCTGCAGATGCTTACGCAAAAATGGCACACAGACAGATCGAACGAGTGGCCATTGATGATTTGGAAGGAAGGATTACAAGTATCCTACTCACTCCCTATCCACCAGGCATCCCCCTTCTGATCCCTGGTGAATGTTTCAATGAAACGATCGTTCGGTATTTAAAATTTGCCCGCGATTTTAATAGCAAGTTCCCAGGTTTTGAAACAGATATTCATGGACTCATACAAGAGGTCGATGAGTCGGGGATTCTTCGTTATTACGTTGATTGCGTCCAACCTATTTAAAATATTTATCTTGCGAGAATGCTCAGGTAGAGTTTTTTGCCAGTAGAGGCGCAAAACATGGACAAAGAAAGAATTAAGATATCTGGATTTAACAATTTAACCAAGGTTCTTAGTTTTAATCTTTATGACTTTTGCATTACACTCGATGACGATCAAAAATCTCGGTATGTAAGCTACATCCATGATAAATACAATGCCAGTAAGATCACGGAGATCTCCACTAACATTGTAAAAATGATAGATGCCAATATTTTGGCTGTGTCCTCTCAGGATTATGATCCTGTTGGTGCCTCTTCTATGGTACTTATGAGCGATATAAAGGGAGGTGGATCGCATCTTCCATCTGCCCAAGTAAGTATGCACCTTGATAAATCTCATATCACTGTTCATACCTACCCCGATGCTGCAGATCCAGACGGCATTTGTTCTTTTCGAGTAGACATTGACATTTCTACTTGTGGTGAGATCATTCCGCTCGATGCCATGAATTATTTATTTGAAGCATTCGAATGCGACGTGGTTTATATTGACTATGTGGTTCGAGGCTATACCAGACTGGCAGATGGCAAAAAAATCTACAACGACCATCATTTTAATTCCATTCTTGACTTTATCAAACCAGAAATTAAAAGAAATTATACATACCTTTCTGATGTCAACATGCCACAAGATAATACTTGGCAAACAAAGATGATGATCAAGGAAATTGGCGCAGAAAACTATCTCTTAAGTGCTGATGATATTTCGCATCCTGAAGTTCCTGAAAAGATGAGATTACTTCGAGAAGAAATGAAAGAAGTATATCATATGATCCATTAAGGTTTTATGTATTTCGCATAACCAAATTCTATTTCTTTGATCAAATAATTCAAATAGGACATCATGTCGGGATCATTTTTGTAAACGGAGGCTTCTTTTCGAAAATGTTCAGCAAGTTTGTCTCTAAAAAGTAGTGTTTTTAAGTCACTTTTGCTAACGATGAATTCGCGAGACCTTCCTTTCATCTGAATCTCCTCCGGCACTTTGATACTAATGGCCAGTTGAAGGACAGCATATTCAATCTCAGCGATTAATTTCGCATCCTCTTTTTTACGATCTGCGGGAGGTAACAAATTCCGTATCTCATCAATATTCTCTTCGATCGTATACTTCAATTTTTTTGGATCATAAACTTTTTCGAATATATTATTAAATTTTTTAGGGAACAAGACAGTCTCTGCAGCTCGAACAATCGTTAGCATTTGCTCAGAAAGCCCAGAGCTTACCTGTTTTTTATTCGTGATTTTCTCTGGTTTCGGGCTTTCCATTTTTTTGGAAAAATAAGAGAGTGCAAACCCTGCAAGTATACTCGCGAATACACCACCAACTAACATATCTAATTGGTTTGTAGCTAGAGATACGATCGTAGATACCACTGATCCTATCAGAGCGGTGATGATTAATGTTGGGAAGTGAAACGTATTTTGTAACTCCTCCACATCAACTTGTGATTTTCGTTTATTAGAACCTTCAGATTCACGTGTATCAGACTCAGTCGTTTTCGGGATAGATTCTGAGAGCAAATCCAGTTGAGAGTCGTTTTTCGAAACCAGTCCCTTTCGGATCCACTCGAGATACTTTAGCTCCTCAATATACTTTGGATCCTTCGCCGATAATGCATTCGTATTTTCTATTACATCTCTAAGATATCTTTGGTCGACAGAATAACAAATGAGTTTACCGGTTTCGTCTTTTACAGGATATACGCCAAGCGATGAGGAAAGATCATCCACAAGTCGATTGATCAGAATATTGGAATCGGTACTAGAAACAGAAAACAACGGACTCAATTCTAAATCAATATCCACAGGAGTTAGAACCAGATTGCGCATGGTATTTTCCAAAACCTTTTCTTTCACTTTTTTAAAGGTATCTGTGTATTTTTCCTCGTGAATATCTCTTCCTTTTTTCTGAATTTCAGCAAGTAACTTCTCCAGGTTTGCGGCAGACTCCATACAAATTTGTTTATGCAATAAATTCTGGTTCGTACTCTTTTCTTCAAAAGAAAAATCTTTGATGAGAGTGATAAACTCATAGGCGATTTTCCATCCACCACCAATGATCGCCTGACGAGAGTCAGGTAATCTAGATTCTAAATCTTCTAGGCTGTCTAAAAATCGGAATTGCTGACTCTCTTTGGCTAGTTTCTTAAGGTATTGAAAAACGTACGTGGCGAGTGCATCCAATTGAACAGATACGTGTTTCAATAAAATCTCGACAAAGCCCGACTCCGAAATCACGATATGATAATTTGGATTCACTTCAAATAACAACTGCTTACTCATGCCAAAAGTGACCGCATCCAGGATAAAATCGGAGATGAGTATAGGAGTATAAGGAGAAAATCCTTTTTCAGTAATCAATCGGATATCGGTTTCGAATGAAAATCGATTTGGTGAAAAAATTAAATTTCCCTTCTCGTCGCGCTCAAGCAGTACCTTCCCCGGTTTCATTTCTGGCGTAATGGGGTCTTGTTTGGAGAGGTTTTTAAGGACTATGAGCAATATTTCTTCCGAATATTTAAAACAGGCCCTGCGGTAGGGAACCATATCTATTTTATCTTTTGTTTGCGGAGCCACCATGACGATGCGGATCGAAATGCCACTTTCAATCCTCAGTAAAAACGGATAAAAATAAACAGACCTTGATTGGAATTGATTGGAAGCATCTGATAATTCTAGAAGCGCCTCATTCACTGCGGCCGTCGTTTTGTGATTTTCCGTCAACTGGACTTCTTTTTGGAGCACCTCTGCAATTTTATCCACAGTCAGGAGCAGAGAGGGTGCAATTTCGGAACTACCATGCATTTCCAATCTACGATGCCTGACTCGTAATTCTTCTAGGATTGCTTGTGACGTTTGCGTAAAGCGACCTTGATTTTTAGGCAGGTCCAAGAATAGAGTTGTAGGTTCGAGACGTATTTCCTCTTGAGATACCGGGTTCTCCATTTCAAAAGAAAAAGGATCTAAAGGATTTTCATTACTTTCTGGCATGGGTTTTTATACTAAGTATTTCTGACAGGTTTCCGTCTTTCGGAAAACGATATTTCCCCTGACAAATTCAATTATTTGTAATGGCCGTTCTAGAATTTTTGAATGTGCAGGAGAGACGATTCAATAAATTTCAGACTATTTTTTATCTTCAAATTATTTATTGAATCCTTTCCTTTCAACGTCAAATTAGACCGAGTTTGGGAAAAATAGAAAATGGAAAAGAATACACGAGCTTTGGATCACATAGCTGACAAGGAGCAGAAACTCCATGTTATTGCGAAATATTTACTAGAAAGAGAATTGAAAATAGAAACTGCCTCGGGGGACCAAGCCTGCTTTATCCGTGATGTGATAAAAGGGACAGATCATATTTTGGTTGAGTCTTTTTACGCATCCGAACTAAAACCCGGAAGCCAAATTCGCATTTTTACCGTCTTAACGCGCTATCTAGAATTGCGTTGCCAAGTGCTAAAGCTTGTCGAGGGCAGTCGGGTAGAATTGAAAGTAGAAAAGATTTCCATCGCCAAAAAAGAGCGAGTGAGTCCGCGATATACTGTTGTTGATGATGGATTTGTGAAGATCAGCAATATCGTGAGTTCGAAAACCATCATCGAAGCAAGTATGTTCAACATTCCAACACTTGTACGTGTTAGCTTTGAAGAATACCAAAGAAAATTATCTCAAGATTTTGGTGGAAATAATTTTGTCTCTGTTTCGACGTTTGGAAGCAATCTCGAACACGAGTTTGATGTGATCAAAAGAACCATGAAACCTATTTTCATAGAGGATTGTTATGCGGAGGCTTCTTATGACACTGACGATGAGGCATTTTTAAATTATTCCGAAGATGTCGATGACCACTTAGCCACCGTAATCAAAAAGTACAAAGACAAACAAATCCTCTCCTCTCTCTTACTTCCCATAATCTATGTCAATGAACTAGATGAAGCGATCCCGATCGGCTATGTTTCCATACTGATGAAGGAGTCTCGTCTCACAAAAGAGCGAGTGCTCGAAATCATGTCGCAGACCAATCAAATGGTCGACCGCATCAAAGACGCAAACCTGATGACAACAGATGAAAAATTTCCTGTCCTGGATGTATCTTCAACGGGGCTTAAAATTAAAGTGAACCATCCCAATCTATCTCAGACGCTACCGAAACAAAAAGGATTCGTGTTTGATTTGTTTTTTAAAATGCAGGCTCCTTTTCGCTTTTCCGTAAAAGTTGCTTGGACTAAAAAAACGGAGGAAGGTGATGTCCTTCTAGGTCTTGAATTTATCGGAAAAGGTCGAACCGCTGCCGATCGACAGAGGTTCGAGGAAAATGTAGATGTCGTTAGACAACTGGGACTGAGTGCTGCGTAACTGGATAGTCCGTATAACCTTTAGCGTCTGGAGTATAAAGGGTAGTTTGGTCTACTGGCGCCAAAGGTAACCCCTTCTCCAGTTTGGTCACGAGGTCAGGATTTGAGAGGAACGGTTTGCCAAATGCGATGAGATCTGCCGCACCAGAATCCAAATCTGCCTCGGCACGAGCCCTGTCATAGCCGCCACTTAAGATGAGAGTTCTTTTGAAAGCTTCTCTGATCTTTTTCACAGTGGCTGGCTCTACTTTAGGCGCTCCCATCGAAGAATGATCCACTAAGTGGATGTAAACGATACCAATCTCATTTAACTTTTCTGCAAGTAATCCATATTCCTCATGAGTGTCTTCATGCGGTCCAAGATCATTAAAAGCACCGTAAGGCGATAAACGAATGCCCACTTTATCCTTTCCAATCGCCGAAGCGACAGCAGCGGCAGTATCAGTCACAAATTTAATTCTTTTTTCGATGCTTCCACCGTATTCATCCGTGCGCTTGTTTGAGGAAGGATGAAGAAACTGTTCCATCAAATATCCATTCGCTGCGTGAAGCTCCACACCATCAAATCCGGCTTCTATTGCATTTTTAGATGCTTGGACATATTCATCACGAGCCGCAAGTATTTCTGCTGTGGTCATTTCCTTCGGAGTGGGATGGTCCTTCATTCCTTCCTTGTCTGTCCACATCTGTCCTTTGGCGAGTACTGCCGAAGGAGCAAGTATGACACCACCTAGTGGTAAATTGGCAGGGTGTCCGATGCGACCCGTATGCATCAATTGTATAAATATTTTACTACCCTTTGCGTGAACACGATCTGTCACTTTTTTCCAACCGGCAATCTGTTCTTTTGAAAAAATACCTGGGATTCTCGCATAACCAAGACCATTTGGGGAAGGCGATGTTCCCTCTGTGATGATCAGTCCCGCTTCCGATCTTTGCTCATAATACTCTGCGACGAGATCGCCTGGAATATTTCCTATCGATCTCGATCTGGTCATAGGCGCCATCACGACCTTATTTTTTAACTTGATTTGTCCTAATGTTACTTCCGTAAACAGTTTACTCACTTCATATACTCCCGAATTCTATCTGAGTTTTAGACGGAGAACTTTTGCCCTTGGAAGCATTTTAATTCGATATTAAACTATTTTACATTGTATCGATCAAATTTCTCGCTAGCCATGAGCGAGCTTTCTTGTCTCTTTGGGGCATGTCATCTCTGGAAAAAAAACCAAAAATAGCGATCTTTGGGTTGGGGGCCATTTCCATCACCATTGCCCGTGCATTATACAAAACAAAGACTCCCTTCACCATCTTATGCCGCAATGAGGAAAGAAAATCTGACTTATCTAAGAATCCGATTCGTTTTCAATTTCGAACCGATCCGATCGAGACACTCCCCTTTTATGACCTAGCCGAGACAGTTTTAGATACAAAACAGAAATTTGATTTCATTTTCCTTGGGGCCAAAAGCAAGGATTTACAATCAGCAGTCCAATCCATGCTCCCATTTTTGAACAGCGAAGGGAAATTGATTCTCATTCAAAATGGATTCCCAGAAAAGAAGGTAGGCCTTTCCACAAAACAAATCATTGGTGGTGTTGTGGGATGGAATACTCAGAAATTGGCATCTGGTATCTACTTCCAATCGAATGTTGGCGCACTGATTTTAGGTGGTGCCGATGGTACAAAACCATCACCTTACTTCGAAAACATATTGGGTGCTTTCATTCCGACGATACTTACAGACAATTTAGATGGCTTTCGCTGGCACAAATTGGGAATCAACTGTGTGATCAACGGGTTGTCCGCGAGCTGTATGCTGAGTCTTGGTGAACTCATGCTGAATCAAAATGGTAGATCCGCCGGGATAAAAATACTTACAGAGGTAAGACGAGCAATGGAGAAATCGGGCGTCACAGAAGCAGTTGTCCCTGGAAGTATTTCTATCTGTAAATTGGGAGACGGTAAGGGAGCTTTGCCCATTTGGCTTAGGCATCTTTTACTCATGATTCTTGGATTCAAATATTATAAAATCCGAACCAGCATGGTCCAAGATCTCGACCATGGGAGACTCACGGAAATTGAAGATTTGAATGGAGAAACAGTTCGAATATCGAGATCACTTGGTCTTACCGCAAATACCAATGAAGCCGTTTGTCATCGAGTACGAGCCCTCGAACAAAAACAAATTCAGCCCAATGTTTCCTTTCTGAAGGAACTGAATCTGCTTTCGTGATATCCTTATTTTTTCAACCGGTAGCCCGTTTTGAAGATCCACCAAATGAGAAAAGAACAGACTGATAGGAAAAAAAAGATAAACGACAAGCTTGTTCCTATACTAACATCCGATATCTCGTAAAAACTCCAGCGAAAGCCACTGACTAGATACAAAACTGGATTCAACATACAAATTTTTTGCCAGAACGGAGGGAGCATACTTGCTGAATAAAAACTTCCTCCGAGAAAAACCAAGGGAGTGATGACGAGCATAGGAATGATCTGTAATTTTTCAAAACTGTCCGCCCAAATTCCGATGATAAATCCGAACAAACTGAACGACAAAGATGTGAGCACCAAAAACAGAACCATATAAAATGGATGTTTGATGGTAACTGGCACAAATAAGGCAGAAGTTGCTAGCATAATGAGTCCAAGTACTATCGATTTACTCGCCGCTGCGCCAACAAATCCGATCACAATTTCTAACATGGTGATGGGTGCTGAAAGAATTTCATAGATCGTTCCCGTAAATTTCGGGAAGTAGATGCCAAAGGAGGCATTGCCTATGCTTTCTGTCAGCAGGGATAACATAATGAGACCAGGAACAATGAAGGCACCATAAGTTACCCCATCTACCTCTTGGATCCGAGACCCGATCGCTGAGCCAAATACAACAAAGTAAAGGGAGGTAGAAATGACAGGTGAGGCAATGCTCTGCATGAGCGTGCGCCAAGTTCTCTTCATTTCGAATAGGTAAATTGATTTGATGGCGTAAAAATTCATGATTAATCCTTAACCAATTGGACAAAAATTTCTTCTAAGCTACTCTGCGATGTGTCCATATCTTTGAAGGCAATCTTAGCCTTCCTTAAATCATCTAATAATAATGTGATTCCATTTTCTTTACTTTTCGTATCATAAGTATAAAGCAACTGTTCCCCGTTCGAGGACAGTTCTAGTTTGTATTTTTTTAAACTGATCGGAAGCTTTTTTATTGGTTTCACAAGAAGGAGAGAGAGTTGTTTTTTGCCCAATTTCTTCATAAGTGCACTTTTCTCTTCGACTAGTATGATCTCACCTTTGCTCATGACACCTATGCGATCGGCAATCTCTTCCGCCTCTTCAATGTAATGAGTCGTTAGAATGATTGTCACTCCAGAAGCTCTCAAATCACTCACAATTTTCCACATATCCTTTCTGAGTTCTACGTCAACTCCCGCGGTCGGTTCATCTAGAAATAAAATGTTCGGCTGATGGGCTAAAGCTTTTGCGATCAAAACCCTTCGTTTCATACCGCCAGATAATGTCATGATCATGCTATCTTTTTTATCCCATAAGGATAAAGATTTTAAGAGCGACTCTATATAGCCTGCATTAGGTGGCTTTCCAAAAAGTCCTCTCGTAAAATTCACTGTATCGAGTACGGTTTCAAAGGCGTGTACGCTTAACTCTTGAGGTACGAGGCCAATGAGCCTTCTTGTTTGAAGGAAGTCCTGGATGATATCGTGACCTCCTACTTTCACACTACCCGAAGAGGGATTCACAAGACCGCAAATGATAGAAATGAGCGTGGTCTTACCTGCCCCATTGGGCCCAAGTAGGGCCAGAATCTCTCCCTTCCGAATCTCTAAATTGATATCTCGAAGGGCATGAAAGCCATTGGCATACGACTTTGAAAGGGAGTTTATGGAGATGATGGAGGTTTCGTTTGAGGTCTTCATATGGCTTTGAGGATGAGATTAAAAAAATAGAATTAGGTAAGGAATCTCCTCCTTACCTAATAAGGGAACAACTTTAAATCGCAGTTTTACCGCGTTCGTCGTTTCGGATGCGAATCACTTCTTCTATAGGAAGGACAAATATTTTTCCATCACCGATTTTACCATCTCCTGATTTCGCCGACCGCAAAATCGCGTCGATGGTTGGTTTGACAAACTCGTCATTTACCGCGATTTCTAGTCTCACTTTTCTGAGTAAATTGACAGTATATTCATGTCCTCGGAAAACTTCGGTCTTTCCTTTTTGTTGTCCGTAACCTTGCACATCACTTACAGTTAAACGGTATATTTCGTTTTTGGTAAGCTCATTTTTTACTTCTTCTAATTTATGGGGTTGAATGATTGCTACAATTAATTTCATAAATATCTCCTTTAGATATCGTATCCTTTTTCACCATGGATCTCTTGGTCAAGTCCTGCGATTTCCTTTTCTTCATCAATACGGAACCCTATTGTTTTTTCGATCAAATAAGCCAAAACAAAAGAGATTACGAAAGAATAAGCGGCCGTGGAAACTACACTCAAGAATTGGACATACACTTGGGAGCCACGCGTCACACCACTCGCAAGCTCCAATGCAAATACTCCCGTCAATATGGCACCGAAAGCTCCACCGACTCCGTGGATACCAAATGCATCAAGAGTATCATCATAATCGAGCTTGCCTTTTAAATAGATGGCCGCATAACAGATAGGTGATACCAAAAATCCCATGATCAGGGCACCTTCTACACCAACAAATCCAGAAGCCGGCGTAATCACAACAAGTCCGGCAACGATCCCCGAGGCAGCTCCAAGTGCGGTTGCTTTTTTGGTATGTAACCACTCAATGAGTAACCAAGCAGCACCAGCTGCAGCCGGAGCGATCAAGGTCACGACAAAAGCACGAGCCGCAAGGCCATTGACAGCTAGTCCGCTTCCTGCATTGAATCCGAACCATCCAAACCATAATAACCCAGAACCAAGCAATGTATAAGTCATGTTATTTGGATGCGTTAAGGTACCAGGGTCACCCTTTCGCTTGCCGATGACGAGCGCACATGCCAATCCCGCAATACCGGATATCAAATGAACGACTGTCCCACCAGCAAAATCCATGGCACCTAATTTAAACAGCCATCCATCAGCAGCCCACACCCAATGTGCTACAGGATCGTAAACTAACGTTGCCCAAAGGAAAATAAAGACAACATACCCAGATAGTTTGACACGCTCTGCAATCGCGCCTGAAATGAGTGCTGGTGTTATGAGTGCGAACATACCTTGAAATAAGAAATGCACATACTTAGGAATGGTACCTTCTAACGTATCTAAATCGATACCATGTAGGAATGCTAAGTTCAAATCACCAAAATAAGGATTAGAACCGGAAAAGGCAAAACTATATCCCAAAATGGTCCATTGCAGAGTCATTACAAGAATCGCAATGAAGCTGTGCATCATGGTCGAAAGCACGTTTTTAGACTTAACGATTCCGCCGTAAAACAAGGCAAGCCCGGGGATCATAAAGAATACTAACGTGGATGCCACGATCATCCAAACCGTATCCGCCTTATCTAGAGTCGGTGCCGCTTCGGCTACGGGCTCCTCTGCCGATACGAAATGAGGGAATAACATTACTACAAGTAACATCACCCATTTCCAATTCACAAATTTCAACATCTCTCTCTCCTTTTTAGTGCTTTCATCTAATCTATAAAAATTTAATTTTGATTACGGAAAAGTCATCAGTCAATTCAAACTGATTTTCAATATCCGTAACTGTTTGGCTTAGGTTTCCAGAATTTTTTTCAATTAATTTCAAAAAAATCTCATCATCACTATCAATTCGCCTCTCTCCTGACTCAGATTTCCCCACGACCAAATCATCCTTACCATCAGATCCGATGAATAATTCGTCGCCCGATTCAAGCCTAAATCGTTCCACTTTTACCTGCTCACCTTCACCAAGCGTACCAATCTTTCTCGTACGATTTTCATTTAGAATGAATGAGGCTTTGCCATCACGATATAAAACCGCATGGGGATGTTCTGCGTTCACAAAAAACGTTTCACCAGTTTCTTCGTCAAGAAGGGCGATAAAAACTGAAACAAGCATATAGCCTTCAAAGGAATAAAAAACTTCATTGAGTTCACGGAAACTTCTCTCAAGCCATAGAATCGGTGTTATGTTTTTGTCTTCCATGATCAACTGGCTTCTCGTAATGATTGATTTTAATACAACCCCCAAAACAAGCGCCCCACCTGCGCCTTGCATGGATTTTCCCATGGCGTCACCATTCACAATGATAATGTATTTTTTACCTTGGATCGGAATAGAGTCGGCTAAACAAATGTCGCCTCCAAGTTCATTCATAAAATCTCGAAAAATAAACCTCTTATACTGACGTATGTTGAATTCTATTTGAACGCGTTTGCTATCAGCAAGGTTTGAAGCAAGGGGTTCAAGCAAAAGAGAAGTCAAATAATAATCCCCATCTTGTTGGAGTTTCAGTTCATTTATCTTTTTTAGACTTTCGCTCAATTTTAAGTTCTTCTCACTCAGCTGCAAATAAATGGAGGAAATTACTTTGTTTGTGACTAAACATACTAAGATCAGCAAGAGACCGGACAGGACAAAAGAGAATGTAGTGATTTCAACCTGAGAATCGGTGAGAATATTAATTTTCGGAACGATATGAAAATAAACCAAACAGTCCATCGCAAAAAATGTGAGAGAGCTTGCGTAAGCCGAGAACCTACCTCGATTTTGAATCATATCAGTGGAACTGAAAGCAGTGACAATCACATAACCAAGAATTGCCGGCGAATAGGAAACGCCCGTAACAAATACAGATGCACTGATAAATATTATATCTAAGGTTGCCGGAAAATACCAGAGCCGTGCATGGGTATCGTAATAGGCATAATTGGTTTCGATGAGCCAAAGCCACCAAATGGAACTGATAATATGAAGGAGAGAAAATGCGGATAGTATAATGTAACCATTTATGAAAAATGAAAAAAGAAATATGAAACTAAAGACAATGCGAACAATATTTGATCCACGAGAATCTTTTATGTGTTCCTTGGAAGATTTTGTCATAAAAAAATTGAGAAACTATCTCTCTTTTTGCCAGGAATCGTGAAGTACTTTATAAAATGATTCTATAAATTTGTCGATATGACGAGTCCTCCATTCCGGATTCGATTGGATCCCCTCTTCGACATGCAAGACGACGGCACGGATAAAGGACGTCCTGTCTGACTTGGGACTCCCATTTAAGGCTTCAAGAGTCGTGGCGCGTTTGCCGAGCTCTTTTTTGATGGAAGCGGAAATGAGCTGGATGGCTTCTTCTTTCGTAAGTCTAGATTCTCCTATGAGTATCTCCGCGGCTTCTTTTATCAACTCAAGTTGTCTTTCACTGACTCCCAAAATCCTTATTTCTCCTTCCTTTCCGACGAAAAGTGCAATTTAAAAGTGCCTTTCATTATTTATTTCATTTCAAAAGGATGTAAACCGAAAATTGAATAGAGATGAATCGTAACTTCTATTTCGCATTCATTTTAGCCCTTAGTGGGATATCGCTCGAGGCCAAGGCGGTCCTTCAGGTAGCTTATGGGGTAGAAGAAAATCAGCTCATCATCAAAAGTCTCGACTCAACCATCTCTCATTTAGGCGATGCCGACGACCGAAAGCTTTACCAGAGATGTCTGGAGCACTACCTTGAATTCCTGGAACTGAACATGAGACGCAATGATGATGTCTCTTACCAAGAACTAAGACATACACAAAAATTACTCATCCCCCTCTATGATAGCATGCTTTCCAAAAATATTGCCATGCTGAGAAACGAATTGAATCGTTTGGGAAGAGTCTCAAAAGACAAAGAAAAAACTAACACAAAATTTATGCTAAGACTCGGGTTCCGAGACCTCACCGAAGCCGAACAAAAATTAACGATGGCAAGGAATACAAGGCCACAGCTTTATTTATTAAAATTACGTGAGATGCTCTTTGCGTTAAAAATTCTAAAACATGCGGGTCGGTTTGTTGTGGCCCTAGCGCTCCTGCACGAGGCAGATATCGTTCGGGAAGTTGAAGGGAGGTCATTTGAAGAAATCGATAACGAGATAGAAAATTCCTTCTTTCAGGAACAGGAAAAATTTCGCAAAATGCATTGGGATAATTTTTTTAAAGTTTGGAAGGAAGACGGTATCTATACGACAGTCTTAAATGGACAGGTCAAAAGTGAATTGGCCGTTCCGTTGCCAGGCATTGACCCAGCCTATGTGCGAGAGCCTCGGTAAAAAGGATGTTTCTATGTTTAGTTTGATTGTTGCTTTTATCATTTATCTCATCCAAGTCGGCTATTCCCATTTCCCTTGGAATGCGGCACTCGTTTCTGCCTCAAAGTTTGTCTTTTATTGGAATCTCATTTTTGGTAGCATCACCATTTTTTTCTTCTTACTTATGCTTGTGGGACTTACGACCATCCTTTTTAAAGTTCCTTTCATTGGAGTCGGGATCTATCGATTCCATGAGAAAATGAGACAATTGGGAATGGTGACCTTTTTATTTCGTACCTCTTTCCTGTGGGTTTTGTCTAGATCCTTTATCCTGATCGGAAGTTATTTTCTAGCGTTCGAAATGTCCGATAGAACGGATCTGCTCATCGCAAGCCTCGCACTTGTGGTGGCAGGATACCTCATCAAAAAACAAACAGCCAAAGACAGTGGCACACGCATCCACCATCATTTTTCCGTTCAGAATTTTGACCCTCGGACACCCAAGGAAAAAGACGTCACACCCGCAGAACCCATCTCCATTGCAGAAGAAAGGAAATAATTTATCATTCTATGAAAGCACTCTATACATTAAAACGATTTGAAAACATCAGTAACGCCCACATCCAATTGGATCTAAACAAAACAAAATCCTACCTTTGTAAATTTGAGGAAACAAACAAAGTCATGGAAAAGTCCTCCTTACCTATGGACATAGGTAAAATGAGAACCATCGCTGCAAAATCTGCAAATGCGGGAGCCGAGATTTGTGGGATCTGTGTGGGCAAGTTGTATGCTAACGCAGATTAATCTGTAATGCGATAACAGAAGCGTTTCCCTATGTTTTTGCGGGAAACCACAAGGGACCAACTGCCGCAAAAAGCACAAAAAGATTAAAGATCGCATTCGAAGAATTCCCAGACGCAATAGAACCAGCGCTATCTAACACGAACCAGGCTAAGATGCCAAATACGACGGATTTCCTAACCTCTTCTGGAGCTTTATCATACGCGAGTTTGGATAACATCCAAATGGTGATCCCCCAACCGAACAAAAAGCCTCCCGTGAGGGCAGAGAGGAATTTGGTATCAGGCGAAACATAAGTCGTCATACCATCAAGTGGCCAACTGAGAAGATCTAATGTGAGCCGAGCAGGTTCGAGTGTGGCATCCATAGTACCCAAAAAGAAAATCGGACCAAACGAACCGATGATGATCGCAGAAATTTTCAAATAGAATTTATGAAATTGTTTCGACATTTGTTTTTATCCTTCTTATGCCTTTATTTTATTTTTCACTGAAGCGTTGAGGGGAGGAAGAGGCAATCGCAATCAGACCTGAAAGATAAAAAAGCATGTACGGAAGCGTACAAAAATTCACTTAGCAATACTCTCGAGTAAGGATTTTAAATTTGAGAAGTATGTGATCAACCAGCCTCTCTCCAAATTTTTAGGATTAATTTGTAGATAAAAGTTTTCTAGAGCCAATTGGAAAATCCCTGCTAACTGGTCTTCTCCCAAATTTAATTTTAAATTCTCCTTCCAAAGTTTTAAAAAAGGTGCCGCGACCATCGCATTTGATTTTAAGATTATCTCTTCAAATTTAACATCTATACGATGGATCCGAAGTTGTTTGTTAAATAGAAGGTCTATTTTGTGTTCGACTAAGATATCTATTAGATCAGGATCGATCGATTTCGCAATGGTTTCTTTTTCCGCAATGATGAAACAGTTTTGTAAATGCAATTCGAACAAAAATCCAAAGTAATTTTCTAGATCAATGAATTGTTGATAAAATGAGGATTTACTCTTTCCGACTAATTTGGCCAATCGTTCAATTTTTAATTGTTCAAAACCATTTCTCGCACAAAAATCATAGCCAACGTGGATCCATACTTCCTTTGCTAGTTTCATAAATCCTTATTTCAATCCATGCAGTTCTCAAATTAGACATCCATGAAAGAAATTTCCTCCGTTAAAGCCTTCTAAATTTTAAGTCTTGCCAAGAATTCTATTTGTGAAGCCATCATCGTTTTATGAACAAGACGTTAGCATCCAAATTCCAACTGAAACTCCTTTCGGTGGTTCTTGCCCTTTTCCCAATCTCTGCCCTTCTCCCTTGTGATCGCTACGATGCCATACCCTTTAAAAAAGGGGACCATTCCTCAAAAGATACCTCCTTTCTAGAATTCAAAACAAAACTGGAAAAGGCCATTCAAACAAAGGATGTTCAATTCATCGCATCGATTTCCGATCCTGAGATTTCTTTTGCCTTTGAAGAAGGGAGCATGGGTAAAAAGAAATTTTTAAAGTCTTGGAATTTGGATAAAAATCCAAAAGTTTCTCTTTTTTGGGAAGAATTTGCAAAGATGATTCCATTAGGTTATGCGGTAGATAACGATGGTTTATGGACAGTGCCCTATTTTTTTAGCAATCATCCGGACACCATCGATCCTTACTCGGACTCACTCGTCATTGGAGAGCGAGTGAACATCAGAGAATTGCCAGACAAAAACGCAAAAGTATTAACACAAATCAGCTGGGAGTTTGTTAAAAATATCTATGACCAGACGAGTGGACAGGAAAAGAAAAAAGCAGGCGAGCCTTGCATCTGGAAAAAAGTTTGCCTCCCCTCAGGCCAAATCGGCTATGTCTGTGACCAATATTTGAGAAGCCCTTTTTCCTATCGCGCTGGGTTTTTAAAGAAACAAAACAAATGGCAGATGGTCTTTTTTACCACAGGTTCTGATTGATGTTTGATTTTAACAAAACGTACGCTTTTATTCCTTGTCAGGCGGAATCGCCGTACGCTAGGGTGAGACACGCAAACGAAATATTAGGTGCCTATATGAAAACAATCACGAACAGTCTTCTCTTCCTCCTTGTCCTCTTCCAGATACTCTCTTGCCAAAAGAGCAAATCCAATGATTCCTCGAGCTTCCTACTACCTTTGCTGTTTAGTTCAGCTATTAGCTCTAGTTCTAGCTCAAGCACGGGATCGACGACTACTGCAGATACAACCTTTTATGTGAGCACTTCCGGAAATGATTCTAACGCGGGTACAGCGACGAGCCCACTTCTGACCATCTCTCAAGCCCTATCAAAATCAGGAGCAACTCGGGTCAATGTTGCTGGCGGAACGTATTCTATCTCTTCTGCACTCCTTGTAACGACGGTTTCCCTATACGGAGGTTACAGCTCTGATTTTAGCAGCCGAAGCATCACATCCAATGTAACAAGAATCACGACTTCTTCCTATCCTGGTATCTACCTTTCTGGGACTGCCACTGTAGACGGTTTTACGATCACTGCTGCCAGCACAACCTCTACTGCTGCAGCCGTTACGATAACAAGTGGTAGCCCTACCGTTTCCAATAATACCCTCACCGGACGAAACGGAATCCTCATCAGTGGAAGTAATTTCGGAACAGTCACCATCTCTAACAATACCATCACAGGTGGTTCTGCGAGTATCTCCGATGGGATTTACCTTTTAAGCTTCACTGCGGGAGCTACCCTACAACTGAACAATAACACGATTTCTGGAAGCTCAGGCACTCCCACATATTCTTACGGATTGGAGATCAGCTCTCTCATTGATGGAACTGCATCTTCCCGTATCACCATCAATATCAAAGGAGGAACGATCGATGGTCGTAACTCATCTTCCAATTCTTTTGGTATTTATGGATACCTCTTCAGCTATGTAGATCTCAATATTACTGACAGTGCCACGATCAAAACAGGAACCTCCTCGGATAGCACTTCAACAGCGGCAGCGGTCTATTTGACAAATAGCACCAATTCGACGGTTACTGTGACGAATTCCACCCTTCTCGGTGGCAGTGGTGGTTCTAGCAGTACGACCTATGGGGCCTCAGGCATCTATTGGAACAATTCTTCCCCTTCCACAAACACGCTGACAGCCACAGGAAATACGATTTATGGAGGATCAGGAGGTGCAGGCGTATACGGTATGGCTACGATCGCGGGCAATATGACAGCCACTGGCAATACGATCTTCGCTGGTGGAAATTCCTCTACTTCACTTTCGAAGGGGATCGTGGATTCCTCCACTGGCACGGTGTTGGTTAACAATAACATCATCTATGGTGGCAATGGCACCCAAGCAATCGGGATCAATCCAAATTCCAGCATCGTAGCAAAACTCTATAATAACACCATCGTCGCCGGAACAAGAGCTGCACAAACCACTGTGGAAGGCATTTTAGTCGGAGGCAGTGCCACTCCCGACATCCAGAACAACATCATTTATGTGACTGATGTGAGCGCGACCAAGTATTGCATCGCAGAACTATCTACAGGTTCCGATCCATTGGTCATCAAAAATAACACCCTCTTTGGCTGCACAACCAATTCCTACTATAACGAAGGAACTACGCCGGTAACTACCGTCGGCAATATGGAAGCCCTAAATGGAAACTATACGGGCAACATCATTCTAAATCCTACCTTTACCGACGTAGACGGAACCGACGATGATATCACGACCTACTCAGACAACGATCTCACCCTTGGCGTTACCGTCGGGAACGATGTTCGCTATGGCGGAAGAGATTTGAGTGCGACCTTTACCACAGATAAAGCAGGCACCACAAGGACGACGACCCCAGATACGGCATCAAACACAGGTCATGCGGGCTGGTCCATGGGAGCCTTAGAAAAAGATTAAGGATTCGATCCACTGCTTGTTGCTAGGTTTCAGAGTAGGGAACTTAGCTGCAGGCCTGCGCACGCCTACTGCGTGCTCGCCCATTTCGCGAACAGCTGTTTCCAATAAGGTACTATTGGGTTCGCTCAGTTTGATACGTGTACATAAAAAAAGCCAACCTTGCGGTCGGCTTTTTGTTAGGTTATGAGTGCTAACCCGGCAACTTCCTACTCTCCCATTGAGCGAACCCAATAGTACCATCGGCGATGAGAAGCTTGACTTCCGTGTTCGGAATGGGAACGGGTATGGCCTTCTCTCCATAATCACCAGGAGTAATTACCATCTTCCTGGTGAAGTCTCGAATGTCAAATATTTTTACATTCCAATGTCGTATGTGACGCCAAATTTAAAGCCCGAAAGTTTGATCCGTTCCTCATTGCTCAGAGCAAGGTACTGGCCAACAGTGGCGAGTTCGTTAAGACCACTCGTTCCCAAAACAAAAGCGGAGACAGACTCGCCTTTCGTTTGGATTCTTTCTTGGTCCAGGGAGGCAAACAGTCGCAATTTTGGAATGATTTGGTAGGTAGCACCAAGAGTCACTTTTTGAGAACTGAAGGTATAAGCTCCGTTCGCATAGGCGTAGGAAGAACCGCCAGTCGAAAGAGTGATCAATTCGTTTTCATAGGAGCCTTTGCTACGATAGAGAAAGGGACCGTAGATTAAAAAATCGGCGAAGAAGGTGACATCGGGATTAAAATCATACTCGAATCCGACTCCAAGGAGTCCAGAAATCGCCGTTGTGGTGATTCCTTGCGTTCCAAAAAAAGAAGGGCTGCCTAGACCAAGATAGGTTCCATCAAATCTTTGGTCCATTTTTCGAATCACGTATTTCGGTAAAATGCGAAACGAAGGGGCAACCGCAAGCGTGACTCCGGCACTGATGTCCTCGTATCCCAGTCTTCCCTGGCCTTCTTTCAAGCCCACGCCCACGGGATAATAAGATTTCCATTGGTAATCGCGTCCGAAAGAGTTTAGGTGCAGTCCGAAAAATACATTTGATAAGAGGCCTCCACCTAGGCTATGGAAGTATTCCGCTCCGAGATTATTGATCAAATCCAGACCACGCGCATTGCGATAGTCTTCATTGACCTGCGCGCCAAAAAAATCTGCGAACGTGTTTCTTTTTTCTATGTCGGTTTTCATCGTTCCATAAAAAAAGCCACCTTTGAGACGTAAGGTGCTTCCTTCAACTTTTCCTTGCGCCGAAAGTCCAGTGAAAATAGAAGAAACTGCCAAGAGGATAAATAAAATTAAATTTCTGTACGTCATTGTTACCATACCTATATGACTTGACCTTCTTGCAAAGCAGCCAAAGTAGACAAGAATTTTTTGCAGTGCGCCATAAAAAATCCCACCTTTTGACACAAATTAGATTGAATCGCTTACGATATCTGTTTTACTAATCGAATCCAATCCTGATTGGATCTGTGAACACGCTTTAAGAGGAATCGGTACATGAATTTAGATTGGTTAGAGTGGTCCTACCATTCCGTCGGAGTTTTCGCTGCGTACATCATTATCCTCATCATGAGTGTCTTTCTCATTACCAAGAAGGACAAAACGCCGCCTACCTGGTGGCTAGCTGCCATGTTTGCTGGTTATAGTTTCATGTTACTCGGTTACATCATCGCCTACTCTGTCAATGCACCTTGGGGAGCTTACCATCGCTTCGTCACGATGTGTGCTCTTTTTGGCAATGCGGGTATGATTGGCTTTGTTTACACATTTCCACGATTGGACCAAGAGAAAGAGGCAAAAATCGCCATTCCTTTCTTTCTCACAATTCTATTTTTCGGTTATCTGGAATTCATCTATACGGGTTCCAAGATGGAGCATATTTTTAATTATACGGCGCATTTTTATACATTTGATTACGGAGCACAACATGCGTTCCTACTTTTAATCACACAATTATTTCCCTTAAGTGTGATCATCAGAAAGACCATTCGTTATTCCGAATATGATGGTTTTTTTTCTAAATGGTTAAACAAACCAAACAGTGCATCCGAATATCCGATGTATTTGTTTTCCAAATTTTTAGTCGGCTGGATTAAATTCATCAATCCCAAAGGCAAAGATGCACATGCTTGTAAAAGTTTTTCAAAAGCGATCATCATCTTTCTTATCGTTGCCGTAACAAATGTACTAAACAAATCGGGCATCATATCATATGATCTATATGCGTTTATTTATGCCAATGTCACTTTGATCATCTGCTTTTATTTCATGATCACATACATTAACAATTCACCAGAACCAACATCGTTTATGGTAAAATTGGTTGGTGTAAGTTTGGTTACAGTACTACTCGTGCTTGGATTTGTGGGGAATCTCACATTAACCTTAAGCGAGGAAGAGTATGATGTCCAAAAAAAGGCAGAAATATTAGGGTCTAAGACCGCCATCCTCGAAAAAAAATACAGCGACATTTCAGATGACATAGAGTATGTCATGGTAAAACCAGTAAGCGCTGATGTATTCAATGACGATCTGAAAATCGAATTCAATCGACATCCAGACCATTTCCAGCTAGCAGAAGTTAAAAAAGAAATCGCAGCTAGCAAAAAAACACTTTTAAAGGAAACCATCGCAAAGATTCAAAAAGAAAACAAAAAGAATGAATCTACGCAGATTTCTGATGATATGCTGGAAGCGGAAGCTTTGGATCGTTTTAAAAAAACACGGCAGTATCAAAATGTAGAAAGCAAATACAAACAAAATCTGACGCGTTTGTATCGAACGGCAGGTCTTCGGTATACTCATTTTGATTTTACGAAAGATGATAAAAAATATGAAATCGGATTTTCTTATGATGAGTATCGTAAACATACGAATGAAAATGCTGTAAAACTAATATTAACCATTCTATTTACATCCATCTTGATTCTCATCATCTTCCCTCGATTCTTTCTCTCAAGTCTTGTAAAACCGCTAAACAATCTGCTCGAGGGTGTGACGAAAGTAAATGAAGGGAATCTGGACATTCAAGTTCCGATCAAAGTACAAGATGAAATCGGTTTCTTAGCGAGTTCTTTCAACTCAATGGTAGAGTCGATCAAACAAGCCAGAAAGGAACTTGAAGACTATGCAGAAAATTTAGAAGAGAAAGTTAAAATACGGACAAAAGAAGTACAAGAGAAAATGGAGGAAGTGCAGAAGTTAAAAATTCAACAAGATGGAGATTACTTCTTAACATCACTCTTAGCGAAACCATTATTCTATAATGCGAATAAATCTAAGCTCGTCCCTACAGAATTTTTCATCCGTCAAAAAAAGAAATTTGAGTTCAAAAATAAATCTGCGGATCTCGGTGGAGATATTTGCATTACAGGAACTCTAAAATTTGGTAAACCTGATGATTTTAAGGTTTATGTATTGGCGATGAACGGTGATGCCATGGGTAAATCCATGCAGGGAGCTGGTGGATCTCTCGTAATGGGAGTCGTTTTTAACGCGATCATGTCTCGTTCCGCTTCCAATAAAAAAGTTCTAGATATGAATCCAGAAGATTGGTTAACGGATGTCTATCATGAAGTGGACTCCGTTTTTAAATCTTTTAACGGAACGATGGTGATTTCAGCAACAGTCGTTCTCATTGAAGAAAAATCAGGTGAGATGCTTTATTTCAACGCAGAACATCCCGCTACGATTTTATATCGTGATGGGAAAGCCAGTTTTATCGAACAAGAGTTACTCTTACGTAAACTTGGTCAGGAATCAGAATTCAAATTTAAGGTTTATAAATACCAACTGATGCCAGGAGATGTGGTCATACTCGGATCCGATGGACGGGATGACATTGATCTAACACCAGAAGCTGAAATTCGAACCATCAATGAAGATGAATTTGCCATTTTAAAAATCGTTGAGGATACAAATGCCAATATTTTTGAATTTGAGGACGTTTTAAAATCGCAAGGAACAATTACAGATGACTTGTCATTTTTACGTTTGGATTTTCAACCTCAATCCGTCTCTGAGGAAATTCAGAACATCCAGGAGCAACCCATCAGTTCCAAGTTTGAAGAACAAGAGCTGGAAATACGGGATGACGACGATTTACAAGGTTTAGACCTTACGGAAGTATACCAGCAGAGCAAACGTTTGTATAGAGAAGGACAGGTAAATGAAGCGTTAAATGTTCTGATGAAAGCGCACTCTATTGAACCTAACAATCAAAAGTTAAATAAATTATTGGGACTTATGAGCTTTAAAGGAAAGGATTATGCGAAAGCTGTCGATATTCTAAGTCAATATTTACAAATGGATCCTGATACGGAAGAAATGTGGTATTATCTATCTCTTTCACAAAAGAAAATGGGTAGGTATCTGTCTTCACTTGAGGCTTCGAAACGAGTCTATCAGTTACACCCAGATAACATAAACAATCTCGTCAACTTATCCGACCTTAACCGCTTAACGGGAAAATATGAGGAAGCAAGAAAATTTTCCGAGAGAGCGCTAGAAATAGACCCAGAAAACCAAAACGCGAAAAAGATTTTGCGGTATTTAGAAAAAGTATAGGGAAAAGAAATCGGGGCAGTTCTTCTCTTAACCGAGCCGAATCTTGTCCCGTACTTTCCGTGCCTTCTCCCTGGCCTCATCGATCGATTTGCCCAGTGCCAGTGCGACGCCCATACGTCTCTTTCCATTTACTTCTGGTTTTCCAAAAAGTCTCAGGTCTACATCGGTATCATTCAGAGCCTCTGCGACTCCATGGTACGTTGGATCTTTTGAATCTCCCGAAATTAAAATGGCAGCGGATGCCGAAGCTTTTTGCGTGTGGATGGTAGGAAGCGGCAGACCTAACAAGGCACGCACGTGCAGGGAAAATTCAGAAACATTTTGACTCACTAAGGTAACAAGCCCCGTATCGTGGGGCCTTGGAGATACCTCACTAAAAAAAACTTCATCTCCCTTCACAAACAATTCTACACCAAAGAGACCATAACCGCCAAGACCAGTAGTCACCTTCTCTGCAATTTCTTTTGCCGCTTCCAAGGATTTTTCACTCATTGGTTGTGGCATCCAAGATTCCACATAATCACCATTGATCTGTTTGTGGCCAATAGGAGATAAAAACGTAGTACCATGTTTATGGCGAATTGTTAGTAAGGTAATTTCGAAGTCGAAAGGAATAAATTCTTCAATGATCATCCGGCCTTTACCGGCTCTGCCCCCAGATTGACCGTATTCCCAAGCGGCACTGATCTCATCCCGGTTTCGAATGAGACTTTGACCTTTCCCCGACGAACTCATGATAGGTTTTACGACGCAAGGAATGCCAATTGCTTCGATGGATTTTTTAAAATCATCTAGTGTGTCTGCAAATCGGTATTTCGATGTTTTTAAAGCAAGCTCCTCACTGGCAAATGTGCGAATCCCTTCTCGATTCATGGTTAGATTTACTGCCTTTGCGCTCGGGACAATCCTAAATCCTTCGGTTTCTAGCTTAACCAGTGTTTGTGTATGGATCGCCTCAATTTCAGGAACGATGAAATCGGGCTTGATTTCTCGCAATGTTTTCTCTAAAATTTCTGGATTGAGCATGTCGATCACTCGAAATTCGTGAGCAATTTGCATAGCCGGCGCATTTTCATACCTGTCGATGGCGATGAGATGAATGCCCATCCTTTGGGCTTCAATAGCCACTTCCTTTCCAAGTTCACCAGAGCCAAGGAGCACAAGTTTAGTAGCAGACGGAGTGAAGGGTGTCCCAAATTTTTCCATTGCCTAACAAAAAAATCAAAGCAATGATAATTACAATCGAATTTCAAGGCTCCTTGGAATTTGAAATACGGTTAAATACCTCCTTTTCTTCTCCGCTGTTCTGAAATTAAATTTAACGATTCTAAAACGTAAAATTTGTTTCCAGGGAGGAGATCGAATCTGTATGATTGCTAAACATGAAACAAGCATTGGTTATCGGTGGGACTTCTGATATCGGCCGTGAGATCGCACTAGGTCTTGCCAAAAGAGGTTTTAACCTCTACTTGACTGGTAGAAACTTAGAACTTTTAGCTGAGTTCAAAAACGAATGCGACAAAATAGGAAAATCAAAGACAGCAAGCATCTTCCTCGATGTTACAGATTTTAAAAGCCACATATCATTTTATGATTCTTTTGAGACCAAACCATCGTTAGTTTTTATATGCGCAGGATATTATGAAGACCAAAAGGCCGCAAGAGAAAATCAAGACGAACTTCTAAGAACCATTCAAGTGAATTATTCTGGATTGCTTTCCCTCATCAATATTATTTCCAATGATTTTGAAAACAGAAAGGAAGGTTCCATTATTGTTCTCAGTTCTGTCGCCGGAGAAAGAGGAAGGCAATTAAATTATATCTATGGAAGTGCCAAGGCAGGCTTAACCGTTTACCTTTCTGGTTTACGTAATCGGCTTTCTAAGTCCAATGTAAGCATCACGACCATTCTTCTTGGACCTGTTTATACAAAAATGTCTGCGGGTCATAACTTACTCCCCATATTGACCTTAAAGCCCAAGGTTGCGGCTGAAAAAATCATCCGAGCAGGACTGGCCAAAAAAAATTCCGTCTACATCTACTGGCCTTGGCGGTATATCATGTTAATCATTAAGCTCATTCCAGAATTTCTATTTAAAAGATTGCCTCCTTTTTAAAATTCGCATACGCCTCTTCTCCTTTAAAGCAATGGAAAGAATAGAATACAATGAAATTCGAAATCGATCCTCAAAATCTGGAATTCTAGATAAATAAGTTTTGCATAAACAAAGAATATGTGTATTTTGTGAGTCTACGAAATGGCACCCTCTCAAACCACCATTCTAATCGTCGAAGATGACGTCCTCATTGGCATTGCGAAAATGACTTTTCTTAAAAGTGAGGGATTTGTTGTGATACATGTAACTTCTGGAGAGGAAGCTATAACAATCATTAGAGAAGGCAAACATAATATCGGCCTTATTTTAATGGACATTGACCTCGGTAAAAATCGGATGAAAGGGACAGAAGCCGCAAGAATCATACTGAAAGACTTTGAGAAACCATTGGTTTTTCTTTCTTCTCATTTAGAAAGAGAAATCGTTGAGCTTACCGAAAATATCACATCTTACGGCTACATAGTTAAGAATTCGGGAAACACTGTCCTCTTGGCATCGATTAAAATGGCACTGAAATTATACGATAGCAACCGAAAGCTACAAGAAAAAGAAACCAATCTCCAATTATCGCAGCAAGTGGCGAAATTAGGCCACTGGAAATGGAATCTTGCTACTGGTTATATAGATTGGTCTCTTGAACTTTATAGAATCTTTGGCTTCCCTAGCGATACGAAACTTTCGCCTGAGGAAATTTTAAAACAAAGTGTACATCCAGAAGATTTATCTTTAGTAATCAATGTCATTTTTGATACAGCAAACAAATCACACCAGCAGAAGGAATTTCGTATCATCAAAAAAGACGGTTCCGTGCGAACCATATTATCCACATTAGGTGAATCTAGGTCAAATGAAGCCGGAGTCACGGACCAAATGTTTGGCGTTATGCAAGATGTCACAGAAAATAAAATTGCTGAAGAAAATAATATTTTTTTGGCAAATTTATTAGAAAATTTGATCGATGCGGTCATAAGTACGGACCTGAATTTTGTGATCACTAGCTGGAATCGAGGTGCCGAGAGAATCTATGGATTCAAAGCAGAGGAAGCGATAGGCAAGACAACAACTGAAATATTAAGAGCCGTTTTTTACGAAGGCCATCTGGATGATGTAAGGATTCAGTATGATAAAAATAACAGATGGATTGGTGAAGTAATCCATTACACAAAACAAGGTAAAAAATTAAATATCTATGGTTCGGTGGCAAAGTTATATGATCGAAATGGAAATCATATTGGCGCGGTAAGTATCAATCATGATATTACAGAGAAAAAAGAAATTGAAGAAAAAATAATAAAAAATGAAAGAAAGCTCAAGGAAGCACAGAGAATCAGCCATGTAGGAAGCTGGGATTGGGATGTCAAAGAAGGAATTGTAAATTGGTCCGATGAAGTTTTTGAGATCTTTGGAATTGCAAGAGAAAACTTCGACAATACTTTAGAAATGTCCATCCAATTCTATCATCCAGATGATATCGATTATGTGAAAGAGATGACAGAAAAAGCAGTTAAGGATAAAAAACAATACCCATTAGATGTTCGAATTATTCGCCCAAATGGTGAAATAAGGTATATTTATGCGCAGGGCGAAATGCAATTCGATGAACATGATCAGTTGATTCACATGACAGGGACCTATTTGGATATAACCGAAAGGAAATTAGCTGAAATCAAAATTAAAGAACTACTAAACGAGAAGGAAATATTACTCGAAGAAGTTCATCATCGCATCAAAAATAATATGCAATCGATTAACGGTCTACTTCAGATAAAAAGTAATTCCATTAACGATGAAAAGGTTACTTCGATTTTACAACAGACAATCAATCAGGTCGAAGGGATGGGGATGCTTTATGATCGATTGTATAGAACGGAAAATTTTTCAAATGTGAATGTTCGTGAATATTTTAGCGAATTGATTGAAAATATCTTAAAGGTGAGCGTGCTACCTAAAGATCTTAGACTCGAATTAGAACTAGATGATTTTAGTTTGAAATCAGAACTGGTATTTCCTTTATGCATCATCGTAAACGAAGTCCTCTCAAATGCAATCAAGTATGCCTTTAAAGAAAATCAGGAAAATTTTTTAAGCGTAAAGATGTTCGCAAACGATTCCTTCCTCGTCTTAGAGATTCAAGATTCTGGGAATGGTTTTGTTCCAGAATTTGTATCTAGCTCTAAAAAAAACTTTGGGCTAAAGTTAATTTTAATGCTTTCTGAACAAATGCAAGCCATCTACAAATTCGATTTTTCAAATGGTACAAAATTTATTCTCGAAATTCCTATCTGAAGATTTTCGTTATCTGTTAAATGGCAGGTAGCGTTGGCTGTAACCTGTCATCCTCTCGCGACCAATACGTTTCACATTTTTTCCAATAGTTAAAGAACGAAGGAAAGTATCCCTGGACTTCAGGAAACATCCAATCTCTTGGCTCTTCTTTACCCATAAACCCTTTGTTTGTGGGATGCTCCTTCCAATAAAATGACTCTTTCCATTCCTTCACCGACTTGTATATTTCCTCCCATTCTCCCCAAAAGAATTTTATCTCCGATATGTGATGAGTTAAGGCAAAAATAAAATCCAAGGTCTTGGGTGAAACAGGGTACTCCTTGTAAAAAGAAGGTCTCATGAGAAAAATGCGATTCATTTCCTCTCCCTTATGCCAATTGGGATCTACATTATAAAAATCATAAATTAAGGTCGGGAGATTGGGATCCACATCCAGCTCACTCGCTTTATCTGTAAATTGAGTTTTGATGTCTCTTAATGGAGCATGTTTAACTTTTTCATAGAACCAATTTTTAGTATTCTGGAATGCCAGGTCCAAGTTCCAGATTATGAGTTCCTCTAAGGGTTTAGGAATGGAAATATACTTCGCAATCTCTTCATACGTCTGATCGAGATAGGTACCAGTCTCTTCGGTTTTTAAATACCGATTGATGTTTTCTTGGTTCGCTATGTATTTTTTGGAACTGAAAGCGCCTGCCACCCATTGCCAACTGCAGGTATTACTCGCAAAATCGGCATCTAACAAATGGTAATACATCCATTGGGATGGCATTTTCCAATGTGCTCCTCCCACATTACAAACAATTGACGAAATATACATACGAACATGGTTATGTAAGTATCCGTTTTCATAAAAGTCTGCAAGCTCACGGTCCAGTCCTTTGATGCCTGTTGCCAATGATTCTTTCAAAACAGCTTTTGGAAGCTGGTGATGGCGAACTAATGGTTGTGGCTGTTTCAAATCAAATGCGAGGTTGTCCCCTTTTGTTTTCCATACTTGTTGAAAGTAATCTCTCCAAGCCAATTCCTGAACAAACTTGGAGACGAGATACGGCTTTTTTCCTTGGCTCAATACTGCATCAAATATTTGTTTTGTGGAGATAAATCCACGCGAGATATAAGGAGAAAGTAGTGTTACAGCTCCATCGATATAATTTCTGGATTTTCCATAAAGCTCGGGATCAATGGAACGGATTCGTTCTTCAATCGATTTTAAATCGGTGGGAAAGGAAACTTTCATGGTTTATTTTGCTTTTTTATCTTGTTTATTCAATGCAGTTTAGCTAGTAATTTTGTTAGATTTGAGCCATCCATACGCAAACAATGCCGAATTATTTCGTAGATTCTATCAAAGGGGATAAAAAGGTAAAAGAATTCCGCAGAATCCGTTCCAACAAGAAGTGGTGAAATGACTAAACTCCTGATAGGTCATGTTTAGATAAATAAAATTAGTGAAATGCAACTCCTAACATTGTAAGATCATCTTGTTTCTCTAAACCATCTAAGAATTGATCGAGATCGTTCAAACAACATTGGATTAATTCAGCTAGAGTCAGATGCAAATGTTGGGAGAACAGGGAATGCAGTCTTTCCTCTCCATATTCCTCGCGTTTTTCATTAAACTGCTCAAAGATTCCATCGGTATAAAATACTAACTTTTCTCCCATATGAAATTCAAATTTTGCTGAACTAAATTTCGCATCTTTTAAAATTCCAATCATCTTTCCTGTATGACCTAACACGTGCATCCCATCTTGTCTTAAAAGTACAGCCGAGGGATGTCCAGCGGATGCGTATGAAATAGACTTCTCCTTCACATCCAAATCTATTACGATTGCGGTCAAATAGGTATTTAATGATCTATATTTTTCAATGTATTCATTATTGAAGGACTGCATCACGAGCGCCGGATCTGAAATAACTGTCTTGACATTGTCAAAAATACCTTTGATTGCCATCGTCACCATCGCAGCTTGGACTCCGTGTCCAGTGGCGTCTGCCAAGAAAAACCGATAAATGGATTCGCCGATTTGGCAGATATCAAAATAATCTCCTCCCACTTCAGCCATCGGAATATACGCGGACTGAATGTTCAAAATTTTCTGAAGTTCCGGATTAACCGTCAAAATACTTTTTTGTATTTTTTTTGCCAATTGTAAGTCTTTTCGTATGATCTTTAAAGATTGATTGAGCTCGGAAGTTCTCTCTTGAACTAATTGTTCCAAGTGATTGTTGATCTCTTCAAGCTCGCGATTTCTTAATTCTAATTCGCGACTTTGTTCATATGATTGTATTGCAGAGCGGACAGTTAACATCATATCAGAATTATCAAAGGGCTTTTCCATAAATCGATAAAGATTTGCTTCATTGATCGCTCGTTTTACGCCTTCTACACTACTTTGCCCCGTCAGCATGATTTTAACAGCATCGGGACTAATAGCATGGATATTAACCAATAACTCATCTCCCTTCATGGATGGCATGATGAAATCCGAGATCACAAGGCAAAACTCTTTGCCCAACTCCTTCAACTCCTGACAGATATCCAAGGCTTCTTGTCCCGTTTCGGCTATTTCTATTGAATGTGTTCCTCCCAAGTTCTTCGTGAGCATAT
Organism: Leptospira ognonensis; assembly: GCF_004770745.1. Taxonomy (GTDB): domain Bacteria; phylum Spirochaetota; class Leptospiria; order Leptospirales; family Leptospiraceae; genus Leptospira_A; species Leptospira_A ognonensis. The sequence continues at coordinate 37,439 of NZ_RQGD01000034.1, read as the reverse complement.
CTTTTAAGGCATTCAATATGGTCACGTCATCATCAACACAGAGTATCATATTTTTTGACATAGACTTATTTTTCAATTCCTCGGATCGGCAGGCTAACAGTAAACCTTGTTCTTCCTGGTTCGCTTTCCACTCCAATCTTTCCGTTGTGTTTATCTACGATTTGTTTACAGATAAATAGACCCATGCCGGATCCTTCGCCTTCAGGTTTCGTCGTGTAAAAAGCTTCATAGATCTTCGGTAAAACTTCCGAAGGAATACCAACGCCAGAGTCCTCAAAACTCACTTCAACCATCTCATTTTCTCCCAAGCAGGTCCGAATGAGGAGTCTGCCCTTACCATTCATAGCCTGGATCGCGTTAAATACCAAATTTGTCCAGAGTTGATTCAAATCGGACGCAAAACAGAGCACAGATGGAATCTCTTGAAATTCTCGAATGACTTCCACCCCTTGCTTCAGGTTATTGTGATAGATAGTTAAAACAGTTTCGATACCCTCGTGTAGATCTGCCTTTTGCATGATCCCGGAATCATCTTTTTTCGTATAGTTTTTTAAAGCGTAAATAATTTTGACTGTCTTTTCAACCGCCTTTCCTATGTTATCTGACTTAGATTTCAATCCACTTAGGTCCTGAATGAATTTAATAATTTCGGGCGTATTTTCATGAATCCACAAAGGTGTAAATTTGGGATTAATCTCCTTTTCACCTAGCCCCACAAGAAGATCGGCAATGTCATCCGCATGTGAAATATTTTCGCTTTCGAGCAAAGAAGTCAGCGAGTTTCTGATTTTCCGTTCTTCTTTAACTGATAACGAATCATCTTTTGCTGATTTCACAATTAATTCTTCCGCAAGATCTATTACATCATTATCAAGCGATTTAATCAGCCCAGGAGCGTAATCAAGAAAATCAACAAGTGAATCCTTAAGATTTGTTGCTGTCGCCTTAATGGCTCCGATCGGAGTATTGATCTCGTGGGCAATACCTGCCACTAACTGTCCCAAGGCGGCCATTTTTTCAGATTGTACAAGCTGATCCTGAGATGTCTTAAGATTGAGAAGCACTCGTTCCGTTTCTTGATGTGAGGCGATGGCTATGTCTTTCTCAATTTGAAGTTGACTTAGGAGATTTGTTTCATATATAATTCCCGCTAGGTGCTCACTCAAAATCGAAAGCTTTGTTATATCTTCTCGCGTAAGAGAAATTTTCCCTACATTGTATAAATCCAGAAATCCGATTGGTTCATTTTGGAGTATGAGTGGAAGGATCACAACCGAATCGAATTTGCAAAGCTCCGCCATTTCCCGCTCATCGTTTGAAATATATGATTTATTTACTTTTTTACTGAAAAGAGGTTTTTTTGAACGAAATGCAAAAGCATGCGCACCTGCAGGATCATGAATCGAGGTAGAAAAATGATTTACTTTAAGTCTGTCCTCGGAACTTAAAAAATCGGGGGCATGGGTGTCAACGGAAGTAACTCTATCTTGTTTCTCGTCGACAATTCCGAGTCCATAGTATTCAATCTTAAAATTTTCTCGTATATAAGTGTGTACTTTCTTCATGATCAATTTTAAATTTAAGTTTTCATTCAAACTCTTGATCAATTCGTTCAATCTCTCCAGATCTCTCTTTTGGCTCTCCGCATTGATTTTTGCAAGATCTGCCTGCAATTTAGACTTTTGAACCTCACCAAACAGAAGAGATCCATAAATAATACCTGATAATTGCTCGCCAAGAACTGTTAGTTTTTCAATATCCTTTTTTGTTAGTTGCATCCTTTGGTCAGAATTTGAAAGATCTATAGTACCGATCATTTCATTGTTTAATATGAGAGGAATGATCAGGAAGGTTTTGATTCTATAGCATTTAATAATATACTGTTCCTCTTCCGTCGCTCGAGAAAGCATTCCTTTTCTTTCTGCATCCGTTGTATAAAAATATCTTTTAAACTTTAGTACAAAAGAATGTGCACCCTGAGTTTCTTGAAGAGGAATTTGGAAACGGAGTATTTTTTCTAATTCCTTCGCTTCTGGGAAAATTGCCTCGGCAATGGTGGCGACTGTCTTATCTCGATTAAATCGCATAATTGCGATATGCTGAATTTCAAAATTCGCACGTATATATGTCAGAATTTTTTCTGTGATGTTCTTTAACTCTAAATTCTCATTTAAACTTCGAAAAAGTTGATTGAGAGAGTCGGACTCAGAATGTTGAGATTCAAGCTTGTGTTTCGATGCCTCAACTTGCTCGAGTAAGTGTGTCGTATCGATGGCTCCTGCGATCTGAGAGCAAAGACTATTGATATTTTGAATGTCTCGAGGTTTCAAATTCATCGGTAATTGAAAATTAGTGAACGCAAAAATACCGATGCTCGATTCATTTCTAACAAGTGGTATGGAGAGAAAAGATTTGAAACCAATTTTTGTAGCCATCAATTGATCGATCTCGAAAGCAAACTTGGGAAATCTTTTGATATAAATCGGCTTTCGTCTTAGAAAAGTTTTGGCAAGAAATCCGCCTGCATCGGAAATAGGGATCTCCATTTTCATTAGAAAATCTGCACGGTCTTTCGAAAGATTACTAAAGCTAAATGCCTTTGAAGCCACCAAGAGTTCTTGATTTTCTGTAGGCAAGAACAGCCAACTCCCGACTAATCTATATTTAGTGTAAAGATACCGAGTAATTTCTTGAAAGATTTCTTCTAAATCTTTTTTCGAATTGATGAGAAGTGCAAACTCATTAAGCTCTTCGACTTCTTTTGTCTTATCCGCCACCATTTGCTCAAGATTGGCCGACATAAGGGACAGATTCTCCGTAAGTTTTTCTGCCTCGGTAAACCCTATGGCAAATCTCCGAGAAAGAATTTCTGCCTGCACAAAAATCAACAAAAAAAAGCCAACATTTGCAAGAGAAGGAAAGTAGTAGATTCCGGAAGCAACCAACATATCATTTACAACAGTTAGCGCAAATAAGAAAAAGCCAAGTAGAAACAATCTTGCGCCAAGCCTCTTATTAAATGCCGCCTTTGCAAGAGAATAGATCACAAGCAAGATGGCAACAACAGTAGTTAGCTGTACAAAGGGCAAAATTGCAAAGTAAATCCTAGGAGGACAGGTTAGAGCGATGGCACTGGCGAAAAATACAAAGTATAGAAGGACTCTGGTCAACAGTGCATTGAATTCTTCTTCATAAAGACTTTTTACGAACAAAAGGAACAAGGCAATACCAAAATAGAAAGCAAAAATCTCATACCGGTGCATCAGAAGGAATGGCAATGAGGGCAAAAAATTTAAAATATTTCTGTCATAAATGCAAATTGATCGTAAGCCAAACAACAGAGACAAACATCCGTAAAATAAAGCCGATCGATCCTTTCGTCGATTAAAATAAACACCGAGATTGTATAACCCCATAACAAGAAGACCCGCGAAGATAAAGATATCAAGTGTATATCGATTTTTATTTTCGGAAGCTAAGGCCGATCGAGTCCTCAATATCAAGGGCGACCATAAGCCTGCCCGGTAAAGAAAATAGTTTGAGATATGAAATACGATTTCATGCTCCACACTCAACCTATCGGGTGTTTGCTCTTGCTGCGATGCACATTCTGATGATGGCATAAATTTTTCCAAAGGAATTTCTTCTCTCGTCCAGAACGGCATATGACTTGCTTCTTCACTGCCTAGTTGGCCTTTCTGAGATACGACTTTACCATCAACAAAAAGTTTTGATGCTGTGCCGGGTGAAATCGTATCGAACGCAAGTTCAGGATGACAGGCTGGCAGTTTCAGCCTTAATCGATAGGATCCGTATCCAAACGAATCGTAACCAAGATCTTGCCACTCAGATGGAATCCTTTGGAATTTCGGAATATGCTTTTCTTTGCATGAAGCTAGACTGACTTTTTTTTCGTTCTGCGAACAGGGTTCTATGAATTCAGACCAGTAAAACTCCCAATCTCCATCGAGAGAAACGAGACTATTTTTTGCGAAATCCCAAGAAGTTAAGTCGATAGCACCCGCTTCAACAATAGGTGGTTTCGCCTTGTTAGCATCATTATGGCAGGACATAAAGGCAGGGCATAGAAACATACAAATAAATAAAAAATAAAAGTAACGACTAAACAACAATGGTTTTACCCTATCAATGCAATTTTTTATACAACACAAGTATTTTCCAACTAACACGAATTTCAATAAAAGGTAACAATCGTTTAACCAAAAAAATCTAGTGAAAGTAGCCTCCACCCAGGTAAAGGAAGAAAAACGATTGCCATTTTTCACAAAGAAAGAGAATTTTGGTATCCTTTACGGAAGACAGCATGAGCATAGGTGCTTATCTAAAATAGTCAATTCAAAATCCATAAGTGATCCCTGATCGAAAGGAAGAGTGCCTAAATGAGCGGAAAAAAAGCCATACTTTGTGTCGATGATGAAAAAATGGTTCTCAATAGCCTTAAAGACCAATTGAAGAAACATTTTCAAAACACATACCAGCTTGAATTTGCAGAAAGCGCAGAAGAAGCAATGGAGCTCATCGAAGAAATGAGTGATGGGGGAATCAATGTTTTATTGATTCTTTCTGACTGGCTCATGCCTGGCACTAAAGGCGATGAGTTCTTGATAAATGTTCATGAGAAATTTCCTGGGATTGTAAAGATTCTATTGACCGGTCAGGCTGAGGACAATGCTATATCACGCGTTAAAGTAGACGCCAATCTTTTGGCCTGCCTCTCCAAACCTTGGGACGAGAAGGATCTCATCGATACGATCAAAGCAGGGTTAAAATGAGTAGTAGCAAGACTCGAAAACCTACTATCCTCTGTGTTGATGATGAAGAAACGGTAATTGCTAGCTTAAAAGACCAACTCAAGCGTGCCTTTGGTGACAAGTATATCATTGAGGTTGCAGAAAGTGGAGAGGACGCGCTAGAATTTCTAGAAAGCTTTGACAAAGCCAATGGAGAATTACCAGTCATCATCTCCGATCAAATTATGCCAGGGATCAAGGGCGACGAATTGTTGATCAAGCTCCATAGTTACCGACCGAATACCTTAAAAATTTTACTAACGGGTCAAGCTAACGCTGAGGCAGTGGGAAACGCAGTGAACAATGCCGGACTCTACAGATATATTTCTAAGCCATGGGAAGCCTCTGATCTCAATCTTACGATCCAGGAGGCACTACGACGTTATGACCAGGATGCAGAAATTAAAAAACAAACAGAAAGTCTCCGAGCAAATGCAGAGACATTTTATAAGTTTGTTCCGATTCAATTCCTAGAGCAGTTAGGTGTTAGCAAGTCAGATTATGCAAATGTTAAGCTCGGTACTTCGATTGAAAAAACAATGACTGTGATGTTTTCAGACATACGATCATTTACTACTCTTTGTGAAATGATTGAAACGGAGTATATCTTTTCCTTTCTCAATGATTATCTGAGTCATATGTCTCCCGTAATCAGTCTACATCAAGGTTTTATAGATAGCTATATTGGAGATTCCATCATGGCATTATTTCCGTCCGCGGACGACGCATTAAATGCCGCCTTAGACATGCTAACGGTATTAAAAGTTTATAACCGAGAAAGAATGGAATCGGGGAATGTGGCCCTCGGCATAGGAATCGGTATAAATACTGGAAAAATGATTTTAGGCACGATTGGCGAGCGAAATCGATTCCAAACGACTGTTATCGGTGACACAGTGAATGTAGCGGCAAGAATAGAAGCTTTAACAAAAGATTTCAGAACGAATTTGTTGATTTCTGGTTCCACCAAAGATGCGCTAACCAGTTCAGAGCGATTTCGGCTCAAGGAATTAGATAAAATCGAAGTTAGGGGTAGAACAGAACAGACAAGCATTTACGAAGTGGGATTGGCTCGAGAGATTTAATCTACATGCTTACATCCATTTTTAAGCTTCTTTTACTTCTCATTTTAACTTTTTCCTGTCAAAAACATACCCAAAATTCTCTTTTGGTAAAAGATGGAAACATAGATCTTTCTAATTGGGATCTATCAAGTCAGCCAAGAATTGACTTGAAAGGTGATTGGTTATTCCAGCCTGGTGAAATGATTTTGGAACCAAACAACAAAACGATTCGAATCTCTCTTCCTGAATCAAAGAATTGGAATATTTACAACCCGCCGAAGCAAGGAGAAAGAATTGGCACTGGAGTTGGCACCTACTTTCTCTCTATTATACCTCCGAAAAACTGTAATACTTTGACTCTCAATCTTCATACCATCTTTACCAATTTGGAAGTATATCAAAATAGACAATGGATCGACTCTTATGGAGACATCCATTCGAGTGAACAAAAATTATTTAGAAAACACAAATTAACAACAATCACTTTTCAACCAAATTCGTCAGAACCTACACGATTAGCTTTTATTGTTAAGAACGAAAAACATTCGTCAGGTGGATTAAAACGAACTCCTCAATTGGGAACGGAGCAATCTTTTAACGAGGAACGAAATGCAAGTTTAACCAAGGATTCCTTCATCATCGGAGGCCTTTTGATCTTAGGTTTGTTCCAGCTAGGTTCCTACTTCACCCGTCGCAGGCTTATAAGTTCGTTATACTTTTTCCTTTTTTGTGCCCTCATGGCTCTCCGTATGATCGTATCGGGCGATCGGATCATCAACATGCTACTTCCAGAAGGTATGGATGAATTGATCTTTCGAATCGAATACTTCACTCTGTATGTTGGCCCACTTGCGGGATTACTCTACTTAAACAGTCTTACTCGTAAGCAGTTTTCCAAATACGTTTGGTATCTTCTGCTTGCTCTTTTTGCATTTCCCATTTACTGCTCTTGTTTTGGCGATCTATACATTTTAACTTATTACAATGATTTAGCATTGTATTTGCTATTCGGTATTATTATATTGATCTTTTATATTTTGATTCGTGTATTTCAAGAAAAGATAGACGGGCGAGGTTTGATCTTAGGTTCGCTCTGCCTTCTAATTGCGCTTGCCACCTATGATATTTCAACCACTCTTCTGAACGTGAACCAACCCTTTCTTTTGCCCTACGGACTCCTTATGTTTGTCCTATTTCAATCTCTTTTCCTCTCGCAGAAGACAACTAACGAAATCAATTCAGCAGAAGATAACCTGAAGGCCGCCCAATACCAGTTAGTTCAATCGGAAAAGATGTCTTCTCTTGGCATTATGGTTGCAGGTGTGGCCCATGAAATCAATTCTCCCTTGAGCGCGATTCGAGCTTCTGCCGCTTATCTTGAAGAGAAACTACCCTCTCTGGCGCGCAAAATTCCAGAGTGGAGTCAGTTTTTGCACGGTGAAGGATTAGATTTTTTTCTCTATTTTGTAGATGCCGCCTTACAGAATAAAACCAATTTTTCAACGAAAGAAGAAAGGACCCTCAAACGAAATTTGATCTCAAAATTTGAAGCTCACTCCATCAGCAATCCAGAGGAAAAAGCAGATTTTTTTATTGGTATTGGACTCTTGGATCTTACCGAAGAAACGATTAAGCGATTTCAAATGCAAAATGCAGAGATCATTTTTGTCTTTTCTGAGAAATTTGTAAGGTTGCTACTGCATGGACGAACGATTCAACTCGCATCTGGAAGAGCAGGGAAAATTGTATCCTCGCTGAAGGCATTTACCCATTTTGATCCCAATCAAGCAAAGATAGAAATGTCTCTCGTGGAGAGCATGGAAACAGTAATTACAATCCTTGCAGGGATTCTCAAAAAGGGAATCGATCTGACTACCGAATTTGAGGAGATTCCACCGATACTATGTTATCCAGATGAGCTGAATCAAGTCTGGACCAATCTCATCCAAAATGCCATCCAGGCTATGGGTGGTAATGGCACTCTGCACATCCAAATCGGGAAAACCACAAAAGAGGAAAAGGAATATGCCTACGTCGCCATTCAAGATTCCGGGAAAGGAATCCCAATAGAATACCAGTCAAAAATCTTCGATCCTTTTTTTACAACAAAACCTATCGGGGAAGGTACGGGACTTGGGCTACATATAACAAAGCAAATCATCGAAAAGCATAATGGCCTGATCGAACTTGAATCGATCCCAGGAAAAACCATTTTCAAAGTATTGATTCCATACACTTCCTGATCATTTCTGTGCAAATAGCTAAATTGTATTCATAGCCTTAAATATCTGGTGTATATATATTTGCATCTGCTTACTTTTCGTTTATGTACCGCTTGCCATTTACTATCTACAAATTTTGTTGAGAGAAAAAGAATCCATTGCACTCCAGCTAGGTAGACTACTTTATATATGTTATCTGCCATACCAAACCGGGAGAGCTTCTATTTTTAATTTGTTTAAATACCATTATTTTATTTGCGTTAGCTCTTAACGTATCGATCCTTTTAAAGCCTGTCATTGGAAAATTAGCTTATTCTAGTTTTATCGCTATCCCTCTTCTGAGCGCTCTGATTACAGGTTCATTAAGTACATATAATCTATTTGGTTTTCATCTCAGGACTTTCTTTCCTCTCTTAATTTTCCTTGCATTTGGAAAGGATGTGGGTCGCAAGATTTTCTATTTAGATACCATTACCATATTTACTTTTGCGTTTTTCTTGTTCAAAGGAATTACAAACCAAAATCTTCAAGTTATTTTTTAGGACGAAAGGTAGGGGAGAAGGTTCAGGGCTAGGACTCCATACAGTTCAACTAAATATTGAAAAGCACAAAGGAACGATTTCCTTAGAGTCTGAGCCAAGTCGAACCGTATTTTCAATCAGATTACATGTGCAGGCCAACTTAGCTTAGAGCCAAACTCCTTTTGCTTTATGATGATAGTATAAAACGTAAAATTGAAAATATTATCTGTTTATTCACCCACAGGCAAACTAACAGTAAATAGAGTTTTTCCTGGGTCACTTTCGACCTTAATCGATCCACTATGTTTATCAACAATTTGTTTTACTATGAAAAGTCCCATACCTGATCCCTCCCCCTCTCGTTTAGTGGTATAGAAGGCATCGAAAATCTTGGATTGAACTGGTTTGGGGATGCCAGTACCGGAGTCTTCGAACTGAATACGAATCTGAGCTGGTTGGTTGTCTTTCTCCGACTCTTTCCAACTACGTATCGTTAGCTTACCTTTTCCTCCCATTGCTTGAATAGCATTAAATGTTAGATTTGTCCAAATTTGATTAATGTCAGACTCAAAACATAATACTTTAGGAAGATCACCAAACTCGCGAACTACTTCAATACCTTGTTTTAGATAGTTGTGATAGATTGTAAGTACAGTTTCTATACCCTCATGAAGATTTATTTCACGTTTGGTGCCGCCATTGTCTTTATTTGTATATGCCTTGAGAGCATAAATGATTTTGACCGTTTTTTCCACGGCTATATTGATATTATCAGATTTTGCTTTTAGGCCCGTAAAGGAAGCGATAAATCTGATGATTTCATCGACTTTATGATGCCGCCAAAGTGGTAAATATCTTTCATTGATTTCTGATATGCCAAGGTTAGCTAAGAGATCAGCGATTTCATCCGCGTCAGAAACAGACAAATTTTTCAATTTGATTATGAGATCTTTTTTTCTAATCCTCAATTCTTTGGCTGATAAGCTCGATTCGGGTTCAGAAGTAAGGATCAATTCTTCTGCAAGGGCAATCAGTGCTTCATCAAGAACCCTTATGAGCTTGGGTGAATCTCGCAATATATCGGCGAGAGAGTCCTTAAGATTTGAAGCAGTTGCTTTGATGGCACCGATGGGTGTGTTGATCTCATGTGCAATACCTGCGACAAGTTGCCCAAGGGCAGCCAACTTTTCTGATTCAATAAGTTGGTCTTGCGATGCTTTGAGGTCGGCAAGTGCTCGTTCGGTCTCTTCCCTAGCATGAATTGCTTTCTCTTTTTCTTTCTGAACTTGTTTAAAAAGATTTGATCCATGAATGATGCCAGCCAGTTGCTCAACTAGAATTGATATTTTCGAAATATCTTCCTTTGTGAGTTTCAATTGACTAGAATAATTTGAAAAATCTAAAATACCGATCACCTCATTATTTAATAACAAGGGCATAAGCATAAATGAATTGATATTAAATTTGTGAATCACATACAATTCTTCAGGAGATGCAGATTTTAATACTCGTTTGGATTGGGCATTGGCAATAAAGAAATACTTTTTTGTTTTATATGTAAAGGCATGGGCTCCTAGTTCTACTTGGATGGGGATTTTTGTGTCAAAGATTATTTTTTTCTCTATATCTGTTACATAGTCTGGAAATGTAGAAGAGAATAAAGAAATGTTTTTATGATCCGGATCTACTGTGTACAATCCTATATTTTGGATTGCATAATTATCACTCACATAGTTTGAAACTTTTTCCATAATCAAATCTAAATCTAATTTATCATTCAGACTCTTTACCAACAGGTTCAAACTTTCTGTTTCTTTTTTTGCTTTTTCAATTTTTTGAAACAAAATCGAAGCATGAATAACACCCGCTATCTGCTCACAAAAAATTGAAATTTTCCCGATATCTTCTTTTGTAAGAACCATTTTTTCGGAGTAATCCGAAAAATCCATGGTACCGATTACTTTGTTCTGAATGACAAGAGGAACGATCAAAATTGATTCAAAATCTAATAGTTTTTGTATATAATTTTCTGTCTTAGATTCCGATTTCCGATTGCGTTTCATTCCTCTTAAAAAGACATTTCTTTTGTTTTTGCAAACCATAGCATGAATTCCATGGTCTTCCTGTGTTGGAATTTTTAAATCTAAGAATATTTTGATATTTTCTCTAGGAATCTTTTCAGAAAAAGTTCCTTTGTATGGATACAATTCTTTTTCATTTTCTGTCAACCTCCAGAGTAGATAGTGGCTGATGTTAAAATTCTTAGTAATGTATTCTCCGACTAAATCGAGAATTTCATCTAAATTAAAGTTCTCGTTTATTTTTTTGGAAAACTCATTCAGCATCTCTATCTCGTTTTTTTGTTTTTCTGCTACCTTTTTAGCTCGTGCTACCTGTTTGAGAAGATGATTTGTATTGACTGATCCTGCAATCTGGATACATAAATTGGAGATCGAAAATATTTCATTACGATTCAATTTCATCGGTTCAGACAGATTAGAAAAACTATAAATACCTACACATTCATTCTGGATCAAAAGAGGTACATACAACACTGATTTTATAGAAAGAGTTTCGACAAAGTCCTTATCAATTTCATACTCAAATTTCCTTAGGTGACTTAAATAGATTGGTTTCCGTCTTTGAAACGTTTTATATAACATGCCTCCCTCTCTTTCTTTCATTGGAAATTTTTGATTCAATAGATAGTCATTTTTATCATCCGATAGTTTAATATAACTAAAGGCTTTAAAAGGATACAGAAATTCATGATTTTCATCTGGTAAAAATAATAAGGTTCCATTAATTCCATATTTTGAATGAATATACTTTGATATTTCTATAAAAATCGTATCCAAGTCTGAGAAAGAATTGATGTGCCGAAGAAAAGAGTTTAATGATTCGATTTCCTTTTTTGATTCTTGCAACTCTTCTGTGCGTTGTTCTACTTTCTTTTCCAAATTTTGTGAGAGATCTTCGACCTGATTCATTGAATTTGCAAATCGTTTCGATAAAACAAAGGATTGAGAAAATATGAAAATTAAAAACCCATAAGGAGCATAGTAACCTGTTTGGATGAAATAATTATCATGTAAAACATCATTTATGGCGATCGATGCGAAGACGCTAAATCCAATAAAAAAAGATTTAGCTCCTTCAATTTTTTTAAGGATGGAATCCACCATGATGTATATTATTGCGAATATTATAATTAATAGAATTATTTCTACTATAGGCAAGGTCATTGAAAAATAATATGAAGGTAATACAAAAAGCATCAATGTAAAGAATCCTGAAATGCTATATAATCCCTTTCTGATCTGGTTGGGTAAGCCATTGGGCAAGACTAAATGAACAAAGTGAAGTAAAATAGGTCCTCCCATATAAACAGAAATATAGTCGATTTGAAGATCAATGGATAAGGGGATATTTGGAAACAATGTATATAAAAATTTCTCGCCCGTCATAACGACTCTGATGGCCATTAGCAGGCAAAAAATTCCAAAATATAATGTGGATGCATCTTTTCTTCTTAAGTTATACAATCCCAAGTGATAAAAACCCATTAGAGTCAACGCTCCGAATAAAAACAAATCGAGAAATAGATTATTATTTCGAATTTGAGTTAATTTTTTTTCTTCTCCAAAAAATATTTTATTCCATAATCCTCCTTTCGCCTGATCGTAGTTAGAAATATGGAATACTATATCATAAGAATTTGATGTCTTCAGTATAGGAATTACCTGAGTATAAAAAGCAGGAATACTTTCATTTTCCTGAGCTGAAACCTTACCAATTTCAGAATACAAATCGCCATTGACGTACAGTCGGTAAGAAGAGTTTTGTGCCATTATTTTTAATGCTACATGTGAAGAATTTGAGGTAATAGAAGTAGGCATGCGAATTTGCAATCGATATGTCGCATAACCTTTACCACCGACCGGTGAGCCTTCATTTGCAGCATCAATACCATTATCAGCCCCTACCAAATGACCATTCCAGATACCAGGCACTTGTATGAATGTAGGTTCCAATTGTACTTTTGGAGAGGAAAAAGATGCGGGCTCAACAAATTCTTTCCAATAGAACTGCCAATTACCATTTAAAGGAACATACCCGTCATTTTGTAGATCCCAAGTTCGCAGATCGAGTATACCTTTTTGAACGATGGGGATAGGTTTATTTTGGTGGTTGCTTCCCGTATCCTGGCATTTGATGATTAGTATGCAAAAAAAGAGTAAAAAATACCGCCAGGACATCAGTGTATTTGCATTTCAATTGAAGTATTGGGCAAGGCTTTTTTATATTATAAAGAAATGATATCACAACCAAAAAAATCTGTACTTCTTTCCAATTTTATATTGACAACTTTACCATAAACACCGTCCTTCCTGGCACACTCTTCACCCAAATGAATCCATTTTGTTTGTCTGCGATTTGTTTAACGATTAAGAGACCTATGACAGATCCTTCCCCCTCTTGTTTGGTGGAATAGAACACATCGAAAATCTTGGATTTAGGTTCTTTGGGTTAAAGAAGGCACTCTACTTTGCGCAAGGAGTGCGGTTACATGGAAAATCCACCCTAAGATAGGATGGCTTCCCAACAACTTATATGACATACATCTCATGGTCAATGCCAGTCGGAGCAAATGAGGCAAGTGACAACAACAGGTGCGATCTTTTCTTCAAGTGGGCTTCCGAATTATATTCTTTCAGCGGTTATCCCGTACGAATGAAGTAACTCTGCAATGCTCCTGGTAGAACCGATCTGTTTCATTACCGTCCAATATGTTTCTCGACGTTGATGTGCAACTGCGATGATAAGGATATGATCTGTCTCTATCGAAGATAAATTTTTATATGGAAATTTATGTAGGATATACTTCCTTATTTCCCTAGATTCTACTGACAAAGCCATTGGATAATCCGTGATTCTTTTTATGTCTTTCCAAATTTCCTCTCGAAATCGTAGACCAAGACCATCGTATTCCATTTCATAAAAAATAGTGGCATCGTCCAATTCTTACTTCGCAAAAGATTCAACAGCAACGAAGAATATATTTTTTACTTCATGAAAGGCTACCTAAGGGGCTTTCATGTCTACTTTGAAAAGATCAATATAGCGGAAAGCGAATCCATTTTTCGCATTGAGTAATACATTGCCTTTGGACTCTTTCTTAACGGCCAAATTCAAAAAGTTGATTCGAATCAACAAACGTTTACGTTTCGTTATAAGAGCAACGTCGAATCTATCACTAAAGAAAAATTGTATCAGAGTTTAACGATGCCGATAGATAAATTTCTCTGGCGTATGCTCTTCTTCCTACCTAACAAGCATGAAAAAGCAGTTAGCAATTATGGAATTTACGTGCGACAAGCAAAGAAGATCAGAGAAGAATCTCCGGATTAGAAATATTCCTGGGCAGACGCCATCAAATCTTAGTTTGTTGGCGTAAATATAATCGACTTTAAGCCCGCTGGCTTCTTATAACGGGCAATCTGTCGCGAATATCGGGCTTCCCTTCTGGATTCGGAGAGTGGATCTTATCAAAAGGCTAAGGACTTTCCTAAGTGGTAAAGTTTATGATGGCTCCATTACCCATGAATCTCAGTCGGTGGTCATTCCGTCTTCGCTTCCTTTATAAGCTGGGAAGAAAAGGGATACAACCCTAGTCTTAATTCCGAACCATCACTCGTTTTTTCCCATTTTTTTAAAAAACGAGGCCACTCGACTTCCAATTTATTTCCGTTATGATGAATTGTTAGGCTGTAAGGTTTCGATAACATACATTTATAAGTGGCGCTACTATTCAATATGCCGTATGGCCCACCTGATTGTTTCTCTTCGATGATTTCCACCTCCGAATTTATTAAGTTTGGATTCCAGAAAACATGAAAGATCTCCTCGCATTGAGCATAGTAGAGATCATCTTCGATCAAGGTTGAGTATACATAGGATGTTATTTGGTCTTGGCTACAACGTAAAGGGCTCTTCGTGTCCAGACCATCCAGAACCCCGATGATACAATATTCCATTTTGTGAGGGTATGGCCAATCATTCCATTCATCTTCAAGAGAATGAAGTTGAAAGGAACCATTATCTGGATGCAACCAAAGCTTTAGTGTTTCATTTTTGAAGAAATTCAAATTCGTGGGCGTCCTGTTTTCTGATTCAAGTTAAAGTGCTCTCAAAAAATCATCTTTTTGTGATCAAAAAAAAATAATTCTCTGCTAAAATGAAAACCGTTAAAAAATTACATAGTCTTTAAAGGAGAATCAATGAATAAAATAATGAATTTCATTTTATTATTAGTTTTGAGTTTGGTCACCACCCTTTCGGCAAATGATCAAGCATACAAGGGAGCTTGTAAAAAGGAAAGCGAATCCATTCACCATATAGACCAACACATTTGCCAGCGAACTTTTCCAAAAAAATCAAATTCAAAAAAAATGCTTTCATCAAACAAAGACTAACATCATGCGTTAATTATAAATTGGATTCCATCACGAGATAATAGTCATATCAAAGTTTAACGATGGCGGACGATGAATTTCATCGGACGTATGTTTTTGTTTCTCAATAACGAACATGAGCTCTAATCGAAGTTTTTTGATGAGTTATTTTTAGCATGATGCTGTTTTTTTGAACAAAGATTGTCTCCATTGGAAGCGGAGACTTAGATGTTGTCACCTGTACATTTCGTCTGCATTTTCAATTATAAAATAAATAGATTGCTCTCGGAATAAGAAATAAAAAGCTTCAGATCAAGCCATCTTTCTCGTTTGAATCAAATGTTTTATTTCTTTTTCGCCTATGGGTAGTTTTATGGTAATTTCGCATTCTTTTTTCAAAAAAATTGTTTTTTTGCCTCTACTTGTAGTTTTGATATTTTTTTCTTTTTGTAAAGTCGCAACCTCTCCCCTGCCCGATATAATTTCCGGATCTATGGATCTCTCCTCATGGGAACCGAAAGGAAGTGTGATAAATTTGAAAGGAGATTGGGAATTTTGTTGGGATGAGTTGATTCCTCCCGAATCGGAAGAGTCCGTATGGAATAAAAAGTGCCATGGTTATTTTCCAGTTCCTTCTTTTTGGAAATTCTACAAAATAAATGGTACAAACCTACCGGTTTTCGGAAAGGGAACCTATAGACTCAAACTCAAACTTCCAAAACAGGAAATGAGCTACGGATTGTTTTGGACAGAAATCATGTCCGCATTTGAAATCTTTGTTAACGCCCGCTCTGTGGTAAAAGTCGGACAAACAGGAGACAGTTTTGAAACAATGAAGCCTGACCTGAAACCAGGCACGTCCTATCTGGGGAATCTTTCCGATGAAGTGACAATCGTCGTTTGGGTATCCAACTTCAATCATGAAAATCACGGCTTTTGGGAACCTCTTTATTTGGGTGAATGGAAATCGATAGAGAAACAGCACATATTTCTTGTTATACGTGACATAGCGAGCTCTTCTGCAATCATCATCATCGGCTTGTATCATCTAATTATCTATCTTTCAAGATTCCGCTCCAAAGAATATCTGATGTTCGGTTTTTTCTGTATGATAATGGGAATTCGCCAATTGAATTTTGAAACGCATACGTTTTATTATCTTTTTCCCACTCTGGATTTTGATTCATATATCCGGCTGCTGTTCGGAGTGATTTATATGATCGGGATTTCCATGGTAACCCTCTACGATCTTTTATTTCCGAAGGATATCCCCAAAATAATCACAAAAGTTATCAGGTCCGTTTTCTTAAGTTTTTTACTAACTTTGCTTTTACCTGTATCTACACTCACGCATTATTCTTTGTATCTGTTCGGTTTTGCGATCATTGCACTGATACTGTATGTACCTTTGTTCCTAAGAGCTTTTTTAAGAAAAAGGGAAGGCGCGGGACTTATGCTCCTTGCCTATTCCATTACAGCGGTTACTCTACTAAACGATTTATTATTCAATTTCGGCTTGATTCACACAGGTTATCTCTCCCATATGGGAGTTTTATTATTTATTTTCATCCAAGCGATTCTGTTATCAATAAAAATAACAAAGGCCTTACAGAAGGAAGAAAAATTAGTTCAGAAACTCGGTGAAACTTTAGAAGAAAAAAATAGAACTCATACGGAACTATTGAACCTGAAAGAATACCAAAAATATGAATTGGAATTGCAGGTAAAAATTCGCACCGAAGAATACGAGACCGCCAAACAACTAGCAGAAACTGCGAACAAGGCAAAGTCTCAATTTTTAGCGACTATGAGTCACGAAATCAGAACTCCCATGAACGGAATTTTGGGAATCACTGAACTTTTGAAAATGACAACTGTTTCGGAGGATCAAGCACAATATCTGAAGATGATTCAAGACAGCGGACAATCTCTTTTAACCATCTTGAACGATATTTTGGATTATTCCAAACTGGAAGCGGGGAAAATAGAATTATTGGAATCCGATTTTTCCTGGAAGATTCTGCTAGAACTTGCAGAAGGGATTTTTAAGCACCAAGCAGAACAGAAACAAGTTCGATTTGAAGTCAGCTTTGATCCAGATTTTATATTTTTAGCACATGGCGACGAAAATAGAATCAAACAAGTGTTATTTAATCTAATCTCCAATGCAGTCAAATTTACGGAATCTGGCGAAATCAAAATCCTTCTCTCTTCCAAAAAGGAAGAAATAGGAAATTGGATTCATTACAAAGTTTCGGTAATGGATACGGGAATAGGAATCCCGGAGGATAAAATAGGTTTCTTGTTTCAAAGATTCACTCAGTTGGATTCAAGCATCTCCCGAAAGTACGGAGGAACGGGACTTGGTCTTGCCATCTCTAAAAAACTAATGGATGCTATGGGTGGAGAATTGAAAGTAAAAGGGAATTTTCCTACCGGTTCCTGCTTTGAAATTGAACTTAGACTTCTTCCCAATCAGATGTCCAGAGTCATCCGATCCGAAGATTCGGTGGACCTCTCAAGATTGCCATCTAACACAAATGTATTGATTGCGGAAGATGATCCTACCAACCTGTTTCTACTTTCCAGTTTTTTAAAAAAATTAAAAGTCCGGCATGATGTGGCCAAAGACGGCAGGGAAGCAGTAGCCAAAGCCCAAACAAACCAATTCCAACTGATTTTTATGGACATCAATATGCCCAATCTGGATGGTATCGGCGCCTCGGAAGAGATTTTGAAAGACGAACGGATTTTTCCCAAACCAATCATCATTGCAGTAACAGCTGACGCCTTCCAGGATGATCAGGACAAGTGCATTCGTGCCGGAATGTCTTCGTTTTTGCCGAAACCTTTCCAAAAAAGAGAAATAGAACAAGCATTATATGAATGGCTGATAGAGAGAAAAACTGGACTTTAAAAACTTGTAGCTTATAAAATTGAGTTGCCCTTAAACTGACTGACTTCTCGATCTCCGCTTATCCAGGAGATACAAAATAGCCAGAAAGATACAGAAGAGCTAGTAAAAAGAAAAAGGAGGATACTTGAATCGGAAAAATTGACAAGAATAAAAGCGTTACTGACATTCCCTTAATTACAATAATCTGCTACTATGATCTTATCGAGGAGATTTATTCATGAGATCGTTTTTAGTTCCAACAAGAGAAGAAGTATCGCCCACAAATCAAAAAATATTTGATAATTTAAAAGCAGGTCTAGGATTTGTTCCGAATTTGTATGCTACCATTGGCAAATCTGCGAACGCGTTACAGTCTTACATGACTCTTCAGAATGCAAAGAGTTCACTCACTGGTAAGGAAAGAGAAGTAATCAACCTGGTCGTAAGTCAATTTAACAATTGTCAGTACTGCTTAAGTGCACATACAACCATAGGTAAAATGAAAGGATTTACTGATGGTCAAATCATGGACATTCGCAAATCCACGGACAATTTTGATTTAAAAATGAAGGCGCTTTCTAGGCTCGTGAAATCTATCGTCGAGACTCATGGAAGACCAGATGCTACCTTACTCGAAGCATTTTTTACGGCCGGCTATACGGAAGAAAATATGATCGATATGTTAGTCATCATTGGAGACAAAATTGTTTCTAATTATTTGCATGGTATCACACAAATTCCAATAGATTTTGAATTAGCACCTGAACTAAAATAATTTTTGAATATAACTGAGGAAATTTATGAAGTTAATCATTTTTTTACTAATGACCCTAGAATTTTGCAATATTATTGATTCAAATGATACAGCAAATTCGAAAAATTCAGAGATTTTGTCGCTACTGGCACTGTCTTCAAACATGAATACTACAACCCAAACGTTAACGGACGCATCACTCTATAAAGAATCCGTCGAAATGTCTTCCCTTTCCATTTTTCCGAATACTCCCTCGACAATATTTAACTCTGGTATTACTGATAGGGCGCACGGTGATTCCATTTTAATGCGAGTTAACACCATTGCAAAGAACTCGATCGATGCAACAGCAAAAAAACCAATAAATGGATCATTCTCTGAAGGCTCATTGATCGTGAAGGAAAGATACTCAGGAGGCATACTGAATCAGATCATCTCCATGAAAAAACAAGCTGGCTTCACAAGTGGATGGGCATGGGCCGAATATTCTCCGTCTGGCAGTGTCCAATATTCTATCGACTTAAAAGGAGCTGGATGTATCAGTTGTCATACGAGAGGAGGAGGTGCAACCAAAGACTATGTTCGTATATTCGAATATTAGTATTTAGATACCTTATCGATACCATAGGTGGTTTTAGATTAGTCTTTAACGGTTAAATGAATAGAACATGACAGATTTGTTTAAATATTATGCTTTGGATTGGATTGCGATGATGCTTAGTATCCTCGCCATGATCTTATTAGGCAACAAAGTTAAATGGGGCTTCACTCTTTTTATGCTTGCAAATATTACCTGGATATTGCTTGGATTTCTGTTATTAGATAGTTATGCCATCGTATTCGGTAATATCGTTTTTTTAATAACAAACACTCGGGGGTTTCTAAAATGGAATTCCTAAAATTTTTAATACGGACCAAATTTCACGATGAAAAAGCAGCGCTGGTAAAGTTGTTGGTATACTCGAAGTTGATTATGAACTTAAGGTTTTCATTGCAGACTACTTTATCTATATAGGTTCGAAACGAATTTCGAGGCCCATTCTAGAATTAACTAAGGCAGCTGAATCCTTAGAACAATCAAATTATTCACCAAACTTTGATATTAAATTAGGAGACGAAGTAGAAGTTCTAGCAAACGCATTTTCGAAAATGTGTAAAAATATTAGGAATAGGATTACGGAATTAAAAGAGAGGGTGGAGGAATTAGATACTGGGAATGATGTGTTGGTGCAAACCAAGAACGTCCTACGAGGGATTATTGTCGCATGACGGATGTTAAATCTTTTTCGAGTGATGAATTTGTCATCGTTTCTAATAACGTATCGGGTGATGTAGTACAATTTGCCAGAAATATAAATTCTTATTTAGCAAGAAACCCCATGCAAATTGAGCAGAAAGAGTTTTTTATTCAGTGAACCAAAGCCTGAAATATTACAGGCTTAATCAAAGATTTATCCCTTTTGAAGTTTTGACAGATACGAATGTTTTCAACTCAAATTCCGATAGTAATTTTAAGGACATTGTGATTCGAAAATCGGGCATTCCTACTTATTTTTGGGTTTTGGCTCTAAAAAAACGCTATCCAATTTCTGCTAGCTGAGTTAAGACAAATGATCTTTTTTCCCTCCCCTACATCCAAAATTGCTTAACACGTAACCATTGGTAGGGTTTTTATGGTACAAGTCTTGCAAAAGATTACGTTTATGGAAATCGATTTAAGCCACAGAGAATTTGACTACGAAGGTAATGACCTTAAAATAAGCATTCGCATGGTTCCAGAACCATACCAGATGCCCGATGGAGCGATTGTTGACGTTATCGGTGATATCAATCTTTACTCAGCCCAAGCCATAACGGATCTTGTTGACCATCTCATCAAGAGTGAAAAACTAAAAGTTTTTCTCAATCTTTTTGACGTGAACTACATCGACTCTTCAGGTCTTGGTGCCTTTATTAGCTCTCAAATCAAATTGAAAAAAAATGGAGGTTTCTTGCGACTTTTTGCACCTTCCAAATCTGTCGGCTATGTGCTCACACTGACCAAACTCGGAAATTTCCTTCAGATTCACGATGATTTTCCGGCAGCAATGGATAGCTATAACCAAAGTTAGCCAAATAAAAATATAACAGTCGCTAGTTTGGCGTTCCCGATTGGATTTCCGTATTTAAGTTTCTCACAAAATGGGTCGGGCAAGGGCATTCGGAACCACCCTCAAGGCAAGATATCGAAGTGAAATGGTTCCTCTTGGATTCCAAGAGAACGGTACAACAAAATCGCTGGTTCATCTTGACGGTCTGCTTGAACGAAAATTACATAAGCTCCCATTTCTCTCGCCATTTCTTTTAGGTTAAGAATCAAGGACCTAGCGATTCCTTGTCGTCGAAACCTTTCAGCAACAGCTAAATCATAAATATAAATTTCTGATCTCTCCTGTTCATATTTTTCTAAAATGTATGCGACAAGACCACCTACTACTTCCTCCTCCAGCATTGCGGTCAGAGCGATAAAATGTGATTTTTCTAGAAGCGATTGTAGATATGTATCTTTTGGGAGTTTTTGCAAATGCGTTTCTGTATCTTCAAATGCGATCGCAAATACTTCATTCAGCTTTCGCATTTTATCAATATCTGTTTTCGTGAGTCTTTGGATCAGCATTCGATTTGCAAAAGCGATCGTGACCCAATCACGATTAAGAAAAATTCTTTCGTAACATATAGACTGTTATGCCACCGAGCAGAAGTTCCACGAAAGCAAAAATAGCGACAAAAATCATCAAATCATTACTCGTATCTCCGTTGATTTCAAATTCGAGAACCTCGGTTGCCATGGTTGCCCCGTATTCTTTCACAAAAAAATCTTTCGTAGAAGAAGATGGACCTTCCCAAAGTACGTTCCGAAGCACTCCTTTAAACTCGGTTTTCTCAAACAAAGCATTAAATTCCTCCTCGGGAATGTCATCGATTTGAGCCAGGACATGGATTGGTTCACCGCTCTTCCAAGTATCAGAGACCAACGGACAAAAAAATTTGGTCGTTGTTCTACCCTTTTTCGTCGTCTTTTCTTCGAGACACTCTGAAAGCAAAGCCCCTTGGACCGTGAAATTTCTTGTTTCAAATTCTTTTAATTCGATGAGCTCACCTAACTTGATCATGGCTGAATTTTTATCGATTCCATGAAAAAACATGGGAAGCAAAAAGAAAAAAAGTACAAAAGAGATCACGACTGGAACAGCAAGAAGCGCGATCTTTGAAGAATCAGCGACATTCATCTGAGCCAATGCTTCCTCACGAGGAAGTTTTCTCAGGTCGGCAGATGGTTTGAGTTCCGCCAATTTTTCTACAAGTGATACCATACCGCTCTCACCGGTATTGCAATTGAAACGGTGGGTTTTAGATTTTCCTGAGGTTGAGCGAGTTGTTATCACCAATTCATCAAATTGACCTGTTGGCATGGGTCCAAAGTAAAACTTTTCCATGTCAAGAACGGAAACTTCATAATTCCGCAATCCTTGTTTTACTTTTAGAAGGCGTTGGTCTAAGGAGGCTTGGATTTCTAAAACGGAATAGGCAAAGGTAAATTGTTCCATAGGTGAATGATCCTGATTCATTGATTTACAAAATCAAGAAAAAAAAATAGACTTGTTTCGCTACGATATGAGAAGAAGGGACCGTACAAAATCATTTTGAAAGATACGGACGAAGAAAAAGTCTCTCTCCAAGGTTAACTTGAAGTAAGAGATGCATATTCACTCTCTAAAGAAAAGATGGCATTGTTTTCCTTAAATTGTCTGAACGTGTTTTAACTTTTTTGGATACGAAGAAGGATTTCTAGATCAGCGACGATTCGAGATTTGGAATCATCTCAAGGTTGCGATCGCCCTATTTTCTTTAACTTCCAGAAATTCAAGAAAGAGAGTGAAACCGAGAGTAATACAAAACTTCCTAATAAGAGCACAAAAATCATAATTGCTACATTTCCAAACTTGTTCATACCTCGCAATTTTCCATTGGCTCAAATTTACCTCAATCTGTATTTTTCTAAAGTGTGATTCGTCGATCCGAGAATTTTGACAGAAAAGAGTCAGTTAACGGGTGTTTTGTTCTCAAATACGGATTGGAAATGTTATTCTTGACTAGGAGACTTTAGTTTGTTGTTCCGCAGCGAATCTTCCCCATCGGATTATATTTACGTATCCTTGGTCAAAAAATAAGGCTGTCGGACAATTAATTTTTCGGAGTATAGGTCTTGAAAATCCCTACCAGTTTCCCGAGTGGTTGGTAAAAAATACAATTTTGGAAAGAAATTGTTTTTTTATTCTGAAAACCGCAAGAATGATCAAACAATTGGGTAAAGAATAAGATAGAATGTAATTTACAATTTCAATGGGAAAGATATGGATCTAATTCAGAAAGCATTATGGTTTGTGGAAAGCCATTCAAGAGAAGAGATTAGTTTGGACGATATTGCGAAGATTTGTAATGTCTCCACTTTTCACCTAACGAGAGCATTTTCTGTGGAGATGGGAATTTCTCTTATGAGATACGTGAAGGCTAGATGTCTTACAGAGGCAGCAAAAAAGTTAATTCTGAACCGTGAGGGCCTTCTCTCGATCTCTCTTGACTTTGGATACAATTCACAAGAAGCCTTTACGCGTGCGTTCAAAGAACAATTCAGTCTGACACCGGGAGTTGTTAGGTCAAAAGAAGACCTAGAAAAAATGAACTTAGTAGAGGCGTTTACAATGAAGTCTTCCCTCCTCCCGAATATAAAAGAACCAAGGATTGTTGAACTTGAATTGAAACATTTTGTAGGTATAAAAGTTAATTACGATTGTAATGAACCTGCAGGAATACCAGATCAGTGGCAAAAATTTTCTCCCTATCTTGGTCACATCGATAGACAAACAGGCAAAGATGCATACGGAATCTGTTTTAATTTTGATGACAAAAACAGATTTGACTACTTAAGCTGTATTGAAGTTAGCTCAAGTTCTCATTCTCATTCAAAATTATTTTCCTTCGACTTGAAACCCAATACGTATGCCGTATTTTCCCACACTGGCCATGTTTCAGAAATCCGGGCTGTTTTTTCGGCAATTTGGAATCAATGGTTTATGAACTCAAAATTCAAATCTATAGAGGCACCTAATTTTGAGAAATATGGAAAAAATTTTGATTCATTCACTGGAAATGGAGGATTTGAAATTTGGATTCCGATTGAATAAATAGATTCGCATATTAGCTATCTCGCTCCATGTTCCCCAACAGGGCTTCCTGTCGTTTTGGGAACAGGAAGATACTTGGCTGAGTTGAAGTACATCAGTCAAGGGATTCGATTGGATTTAAGATTTGCTCGATTTTGCACTTATCGTTTGTTATGTGCGATGAGAAAGACAGATTCCAGGCAACTCATTGATTCTCTTTATCAGAAAAAGGTTTTCACTGTTCCAATAATTAGCAAATTCTCATTTGCCATTTATGCCAATAATACTGTCTTAGATTTCTGTATTTGCACAAGTCTCATGTTAGAAGAGGAAGATATCAAAGCAAAACTACCAGACTCAAAAAAGCTTGCGATTTTATTCTGGCCGGAAAGGATGCGCCATGGTATCAATTCTTATCTTTTTGACCGCTTTTAGTCTCGTACTCATGATTGTAGGCACAGTTTGGGGCTTAGTCGTTCGTGGAAAAACAACGAAAATTGATTCCGTTTTCGAAGGAGATGTCCAGAAGGTAACTAAATACCAGGATGGATTCTCTAAAAATTCAGAGGTTTCTTTAAATCAATCTTTGTTTAACGGTCATGGAATCGAAGTAGAGAGAAAAGCCTCCTATTCTTTTGAAGATATAAAACATTTTTTGAAAACTGGGAATTGGATATTGGCTATGCCTCCACTTCTCGGAATCGTTGGGCTTTTAGGCTTCCTTTTCTTTTTATCCTTAACTTTATTCGTCACATTCGATGAATTCATTTTCGGAGTAGTTATTTTAGGATTTTTCCTCTATTCATCCTACTTTATTCTAACGGCTTTTAGTCGAAAGATTCGATCTTAATGATTAATAATGATACACTTCGACGTACTGAGCGCATGTTATACGTAGTCTCTCTAGAATTTTTGGAATCGTTGCTCCCGGGCTGACTGGTTTCCTATAACGGGTATTGTGTTGCGAAAATCAGGCGTCCCACTGGATTTTTGGGGTGTAGTTCTTGAAAAAGCCATACTAAATTCCTAGGTGTTAAATCCAAATTTACCGACATAAGCTAGATGTTTGAGCCCACTTGCAATCTATTCTTGACTCTACTTCTGTTTACTTTTGGTCGCGTGCGAGTTTCATTTTGACAAGCCTTATGCGATAACAAACTGGATCTGTTGTATTTTATTGACTAAAATTTTGCAATCCTTAGATTGGGTAGCGAACTATTTCCCCTCACACAAAATGATTCCATTTCCCCTTCCCTCACCGAATCCAGGCGGATTTGATTTTTTCTGGCAACAGCTTCCCTGGGCAATTCCCAGCATCTTTACGTTTGTTGTTGGAATGTCCCTCGCATTTCTCGGCTTGTTTGCGATCAAACGAACTGAGGACCGAGCCCTCCTCATCACCTATATTATGTTTTGTTTCGGTTTTGGATCCTTGGGCATGGCACTATCGCTACGTTCTGTGGTAAATGATCTCGATTTGCTATTGCTTCTAAATCGGATTAGCTATTTTGGCGTTGTTTGGTTGTCTCCTGGTGCTTATCTGTTCGCATATTATATGACCGGCAGACTCTACAGGTCCCTTCTCTTCGCCGGAATACTAGGACTTTCCACGGTCGCGATCGCATACTTTGGGCTTTTGTCAGGTTTTGATTTTACTGGCAAGTGGTTTCACTATTCATTTGGTTCCTATCCTATCGCTGAGCTTCCTTTAAAAATATGGGGCGCTTATTCTTCGCTAGCTTATCTAGTTTCCGCTGTACCGGTAACTATACACTATTTTCTTAACCATAGGGATCAAATCAAGGCGAAGGTCTTTCTATTCTTAGGTTTGCATTTTTGTTCGCTGCTTGTGATTACCAACTTACCCAGTTTAAGTGGCATTCCTATATTCCCGATGAGCTCATTCGCGTTTTTACCACTACTTCTTCTTGGCTACGGTATATTTCGATCTGATTATTTGAACTTAAATGACTTGCTATTCAAACAAAGAGGTCTCTTTAAGATCCTTGCTGGTTTGATCACCTTTGGACTCCTCGGTATTGCGATTCTCGCAGCCATTACTCTTCATCCTACGGATCATCCTGCTCCTTTCATGAAGCCGGTGTTTTTGTTGCCTCTGTTCTCGGGCGTCTGTGCGTTTGCATTGGCTATCTTTCTTGCTGGAAGTAGTCCCGATCAAAAGCTGAATATGCTCGGAGCAACTTCACTCATGTTAGCAGGAGCATTTATGATCGTAATGACTGCTTTTAAATTGGATCTTCCTTTGATCGTTACGAGAAGAATTGAACAAATATTTTATACAGCATTTGTTTTTACACCGGGGGTTCACTTACGATTTGCTTATCTTGCCTTGGGAAAAACTAGGCCACACTTTGTTCGTTGGGTTGATTTTTTTTCTGTGATCTTCTGCGTGATTCTATGGACACCTTATTTTTTTTCTGGATTTTACGAATACTGGTTCGGGCGCATATCGGTTGCAGGTATCGGCTTAAATGCGTTTGGTGCTCTTGGTTTGATTGCGGCCGCTACCTTTTTGATCAGCTGGGAACGGAGCCGCAAAACCGCGCGAAATCGACTTGGGAGTCAGGTTGTATTATCACTCGTTATAGGTGATTTTCTAATTTTCTTGAATTTGCCAGCAACGATTGGAATTCCTCTCTATCCTTTGGGTGAGTTGCAGTTCATTCCTGCGATTTTACTTTCGTTCGCCATCGTTAAGTCAGGTGCTATACCAATATCGGGAGAGGCGACAGCAATCGGAAACCGGGTCTCCGCTTTGATATTACTTTTTGTGCCCACAACTATGCTTTTTTACTTGCTTGGACTCATGAAGGTAACTGAATTTCTTCCAGCATTGGCTCACACACTGCTGGTTGCTGCTCCCATCGCACTTGCCTTTTACATGATTTCCTTTATTTTTTTACGTCCAACGGCTCTCAAGATGGATGAAGCGGTTCGTCGGTTGGCGGAGGAGAAAGAAAGAGCCAATACTGCACTTCTTGCAACAGAGGAAGCTCGTCAGGAAATTGAGGCTTTAGGTCACCTAACACATCTTGTTAATTCCCATACAGACCTGAACGAAATTTTTAATGAAATTTCAAAGTATGCATACCAAAAATACGGTATCACTTCCACTTGGCTTTTTTTACCGGATGAGAAAAATGAGCACTTAACGAGCTTTCGGGCGAGTAGTTACAAGGATGTATCGGAAGAGTTAGAGCAATTTGTAAAGAATCTCAAGATACCTCTTGGTCCCGATGGTGGCATGGCTCACTTGGTTTGGAAACGTAAAAGAGCTTTATATATTCCTCTTATAAAAAAATTTCCATTTGAGTTCGATCGAAAACTTATAGAAACAACGAAAGCCACCTCGTTTTTGCACGTGCCTTTAGTAGTAGGTGATCAAAGCATTGCACTCATGATTTTTTCGAATCTCAGTGAACCTATGAACTTAGCAAAGGATGAGATTCGCTCCATCGAGACACTTTGTGCACAAGTTGCAGGCGTTATTCATACAGTTGATCTACTACGACAAACAGAAAAACAAAAAGCAGATACTTCCTCCTTGAATCATCTGGTGAAAAGTTTGAATGAGAATCTAGACATTCAAGTGATTATGGAAAAAGTTCATTCCTATGTTGTCGAAAAATTTGGAATACAATACTATAGCCTGATGGCCTCTGATGGAGAAAAAAGTCACTTACGTTTGATCGCTGCTTCTCTTCCTGACTTTGTAACAACCGAAGAGCGGAAACGGATAGCTGACTTTAAAGTTCCGATGAAATCTAGTAAAGGTGCTCATGGCCTTACCCTTCGCAGTAAGAAAGTTGCCTATTTCAAAGATTTTGACGATCATAAATTGGAATGGTTAACCGAAGAAGAAAAATGGATCGCTAAGTCTTGTAAGATCCGCTCTTACCTTTTTCTCCCTCTACTGCTCAACCAAGTGCCAGTTGGAATTCTCAATTTCTCGAATTCCGAGTCAATGATGAATCTTGAGCCAGAAGATTTGACACGTCTGTCAATCCTTGGAGAACAGTTAGCTGGTATTATTTATGGATCAGCACTATTTAAAGAGGTACAGTCATCTCGTAATGTTGCGGAGTCAGAAAGGAAAAAATCAGAAAAGCTATTGTTGAATATCTTACCTGCAGATGTAGCTTCGGAGTTGAAAGAGAAAGGCGCAACTGAGCCTGTGTTATACGAAAATGTAAGTGTAATGTTTACTGATTTTAAAGGATTCACCCAAATTGCAGAAATTCTTTCACCACGTGAGTTGATTCAAGATTTGGACGCTTGTTTTGTGCAATTTGATAAAATCACAGAACGATTCAATTTGGAGAAACTCAAAACCATCGGTGATAGTTATATGTGCGCAGGTGGAATACCAAAAAGAAACAAGACTCATGCATTGGATTCAGTACTTGCCGCTCTAGAGATTCAAGCATTTATGAATCTGATGAAGAATATCAAGGAAGAACAAGGGTTACCTTATTGGGAGCTTAGACTTGGTATCCATACTGGTCCACTCGTAGCAGGCGTTATAGGTGAAAAGAAGTTTGCCTATGATGTCTGGGGAGATACCGTAAATACTGCCTCAAGAATGGAGTCCTCTGGCACACCAGGTAAAATCAATATCAGTGGATCTACCTATGAATTAATAAAGGAAGTTTTTGAGTGCGAATTTCGAGGGTATGTCAATGCAAAAAATAAAGGTGAGGTGGCAATGTATTATGTGAATGGATTAAAAGAAGAATACGCAACTTCCAAGGATAGACGTATTCCTAACGGTCGTTTCTGGCAAGTATATGCAGACAAGGAAGCATAGAAAAAAAGGTTACACATCCGAAAATGGATAAAATTTTCTTAGCCTCTCAGCCGAATGCGTTCCCAAAATAGCATTTGTTATGCTAGGATCAGTCATCCCTGTAGATTTTTGAGGTGTGTTTCTAGAAAAATCCCTATCAACTTCCTACTTGGTAGATACTGCGTCGATGTGACGTTTGAAATTCTTATACATCGACGCAAATATCTTTCGATCATTAAGAGCTTTGCCCATGGCAAATGTACCCTCTTGAAACGTTACGATAAATTCAGCTAATTCTTGGGTATTGACTTTTTTATTCAAATATCCGCCAGCTTGCGCTCGATTTAAATGCTCTTTGGTTTTTGCAATCCATTCAGTTAATACAGCTTTCGCTTTTACTTTAATTGATTCATCTATGTTTGAAAGTTCTTGCGTCAAGTTATTGAGTGGGCAGCCCGAAGAAAGAAAATCATCGGGCCAGGTATCAAACGTCGTCTTAAAGCACTTCAATATTCCCTGGAGCGGATTTTTATACGCAGAGAGCGGTTTAATCCAGCGGTCCATAATTCCTGCATAAATGATCTCGTCGATGATTGCGTAAGCCACATGACGTTTCGATGGGAAGTAATGAAAGAACGCGCCGATCGTCACATCAGCTCGTTTGGCTAAATCGCGAACTCCAACGCCGTTGTATCCTTTAGTATAAATTTCGATAAAAGCGGAACTTAAAATGTGCGCCCTGGTTTTTACAGGATCACGAGCTTTAGGTTTTATTTCGCTTTTAGACATAAGATTAAAATATCACATGCTATCTACTTAATCCAGCCATTTTGTGTATAATTGCTAAAAAGCTAAAAATTAATGGTTTACAACATATCATTCGATATGTATTAATAAACATATAGATTTAACTAAAACTAAATCAAGGAGTCGCCGATGCGAACATCAGGAATATCTAAAGGACAATTATGGACAGGTCGCGTGCTGAGCGGTTTAGCGATCGCATTTTTATTATTCGATGCTGGCATAAAATTTTTTATGGAGAAACTTCCACCTGAAGCGATTGAGGCAGGCGCAGCGATTCAATGGCCGATGGAGTTAATGCCAGCTGTAGGAACTATTTTACTCATTTGCCTAGTCATTCATATCATACCCCGAACTTCGATATTAGGTGCGATTTTATTGACGGGTTATTTGGGCGGAGCGATCGCAAGTCATGTGCGTGTCAGTAACCCTATGTTTACCCATACCTTGTTTCCAATTTATCTCGCGGTGTTTATTTGGCTGGGTCTTTACTTGCGCGATAACCGCCTTAAAGCAATTATTTCTAAATAAAAATAAAGAAATTCTAGGTCTAAAGTAACCAATGTATCTCTAGTCGCGGCCAACCCTCAAAAAGTTTGGAACACGTGGGTCGAACCATAACACAGTACGGAATGGAACTTTGATTCTGACGAATGGCAATGTCCAAAAGTTTCAAACGACTTAAAAGTGGGTGGTAAATATTCCGCGCGAAGGGAAGCCAAAGTCGAAAGCTTCGGTTTTGAGTTTGAAGCGGTCTATGACGAAGTGATCGATCAAAGGAAAATTGCCTACACTATGTTAGATGGTCGCTAGGCCATAACATATTTTGGAAATCTTGCCGGCAAAACAAAAGTTACGACGATCTTCGCTTTGATTATTCAGCACCCTGTAGAATTTCAAAAAATAGGTTGGCAAGCCAACTTAATCAACTTCAAAAAATATATAGAGATCCAATAATATTACGACGACAAAGCTCCATGTTTCCCGACTTTCCCTCACGGGACGTCCGTGTCAGGCTTCATGTCTTCCTAACTCCTGCTCACGTGACTTCCTTGTCACGATTCGCGAGCTCTCGCAAGGCTTCATCGTTCCCCAACTATCCCTCACGGAACGTCCTGTCCCGATTCGGGCGCTTCGCCATCGTGGCTTCGCTTACGTTCGGGGAACATTTCGCCAGCCGTTACTGTTCGAATACCAACATTGGTTACATAATAAAAAAGACACACTATAACAGGATGGCTTCCCAACATCGTATACAACATACGTAAAAGATAATAAACTTTCAAGATAGACTCTCTTATCTGATCTGTATGTACGCAAACATGCAAATTGAAATATGGTAGGAATTGTGCGATTCGTATCAGTTGGCTGATTCAGCGTCGTGCGTACGTTTGTGACCAGGGCTTTGTAGCATCTCGATTTGTAGCGACTCTATGTTACTCCAGGCAGTGTACCGAGGATACTTGGTTCCGCTTCTGGATATAGGGACTTGCTTTTGGGAAAACTCTTATTAGTTCCTAGACGGAGAATCGAACTATTGTTCTGAAATGGTTAGAAGATTTTTGTGTAAAATTCGTTTACGTAAATATAACAGATATTAACTCATTTTCCAGGACATTACGGTCCCAAAATCATTCTTTTTTACCTCAAAGAGAGAAACCGATTTCATTGTTTTTCAAAAGCTTAAAGATGCAAAAAACGATCTCCTTGATTCGATTAAATTAATAATACGTAGCGAAAATGGGGAAATAAATAATGTTAGATGTTTTGCGAACAACTTAAAGCAAGCTCCTTTGGCTAAAAAAGGAGTGCTCGATTTAATGGATTTGGATTTTAAAAAAAAGGGACTGTTTATTTAGATGGGGAGTGGGAATTTTAATGGAATCAAAATGTTTTGGATCAAAAAAACGAAACAAACCGTAAAGCAGATTCGAGTGATTCTCAACTTGCATAAGATTTTTTTATACGTCAAAAATTTAAAATCGATATTCCCACTGAACTTGGATATAGGGAATTCTTGAAACAGAATTGGTTTGAATGATGGGAGCTTGCGAAAATGTCATTGGCATCAGTTCTGGAATGACTTTGATAGAAATCGATTGCTTATCGGTTGGGTAAAAAAGATACGCATCCAAAAGGTTTGCCAGATAAAAAGCTAAGAACAAGGAAGAAGCAGAATTTACTAAATTAGCTGCACTTAACATAGCTTTTCTATCATTCGAAATGTTTCTTGACTCAAGAAGATTGTAAACATCTTGATTTGACGAATTCAAGATTCCTAAATTGCTAAAAATAAATGTATTATTTCCAAATTCCATACTGGTTTTTTCGTAGGTTCTTCTTTTGGATGCTGCGTCTTCATACAATGCGGCTGAAGCTACTGTAAGAGCAGCCAAACTCCCAAACCAGTAATAGGAAGCTCTTCTTCTTCCTTCTTTGTATTGACCTAAACCTGGAAGAATGGCAGAATACAATAGAATTCTAGTTCTGGAAGGAATGATTTCTACATCAGGTTTCTCTATAATTATAGGTGTTACATCAGAATTTTTTTCAAGATTTGTCTTTGCCTTTTTTAACTTTTCTTTTACAAGTTCTTCCTCTACTTCTTTTTTTGTTTTGAAGGTAATTTTTCGAATCAAGTAAGAAGGGATACTTTTTTTTGTTCCATCTTCTTCTTGAAGAACGATGTCTTTTAGATTTTGATCTAAAATTTTTCCAGAAAGGATTTGCCCATTTTTCAGAAGAATTGTTTCTGAAAATGCGGGACTTAAAACCAAAAAACAAACTAACATAGTAGAATATAGAACAAAAGATTTGTATTTTGATTTCATAATGTAATTCATTCTACTGATAAGGTGCTGTCATGACGAGATCTGTTCCACTAGAAGCGACGGCTACAAACAATCCATTTCCATATGCGACACTGCGCCACTGATTGACTTCATTCGAGGAAGTAATTCCGGTCCAGTTAATTCCATCAGGAGATGTCATGACTCGATTGGTTCCATTATTTGCAACTGCGACAAATAAACCATTAGCATAGGTGATACCCACCCATTGATTGCCTTCATTAGATGAGGTTCTTCCTGTCCATGTTATACCATCAGGAGATGTCATGACTCGATTGGTTCCAGCAAGTGATACTGCAACATAAAGTCCATTTCCATAGGTAACTGAAACCCAACTATTACTTGGGCAAGGTCGATTATTCCAGTTAATTCCATCATTAGATATCATGACTCGATTGGTTCCAGAAGTAGCAAGTCCCACAAATAGTCCATTTCCAAAGTTGACCGCTTGCCAACCATTTGTGTCAGGGGCAGCTCCACTTCCTGTCCATGTAATACCGTCTGGAGATGTCATGACTCTTTGGAATCCAGAAGGTGCGACAGCAACAAATAGACCGTTTCCATAGGTGACGCTATTCCATGGATTGGTGGAGGCACCAGTTCTTGCTGTCCAGTTAATACCATCAGGAGATGTCATCGCTTGGTTGACTCCACTATTTGCTACTGCAACAAATTGTCCATTTCCATAAGTGACTGTTGTCACATTGGATATGGCAGAAGTTCTTTCTGTCCAGGTAATACCATCTGGAGATGTCATGACTGCATTATTTGCGACGGCAACAAATAGTCCGTTTCCATAGGTGACACTTGTCCATTGGTAAACAGGAGTAGTTCTTCCCGCCCAACTGCCTAAAGAGGCATTCAGTTGAATCGAAATAGTTGCATTTTCAGTTCCGAGTGCATTGCCTGCGGTGATTGTATAAGTAGTTGCGACTTGCGCTACTGTTGGTGTTCCTGATAAAGCACAAGTGGTAGGATTGATGGAAAGTCCTGTGGGAAGTGCTGGTGAGGATGTGCAAGAATTTGGGTTTCCCGTTACAGTTGGTGTAATCGTGGTGATGGCGGCATTTGTAGGAAATATAAAGGGGCTTCCAGAATAGGAAATGGTTGGTAGAGAATTACTTCCAGAAATAGAAATGGTGGGTGGAGAATTACTTCTAGAACCTACAATCAGATTGAACAAACCATGTTGGATCGGATTACAATTTGGATCCATTTTAGCACAGCTTGTGTCCATGATCTTGCAATGGGAAAAGAAAAAAGAAATGCTAACTGCCAAAAGGGAAATTGCTATTTGAAAAATTTTGCTAGGATTGGTTCCCGTTAAGAAATTTAGCAATTTAAAAGACACAGTATCAAACTTTCTAAAAAAAAGAACTGTAGTCTATTCAATTTTTCAACAGTATGATTCAGTAATACTTTGGTTTACTTTAAAATTTCTTTTCTTTCCAGTAAGTGTCTAAAAGGGGATTTAGGTTCAACAGATATACGAATGGATTACGTCTTACAACGCTATCGTTTTTCTGCTTTATGTTTGGATTCTCATTTTTTCTATAAGGTCTGCCTCTTGTGAATTGAATTTCTTTTCGTTCAGCAAATGCAAGAATTGTTTCATTGATAAATTCAGCTCCATTGTCTTAGTGGATTCCTAGCAAAGGGAATGGTAACGTATTTCTCAATTTTATTAAGGTTTTTTGCATATGAAATTTGGTATTGTCTTGGACCAGAATGCAAACTGTCCATCCCGTACAGACGTCAATGGTTGAGAGCGTAAATAGAGTCGCCTGTAAGCCGACTGACTTCCGATAATGGTCATTGTGTCGCGGTTATCTGGTCTCCCTTCTTCGAAAAGGGACCGGATCTTATAACAGGCTAAGGACTTTCCTAAGTGGTGAAAAAGATCATTACAACAAAAGGTGTCACTATTTCTATTCCTGTTTCTCTCGCTTTGATTGAGGCAATCGCTGGATTTAAAAAAGCAAAAGAAATGGCAAAAGAACTCGGAGTATCCGATTGGAGTCCATGACATAAAACCGAGGAATTCCGCTTAGGCTGGGAACACTATGTAACCGCAGCAAAAAATTTAATTTTCTTTTGGAATTATGAATCCATAGGGATTCCTATGTATGAAAGTATTGATGAAGTTTCTTTGGCATTAGTTGCTGATGCCTATTCTCGGACAAACAAATCATGTGTTATAACGATTGATTATGCTAACCTACCTGTTCCTACGAAATCAGGAATCAGGTTCATTTTTGATTTAAGTAGTGATAACCCAAAGCAAGTACAAACCCTAAAAGCAATAGGAAGGGAGGTAAAAGCCAACGAACAATTACACCAAACATTTGTAGAAATTGAAAAACAATCGGTACATCTACGGTGCAATTCGTGGCAATGCGGTTGGAATATGCAATCCAATAATGATTCGTTATGTCTTGTGGAAAATCGACTGAATCTGATTCCAATTTCAAAATTTCTCCTCCGACCTTTTTCAGCTCGCATCTCTTTTGATATTATGAAAACTGGAATCATTAAACTTATGCATTCAAAACTTAAACTGTATTTCATCCTTTCCTTTTTTCTTTTTGGATTTCTTCTGCTATCCAGCATGACTCTGGTGTTGCAGATGCAGAATGCTCTAGCAAAAAATCTAACTATAACAATCGCTGCAGAAACCATTCTCCTTATAGTTATTGGTGTCCTATTTGGATTGACCTTAAGTTCTTGGTTTCTTAAAATCTTTGGGAAGTTGGAAGCTGCCTTCAAAGAAGTCGGGCTCGGAAATTTACGAGTTCGACTCAAATACAAAACCAATGATCTATTCTCTGATTTTTACATGAGTTTCCATAGAATGTTACAAGCTCAAGGAGAACTCATTCAACACATTAAAACATCCGCAGACGCCTTGTCCTCCGATTCACAAGAAATGAAGTTGATAACTCTTGACTTTTCAACAAACTTACAATCGCAGTCCGCTGCAACGGAAGAAGTTTCAGCATCGATTGAGGAAATCTCTGGAGTTGCTGTATCCATTTCAAACATTTCAGAAAACAACTCACAAAGTATGAGCAACTTAACATCAGAGGTTGATCGATTATCAATGGCGATCGATAAAACAGGTGAATATGTTGAAGGGACTCTCGATTCTATAAAAAATATTATCGAGCGCGCAGAAGCAGGGAAAAAAACACTTCGCACAATGAATGAAGCAATGGACAATTTGTCAAACAGTTCACTTGAAATTTCCAAAACAGTCGATGTAATTGCAAAAATCAGTGAACAAGTTAACATGCTTGCTTTGAACGCGTCAATCGAAGCTGCACGTGCTGGTGATGCGGGAAGAGGATTTGCGGTCGTTGCGGAAGAGGTTTCGAAACTTGCAGAAAGAACAGCAGGTGCAGTTAAAGGTATTGATTCTTTAATGAAAAAAAATCAGAATGATGTTGCTTTGGGTAGAGAACGAATTGAAAAAACAACAATGGAAATCCAAGAAATCATAGGTAATATTGATTCTATTTCCGGAAAAATAACGGAAGTTCATTCTGCAGTAATTACACAAAAAGAATTAAAGAACAAACTCCTAAAGGAAGCTGTCTTTGTAAAAGAGCGATCTGAAGAAATCAAAGAAGCGGTTACCGAACATAAGACAGCCACAAACGAAGTAATGGCATCCGTTTCTTCCATTAGCCAATCTTCCTTTAGTAATTCTGAAAGTAGCGATGTACTTACAGGTAAAATCACCGCAATTGCGATTACGGCTGACAAACTAATTTCAATGGTTGATCTTTTCAAAACAAATGTTGTTTTTGATGAATCTTCGATTTCAGAAAGAGATGAAGCTACTCACAAACTTCAATTCCGATCAGAAATTGGAAGCATTTACTACGTGAAAGAAAAAGATTTACTGGAAGTTGTTTGGACACCAGACTTTAGCGAAGAAAAATATACTGAAATTTTGAACGAAGCATTAAATATTATTCATAAATATAACATACGTAAGTGGCTAGCAGACACGAGAAGGATGGGACTTGTCACAAGGCCTGCACAAGAATGGGTAAACGTCAATTGGTTCCCAAAAGCAAGTAATTCCAGCCTTAGAAAAATGGCCGTCGTCGTCCCTAACTCAGCACTGGCAGCAATCTCAATAGATGATCAAACATTAAAAACTGGTAATGTAGAACTGAAATCGGTACCAAGTTTAGAATCTGGAATTGTTTGGTTAAACAACTAAACTCATAGCTAATGAAACTAGCAGATCATTGTTTTATTTTGAATCGCAATGATCTGCAAAAAATTTAATCTTTACTTATCTCCTTCTAATACAAAGAAGAAAGGTTGTTTCATTCCCTTGTAATCCATACATCCAAATTAAGTATCTTGATTTATTTTTTTAAAAACATCATGAATTGGAAGATTAACATAAATCATGATAGCAGTACGTTTTCCGCGAAATTCGTTTCGACGAACACGGGCTTTTGATTTAGAAGTCTGAAATAAGAAACGAACTAATAAATAGAGTCGCCTTTAAGCCAACTGGATTCCCATAATGAGCAATCTCTCGCAAAGCTTCATGTTCCCCATCTATCCCTCACGGGACGTCCGTGTCAGGCTCCATGTCTTCCTAACTCCTGCTCACGTGACATCCCTGTCACGATTCGCGAGCTTCGCAATCCTGCTCCGCCTCCGTTAGAAAGACATTCCGCCAGCCGTCACTCCTCGTATACCAGCATTGGTTACAAAATAAAAAAGCCACCCTATAACAGGATGGCTTCCCAACATCGTATACGACATCTTCTCTTCCATGGTCCATTCCCACAAATGCATCCCCTTACATAAACGAGGGAAAGCCTGCGGAGCACAAAGCAGCAATGCTGCGACTGCGAGCACCCAACCGTTTGCGTGACCCTCGGGGTCTAGCAAACGAGTTGTTTGGCGCCGACCACCAAACAAGATAATAAACAACAAGAGAGACTATAATCCTGACTTGCACGTTCGAAAACATGCAAATTGTAATATGGTCAAGCCAATCGAGCGATTAGTATCACTTGGCTG
>NZ_RQGD01000008.1 GCF_004770745.1 Leptospira ognonensis | reverse complement strand
AAAAATGAAAATCATACTTTTCGCTACCAAGGATTTTGGCCAATTCTATAAAGTATTTTACGCCTTTATAATCATAGTTAATTATTCTTATTCCTGTGCCCAATGCATCATTTCACCATTCGATACTGCACAAGGTGGGCTATTGGGTGATTTGATCATTTCTAGTTATAGTAATGTCCTTTCAAACTCGACTACCCAATCTGGCTCGACAGCCACCCCGCCATCAGGTTTGAGTATTTCCAATGGAAATGCTATGAATGTTTTATCATGGAATCCAGTTTCTGATACTACAGCGTACAATCTGTATTGGTCCAATACCTCTTCTGTATCAGTATCTACGGGAACAAGAATTTTGAATGTAACGTCCCCATATAGCCACACGGGACTGTTGAATGGGACAACTTACTATTATATTTTGACTTCTGTTGATAGTCGAGGAGAAGGATCAGCATCAGAATTGATCAGCGCGACTCCGCTTTCTCCTGTAGCCGTCGGAAGTGCAGGAACAGTTTATTATACGTTAGACGGATTGACTTGGACTGCTAAAACAATTGCAGGTACGAACGTTTTATACAAGGTCATACATGATGGAACGAATTATATCGCAGTGGGCGGGACTGGAACAGCTTGCGTTGCCTATTATTCTTACGATGGGATCAGTTGGACGCAGTCAACAGGATTTACCTGTAATAGTCAAATGAATGATATCACTTTTGGGAAGGGAATTCTTGTGGCTGCGGGGGGCACAACGATTCTCTCTCCAACGGCAACTACGTACATTTCAACGAACCATGGTATTACTTTTACAGTCAACTCAGGAATGAATGCATCTGGGGCGGCCTATACTCGTATCGCTTTCGACGGGACTTATTTTATAGCAGGTAACGGCGCAAATCCCCCATCAGTC
This sequence comes from Leptospira ognonensis, assembly GCF_004770745.1. Classification (GTDB taxonomy): domain Bacteria; phylum Spirochaetota; class Leptospiria; order Leptospirales; family Leptospiraceae; genus Leptospira_A; species Leptospira_A ognonensis. The sequence continues at coordinate 38,969 of NZ_RQGD01000008.1, read as the reverse complement.
TATCGAAGTTTGACGGGGACGGCATTTACAACTGCTCCCGTTTCTGCACTTTTTGGATCAGCATGTACGTCTTCAGGTTATATGGGAGATCTTTACAACATTCCGGGTACGGCAAGGCTTATTTTCATTGGCGCTGCATCCGGTTGCTCTAATGCCACGGTTACCTCCCATTTTACGGATAACTCGGGAAACAATTGGACTAATAATTCCTCAAGCATCTTTGGGGGAAATACCACTCCAATTTCTCCAAACGGAATCGCTTTTGGTGGTACTCGCTTAGTTGCAGTGGGTCAAAGTTGCAAAACGGATTATTCAGACAATTCGTTGTCCAGTCTTTCTTGGAACTATAATGGTACGATGAGCGGATGCACTACTGGAACTATTTGGAATGGAATCACATTCGATAAGTCAAAGTTTATTGCGGTAGGTGTCAATGGTTCAGGAGTTGGCACCATTGCGACGTCTGCAACAGGTCTACCAACATCATGGAATATATTGAATGTTAGTGGAGGTTCAATTAACGGTGTAAGTTGGAAATAATTAAAAACGGATTGTTATGTTAAACGACGATACTGTTTGTTTAGCAGTCTGGGGAATAGGTCGATCTTGATATACCGAGAAATCAAAATGGAAAGAATCATCTTTGGAAGCCACGGGGGCCGCTGAAAATATGCCTAAGGTGTTTGCTAGATAAGCTAATTGGGCTAAGTAAAAAACTCCAAATAATTGCTGAAAATCTCTTTCTTGATGATTGACCTGGTTACATCCATCACAAGCACCTTGGTTTAGAAAATAGCTTGCTGCCAAACGATCCTGTACCGTTGCTGAGCTAGGAATTAATGTAACGATCGCTAGATTTTGAATGACAGATTGTTCATAACTCTGCTGAAGATTGGTGCTGAGATTGTGAGCATAAGCCATAATACCGATTCCCGTAGCGCTAGTGACGAGGAGTGCTGTCCCGCCCGCGATTCCTGCTTCCGCTTGACCCCAACCAGGAAATATTGCAGATCGTGTCAAAGTCCATTTTGGGCTATGAATTTTTGTTGCAGTTTCGATTTGTTTTTCAATCTCCTCCTTTGCATGCTCCTTAACTTCTTTCTTCACTTTATCCAATTTCTCTGTTCTCTGTATGTGTTTGATTTCTTCTTTAAGAAGTCTTTCTGCTTCCTCGTTATCAGCGTATTTTTTTATGATCCCCTTGGGTACGTTTAGTTCGCCTTTCGGTGTATTGATGATGATTTCTTTCTCATTGATATTTACAATATTACCTTCCAAAACCTCATTATCATCTAAAAGGATCATATCTGCTGAAATTTTGTTTGCTAGAATCATTATAAAAATGAGAAGGAAAAAATTTTGAGTCATCCTGAAGGAGAGTAGCCTGGTCATTGGTTGATACTAATTTTTTTTTGTAATCCATGTCAAATGGATTGAGATAATTCTGTAGAGAATCTGTTTTGCGTTTTGAATCATTAAAAAAAATATATTGTATTTTTCCCTTTTGTTATAAGATCTTGGAATGAAATTAAACCATCTTAAATATCCACTGCTCTATCTCTGTTTCTCCTTCGTATGGTGTTCTGTAATTTCCGAGTATGCACTTTATGTATTTCATTCTGAAGATTATTTTATTTTTTCGATTTTGCATATCACACTCTATTTCACAATCTTAGCTAACTTATTGATCGGTTTATCGCTTGCTGGATTTATTTTTTCGAATCGGTTTCCATCCTTGCGTTCGTTTTCGTCCCCTAAATTTGCAACGGCAAACTTATCTTACATTACAATTGTAGCTATTGTTTATAATGTACTCATACGAAATACCTGGAAGCCAGAGGGAATGGAAATCATCATTCAAGAATTTTTACATGTAGTGAATCCTTTCGCGTTTTTAATTTACTGGATCTTCTTTATCGATACGAAAGATCTAAAATACGGAGATGCAGTCACATATTTGCTATTTCCATCCGTTTACTTATTTATCACTTTTTTTAGAGGAAGCTTAACTGGATTCTATCCATATTGGTTTTTGGACGTTGGTAAAATGGGCTGGATTACAGTTTCTGCTTATAGTTTTGGATTATTCCTTATATTTTTATCGTTTGGCCTGGGTTATATTTTCCTTGGGAAAAGAAAATAGCAGCAGTTTCGAAACCGGAACAGCATGCGTTATGTAATTTAGTCCATCTAAAATGTATCTACATCCATTCCATATTCTTACCCTCTCGGTTAGAATGAGAGTTGTAGGTCGGATACATAAATCCAAACCGACAGGAAGGTATTTCAATCATGAATCTAAAAAAATCTCTAATCGGGGCACTGATTCTTATGAGCAGTGTATTGTTTGCAGATGGGACACAAGTCAAGTTGGGCGGATATTGCCCTGTTGCTTACGTCTCATTTCAGAAAGTACTTTTCGGAGACGCAAACATTTCGTCTACGTACAAGGATCATCAATATTTTTTTGTTAACAAGGATGCTAAAGCCGCGTTTGACAAAGAACCAGAAAAATTTGTGAATGCCATACAATTTGATGCGTATTGCGCAACGGGAGTAGCCTTAGGAAAAAAAATAAGTTCGAATCCCAAACTAGCATCCTACGCAAATGGTAAAACTTATTTATTTTCTAGTGAGGACGCGAAAAAAATGTTCGACAAAGACGTTTCAGGGATGATCGCCAAAGCAGATACGAATTGGAAAAAAGCTGGTGGGAATCCGGAAAAATTAAAGTAAAGAATATAAAGTGAAACAAATCAATTTTCAAAATCTGGAACTGTCAAAAGTAAAGAGATAGAAAAGTTTTAAAAAATTTGGCATTTTCGCTAAGACCCAACCACCAACGGTTGGGTCTTTCCTTTCGCCGGTAGAAAAATTATGGAAAACAAAAATTCATTCACTCTCATTGATGAACAAAACGGTAACTTAGCGTTGAAAATTTTACCATTTCAAGACCGAAGTTTTTTCGATCATATCCAAAGGCTAAATTATTTTTCTGTCTTACTCATTTTAGAGGGAGATGGGATCATCAAAGCAGATTATTCAGAGTTCAATTTACGGAAGGATCTTCTTCTGTGTTTTGCTCCGTATCAGCCTTTCTTGATCCAAGCGAGTAGCCGTTTGCAAGGCATTGCTCTTCATTTCCATTCTGATTTTTTTTGCATACTAAAACATCATAAGGAAATTTCTTGCAACGGAGTATTATTTAATAATGCCTATAGCTCTCCGATTGTGTATTTATTGGAAGAAGAACGCATAGAATTTATAAAATTAATTGAATCCATGAAGAAAGAAATGGTTGCCACACAAATCGCCCAGTACGAGGCAATAATCTCCTATCTTAAACTTTTTTTAATCAATGCATCTCGAATCAAAGTAAGTCAGAATCCCGTTCAGCAGACTTCAGTGAATGAATTGGCTGAGCCAATGCTCGTGCAAAAACTTAAGGATTCAATCGAGTTAAATTTTAGAGCAAAACGTTCCCTTAGTGACTACGCAAACCTTTTAAATATCAATTCAAGAAGTCTCGGTACACTCTCAAAAAAATATTTTAATAAAACGATTACGGATTTAATTTCAGAAAGAATCATCATCGAAGCAAAACGTGAATTATACCTTACGTCGAAATCTGTAAAAGAAATTGCTTACGAACTTGGATTTTCGGATGAGTTTTACTTCAGTCGTTTTTTTAAGAACACCGTAGATATTTCGCCTAGCAATTACAGAGAAACCGTAGGCTTTGCCAGAGCCGAATGAATCGCGCGTCGCACGAAAAAAGTTAGCTACTTACAGTATGGAATTCGATTTCCATACGATTAATATTTCAAGATTCGATGGTTGTTACTATCGGCAATAAAAACATTTCCTTCTAAATCAATGGTCACTCTTTGTGGTCCGTTTAAACCAGAGGCAGATTTAGTTCCAGTGACACAGCTGCCATTATCGTCATTCACTATGCAGGTAAAATTTTTATTGTGACCGTAGATGCGCGTCGCAGTTTGTGTCGTTGCTTCTGGGAAAAATAAAACTCTGTTGTTGGAGAAATCTGCGACGAATAAATTTCCGTTCATATCCAATGCTAAACCTTGTGGATTGTTTAGATTGGATGCGCTAGCACCACCACTTGAACAAGATCCGTCGTTATTGGAAAGCCCGCAGGAAAAAGATCCATTTTGTCCATAAACTTTACTTGCAGTTGTGGATCCGCTTGGATGGAACAAAACCCGATGATTTGAAGTATCCAAAATATATAGATTATCATTTCGATCGAGTGCTACACTAGTAGGGAAATTTAAATTATTGGCACTAGGGGGAGGGCCGAGAGAACAAATACCAGACTGATTTTGGACACCGCAAGTAAAAGAACCAAACTGACCGTAAACGGCAATAGGAACGATGCTTCCGTCATTCGGAAAAACAAGAACTCGGTGATTGCCGGAATCGGCAATATATACTTTCCCCGCTGAATCAAGTGCGACGGAAGAGGGACCATTCAAGGAATCTGCAGAGACCACGCCTGAAGTGCAACCGCCGTTATTATTTACTGCACCGCAGGTAAAATCATTAAGCTGTCCATAAACACGAGTCGCCAGAGTATTGCCTTTCGGAAAATACAGCACACGGTTGTTCGTCGAATCTGCCAAATAAACATTGCCATTTTTGTCAATTGCAACCCCGCTCGGACCGTTGAGATTGCCTGCGGCAGTTCCCGAAGCATTCGTTGTAAAGCTACCGGATTGCCCCCAAACAGTTGTTGCTACGATTGTGTCTTTAGGAAATGAGAGTAACCTCGAATTCGAGAAGTCAGTTGTATACAGTGTACCAGATTCATCCGTTGTAATTCCTGTTGGTACGTTAAAGTTATTTGCCGAAACGCTCCCTCCGCTACAGCTACCATTATTGTTTGGGATTGAACAGGTGAAGGATCCGAATTGTCCATAAACCAGAATCGAAGAGGACCCAGCGATCCGAAGGGAAATGGTAGCTTTCACAATCGCATCGGAACTTGCGGCCGTTACTTCATATGCAGTCGTATTTGTCTGTGCCGTCGCCGTTCCCGTGATGGCACAAGTGTTAGGGTTAATGGATAGGCCAATGGGAAGGGAGGGGTTAATGGTACAAGATGTTAGTGTGCCTTTGGTCTCAGGAATGTTCGAAATGCTATGGTCTGTATAATAGACATAACTTGATTTAGAGTATGTAAGGGATATCGTGCTCGCTGGATCACTAGACTGACCATTCGGAGAGAGGAGCGGCAGAGGGATTGTGCAAAATGCATTTCCATTTCCAGAAACTGCATTGATCACATTTGAATAAAGATTGATCTTCGAATTGAGATCGCATGCATTTTGAAAATCAGGGTCTTTGCATGAATTCAAAAAGCTACCCAAAACGAGCCAAAACATAAAGGAAAAAAAGGATACATTTGTTTTCATAAAAAAAAAACGAAAGGAATATCTCGGATTCTATCATAAATAACAATTGAAAGAAAATACTTGGTCATCATTTTTCGTGAAATCTTGTTCTTGGCAATGGATGGGGCCTAAATACACAAATTTTTTGACAAAAACATCAAAAATTCCTTTGTCTGACAGGTACATCCCTCTGGTCTCATCTGATGTGTCCTTCTTCACAGGCATCCACCAAAGGAAACGATCATTTAACGAAAGGTAGGGATTATGATAAATCGGACTAGACGCACTCCATTCAGGAAATCAGATTGCAATGCAAACATGAGTCCTCGATGAAGCCGGTAAGTAAATGAAAATGAGAATCACCTATAGTTTCTTTTTGATGGCCGTGATGATCATAGCCATCATAGAATTTCCACATCTGCCCTTGCATGTGGTGACCATGGGTTTACGCTTGATGATGATCTTCATCTTAGCCATCGAAATGATCTTATCCTTCAAGTATTGTCTCTCTTTTTTTAAACCTCCCGAACTCGTAAAAAATATGGGACTATGTGTGGTCTCTGTGATCTTTACATTGCTGCTTCTAGAGGCTTTCTTTATGTTCCTACCGCGTACGCATGGCATTGGATATTCACTTGCGAATGCGTTGTGGTTTGATCGGTATTGGAAGCCCTTCAATTCTTACGGGACTCGGGATTTGGAACCCGTGAAAAATAAAAAAACCAATATCATTTTTGCGGGAGATTCTTTTGCCGCTGGCCAAGGAATCAAATACATTGAGGACAGGTTTCCAGATATAGTAAGAACAAACCTTTCCAAAATAAATGAAAACATTCAAGTCATCAATCTAGCACAAACTAGTTTGGATACAAAATCCGAATTTGATTCCGTAAAAAATTTCATAGAATCTAGTGGCATTCATCCTGATATCATCATTCTACAATATTACGGAAATGATATTGACCATATTGCCAAAAAGTTTGGGATGAGAGGTGATGGTGAGGGATTTTCTCCATACGCAGAGCTGAATGCTTTTACGCGCTGGATCCTTAGAGGGTCCTATCTTTTCAATTACTTATATTGGATGATCCCGAGCCAGGAGGTAAACGGATATTTAACATATATTGAAAAGGCATATGCAGATGACTTAATATTTACTGAGCATATGAATGAGATTGTAGCATTCAATAGCTATGCTAAGGCAAGGAATACCAAGTTCTTTGTCGTTTTGTTCCCCTTAATGTTAGAAATTGAACTGAGCCACAAGCTTTATTTAGATAAGATCACTCGCTATTTGAAAAGCAAAGACATCGAATCCATGGATCTATCCGTTTTATTTAAAGATCTGCCAATCTCAGATCGCATCGTGAACGGGAATGATGCACACCCTTCTTTAGCCGTACACCGGTTAGTGGGAGAAGAGTTAACACGCTACCTCTCCCAAGAACTATCAAAATGATGAGTGAGAATGTTAATAAATCGGTTTTCATCATGCATTTTACTACATTTTTACAAATGGTCGCAATCGCGATCGTACTTTTTATCTACACTATGATTGCTGGCGGCACGACTCATGGTAGAAGTCCGAATGAGCAGAGTCGAGTCGAGCTAGCCGTATCCTTAGCCAAGTATGGATCGGTTTCCATTGATCCAGTCCTCCCTGTTTACGGTACTCCCTTTGACCGCTCTGTCCGCGATCAGAAGAATTATTCAGATAAGGCACCTGGACTCTCATTTCTTGGCGTACCGATCGTTTGCATTGCCGATCTGATTTTACCAAGAGAGGGTAACACAACCTCTCCGAGTTACTGGGGGCTGCGTCACCTAATGACCTGGTTTCTCATCGTACTGCCCGCTGGATTGTTTCCTTTTCTAGCTTTAAATCGTTATACACCTGTGCCACGATATAAGATTGAGATTTCTCTTTTGTTTGCGCTTGTCACGCCTATCCTTACCTACTCGGGAGTTTTTTTTGGACATGTGCCTGCGGGCATTATTGCTGCCCTTGCCTGGATGCTAACCATAGAGGTTCCGAATCAGAATCTTAGACAAACCTCTGGTAATGTGGCCTTGGCTGGTTTTTTATTAGCTGTGGCGACAACCATCGAATATCCCACAGCCATCGTCGGTCTGGTTATTTTTGTGAGCATGGCTTTTCGTCGCTTTTCGCCCTTCCAACTTTTTTTGTTTGTTGGAACTTTTTTTCTAGGTCTCGTGCCATGTCTCATTTATCATCAGTTAGCCTTCGGATCTCCTTTCACAACGGGTTATGCTTTTAAGAGTGATTGGTGGCACGGCTCGCTTCACCAAGCTGGTTTTTTTGGGATTTCGATCCCAAGTTTCGAATCGCTTTGGGGAATCCTAATCGGGACTAAGAGAGGAATTTTGTTTTACAGTCCGATTCTTCTGCTCATTCCTCTCGGATTAAGACAGATGGAGCGTCAAACAAAAGGTAGTTCTCTTCCCTATGTAACCTTAGCCATTTTGTACTTATGGTTTGCCTCAGGGTTTTCCGATTGGCAGGCGGGTTGGAGTGCGGCCGCTAGGCATCTTCTTCCTTGTGTTTTGATTTTTATTTTTCCTTTTGCGAACGGTGTTTCATTTTTTGCTTCTGAAAATCAAAATAAAAGAATCTATACTTTCATTCTATTCTGCGTCGCATCTTTTTCGTTAACGACAATATTTCTGAGCATCTCACTCACACCTTTTTTTCCAGAACATTTTTCCTCACCCATTGGACAACTTGTCCTGCCAGCAATGGCTGAAGGATACTTTGCACCCACACTTCTCGTTAGCATGGACACATTGATGCGCGGTTACTTCCTCTTACTGCTTTGGTTCCTCTGCTTTGGTGCTGTTTCTTTCTGTCTCACTAAACTACTCGGGCCATTCAAATATAAGATCATCCTTCCTATGGCGATCCTTATCGTCTCAATTGCTTATGGGTGTCTGATCTGGGGCCTATCTTCGCCATTAACCGAGGAAGAGAGGCAAGTGCGTGGTGATGTCTTAAGGCATATTGGATATACGCAGACAGGAAATCCCACGGAATGAATTCCCTGCTTTGGATTTGTATTGTTTTGCTCGGTTTTCTTTCGTTATATTCACTCGCGCATTACTTTTGTGTTATTGTTTTTTTACGAGCTAAGAGGGTGGGAAGAGCTTTCGATGAGCTCCCCCAGAATTCCGTGGCAGTGCTTATCCCTTCACGTAACGAAGGTGAGGTTGCCTTGAGGGCAATCCATTCCGCACTAAAACAGGACCACCAAGGCCCGCTTTCCATCTATTTACTTCTTAAAGATCGCGCTGATTCTTCGCTGCAGTTTTTGTCGACTGCTTTTCCCAGTGTATCTTTTTCAGAAGCAGCAGTTTCCGTTATCGAGATTTCACAGCAAGGTCCTCACCGCTTGTTCGTGGCATTTACGGGTGATGATGCCAAAAGTGAAAAGATCAACTGGATCGCAGAAAAATTAGACACCGAGTATTTAGCGATTTTAGATAGTGACCATCAGGCTCACCAAACATGGATTCGATCATCATTAGTTCTTTTGAAAGAAAGTAACTCTCGAATCATTCAGGGAAGACGTGGCGCACTTTCGACCACGGGGTTTTTCCAACTTTGGGACTCTCTACACCAACACATTGGATGTGAAATATTTAATGTGGCTTTTACTCACCTAAACCTGACACTTTTTATTACCGGAACGACTGTTGTAATGGAAAGTGAACTCCTGAAAAATAATCCGATGAGCACCTGTTTAACGGAAGATGTAGAATTTAGTTATCGAATTCTCATGCAAGGGGAGAAGTGTATTTACAATCCGTACTTCGGCTCCAATGAAGAAGTTTCACCAGATATGTATAGCTTCATTGCCCGAAGAAGACGCTGGGCGAATGGACATACAGGCTCTTTTTTTAATCATATAACGAAAATTGTTTCCGCCCCAGTTTCTTCTCGGGATCGCATCCAGTTTCTCTTTCATGGGATTCATTATTTAATCGCGCTTTTTGTTTTTGCCCTCCATTTAGATATCGGACTGATTCTCATCCAGGGGATGTCACCTTTATCACAATTTGCGGCATTTTTATCGAGTATGATTCTCGGAAAAATGATCACTGGCACCCAGCGCTCCCAAGGATATGCAAGCCGAATCTCGGAGATATTAATTGTTTTTGCTTGGATCTTTCCAGCCATATTAATTCTGATCAACCTACTCATAGCGCTAATCGCCTGGGATCCTAGCCAAGCAATCCTACCTATTCCAAACTCTTTGCAGGCTCTCGGACTGATCGGACTTTGTGCCCCTTTGATTGTATTGTTAGCTGGACTTTATGGCTTTAAGCAGCTTCATGTTGGCAGTTTTATTTGGGTAGTTGTGACTTATCCCGTTGCATTTTATCTGGATGTAACAGCCGTTCTTATTGGATTATTAGATTTTATTACAAATCGAAAATACTGGCACGTAGTTGCAAGGGCACCACGAGCACAGGAATCAAAAACTAAGGTAGGAGAAATACATGGAATCCCAATACTTGGAATCAAGGATAGTCTTAGGCTTTCCTCTCTTCTCGAAGGAATACGTATGAATTTGAAACGGTTTTTAAGCTTCTTTAAGAAACCTACTCGTGTCCTTATATGGATTATTTTAATCGGATTATTGTATTTGGGTGTAACATACACGCCCCAACTCATGTTACCGGTGATCCCCAGCTCATGTGAGGCATTGCAGCATGACACAGATCCATGGATTGTTTCTCCGAGCAAAATACCATGGTATTGCAACAAATCTTCAAACGGAAAACAAGTAGGCTGGTCCAAAAGAACTGGAAGTTACAGGGTTTTTCGCGAGGATCATTTAAAGGCGATCGATTCAGAATTCTGGGATACTCTTGATTCTACGTTTTTTTGCAATAAAGCCGTTTTCCGTCCTCAAAACGTGACACTTATACCCGAAGGAGGTGTGAATATGATCCTTCGTAAAGAAAAGTTAGGTGGAAAGGATTTCTCTTCTGGTTCGATGGCGACCAAGGAAAATACAGATTCATTTTTTCAGTATGGTCGTTTTGAAGTGGAGATGAAACCCTCCAAAACATCTGGGGTAGTAAGTGCTTTTTTTCTTTATCGTTTTGATCCTTGGCAGGAAATTGATATGGAGTTTATAGGCAGAGATACAACAAAAATTCTATTGAATGTATATTATAATCCTGGCAATCCAGGAGATCTATATAATTACGGATATCGCGGAACACCTGTTCTTGTAGACTTAGGTTTTGATGCAGCAAGGGATTATCACCGTTATGCGTTAGAATGGGACGCAGAGGAAATTCGTTGGTTTGTAGATGATAGGTTGATCCATAGAAGGAAGGAAGGATTTCCAACACCCATTCCTCATTTGCCCATGCGTTTTTACATGAACACCTGGCCGACATGCAGCGTCGAGTTAGCAGGTCCATTTATCCCCACAGAAGAGGCAATGGGAGCAGAGTTTAAGTCAGTTTCAATTTATAAATGGAAGCCTGCCCAGTTTCCTTGGTTGTCCACATTTGTTGACTATTTGTTTCCTTTTTCGCCTACAGAAGAATGGCGTAAAAATGCGAATTGGATGCAAGCACCAAAATCGCCATAACAGATTCTAAAAAATGTTTTCGAGCGCAAAATTATGGTAAGGTGTCTTTCTCGACGATCCATAGTTCAAGGTGTAGGTCTTGTAATAGCAACCTGGTGCGGATGTGTTCGCGTTTTTCTAAAGCCAAACGGAACTCCTCAACAGGACTGTATAAAAAAACTGTAAAATTATTAGGAAGCCTGTAATCAGCATTCTCTGTCACGGCAGGAGTCAAAAACTGCATTTTAGTAGAGGATTTTAGCAAATGACTCAAGGCCAGTAAGTTCCCTGGATGGTGTCTTTCCCTGTTTCCGACTACAAGTGGATTTGGTGCAGCGTTAATTATCTGTGCCGCCTGAGGGAGGTTATAGCTAATACCCTTTGTCCAGACGACTTCTTGTTCAGAATTATGAAAACAACTGGCAAGACGAACACAAAGAACCAAACACAAAGCACCTTCCCAGATCGAGTCCTTTCTTTCTCTTTTCATACCGAACAGGTAAGCCAAAGATAACTCGAGGCCAATGAGACTGGGAGCGATGTATCTTGCGGAAACAGAACGTATTCCTCCAAAGAACAGGTCTGGTCCGAGTAACATCATCAAAGGTACACAAATTAAAGTTAGCACAAGTCCCGTGGTTTTAAAGCTTGTTCCTCTAATAAGATAAAGTACAGATCCCATTGCAATTACGGTTGCTACACCTATACCAATAGGTGTCAAGATGCCTCCGTAGAGGCGATCAGGCCAGAAGTCGATCGAAGTACGGCTGATGTTTAAAGCATTAATCTCCAAAAGGCTCTGCACAGGTATGTGAATGATTTTTGACCAAGCCATGGAAATCTCAAATGCCTCCCATCTAAGTAGGAGAGCCAAAGCCCATGGCAAAAATAGAATCGAGGTGACCAAATACGCACCAAAACTCTCTAAACTAACATTTGTAATTCGGAATCTTTCGCGAAGTATGATATATAAAACCTGTCCAAACATCATCGATACAGTCGCAAGGGAGGTGTAGAGACCCAAAGTAGTAATAAATGAGAACAGTATCCATGCCTTGGTTCTTTCGGATCGTCTGACATTTGTTTCTGTTAATCGGATCGCCCGTAATAGGGCAGCATTGGAAAAAAGTATGAGTACAAACCATAGCGTATACTCTCGTCCTTCTTGGGCATAGAGTACAAAGAAGGGCGAGGACGCAATGAGGGCAACCCCTGTCCAAGCTATTTGGGACTTAGAATACAGTTCCTTACATAGCCAATACATTGCAGGAAAGCAGAGCATACTGAAAAGAGCTGAAAGCATTCTTAGGGTAGCAATGCCATCACCAAAAAGGTGAGTCCAAATTCCGGCGGCTATGTAGTAGAGTGGTGGATGCTGAGGATCATCTTGGATTAAACTCGAAATGACACTTAGAATGCCTTTCGGATTCATACTTTGGATCTCGCGAACAGCTTTGGCAGAATATAAGTCTGCGGTATACAGCGCACCTTGCCACTCGTCGATGCCTAGACCTGCAGAAAACAAACAGGTGCCAATTTCATCATGCCAAATTAACTTCTTTTCAAGATGTTCAAAACGAAAGTAAATGCCTAAGATAAGGGCAATGACGATTAAGCTATTTCGAAAGAAAGATGGCTTGTACATTATAACAAAGGAACTTTATTAAAGGTAGCACAGTGCAGCATCTTTTTGTAAACACCATTTATTTCTCAACTTTTTTTCAGAGCTTCAAATATGGGCGTTAATTTTATGCGAGCCCTCGATAAGTGGTTGGGTATACCATGCTGCTTCTTACTTTCCTTGTTTGTGTTTTGTCTACGACCATTTTCTCGGAGACAAGCCAGTCCCATAAAAAAAATTCTTTTTTTACAGATATCAGAAATGGGTTCGAGTGTCTCTGCTTATAGCTCGATTCTCAAAGCAAAAGAATTATTTCCAGGTGTTGAGATCTCTTATTTCATCTTTCAAGAAATGCAGGAAAGCATACACCTAATGGGAGTAGTGGACTCAGACCATGTGTTTACCGTTACATCCAAATCTTTTTTAGGCTTTGCAAAGGGAATTTGGAAGATGATCTGGCTGATGCGTTCTCATAAATTTGATGCGATCTTGGACCTAGAATTATTTTCCCGATTGAGCAGCATTCTTAGTTATCTGTTTGGTGCGAGTAGACGAGTTGGTTATAATAATTTTCATATGGAGGGATTGTATAGAGGATCCTTGCAGACACATAAAGTAATCTACAATCATACCAAGCATATTAGCTATAATTTTCTTGCTCTTGTCTATGCATTGGAGGAAGATCCAGCGATGATTCCCCTTCCAAAGAGGTTCATTCCAGAAACTGATATCAAACCATTAAAAATCAGATCTAGTAGTGCTGATCGAAAGATCATGCTTATGAAGCTGCGCAATGAAAACCTTCGTATAACACCAAAAACGAAACTTATTTTATTGAACCCAAACGCAAGTGATTTACTTCCACTTCGACGCTGGCCTACTGAGAACTTTATTGAAACAGCCATCCGTCTTTTAAAAGATAAAAATGTATGCATACTTATCATAGGTGTACAATCTGAATACGAGAGAGCAGAAAAAATCCGAGAATCGATCAATTCAGATCGCTGTATAAATTTTGCTGGTAAAACTACACTAAGACAGTTGATCGATCTTTATAATATCTCAAATGTACTTTTAAGCAATGACTCTGGTCCTCCTAATTTTGCTTCTCTCACGGATCTTCGCACGCTTGTTTTTTTCGGTCCAGAAACGCCAATTTGTTATAAACCCTTAGGAAAAAACATTGAGGTATTGTATGCCAATTATCATTGCAGCCCTTGTGTTTCCGCTTATAACCATCGTCAATCTGCTTGTAAAGACAATCAGTGCCTGCAGGCCTTAACGGTGGATCTCGTTTATAGACAAATCATTGTTAAAAATTAGAATAAATTGCCAGTATGAAATCGTTTCCAATTTAGTGAGCAGAAAATTCCTGTGGCTTTCGAAAGTATGTTAGGTCACCGACTCAATAAAAATATTTGGACGCGTTGCTGATTAGTGATTTATTCCTCGCTTTAAGGTTGCGAGTTGAGCATCGAATTGAGCACCGAGAAAACTACTGGTTTTGTCATATATTCAATGTTTAATGCGATCGCTTTTTGTATCGTCGTATCCATTGCATCTGCACTAACGATGATATAACGTGCCTTTAGATTCGTTTTTCGCATCAATTCAATGGTCTCAAATCCATCCATATTGGGCATAAATAGATCCATAAAAACAATATCCGGCTGGAACTCCTTTATTTTTTCTAAGGCTTCCTCACCGCTAGAGGTGACTTCCGAGTTTTGCATTCCAGCTTTTTTTAATAGTGCTTTGAGTATCATTTGATTGGCTTGGTTGTCATCGACTATTAATGCCCTCTGATATGTTTTTACACGAGACTCACTTTTTTTATGTGTTGGCGTTTCAGACAAGGAGACAGGAATCCGAACTGTAAAAGTCGAACCTTCATTTAGGACAGATTGAACGGATATTTCTCCACCCATAACATCGCATAACCCTTTCACTAGTGAGAGTCCGATCCCAAATCCTTCATTTAATTGAGTATACCCACTTTCTAAGCGTTCATACTGCTTGAAGATTCGTTCTAGATCATTTTTGCTGATTCCGATTCCCTCATCTTTTATAGAAATAGTAAGCATGTTCTCTTGGAGAGTTGCAGAGGCTAAGACCGTCCCCCCATTGCTATATTTAATCGCATTGTTTATCAGGTTATTCATAATAGTTAAGAATTTCCCTTTATCCATTTTTACGAATTGGTGCTGTAAGTTTGAATCAATTTCAATTTTGATCCCTTTTTTTTCTGCAAATAACAGCAGTGAATCTTTCGTATTTTTGATCAGATCAATGACATCACAATCTACTAAATTTAAGGAACTCTTTCCGGATTCGATTTCCGTGATACTTAGAATATTATTTACGATTTCAAGAAGTGTATTTGATGCTGCATTCATTCCGGAAATATATTTTTTGATCTTTTCAAATTCGGGAGAGTCTTTTGCAAATTCAGGTAGTGACAGAGATAACAGTTGGGCAAATCCAGTGACACCATTGAGCGGTGTTCGTATTTCGTGACTCATCTCGGCGAGAAAGTTTGTTTTTAATAAACTCTCTTTTTCCGCTTTTATTTGCATCGATTTCATTTTAAATTCATTGTTTCTTTGATCGGTAATATCTTGACTGATTCCGAGTAGACTCGTGAGTCGATTGTCTTTGAAAATCGGTGCCAAAGTAAATTGATAATAGCCAAAGATTCCAGGTTGGATTTCTGCTTTGATTTCAAAATGTCCTGATTGACGGGTCTCTATGACGGAGTGGTAGAATTGTTTGTAACTTGTCTTATATTCGGGAGGAACGAACTCAATGACAGACTTTCCGAGAATCTGCTCTTCGGTAAAGCCTGACTGCACCTTATTTAAATAAATGAAATTTAAATCTAGGTCTACTTCGAAAAAAAATAGAGGTGCCTGCGAAAGAAGATTCGCCAAATGAGATTCATGTTTCAAAATGTATTTCCTTCATTTCCTAAATCTAATTTCAATTTTACTATTTTAATTTTGCACTAGATTGAATTATATTTCATAATTAATGAATTTTTTCAATTAAAAAGCAATACCTTTTTCCTTTCGTTCCATCTATGAAAATATTTTAAATAGAATGTTAGTATCTTTATTTACCGATACATAAATATATAAGATTAGGTATCCAATGTTTCACAAAATCATACTTTTTATTTTCCTCTTTATGTTTCAAAATTGCATCACACACAGATTTCAAAGCCCGTATGCGGACCAAGCCATCCTGTTAGAAGGCTGGGAAAAAAAATGCAATGGGGAACGAAATTATTCCCAATGGTATTTGTTTTGGGGAGCGTATCCCATTAATAAAATGGATGAAAAGGAATTATTCCCTTCCAAATCAAAGAGTTATCGTTTATCACAAAACACTACTTGGGTTGATGGACTAGTGAGTGCGTTAGGTGGAATGACACTCTCTCTCACGAGAAAAACATGGATTGTGGAAGATTGCAACCAAGCAGCGCCACCAACATCAGATTCCAATAAATAATTAAGGAACTATTTTTTTAATCGCGTGATTTAAAGTGTCGGTAACATAAAGATTCCCATTCGGATCTCTCGTGATCCCTTTCGGACTATTATAACGAGATGCACGTAGTGAGGAATTGACATTTCCGCAAATGGCTGTGGGAGGAGATGCACCTGAGAATGTAGATACAGCTCCGGCAGAAGTAATTTTCCGTATCGCACAGTTACCTGTATCTGTCACATAAAGATTTCCATCAGGATCGATCACGATGCCTTGCGGATTATTAAATCGTGCGCTACTTCCAGTTCCGTCCGCAAAGCCACAATTTCCAGCAGTTGTTGGTCCAGCGAATGTAGTGACAACTCCAGTAGAAGTTACTTTACGGATGGCACAATTTCCTGAATCGGCAACAAACACATTTCCAAATGAATCTACAGCGACGCCTTTGGGAGCTTGAAACCTGGCAGTTCCGCCTGTAGCATTTACGTAACCACAGACACCCACGGATGATGGTGCGGTGCCAGCAAGAGTGCTTGCGGTCGTTCCTGATATCCTACGAATCGAACAGTTTCCAGTATCAGATACATAAATGATGCCAGCCGCATCAAGGACGATTCCCTCGGGATAGGAAAATCTGGAGGTAGTGCCAGATCCATTGGTATTGGCACTCGCATTATTTCCGTTATTCGTGGAAACGGTAAAGGTAGAAGTCGTTAATATTCTTCGAATCGAGTGAGTAAATTTGTCTGTTAAAAAGATTTGAGAATAGGCAGAATTAATGGCAATTCCTTGTGGAAAATTGAATCGACTCGCGAGTCCACTGGCATTATTAACATAACCACATAGACCTGAATTTGAGCCTGCAAAAAAGGAAACGACTCCAGCACTCGTAATCTTTTTTACAGAACAATTGTCAGTATCCGTAACATAGAGATTGCCGGCGTTGTCAGATGTTAGATAGCTTGGATTTTGGAATCTTGCAGCCGTATCTGTTCCATTTGCATTGCCAGAAATGCCTGCGTTCGATCCTGCGAGGATTGTTACCGTTCCAGTATCTATAGTTCTAAATGAAAAACTATATTCCGTGGAAAGAGAGTTAGATGCTAAATCTTTAACGGAAGTATTTACGACAACGTTTACCAGTGCGTAGGCGGGCCAATTGGAAGAAGGTACAAAAAGTATTGTCGATTGACCAGAAAGCGTAGTTGTGCCTGGAACCGAAACATTATTTATCGAAACGGTAATCGCATTTGCATCAACGGAGCTAGCCAGCAGTGCCTCAGAAAAATTAATGGTTATCGGAGAATTTAAAGACACATTGGTCGCACTCAGACTCGGAGAGACAGAGGAAACAGTCGGGGAAGTGATATCGGGAATATCTTGGGTGACGAATTTTGATCTAAACTCACCTTCGATAGATTTTCCCATGCTATCGAGGAGCGCTGGTGAAACAAAAATTTCATGGGTGCGATTGATATATAAATTATTTGAAGGTAAAAAAGTGATGAAACGATTTCTTTTTTGAAATGTTCCTTCAACAACATTGTCATCGACAGTGACAGATACGTATCCCTCTTCTAAGGAAGAATCACTTGGTACGCTCGAAAATTCGATTTGAATCGCAGCATTGATTTTAACAGCTGTGCTTCCTTCTTCGGGCACAACAGACTCTACCTTAAACGCATATGATTCTTGTGGAGCTAAAAGACCGATTAACGAAAGTAAAGTGTTGCCTCCGCCAGATGAGGATGGAGACACAAGGGGGTAAAGCATGCAGCCACTCGTCAAAAGTCCAATGACCATAAATGAAGTAATAATTTTTAACATGGGACGAGGGTCTCTTATTAGTTTCGTATTTTCATTACGATTTATTGAGACAGATGGTTTGTTTTCGCTAGTTAGGGAAGCGAGCATAGACTATTTGACGAAAGCGGAGAGAAGCAGTTGAAAAACTATGTCCCGAATGTGGAAATAAATTTACAAAATCCCGCGTTTTTTCACAGACCTAGAACTTAATTAAATTTTATTCTCACATTTTTTTCCTCATCGCGACGGTCCGCATTCTGATTTGTCCGACCACTGCGTTAAACTTCTAAATATAGAGGTTAAGTTATGGAATATGTAGAATCACTCCTGGAAGAATATTATGGACTCTCGTTGGCATTCGAGGAAGGAACACAGAGTTTAGGAAACTCGGAAGCGATCGAACAATTGCTCGCCATTGAGGAGGAGATCTGCTGGGAAGTGTCCCTTCCGGTTTCTGAAAGCAACCGCAATCTATTCCGATTGATTGGAAAGGGCAAGACGATTACAAAGTATGTAAACGAATCCTTAGAAAAACTCGAAATGGCTCGTCTTCAATATGCTTACGATAGAAGGGCGTTCGCCTCTAAGTTCGTGAAAGCAGCTTAATTCCATGATTTCCCCATTGCCCTCGGAAGGGAGGGCTGATTTGCAAGATATGCCTTGATAAATGTCAAGATGATCTTTTGTAATGTCTTGATTTGAATCAATGCAGAAAAGTCGAATATAGAGTTGAGTGAGATTTGAACCGATGAGTGAGCGGTTTCAAATGACTCGACAAATAAAACAACTCATAGTAATCACAATCGTCTCTGGTATGGCTATAGCTGGGGCAAATTGTGGAGATAGTAATGATTCCAAAGTAGGCCAAGGGATCTCTGCAGTCGCCGATGACAAATCGCAGCAGGATGTTCTCAAGATTGCCATAGGATCCAAAGACCATACAACACTGGTTGCAGCCGTTCAGGCTGCAGGCTTAGTGGATTCCCTTGCCAATCAAGGTCCGTTTACCGTATTTGCTCCAACAAATGATGCATTTGCGAAATTGCCTGCGGGCACAGTGGACGATCTTCTGAAAGCAAGTCAAAAAGAAGCATTAAAGAATATTCTGGAATACCACGTGGTTGTAGGCAATTTAACCGAATCCTTACTTCGTTCAGAATATACGGGGAAGGGTGACGAACTCGGTATGGCGAACGGTGGAAACACGAAAATAACGGAAAAAAATGGCAAGCTCATGATCAATGGTGCTACCATCATCGCGTCCATACCAGCAACGAACGGCATCATCCACGTAGTAGATACTGTATTATTGCCTAAATCAGAATAAATATAACAAACGTAATACTAAGGAGTATTGACTATGAAGCCAAACAAACATTCAAACATCTCTCTTAAATTCAAAATCAGCATTGTCTTAGGCATGCTCGCTTGTACGAGTATCGTTTCCTGTGGCGGAGAAAAGACTGAGGATGCGCCAGCATCAAATGCTGGTTCTAAAGGCATCGGTCCCATCAGTTCTGTCACTCTTGGTGCTTTAGACCAAGCAATGGCGGATCGTGGTAAAAAACAATTTGAAGCTAAGTGTTCCGCATGTCACAAGTTTGAAGAAAAGGTTGTAGGACCTGGTCTTCAAGATGTGACCCTTCGTAGGACACCAGAATGGATTATGAACATGATTCTTAATCCAGTTGAAATGACGCAAAAAGATCCGATTGCACAAGAGCTACTTGGTGAACACCTAACACAAATGACATTTCAAAACGTTCAACAAGAAGAAGCGCGCGAGATACTCGAATACTTCCGTAAAATGGATTTAAAATAGGTAAGAAAATGATCAATATATCAAAATTAATTCATGTTGCAATTGGAATTGCGCTTTTTGCGTCTTTTGCAAATTGCAGTAAAGGTGCGGCTACGGCGACTCTTGCTTCCGATGCAGCCTCTAGGGTGTATGTAGCTCCAGGTGAAAAGGACGAAGTATACGCATTCCTATCTGGTGGTTTTAGTGGCCAAATGTCGGTTTATGGCATTCCATCCGCAAGACTTTTCAAAATCATTCCTGTATTTTCCGTTTTTCCTGAAAACGGATATGGATTTGATGAAGAGACAAAAGACATGTTAAAAACTACTCATGGTTATGTGCCATGGGACGATAGCCATCACGTAGAAGCGTCAATGACAGACGGAAAACAAGATGGACGTTGGATGTTCTTAAACGCCAATAATACGCCAAGACTTGCTCGGATTGATTTAAAATCCTTTGAAACAAAAGAGATTTTAGAAATTCCAAATACTGCTGGAAACCACGCGTCTCCTTTCGCAACAGAAAATACTGAGTATTTGATGGCTGCGACTAGATTTTCGGTCCCAGTTCCTCAGAGCAATGCACCGATAGATAGTTTTTCAAAAGGTGGGTTTAAAGGTACTGTGACTATGGTTAAGGTTGAAAAAGATTCGGGAAGACTTTCGATTGAACTGCAAGTTCTCGTACCTGGCTTTAACTATGACCTATCGCATTGTGGTAAAAAGAAATCCCACGACTGGTGTTTCTTCAGTAGCTACAACTCAGAGCAAGCTCACAAGATGTTAGAAGTAGGTGCTTCAAAAAAAGACAAAGATTTCATTTTGGCCTTCAATTGGGTTCGTGCAAAAGAATGTAAAGATAAAGGCAAAGCATATAACTTTGGTGGCGACTACGTAAACAATTTTCATGAAGAAAACAAAGCTGCCGTCTCAACTAAGTTAAGTGGCGTTAAAATGTTGAATCCGAAAGATTGTCCGGGTATGATGTATTATATGCCGACTCCAAAAAGTCCTCACGGAACAGACGTAGACTCTACAGGAGAATACATTGTCGGTGGTGGAAAGTTGGCTTCTGTGATTCCTGTTCATTCATTCTCTAAAATGATGGAAGTGAAAGATAAAAAGGAACACCATTCGACTGAAATCGAAGGCATTCCAGTTCTCAAATATGAATCCACTCTCGCTGGCGAAGTGAAAAAACCATGCCTAGGACCATTACATACAGAATTTGATGGCAAAGGGTATGCGTATACTTCTTGTTTTGTGAGCTCGGAAGTAGTCAAATGGAAGCTTGGTACATGGGAAGTAGTTCAACACCTTCCTGCATATTATAGCGTAGGTCATTTGTCTATCGTAGGTGGTAGTTCGACTGAGCCATATGGTAAATATCTAATTGCAATGAACAAAATCACAAAAGACCGTTACCTTCCAGTCGGAATGGAATTGCCTCAGAGTGCTCAGCTTTATGATATTTCGTCTGGAAAGGCAGAATTATTGTCCGACTTTCCGACCGTTGGCGAACCTCACTATTCACAGATGATCCCGGCTAAGCTGATTATGGAAAAAACTGTAAAACTCTATCCATTGGAAGAGAATAAACACCCATATGCGACTAAGAGTGAAAAAGATACGAGAATTGTAAAAATGGGAAGCACAGTTCATGTTTACATGACAGCAATCAGGTCTCACTTCAAACCGGATACCATTGAAGCAAGAACAGGAGAAACATTCTTCTTTCACGTAACCAACTTGGAACAAGATTATGATATTCCTCATGGTTTTGCAATCTCTGGAGCTCCAAATATGACAAACCTTCTCATCATGCCAGGTGAAACTAGAACATTTAAATGGGTTGCACCGAAACCAGGAATCTATCCTTTCTATTGCACTGACTTCTGTTCTGCTCTCCACCAAGAGATGCAACAATACATCAGAGTTAGCCCTTAAAGAAGATGAAAGATTTACTCTTTAGAACTTTAACGAAAAAGAACCGACTTCTAATCTTAGGGGTCGGTTTGGTTTTGATTTTGGTGTATGTGATACCCATTTGGTCAATTTCCATAGGGGCACCTCAATACCCGGAAGGTCTCGGAATGCAGATATGGATCAATAAGATCACAGGCGCCACTCCTTATGATCTAAAGAACATCAATCTATTGAATCATTACATAGGCATGCAGGAGATCGTTTCTGAATCGATACCAGAACTACTCTTTATGCCATATGTTCTTGGTTATTTGATCTTTGGTGCTTTCATTACAGAGCTTTACCCAAAAGTAGGAATGGCGATTCTTGGAATCATCAATTTGATCATAGTTGGACTTGTTGGCCTTTCAGATTTTTGGAGATGGGAATATAATTATGGACATAACCTTAATCCAGATGCTCCGATCATCGTAGAAGGTATGGCATATCAGCCTCCATTACTTGGCTGTAAGGTGATGCTAAATATCACAGCCTGCAGTTATCCTTCGTATGGTGGGATGATTCTTCTACTGAGTCTAGGGGTTTTGGTTTATATTCTCTGGGATGAAAATCGAAGAAAAAAAAATGTGGCTTAAAGCATTAAAATCTACTTTAATTTTCCTCATAGTTGTTCTTAGCAACTGTGGGGAAGTAAAACCAGAAATGTTGGCAGTCGGTGAAATGAAATGCGCTCATTGTTCCATGTCCATTGTGGATATGCGATTTCATACTCAGATCTTGACAGACAAGGGCAAAAGATATCATTTTGACGCCATAGAATGTTTGGATGACTTCCAAAAACAAAACAATCCACCAACAAAAAAGATTTGGGTTACCAATTTCTTAGATAGAAAAGAATTCATTTCGAAAGAAGATGCCATCATCATCAAATCTGATAAAATACGTTCCCCAATGGGAGCAGGACTTGCGGCTTTTAAAACTCATGAAGAAGCAAAGCCATTTGAATAGCAGATTGAAACCATTCACCTATCAGAACTTAATTCTGGCTTTATTCTTATTATTTTATACCAATGTAATATTCTCTAAAACAATTTCAGTATGTACAGAATGTACAATTTCATCCGTTAGGAATGCCATTGCCATCGCACAAAATGGTGATACGATTCGAATTCGATCCGCCAATTATAAAGAAGGATTTCTCCCCATTACAAAATCTATTTCGATCATTGGCGAGAAAGGAGTGGTGATTGATGGTTTAAAAGAAAAACATGTTTTTGGAGTATATGCCGACTCGGTACGCCTCGAGAACTTAAAGGTTATTGGGAGTGGAATCTCCGATCTTACCGAATTTGCAGGCGTGTATGCCGAAAAAGTCAAAGGATGTCATTTTGAAAATTTGAGTTTAGAAGACAATGTGTACGGATTCTATCTCTCTGAAACAAATAATTGCGCCATCAAAAATAGTTCATCCATCGGAAATGCAGAAAATGAAGTTCTCGGTGGCAATGGAATTCACCTTTGGTCATCTAATGACAATACGATCACTGGCAATCACTTGGAAAGACACCGTGATGGAATTTATCTCGAATTCTCCGAACGTCTCAAAATAGAAGCCAATGAAGCGAAGGAAAATATTCGATACGGAATGCACTTTATGTTCTCAAGCCATAATCACTTTACTAAAAATATATTTAATAACAATTCTGCGGGTGTTGCAGTGATGTATAGTAAGGATATCATCATGACTGAAAACACTTTTATAGAAAATTGGGGTGAAAGTTCCAATGGAATTTTATTAAAAGATATTGCTGATAGTACGCTCTCCAATAACCTATTTGAAGGAAATACGATCGGTGTTTTTGCTGATGGGATTACGAATCTAAAATTTTTAAATAATGATTTTCTTAATAATGGATGGGGATTAAAAATTCTCGGAAACACTGATTACAATACAATCATCGATAATAATTTTAAAAATAATGTTTTTGATATCAGCACGAATACAAAGTCAACCACCAACGAATTTTACAATAATTATTGGGATCGCTACCAAGGTTATGATTTAGATAAAGATCTGGTAGGGGATGTTCCTCATAAAACCATTCACTTTTTTGGCTATTGGATTGCAGTGTATCCTTTTTTGATGGTGCTTTATGAGTCACCAGTCGTTCTATTTTTGCAAGGCATAGAAAAAGCATTTCCCATTGTGACACCGATCGAGTTCGAAGATAAACACCCTCGCATGAAGGAAAGAATATGATAGATGTAAAAAACCTAACAATAAGTTATGGATCTAATTCCGTGGCCGTGCGAGATGTAAACTTTAACGTCGAGTCAGGATGTATACTTTCTATCATCGGTCCGAACGGCTCTGGAAAAAGCTCTCTTATCAAAGGCATACTCGGGCTTGTTCAGCCTATCTCTGGAAATATCCATTTTCAAGGTAAAACAGCGGAAACGCATTCAATCGGCTATATGCCGCAGACTCCTCGTTTTCCTCTGAATCTTAAAGTGAAAGAATTGATTTCTTTCTTTAAAAAATTGGAACCAGTAGAGGAAGAAAGATTTCAAAGCCTACTCAATGTATTGGAACTGAGCCATCACATGGACAAAAAGATTGGCTCTCTTTCTGGCGGAACCAAGCAAAAGATTAGTATTTTGCAATGCTTTTCTTCTGAAAAAGATCTATATGTCATCGATGAGCCGACTGCAAGTTTAGATCCATATATTTCTCACCTTTTGAAATCGCTCTTACTCGAGAAGAAGAAGGAAGGGGCTCTTGTTATATTTTCAACACATATCTTGGCTGAATTGCACGAGTTGGCCGATCGTTTTATACTGTTATCTGAAGGGAAGATTCTCATTGATGCTTCTCCAGATGAATTCTTAAAACAGAGCAAGATGGTCAATTTGGATCAAGCATTGATGAATTTCTGGAATGAGGAATACAAAACAAAGAAATGAAAGAAATTTTATTATTTGAAATTAAGGAAAATATCCGAAGTAGATGGATGTTTGTCTATTCGGCTGTTCTTGTTCTAGTCATGTTGATCTTGAGTTTTTTCGGAGACCAAAATGGAATTCGTTTGCTTGTGAGCACGATGAATCTGACTCTGATTGTAATTCCTCTCTTTTCGATCACATTTTCTGGGATGTCGTTTTTAGAATCAATGCCGTTTGCGGAGGTTTTACTTTCAAAATCGGTAAGTCGAAGCGACCTTTTCTTTGGAAAATACTTAGGTATTATCGTTTCACTTTCGATGGGTTTGATCTTTGGTTTGGGCATTCCAGGTATCTTTTTATTCTTTCGCGACCCCAAGTATCTTTTGCTTTTTTTTGAGTTGCTTATCTTTGGAATATTTTTAACTGCCATCTTTGTAGCGTTAGCATTCTTGACTGCGTCATTTACTAGACGCGGGGAACTCGTGCTTACCGTTTCATTGCTTGTTTGGTTGTATTTTTTTATTTTCTTTGATTCTTTGGTTTTTATATTGAGCGTGTATCTAGGAGATTATCCAATCGAAATTCCTTCACTTGCGATCATACTCTTAAATCCCATTGATCTAATTCGCATCCTATTGATTTTACAAACTAGTTCTTCTGCCTTGCTTGGTTTTTCCGGTGCACTTCTCCTAAAGCAACTTGGATTAGCTGGAATTGTGATCATCACAACCTTATTTTTATCATTATGGATATTTATCCCTCTATTGCTTTCTTATAGGCGATTTTTGAAAAGAAATTTCTAAGAAATATCGATTCATAATAAAAAATGGTTCAGGACTTGATCTGGATCATGGTAATTCTAATATCTTTTGTTATCATGATAGAAAATTCCAATGAAGAGATGGTTACAAATATTATCACTTTTACTTCTGCTTCCATTTATAAATAAAGTATTATTTTTGGAATCAGGTATCTTTGCGCAATCTTTGTATAATCTTTCTATGGTTTGCCATTGCAATCATTCTTCAAAGGAAGAAGTGCATACGGATGTTGCATCGGTGAGTACAAAACGTTCCACATGCAAGCTCGCGAAAGGGCATGGTGCGGCTCACCAGTGTGGTTGTGCAAAGAAAAAATCTGCGAATAAAATCGTGCACTCGCAATCACTAAATCCAAACTATTTAAGTGAAAGTAACATTGCCATCTATCCAAAAAAGTCGGAGACAAATTTTCTGTCTGAAAGTAATTTCCAACTTGCCATTGGCTTTTCTCATCTACCATTCAAACCACCGAGACAAACTCTTCTCTCTTAGTTTTTTCCATGCGATTTTCCTTCAGTAAGGAATCGTAAACGAACCTATTTGGGGATGCATTGTCTATAAACGATTTAATAGCATTCCCTTGAATATAAAATTGAGGATTTCTTGTGTTACATAAAAAATTTATTATCTCTCTCTTCCTTCTAATCGCATTTGCCGCTAACAATTGCAGTATGGCAAAAAGTAGTGACAATAACAACTCATCAAGTATCGTTTCACTCCTCGTGGCCGGAAGTAGCAACGCTGGGTGTGCTGTTACTAGTGCACCGGCGATTAACAGCAATCTCACTCAAGTAGAAAGTAGGGCGAGAACTAAGTATTCCATCTCTACCTGTGAAGGTGCGGGATTTACATCTCTGGAATTAAGTCAGACCTACGTCACAAAGGGAGCAGTCGGAACCAGCAGTTCCTCTCTCCTATCTACGACAAAAGATGTGATGCTTTCGACGAGCAAAGGGGGAACAAATGTCGAAGTGACATTTGTCCTCAATACACAATCAAGCTCTCTTGATGTCATCGCATATGGAACGGGAAATCCGTTAGATGGACCGACATATCGGATTGCAACGGGAGTTCAGATTCAATACAAGAACACTTCTGGTACCTTTGCTAACACTTCAAAGGGCGGATCCGTTTCTGCTCCGATTCCTGTTGCAGGAACAAGCTATACTTATTGTTTGGATTTTCAGTCAACACCTAACGGATCACGTTTTCTCAACGGATTCAACAAGCCTTGTGCCGAACTGACGGAAACCGAAAGAGGATCAATGTCCTTCTACCCGATCATGCAAATGATGATGGTGCCAACTTATTCTAATGGCAATCGATTGGGTTTTGTCTTTAACGGCGTGACCATCACTTCTTTTACGATAGGATCTATCGTATCAAACACTGAGATGTAAATTTCATAGCCAATATTTGTCATGCTGGTGGATTTTGAAGCCAGCGTGATTTTTTTTTGATTCCAGGAGACAAATGAAACGCATCACACTTATAGTTCTTTTTTTAATTCAATCTACAATTTTTGCAAATGATATCAAACTAGAAAATGCATATGTAAAATTTACGTCTTCATCAAATTCAATGGTTTATTTCACAATTAAGAATGCATCGAACACGGAAAAAAAATTAGTGCAAGTTACGTCTAACGTTGCCGAACGAGTTGAGCTCTTTACGATGAAACCTACCGATTCTGGGACTAAAATGGTGCCTGTTTTAGAAATTTCGATTGCTAAGAATAGTTATGTGCATCTCACACCCAAAGGCTATCACATCATGCTTTTTGGGATAAAGTCTCCTCTCTCATTGAAAAGTAGCATCCCGTTTCGATTGGTTTTCTCGGATGGAAGTGACCTTTTGATCAATATTCCAGTGGAGTCGTCTCAGCCAAATCGGGATTCAATTTCTAAATCAATTCCCCAGTCACCAACCCAGGATAAGAATGCCATTGAAGAGACGGATACAGATTCGGAGCATGACCATGCCGAACACGTTGGACATGAGAACCACAACCGAGCAGATATGCTGGCACCTGCGGGGCTCATGAATCCTCACATCCATGAGCCGGGCAAGTGGATGATCGACTACCGTTATATGGGCATGAAAATGTGGGGATTGCAATCTGGAAAAGAAGGACAGAGTGACTTGGCTACCTTGTACTTTCCTTATTCAGATCCGACAGTACAGATGCCTTCTGGCAGTTTGATCACGAATTCTCCGATTTCGACTACGATTCCGATACTCACTCCAAATATTTATAATTATATGTCGGTTCCTACACAAATGGTGATGGAAATGAATATGATTAGTGCCATGACATCAATCTCAGATAGATGGATGATCATGTTTA
This sequence comes from Leptospira ognonensis, assembly GCF_004770745.1. Lineage (GTDB taxonomy): Bacteria > Spirochaetota > Leptospiria > Leptospirales > Leptospiraceae > Leptospira_A > Leptospira_A ognonensis. Next base: position 11,193 of record NZ_RQGD01000008.1, on the reverse strand, counting down.
TGGTGCCTTCGGTTACTAATAAAATGACAATGTTATCTAGCAATTTTGATCGAGCTCCGATGAGTTCGGCAGGCATTGGAGATGTAAGCTTTAGCACTGCCTATCGATTGATCAAATCCGAACAACATAATTTCTTTACTGGCCTAGGAGTCTCTTTGCCAACGGGTTCTATTGACGAAAGAGATAATATGCCAATGATGGGTAAACAAAAAGTTCCGTATAATATGCAACCAGGTGTAGGAACATATAGTCTGTTACCTCAGGCTTCATATAAAGGAAGTATAAATCGAATTTCCTGGGGTGCTCAAACGCAGGCGAGTCTTCGTGTAGGGAAAAATGAGAACAATTATAGATATGGAAATCGTTATGAGATATCAGGTTGGGTCTCTTACTTAATACATGAGACAGTATCGCTTTCGGTTAGAGTTGCGAAACAACGTTGGCTCAATTTACAAGGATTAGATGCAAGTTTGGATCCAAAAATGGATCCCCAAAATGATCCTTTTCGGCAAGGTGGAATGAGGAGTGATCTTTTGTTTGGTGTGAATTTTCTTGTGATAAGTGGGCTTTTACAAGGCACTCGCTTTGGTTTCGAGTACGGACGTCCATTTCATCAAAATTTGAATGGTCCGCAATTGGGAACAAGGGAGCTCATCAATCTATTTGCAACTTTTACGTTCTAGAATTGATTCTTGATACGGATCAATGACAAGCTTACAATTATATGAGATCATATGACTATGCTTATCAATCTAAAACCTAGTGCGACCATCTGGATGACCGCATTTCGTCCCTTTTTCTTGTTGGGGACGATGTATGCCTTTCTTGCCATGGTTGCATGGTTATCTATTTTATTTGGCTGGATGCCTTCTCCTTTTAAAGGATCTGCAATCGATTGGCATGGATATGAAATGGTCTTTGGTTTTTTGCGTGCCATTTTGATTGGTTTTCTCTTCACTGCGGGACAAAGCTGGACTGGCAAGACGCTACTGAAAGGCACATCACTTCTTTCAATCACTCTACTTTGGATTCTTGGTAGGTTTGCCTTTTTAAATCAACAAATCCTGGCCGCATTTTCGTTTGGATTGGATATCACTTTAGATCTAATCATTCTTTATCTTTTAGTGATCGCATTCCATGCAAAAGGGCAGGAGCGAAATCGTATCATTTCTTACGGATATTTTTTATTTTTTCTATGTCATCTGTTAGCTGGATTTGCAAGTTTCCACGTAATTCCGATGGAGTCTACATTGCACTATGTTCATCTTGCTATCTTTATCTTAGTTTTGTTTGTAATGATCATCGCTGGTAGGATTCTACCATTTTTTACGTCTGCCGCAATTCGGGAAGCATCACCAGCAAACCATAGGTTGGTGGAAAGGCTGATCCATCCTTTATTTTTCATTTTTCTTGCTTTCGAATTAATCGTCTATTGGTTAGAAATGGCACGATTTGGTTCTGCCATTCTTGCATTATTGCTTGGTTACTTGAATGTATATCGACTGTCAAAGTGGGAATCACTTAAGGCGATTCGAATTCCCATCTTATTTATCTTGCACATATCCTATTTCTGGTTGGCATTGGGCTTTATTTTCTTTGCTTTGTTTCGTTTGAATGTCATCCCAGCATCTTCTGCTTATCACCTTTTTACTGTTGGTGGCCTGAGTACTTTTATCTATGGGATGGTCACGCGCGTTTCCTTGGGACACACAGCTAGACAGATCATAGCCTCAAAATGGACTCATTTCGCATACTATTTGCTAAATGCAGCTGTAATCATCAGAGTGGGTTTGCCTCTTTTTTCCATTTACAAGGAATCCTATCTGATCGCTGGCATTTTTTGGATCATCGCCTTTGGTTTATTTGTCTGCCAATATATTAAAATACTCATTTCGCCGAGATTGGATGGAAAACTTGGTTAGTCTAAAACTTTAATAAACCGTTTCAACCCATCTCGATTTAAGACTTCGATCTGACCTTTATTTACCTCAAGGATGCCTGCATCTTTCAGCTCCTTGAGTGCCCGAGAAAATGTTTCTGCTCTTATAAAGAGCATGGAAGCGATTTGGTTGTGTTTCAAATCGGGAAAGTCAGCGGGCATATAATAAAAAAAATGAGCAACACGCTCCATAGTATCCATTGTCAAACCACGATTTAAAGTTAGATTGAGAGTTTGTAATTTTTCAAGTAAACATTGAATCAAATAGTGATTCAGCTTGATATCATGATTGATTAAATCTTTTAAAGAAGAAATGGGAAGTCTAGCTACCTTTCCATCGGCACTAAATCTTGCAGAAGCCGGATATTTGAAATTACAAAGGCTGGCAAGCTCGGCGACAAGGGAAACAGGTGAAAAAAATGCAATCGTCGCCTCATTGGAATTGGTATCATATTTGAATAATTGCAAATGTCCTTCTATTAGAAGATCAAAATATTCTGGAACATCGCCTTCTTGAAATAGGAACTCACCTTTGCTAAATGAGGTAAGTTTGGCTCCTTGGAAGTGTTTTCTAATATCTAAGTCTGAAATCGAATCAAAAAGAATCGTTTTGGTGTTTTTTTGAATCATTTGTCTAATTTAGCACAAATCTTGATCTAGATCAATGCAAATTCTTTGTATAAAGAATATAATAGCGAGGAATGATAAATTAGGAGAATCGAATGCTTTCAAAATCGCAAGCTAGAGCATTCTTCCTCGGCGGCACTTTATTTTTTAGTGTTGTATTTCTTGCTCTGACAGTTGACACGATTCGCCAAACGGATGCTCGTACAAATGCATCTAATTTAACGGAGTCTGTGATTAAAGGGAAAGAAATTTGGGAGAATAAGAATTGTATGGGATGCCATACGATTATGGGAGAAGGCGCTTACTATGCTCCTGACCTCACAAAGGTCGTTGAACGAAGAGGAGACGCATGGATTCGCGTGTTTCTTGATGACCCACAAGCAATGTTTCCTGGTGAAAGGAAAATGACCAAATACAATTTTACAGATGAAGAAAAAACGAACATCATCGCGTTTCTTGATTGGGTAGGTAAAGTGGATATGAATGGATGGCCACCTAAACCAAATATCACGCCCATCATCAATTCCCCAAAACCCGATGCTTCTATCAATGTGAAATCAGTAGAGGTCGGAACTGTTCCCGCGCCAGAAAAATTTTCACAGTTATGTACTGCCTGTCATGCGGTAGGTGGTTCCGGCGGAGTCGTAGGTCCAGCCCTCGACCATGTTGGCAATAAATTTGATGTTGCTTACTTGAACCGATGGTTGATCGATCCACAAGCAGTGAAACCTGGAACAGCGATGCCAAAACTTCCGCTGTCTGACACTGAGCGCAAAGATATCATAACATATCTTTCCAGTTTGAAATAGGAGGGCAAATATGAAATTCAAATCACAAAAAATTGCTTTTTGGTTTTTTGCAGTCTGTATGTTGCTCTTAACATTACAAATTGTATACGGTTTTATTATGGGTTTTGCGCGCCTTGGATTGGATGGTCTACATGACTTTATTCCTTTTAATGTAGCAAGGACGACTCATACAAATCTACTAGTTGTTTGGTTACTTACTGGATTTATGGGGGCAGCATACTATATCATACCAGAAGAATCAGATCGAGAGTTGTACAGCGAAAAGCTTGCCTGGATCCAACTGATTTCTTGGGTTGTTGTTGGTGTGACAGCAGTCATTGGTTTTCACTTTGGCTGGTGGGAAGGTAGAAAGTTCTTAGAAATCCCTCGTCCGCTGGACTATCTGGTGGTTGTAAACGTGCTCTTGTTTTTATATAACATAGGTATGACGATCTGGAATGCAACGAAAAGAAGCACAACCCAGCTCGTACTTTTCTTTGGTTTATTCTCAGCGGCACTCCTTTACTTACCTGGTATGTTGTACTTCGATAACCAAACGATGGATTCATATTTTAGATGGTGGGTCGTTCACCTTTGGGTAGAAGGCGTTTGGGAATTGATCATGGGTGGTATCTTGTCCTTCTTACTTATCAAACTCACAGGAGTGGATAGGGAAATCATCGAAAAATGGCTCTATGTTGTCGTAGGTCTCACTTTCCTATCTGGAATTTTAGGAACTGGTCACCATTATTATTGGATCGGAGCACCGAAATATTGGCTTATGATTGGTGGATTGTTTTCTGCACTGGAACCACTCGCTTTCCTAGCGATGGCGATCTGGGCGTTGAATATGTATCGCAAAAAAGGAAAAGATCATCCAAATAAAATTGCTCTCTATTGGACTTTAGGCAGTGCGATCATGTCGTTTATAGGTGCTGGTTTTCTGGGTTTTGCTCACACTTGGCCGTCGGTCAATCAGTGGACACATGGGACCCTTATAACAGCGATGCATGGTCATTTGGCATTCTGGGGAGCCTATGCGATGTTAGTTTTGGCGGTCATTGCTTATGCACTTCCAAACTTGACTGGCAGAAAGTTATTTAATGGTATGAATGGATATATTGCATTTTGGGCGGCTAACGTAGGGATGCTTGGCATGACGGGAGCTCTCGCTGTAGCCGGTATCGCGCAAGTGTATCTCGAAAGGAAAATGGGAATGGATTTTCTTGCGGTTCAAAAAGAAATTCAATTTCATTTTATCGGGATGCTACTCGCGGCAACATTGTTTACCGTCGGGATCGGGATGTATATCTTTGATTTCATTCGCCATGGTATGCCTAACGATGAGGCAATAGGTAAAAATATCGATGACCAAAATGTTAAATAATCTAACATGATGACCATTGAAACACAGCCTTTTTACCAAGTTGTTTCGAAGGAAGTAGAAGTGTTTGAGACGGCGGCAGGACAAAAACTGCCGCTCCTTCTCAAAGGACCCACTGGTTCCGGTAAATCAAGATTCCTAGAATATATGGCTTTCCAGATGAAGCGCAGACTCATTACCATTTTATGTAATGATGAAACTTCATCCGTAGATTTGGTAGGAAGGTACATCGTTAAAGGTGCTGATACCACCTGGATTGATGGACCTCTTACGATAGGTGTAAAGGAAGGGGCGATTGTCTATCTGGATGAGATAGCCGAAGCAAGGCCAGATACTATAGTCGCTATTCACTCTCTAACGGACCATAGACGATCTCTCTTTATCGAACGTAGGAATGAGGAAATCAAAGCCCATCCTGACTTTTTGATCGTTGCTTCCTTTAATCCTGGGTACCAGAAGGGATTTAAGGAGTTAAAACCATCCACTAGGCAGAGATTCATTTGTATGGATTTTTTATATCCTGAGCCTGACGTTGAAGAGAAAATTTTAATCGGTGAAACCGGTATCGAGGAAAAAATCGCCCAGCGTTTGGTTAAGTTTGCGAATATAGTTCGAAATAAGCCAGAGCTTGGTTTGTCGGAGACGGTTTCTACGAGACTCCTCGTTTCTTGTGCGATGCTTGTTAAAAGTGGACTTCCGATACGTCTCTCTGGAAGGTCGGCTATCATCCTTCCGTTGACAGATGATCCGGATAGCGTTGCGGCTTTGCAAGATCTGTTCAATCTGTATTTTTAAAATCGAACTTTATGGAATGGGACCAATTACTTTTCTATCATGGTTTTAAGAAATTAAAAAGCCTTCGAGAAAAGCTTAGCTCACCTAGCAAGTATTTTTCCTATGAAATCGAATCCGAAGAAAAAAGGATACGTGAACTTGGAAAAATGATTTTGGGAAATGAACTTCGTTTTCAAAAATCAGACAACAATGTGAGATTGACGAGTGATCGCTTGGCTTTTCCTGAAAAAGTTTTCATTTTCGAAAATGCCATTGAGAGTAAACAAACGATTCACTTTATGCTGTCTTATTTGTTTTTATTAAAAAAACATAATTGTTTTATGGATCAATCAGAGCTCGGTACGCAAAAAGCAGAAACCTACCATAGGTTTTTGATGAGAAAATACCCAGGCTTAAGGATTGACCGAAAACGAATCAAAAGTTTCTTTTTAAAACTTAAATCTTCTGATTTCAAACATTTTCAATACCTTTCTGGTTTCATTCAGAATACGAGTCTCGAAAAAGAAAACATCGCGTTAAAGAATCCTCACCTCTCTTCCTCCCTTCCCTCACCTAATCAAATAACAAAACCAAAGTCCGAATTTAAAACCAAATTTGATTTAGAGTCCGCAGAACTTTTAGAAGTTGATAAAAAGAAAATCGAAGAGTATACACTTGGACATAATTTTGAAAAGATCGAAACAGCGGAGGAGTTCGATGGACAATGGAGGGACCTCGATGGATCAGACAATGCAGAGGAGGAAGCCGAGGCACTAAACGAATTGAATTTGAAACATATGATTCGCTCCGAAGATCCTGTTCATACAACAGTAAGTAGCGATACGGGAAGTGGGACGATTCTCGAGGTTGCTGATTTAAATGTCGCTAGTTTAAAGTTCAAGTATGATGAATGGAACTTCAAAAATCAATCGTATAAAATCGAATACTGTTCAGTGGAAGAAGATCGCTTTCTAGATTCTAAAGTGCATTACGCAGATTCAGTGTTTTCAAAACATAAATTTACAATGCAACAACTGAATAGAAAAATGTATGCTCTTGTGCAAGAACGAAATCTGAAAAAGAGAGTCGCAAATGGGGATCAGGTTGATATCGATGCAGTGGTCGATCTTTACGCGGACATCTGTGCCAAGGTTACACCTAGTGAATTGTTATACATAAGATCCCAGAAGGAAATTTCAAACATGACTCTATTTTTCCTGATGGATTTGAGTCTCTCCACAGATTCTTGGATCGGTGGAAATAGAATCCTTGATGTGGAAAGAGAGTCATTGTTATTATTTTCGAATGCACTCGAGAGTTTGTATATTCCTTTCGAAATAGGAGCCTTTTATTCGAGGACTCGTAACCAATGTAAATTTTTGCGAATCAAATCTTCTAAGGAAAGTTTGCAGCAAACTAAGGATAGACTCGGAGCTTTGGAACCTATAGGATACACAAGGATTGGTCCTGCTCTTCGGCACACAGGCGTCCTATTAGATAAAGTAAAGACCAAACAGAAATGGATCATACTATTTACTGATGCACACCCGAATGATTATGACCGATATGAGGGTAAGTATGGGACGGAAGATGTAAACCAAGCAGTAAAGGAGTTAAAGCAACGTGGTATCTTTGTCCATACTCTTGCGATAGGTAGAGATGAAAAACCCGTGATTCCAAAAATGATGAGAGAAGCTAGTTATCAAATGTTAGCAGATCCCAAAGGTATTTCTGATTCTTTGCATCGTTTTTTTGCAAAGGCTATAAATTTATAAAAATTTAAAAGTAGTTTTTACATAAGATATCTTTTTCCTAGATTATCTCTTAAATTTAAATCTGCACCATTTGCAATCAGTAGTTCCGCAATGGCGCCAAGGCTATCATAGCTATAACTTATGTGTAAAGGGGTGACTCCATTTTTATCGGCAACATTTGGATTGGCACCAAACCGAAGCAAAATTCTCACGAATTCTTCATTACCATTTTCGATTGCAAGGTGTAAAGGAAATTGTCCACAATCGTTCTGAGTGTCTGGGTGAATGCCTAATTCTAAGATAGGAATTAAAAATTCTGGTGATTTTACATTATCACATAGATAACAGAGCAGATTTGGTAAACTGTCTTTCAGTATACTGGAACCGGAAAGTTTGGCCAGATGCATATTAAATTCGGAAGGATCAAGTTGATTCAGACTTTGGTATAAACCTCTGATGGTTCCATTGTTTTTATACTCAGTGATCAAATTCTTCAATTGTGTAAACATGTGAAATCCTTTCTTTACATCTTATTCGAGAACTCAGTTTAAGAATTGTAAAAATAAGACATTTTTTCGAAATTTTTAAACCAATCTTTTGGCAAATAGCCAGTAACAGATTTAAAATCTCGAATCAAATGAGATTGATCGGTATATCCATAATCGTAAGCTAAATCTGTAAATCGAGTCTCCATTTTCTCACTTTTATAGTAGTTTGGATTTCGTATCATCGCGAGGATTCTATGCATTTTTCGCAATTCGCCCGGAGGTAGACCGTAAACTTGCTTCATTCCCCGTTCTAACTGTTTTCTCGAAATACCAGTTTTCTTTGCGATTTCGTAGATGCCTGCCGTAGCATTTGTTAACTCATGGAAGGCAAAGGATACGTTTGCGTCAATCGGTTTGATTTCCCCGAGGTAGCTTTCTAAAATTTCTGTCAAGGATGCTACAAATTTGTGAATGCCTTCTGTATTCAGTGTTTCAGATTCTGATACGAGGGAACTCAATTTTAGAAACGGAGAGAAAGAGGTGTTCTCTATCGAAGGAAATCGATTTAAGTAGGTTAGGGCAGATTCCTTAAAGAGCTCATAAGGGGATCCCGCTTGAAATCGAATTGAAATCAGATTTAGTTTTTCGGTCGAAACGATCTTCCAACGTTTGTTTTGTGGACCGACCCAATGCGCGAGAGGTAAGCGAATGGGTTCACCTGTTAGAGGGTAAATGTAAGGAGGAGAAGTGAGATGGAACACCAATTCGAATTCGTAGGAAGGCAATATCCAAGGAAGGGACTCGGTATCAACTTGTTTCCAATGCCATATTTCTTTGAGAAAAGGTGATAATGGATTCGGTGCTTTAAAAAACATCTCGTCCTTTCGGTTTATAAAGTTTCATCGTTCCCAACAGGTAACCTCCAGAAGCAAAAGTCGCGTATCAAAAATAATTGTCCAATGTAGCTGCCGGATACTCTTCAAAATAACTCTCACCATTCGCACCATAATAGATCACGTTTCTTTTGGTAAAGTCGACGTCATATCCTATCACTCCTGCCTCCCAGGCAGCCTTAAGAAATTCTGGAAAGGTACTTTTGCCTTCTTGGTCGGTGCGCAAAGCCACTACGACTGCTTCTTGATTGAAGTTTGGTATCGCATGTATGCCCGTTAGTAGAGGGGTTCCTTGTTGGACAATGGATCCTTCTTTCATTTCGTAGATAGCCTGGCAAGATGGCAATGACCAACGGTTCTTTAGAACCCCAGCGTTTCTTAAGACTTCTGCAAGAACAGGGAAGCCTCCGACTTTCGGACGAATGGACAACGCATATTTTTGTGCTTCAATTAGTTTTGCTGTGATGTGGTTCATGATGATCTCCTCAATCTATCGGGTTAATTTTAAGTTTATGGTGTTCTGCTAATTGGATAAGAATCTCAAGAAGGAGATTTTTTTCGTTCATAGAAAGATGCGAGAAAAATGAAGCATCATTTTCATCGGCAATCTTTGCAAGTTTTGGAATGAGCTTTGTGGCTTTAGATGTGAGCTGGATATCCTGGTAACGCCTGTCACTTACAGATTCAGCTCGAGTCACTAAACCTTTTCCAAGAAGGCGATCAATCAGCTTAGATACGGCCCCGCGAGATAAGCCCGTGATATCAGCTACTGCGCTAGGTGCAGTGATTCCCTTTTGGGAATACATTTCCCTTAAGATCACCCACTCTGCAACAGTCACGTCATGTGCCGCCAATTTTCTCGCAAAAGTATGGGAGACGGCATTTGAAACAATCCGCATACGGTAGCCGATATGTGATTTTAAGTGGCTCGGTTCGAGGTTTTTCTTTTTCACAACTAAACCATTAATAGTTTCCTAGGCAACTATTGTCAAGGAAATTACTGTAAGTTTGAATTCACATTCTAGTTTAAAGGGAGCGAAAGTGGTGGGCAAGGAATCGATGCCTTCCAAAATAAACACAGAGAGAAAGAATATGGAGCAAAATGTCAATAAATCGAATTAATTATCTGCAAAAGTGAATATTTTCTTGCGAAAGATGCAAGGATGATCAGTTTGAGCAGGTGTTAAAGCAACTTTTGGAATCCTTCCACAAAGAAAATAGAAAATCCGTAACAAAAGAAATTGATAAAGAATTTATGTTATGGATTGGGAGGGAACACAAGTTTCTCCTTCGCAGATAGAGACAGCAAAAGCTACTTTTGAATCAGTTAAGATTGCAAGTAATAGAGCAGCAAGCTAATGGAAACGATTGTTAGATTCATTCTAATAATCGCAAAGACAAAAAGATTCTCTTCATTCTTTCTAGAATATGAATCTTGTTTGTGATCTGAAAACCAATTGTTCAGAAAACATAATACATTGACCTTATATCCAACATTTAGAACAGAAAGGAAAAATTTATGTAGTTTTCATAAATTGATGCTATTTATTTAATTTCAAGTATTCCTTTTTATCATTCGTTTTTTAAGAAGATATCGGATTTGAAAAAGGAAATGATTGGAAAGTATATATTCTGAAAATACGATCTATTAGATTACTATGAAGACATTTGGTTAAGGAAATGGAAAAAAATCATTATTCTCGTACCTCCGTAGCGATTATAGGAGGGGGCCTGAGCGGATCGCTCCTTGCCATAAAATTGTTAAACCAAACTAAAATACCGTTACAGATTTTTTTAATTGAATCAGCAAAAAAAAGATATGGAAGGGGAGTCGCCTATTCTCCAAATTCCATATATCAAAAGTTAAACGTGACAGCGAAAAACATGAGTCTTTTCGAAGATAATCCAATGCATTTTTATGATTGGTGGAAATCTAGAAACAGAGATTATTTTTACTTACAAGAAAAATTTGATGAGAACTCATTCTTTCCTAGGTTTATCTATGGTGATTATCTCGAGGCTAATTTGAATTTTTATGCTAATAAAAAGCCTGAGTTTATAGATTTCCTTCCCATCAACGATGAGGCGGTGGATGCAACTCTGGATTCTTCTAGATGGAGTATAACACTTGCATCTGGTACCATACTACATGTTCAATTGTTAGTTTTAGCTACAGGCAATATTCCGCCAGCTAATCCATCATATCTCTCCAAGGAAGTTTTGGAAAACAAGCGTTATCTGGACAATCCTTGGAATGATAGCTTATTTGAAACTATTAATGCAAAAGATAACATCGGAATTTTGGGTTCTGGATTATCCATGGTTGATGTTTTAATGACTTTAAAGAGAAAAGATTTCGATGGAAAGATCGTTTCCTTTTCTAGATCCGGCAAATTCCCTCTTGTTCATGAAGCTCCAACAGTACAAATACCTTCTCAGCTTCCAGAGTTTGCTGGCGCTTTACGAAGTGATTTGAAAATGTTTAGAGAATGGATAAATCAAAATAGCGAAGTATCTAGTGCAAATCTTATCTCTGCGATTCGTCC
>NZ_RQGD01000033.1 GCF_004770745.1 Leptospira ognonensis | reverse complement strand
TCTCGCACTCCTGCTCGAATGGCGCGCTCCGCCATCCCTGGCTTCGCATCCGTTCCGTCCTCTTTGTTAGAAGCACCCTATTTAGTTACCAGAATTTTAGATTTTGAATCGGTGGGTGGATGACGGGATTCGCCTTACGTGGTTCTCCCGTCCAGGTCGAACTCACTCCAGGCCGTCTTTTTTGTGGCCTCGCACATCCTTGTGCTCGGTCGTTCTCGCTTAACGTCACTTAGGCAAGGTGACTTGCCAAAGTGACTACTCGAACTCTCACAAAAAATCGTTCGAACCCCTTGTCCTTCTTTAAATAAACTAACATTAGGATTTAAATGAAAATTCCAAAATCCCAGAATCTATTTTTAAGGATTTGCAAATAACCATGCGCGTAACGGGAGCGGAGCCAAGGATGGCTTGAGCGCGCCATTCGAGCAGGAGTGCGAGACAGGCGCGAGTGACGCGCATGGGTATTTGCATTTCTATTTTTCTATAATAAGGGATTTTGAAATTTGAATGGGTGGGTGGATGACGGGATTCGAACCCGCGACGACTGGTACCACAAACCAGGGCTCTACCGCTGAACTACATCCACCGTTTCATTACTAGACTTGACCCGAGAGGGATTCGAACCCCCGACCAACGGCTTAGAAGGCAGTTGCTCTATCCAGCTGAGCTACCGGGTCAGATAGAACAATTGATTCGGGATGACAGGATTTGAACCTGCGACCCTCTGTACCCAAAACAGATGCGCTACCACTGCGCTACATCCCGAATGAAGTTCTGATTTTCCAGTTTTTTGGGCAAAGGGGTACTGTCAACAAAACGGGGATTTATTTTCGCAAGTTCTTCAATCGTTCCAAAAGAACGGGATGGTTTGGGTTTAACTTCAGGCCTTTTTGAAAGGCTTTCCAAGCTGCTTCTGTATTTCCCGCCTTTTGCAAAAGGAAACCAAAGGAATCTAGATACGCTGGGTGGTTTGGCTCAAGCTCCAATACTTTTTTTAAACATGCGACAGCTTCTTTTCGTTCTTCCTCAGTCATATGATCCTTGAGTGCCAATAGATAACCAAGGGAATTGAGACTATTTTTATAATCTGGATTGGCCTTTAAGATGCGACGATGCACATCGATAGCCTCGTCAAGTTTATGCGTGTATTCATAAATATGTGCAAGGAAAGAGAGTAGTTTAGGATCATCCACTGAAAACAATAGTCTTTCTTTGATCAAACTTTCTGCATGTTCCCATTCTTTCATTTCTATCAATGCAAATACTTTCAATCGGTATACATTGTCCATTTCGATGAACTTCGGATACCTACCACTAACTTCTGATAGTATTTGGACGCATTTTTTAAAGTTTTTTGTCTGAAAGCAGCAAAGTGCAAAATTATAATACAAAACTGGATCGTCTGGTGACTTGTTGATCTCTGTATCAAGCAAGGTCAATGCCATCGCATAATTTCCTTTATTCATATACGATAAGTATTCAATTTGATCTGGCATCGACGTTTCCTTTATATTCTTACGGTTATGGAGAGGATGTAACTGTGACTCCCGTCACACCGGTAGCATTTCTTATCAATTTAAAAATATCTGCCTGATTTGTTTTTATATATCCATTTAAAAACAATACTGTGATCTGTGCAATGGATGTGATACCTGCGTCTTGTGATAGTACACTCGTACTTTTTTCCGGATTCGCGCCGAAAGGAGCGTTCACATCGGTAATGTTATAGTGATTTGCTCCTTCAAATTCCACAAGATATTTACTGGCTTTATAGTTAGCGTAACTGGTTTGGACATCTTTTGGCGGAAACGCAGAATCAAGGCTACCATACAAGTAGCCAACAGGCACTGCCTTTCCCGAAGAATCGAGTATGATCTTTGAGCTGTCCAATTGGTCGGCCAATCCCGCTCCATAGAGAACGGCTACCTTAACTTGGCTTAAAAGTGCCGAACCTGAATCGCAAAAGGGAAATTGGCATATTCCATTCAAAGCATAGAGTGCTGTAACCCCACCAAGGGAATGTCCAAGATATGCGATTTTTTCCGGATCCAAACGTCCAAATAAGGGCGAGGATGAATCCATATTTTGAGACTTTGCGAAGGCATAAACTTCATTCCCTGCAGCAGAAGATGGTTTCAAAAACCATTGCGTAAAAAATATCGTGCATCGATTCGGTATATAGACGACATATCCTTCTGCAGCAATCCTAGACGCATAACGTGAATAAAACGATCCATGGACATTTCCACCAGGAAACATCACTACAACAGGTAAACCAACGGAGGTTCCTCGAGGATAATAAATTTCGACATTACCTGCGTTTGGCAGATCTGCATTGATCCTATCTACCACCGTGGACGTTTCCGTTGCTACTGCTCCTGACGCGAAATAATTCGTATTATTTGCAGAGGAGATCTGACATCTAGAAGTAGTATTCATCAAAGTATAACCTGAAACGTCAATCAATTGATCGAAAAGAGATTTCTCTTTCTTGGATGAGCAATTGGTAAAAATGCCAAAGCCAATAAGACAAGCTAACGAAAGTTTATTTATGATATGTAAATTCATTCTAAGTATTAGACAGTCTGAGATATTAAATTTCTTTCGTCTATTACGAATGAGACTTCAACTCTTGCAATCTCGAGAACTCAGTGAGATCTAACTGCAAAGGAGTTACTGGTATCTTCCCTAAGTTATAGGCCTCAAAATCAGTACCTGCCTCCATGTCATGCCCGAGAAGACTTCCATTCAATTGGAACTCGCTAACACCACCGATGATTGATTTTTTATCATACTTTTCCGTATAACGCCTACGACCAAGTTTTGTGAATACCAATTGGTCCAAGCCACCGTTTCCTGCGATGTCAGGAGGAAAATTTAAGTTCCATACTTCTGAAGGCTTAATTTTGGATGCATATAACGAAAGGAACTCATTCACTAATTTTGCTTCTCTCTCGTAGCCATCTTCTGGATCGATCCTTCCAGAGCTTACAGCGAGGCTGGGAAGACCGTGTAAAGCCCCGTGTTTAGCAGCCCCAACCGTACCAGAATAATGCATATCATAACCCATGTTAACACCTCTATTAACACCTGAAATGACAAAATCTATTTTTGGAAATATTTCTGCGTATAAGCCGATATTGACACAGTCCGCAGGAAATCCATCTGCGATATAGTGATTGTCATTGACCTTTTCCACTCGCATGGACTGAAAGATCGTTAATGCCATAGAAGTCACCGAACGCTCTTTCAGCGGCGCGATAAGATACGTATTATGATTTTTACCAAGTTCTTTTTCGAGTGCCTTGATTCCGTCTGACGAAATTCCATCATCGTTTGTAATCAAAAGATTCAATTAAAAACTCCCGGAAAGGGATTGTAAGATCGTAGTTGCCGTATAAATGTTAAATAGAATCGGAAATCCAGCTGTGATCATCAAAGAATAATAAGTAAATTGAAATGCATCCCTATCTTTCAGATCGTAAATGTATTTAACGCCACGACCGACAAATATCGCGTAAAGTAAAATCATAATAAAAAGTAAAAGCAACCCATATCCTCTCCCGTAAACTCCTGAACTTACCATGATGAGAGCAAGAGGAGCAAAAAGGGCAAACAGCAATACAGAATGACGAGCAAAGCTTAGAAGAGTGGTAACCTTTGCCGCTCTCCCCTTTCGCTGAGCATAAAAGTCTAAGACAACACAAAGGATGAAGGGAAAAAATCGCATCACAATTAGATTGGCAAAAAAACCAAAGATTAAAAAACCAACGCTTGCAATCGTGTAGGGAGGAGTTAACAGACTCATTCCCGTTGAAATGCTGAGCGATCCTAAAATCGAAAATAGCCAATTGCTGAATTGTTTTCTTGCAAACGGAATTTCCTTCATCTCATCCAGATATCGAAACGGTTCTAAAAATAGAATTTCGAGTAAGTCGACTACATCATAAACCAAATCTCTCATAGATTCAATTTACCTAACCATGTAGGCAGCATTACAAGAACAGGTGAGGATAGAAGTAGGCTAATTTTCTTTGAGTGGGGTGCACTACCTTGAAACATGACACCAAAATTCGTAAGAAACTTATCAAATGGAGATATTTCCTTTTCAAATAAAGGGATCAGTCCTTCGTATTGACAGAGTTCTGACAATTTAGCATGTGCTTCCCTACGACCACCAATATCATCCACTAGCTTATTGCGGAATGCATCCTCTCCCGTATAGATTTTACCTTCTGCGAGTTCTTCTATGGATTTTACAGTTTTGTTTCGCCCACGAGCCACATCTTCAACAAACTTTCGGTAGGTGTCTTGGAGTTGTTTATTGATGATCTCGTCCTCTTCGGAAGTTGCATCGCGAAACGGGGAATACATATCTTTATATTTGCCGGCTTTGTAAGTTCGGACTGCGACTCCGTATTTATCCATCAAACCTTTAAAATTCGGACTAAAGGAGATGACACCAATGGATCCTGTGATGGTCCCATTTTCTGCTAAAATATAGTCGGATGCTGCCGCTATGTAATAGCCTCCCGAGGCTGCGACATCCTTCATTGAAACTACGATTTTTTTGGTCTTTCGCAGATGCATCAGTTCATTGAAAATTTCTTGAGAAGCCGCTACAGTTCCGCCTGGAGAATTGATCTCAATGAGGATGCCCTTGACATTCGCATCATTCTCTAAATCGCGCAGTTCTTGCAGAACCGTGTCAGCGCCTACAGAATCAAAAGAGGACTCGCCCGAGTGGATTTCACCCGTAAGTTTGATCACCACCGCGCCGATTTCACTTGATTGGAATAAACCACCACCGGTGCCAGAGGAGAATTTAGAGGTGCTACTGTCAGTTACGACATGTACAATTCCTAGTAAGGTGGCGACAAAAGTAAGGAGGAAGGTGAGAAAGAGAAGGATTTGGTTTCTTTCCATATTTGTTTCCCTCTAGGAATGCGGAAACAAAATCCAAAGTCAACTTTAATAATACTTTACATTTTTTACAAAAAATGTATATTTTTTCTGTGCACCTAGACCGATCATAGAAGGGTAGTATCAGAAAAATGGCATGCCCAGCTGTGAGACATAAGGGTGCTGCTTAAGGAAGGTAAGGACATGGATGTTCGACTCAATCGTCTTCTCAACTCTGCGGAAAGATTCGTTCAGGACAAAAAAGATGCCAAAGATGTAGAAAATTCTACATCCCCTCGCACCCAAAGCCAACAAGCCGCTCCCCTGGAATCAAAATCCGATTTCGCTGTCAGCCTTCCCATCCAATACCACAACATTCAGAACCGACTGACGGAATTACAAAAGCAATTATCTAAGGAACAAGCGAGAAGCGGTCTCCTAGAAGACGTGGAAACAAACCAAGAAGATCTGAAAAAGATCCTTTTTGAAAATGAACCTCTTTTTGCAGAACTGGAATCGGAAAGTGCAGATGCTTTCAACAAAAAAGAAGCGCTCACGGCATCACAAGGAACCATCAAAGCCCTCCTTCATGAATTAAAAAAGAAGGAAGTAGAAGGAGAAAACATATTCTCTCTCGGCATGATGTTAAATCCTGAAGAGTTTAAGGGAAAAGTTGGCGCATTTTCTGCCCAGGCTCAAAAACCTCTATCAGAATCCGTAGTAAAACGTCTGCTTGGCGGTTAGGCCTGGAGCTTAAAAGAAGTCTTAATACATTTGATTCGATATCCCTCCTCTTCTCTTCGATGGTGGGATCTGGGATTTTTTTCACCTCAGGATTTTTACTCAAAGAAACAGGAAATGCTTGGATTGTGCTCATCTGCTGGGGGCTTGGAGGCTTTCTGGCGTTATGTGGTTCAATCACTTATGCATATGCAGCTCGGCTTCTTCCCTTTGCTGGTGGTGATTACGTTTACTTAAAAGTAGCATACTCGCCAGTCCTTGCTTTTATGAGCGGATGGTCGTCCCTACTGACTAACTTTTCAGCCTGTATCTCCGTGCTTGCACTTGCTTTTGGCAAGTACATCCTCATTTTATTTCCTAGCTTGCCAAATTGGTCCTCTGAAACCTTACGTGTGCTTGGTGTTGACTTACAAATCAGCTCTGCCACAGTCATTGGAGTGTTTCCAATCCTTTTCTTTAGTGTCTTAAATTTTTTTGGAATCAAATCAGCAGTTCTCGTACAAAATTTATTTGCCGTCATTAAAATCGTCGGCCTTGTTCTTTTTAT
The DNA here is from genome assembly GCF_004770745.1 of Leptospira ognonensis. Lineage (GTDB taxonomy): Bacteria > Spirochaetota > Leptospiria > Leptospirales > Leptospiraceae > Leptospira_A > Leptospira_A ognonensis. The sequence goes on along the minus strand of NZ_RQGD01000033.1, from coordinate 45,085 downwards.
CGTCCTCGGCTTTTTGATTGGAAACTCGAACTGGACTTTTTTGTTCTCAAATCCGATGCCAAATTTTTTGGATTCTACTTCCTATTCTAAAATTCTGATAGGTATCGTACCTGTCTCTTTTTCTTATCTTGGTTGGAATATGATTACCTATTTGGCAGAAGAAGTCAAATCTCCCGAACGCAATCTGGTTCGATCTGCTGTCACTGCTTGTTTTATGGTGACTGGATTGTATCTGGCTCTTAATATATTATTTTTAGTTTCGGCACCTAGCAATGAACTGTCGGGCAAGGATGGGATTGGTGCCATAGCTTTTGAAAGGTTATTTGGAACGGATCTCTCGATACTCACGACAGGTTTTATTACTTGGGTCATCCTTGGATCACTTTCGGCCATTTTGATCGGAGGGAGTCGGGTTTATTTTGCCATGGCACGGGACGGCGCTTTCATCGAATCCTTTGCCAAAGTGCATGCTAAATACAGAAGCCCTTATGTAGCCATTTTTTTCCAAGCATCCATTGCCATCCTCTTTCTCTGTGTGAAGGAAATTGAATCACTTCTATACATGATTACTTGTTCTATTTTGATTTTGTCTTGCTTAACGGCCGCTACACCTTTTCGCTTCGAAAAATTGGGATACGTTTCAGATTACAAAATTCCATTTTATCCTTGGCCGATCTTTTTTTACATCTTTGCAAATCTTGCGGTCATGCTCATCTTATTTATCGAAAAACCTGTGAATGCGATTTGGGGACTATCGATCACTCTGTCTGCGATCCCTGTATACTATGGCATTCAATATAGAAATAACGTATTACAGAAACAGACGGAACTTGTTTCTTAAGGCTTACGTATGAAATCGATTTTGCTTTTTTTTCTTTCTATCGGCCTTTCCATGCCGGTTTTCGCGCAAGCAGGAAAGTTAGATAAATCCGTCTTTCGCTTGAAGCTAGCAGGAGTTTCAGGAATTTACAATTCGGACTGGGAGAAGAGAAATCAAGATCTAAGTTTTGTTTATTGGAAGTTACTCGAAGAAAATTGGAAAGATCAAAACAGAGGGACAGGATACCGGTTAGGTGCAGATTATTATGCATCTCTCAAAGATCCACTTTTTACACATCTCTTATTTGGCCTAAGTTTATCTAACCTCAAAGGTAGTTTTCCTACAAATCGATACAACGATACTCAAATTGAAAATTTGAATTACAAATCCAATCTGCAGCAAATAGAATTGACATTTGGTACGGTCATTTCCGTCTTTGAACCTTTTCGAGTCATACCAAAATTTGTACATCGCTCGATCAACCAAACCTTAACTGCCAACAAAACAATTATCATATCAGATACAGTTGATTTTGGACTGATCCAAGGAAAGGAATCGGTGCAAGGCAGAGAATCTTCAGGCTATCTCGGTTTTGGAATGGAATATGACCTAACACCTAATCTGACCATCTATTTTGACAGCTTGCTATTCAATAATGTTCTATTCCAATCGTCTGGTAAATACTCTCTCGCAAGTTCCAGCGAAGGATACTTAGTCTCAAATGGTACAGTCGGAGTCTCTAACCGTGTCGACGGATCCTCGGGTAGTTATAAAACTCATGGAAATCGTTTTTTACTTGGAACTAGTTTGAGGGTGAGCGATAGCACTCGCATTTTTGTTTCAGCGGAAAGAGACACCATTTTCACACAAATCGGAACACCATTTGGAACGAATTTGGTCGTAACTTCTATCCTTTCATCGAGGACAGTAAGTGCCACAACGGATACAATCAATAAAACTCTTGCGGAGAACCTAATTTATCCGATACGACAGAAAATCGAAAACACAACCATTCAGATTGGTATCTCAAAGGACATCGATCTTTAGATCAAACCATAAAGGTTCGACCCACTTCACCTAAGACCTCATCTTTGGCAAGGATCCACACAACATCTCCACCTCGTAACAAAGTATTTCCGGATGGGATTAGAAATTGTTCTCCTCTGGCAATGAGCAAGATATGAGATTCCTTTGGTAATTTGATTTCATAGAGTGCTTTGTCAACCGAACTTGCATTATATGGAATGATGAGTTCCTGTAATGTCATGCCAGGAAATTCCATGTTGTCAAAATCTCGCGGCTGGTATAAATTTTCTGATTTCTGATTGAGCAATCCTAATTTGTTTGCCACGAATTGTATTGTTGAACCTTGCAGAAGCAAGGAGACAAGAACGACAAAAAATACGATATGGAATAAGAGCTCCCCTCCTGCGACACCTTGCGCTATGGGAAACGTAGCCATAATGATGGGAGAAGCTCCCCTAAGTCCGACCCAAGAGATGAATAACTTTTCGCGGAAGGGTAATTTTTCGCCAATCAAGGAAATAAAAACAGCAAGAGGTCGTGCAATGACAATTAACAAAAAAGCAATGGTGAGTCCAGGCAACCAAAGTTCACCAAGTCTAGTAGGAAACACCAAAAGCCCAAAACAGAGAAACATACCGATTTGTAATATCCAGACATAACCGTTCAAGAATCGAAAAATGGATTTTTTGTGAATGAAAGGGTATCCACCTATGAGTATGCCAGCGATATAAACAGCAAGAAAACCATTTCCTTGAAATATGGTAGTTACAGAATACACGAAAGGAACACATGCCGTAATGAATACAAGATAAAGACCATCATATCCCAGTTTGACGGTATTCATTAAATACAGAATCACCATTCCGATTCCATATCCCATTAAAACCCCGACAACAATCTGAATGATAAAAAACCTTAAAAAATACCAACCTGAAAGTTCTGTATCTGTTGTGATTAAATTTAAAAAAACTACGGTTAGCAATACGCCTATCGCATCATTCGAACCTGACTCGAATTCAATGATCTTTTTGATGCGATCCTTAAGATTTGAGCCTCCCGTTTTAAAAATATTAAATACGGAGGCAGCATCTGTGGAACTGACAATAGAACCTAGAAGAAAAGATTCCAAAATTCCAAGGACGGGAAAAATCAAGTGTATGAAAATTCCCAGGATCAGAGCAGTTAGAACGGTGCCGAAAATGGATAGTTTGATGCCGATGGAAAGAGAGGATTTAAGTGCATCCCAATCGCTTTCGAGACCACCTAAAAACAAAATGTACATGAGTGCAAAAATTCCGACGGATTGCGATAGAGAATAATCGCTAAAATCGATTCCACCTGGTCCATCCGTTCCGGCTAACATGCCAAAGGTTAAAAAGATCAGTAGGATAGGAAAACCAAACCGAAAGAATAGTTTACTCGAGAGAATGGAAAAAATGATGAGGGCTGAAAATACGAAGGCTTGTAGAGAAAAAGGATCTATCATGAAATGGAAAAACTCTTACTTATTAGAGTTTAAAATTTCTAAAGCTTTCGCTTTTAAAATCGGATGGATGGAAAAATCGTCTGGATTTAATTCTTTTCTGGGCGTTTCTTCATTGGCTGCGATCGCTTGCGGGGCACGAGTCACGGGATTGACTTTGAATTTGTCCTTGCCTAACCATTCCGAGAGTGCCATCACCATACGTTGGAAGATTTCATCCACCTTGTCCTGTCTGCCTGCCTTTTTATAATAGCCGAAAGCGAGCATGGGAAGTCTACGATCGTACATAAAATGATCCCCAAGACGTACGAGACCATCTTGGTATCCCGTCTTTAGAAAGATCTCACGCGCTTTTCGGATATCGCCAGCATTGAATGCTTGGTTTCCTTCGCGTATGAGCTGGGCTCTCAGTTTTATGTCCATATCTAAGTTATCGCTAGATTTCGGCACTTTTACAACAGATTTTTGTCTAAAAGAGAGAAAATAGGAAGTATACATGGGAACACTCATCGTAGGTAAAAAAGCACCGACATTCACGGCCAAAAATACAAAAGACGAAACAGTTAAACTTGCCGACCTCGTGGGAAAAGAAGGCATCGTAATATATTTTTATCCTCGGGACATGACTCCAGGTTGCACGACAGAAGCATGTGATTTTCGAGATAACTTTGCACGTTTAAAAAAACTCGGTTATAATGTCGTGGGAATCTCCAAAGACACACCTAAATCGCACACAAAATTTACCGAAAAAGAGAAACTCAACTTCGATTTGATTAGCGATGAATCTGGTGAAATCTGTGAGAAATATGGTGTTTGGCGGGAAAAGGTTTTTATGGGTAGGAAAGGAATGGGAATCGTAAGATCCACTTTTCTTTTAGATTCTTCGTTAAAAATTAAAAAAATCTATGACAGCGTGAAGGTGAAAGGGCACGTAGAAGAAATCATCAAGGACATTCAGGAACTCGCCGGATCATGAAAATCGAAACATCGCCTTTAAAATTTCAAATTGGCCCTATCAAAGGACATTCTTTCTATAAAATCATTTTTGTGTTTCAAAATGAACTAAAATCAACGTTGGGAGATAAGTTCAAACTCCAAATCGATGCAAAAGTATTTTCAGCAGACTTTGGCCAAGAATTTAAAGACGAAGCTGAGAGAACCATATACATTGGCCTCGGTGACGCCGATAAACTCATTTTCCGTAAATTTGCAGGTGTCTTCTTAAAATACGGCGAGCGGATGATCAAATGGGATGGCATTGGCTTAGAGATTCATATCCCAAAAACTTTAAGTAAGATTTTTTCTGCTGAAAGAATCGCCTATCAAGTGTCAAATTCTTTTGCTATTGGATCCTATCCAGTAAGTGTTTTACAAACTAAAAAAAAGGAAAAGATGGCGCCTGGTCATGTGGCACTCGTTTTCGAAGATAAAAAAGCTGAAAAAGAGGCAGAAGCAGGACTAGAAAAAAGCTTACAAGTAGCAAGACATGTGAATGGTGCAAGGCACATTGCCCATCTTCCAGCCAATTATTTCACACCAGATGACTTTGTCTCCAGATCGAAAGAAATTGCAAAGGAACACAAGCTCACTATCAAAGTCTGGGATGAACCCCAACTTAAAAAGGAAGGCTTTGGTGGCATTCTTGCTGTTAGTCGCGGATCTGAATTGAATGGAAAAATGGTAGTTCTCGAGTATAAACCAGCGAAAGCAAAGAAAAAATTTGCCATCGTTGGTAAGGGTCTGACCTTTGATACCGGTGGGATCTCTTTAAAGCCTCCAGGTGAAATGCACGAAATGAAATATGATATGTGTGGCGCCGCTGCCACCATACACGCGATTGGTGCCATTGCTGCTTTAAAACTTCCGATTCATATTGTAGCCGCTATTGGCGTCGCAGAAAATATGCCTGACGGAAAGGCCATAAAACCTGGCGATGTTTACACGGCATATAACGGAACGACTGTTGAAGTTCAAAATACAGATGCCGAAGGTAGACTTGTACTGGGAGACGTTCTTGCCTATGTTTCCAAGAATTATAAGCCAGATTATATGGTCGATCTTGCCACACTTACGGGTGCTGTGATCATCGCCCTTGGACACGAAGCAGCGGGAATCATGACCAAATCGCAAGTGATGCGAGAAGCATTAAATCTTGCCTCAGAGCATTCTGATGATAGAGTTTGGGAGCTTCCCCTATGGGATGAGTATGGTGACGATCTAAAATCTGATATTGCAGACTTGAAAAACATTACAGGCGGTGGCAAAGGCGGAGGGACGGTATCAGCAGCCATGTTCTTATCTAAGTTTGTCGATGAGAAAATTGAATGGGCTCATATTGACATAGCTGGTGCAGCTTGGAGAAAAAAAGCATCAGGGACACAAACGAGCGGACCTACCGGATATGGGGTACGACTTCTCGTAGATCTCGCGGAAGTACTCTCCAAATAATCAATTCACCGAGGAACAACTAATGGGAAGATTTTTTGCATTAGTTGTTTGCACTCATTCTTTTTTACCGATGATCAGATTTACTTTATACATGAGAATGATGGTAAGGAAGATGGCTACGGCAACAACATAGCCCAATAATTCATATCTTTCAATATATCCATTCGGAGCTTGTATCACGATGAGTCCCGCGATTGAGGCAGCAATCCCACCCGATATCTGTTGGATCGAAGAGCTGATGGACATAAAGGCTCCCCTATCATGTAACTCTGGTACTGCCGAGGTCAACGCATTCGCGGAAATCATTCGAGCGGTAATAAATACGAACAAAACGGAGTTTAAAACTATCACGAAAGGAAGCGGTGTGATACCAAGCCTCGTGTAATAAAGGATGGTCAGTGCAGCTAAAAAAGAAGCGATGACAAACATATTGTATTTTCCAATGGCATCGCTTAGTCTACCCATCAGCGGACCACCTATCATAGAAACGATCCCAGTAACCATATAAACCATGGGTAACTCTTCTAATTTTACGCCTAAATTATTTACAGAAAATGCGGAACCGAATGGCATGAGCATAAATCCGCCTGTTGCAAGCAAGGTGGTAACGAGATAAGCAGGAAAATACTTCGGCTCTGAGACAGTTTTTATCAAATGAAGGAAGGCTCGTTTTTCTGTCTTTTGATCTAGATGCGAAGTGAGTGGCTTCAAGTAGAATAGTATCAAAACTCCAATGAGACCGCTAATGAAGGCGATCATCAAAAAGGGAGCTTGCCAGCCCCAAAGATTGGAAATATAAATTCCAATCGGTAGCCCAAAAACTTGGCTTGCGGCAAAGGCAGTCATGATAAAGCCCATAACCCTACCTCTGACCTGGAGAGGAAATAGATCTGCCACGATGGCAAAGGAAATCGAGGAGATGACGCCTGCAAAAACACCCGTTAAAATTCTAACAATAAGTAAGAAGTGATAGGTATTTGCGATTCCGCATAAAAACGTAGCCAGAACAAAACCCACATAGAAAAAGAGTAACATTTTTTTACGGTCAAAACGATCTGCAAATCCTGCAGAGAAGATACCAGAGATTCCCGCACTGAATGCATAGGCGGATACCACAAATCCAAACTGTTGAGTCGAAATCTGTAATTCTTTCATAACGATCACACCCAAAGGTGAAAGTATCATAAAATCTAAAACGACAGTAAATTGTAGAAACGCGAGTATCCCAACAACAAAGACATGATATTTTGAAAATTTAAAATCCATTTTATAACCTTAGTTAGAGCCAGTTTTCAATTGGTTGAAAATCTCTCTGATTTTTTTGACTTGAGGGTGGTCTGGTTCGAGTAACTCCGCTTTGTTTAAAAGTTTTTTTGCTCTTTCCAGTTGATTGGCGTTACGATAACATTCCGTTAAATGAATGAGATTTCGGAAATGTTTCGGATCTCTAGAACGAACTCGTTCTGCAATGTCAATGGCCTTATGGATATTTTTATTCTTTCGATAGGCATAGCTTAGCTGTAATAACAATTCATTATCCGTGGAAAAATAAGGGAGAATCTCCTCAATGGTGTGGATCGCATATTCATATTTTTTTGTAAGAATCGCAATACGAGCTGCCTCCTTTTGAAAGTAAGGTTTAGTCTCCTCATCCATTTCGGCATGTGTCATGACGTTTTCAATGTAGACAAATGCTTCCTCTAAATGACCTAGTTCTATATATTTTTTATATTCCACATTAGGAAAAATTTGACCTGCGTATTCTAGAGTTTCTCTTTTGGATAAGTGTTTCATATTTCCATTCCAAGAAATACGAAGAATGGTCAAATCATCTGATAGCTCTCCAATCGTTCCCAGACGTTCAATGAGCTTATCTAACATACCGCCAGCATATTCCACATGCTTCAAAAATTGATTTTCATCCTCGTTCATGACTCGATTGCCTTTGGCGTCTTGACCAACAACAATATCATCACGGCCATCGGAACCAACAAAAAGAGCATCGTCATGTTCGAGTGGAAATACTCTTACACGGATTTCTCCGTCCATGCCTTTCGTTCCTATCTTTCTAAGCTCCAGCTCTTGTTCAATGAAGCTTGCGACACCATCACGATATAATACTGTCCAAGGGTGCTCAGCATTTACATAGTATAATAGCCCCGTCTCCTCTTCGACAAGACCAATGACAACAGAGATAAGCATGGAACCGTCAAAGGATTCGAAAATAGACTGAAGTTCTAGAAAACAATCCTTTAGCCAGCGCTCAGGGGATTTATTTCTATATTCCTCTTTGGATTGGGTCCGCTTAATGACTGATAGAAAGACGACACCAAGTACGAGGGCACCACCTGCGCCTTGCATTGATTTCCCCATAGCATCACCATTCACAAAAACTACGAAAGTTTTTCCACCTAGGACAATTTGTTCGCTAATGATGATATCTCCACCAATCTCTCGCTTTTTGCCTTTAAACTCGAATTCTTTTTTTTGTTTTGTGTATGATTCAAGAACCACAGAACTAGAACGCCCACTAATCGCCGATAGAGGCTCAAGGAGTAAAGACGTAAGAAAATAATCTCCATCTTGCTGGACTTTCAGCTCCTGGACCCGTGTGAGCGTATTTTGCAATTCATTGGTGCGTTCTTCAACCTTTAACTCCAAAGTGGCATTTAGGTTTTCCACCTCATTATGAACTCGTAAAAAACGATTTGCTAAAACGACGGCAATCCCAAGGACAAAGGTCAAAAAACCAAATCGAAGAAGATTGAGATTTTGGATTGGAACCAGTCCCGTAGCACCTAGCACATCCCATATTCCAGTAACTACTAAAATCAAAAATCCGATTACCATACGGTAAGCATCTTTATTTTTTTGGTAAACTGCCCTAGAGATCACGAAAATAGAATAGAATACTAGGACGAGAACTGACAACTGCCATCCCAGTAATATTTTTCCAGAAATCGCTCGGGAGACAAACATTTGCAAAACGGCGATAAAGGTGATCGCAGAAAAAGTAACTTTTGAAAGCTTCGACAGTCTGCCATGAAAAAAATTATCAAGAAACAGCATGAGCCAAATGGGAACGTAAAAAACGACAAAGTACTCCATTCTCGTTTGGACATATGGATCCAATCCAAGATAATAAATGAGCTGAGAACGAAAAACCATATAAGCTGATAAGAAAATGGCAAACATCGCATAATACAGATTATATGCCTCCATTCTACGTTTGAGGTAAAAAAGTCCGTGATAAACCCCAACAAAAAAATAGAGAAACAAAAGCATATAGGTAAGGTATTCTTCGTTTATGGACTGGTTTACAAGTGCGCGATCGATGCTGGCAGGGATGTCATTCATCAGCTTATAAATGGTTAACTCCTCTCCATGATCCGCAGCGATCAAAACTCGAATTGAATTTTGCCCTAACCTAATAATGGTACGATCCAAAGGAATGATGATATGCCTTCGGTAACCACTTTTCACGATTTGATTTTCATCAAGTTTTCCGCCAGAACCGATTTCTACATCATTAAGGTAAATTTTATATACATTTGATATATATGGTAGATGCAAACTAAAAGCGTCTTTTTTTACCTCATCAAAGTCTGAAGAGGAAATCAAAAAAGTTTTGTACGCGGTGATACGACGGACTTTGCTAGGATCAAAATCCAATTTAGCCACCGCGTCAGCTACTGGAAGGCTTTCCAAAGCAATCCAATCAGGTGTATTTGGAGTTTCCTTACTTTCCGTCCATCGCGGTGTCACCTGCCAATTTTTGGTAAGGTCAATGGGTAACGCCTCAAGAGCAAAGCCAATGGAAACGCTAATGCAGATCGTAAGTAGTTTTATCATATTATTTTTTTCTGAAATTCTATTTTTACGTTAAATGTTTCTTCGAATAGATCTTTTTTTTCTTCAACTGACCAGAGTTCCAAATGAGGGTCTTTGTCGGCATCGTGTTTCAATTCACAGATGATCTTCCCACCTTGCCGATAGGCATGCACTGAATCTAAGATCATTGTTTCCGACCTATCCAAACCATCACCGATCCTCAGCAAAGCCGCGAGTTTTTTAACGAGAATCTGGTCTTCCAATCTTAGAGTTTTAAATTCTTCATGTTTTTGTTTCGGCCCTCCCTTCCTATGGTAACGAGCGATGAGGGCAATGATCTCAATTTCTGCATTAGAAAAACCAACCATTGCTTCAGAATTTCGGATGATATAATAGCTGTGTTTATGATAGGAATGGTGGGAAATACAAAGTCCGACCTGGTGGAGATGACAGGCTGTTTCTAAGTATTCCTTTTCTTGAGCACCTAATCCGTGTAAATCTTTTAGGTCATCAAACAATTGCAGAGTCAATTTGCAAACATGCAATGCATGTTTTTTTCCCTGAGGGTAGAGGTTCGAAACTGATTTAATGGCTTTTTCACGAATGTTGTCGAGGGCCGGTAAATTGGAATTCTCATACCGATACCAGGATTCCAAAGTATCGAAGACTATCCCATCTCTCAGAGCGAAATCGGAAACCATCAGAGTCGGGGCTTTCAGTCTATTGAGCACTTCATCGAGGACAAGCACCCCGGCCACGATGATATCCGCTCTTTTCGATTCCAAACCTGGGATTTTGATTCTTTTTTTTACAGAATCAGCATCTAAGACTGCCTTGCGTATTTCCCTAAAAGAATCATAGCTAAACTCAAAGCCGTTCAATCGGTCTCGTTTTTCACCGCGATTTTCTAAAATCATAGAGGTAACAGACGTAATGCTACCAGAGGAACCAACTACCTGAAAGGGCTTCCACGTTTCAATTTGAGGAAGGAAGGCCGAAAGCACAGACTCGATATGGATGCGACATTTTTGCAGATCCATCATGGACAGTGGGTCTTTTTTCAAAAACTTTTCCGTCAGTCGGATGGCACCAAGTTTTAAGCTCGTAGAAAACAAGATCTCCCCTTTTTCTCCAACTAGGAGTTCGGTGCTCCCTCCGCCGATGTCTATCATGAGGATGCGCTTATCAAAGACTGGAAGGCCTTGTAAAATGCCTAAATAAATGAGCCTTGCCTCCTCGTTCCCAGAAACAACGTCGATTTTAAGTCCGATTTCCTTTTCGGCTCGGGTAAGAAAAACATCTCTGTTTTCTGCTTCGCGTAACGCACTTGTGGCGACAGCTCGGATCTCTGCTCCGTAGGAATCAGCTAGGGTTTTAAAACGTTTCAGGCAGGCAATTCCACGTTCAATGGAATCTTCCGCAATGACCGCATAATCACTGCTACCGCTTCCCAGCCGAACGGACTCCTTTTCCTTTGTAAGGGACTCAAGTGTACCGTCCGGTCTAATGCGTACGATGACAATATGAAAGGAATTGGTTCCTAAATCTATGGCAGCGAGGATTCTTTCCGGTGAACCTTGCTTGGTGCGCTTCTTTAAAAGTTGGTTGAATGGTAGCATTTCTGTAGTACAAACTCTATAGAAATTTTTTACGGTTGAAAGCAAAAACTAGCCGAAAATTATGGGGAACAGGTAGTTTTGTTTATTTCCGATGGTTTTCTTCTTCGCCATCCCAAGTTACCTACCTTTTTCACTCTTTCACCAGGAATTTATATGATTTTTGACAATCTCTACGGCCTCTTCTCTAACGACATGGGTATCGATCTCGGTACCGCCAACACACTCGTCCACGTAAAGGGACAAGGGATTGTCCTTTCTGAACCTTCGGTGGTTGCCGTCCAGGCTTCTACGGGTCGCGTTCTCGCCGTGGGCCAAGAGGCCAAACGGATGCTCGGAAGAACTCCCGGTGATATTGTGGCCATCCGCCCCATGAAAGACGGTGTGATCGCCGACTTTGAAACCGTAGAAAAGATGATTCGCTATTTTATCGCAAAAGTCCACAACCGCACCACCTTCGTCAAGCCGCGCATCGTCATCGGGGTTCCTTCGGGAATTACCGAAGTGGAACGTCGTGCCGTGCGAGAGTCGGCAGAACAAGCCGGTGCCCGTGAAATTTTTCTCATCGAAGAAGCCCTCGCCGCAGCGATCGGTGCGAACATCCCCATCCATGAACCAGCTGGGAATATGATCGTCGACATCGGCGGTGGAACCACAGAAATCGCCGTGATCTCTCTCGGTGGTATGGTGATTGCCGAATCCATCCGCACGGGTGGAGACGAATTTGATGAAGCCATTGTAAAATACCTTCGTAACCAATACAACTTGGTCGTGGGTGAAAGAACGGCGGAAGACATTAAACTCACGATCGGAAACGCTTTCGCAGACAAACGTGTCGACACCATGGAAGTGAAAGGCCGTGATGCGATCTCTGGTCTTCCTCGTACCCTCGAACTTGATTCCAACGAAATCCGCAAGGCCCTCAAAGAACCTACGGACGAAATCCTAGACGGGATCAAATCCGTGCTTGAGCGCACTCCTCCCGAACTTGCCGCCGACATCGTAGAACGAGGCATCGTTCTTACAGGCGGAGGTTGTCTGTTACGCGGACTCGAACACTACCTCACTAAAGAAACGGGTGTGCCTGTGTTCCGTGCAGAAAACCCACTCACCTGCGTGGTGTTAGGTACAGGAAGATACTTGGATGAGTTGAAGTATATTAAGCCGGGGATTAGATAGGTCGCATTTCGCATTTCGATACGGCCTAGCGGCCTACTCAATGCTCGGCATTTAGGAAGAGAGGGAACCAAGGTTGGTTCCCTTTTTTTTTGGGGGGGCGCACGTTTCCGGCTCTAGGCTCCAATCTTTGCTTACGCAAAGGATTTCCGCTTCGATCCGGGGCGCGGTGGGATCCAGAAATCTAAAAAAATTGAATGAATCGGAAGGCTTTTGACCTTGATTGGGGGGGGGTATCTCGCATTTCGATACGGCCTGCGACCTACTCAATGCTCCGCATTTTCTCTTCGTTTCGGTCGTTGAGTAGCGAAGCGTATCGAAACGATCGAAACGCGAAACAATAGAAACACCAGGAATGATTATGGGATATATGTATATTTTAATTTGTTCTGATGCATCGTATTACACGGGAAGTACGAAGTATCTGAGTAAAAGAGTAAAAAAGCATCAAAGCGGACAAGGTGCTAATTATACAAAAAAATACCGTGCCTTATAACTTTCATATCTGTATCGTCGAAAAAATCCAACTACCAGATAAATATTCGTTTTCTGGAATTGAATCCCCGTTAGACTTTGTAAATTGTCCCAGAGATATCGTATACTGTCAGTAATGGATGGTGAGAATTCCCTCTTTTGACTCAGATATGAAAGAAAATTTAATAAAATTAAAAGAACTAACTGACCTTTTCCAATCCAATCTCAAAGAGTACAAAAATGTTAAATATGATGAGGCCAATACTCGCACTCAATTCATCGACAGATTCTTTGAATTGCTAGATTGATCCACTTGCCATTCAGAAAAGCTTACTTGATCCTTCGATCGAGGCACTTGTTTTTCTGTATTTATTTCCAAACCATGTAAATGAGCTTGCTGGCTACCATGGTGGCGAACAGACGATTGCCCTAACACCAGATATATTGAAGTTTGAACACACGGATGGATTGAATTTACTATTTGCTGACTTTGGTTGGAACACGCCGCTTTGGACAGCGACAGATGGTCAAAGTGGTTTAAGTCTGGTTTCTTCCATTGGAGCAGGAGCGGTTGTTTGTCGAAGTGATGTTCGCGTGATGGGCAAAGGCCAAAACAATAATTTTCATCTTTCTGGCTACGGCGTCTCAGGCTATGTTGCGACACGATACGATTTTACACGTACATATTTTATCGAATTAGGTGGTAAAGGTGGATACATCGACCTTCCGAATATATTAACATCTGGTGGTTCAGCACGTGCCTCACAAAACTTTGGTTTTCTGGAGCTTGTGTTTTCAGGTGGAGTCGCATTTTAATTAGCGTGTGCTCTTTAAGAGAACTCGCATTGACACTTTAGTAAAGTGTTAGTGGTTCGGTGGTCGGAAGTTAGTTTGACAAAAAAAGTACTTTTACGGCCAAAATAAGATTGACGATATTTTATTTTAGAATCATTTAATGGATGGGATGGTTAATCGAAACTTTCGCTTCTGCGATATTAACCTTATTTCCTCGCATTTTCCAGCCTAATCTTTTTTTCTTACTGTTCCGCTAAAAAAGAGAGTAATGATTCGAGGAATCTTATAGCATTAATATTTTTGTCGGGTTCTGGTTCTATTGCAAGTGCACCTGCGCCCATGAGTGTATCTCCAGATTCCGGTATCGTAGGCGATGTTATCACTATAACGGGTACAAATTTTTCCACAAATTTGGAAGATAATAAGGTCACATTTGGAACAGACAGTGCTGGAGTGAAAGCATATTTAACGAAAATGACGACAGGTACAGTAGTCACAGCAACTACTACTTCCTTAACTGTTGCTATACCAACTGGGGCAGAAAGAGGATATATCTCCGTCCTTGCCGCAACTCAAAGATATGTATCCGCTGCGATATTTTCACCACGACAATATAAGTTTTATTTTACAACTTCGACAGCTACACCTTATAATGGGAATCTTGGTGGATTTTCAGGGGCGAACACGAAGTGTAATTCAGAAGATTCCAGACCGGATAAATCGATTGCCTACAAAGCGTGGTTATATATTGACTCTTCATCGTTTCAAGTACCTAGCCAAGGAAAAGTTTATTCCCACTCAAGTTTAGAAAATTGTGCAATAGGTAGCGTTAGTTCTAGCTCCTGCCTTTCTTTATTTACAGGAACTGGGTCTCTAACAAATCCTACCCTTTCTGCGGCAAGTAATTCAACTGGTATAATCGCATGGACTGGTCGTGACTTAACGAACACCTGTTCGGGATGGACCTCCACTGCCGGAAATGGAAATTATGGAATTGGAAGCCAAAGTTCCACGTATCTAAATTCTAGCACTAGGGCTTGCACAGGTGTCTCAGTACTATATTGCTACGAACCCTAAATGTTTTTCAAAATTAATGGAGAAAGCAATATGAAATTAAAGAATTTGTCAATAATTTATTCAATAATGATTTGCATCCTGGCGATAGGTTGCCAACCGAAAAAGAAGAGTGAAGACAATTCTTGGCTTTTTTTCGTTTTATCGCCCGTCGGTAGTACTTCGACAAATACTGCATCAAGCAACTATGCTGTTTCAACGTTAGCTGGCCTATCTGGAAGCAGTGGAACAACCGATGCCACAGGAACATCCGCAAGATTTAATTCCCCTAATGCCATAACCATCGATAGTGGTGGCAATCTGTATGTCGCAGATTCGTTTAATCACAGTATCAGAAAAATTACATCAGCCGGAGTCGTTACAACATTTGCAGGATTATCAGGTAGCAGTGGGACAACAGATGCGACTGGAACAGCTGCCAGATTCAATCGGCCATACGGGATAACGATTGATAGTGGTGGTAATCTTTATACCGTGGACTCAAGTCAGACCATTCGAAAGATTACGAGTGCAGGTGTTGTAACGACATTTGCAGGTACCGTAAATTCATCTGGAACCACAGATGCAACGGGAACAGCTGCAAAATTTAACTCGCCAGAGGGAATCGGAACCGATCCAGCAGGCAATCTTTACGTTGTTGATAGTAGCAATCAGACAATAAGAAAAGTGACTTCGGGCGCTGTTGTAACGACATTCGCAGGTGGTGCAGGCTCTTCCGGAAGCACAGACGGAACAGGAACTTCGGCAAGATTTTATCTACCAATGTCTATTGTTGCTGATGCTAACGGAAACTTATATGTTACCGATCGAGGCAATTATACAATCAGAAAAATTACGACTGCAGGAGTGGTAACGACCTTCGCGGGCACTGCCGGTGAGACTGGTAGCACCGATGGCACTGGAGCGGCAGCGAGATTTAGTGCACCTCTTGGGATCACAATTGATTCCTCCGGAAACCTCTATGTTGCGGAAGCAGCACATCGAATCCGAAAAATTACGAGCGCTGGGGTTGTGACGACAATTGCAGGGTCGGGTAGTTCTGGTTCAACTGATGGCTCAGGCAGTCTTGCAAGTTTTTATAATCCGAGAGGGATCACAATTGATTCCTCCGGAAACCTCTATGTTGTAGATACAGGCAATCACACGATAAGAAAACTTGAACCGCCAAAATGAAAAGGCGGTTGTTTCATAATCTCCTAACATATGTTGCTAAAAACACCGCAAGCAAATCTGGCCGATCGGTAATGATTCCATCCACACCTAGTTCCAATACCTTTTGCCAATCTGCTTCCTCATTTACCGTTTAAGGGATCACAGGAAAGCCTTTGCTTTTTAGACCATCTATCATAGGTTTGCTTAAGGATTTGAAATTTGGCAAAATGAGATCGGGGGAAGAATATTCCCAATCTTTCGGTTCCCATGTGACATAAATATAGTCGCTTTTAAACCGACTGGATTCCCATAATGAGCAATCTGTCGCGAAGATTGGGAATCGGTTCTGAGAAAGGGGACTTGGCACTGGAAAAACTCTTATGAAGTTCCAAAGTGGTAAATTGTCGTTAAAGGACCTTCACTTTATATTTTTTAAATATTACATCCGTCGTAAGAAAAAAGAAATCCTCTTCCAATGCTTGTGATGCGAGCAATCGATCAAAGGGGTCCTTATGATGAAAGGGAAGAGTCATTGAACGGAAGATATGGCTTTTCTGAATCAGTAAATCGTTTGCGCCTAATACATCATATCCTGTGGTGATCACTTGCTTTATATCGGATTTAAATTTGAGTTTCTGAATGGAGGCTTTTATTATCATTTCCCAGACGGAAACATCACTTACGTACAGTTCGCTCTCAAAAGACTCAAGAACTTTTCTTATCTTGGGTGGTAGCATTTCAGGATTTTCCAAAGCAAAAATGAAGATTTGTGTATCCAGTAAATATTTCAAGATAGATTACTCTTCAAAGAATTTTTGTATGTCAGGCGGTAAAGAGGCATTGAAATCTTCCGCCATCCATATTTCGCCTTTGAAAATACCTAGATTTCTTTTTTTGGGCTTTTCTCTGAATGGAATTAATTTTGCAACCACCTTTCCGGCTCGGGCAATTAAGATTTCCCGTCCCTCCTCCGTTTCATGCACAAGCTCAGAAAAATGAGTCTTTGCCTCGTGTATGTTATACATTTTTTCCATGAAAGAATTATAGACTTAGTCCTATCATCTAGTCAATCTTATTTCTCTCTTTTAAATTCTGATTTGCTAGGGATTAATCCGAAAGCGACAATAGAAGCGAGGATACAAGCAAACTGGAAGTTTTAATTGGTGAGTGAATGCAGAGAACTCAACGTATCACAGACATTAACATCGTTGCAAACAAATCTCCGTGACCGAAGCGAAGCAAGTAAAAAGTATAATGTGGCAAGCCCGGTAGCATCTACGTTACAATCGCAATATTCAAGAGATTACGAGGTGCCCACTCCTCCGGAACTTGCCGCCGACATCGTAGAACGAGGCATCGTGCTTACTGGCGGTGGTTGTCTGTTACGCGGTCTCGAACATTACCTCACCAAAGAAACAAGTGTGCCTGGGATTCAGTAGTTCGCATTTCGATACGGCCTAGCGGCCTACTCAATGCTCCGCATTTTGGCAAAAGAATTTGGTCTGAGATGGATCGAGCTCAAGCCACGCAGACTTGGAAAGGAAATTTATTACGTAAAGTCCCTTTTGTAGTTCACGAAGATGTACATCGAGAGGGAATTATTTGTTTGTTACGCTTAACATCTAATATCGAATAGGTTATCTTGTAGTAGAAAATGTTACATTTTTCTGCAAATGAAATTGAAATCGCCTATAACAAATGAGATTAGTGACATTCTCATTTTTTTTATCAAAAAATTATTTTTAATCATTCTGCTCTGGAATCATTCGAACGAAATCGTCTCATAGATAACTCTTCCGCAATAAAGAGAATGGGGTTCTTGTGAAAAATAATGACAGAGTTTCGGTCGATAAACTCGGTAAGTTTGATCTGAGCGAGGAGTCTCTCAATAGTTTCCGACAGAATCAAAACATTCCCATTGATCTCTTTAATAAAGATGGGCAAGTGGTCATGCCGAAAAAGAAAAATCCCTCGGAAGAAGATTTTGGCAAACTTCTCAAATTTGAACTTCAGGGTCTTTACTTTAAACTCTCTGATTTAAAAAAACCAAGCTCATCTTCGGGGCGAGTAACAGCTGAAAAAACAGCTGTTAAAGTATTAAATAAAGATAAAACCTTGTCCTTTGCAAAAGAGTCTGCTTCACTTCTTGAGGAGTTAAAAAAGGAGGCCTTCTCGAATGCACAAGCCGTAACGATTCAGCATTCGGTACGGGAAATCCTAGATGATTTCATCAGCAATCCTGATTTTGAGACAGGAATCTTCAATATTCTTGAAATTCTGAGTGGTGCAGGTGTCCCTCTTCAATCTGAACTTTTAACTAAGAGAACTGTTGTTGCAATGGGAATGAAAGTTCGAACTAAAAAAATAGTAAATGACGAAGACAACAAGCCAAACAAAAAGGAACATCTTGCCATCATGATGGCAAGTTATTTGTCAGACGTAGGTTACTCAAAACTCGAGGTTTCAGACAATCCAAAATTATCTAAAGAAGAATATCTTTCGATCCAACAGCATCCTATCATTAGTTATCTCATGACTTTGCCTGCTCAAGATATCACACCAGAAATTCGCACTCTAATACTTAATCACCATCGCCCATTCCGTGGAAACGGAATTAACAATAATTATCCTGACCAAAGGACTGTTTTCACTCGTTTAATGGCAGTTAGGGATAAGTTTACTAAAGATGTTAGTAAATCAAGAATTGTTGCAGATATCGAAACTCAACTTCGAATTCAAGAAAGTCAGAACATCAGCACGAATTATGAAGAGGATATTGCCATATTATCTCTCGCGAGCGAGTATGCTTCCTTAACTTCTAAGCAGCCTTGGCGAGAAGCATATAGCTCTTCAATGGCATTAAAAATAATTTTGAATGATTCTTTCTTTTCCTATAGCAATAAGAATATCAGACATTTGCTCGATTATGTAGGCGCGAGCCTAACAAATAACGAGAACATCATAAACGTAGACAGTCTCATCATAACCGCTTCTATAGATTCTGAAAAAAATGTGCATTTTGACATTTGCAAGGTCATCGAAGTGGAACGATACCAAACTCGTCCCATTGTACAGCGAATATGTACAATCAAACCGATTTTCAAAAAAGGAATTAAATACAAGATTGCAGATTTTGATGCAGCACAAGTAAGAATGGATAGAAGAAGAGCCATTATCGATCTTGCATCACAAGCATCGAGTGCACAACGCGTCATCTATATCATCGACCCTGAAATCAATGAACCACTTTTTGATGCCGTGAATACTTTGAGTAAAGCCAGTTAACAGACTTCTTCTGTTTCAGAAGTTTACTTGATTGAACAAAGTTTATGAAAAGACATTCATTCATGACTTCGGCGAGGAATATCAAATTCGGATCTATCCGATCGGAAGCAAAGACACTGAGCTAGGAGTGCGAGACAGGGGGGTGATGGTAATGATCCTTTGCTGTTAAGTCGCCTTTAAGCAGACTGGATTCCTGTAATCGTTTAATCTACGCAAGAATCGCTCAGCTAGTTGCTTCATTTAATAAAAATAACCTGGTCCGATCGCAAAAGTTGATTCTATCTAAATGATGGTCGAGTTCGACAAATAATTTGAAAAATGCTTTATTTAAAAATTAAATGCAATTTTATTTCTGCTAACTAAAATAGCACCAAGGAAAAGTTTCAACTTTTGCTACGCTACAATTTCATAGATGACTATACTACTAAGGAACTAGTGCTAGGTAATTGTTCGCCAAGGAGTCTTCTATGTTCAAAAAATATATAATCCTTATACTCTTTTTTAGTTACGGGGTCGCGTTTGCCCAGGATGTTTCTCATATTTCGAACCTGATAGAGCAAGAAAACTGGCTCCAGGCAGAGAAAGAATTAAAATCAGCGATTAACAAGAATTCCATTCAAGACACGACTTGGCTCTATACTTCATTAATTTACGTGTTGAATTCCCAATCGAAAGAAGACGAAGCCATTCAAACTGGTAGGGATGGGAGAAAAAAATACCCAAATTTACCAGCTATAGGTGAATCGCTTTCCTACGCACTCGTAAAAAAAGGGTCCTCGATTCTCGAGTACGACTCAAGACAGAAAGAAGCCCTCGAATTGTGCAAAGAAGCGTATGAGATCCTTCGTAACGAGACAAATTCCATCTGGTTTGGCCTTGCCTTAAAAAAAAACAAAGACTATATAAATGCAATAAGAGTATTCAAAGAAGCTAAAAATAAATTTCCAAAGAATTCCAATTTTTCTAAAAATCTTGCATATACCCAGTATGATTATGGAATCGAACTTGTTGCAAAAAATGATTATTTGAACGCCGAACAAAATTTTAAAGAAGCTTATGCGGAAGAAAATAAGGACTACATGCTTTATCAACTCGTGGTGGTCTTGCGCGCGCAAAATAAATTTTCAGAAGCGATCGATCTTCTGGAAGCAGGTAATAAAAATTTTCCCAAAAATGAGCTCCTTAAAAATACACTTCCCTACACTCGTTTTCTGAGATTCAACGAACTATTAACCAAAGAGTCACCTGAAATCATAAAAAAAGAAGTCACTCAAACATTAAATTATGTGGAAAGAGGAAAACCGTTTAAAGATCAATATCATTATCAAAGAATCATCACTAAAGGTGTAGAATTTGTTTCGGAAATTTCCTTTCATGAGCAGACGTTCAAATCACTTCTTAAGATACTACCAGATGATCCAGATGTATACGACCTATACGGATTTACCTATTATACCGTTAAATCAAAGAAAGGGATACCTTCCAAAGAAGATCGTCAGATTGCAATCGAATTGAGAAGAAAGGCAATCAAACTCTATGAAAAACTGTATCCGAATCGTCGCGAAATTTTGAATGTTCCCCACCCCTTAAATGGAAGATACGAAATTATAGCGGAGTTTGGCGGGACTGCGATGACACATAATGGACTGGCAAACTACTGTTATGATTTTATTGCCGTTGATGAAGCGGGAGAATACTTCAAAAAGGGAACATCAGGAAAATCAAATGATGATTATTTTAATTTCAACCAACCAGTGTATTCCATCGCCGATGGCGAAGTCATTGATATTCTGACCAATCAAGTAGATAACAAGCCTGGAGACTTCGCCTATAGCGGTAATTATATATCAATCAAACATAATGATTACATATCATTTTATGCACATCTAAAAAAAGATTCGAGTACATTAGCAGTTGGCTCTAAAGTTAAGACAGGAGAAATCATAGGAAGGGCAGGAAATAGCGGAATGTCGAGAGAGTCACATCTACATTTTTGTCTGAATGACTCAAATTGGGTGAGTATCCCATTTCGTTTTAAAGATCATAAAGTTTGGAAAGGTCAACAATTTCGACTGAACAACGATCCGATTCATGAAGGTGAGATTGTTGAACTGATCTCACCTAAGTGAATGAATTTTATTCTGCCGTGAGTAAATATTGGTAAGGCAATTCTGTTTGATTGACACTGAATTTTTTAAATCCAGCCTCTTCTAATTCTCTTCGGCATTTTGAAGAAGAAACTCGCATGGAATCAGGAGGACCATAGCCACCTTTTCCCTCTTCAAAATCTACAATGACTAATTTGGCATTTTTCTTCATCGATTCTTTTACTAACTTAAAATAGACGACTCGATTTTCAATATGATGGTAAACATTGGATAAAAAAACTGCATCGACAGCCCCCTTTGGAATAGAAGGTTGATTATACGTTGTGAGCTTCGTCTTCAATCTCATTTTCTCTGGTATGCTAAGATTTAATTTTTTCTCTTCCATCAATGATATAAATTCAGGATTCGGATCTGCTGCCGTCACCTGCCAACCCTTCTTTGCCATCTTAAAGCTGAAAAAACCGGAACCGGCGCCGATTTCCCAAACAGCATAGTTTTTAGATTTGCTAATCTGGTCGATGACCCAATCCGACTTTTGCCATTCGTCCCTTTGAGGATCATCAAACTGGGCAGCTAACTCTTTTACGGATTTGTGGTGCATATGATCATTGGCATGGCCTCTACTGGTATGAGAAGCACATTGACTAAAAAAGAACAAACAAAGAACCGCCAGTGTATTTGAAAATCTTGTTTTGCGTATCATAAAATTTATGTTTATTCCTATTTTCTTTATCTATCGATTGGGTAATCTCTACATTTTGCAGATTCTACTTTTTTACTAAGATTATTTTATTTCTTTACCAATTTTATCTCAAGCGAGCCAAGAATGACATGAAAATTTAAGATTAAGTATAGAGAGGACTTAAAGAGAATTGTTCTCAAAGTAACGCGGGAAAAAATGATGTAACAATCCTAAGTGGTTAAATGTTCAAGAAATATTCGTTCGAAACTCATGCGTTTTAGTCCTAATATTTTTCAAACTCGCTTGGTTGAAGTCCTTTCAGTCTTGGAAAAAAGTTTCCTCTTCGACCCTCACTGACAATGATTGCTAAATTGAGATTTTTTTACAAGATATACGTTTTTAAGTATCGGCCAGTGGGGAAAAGGTAAATCCCTATGATTCAAAATTTCTGTAACCGAAAAAATATTTTGCAATCACTCAATTTAGCGTTCATTCTCTTTTTTACCGAAGCCTGTCTATTGAATCCAATCGTGCGCAGTTTATTAAATTTAGAGAAACAAAACGATAAAAACAATTTCCTATCCTTGCTTTTGTTACGCGCTGACGAAAATAGTGTGTCCACATCTTCTCCTTCAACAGTGTCAACATCGGCTACTGAGGCAACTTCTGCTCCTTCAAATATAGACTATGGAGGGTCTAAAACATTTAATCTCGTTCCTGGTGTGAGTGTTAGCTTAGTACCAACACTCACCGGTGGAGCAGATTCGTGGTCTATTTCCCCCTCGTTACCCTCAGATTTGACGTTTGATACAAAGACTGGCACAGTCTCTGGCACACCTAATACATCTTATCTTACAAGCGGATTTCCTTTAACGACTTTTCTAATCACAGCCAGAAATTCCCAGGGAGCCGCCGAACATAGTATAGATATACAGATCGTTGCCTCGGGAGGTACGGTTTGGACGGCGTTACATGGTGTATCAGGACAAAATACAGGTGGAGGGACAGGGTCATTATTTTTTGATACCGGGTCCAATAGTCTTTATTCAGCTGGTTATACAACTGGCAGTTTGGATGGTGCAACAAATCCCTATCCCACCACGCAATCTGCTTTCGCCACCAAATACGACTTAAATGGCAATAGGCTTTGGACGAAAATTGTTCCAATGTTTGTGTTAGTGTCAGGTGCATTCTCGCAAACTGGCTTGGCTCTCGATTCCTCAGCCAATGTCATCATATCAGGCCAAACCGTTGGTTCAGCTAGCGGAGGTCAATATGATGGGATAACATTGACAAATAATGAAAATTTAGGCTTAACCAAATTTGATAGTAGCGGAAACAAACTCTGGTCAGTCGCCAAACCAGGAACGGAACTCGTTTCTGCCGGTATAGCTACGGACTCGTCAGGGAATATTTTTAGTACAGGAAATGTAAAAAATACTTTGGATGGCGTTACAAATAGTGGCAGCACAGATTCCGCGATCACAATGATTCAATTTAATTCGAGTGGTGTCCAACAAGGACTTCCCACGCTTGTTGGAAATGGGGTCGGTGCCGTTGGATGGCATAATGAAGGATACGGCATAAATTTGGATTCTTCTGGAAATCTTTGGACCGCAGGTATGACGATGTCAACAAATACCTGTGCAACGGCTGGAGGCCAAAGAACGATTGTCCTTTATAAATTTAACAGTTCACTTGTTTATCAGGCTTGTTATTCTTTAACTTCTTCCGCATCTGCAGATAATTTAAATTTTGCGTTCGCACCAGTTTCAGATCCATCGAATAACATTTATATTACTGGTTATACGAGTTCAAATTTAGATGGATTGACAAAGGTTTCGACTGCCGCATCAGGCTATTTTGATGCTTTCATTGCCAAGTTTAACTCAAGCGGAGTCGTTCAATGGAAAAGACAACTTGCAGTACCAGGAAATACGGACACAAGAGCCTATGCGATTACTCGCTCTCCCGATGATTTTTACTATATTACCGGTTATACAAATGCGAACTTAAACGGAGAGATTCGTAACGGAGTACAAGATCTTTTTGTAGCAAAGTATGATTCTGGGGGAACTTTAATCTGGGTTAAGTTGATAGGATCCTCAGGATCTTCAGTTCAAGGGACGGGTCTAGCTTTTGATACCAACAACACCTTGTATGTGAGTGGCACATCCAATGGAGATTTGGGAGGGGTGACTAACCCAGTGAAGCCTAACAACGCTCATCTTCTATTGCGTTTTGTAAAATAACGAATTTACGGTGCCTCGCATCTGTTGCCAGGACTCATACTCTCTTCTTTACCACGACCGCGCTATCCGCTCCAATCATTGCTTTGGAAAGGATTTCTGCTTCTATCGCTAGCGCTGGGGGGGATTGGAAATAGGGATATCGGACATCCGACTGGATTCCCGGAGAGAGGAATCTTAGGTATGGAGTAAAAATCTTTTTAAGGGTTCGCAAAACTTATATTAGTTCAAAAGAATATCACTTTTAATGCATTTAGACCTTGGGAAAAATACTGTTCGCCTTTCATCCCACTAAACCCGATTGACCGTTCATTGAACTGATGAGATCGGAAGGTATTGATCTTCCGATTTGTATAGCAAGGTGGTTGGAAAAGGCCTTAACAAAAGTATTTATGTGTTAAACATTAAATGATCATTCAACGAGAAGCGATTTTTTAAAAAAACCTTCGGCTTTGGGATATAGTTCGTTAAATTTACTTGAAAAAGATTTATACTGATCTGAAACATCACAGGATACGCTGTATATATATCCCTGCCTACTACCTCTTAAATATAACTTCAAATTGTAATTTCCCGCATAATAAATATGGTTTGCCTTAACTTCAAAATAACTTGTACCAGCATTGTTAATACTGACACTACCAGCTCTTCTTTGGCCACTATCTAACGCGGAGCAGTAAGAAAAACCATAATTTCCTGGTTCCAATTTGATCATATATATTTCATCAGTTCCTAGACTTGTAGGAATTTCTATTTCTGGATTTCTTCCACTTCTCTTTACAATAGTTACCAAACCGTTAGTTGAAGCATTCGTCATAGGATACGCTCGATAAATTCCCCAAACATAGCCAAAATTTTGATCCATTTCATCATGAGGAAGGATAGGCGGCTTGATTATCCTGCTCGCACAAGCAAATGTGATTAATACTATAGATATCAAAACATATATTTTCTTCATTATAGACCTATTAAACGAAGTGAACTTGGAGAAATAACATCGTCAATAAAATTTTAATCAGCGTTTTACTGCGTCCGACTTTGTTTGAAAACTGACACGACACTCTCCCCACCTCCATCACAGATTGTTTTCTTTACTAAAGTAAAAGTTTTGAAATGAAAAACAAAGTAGCTTCCGAGAAAAAGGGAAAAACTGATCTTTCGAGCATGGATCTTTCACGGAGAAAATCAAAATCTTTCTCAGTAAAATTCTTTCCAAGGACTTTACTCAAGAGATCGGGACAAGGGACTGATTCAAAAGGATAGTTCTCTCAAATGAATCCAATTATTTCAAAATTTAACCAACCTTAGATGCAGCAAAAAGAAATACAATTTGATCGATGACTATTTTTACGAAAAACGAACCCGATATCCACCCGAAGTCTTTTCGGTAAATTGAGTTTTCCGAAGTTATCTTTCCCTGTTTAACTCAATCTAAAAAAAAGCCAAATCGAATTGCGCGGTTTCATTAAGGTAGAACCAAAAGTAAGTCGTCTTTTTCACAGTTTTTGCGAAAATCTAGTCGCCTGTAAGCCGACTAGATTTCTACTATAGGCAGTCTATCTTGAAAATTAGGAATCTCACGTAAGTTTGACGTTCTTTTTGTAGTAAAAGACGTCGGAAATTCCTAATTCATAAATACTCACAAAACTCGGAGATCTAATTAGAAGTTCTTTTAAAAACATATCCTGAAGTAGTTGCAACATAACACGTATTTGATGAACTAGTCGTACATGATACTGCGTTGTTCGTATTCGTCGCTCCGAAACTCTGGTTTGCCCAATTACTCCCTCCATCAGAAGTACGCCAAACGGTTGTATTGCTGCCAACTATAGTGCATGTATTTGCATCAAAACAGTAGACTCCATTTAGAGTCGTCGAAGTGCCCGAAACAAAAGGGATGGTCAACGAATTCCAGTTCGTACCGTCGGTTGTTTTTGCAAGTACTGACAATCCTACAGCCATACATGTATTGGAATCAACACATTGCAAAGAATACACTGAAGTTCCCGTGGATATGGATTGCGTTGCCCAAGAAGGAGTTCCCGCACTAGCATCAGAAGTTTTGTAAATTGTCTTTGCATTCACTTGTCCACCGTAACAAGTATTTGTATCCACGCAATGAACTGTTACCATAGTATACGAGGCACTTATTGAAGACCAGTTAGTACCGTCCGTTGTTCTTTGTGTTGAGTTTGTACCCGTTGCTATGCAGAAAGTAGATGTCGGACAGGAAATTGCATAATAAAATCCATTGTTCCCCACTTGCGCAATCGAAGGTGAGCCAGAAGCGCTTGTAATTTTAAGAATTTTACTAGAAGCTTTTGATCCTACCAAATAACAAGTGTTTATATCTGGGCAGGACATTCCGCCAGCAAGAACCGCCAAACTTCCGAAAATTGAATATCCCGTATCGTAAATAGTCCAATTACTTCCTCCATCTAATGTCCTTAGGAACTTAGTATTTGCCGAAGAACTTGCCTGAGTCAAGGCGAAGCATGTATTTGAATTTGGACAAGAAATTCTATAAACATCGTCGCTGGCAGTAAAGGAGATACTCGTCCAAGGAGATACGCTAAAACTGGCTGTAGAAGTAGCCGTTACCCCATTCACCGTGACCGAAATCGTTCCAGAAGTAACACCATTAGGTGCTGTTACTGTTAATGAACTTGTAGTCGCAGAATTTACTACCGCTGTTGTGCCATTAAATTTTACACTATTTCCTGAAGTTGTCGCGGAGAAATTAGATCCAGAGATAGTAACTGAAGTGCCTGCGACACCAAAGCTAGGCGAAAAGCTCGATATGGACAAAGTTGTCGAGCCTGAGCTCGTAGTAGTGCTCGTTGAACCGGAGCTGGAACCAGTACCAGAACCGGTGCTAGTCGTCCCCGTTGATGTGGTACTCGAAGCAGTTCCTCCGCGAAGGAGCAGAATCGGTAATAAATTACTTACGTCGTCACTGCTTTTGGGCTGCGAACAGCTGACAAGTGATAAAACTACTATAATAGAAAGGAGGTTTTCAACTTTTTTTTTCATTTTTCGACCTTTGGGAACTAAATTATACTCTTGAAAGAATCTTTTTTTTACTAGAATAACAAGAGATTGCTTTCCATAATTTGAAATGGAAAGCATTTTTTTCTTAATAAAGAAAACTAAACTCTTTTTTTTTAACCAAACACAAATAATTCTCACCAAAGTTTGGCGATTGGTTTGCGAATGAGGCTTAGGAATTCCTCGATGATGGAAGAGTAATATAGTCCTTAGCCAAAATATTTTGTTATGAGATGTTGAGATATCCGCCAAACATCAAAGATTACTTAAAACATGTCATTGATTGTTCAGCGGAGACCTTAATTTTCGAATTTTTGAATCGCTAACTTTACAGGAATGATGCTACACTTTTTTTCAGATAGTTGCAGGTTATGTGGCCGAATTTTCATCAGAACTTTTATGCGCAATACCTAGATTTTGTGATCTTTTCTAAGGTTGCCTTTAGAAGAAAAATTCGGGTTATGAAAATAATCTCGCCCATAAACCAACTAGTCTCCCATAAGGATCAATCTATCTTGAATACTAGGATTCCCGTATCCGAGCAAGGTGGGATCATTGAGCGGATAAGATTAAACCTTCTTCCAATTTCATTTTCTGGTATGTTATGCCCACCTTGTCACACCGGTTGCTTTACCCGTTTGATAGCAAATTCTTGGTTTGGAAGACTCAGGAAATCTAGCCTCGCTTCATATCCTGCTGCTCTCCATTGTTTGATTCGCCGATTACTATCCAATTTTTAAGCTAAAGCAATTGACTTTTTGGTTTGTTGTATACGTTAAGCGAGCGCCCATTCGATCTGCAATCGATTTGCAGAGGAATAAACCAACACCGCTACCGTTTTGAGAGATCACTGTCTCTGCAAATAGTTTTTTTTGTAACTCCTCTGGAATGGGCTCCCCTTGGCTTTCAACAGTCCAATCAATTTCGGCAGCAGAAATTTGAAGGGAAACTCGGATTTCAGATCCCTCACTCGAATATTTAGATGCATTGTCCAAAAGATTCTTTAGGATGATCGTGATCTCACTCACATTCCTTTCGAACTGGATATGGGAATCCATTCCTGTTTCTGACACGAATATGATTTGCTGGCGCTTGGTTTCAAAAATATATTTCAATCGATCTACGAGAGATTTCGTAAATTCTATCGGTGATTCCACAGTAGAGCGGGAGACTTCCTCATCGTAATCTTTTTTCAAATTTATCAATATATTATCAATCGTGTTTTTTAAATCAAGTATTCTCGACTTCATACCGCTAGCTAATTGTTTAAATTCTAACTTAGTTAAATCCTCAGCCTCATATAAATCAATTAGTTGATCTAAGTTGTTTACTGGACTTCTCACATCATGAGCTAAAACTCTCAGTAGGATTTCATTTTTTAGTTTTTCCGCGTTGGCAAATTCCAATTGTTCTTTTAATTTCCATTGAACCTCTGTCAATTCTAGATTTTGTTTTTTATAAAAATCGAGAACCAAAGTAAGCAGGATAACGAGAAAGGCAGATACAGAAATAAATGTAAATAGATGGTCTTGGAATTGATCCATTGGATTTATATAATGAGGTACAATTAGATTTTGTTTGTCTGAACCGAAATATAAAAGAAAGGACATGAGGATAATCGTAAGAACTGTATAAAATCTTTTCCATTTTGGGGAGAGAAGGATTGGGTAAGTGACAAATAGAGTCAAAACTCCATAGAAAGTTGGACCATCGCTACCCTGGTTACCCAAATAATTAAGTATAAAAAATACTAGTATAGGCAGATTTACGAAATGGGAGTATTTTTCTTGGAATCCGCTAATTTTTAATTTAATGTAAGCTAAAATAAAGATGAAGATCATTGGAATTTTTAGGATGGCGATCCAATACAATTCTATCGTTAGATCATCCAAAATAATGAGAAAGATCAATATCCCAGAAGCTATGAGGATTGTTTCAGCTACCTTGGTTTGGAGTTTTTCGATATTTGTTATTTGATTTTTCATGAGGATTCACAACATTTTAAAACAGAGTAAAAAGAGTAATAAAAATTAATTTCCATTCATAAGTATAAAATCTTGACCATGTTACAAGTGCGTTTTGCAACCGTCAAATTTCAAGTCATATACAAACTTTCCTGAATACCAAGAATCCATACGAATTCTGACTCATTCTTAGAAAAACTTATAACAAAGTAGTGGTAGTGATTGCAAACAGCTGTATTTCTTTTGCAGGACTGCGATAAGACAAAGCCTTTCAGTAAGGGATGGTTTTTGGATTCAAAATTAGAAAAAACGATCCATTTTCAAATCCTTCGCTGTGAGAGAGGAAAATATTCGGTTTCGTTCGGATTTTTTTAGCCCACGTCACTTTATCTTTTAT
This sequence comes from Leptospira ognonensis, assembly GCF_004770745.1. Classification (GTDB taxonomy): domain Bacteria; phylum Spirochaetota; class Leptospiria; order Leptospirales; family Leptospiraceae; genus Leptospira_A; species Leptospira_A ognonensis. The sequence goes on along the minus strand of NZ_RQGD01000033.1, from coordinate 15,457 downwards.
AGACATCATTGGAAGTGGACTCTAAAATACATTTGCGTTTAATCGATATGAATGTTTAAGTGGGGGCAATGATTCGCATTGTCTGATTTTTGAGTTTGATTTAAGACAAAATGCGAAGATTTTTCCAGATGAACAAAACACTCGAAAAAAGTGCGCATTGTTAAAAAGTTATTAAAATTGAGACGGGATTAAATTAGCCTAACTTATGAATTTTATTGAAGCATTACGTTCACATCCCTTGACGGGTAAACATTTCAAAAAAGGCGAAATGATATTGAAAGCAGGAGATCCATCTGCTGATGGTATCTGTTTGATTTTAGATGGCAAAGTAGTGAGTGAAGAGGCTACTAGCACTGCAAAATCGATACAAAAAGAATATAACAAAGGCATGTTTTTTGGGTTGGCTGCCTTAATATCGAAAATTCGTCTCGAATCGTTTGTATCCGATCATGATGATACATATATTGTATTCATAACAGAATCTGATTTTTATAAATGTCTTTTGGCGGATGAAAAATTTTTAGTAGATATGCTCCAAACAAGCTTAGTGAGAATACAAAGTATTCCAAGTAGCGACTTAACTTCTCCTGAGGAACAGATAGATTTAAGTTTGCTTTTTGGTGAAGAGGGAGAGGAAAGATTTAAGCAGATTCGTAATCATAATTTAGAAATCTTGAGTTTAATCTATCGTTTACGAAACCGAACGGCTCTTGCAAATGAGAACATCTTTATTGAAGAAAATCTCGAGGACTCAGATATTTATCTACTTCTTGAAGGTAGCGTAAATCAATACTTAAAGGATCCTGATAATCCTAATTTTGAGAAACAAGTTATTTCCTTACAACCAGGCTCGCTCTTTGGTTTTTTACGAAAAGTAGGAAACAAAGGACATTTTTTAAATGCGAGAGCAGGTTTTGAAGGCGCGCGTTTGATACATTTGGATTCTGAATTGTTAATTAAAGTGGCAAAACTGAATGCTAAACTGGCTTGGTCGATCTTTCAAAATGTTATTTTGACCGTGGCAGTCATCGAGCAAACAATGGTAAGATCAAAGAAATACTGAATATAAATATTTTATATGCTTTTGGAAAATTTGTATAACTTCGTTTCAATATTAAATTTTCTTAGTAGGCAAGTTTGTCAAATTGTGGGCATCCAATGCCACCTCAGCAAATCCAGATTTCAGTTGTTTCAAATACTTCAAATCTCGTGAGGCTCGATACAACATAACACAGCCAGTATGAACTATAAGAATTTTATCTGCAATGCGTTTTGTTTGATTTGATTTACCATAAAATTTTATAAACGCTCTTTCCTGAAAGGAAAGCCATTCCGTTTCAACTGAACGCAAAGTTTTTGCGAAATAATTTCGTTCCGCTATATCGAGTTCGCTAGAAAATGCTGTAAAAGGACATCCAAAAAATTCATCACGCTTAGCCAGCATGATCAGCGATGTCGACCAATAGGAAAGATATTGATCAAATGTTTTTGCCTTCTTTAGAAGGCTTTCAAGCATTTCAAAAAGAATAGTCGATCTGTATTCAATATAGGCAAGTCCAAGTGAATTTTTTGACTCGAAATGATAATAAAGCGCAGGTTTTTTAACGCCTACGATACGAGTTATCTCGTCCATTCCGGTATTGTTGAATCCTTGTGAATAAAAAAGGTCACTAGCTTTTTTGAGAATTTTTTCACGTGTATTCGACTCTATCATTTGACTCCAAGGGATTTATCAAAAAGAAATTTCGCTCTTTCTGGGTGGTAGGTTGTCATATATTCTCGGTATTCGCCGAGTTTAAATGCACAAGGGTAACGATCGCGATTCCAAAAATTGATTGGCTCACCGACGATATACCAAGGAATTCCAATGCGACGATGGTACTTGTACACGAGTTTTTCCATATCGGCGATACCAAGAAACTGATTTTCTCTTTCAGTAAAATCTTGCATCAATCCTCGCAATAAAAGATCGAATATAAAAATAGACTTTGTACGATCGATATTGTATTTTTCTAGAGCGTTCTTGTTGATAGCAGTGCGCCAACCATTGAATACATAGTTTATTGAGCCAGCATTCAACTCTCTCACAATCTTGTTTAGATCGAGATTGTATTTCGTTTCCGTGGGTAAAGCAGCCGTAGGTTTAGATAAATCATTTACAATGATTCCCCAAGTTCCAACCAGTTCCCCCGAGGAATGACGAACACCACAGACCCTTGCACGTGGAAAATTTTCTTGAGCGGCTGGTGCGATTTCAGCCATTGGCACCTCTGGCTCACCACTACTTGAACCAAATGCATCGTTATAAACTGTGTAAATATGTTGATTAAATTCATCGATCGCGTCTGTACCAAGTAGCCAAAGATCTAGGTCACCATAAGATTCGAGTTTTTGTGAAGTAATGCCAGAAAGTTCTAATTCCATATATCTCCTTAAATATTAAAAAGGGTTTTACACAGTAATTAGACTTATATACCTACCGTTCGGTATATAGTCAAGAAAAAATCTTGCATCAGGTCTTTCCGTGCAGAAAACCAACAGACTTTCGGTATTGCCAAATCTTTATCGAGGATCCGATATCCCTATTTGATTTTTGGGGTTTGGTTCCGAAATCAATGTGATCAAAATTCTGTAGGATCAATTTTAAATTAGATTGGAATAAAAATTTCCCTTTTCTGTAACATTCCCTTCCGATTTAGTAATTTCCAATATAGGAAGAACCATTCGTAGTACCTCCGTTAATCGTAACGAATGAAAATATGGCGGTGGTGCCTTGGTCATAATAGTAGGCCGATGGGCAGTCGAATATATGATTATTATTGAAGGATATTGGACTAGATATAGCGCCGGCTTCATATAAGCAATACCGATTCGTTCCGCCTGATGTGAATAAGGTGTTATTCTGATAGGATCCTACATTTCCGGAACCTCCATTACCATGATAGATCGCGTATGAATTCGTTCCAATTCCCCCATCAATTGTGTTATTTGATAAATTAAAATCAGATGGGTGACTTGTGTTTAGACCGTATGAGATAGCTCCACTGCCCCCATAAATTGTATTTCCCGAGATGGTGGGTGTATTTGCCTGTGGGCCATTATATATAGCATGTGCCGAACCTGATGGTGCTGATCCTCCACTCACCTGATTGTTGATGATAGACGGAGCCGAAATATTTTGAATAAAAATACCAAAAGAATTACTGCCAGTAGAAATTCCTCCCGAGATCGTATTGCCAGAAATAGTGGGAGATGCACCATTGATTTGGATGGCAATCGCGCCTTGGGTACTCACTGATCCTGCTTGAATTGTATTGTTGCTAATGGTTGGATTTCCAACATTACAGAAAATTGCATATGAATTCACAGACGCATTTGTATTAGAGGACCCGACGATAGTCAGTCCATCCACGATTGTGGCCGAAGTAATGGTTGCATCCGAATATACAGTAACTGTACTACCAATAACACTTGTTGCGACATCCGAAATTTTGCTGGTATAAGTCGAAATATTTCGAGAAGAAAAATCCTGAGAAAATCCTCCATATAGAGATACTTTATCAACCAGGTTAATTATGAATGATAAATTACTATTCATATTATAATCACCAGAGCTAATAAAAATCGCTGCTGGTGCGGTTGCTGAAGAGATCGCAGAGGGAATCGTAAGTTTGGGTAATGTTGGTGAGGTTCCAGAATTCGAATCGCTTCCCAAGGGACTCACATAAAGTACATTCGTATTTGATGATAAAACAATATATGTTCCCTTAATCTCTGTTAAATCCTTACCATTAACATCTTTTGCGTTTAGGATGAATGAATTTGTACCTATAGGAATGGTAGCAGACAATGTTACTGTATCATCCGAAAGCAATGTTTTCGACCAGGATGCTGTAAGATTCGTTCCTAGAGTCGCAGAGAGCGAGCTTGGGTCCATGCTTTTACTGAAAACGACCTTGATCGAAGTATTGCTAAGAATAATATTTCCGAGTGAAGGTGTAATTTCTGCTGTGGGTGTCGAACTATCGGAGGAACTCGGTTCAATGGAAGAAGCAGATATATCTGATCCAAAAAAAGGCAAAGCCAAGGTCGCATTTATCAAAAAAGAATTTAATGATTTATTCCTCTTTGCATCCTTTTCAAGATCGAGAACTTCTTTGACAATCGGATTGTACAGGCATTGGTTAAATATGATCAAAAAGATTAAAATCAAGCGTTGCATGTAATATGGTAAATCTTCTGGAAACATAAATGATCACCTAGGCAGCAATTCATGGGAAAATTTTTTGATAAAACTCATTACAGTTGTTAATCGTATTTCCTTTGGTTAATAAATAAACTGGAAAAATGATTCAAATCTAAAAAAATTTAAATATTTTCAGTCTTGGATCGCTTTGTGGCACTATGGAAGGACGAAACTTGGTGAATGTAAACGTTCTAACGATAATCACGAATTCGGCATAGGGAAGAAGGAAGGGGAAAAACAATTTTTTCCGTCCCAAAAGGGAAACTTATCTTTCCCAGTATCTACCTTGTCCGAGCACCTAGCAAAGAGTATATTCAAGCATTCGAACAAATGGCTCCTTACGTCTCATCGCCAAATAAAATTGTTATCTACCTGTTCCTTGAGTCGGATAGCTTTTCAGTAGGGTCCGAATCAACGAAACATTCTCCGGTAAAATGGCTAAATGAACATGAAATTGCCAGGAAACGTAGCGATCATCTACTGTCATTAATGTGAGCAAAAGCAATGTGGGATTTGAGTAAACCCCACATATTCGGTTTTCACCTATGGTTCGATTGGTGCCTCAATGATACTCTATCCGTATGAAAATACTTTTTTATCCGTTTCTATTCTCAATTGTATTGATGATGAGCCACTGCACCCATTACTATCTGAAAGACCAGAAAAATTTTCTGTTAAGTGAAAAACAAAAGAGCCAATTCTTGAAGAAAAAATTCTTACTTCTTGGATTCCATCCATTTCATTTTTCTTTGGAAAAACGTGAAAATTTTGAATCAAAAGAACCAAAGTTCCCTTGTTCCTATTTTAATACTCTGGTTGAAATCAATCGGGATCTTGCGGTATACAACTGCCTTGTGGAATTTATAAATTCAGGAAAGGAACCCGCACATCCAGAATTATACAATAAGATCCATCAGAGAATTCCTGCCACAAGGTACAATCCGTCCTACTCGATCTCAGCAAATATCAACGGAAACAATTCAACTAAAATATTTTTCCCGACATCACAAGAAGAATCCATCCAACATACAACCGGTCAAAGCAACCAACCTTCCGAAGAAAAGATTAGAAATTTCTTATCTTTGTATTTGTCGACAGTTCGCCATGCGGGCTTAAAGGAAATCGAATCTATTGTTCACATTGAATATGCCTATTCAGCAGATGAATGCAATTGCAAAGAGGGACAAAATGTGATTCAAAAAATTAAGAGGATCCAATTCAAAAAATCAAATGTAGACTATTATATTCTCGCAAACCAAAGAAATCTATATACTCAGTCACTTACGAATCCACAATCAAACAAAACGAGAAATCTAAAAGTTTTGACTTTCCTTCCCGCCATAATGACGCTAGGGTTAATTCCGTACTGGGATGAGGCGCTCTTCGAATCAAAATTTTATATCTTCGATAAAGATTTAAATCTCAAACAAACCTTAGTTTACCAAGATCGAATTGAACATATTACTGCACTATGGCTCCTTTTCTCAAAATCAAACCATTCTCCTTTAATTCAATATAGAGCCAATCATCCAAGGGACATCGATTTATACGAAACCAGTACGAGAAAATTTGTAAGTGATATCAACAAGTTTCTACTTAATTCTTCGTCCTTGTAGATGCATCAGAAAAGAAAACAAATCATCCAAGAAGGTGATTTCACGATTAGTAAAATGAGTGAGGAACAAAAAAATATAGGCTACATTGACAGGCAATGAAAGTGAAAGCTGGTCTATGAGTGTCGGATTCTTATCCAGAATGAGTCGAACGACAAAACTTGTTATGAAAAGGGAAAGGATCAAAACCAGATCGATGTATCGTGCTTCCGTTTTTACAAACCACTCCGAAATAGAATACTCAGACACAAACCCGTGTGTGCTGCGAAGATAAGCGATTATTTGCTTGTAATGATGGCCTTATTATGGCTTGGGATTCTTTTGAGAAATAAAGAAATAGAATTATCCTTAAGGCGACTGGCTTGTCGATCGCGGACTTTGTTCGGTAGGCATAAGTAAAAAAATTAACATTCGTAAACAAACTAATGCTTGATGATTTTATTTTATCGATTTTATTCTACACCAAAATCCACTTCACAAGAGTTGAGTCTTGAGATATAAATTTCCATGAATCAAAATCAGAACAAAACAAAACCGAAACATCCAAACTCCCACAAAGGAATCGAACACTTCGAACCAAAATCACTAAAAGAGTTTCACGATTGGCTCTTAAAAAATCATGACACATCAAAAGGGGTCTGGCTGATTCTTGCAAAAAAAGGTTCCGGACTTCCGACCATAACAGTAGACGAGGCCATCGAGGAATCGCTGTGTTTTGGATGGGTTGATAGTTTGCCTAACAAAATAGATGCATTACGTTATAAGTTATATATTTCCCCTCGAAATCCAAAAAGCAATTGGTCGCGAGTCAATAAAGAAAAGATAAGTCGACTGGAAACAGAAGGACGTATCCATCCTTCAGGAATTAAGATGATCGAACTTGCAAAGAAATCTGGCACCTGGAATGCGTTAGATGAGGTTGAAAATTTAGTTATTCCCGAGGATTTACTACAAGCCTTAAAAAAACAAAAGGGAGCTTTAACTTTTTTCGAAGCATTTCCCAAAAGTGTGAAACGAGGCATTCTTGAATGGATACAGACTGCCAAACAGGAGACGACCAGATCCAAACGTATCCATGAAACGGCCTTGCTTGCGAAGGATAACATCCGGGCCAACCAATATACAAAACCAAAGAAAATAGAGAAAGCATGATATGAATTGGATGGAAAGAAGGCACTTCCTCTCGATCGCAAAACCTAACTTCTTTATTTCTGATTTGACATTTAAAATCCGTTGCTTTTTTTTGTGTTAACAACTAACTGGAGAATATATTATGAGTTTCGCTTCCTGTTCGCTTCCTGTTCGTTAATTGTTCTTTTCAATTGTAATCCAAATTCTGAAAAAAAAGAAAACGAAGATCTAACGAACCTACTGCTTTTAAATCAACTAACGAGTAGTACTTCCACATCCACCTGTCCCACTTGTTCCTGCACCTTACCTGATACAGCCACCGATGGTCCCAGATGCTTCGATTATGCAGCCTCGACTTCCGCGACAAGTGCCAGCTCCCATTGTTCCACAAATTCGGGCACTTTTTCTTCCGTTGCCGCTTGTTCTACTACGCGCAATTCCGTAGGTTCTTGCTCGGGTAACATCACGTCCTCTGGTATGGGTGTAAAAATCACTTATTATGACTATTATGCATCCATGACAAATTTCGCAGCTGGCCTTGCTGCAGGTCTTTCGTTTACAGGTTCGAGTTCGACAATTTATGGCGTCGCAACCCGTTGTAGTAACGATGGGATCAAGTCCTCCCAGACCGTTTCACTTTCAACAGCGTCGCCAAGGATCAGATTTAAAAACAGCAGCGGTAGTACTGAAACTTATTCCTTACATACGTCGATTACCTGCGGTGCAAGCACAAAGTATGCTTCAATCGGCAGTGTTGCTAATGGTGGGACGAGTTCTTATTTTACAATTTCGGCAAGAACTGCTTCAAGCTCCATCAGTTACAATGATGGCGCAAATTGCACAAATGTGAGTTATTTTTTCTCGAACGGAAACGTTTGGACGATTACCTCAGGCACATCAACTTACTCGATAGCGGCGACGACCGAGTAACTTAAAATTGACTCCTCTGCAGGAATCAAAGTTTGTTTTCTGCAGGGGAAGTATCGAATCCCTTTCTGTAAAAATTTGTTCGCCTTTAAGCCGAATTAAATCGGGTTCTTTGCAATCGATCAAAATTTTGCACCAATCATCTCATCAATTTCCAAAGAGAATGGTTTCTAACTATCTAATACTTTGTTCGAGCCTTAAAGGCAAAATAATAATTTTGAATGACTTCTGAATTTGAATCTCATATCATTGGATAAAAGTAACAAGGAGACAATATGAACGACAATAGCAAAATGATAAAAGGTATGTTGCTAGGTGGAGTGACGGCATTTGTATTTGTTTTTATTTTTGAATATTTAGTTCACGGTCTTTTGATGAGAGGACTTTACGAAGCAACGATGCATGTTTGGCGCCCGCAGGCCGATTCAAATATGTTCGTTATGCTTCTCAGTCAGTTTCTTTTTGCGATGGCTATAGCTTTTTTCTACCCCATCGTTGGTCCCGACAAGGAATGTAAAAAAGCGGTACCATTTGGTTTTGGTCTCGGATTAGTCTTGGCGATGCCCCAGATAGCCAGTTATAGCTATTTGCCGATTCCGATATCGATCAGTTTGATATGGGCGGCAGCTTCTTTTATAAAAGCATTCGGGGCGACCTATATTGTGGCAAAAATATCTAACAGAGATTAGAGAAGTAGTTTGGATCTGCAGTTCGAAACACTTCGAGTTGGCTTTTTTATTATTAACTAAAATGGCGGCAATAGATTTGTGACCAATCCCATAAATGCAGTTTAGAAGTTTCTTTGACTGCATATATTTTTTGGAATTCTCTGATAGTAAAATTATCTGAAGATATTTTTTTACGACTAACGCATACACTTTCATCGATAAGCCATCAACTTGAAACCAAAAAAAAACAAAAAATGTTAACTCCTGCTACGTTTGTATTTTTTTTACTTATTTTTTAACTAGAATCATTCTATTCAAAAAAGAACCAATGCCGTTTTCGGATGAATTAATTTTTCTTATTCACTTGCATGGTGTGATATCGTATTCAAGGTTGAAATGAAGGATTTTATAAGGGAAAACAAATGTTACTAAATATTAGAATTATCGTCGCCTTACTTGGCACGGTCCTGTTAACTCAACAACTATCTGCAAAATGTTATTCTTTTCGAGAATCAGATATTAAGGTGTGTATCAATGGTGATACGAATGAAGTAAGAAAAAAAGCTTCTGCGGTCTGCAAAAAAACGATCGGGAAGGATTGCGGTCCAACTACTGGAGCATCTGCTTCTTGTAATGGTACGAAATGTTATGATGAGAGTGGAAGTAAGCGATTTATAATTAAGGCAAATTAAAAAAAGAAATTTTTCCGATCATAACGTTCTGAACTGATGACAGATTCTAGTCAGTTCAGAATCATCATCATACTCAGTTAAAAACATTTGAAGATTACGCTGAGATTTATTTGGTTACTATTCCGAAATTACAAAGTCAAGAAGTTAGTTACATTCTATCATTGTCTGCGGTCGCATCAAAGTCTAGCTCGATGTTTGTTGCTCTCGCAATCTTCGGTATCGTTTTTCGAATTCAACGTTAGGAGTACGCTCATGACCGGGACGTTGCAACTCTGGTAGCAAACCTTGCACAAAATACATGTCGATCTGACCCTTGTTTTTTGCTGGCATCGCTCCTCGATATTCGCAGGCAAAAAAATCTTTAATGAGCTCAAAGGTTACGCCAGAGATATTGATTTTCCCAGAAGCTCCTGACGATTCGCAGCGGCTTGCTGTATTTACCGTATCACTCCAAACATCATAGGCAAACTTTCGTTCTCCGATTACGCCCGCGACGAGATCACCGGAGTGAATCCCCAATCGAAGTTGCCAATACGGCAGATTCTGGTCCGCTTTAATTTCCTTCATCCGATTCATAAACGCTTGAATCTCAAGGGCTGCCATTACACAATCCACCGCATGCGTGGCATTGTTCTGAGGAATTCCACCAGCAAACATATAGCTGTCGCCGATGGTCTTGAGTTTTTCAAGATTGTATCGATCCATCAAGCTATCGAAATAAGAAAAGCAACGATCTAACTCAGCCACTAGCTCTTCCGGCTTTAGCGTCTCGGCGATTTTGGTAAAGCCTTCAAAATCAGTGAAGCAAACAGTAGCAGAGGGAAAGTGGCGTGGTTTGCTCGTGCCGTCCATCTTCAATTCATTTGCCACTTCTCGTGGTAAGATGTTCAATAGGAGCTTCTCGGATTTAGCAAGCTCTGCTGCAAGTCGATCTTCCGCGCCGTTTACAGCCTTTACAAACTGATAAGTGATTAGAATGAAAAAGATAATTAAAAGAGTGAGTGGCGGCATGAGGTAGTCGGCAGGTACGACCAGATGAGCAGGACCGAATATTCCTGATTTGCCAAGTGATCTATAGTAGTATTGGAAAAATAAAAATAGACCCATGGGCACAATGACAAGGCTCCAACGCGTGATGACGTGTTGGCGCGGGACCATCACAAATGACAACATCCCTAGGAGTAAAAATCCCATCGGCGCCGGATCATCCGCTTGCGCAATCGACAAGGCCACGAGATGATAATCGGAGGCGACCAAGGTGAGGATTGCGGCTGCCGCTAGTCTCTGCTGGATGAGTAAGTAACGAGCAATCACAAGTGGCACGACTAAAGGGAAATACGTCGCATAGGTGAATATATGGGTCTCTGGTGGCTCTGTAAAATACGTGGGAACGATTAGCAGCGTCGGCAAAGAAAACATCAGGATTTGCACCCATGCCGTTGTGCGAACGGCTCGCGCATCCTGCTCACTTAGTCCCCTAGTGGCTCCTGTCACCTTAAGCCAATCCACAAATTTACGGTAACGTGTCATAGGCTGAAATGATGTTGATCACTAGGTTATGGCAAGCTCTTTCCTAACTGGGAACCATCCACAATTCGATATGTAAACCATTTTGGGAACTTCTGGATTAACCTATTGATCTCACGGAAATAAGTTTGTTTATAGTGCAATGCTCTCGCAGAATTTTTTTTCTACCCCAGCAAAAGAAATCAATTTCATTGATTTTTAAAATACAAAAGAAACTAAAAACAATCTCTTTAATTCGATTGTACTATTTTATCGTCTTCACTGATCTTAATCTTTTATAGATTAACCGAGTCCTGAAAAATTTGAATTTTAATCAAATTTGATTCGAATCTGCTAAAACGTACTCAGGTTAGAATGGCAATCTTTTACCAAGTTTATTATTCTGAATTAGAATTATATCGTTCCGGTTAAGAATCCAAAGTTGAATCAATTCTTTAATAAAAGCGACTAGAAATCTATAAATTTCTAGACAACAATTCATCTACTCATATTCTATTGCACATGATTGTTAATCACAAAATGAAATTGATTTTCCTAAGTTTAATTCTTTTTTCTTTTCCTTTATTTGCAAATGCAGAAGAAAAATCAAAAGAGATGTGTGAGTGTTTAAATAAATCAAAATCATCGAATTCGGCAAAAGATAAAAAAAGATGTTTAACTCTCAGAGAAAAACATGTAAAAGCCCTTAAAAAAGGATCGGATGCTTATTCTCAATACCTTGAAAAACTTGGACAATGTGAACGAGAGATGGTCGGAAATGGGGAGATAAAAGACAATCTAAGCTTTGAAGAGAAAGTAAAAGAAGTATGTGATTGTTTTTCGTTGGCACCAAAAGGTCAAAAAATGGCATGCTTTCAAAAACAAAGCCAGTACGGCAAAACTTTCGCTGAAGATCAAAAGCGAATTGAATTCAACCAAATCACGAATTCATGTGACAAATAATTTTAAATTCAAAACTGATCGGAGTAAGATAGCCAAATTATTTTTTCCTTACAAGATTGTAGAAAATGGAAATGAAAAAATATTGACGTCTATCATTTTACTTCGATTATTTTAATCCTTGGAGAAAAAACCTTGAAAATCAAACGAATCATTTTGCTTTGTTTCCCAATAGTTTTAGCTTGCGGTCTTTCCGATCAGGAGAAGGAAACTTTAAAAAAACATTATATTGAAACTGCGACAAAACAATGTGAATGCAATCAACTCAAAGCAAAAGCAGACCCAGGCTATTCCGCCTGCGTGCGAGAGTATGAGCAAAACGTTCGTTATATGGAAGCATTTCTGGATGTAACTAAGGCATCCGAGACTGATAAAAAGCAGGCCGCTTTGGAATCCGAGAAGATAACCCTTAATTGCAAGTGAGAATTTTTTTAATATAAATTGGAATCATTTGTTCCGAAGACATGCGTTGTTCGGTCGATACCCCAGAACCCCCCTTCTCTGATGATGGCAACATTCAAGTCGGAAGGTTCTTGAATTCAATTTCGCACTGCGCGTACGTGTCAGGTTCTTTGGTCAAAAAATAAGCGCCAAGGATGGGTAAGATTATAAAAGGAAGCCACTAAAGAAATACAAGAAACATTCCAATTGTCGGCAGAATCTCTCATGAAATCAATACACCGTTAGGTGCCATAATTTCTTCGAATGCCTAGATTAACGCTATTTTGAGAGAGTCTCTGGTAACTGCACTTCAGAATGATCAAGATTTCTCGTATGCGGAAAACAGTTGTTGGCAAGAATTATTTAGTCAAGGGCTGGCTGTAAAACCTGTTTTTGATCCAAAACGTAATCGGGAACTAATAAAAACAGTAATGCCTATTTTTTCAGGAAAAAGGCCAGCTTGATCGAATTTTGAAAAACAGGTTTACTAATTTCGTTCCCATCAAGTTTCGTTTTCTTTCAACGAGTAAACATCTTACCCGGAATTTATGAGCTAACTAAGAAGCCCCATCTTGCGACTACAAGGTAGTAATGAGAAAAAGTTCAAATCTTATTTTTTAATTCATATTTAGTACTTGTTATAGTATCCGCTCATCAGGATTGATTCACATATTGAGCCATTGGCCCCAGTTTGAATGGAAAGAAAATGATCACTCGTATGTGGTATTAGGATGATACGACCATCTATAGTTAGGACTCCATCACCCCACTTATTGGCACCGGAAACTCCGCTTTCAATCGTCGAATAAGTGAAATTTTCACTGTTAAGAATCAGAATTTTCGAAATGTCAGCCGGGAAAAAATAAATATTTCCATCGGGTGCGAGCGACGCTCCTCTCCACTTACTAAGGCCTGTTACGGGAGAATCGAAAGTCGATACTTGATCAGTTTCCGGATCAATGATTAAAAACTGATTACTTGAACTTGGTACTCCGAGAATTTTCCCACTAGCAAGCAGGACTCCCTGCCGCCACTTCCCAGTTCCCGAAACGGGCGCTGGAATCGTCTTTACCTCATCTGTTTTTGTATTGATAACAAGAATGGAATCTCCATCAACTGGAATGCCATAAATTTTTTCATTGGGTGCAAGTACACCTCCTTCCCAAAGGTTCGAGCCAATGGCTGGAGATGGCAAAAGATACGTGCTATCATTACTTGGATCGATCACTAGAATAGAAGAAACACTTACCGGCATCGCATAAATTTTTCCATTTGGCGCGAGCACTCCGCCTCTCCATTTATTAACACCTGCCAATGGGCTGGGCAAGGTTGCGACACTAGATGCTATGGGATCATAAACTAAAATGTTATCGGCTCCACGCGGAATTCCATATACCTTGCCGTTGGGTGCAAGAACTCCGCCTTCCCATTTACCAGTACTCGACACCTGAGTCGATATTAGTTTTGATTCAAAATTACCTAATTTTGTTGTCAAAATTCTTTCTTCGTTATAGGGAAGGGAAACTAAATTGCCATCCTTTAACAACACACCACCTAACCATTTCGCTGTGCCACTTATAGGAGAAGGTACGATTGAGGTCGTAGTTTCCCTTTTACCCTTGGAAAATTGTTTTCGCAATTCTTCTTGTACATATTTCCATTTTTTGGGTTGGATCACTTCAAAAGGAGTTAAATCGCAAATAGAAGGTAAGACAATTTTCGTTCCACAATAAGCGGTATCGTCTTCTAAGATCAATTTGATGGTAAAATAATCTCTATAGAATTTATTTTGCGGATCACAGGCATTCGAAAGAGAATTTTTTCCACAACCAAGTAGGGCAAATGATATAAATATAAAAATGAAGGATGTAAAAATTTGATTCATTAACATTCTCATCACGTAGGAACAACATAAGAATCTATTTCTGAGAAGCAAGCTTTTGCTCCCAAAAAAACTAGAAAAAGGATAGCCATGCTCATTTTTCTATCCAATCTAATTGCGGAACTGAACTAAAAAGACTCCTTTTCCTAACTACACCTAACGAATCTCTTTTCCTGGATCCATTTCCATGGATCAGTCTTCCCGTTACTGATTTCTTTAGAATTTGAAATCCATTGAACGCAACGATCTTTTCGTTTCTCCTGTGCTTAGATCGAGTGTCATGAAAACTCAGAAACTCATTGAAAGCGTGAAAATAAATATAAATTTGTCGGATTTGTTCAATTTTCGAATCGGTAGCTGACTTACAATTCAAGTCAATATGAAACTCAGGCAAATCTGGGAAAACTTAGTCTTTCAATTACTACTATTATTGTGCATCCATTGTAATGCAGAAGAGAGAAAAAACAAATATATGGAAACAGAAAACATTCCAACCTTAAAGCTACAGTTACCAAGTTCACACGGTTTTCTTCTGCTCGCCACCAACCTAAAAACATCTTCACTTCTCGATGAAATGAAACCGATCCTTCGCGACTTGAAGAGAGAGCAGAATGTATTAAATGTCAATATTTTTGAATCGATTTTTTCCAGCTTCGCGAATCCAACTTCCTACGGCTCTCTGTATTAAATCTTGCTGGTCATTTCTCAAAATTTCTGCTATTTTAAAGGTGTCAGCTAGATCATTCTGTCTTATGAAAAAGTAAGTACTAACTATGGCAGTCCGACGTTCCCAGATATTTTTAGATTTTGCAAGCTTGTATAATATATTTCGAGGTTTATCATATAAGTATCCTCCGATCACATATGGTGCAGATCTGTCTATTAAATCCCAGTTGTTAATCCATTGATGGTTATGAATATACATTTCAAAAAGCGCTTTTTTTCTCTCGGAAGTTGCATTTTTTTTTCTAGCTTGAAAATCCATGATACTAACTGCACCCATTCGGGCTTCATAAAATTCACTTCGTAGTAGTTTTAATACCTCACTATGCTCCATTTCAGAATACTGTTTAGCGAGTTTAAAGATTGCTGCCATACGTATTCCGATAAACTTATCGTCCTTTGTTTTCTCTGTAAAATATCGTTTCACTTTAGGTAGCTCTTTTGCCGATTTGAGTGATTTTAAATTATTTAGAAAATTCTTTTCTGTTAATACCATGGATTGACACTGCCTGAATAAAAATTAAATTCATTACTCGAGAATTGGATCTTCCGTAACGAATCCTGATTGAAATGGAGAAATTACTTGCCTTTCAGGAAAGCAGACAAATTAGAAAGATATAATTAGAATTATAATATTAAAATAAACAAACTCAAGATAATTTCTTATA
>NZ_RQGD01000031.1 GCF_004770745.1 Leptospira ognonensis | reverse complement strand
GTCGGTTTCGAGAGTTTTTAAAGGTCACCTTTGGGCAGGAACTTTTGGAAGAAAACCTTCGTTTTATCGAAACCGCACTGGGCAAAAATGGAAAGCCTCTTGCGATACGAGATTATTTTTTACGAGAGTTTTATGTTGATCATATCAAACGCTATAAAAAAAGACCGATCTATTGGATGTTTAGCAGTCCGAAGGGTAGTTTCAATGCACTCATCTATATGCATCGGTATCGTCCTGATACCGTAAGTGTTTTGTTAAATGACTATTTGAGAGAATTCAAGACAAAACTATCTGCGAAATTAAACCAGTTGGCTCATACCGAAACCAGTGGGGATGCTTCTAAAGCAGAAAAGGTAAAAGCGATCAAAGAGATTGAGAATACAAAAAAGATTCTCACCGAGCTTGAGGATTATGAAAAAGAAATCCTCTATCCTTTGGCGATGAAAAAACTGGAAATCGATCTGGATGATGGAGTTAAGGTGAACTACTTGAAGTTTGGTGAGGCATTAAAAAAAATTCCTGGCCTTGATAAGGCAGAAGAAGACTAATCATGTCAGATAAAATTAAAAACGCACTCCATAAACTTTTCGACAAACATCGAATCGTTTTTTGGTATGATGCCAAGTCCGAACTCAGAGACGTCTATGATTCCATTGCCCTTGAAAATATAGAAAAATGTGAAATCCAAAACAATGAGTATCGGTTAAAGTATAGGCTGATTCGTGAAGAGCCTGCGAAGAAATTCCTTCTCTTCCATGATGGGCCGCAACCTGCGCCCTTGGACAATTGGCTTTTGGATCTCCTCCTAGCGAACGGCGAATTTAGAACCGACCAGGTGGGATTGTTACTATCCGAGTTGGACTTGAGATCTGACCTTTCTGAAGTAGTAAGCGAACATTTGCACTTTTTTAGCGCCATCAAAAGAAAAGAGTCTTTGAAGCAGATTTTGGATGGTAAGGAGACCGGGACTCTGCTACGGCTGAAGATGCTTTCTGTCTGTGCCGGTTCTGAGGCAAACATCGGTTCTGTTTTGGAAAATTTACTTGTAGATCTTTCCGCAAACAAAGACGAGAAAATCAGGCTCATTGAAAAATGCACTCTCTCTTCCTTCCTATGGGACCAGGTGAGAAAGGATTACAATTATCATTCGAATGAGCCTGGCCTCAAAGACTTTGCCATTGAACTCTTTAAATCCTGCTATGCGATGAAAACAGAAGGCAATGCGAGATTGAATGCGGATGCATTGGTATTTCTGAGACGCTGGAAAGATAGCCAATATTTTCGAGAGAGCTTTGAGTCGCTTTCGGGTGAGTATGAATCACTCCTTGGAATTAAAAATGACTTGGAGAAACGAGATTTTAGAAAATTGATCGATGTTGATTTTTTTACCATTATCGACAGGAAAATTATCAGTAGTTTGGTCGAGCAAGTCACGGCGGAAACTGTTTCTCGGATCGATGTATCGGATTGGATTCGCATTCGCCGTAGAACACACTGGTATGCGTCATACAGCGATCTTTATGAGGCAATTGATTTTGCCGCCCAATTCTTTCAAACTCTCCATGAAACGATTCTCTCGATGGATAGTTTGGATGATGGTGCCAAGCGTTATGTGAACCAATGGTATCTTTTAGACCAGTTCTATCGAAAGTTTATTTATCATGTAAAAAAATCGAGCCAGCCCTCTCTTTTAGAAGCGCTTCGTGACAAAATCGAAAAGTTATATTCCAATAATTATTTGTTAAAGATCAATGATCGTTTCCAAAATTTTGTAGATCAGACAAGTCAGTGGAGTATCCAAGGCATTCCTTTGCAGAAAGATTTTTTTACCAATTGGGTAAAACCATTCTTAAGCAAGGAGAACAAGATTTGTGTGATCATTTCCGATGCCTTACGTTTTGAGATCGGAGAAGAACTTCTAGGAATCATTCGCAAAGAAGATCGCTACCAGGCAGATCTAGAGCCCATGCTGTCCATGCTTCCTAGCTATACGCAACTAGGAATGGCGGCACTACTTCCAAATCAATTTCTCGAACTGGCAAGTGATGACTCAGGGACAGTTATTGTTGATGGCCAAAATGCAAAGGGCACTCAAAACCGGGATAAAATTTTAAAGGCGGCACTTAGCGAACGGGCGCAAGCCATTACGAGTGAAGATTTTATGTCCTATAATCGAGAGCAAAGCCGAGATCTTTTTAGAGCCAATGATGTATTGTACATCTATCACAATCGCATTGACCACACGGGAGATAAGATCCTTTCTGAGGGTATGGCATTTGAAGCCGCTGAGGATGCGATGGATGATCTTACGAAGATTGTAAAAAAATTAACAGCCGCCAATGCCACAAACATTCTCATCACAGCAGATCATGGTTTTATTTACCAAGATCGTGCTTTGGAAGAGAGTGATTTTTCCTCCCAAGAACCGAGTGGGACTTCCATCTTATACAAACACCGTAGATTTGTTCTCGGGAAGGGACTTGTGCCTCAAACGGGTTTCAAATCATTTACTTCCGCACAACTTGGATTAAAGGGAGATGTGGAAATTCAAATCCCGAAATCGATCAACCGACTCCGGTTGCAAGGATCAGGCAGTCGCTTTGTCCACGGGGGAGCAAGCTTGCAAGAAGTGATCCTTCCCGTACTTCGCATCAACAAAAAGCGAACGAGTGATGTAGAAGTCGTGGATGTGGATATCATTCGTGGTGCGAGCAACATCATTTCTTCTGGGCAATTGGGTTTGATGCTTTTTCAAACCTCTGCAGTAACAGAAAAAATGCAGGCTCGTACACTTCGTTTGGGTATTTATACCTTAGAGGGCGAATTGATATCTGACCAACATGAAATTCGATTTGATCACGTGTCGCAAAACCCAAGGGACAGAGAGACAAAAGTCGCCATGATTCTGACTAAGAAAGCAAGTGCGGCTAACAATAAGGAAGTTTTACTCAAGTTGGAAGAAAGGCATGGTGGAACAACTCACTATGTGGAATACAAATCGATACGATATCAGATTCGAAGGTCTTTTGACTCTGATTTTGATTTTTAAATAAAAAGGGAAATTTATGAGCACAATAGATCAAAAAATCAATACCTTCTTTCCTGGTCTCGTAGTGAGAAAGGATCTCGTAAAAATCGTGAAGGGAAATGCGATTGTTCCTTCTTATGTTTTAGAATATCTTTTGGGGCAGTACTGTGCAACCAATGACGAAGCTTCCATCCAGACAGGTATTGAAACTGTAAAGGAAGTGTTACGCAAACATTATGTGCATCGCAACGAGGCAGGACTCGTCAGGTCCAATATTAAAGAAAAAGGTCGCTATAAGGTCATTGACAAAATTTCAGTTGCCTTAAATGACAAATCGGATGCTTACGAGGCGGAGTTTTCAAACTTAGGCATCAAAAAAGTTTTAGTTGACTCCGATACCGTCAAAACTCACCCAAAGCTTCTCGTAAGTGGCGTTTGGTGTATTGCAGATTTAGAATATACGTATTCAGAGGATAAAAATGCGATCCCTTGGATCATGACAAGCCTCAAGCCCATCCAGCTTTCTCATTTCGATTATGAAAGCTTTATTGCTGCCCGGAAGAATTTTTCAACGGATGAATGGATCGATTTATTGATTCAAAGTATGGGTTTCAATCCCGAAATGTTTGGGAAACGAAGCAAACTGTTGCAACTTGTTCGTTTGATTCCTTACTGTGAACGAAACTACAATCTCATCGAACTTGGTCCCAAAGGTACAGGCAAGTCGCATATTTATTCAGAGTTCTCACCTCACGGGATTTTAATTTCTGGCGGGGAAGTCACAGTTCCTAAGCTTTTTGTTAGCAATGCGGTAAATGGCAAGATCGGTTTAGTCGGATATTGGGATGTAGTCGCCTTTGATGAGTTTGCTGGAAAACAAAAGAAAGTGGATAAGGCCTTAGTAGATATCATGAAAAACTACATGGCAAATAAAACCTTCTCGCGAGGCATCGAAACCTTAGGCGCCGAAGCCTCCATGGTATTTGTCGGAAATACACAACATAGCGTTCCGTATATGCTAAAACATAGTGATCTGTTTCAAGATTTACCCGATAAATTCTACGATTCTGCCTTCCTCGACCGATTGCATTTTTTTATCCCTGGTTGGGAAGTGGACATCATTCGCGGAGAAATGTTCTCCGATGGATATGGTTTTGTCGTAGATTATTTAGCCGAGATATTACGTTCGCTTCGAAATCATGATTACTCAGATCGGTATTCAAAATACTTTACTCTGTCATCCGATATAAGCACACGGGATCGAGACGGGATCAATAAAACCTTTTCTGGTCTAATGAAGATCATCTACCCTCAGGACGGCGCTACAAAAGAAGAAGTAAATGAGATCTTGAAATTTGCGATGGAAGGCAGAAAACGCGTAAAAGACCAATTAATGCGAATCGATGCGACTTATAGCAAAGTTAATTTTTCGTATTCGGACAAAGAAGAAAAAACGGAGAGAGTAACCACACTCGAAGAGGTGGAATTTCCGAATTATTACCATCATATGATCAGTGAATCCGAAGATGGGGTAACTGAAGTAAATTCGGAACCAAGTCCCACTATTCCCCAGGCCGTGGCGAATCCAGTCTATAAGAGCCAATTAAAAGAACAGCACTTTAGCTACCAAGAAAATCAAAAGGGTGTCAGCTATGATGTCCTCTTTGGCGACTACCTTCGAAATTGCAAAACAATTACCATCGTAGATCCGTATATTCGAATGTTCTACCAGGTTCGCAATTTGATGGAATTCATTGAGACCGTCGTTAAAACAAAAAGCCAAGATTCTGAAGTAAAAATACATTTAGTAACCGTAGTCGATGAATTAAAACCAGAATTACAAAAAGAAAATTTTGAAAAAATCCAATCATCCTCTTTAGCATTGGGCATTCAATTTTCTTGGGAGTTTGATGCTTCCAACTCGATCCATGCTCGCCATGTAACAGTGGACAAAGAATGGAAAATACTCTTAGATCGTGGGCTTGATATTTTCCAACATTACGAAATGAATGATGCCCTTGCGATTTCAAATCGCTTACAGCAGTTTAGGTCGATTAAGGCATTTGAGATTACGTATATAAAGCAGAAGTAGGGGATGTGATGCAGGTTGGGAAAAAGGTATCTATAAAGAGCGATCCTTCTCGAATTGGTATCGTCCAAGAGATTCAACTTGGATATCCCAAAAATATTATCAGAATATTCATAGATAATGAAACTAAAGAATTTTTCGAGGATCAAGTAGAGGTTGCAGAAGAAAAGGGTGGATATCAATTTCAATCCACCTCGCATTTTAAAGCCTATTTAACTTCACTCTATTTAAATTTTCCTGACAAATCCAGCCTCTACTCTTTGAGTTCTGCTCGGATAGAAATGATCCCTTTTCAATTTCGACCTGTGATTAAGATCATTCAAGCGGATCTACCACGTATCCTAATTGCAGACGATGTCGGTATTGGTAAAACCATTGAAGCAGGTCTCATTCTAAAAGAACTCTCCGCTCGTTCAGAACTTAATACTGTTTTAATTATTTGTCCAAAGCCATTAGCGGTATCAAAGAAATGGAAGTATGAGATGGAAAGATTTGATGAGCAGTTTGATCAAATTGAATCATCCAAAGAATTAAAATTCTATTTAGGAGAATTTTCAAAACATAATATTTGGCCCGAAAAAAAATCCAGAATTATTATACCATTTTCAATAATTCTTGAATCGACTTTTAAAGATTTCGATTTTGAAGAAAATCCGATTTCTTTTGATTTAGTGATCGTTGATGAAGCTCATAAAATCAGAAATCCTTCTACTCAAGCTCATAAATATGTTAAGAGATTTACGGATCATGCCAAAGCAGTAGTTTTTTTAAGCGCTACGCCCATTCAAACGAAGTCCCAGGATTTATTTAATCTACTGAAAATGCTAAGAGAGGATATGTATAGACGATACGATTTTTTTAAAGACTTAATTGGGCCTAATCAACACCTAAATAATGCTATTCGAATGACTCGCGAGATGAAAAAATTTGAAAAAACCCAATTCTTAAATGAATTAAATAGTTTTGAACACTATCCTGGTCGTGAACCCTCGGAAAAACTGGCTGAAAAGTTAACGGAGATTCGGGAGATTCTAAATTCAAAAAAAAATCCCGAAGTTGATATGGTCGATATTCGGCGACATTTGGAAAAATTAAATTCGATGAACTTTTTAATGAATAGAACAAGGCGTAGGGATATCGGTAAAGAATATTTTAAGCCGCGACGTGTAAAGGCCATTAAGGTCTCTTTGAGTGTTGAAGAGAAAAAGTTTATAAAATATTTTGAAGAAATATATAAGACACTATGGAATTCTCAATTTAACAATAATGTGCTTCACTTAGTTTTAGCAAGTTGGAAGCAACAGCTTTCGAGTAGCATATTTGCGCTACTTCCGTCTTTGGAAGAATCTCTAAAAAGAAAATTTTATACAGTAAATCTAAACGAAATGGACGATTCTGAGCATTCATTAGATGAAGAAGAAGAGATCCCTACCCCTCTGAATGAGGTTACCTTAGACCTGATAGATCAAGTTATAAACTCTGGTCGCCAACTGAAAGCAGATTCGAAATTAAATCATCTAGTTAAATTAATTCGGAAGAAACAAGAGGAGCAGAATAAGAAGATTCTAATATTTTGTTCCTTCTTAAAAACAATTGAATATCTAACAAAAGAATTGAAGGCAAAATTCTCTTACGTATCTTCAATTACTGGACAAACACCACATGAAGAAAGAATCCGAATTAATGGGATATTTTCCTCTTTTGAATCTCGTGCAGATTCCATTGATATACTTTTACTTTCAGATGTAGGCTGTGAAGGTTTAGATTATCAGTTTTGTGATACTTTAGTAAATTATGATTTACCTTGGAATCCAATGCGAATTGAGCAACGGATCGGTCGGATAGATAGAATTGGTCAGAAAAGCGAAGCTATCAATATATTAAATTTTCTAATAGAAGGCAGCATAGATGATAAAATATATACCAAATGTTTTGAGAGAATTGGAATTTTTACAGATTCGATTGGCGATCTAGAAGAAATTACGGGAGAGGTAACCAAGTCAATTTCTAAAATTGTTTTAAATCCTTCATTATCGGATGAAGAGCAAAATAGACAATTGGAAATTATCACCCAAGGCACTATAAATGAAGGTCGAGAAAAGCTTGAGTTGGAAGAAAAGGAACAAGAGTTATTTGGGATAGATCTGAAAGAGAATTACTTAGATTATGAAAATACGCATATATCTATCGAGAGTTTACAAAATTTAGTTTTTATCTATCTGGCAGAATTTGGTATCGACGGGGCGAAATTGTCTCAAAAAGAGGGAAAATTTAGTTTAGTACTAACAGATAAGATAAAACTAAAATTAATCGAAGATTTCAACAGTATAAATTATTTGAGAAATCAACTTTTTGGTGATTGGAAACTTAAATTAAAATCTAAAGTTGACTGGCGATTTGATTTTACTTTTGATCCAGCTTGCGCAAAGAGAAATTCGGAAGTAGATTATATAACTCCGGTGCATCCTTTGGTGAAGCAGGCAGCGCAAAAACTCTCATTCAAAAATCCAGCTCCGGTTATTCTTAGTTATGATAATGTTGAGACGAGCAAAGTAAATTGCGCTTTCTCGATTTATGTATGGACACTAAACGGAATAAAGAAGGAAATTTCAATTCAAATAATCGCTGAGGATGAGATTATTGAAAGTAAGTTTTCTGAATTTTTAAAGGATGCTGTGGTTTCCCTTGAAACTCGAGAAATTGACCAAACAAAATTACGAAAGCTTGAAGATCGCCATCAAATGAAGTTTAGAACTGAAAGAGAAAACTTCCTAAAGAGAAATAATTTGGAAATTAACGAAAGAGTTCTAAATTTAAAACAAGCTTTGGATCGTGATATTTTTTTATTGGAAACAGAGATTTCAAGACAAGACAATGAGAAAATTCAAAGAATGCATTTAGGAAGTATTAGAAATAAAAAATTGGCACATGAGCGTTTAGTCAAAGAGCTTGAGACGCGGCGAGAATCTTTAGATATTTTTCCCCACCGAGTTTGTCTAGGCTTGTTAAAATGAGTAGGAGATTAATTTGAACTTTAATTTTAAAGAATTTGATAAACGTCTTAAATTGAAGGATGAAGAGTCTTCTTTTAAGACTACCTATTTAAGAATGCACTATTCTGAAGAATCGAGTAATGAGATAAAACAAGTTAAATGTTTATCCTGTTCGGAATATTTCCCTGAGGATAAATTAGGAACAATGAAAATATTACCGAAGCAGTTAAAGGTTAATTCATATGTCTTATATATTTTTGTTTGCGTCAATTGCAAAGTAGTTGATACGTTCGATAATGAAGATTTTATATTGGATATTTTGTCACTCAATACACTAAATTCCAGAAGAAAACTCGATTTTGAAATAGGTCATATTCGTGATATTCGGAACACTGTTTTAGTAGATTTGCGAATGCGAATTTCAGAGTATATTACTGATGGACTAAGCTTCTTTTCAGTAAATGAAGAGAAAAAGTATCTGTATTATTTTGGAGAGCTGTTAATTGATTTTTTTTCTCTTTTGCTTGATAATGATCTAATTTTTAAAGACAGAGCTGTGTTTTACGAAAAATTAATACATGTTTTAACATACGTATGGAAGAGGGAGGACTTTCTCCCAGAGAAAAATTATGCCTACCGAGGATTAGGAGATGATATTTTTTTAAAGATAAAATTTATTATCGCCCTAGAGGAAAATAGAATTCTATCCGGTGAGGAAATAAATGAAATATTTAGCACATTAATCAATAAAACTGAAAATAAAAAAGTGAAAGAAGTTAAAGTTGAAGATACTCTTTTTTTCTCGATGAAAGAATCTATAAAGAATCGAAGCTTGTATATGAATGATATTGTGTATAGCCAACTAAGAAAAAAGTTTGATTTTGTCTGAGTTGAAATCGTATTTACCTCACCTCACACCTCAACATTAAAAAAACCCAGTTGTCCTTTCAAAGGAATAAATCTCTTTCTCTTTGCATTCTTCAACACAAACCCATAAGGCCCACCAAACCATTTTGACTTCGACTTTTCCACGCAGTCAACGATCTCCGCTTCACCTACAATTCCACCGAGTTCAAATTCTTCAATCGGCGGAAGACTGATTTTATGCTTTTTTAATACATAATAATATGCTTCTGTTTCAAACTTTTTGCCTGCATGTATTAGCACCTTTCCTCGGAACGATGTTGACCAAGATCGATTTTCTATGTCTTTGTATCTATT
Source organism: Leptospira ognonensis (assembly GCF_004770745.1). Classification (GTDB taxonomy): domain Bacteria; phylum Spirochaetota; class Leptospiria; order Leptospirales; family Leptospiraceae; genus Leptospira_A; species Leptospira_A ognonensis. Next base: position 51,323 of record NZ_RQGD01000031.1, on the reverse strand, counting down.
TACGATTAGATAAGCCCAAGGCTGACGAATGCTAAGTGCCTTACTCGTTTTCTTTTTTTTGACTTCACTCATATTAGCCCCTTATCATCTTCCTTTTCAAAAATTCCTTAATTCACGAACCGAGTAGCCATTCTCTTTTTGATTCTTGATCATCAGGGCTTTAATTTTGGCTGCCGACGCTTTCTCTATGTCCGAAATTTCCACTCGCACAATCCACTGCTTTTTAACGAATTGAGTGGGTTCCGTTTTCAAATGAATGGAATGATCATGTTTCGTTGAGTTCAACACAATAATGCTGGAATACGGCAATGCCTTCCACGCTGTAACATTTAACGGAGATTTCAATTTACCTAACGGAATTCCTTTTTGGGCTCTACTCACTTTAGAGAAGGTATCCTCATCGGTTTTTGCTTGGATTATTTTCCCATCGCCCCCGGGCCATTCAACAACCGTAAGTGGCTTTTTATTCTCCTTTCCACTCTTGAGCAAAAGGCCGGAAACAGTGACTCTATGACAATAGGGAGAGTGTTCAGGACCAGGAATGGCACAACTACAAAAGAAGATGATCCTTTGATTCTTTTTAGAAGCATCCTGAGCGATTTGAAGCAGTGTTTCTGCAAATTCTGGTTGGTCGATTTGGATTCTTTTTCCTCTCTGTGATACAATCCTTCGATTTCCTAACTCCGGCATATTGATTACCCGTTTCTCACCGAGTAATTTCTGGAAACTGTTCCCATTAAAGCCTGGTGCCCGTACCGCATGACTCATTCGTATATCGACGAATACCGGAGGCGTATAACCTCTCGATTTTTCAATGGAATCGATTGTCTTTACGAGGGTAGGAACCTCCGTTCCCCATCCCCAATAGCCAAACGAGAAAATTGTGAGAGGGTCTTTTTTCATTCGAGTTAGATTCTGAGATTATGGAAATATGACATTCGTTAATAGGCTTAGTTGCTCCTGATTTGGGCAAGGGAAAAAAGTATCGAACGCTCATGATACAAAGGATGAGAATCCTTTGTGCTTTAAGTTTAAAACTATTTTTCAAACCCAGGTGGAATCAATCTAGTAATAGATTTAAGACCAAAGTCTTTGCCCTATATAAAGCCCGCGCCCGGATAGCAGCGGAAATCCGTTGCGTAAGCAAAAATTGGAGCGAATAGCCGGATAGGCGCTCCCCCTAATTTGTCCGACCCTTAATGTATAATATCATTATCATGGAAAAAACAATCATTCATAGAAGCATGTTCGTCGCTCTCGGAATCGTTTCGATGTTTTCTTTTTTCTGCTCGAGTCCGAACGATAGGGGAGAACCTGTTAGGAGCCTCCAGAATCGAAATGGCGAGTCTCATCGGGCTATAAACGAGGATTCAATCGATATTCATGCCCTAAATGCGCCACCCGATGCAGAGGGACATTTAGACGATCTTGTTATCTACCTCACCGAACCTTTTAAAAATGATAGGGACAAGGTCAGAGTCATCTTCCGTTGGACGGCCGATCGCATTGCCTATGATTGGAAGTCATACCTGTCCGGAAAATCCAAAGCATCCGATGCGAATTCTGTTCTCAAAACTCGCCTTTCAGTCTGCGAGGGATACGCAAATTTATTTACGGCGATGGCAGACAAGGCAGGAATCGAGAGTGTCGTTGTTTCCGGTTTTTCGAAAGGTCTCGGGTATTCTCCGAATCAAAAATTTAAGGTGCCTGATCATGCTTGGAATGCAGTGAAACTTGATGGAGAGTGGCACTTGCTTGATGTTACGTGGGCATCTGGTGTGATTGAAAATAATTCGTTCAAGAAAGTTTACAATGAGTATTACTATCTAACACCTCCCGAACAATTTATAAATGATCATCTGCCGGCGGACAAAAAGTGGCAACTATTGTCTCGGCCCATCTCTGTTAATGACTTTAAATCAGCAGTAAAAAAACACTCCGCATTTTACGAGTTGGGAATCAGCGAATTATCACCAAATTCGGATACCTTAAAAGCAAATGATTATCTGGAAATTGAAATAGTCGGGCCGCCAGGTCTTAACTTTTTGGCTGATCTCAATAAGTCACATGATTATACGTTTGTGGAAAGCCTTGGAACAAGTCACAAAATACTTGTTCTGTCACCTGGTCGCGGTAAGTATGAGTTAAATATTTACGCGAAGCATTCTTCCGAACAAGAATCTTATCCTGCAATTCTTTCCTATACGATTCATTTTCAAAAAGGTAATGTGAGAAATCAATTTGTCAAAGTTTACTCGGGCAATTTTTATTTGTTCTCTCCGAAGCAACGCTTTCTCAGTGAAGACTACACTTATGATTTTCAAATAGAAGTTCCACATGCCCTGGAAGTGGCATTTATCGATAGTTATGGGAAATGGAAACGATATTCTCGTGGATCAAATGATACGTTTTATATTAGAGACAGTTTTCCACGTGGGAAACTTACCATTAACGCAAAGTATGGAGAGGGGAGTTGGCCCACCTTAGTCGAGTATATCGTAGAATGAAAAGTCAGAATAAATACACTTTCTTTTTCGGAGTATTCTTGTTAGGCCTAGTTCTTAGCATATTTGAATACTTCAAGAAACTTGATTACTGCCTGAGCCCGCAGGTTTGTTTTGATCAGAGGTTGCTAAGCATTCCAATTGCGATTTTCATTCTCTGGTTTGTTTCTAGATCAAAATGGATCGCTAGAATATTTGATTGTATCTTTCATCAGAATCCAAAGCAGGTGATTCGGGAAGATTTAAATCAGATGGCGCGTTTTAAAACCAATGAATCTTATTCGCGGGAAACAGTCGGACGAATTCAATACAAACGTCTATTCTCTAAATCAATCAAATCACAAGAAAATGCTAGAAAAAATACTTGGTGGGATTACTCGGCTGAGTATATAGTTGGGCCTTGGGTAATTATTTCACTGCTCATCTTGATGCCACGAGTTAGGATCACGGGTAGGTTGGTCGGGCTGCTACTGGGTATAGTCCTTACAATTGCTTTGTATTTTTCCTGGATCACCTTTGACTACTGTCTACCGTTGAGCATGCATCAGACGGCAATGACAATTGGTGCAGGTTTTCTACTTCTCTTCGTTTCTACCTTTGCTTTCCTGCCTTTCATATCCCATTTCGCGTTGATGGGTATGTTGATTTGCCTGGTAGGGGTCACGGGGTACTTTATGGATGCGGTTCAGTTCATGGGTTGGATGACGTTATTTGGCCCATTATTTCTGGACTTTCTTTATCCTTGGACAGTGCAAGAATTCGGAAAAGACAAATTAGAAATATGAGCTTATTAAGAGGAAACTAACAAGTCGCATACTTTGGAAAATGTTTTTGCCGCTACATCATTAATCGAGGAAATTAATTTGTAAAAAGCCCGTTCCTGCACTAAGAAGGATACCCTTCGACGACATGGAGTCGGAGTTCATGCAGAACAGGCTAGATATGATTTAGACTCGACTCTTTAGAATGCCAACGGTTTTTAATTACAAATGAAATCTGACCGGCCTGAAAATTATCGTTTTTTAGTCGAAGCTGGAGATGCCGCCTTTTATGGTACGGGGCGCATTACCATTGTTGGCTCTTATGGAGTTTCTTAATCCTTTATTCTTGGAATGGTTAAATTCAAGACAAATCTGCAAGTGATTAGAAATGAGATCCTAGAACTCCAAAGTCAGGTGCAAAAAGATTCCTACTATAAATCTATTCCAAGTATTCAAAAGAGAGAGAAAACTGGTGGCTACTACTTTCATGCAACAGACGATATCCCTGAGGTTAGAAAGCTTTTTTTTGATTATATTAAAAAACTTGATCTAAGTTTCGAAGCTGTAGTTGCTCGGAAAATTACTGAAATTTTTGTAGCCAAGCATAACAGAAAGGAAGATGAGTTCTATGCCGATTTACTTTCGCATTTGCTAAAGAATAAATTGGAAAGTGAAGAGAATCTAGTTTTAGCCATTGCAAGTAGAGGGAAATCAACGCGAAACCACAATCTTGAAAATGCTCTAATTAAGGCTAAGTCCTCATTTTTTAAGAAAAATAGTCCATTAACGGCAGATAACGTAATAAAAGTGGATGAGTATAAACGATCCTGGCCGCCAAGACCCATTTTTAAATCTAAGCGAGATTAAATCATCACACCTCCACATTGAAAAACCCGAGTTGACCTTTCAAGGGCTTAAATCGCTTTCTTTTCGCATTTTTCATTACAAAACCATACGGACCAGAAAACCATTTCGACTTTGACTTTTCGACGCAGTCAACGATTTCTGCCTCACCTACAATACCACCCAGTTCAAAATCTTCGATCGGTGGAAGTTTTATTTTAAGATTTTTTAATACATTATAATAAGTTTCATTTTCAAACTTTTTGCCAGCATGTATCAAAACTTTTCCTCGAAATGAAGTAGGCCAAGATCCGTTTTCTACATCTTTATATCCGTTCACAATTAGATATGCCAATGGCTGACGAATGCTAATCGCTTTCATAGTTTTAGTCTTTTTCTTTTGAGTCAAATTCATTAGCTTCTCTTAATTAATTCTTTTAAAGGACTTTGTGTGAATTCTTTGAGTTCCTTTAAAGTAGAATGATCGTGCACATCATATCCCCAAAAAGATCTTTCTTCCTTCAAATAGGACAGCAGCTTTGAGTTATGTTTGGATTGGGAATCAATCGGGAAAGCCTTGAGAGTATACTCCGATTCAGACCATTGAACTCGATCGCTTTGGAATAGTAATGGATCATTTTCTTTATTGTTAAAACGAAGTACGGAACAGGGAGGAAGACTTAGCATTTCCTCTTTACTCAAGCTCGAAGCTAAATCCTTATAGAAGATCGTTCTCGGATATTTTGACAGTCGTTTGTATTGAGAGTCATTCACCGTAATTTCAAAGATAGACGGTTCGGCACCAGGCCATTCCATGACTCGAGCCTTTAATTTTTGCTTGGTTGCATAATGATATAATAATGCGGCAACAGTATAACGGTGACAATGAAATGTATGTCCTTCTTTCGGATATAGACAGGAACAAAAAAAGATTGTTCTTTGTCCTTGTTTGAACTTAGTCTTGATTACCTCTAACAAGACCTCTGCCGACTCAGGAACACTAATCTGTATCCGTGGACCGACCTTGGAGGTGATTCGTTTATTGCCCAGTTGTTTGAAGTTAAGAACTCGTTTTTCTCCCAATAATTTCTGGAAGGCATTCCCATTGAACCCAGGAGCCCGAACAGCATGATTCATTCTGATATCGACAAAGATAGGGGGAGCATAACCTCTAGATATCTCTACTTGATCCATCATTCTCACCATTTCTGGGACTTGTGTTCCCCAGCCCCAATAGCCGAAGGAAAAGATCGTAAATTGATTTTGCTTCTTCATGATCTTCACTATACTTTAACGTCTATTCATTTTGCACTTTAATCTCTAGTCGAAGCAAGCAAAATTCACTGTGTCATCGCAAAACACAATAACTATGCAACACCGAAAACTAGAGCAAACCTGGTGATATCTAGCAATCCATCATGATCACCTAAGACATCTTCTATCTCTCTTTTTTCCTTTCCTTTAAACACCTTGAGTATCAACGCTTATACGGGACAAATACATTCTCGTCTTTGGTGAGCAAATTTAAAAGTTTTGGATGAATAAAAAGTTTTTCTCGTCCTGATGACTGCTCCTCTAAAACACCAATGTCACACAATGCCTTAAGATACTCACTCGCAGTTTGCCGTTTCACAACATCCTTCTCTACGAGGTTACTAATACGGCAGTAAGGTTTTTCAAAGATTAGATCTATAAGCTCATAGCTGTATATTTTTGGCAGTTCATTCCGAATGTACTCAGAAGAATTTTCTTGAAGATCCTTTATTGCCGTAATTTTTGAAGTTGTCCATAGAGCAGTTTCCTCAACACCTTTCAAAATATACAATATCCATTCCTCCCAAAGATCTTTTGTGGTAACACTGAGCAGGAGACGGTAATAATCGGCTTTATTTCGGATAATATAACGGCTAAGATAAAGAATGGGAAGTGTCAATAGATCCTTTTGTATTAGAAAAAGTGAATTTATAATTCGGCCGGTACGGCCGTTCCCATGTGTAAAAGGGTGAATGGCTTCAAACTGGTAATGAATGATAGCCATACATATCAGGGGATCAAAATCATCGAACTCATGAAGGAACCTCTCCAAGTTCGTTAGAAGATCTCGGATCACAGTTTCACCGACAGGAGGAGTATAAATAACCTTGCCCGAATTTTCATTACTTAGTGCAGTCCCTAGAACCCTCCGAACAGTCATTTCATGCCCTTTAATCGTACTGCAGATGATTTCGGCGGTTCTCGTTCCGAGGGGCCTCCTATCGAGCGACTTATAACCTTCAAAAAGAGCAGTGCGGTATTGGAGAGCTTCTTTCGTTGCCAAATCAGCCTGATCCATGCTATCAGAAAAACGAAACAGCTGATCGAATGTTGTAACTATATTTTCTATTTCGGAACTCGCTTGTGCTTCAAGCAGAGGAAGGGTATTAATCAACATACTCTGATTTGGTATCAGATTGGCTGCTTGTTTAAGCTCTGCAAGCGCCGTGCGAGCTGCAATGCATGACTTTAGAACAATTCGTGTTTCTATTTCAATAGGCGGAGGTAGTTGCGGAAGATCATTATAAGGCCTTTCGGGTACCCATCTGTTTTTTTGTGCCATAATTCTAATAAATTTCCAATGATCGACTGCAGATGATTTCCTGTCGAAGCATTCGACATGTCATCCTTATGTGTCGACATTTTTCATTTCTATCGACACATAAGGATGACTTTGTTTTGGAGTCGGAATAGAAATTGAATGTTAATGAAAATGTTTAAAATAAAAAAGCTACTTAGCAATCCATCATGATCAGCTTCTACATTTTCTTACTCCTTTTCCTCCTTTCCTGGGCTATCTCTTTTCTCCCACAGATTCGTGTTTATCTTCCCGAAGGGAAATTTCATTCCTTTAAAATCCTATACACCGCTGGTGCCAGTTTTCTCTGCTTTTGTTTCCTGCAATGTTCCCAGGAAGAAGGAGAATCTAGCATGGTTTGGAAAGGGGTAGCGGTACACGAGTTCGTGCACCAAAAACAACAACGATGGCTTTCTCCGCTTCTCTTCGGACTATTCTATTTCGGGGAATGGCTATTTCGAAAATGTATCCTTCGCCAAGGTTGGATGACAGCCTATGAAAATTTAATTTGGGAAAAGCAAGCGGAGAGGGCAAGATTTGCTTATTTGCAGAGCGGAAAAAATCGTTTTATCTGAGTTAACGATCCTCAATTATAATTCTATGGCCGATATCAAATCATATTATTTAGCAACAAATTACAAAGTAGCAGTTTTCACGCTTCCGATTCGGATCGGTCAAATCCATCCGGAACTCGAGGCCTTACTATTGTCATACGGCCATACACAATGGTGTTATCTCACATCCTGGAATCCTCGGAGCCAGTGGCAAGAATTGGAAACAAATCAATCTCGAAATAAAGAATTGCTTTCGATGATAGAAGAAACTCCGAGTTATAAAGTTTTCCCAGGAGTAGGGGAGTCGCCTGACGGGGATTGGTCGGAAGAAAGTTTTTTAATTTTGGGGATGGATGAGAAGGCTGGGTACAGACTTGCTGTGAAATTTGAACAAAATGCCTTCGTATGCGGGGAGAAGGGAAGTGTCGCAAAACTTGTCATGACCGAATTGAGTTAAACATTGGCCTAGGCCTACATCTTCAATAAACCTTCCATCTGCGATCCGATCATTCCTGGGCCTTTAAATTTAAATAGATAAAATAGATTTCCTTTTGCATCCGTCTCTTCAGAATCAACTGCCAAACCATATTTCCAATATTCTAAATCTCGTTAGATGCTACTCGCAAATCAATAATCGTGTCCGCGCCGACGAAATCCTAGTTTTTGCCATCAAAACAGTGGAGGATGACGGACGCTTGAAGCAGGCAAAAGAAGGCATTTATATCGAGTAGGGTGCGATTGTTTGTGCCATCTTTTCTATCGATTTATATTAATGCCATTTGGACGCGATGAGTGTATCACAAATCGAGAACCTGATTTTAGTCGTTCTACTTAGGTTTTCGTAAACTCTTGGTGCAATTAAATATCAACCTCGAAGATTCTATTACTGTCTCCTATTATATCTCGTATCGAAAAAGGAGAGGGGAGCTTACGACAAAGATAAAGAATTTTATATCTAATAAGAGTAGAATAAAGTAAGTTTAACACGCTTCAAAGAAGGGTAGTTAGAAGTTACTAGCCAGGAATCTTCAATATTAAGCCTTTTATAGCTCAATTCTGTATCACTTTTATAGGAGAAAGTTACAGGTTCGCATCGATTGAGTAAATTTTTTTGAAAAATATCGCAAAACTTAGAAAATACTCACATAACATGTTTGACGAAACAAATAAGCAGGCGTAAGGTTGACGGGATTGATTGATGTAACGGGAAAGTGGTGGGATTGAGGTGGCATAGCGAAATACGGCTTGTACCTGTTATGCGCCATGATTTTATATTTTACTTAAAAAAAGGATACACAAATGAATATATTAGAATGGATCGATGTTGGAAAAGTTTCAGCGGAGAGAGATGAAAACTTACATTATTATTTTTCTGATAATGGAATCCTAAAGAATATCATCGCTAGTCCTTCTTCGTTTCTGATTCTAGGCAGAAAAGGGGCAGGCAAAACTGCTTTATTTAATTTCCTCAAATCTAACGAAAACGATTACCTGGAAAAAGGAAATAAATTGACTACTCTAAATTTTGATGATTATGACTGGAATGTTCACACATTACTATTTGATTCATCTAAGGCAGAATCAATGGCATACAAACAATCTTGGATATTTGTTATATTGGTCGAAAGTATTAAGCAAATTTCAGAATATTATAAGGAAAATAGGATAAACCCTCCAAAATTATTCATCAATACAAACAAATTACTAGAAAAACTTTTTGAATCACCTATACCGTCGCTTTCAAAAATTATAGGAAGAAAAATTCTAGGATTATCTAAACTTAAGCTACCATCCGGTGGTTTAGACTTAGAATCAGGCGATCTAGATTCGATTTCTATCAATGCTGGTGAAATTACCTTTGAGGAGGTAAGACAAAACCATACTTTACAAAGCCATCTAGCGGAGAATATTAAAAATATAATCGCTCACTTACAAAATGCTATTTTAAGTTTAAATAGAAATGATATTTCAATTTTTATAGCTTTCGATAGAGTTGACGAAGCGTGGGATGAATCTTCCTTTCAACAATCAAAAAAAGTAATTGCAGGGTTAATCTCTGCTAACGATTATTTTACTTCAAAATTTAAAAATTTAATAAGACCTATTTTATTTCTTCGGGAAGATATTTTCCATTCATTAAGTATCAATGATGCAAACAAATTATTGGAAGATTGCGGTAGATTACTCTCATGGAAAAAAGAAAGTTTAGAAAAACTAATTCTAGAAAGAATCAACTATTTTGCCAAGAACTCGAATATCCCAAACATTACATCAATTGATAATTTATTTGATAAAAAGGAAATGAGACAAAGAACAAAACCATTTACTTATATATTAAAAAGAACTATGATGCGTCCAAGAGATTTAATTTCTTATATGAGAAGAATAATAGAAACGATGAAAGAAAATAATGACGATCCATTTCAAGAAAGTAAAAAGGATTACAAAAAACTTGAAACCGAATCAATCTATTTAGCAGAGCCTGGTTACTCGGAATGGCTCAAACAGGAAATTATTGATGAATGGAAAGTACAAAAACCAGAAATATTTAAAATCTTTTCAGTTCTGCAAAACAATTCTTATACAACTATCACAAAAGAAGAATTCATTAACGGGTTTTCTACCATTGGTGAAGAAATTACAAATGAACAAGCGAATGAATATATTAGATTTCTCTTCAATAACTCTATAGTTGGCTTTAAAATTGGCAGTTCAAATGAATGGAAATATAAATGCTTTTATCCAACCCAAGGATTCATAGATTCACCTGAGTATAGAGTGCACGATGGTCTATCTCGGGGATTAAATTTAAAAGAAACCCGAGGAAAGGATAATTAAAGCACGGCGGATAGCTACGCATTATCGCTGCGCTTCGGGACTGCCGCCCTCGCCTGGGCTACGCCACTTTCCTCTCCGTCAGGCTTTCTTGGCTGCGCAAAAAGCGCGCCGACGCTAACGCCTACTACGTAGGCTCAGCTACGAGGAACGTCAATAATGCTAATTCGTTATACGCCAGATCTTAAAAACAATTGTCATGAAACAGAAAATTGAGTTATATATATTATCATTGTGGCTACTTTTTATTATGATAGCATTAAGAACCATAAATATACCCATATACATGGGGTTAGATGCGAAATTTATTGGTTTTTTTGAGTTACTAAAATTGAATATTTTGCCAACCGTTTCGCTTTTCATGTGTATCATTTGTTATATATTCTACAATAGATTTACACATGATATTTCAAATAATTTTACTAATATAGGAAAAGTAATTAAAACGGAAGATATGAGTTATGAGCACTTAGTATTCTTAGCTACTTATATACTTCCGTTCTTTACTTTTGATGCAAATGATATTAGATCGTTTGTATCAATGGTAGTTTTATTGATCGCAATAGGGTCAATATATATAAAGACTGAAAAATTTTTTACAAATCCTACCTTGGCACTATTAGGATTCAAACTATACAAAATTGAATTCAAAAATCACAATCAAGCAGTAATTAACATGACAATTATTTCAAAAAAAATAATAAAACCCGAGGATACAATTCATATACGACTGCTTGGAGAAAATATAGCTTATGGCGAGGTAAAAGATGGAATTTGATGACTTAAAAATAAATCTTTCTGCATTTATAAATAGCGACCAAATTATTTCGAATCTTATTTTTATACTCAGAAATAACGAATCTATATATGGAAGACAGGCAATAATTGACCAGCAAACCCAAGAAGAGCTAACGGTAACTTTCAGAAACTATCTACTAGAAAATATTTTATATAATGAAGCCTTTTCATTACTTCCTTTATCAAAGGCAGATGAAAGAAAATCTGTACTATATCGATATGATATAGACGACTTACCAAAGGAATTGAAAGAAATCAAAGAATTGTACCAGGATAACTCGACTCAAGTATTCAATCATTCAGAAGATAATCTAAGCAAACTAAAAGGAATAGGGCTTCAAATTTCTTCGTCATCAAATAAGCTTTTACTTTATAAACAACACTACCCAGTCCAATTTATGAAGAATACAAAAAATTTTAGTATCAAAAGATTAAGGAACGAAAGCAGATTCGAAAAACTTCAAGAGGATATAATAAAAATTAATACATCACTGGATTTCTTTTTCTTTAATGATGAATGCTTTATTCAGAACCTTAATGTAGTAGAAAAATACTTCGGAGTTCACGAAGCTATAATCAATACAGCCATATCAGGAATTTCTAAAATTAAAGAAACTGAATTGTTAGAAGATACTAAACCACTTGAGGATCGAATCTCCGATATCTCATTTGCGCGAAAATTAATACGGGCAGAAAGAAATTCTCCCGTTTTGGGAGCTATTTCCAATACAGACATTATCGAATTCACAAAACAACATCTATTTTTTAAAGATGTATTTGAATATACATCAGATAATAAAAAGATAATTTTAAATACAAAAACCTCTTCAGATAAATTTTTACTTATGCTTAATGATGATTACCTAAGGTCGGAATTGACTCAAAAAAGATATTCAATAAGAGCAAAAGATGAGATAACTTAAGATCCAGCGTATAACAACGGCTGAGACGCTAACGTCTTTGCGAGACTCAGCTACGGACAACGTCGTGTATCCAAGTTCGTTATGCGACATGATAATAATTTCTAAGGAATAACGATGGTAGACTTCAAAGAAAAATTAAACTCCCAGAATTTAGAAAAAGGAAAAGACCCCTTTAAGATATATGACAGTTTAGATAGATCAAGTGAGAAAGGTCCTCTTCGACCCGCGCAACAAGAAATTTTAGATAGATGGTTTAGTGAATCCCTGGAAGCAAAGGATAGTATCATTAAACTACAGACTGGCCAAGGAAAAACTCTCATTGGCTTACTAATACTACAAACATATTTGAATAGAGAAGAAGGTCCAAGTTTATATCTTTGCCCAAATAATTATTTAGCGAAACAGACACATTTGCAAGCCACATCTTTCGGTTTCGACACAGTTCTTATCACAAAGGAAGATATTCCTGATGAATTTTTAAATAATAAAAAAATACTTATTACATCTATTTCCAAACTTTTTAATGGCTTAACTAAATTTGGATTAAAAAATAGATCCGAAAAAGTTGGAACTATTGTTATAGATGATGCTCATTCTTGCGTTGAACATATAGCTTCAACTTTTCAAATTATATTTCCGGCAAATAATCTCCCCTATCAAAAGATTTTACATTTATTTAGAGGTGACTTGGAATTTCAAGGAAAAGGTACGATGCTTGATATTGTATCTGGAGACCCCCAATCACTTTTAAAAATTCCTTATTGGGCTTGGATAGAAAAACTTGAAGAAGTAACAGCGATTATTCACGGAGAGAAGGATAAGAATGACTCTGTAAAATATTCTTGGCCAATATTAAGAGATCGACTTTTAAATTGCCAGGCGTTCATAAATGGAAAGAGTATTCAAATTAGTCCTTATAAAATTCCAATTTCAGATTTTGGTTCATATTTTGATGCAAAACATAGAATTTTTATGTCTGCTACCATTTACGATGATTCTGCATTAATAAAAAATCTCGAAGTCTCTTCGAATGCAATACTCAATCCTATCCGTTTAAAAGAAGAAAAATGGTCTGGGGAAAAAATGATTTTAATACCAGGATTGATAGATGCCGAGCTAACTCGGGAAGAAATTATTCCTTACTTTGCAAAGCCTTCAAAAAAAAAGTATGGAGTTATCGCTGTTTCAAATAGCGAAAAAAATGCAAAATTATGGGAGGCTAATGGTGGTATAATTGTTAAGAAAAATAACATTTCAGAGTCGATAGATAATCTAAAAAGACAAAAATTCGAAAATACTTTTGTAATTCTAAATAGATATGATGGAATCGATTTAGCAGATGAACTATGTCGAATCCTAATTATTGATGGAAAACCATATTCAGAAAACCTCTCTGATATTTATTTAGAAACTGTTATTGAAGAAACTTCTCTAGTAATTACTAAAACAGCACAGAGAATTGAACAGGGTTTAGGTCGAAGCGTTAGAGGTGAAAAAGACTACAGCGTAATAATTTTGCTAGGTAATGAACTTATAAAAGAAATAAGAACTAAAACTACACAAAATTTATTTTCGGAATATACAAAAAAACAAATTGAAATAGCTCTAGAAATTGCCTCTGATGCTTCAAAAGAACTTAAACCAGAAGAAAGTAAGTTCAAGGTAATAGAAGATCTTATTCTGCAATGCATAAACAGAAATGAAGGCTGGAAACAATATTATAATCAAGAAATGGCAAAAGTTAGCCATTTAAATAAAGAAAACGATAAAATTTCTTTAGTCGAATTAGAATTGGAGGCAGAAAAATATGCTGAGCATTTTAATTTCAAAAGTGCTGCTATCAAAATTCAAGAATTAATTGATTCGCTGACGAATGAAAAAGAAAAAGCTTATTATATACAAACTTTAGCTCGATACACGTATCATTTCAGTAAAAACGAGTCACTTAACCAACAGATTTCAGCCCATAAAAAAAACCGTCTTCTACTTCGACCGAAGGAAGGAATGGTTTTTGAAAAAATTGAGATAATAAGTCAAAATAGAATAAAAAATATAATAACTACTTTAAAGAGATATGAAAATTTCAATGAGCTTCAACTTTCTATATCACTTATTTTGACAAACCTTGATTTCGGAATAAAGTCAGACAAATTTGAGAAAGCTTTGGATGATTTGGCTAAAATTCTAGGCTTCGAAAGTCAAAGACCAGATAAAGAATGGAAAGAAGGACCAGATAATTTATGGGCAATATCAGATAACCAATACTTATTATTTGAATGCAAAAATGAAGTTGAGCTAGATAGGAAGGAAATATATAAAGGTGAAGTCGAACAAATAGATCAAGCAATTGGCTGGTTCAAAAAAAATTACTTAGGCGTTCAGATGAAGCCATTTTTGATTATACCAACCCTCAGGATTCCGGAAAAACTTTACTTAGACAAAGATGTCAAAGTTATTAGACAAGGTAAATTGAACGAATTCAAAAAAAATATCAAAGCTTTTGTTTTAGAATTTCATAATCAGGATTTTCAATCTTTATCAACAGAATTCATTAATAAACTCTTAACAATTCACAATTTACAGAAAGAGGATCTTTTACAAAAATATTCTGAAGATCCTAAATATTTTTAATCAGAATCATGTCGCTTAACATCAGATGTCTGTTACTGGAGGGAATAGTCTTCTTTGCATGCTATTTGGTATTTACGAAATATTATTTTAAATATGGAAGGCTTTAAAATAAACTGAGAAGTTCAATCAAATTTGTCGTCGTTTGAATGCTTTTGGGAACGAGTTTACTTGCTGTTGATGTACCCCAATTCAATGTTGAAAAACTTAAATATGAAAACTGGGAAAGTTACCCTCTCGGGTTATATGGCGAAAATTCACGTCCCAAATGGTTTCAAATTCTCAGATTCGAAGCAAAGTCAATTTGTATTGCATGATGTTTGGGGAAATCCTCCGAATGAGGAGATTCTAGGAATGATTTTTCAGAAAAATGAATCTCCGATTAGTGAGAAATTTTCTTAAACCGTTTCCATCTCCTTTACTGATGAAGGTCACGTCGAGGATGAAAAGGCTAAAGCCTTAGACTATGATGAACTTCTTAAAAAAATGTAGGAAGAAACTTCTGATTCGAATGAAGATCGAGTTAAAGAAGGATACCCTTCACTGGAACTTGTCGGATGGGCATCCAAGCCATTCCATGATGCAGAATCTAAAAAATTCCATTGGGCTAAAAATATAAAATTTGGCAATTCTGATATTAACACCTTAAACTAAAATATTAGAATGCTAGGAAGAAAAGGGGTTCTCGTTCTAAATATTATTTCGGATATTGATAAATTTCCCATCGTTGAAAAAGATATACCTACTCTTTTAACATCAACGGAATTCAATTCAGGAGAAAAGTATTCTGACTTTAATCCCATTATAGATAAAGTTGCAGCCTATGGAAATGGTGGACTGATAGCGGGAAAGGTTCTTGCAAAAGTTGGACTTTTCGGAATGTTAGCTAAATCTTGGAAGTTGATTGGCATCGGATTCTTAGCTCTCATCGGTATTGTAAAAAAATATTTCAATAAGTCGTCGGAAAATTAGTAACGTATAACTGTGTTCAACATCGCTTACCGCAGATTTAAATCTGGTCTGGAATTATTCTACGAATCCCCGGCATATTATTAAATGGAATTTCGCAGATCCATCCTGGCATTGCACTAGTGCAGAAAATGATTTAAGAAAGGGCGGGAAATACCGTGCAAGAATGGAAGCGGAAGATGAAAGTTTTGGATTCGATTTTGAAGCGAGATATGATAATGTCTTAGAGAAAAAAAGTTAGAATATATTATGACGTATGGAAGAAAAGCCAGTATCGTATTTAAAACCGTAGGTAATCAAACGAATGTGAACTTGAAATTTGATACTGAGGATAAGAACCCTTTAGAAATGCAAATTCGTGGCCGGCAATCGATTCTAGACAATTTTTAAAGATACGCTGAAAATAATTAGATTAATAGAAAATTCAAACGAGATGTTAGGCCTATTAGCATTTGATCAAAGCATTTTCACTTCTTCAAAGAAAGATGCTGGCATCGGATATTCTAACTCCCATTCCATGGAGATAGGCCTCTCTCCATGATAGCTCAATAATTCTTTGGCAGGTCCGAGATATAAATAGGGACTTGTTTCTCCTTCCACTTTTTTAGCAAGTCTCGCAAAGAATAAAATCGTATATCCTCTCTCATGAAAATGAATGTAGTTCTGTCCAGCCACTCCATCAATGGTACCTGATGATTGGCTTTGCCAATGAAGTTTACTCCGGCTTATAGGATAATCATTATAAGAAGTAGTGCTTGAAAATAGTTTTTCGTCTTTGTGGAAAGTGACCAGATGAATATATACTTTTTTATCGGCATAATGAATGACACCTTGGCCAGATGGCCCTGGATTTAAAATAGTTGCAAGGCCTAGGCAAGCCTTAATTTCATAAGATCCAACTTCGCTATGCAATGGTATTGGAAACGCAAAAGGCAATTGAATCTCTTTCACGGGAAATTCATACGTTGTTTTTTTCCATTCAGCAATTTCTTTGGCATCCTGAACGACAGAAGGATTGCGCAGCCATCTCGCCAATGACTCCTCCCAATTTTTTACGCCTATCTCGCTGCCTTTAATACCCCACATTACATAGTGTAGGCAAGTCTGTAACTCGGGATCAGCATCTATCGTTTGGAAATTACCACGAGCCAATTCAATAAAAGCATTCAAGAGATTCGGATACGTTCTAGTAGCAAGTCTCGAAAGTGCGGATCGTCCTTTTTGCAAATCTGGATCTATTAGACTAATTTGATTTGGTCGAGATACTTTCCATTCTGACCAAGTTTTACTTTTTAACACTACCAAGGCGCTAAGTGCACTTTCCGTAAGAAAATTGGAAAAATTGAATTCACCGGATCGTGAAATATCCCAAGTATTAATTAATTCGGGTATGAAGTGATTTAGATCCTTGAAAATTTCTTTAAGTTTCTTTAGTATAGAATCTCGAGCAATACGCTCCAACTGAATTGCACAACCTGATGGCAAGTTAGGAAATTCCTCTTCAACTTCGTTCTCTAAACTTCGACGCTTCTTCTTGAGTAGCGCTGCAAACTTCCTATCTATGCGATACTTTTTATGTGTATGTCCGATGAAGTCGAGTACAGTAAGACAAACTTTATTTGGAGCATGTCTTAAACCTCTACCGAGTTGTTGCAGAAAAATTGTTAAACTTTCGGTAGGTCGTAAAAATAAAACTGTATTGATCTCAGGAATGTCGATGCCTTCATTAAAGACATCCACTGTAAAAAGAAATTTTAAAATGCCCGCACGGAAACTCTTCAGACGCTGTGCACGTATCTCCGAGTCGATCTCGCCAAGTATGACTTCGGTAGGTATTCCAAATTGTTTGAAACATTCGGCCATATAATGAGCATGTTTTACGCTCGCACAAAAACCTATTCCTCTAACCTCATCTAAATTTGGTTGGTATTTCAGAAGTGATTCATAGATTAGAGCTGCCCTTTGTTTGGCTCTAATGTCATCTCCAGTATAAACATTTTCTAATTCTTTAAGATCAAACTTTCCATTTTTCCAAAACTTATCTTCCGTAAGATCTACATTATCACTCACACCGAAGTAATGAAAAGGACAGAGAAGTCTTTCGTCCAAGGCTTCGGGTAATCTGATTTCCGCAGCAAATCGATTCCCAAAATCACCCAGAATGGAATCGCCATCCATTCTCTCAGGAGTCGCAGTTAATCCCAACATAATATCACATTCAAAGTTATCAAATATAGGCCTGTAACTTGATGCCGCTGCATGATGCGCCTCATCTAAAATGATAAAGCGAAAGTAATCTTTTCCAAGTTTATCCCATAGCTTCTTTGATTGGATGCTTTGGATCGAGGCAAACAAATGTTGTGGGGAATCATTTTCGACAAATGGATCAAGTCCATCCACTAGGAGATAACCGAAATTTTGGTCTCTTAATGCCATTCGAAAGCAACCTAATGCTTGTTCTAAAATCTCCTTTCGATGAGCAATGTAAAGAAGGGTAGGCTTGGTACCTGAGATCTGACAATAGTTTCTATAATCAAAGGCTGAGATTACGGTTTTTCCCGTTCCCGTCGCCGCAACAATTAGATTTCGTCTATGGCCTAATTGTCTGTCGGAAGCAACCTGTTCAAGAATTCGCTCTTGATACGTCCTTGGAATTAAATCTGCAAAAAAGGTATTTTGGGTATTAGAGGGATTTTTATATACTAGTAGGGCTTTCTTAAATCGAAGAAGGTCCAAGTCGGATTGTAATACTTGGTATTCTTTGTCCTCCCAGTAGGATTCAAATTCGGCCGTGAATCTATCCAAAATGTGAGGCATATCTTGAGCCGTGACTTTCACGGTCCATTCCAGCCCCTCGGTCATTGCCGCATCCGTCATATTCGCCGAACCAATGTATGCAGCTGAATAACCAGTCTTTCTAAAAAAGTGATAAGCCTTCGCATGGAGGCGAGTCCGTCCCGGATCATAGGAGACTCTAATTTGTACGTTTGTAAGCTGGGAGAGCTTTCGCAGAGCCTCCGGATCACTCACACCCATATAACTTGTAGAGATGATTCGAACGGGAACTTTTCTTCCCTGCAAGATTTCAAACGCAGGATAAAGTAGTCGCAATCCTGACCATTTAATAAAAGAAACAAGAATATCCACTCGATCAGCCGTCATTAGCTCGGCCCGGATCTCATGATCTAACGAAGGATCATTGCCTTGACCAGTTAATAATGAACTAATATGTAAGGAAGTAGTCGGTCTCTTAAGAGCTTTGTCTGTCGAAAGTAGAAGCTGAGAATTATCAATCCCTATTAATTTCTTTCTTTTGATATAGTCAAGACCCTCTGTGGAGGATAAGAGCTCCAAAATTTGATTATAAATTTCCACTTGCTTCGCGGATTCTAACCCGGACAAAGCTTTATTCAATATCTGAGATAGAAAGAGAGCGTATACGGCAGGTGCTTCTTCATCATCGATTTTTCTCAAAATGGGAGTCAAATCGGTTCGGCCCAAAATCTCGCTTAACTCGAGATCGATTAAGCGATCGTATATTCCTGGGACGATTTCTTCCATGAAACTGAATTAAAGCTTATATTATTAATATTCAAGTAAATTTCTAAGGTCCCAGCCCCAATATCAAAATGAAAACATCGTTAAATCCGGTTTCTTTCTCATATCTAGTTTGCTCCCCACATCTCACATAATGCGATTTATAGCACATTTAAAAACTCATTTGCTTGACGGAATGTAATTTAGAAAAAGCTTATATTGAACCACCTGATTTCGCCTATGTGAGGCCCAGGGCAGGAGTTAAATGGCTTCGATCAGTGAGCTTGATTTTGAAACGGGGGTTTTTGTCAGGTTCTCTGTATTTGCAAGAAAGAGTTCCAAGTTATCCTGCTTAAAGAATACGATGGATTACTTTCTTGATTTGTTTTCAATGATCACAACGTCAGAGGTTTGGAAAAATTTAAACAGCATCCATCCTGATCTTTTGTGAACAGACGATTTAAGGGAATCGGTTATCGAATTGCGCTGGCTCTCAGAATTGCAAAGATACCAGACACAAATTTAATATAGATAAGAGATTCAAAAGACAATACGCCGGATTATTGGCAAGTCCGCAATATTCAGTTGACTGAAGAATACTCATGAGTATTCTTCACTTATATGAAGAATACGCGGAGCATATTTCCCTTTATGAAAGAGGATCTGGGATCTCGAATGACCTTCATTGGAGGCCCCAGACAAGTAGGAAAGACGACCCTAGCAAAATCTTTTCTGAAGTCTGAAAGTCAGTATTTGAATTGGGATGATTTAGGTGACCGAAGTATCATTAAAACACACCAGATCGATCCTAAGTTAACCACCGTAGTTTTGGATGAAATCCATAAATATAGCCGATGGCGTATGCTCCTAAAAGGACTCTATGATAAATACAAAAACTCGCTTTCTATCATCGTAACGGGAAGTGCGAGATTGGATACACTCCGCAAAGGAGGTGATTCTCTATTTGGCCGTTATCGTTATTTTCGGCTTCATCCCTTTGCCCTGCATGAGGTTGATTCAAAATGTAGCCGAGAGAGCACTCTCGAATTATTGAAGTTTGGTGGATTTCCAGAGCCATTGATTGCAAAAAGTGAACGAAAGTACCGCCTATGGAAACGGGAACGTCTGAGTCGTCTTGTTTACCAAGATTTGAGAGATTTAGATACCGTGAAGGATTTATCAAAGATTGAACTTTTGGTAGATGCCCTACCGAGTAAAGTGGGCTCTGTACTTTCCATCAACAGTTTAAAAGAAGATTTAGAGGTATCTCCGAATACGGTAAGTCATTGGCTCTTGGTATTGGAAACTATCTATTATTCCTATCGCATCCTTCCCTTAGGTGGACCAAAGATTAGAGCAGTTAAAAAATCGAATAAACTTTATTTATGGGATTGGGCTGAAATTGAGAGTGATGGAGCGAGATTTGAAAACTTTGTCGCTAGTCAATTGCTCTATTATTGTCATTTCCAAGATGATGTAAATGGATATGATATGGAACTTAGATTTGTCCGCGATACCGACCTTCGAGAAATAGATTTTGTCGTTTTGAAAAATAAAAAACCGATTTTTGCCGTTGAATGTAAAACGGGTGATAAAAAAATTTCATCTCATTTACGTTATTTTAAAGAACGATTATCGATCCCTTTTCTTTATCAGGTCCATCTCGGAGAAAAAGAATGGGATGAGGGGACGATAAAAGTTAGACGATGGGAATCGTTTTGGAAAGAGCGAGTGAAAGAACTTGTGGCTTCTTAAGGAAGAGAGTCAAACTCGTTAATACATTCCTTTGAAAAAAACTTTGCCATACTCTCAAAAATTCCTTAATTAGGTAATTTCCGAAAATTAGGTAATAAATTAGGTAAAAGAATTATCAAGCGAAAATGAAGTGTTAATATTAGAGAAATTATCTATAAAATGAAAACAGTTGAAGTATTAATAAATAATTTGGAAAGCATTCCAATTACAACATCTTAGCTTCTTTCAGCCTTAGGCGAGTGTAAGGGAAAGCAGGCACTTTAAAGTATACATTCTCCACAAAAATAAAAGAATCTGAATGAACATGCCCTGATTGAGAATTCCATTTCCTCATATCGTATGGAAGGTGTTAACATTGCACAAAATCGTATTGGAACTGTATCGTTTGGAAAAACGTTCTTGAAGGATAGCAATAAAGAGGAAGTCAGTGGCTACCAAAAAGCACTCCGATGGATACATGAATCACATAACAAAATTTAGATCAATCTACAGACGATTCTAAAATTACATAAATTAAGCAGAGGAGATTTTTGGGACGCAGGTCAACTAAAAGAAAAACAAATTGATATCACTGAAATATTGCCAATTGGAAAATCAAGGATACGTTTTAAACACCTGGAGTAAAAGATAGTAAAATTCATTTAGACAAGAAAGTAGAAATGATGACACTTACAATCTTTATCGGAGGTATTCCCGGTTCCCTGGAAGGAAACCAAAGCGACAGAAGACACAATCAAATTTATTGCATCCGTTAAAAGTTGAAACTGGTGTTTTGCTGATCTATGCAGAGACTTCAATATTAAAAAAAATGGATATAAATATTTCAAGAACACTGAATCAGTAGGTATTGAAGGGCTCAAAGATTAATCCGGAATGAGTATCTCTTAATCAAATGAAAAACAAGAAAACGTCATTCGATTAATCCTTGATTTGCGGGAAGTGCATTCGTCTTGAGGACCTCCGAAACTTCGACCCATATTAAAAGCTAGATTTAATAAACTAAAACAAATTCCGAGCGATACATTGATTGGCAATATTTTGAGTAAAAAAGGACTCATCAAACACAAGATGAAGCGTCTGATAGTGCCTCTATTTTGGCAGAAACCCAAACTTAGAAGAGGGAACCAAGAATAGGAAGGGAAGGGAGCAATGCCTTGTCTGCCTTTGCAGTTTCGCCTCCCTCTATTTTGAAATAACAAAGTGCCGATTAATTGGAAAAAATTTCAAATATGGAGTAGGGGGAAAGTTTGACCGGAAACTTGGTCTTCGATTTCATTATTGAAAGCTTCAACTGAACTCACCGGATATGGTTTATTTTTTTGGGAGATAGGGAAAATTATATATATTCTGAGCTTACACGGTATATACCTAAAACATGGAAATCGGCTGGAACAGCTAAAACAGGAAGCGAAACAAAAACAATTTCCAAGACTTCCCTTTGAATTAGTTGCAACTGAAATCATAAAAGGTCGATTCACTTACGGATTTAAAAAAAGTAATAAATCTGAAAAAGTGATCATCGTAGAACTTCCTTGGATTATAGAGAAAAAATATCAGATCCGAGTAGCAGTTGTTATTGATAAATAGCTTTCTGAAGCTAGTGAAATTAGAATTTTTTTGAAAACTTTTCCCCAAACAGAGACCTTAAATAGGAGTAAATGATGAGCAAATTTAAGAAAGGCGAATTCGAAAGGGACATCAAGGAAGAGGCAAGGTTGAAATCCGATCTAAAGGACAACGGAGCTCAATTGAGGGTTGCGATTTCTATTAAATTAGATCCAAAACTGTTAGGTCGGATTAAGGAGCGCGCAGAGGTCAGTGGGGTAGGGTACCAGACATTGATTCATGAAAAGTTAATGGAGCTTTTTCCAGAAGAAGAAGTAAAAAACCAGAGTAAAAAAATCATCAAACAAATTAAGGTGCTACTCGATGATTTAACTGTTGCTATCGAAAAATAATCAAATGACAGGCGAATATGGACCACAATCTGATGAAGATCAGTTCGTTTTAACGGGCGAAGCGGAAAAATATTTGGAAGATAGCGGATACCATCCTGTTTGCCAAGTATGCAAAAAACATGTTCCACTTAAGAAGTTGAACTGGGATGAGCAAAAAATACATGAATCGCTAGAGTTCAAATGCCATGGTAAAGGGTTGAAATTTCATTTTTTCGAGAAAAAGGTTTTTAAGGTTGAGGAATTGATATGAGTGAATTAAGAAAAACTAATAAAAAAACACCTTTACCTACTCGGCGCCGGGGCTAGCCAGGGAGCTGTGCCTGTAGTTAATGAGATGGAAAGCTATGTCGAGAAAGTTTTAGGTAGTAGCCTTGGAACAACTTCTTTCTTGCGTGCCCTACGGCCAGAACTGGTAGAAGATTTAAGATTTTTAGATAAAGGAATAAAGGATTACGGGACGCCTGATATTTTTGCTCGGAAGGCATATCTATCAAACAATCTAGATGAATATGAGAAGATCAAAAGAACCTTATGCTTTTATCTCATTCTTATCCAGTTAATCAATGGTGTCGATAAAAGGTATTATGCTTTTCTAGCTGCCGTAATTGATCGCATAGGTAGCGATTATTCCATTAGGGAAAATCTAAAAATTGCAACATGGAATTATGATATACAACTTATTTCAGCGCTTTCTGAATTGACTTCGCAAAATATATCTGTTCTTAATCAGAAATTTGGACCATTGACAGATTCATTGCATTCAGCAAAGTTAAAAAGAAATCTTTTTTTTAGGCTTAATGGTTATGCAGCTTCTTCCTTTTTTATGGATGGAAATCAAAAGTATGTTACGGCCGATGCATTTGATTTTATCTATAATCAAAAAACTAATCCTTCCGAAAAGGTAATAGATTTAAACAAACTCTTCCTTGCTTCAAAGAACGGAGAATATTTATTTAATATTAGGTTTGCATGGGAGAATGAATCCTCTTTTGAAAGAGATTTAAAAGATACAATTAATTCCATTTCAGATACGGAAATTCTTGTTGTAATTGGTTACTCTTTCCCAAATTTCAACAGAGATGTTGATAAACGATTATTCTCTGCAATGCCAAACCTTAGAAAAATCTATCTGCAGGATAAATTTAATTATATTGAAAGTCGAATATTACCACTCTTAGATGAGGATATTGCAAAACAAATAAATCGAAGTTCCACTGAATTTTCCAGTGATATAGGACAATTTCTAATCCCGCATGAGCTTTAAGGTTTTTGACATAATGCTAATTATGGGAAGCTAGTTATGTCTCTTAAGATTCTTTAATCCAATCTCCTCTTTGGGATCACCCAAAAATACTACCCAGGCATCAAGGCATTAAGTTGATCTTCTGTGCCTCACGAAATTGCCTACACTATAATGTGCTTAGGCCGCGAGAGCGACAGTCACGAAGGGTGTGTATCAGCCGACGTTATGCGGCGTGCCTCTCATTTTAGAGAGAATGATTTAATCTAATTCCGTCCTCAATTTTTTTGATATACCAAAACTGTTTAAGCTGAAATTTATGATCCATAAATCTATGACAAAAAGCAAGCTACTTGAAATGCACAATGTTGGAATTGTTGTCGAGTCTCTCGACAATGTGATCTCTTTCTTCCAAGAGATTGGACTCACACTTGAAGGAAGAATGATCGTGGAAGGTGAATGGGCTGGACGTGTAACGGGTCTCGGAAACCAGACGGTCGAGATCGCAATGATGGTAACGCCCGATGGACACACACGCATTGAACTCTCAAAATTTATCACGCCGGGTATAATTTCTGACCACAGAAAAGCACCTGTCAATTCCCTTGGCTATCTGCGCATCATGTTTAGGGTTGATAATCTTGATGAATTGTTATCTAGGCTTGTGAAGCAAGGTGCAGAACTTGTTGGTGAACTGGTTCGGTATGAAGATATTTATAAGCTCTGCTACGTTCGCGGAGCAGAAGGAATTCTTATTGGACTAGCGGAACAACTCGGCAGTCAAACCGCGACAGAAATTTTAGAAAACTCTTGAACGAAAATTTTTGATTGTGATTCCGATAGGAAAATTGTAAAACAGATACCTTTAGAGGATGAGGCAACTAACCAGCATAAATCTGTAGCATTTCTTCTCTCCCCTTCAATTGAAATTTACCTAACGAATCCAAGTGAACGCTTGTCGGCAGGAATGTTTTTGTAGATTCCGAGAGAAGCAAATTTCGATTTGTTTCTTTACAGAGAGATTCAATGCGGGAAGCAACGTTGACGGCATCTCCAATCACGGTATATTCTAATCGAGAGGAGCTCCCAATATTTCCTGCTAAAACCTCGCCCGTGTGAATGCCGATTCCAATTTTCAATTCAGGAAATCCCTTTTCTTTAAAACTCGCATTCATTTGTTCCAGACGACTGAGCATTCGCCGTGCACTTACAAATGCTCTTTCTGCATGGTTATCAAGGGGAACAGGTACATTGTATATCGCCATGATGGCATCACCTATAAATTTGTTGATGAGTCCACCTTCTTGTTCAATGCACTTACTCATTGTATCGAAATGAGTGTTTAACATTTCAACAATTTGAACTGGTGTGAGTTGTTCAGATAGAGAAGTAAATCCTCGCAAATCACAAAATAGGATTGTTGCAGAACGCATTTCCCCACCGAGTTTTACATTTCCTCCGAGTAGATGATCACGGACCGCTGGATCTACCACTTTACCGAAGGTTTCCTTTATGAATTCTTTTTCCTTTAAACTAACGGCCATTTGCTCGATTCGTTCTCCGAGTAATCCTAGTTCATCTGTCGTTGTGACATCTAACTTTATATCAAAATTTCCCTCTTGGATTTTGCTTACTGCCGCTTTCATTTCTACTAAAGGTTTGTCAAAGGCTCGTGCTAAAAGCCAACTTAATATACCACCTAGGGAAACCATGATTAGCGGTACGCTTAGCATTGAAAAAGGAATCGAACCGAATCCAGCAAGTGATATCTTAGAGAGCATGAGAGTCAAAATAAGGATGGGAAGAAGAGTGACGGAAAAAAAGAAAATAAAAAACCGAAGTGCGATGGATGGCTTCAGGACTCCTTCAATTTCGCTGATTTTATAATCTCGGATATACCTAGTAATAAACTTTGTACGATTGATGTAGTCGAGAGTATAGTAAGTGAATACAAAGGCGATTCCACCTAAAGACAATGTATTCGCTATCGTAACTGTCATTCCTCTTAGAGTTACATTGTGGATATAATAAAATTGAAGGGAAACTGCAGTAGCATTGCCAATGAACCAACCACCGAGTCCCATCAAACTGATGATAAGCGGAGCATTGAGTAGCCTATTTGCCGCTCGGTCATCTAAGAAATTTACTTTTTCAAAATCCCTTAATTCTTTCATAAGTGGATAAAGATAGTATAGGACAGATGTTGCCGCAACTGTGAATGGCAATACATTGATGAGCCCGAGTGCCCATGGTACAACTTTTAGAAAACCGATAAACCTAGCTCTTTCCTCAGGGACAAAAATTAAGTCATTCAGTCCAAAACTTGCGATAACCGCAATTAAATTGGACACGATGGGAATCACCATAAATGTCAAAGTGAATGGAAAGGATTTGTTTTGAGTCATTGGAGCTTGCTTTCAAATTCTAACATATGCCCATCATTTCGGCGATCTCTTTTATGAAAAACGTGCCTGACTTCAGATCCTGAAATTACGATCCGGATTATTCTTCTTGGCAAAAGAAAGGACAAGCGAAAGAATTCATCCATGGGTTCCAACCGCTATTTAGATTGGTTTCGACAAGCTGAAAATGATTGGGAATGGGGAAATCATTCCTTAGAGGCTGGTCATTACTCTCAAACTTGCTTTATCGCTCAACAGGTGGCAGAGAAAGCATTGAAGGCATTTTGCTTTTTCAAAGGTTTCGATATCGTAAAAACCCATTCGGTGCGAAAAATTGCTCAGGAGCTTGAAATCAATGGGGAAATTGAAGCGATCGCCAAAGAATTGGATCTGTTCTATATACCTACTAGATACCCGGATTCCTTGCCAGAAGGTGCTCCTTTTGAATCTTTTACGCAGGCACAGGCAAAGCATGCGATGGATCAATCCATGATCATTTTAAATTTTGTACGCTCACACATCCAAACACCATGAACGCGTTAACCCATTCCAAACCGAGAGTAAGATTTGAAGGCTTAGACAGAGAATCCTATCTCATGCATCTAAAATCTTCTATTGAAATGATCCCTGGTTTCTCGTGTGCTTATTTATTTGGAAGTTTCGCAAGAAACGAAGATACGGACTGGTCAGATATTGACCTTGCAATCATACTTAAAGACGAGCCAGATCTTTCATTAGAGAAAACGAATCCAGAAATTTATTGGATGAGAATGAAGTTGGTTTCTAGTGCGATTAGCCATTTCAAAGATATTGATTTCATCGTCTACGCCGAGAGTCAGTGGACAATGCTAATAGAGGAGACAAATCCGCTTGGATTTTGGAAAGAACTTCGTAGAGATAAGATCCGCCTTTAAGTTTCGTTTAAATCCCTTCCGCTCATTTTTTATATTTCAATTTAGTAAATTTTATTACTTTTCTTTTAATCTCCATCTCTTATAAAAAAGCAAATGAGAAAAGTTGTTTTTGGCATCAATACCACTATCGATGGACACTGCAGTCACACGGACGGAATAGCCGATGATGACTTGCACAATTACTTTACCAACCTTCTAAGCAATGCCAGCCAAATCCTTTACGGACGGATTACCTATGAGCTAATGGTTCCTTTTTGGCCTGATGTTGCGAGAGACAATTCCATGTCAGAAAAAATAAATGAGTTTGCTCATATATTTACATCCCTAGAGAAGATCCTTTATTCCAACACCTGGAAACAAGTAGAGGATACAAACACCCGTTTATCCAATTTAAAACTCATAGATGAAGTAAGCGCTTTAAAGAAACAAACAGGAAAAGATATTTTGGTGGGCAGTCTGAGCCTCGCGAGTCAACTTTCAGAGCACCATTTAATAGATGAGTATCACATTGTTGTCCATCCGGTTGTTTCAGGAAAAGGACCTCGTCTATTTGAAAACTGGAAGCTCGATGAGAGTGTTCAATTAAACCTCCTTAGTACGAAAACATTCCAATCGGGTACGGTCGCACATCATTATACGAGAAATAAATAGTTAAAGGTAACGCTGTAGTGAGTAGCTGCCTGACTAGGTTCTAGCGAACACTTTTACAATTCATTTTCAATTCAAGCTTCTCTTTTCTCACATAGCCTAGAAAATATCTAGGATTTAAAACTCGAAATGAAGTCTTTCTCGATGGCACCCTTCTGTGTCAGCAGGAATTGTAATGATCCTCTGTCGAAGAAAATTTTACTTCATACCTCCTCGATTCTTCCGCAAATAACAGGAGTTACCTCGTTTTCCGGCCAAATCCGAGTGTAGACTTCTTTAGAAGTCATCTTTTACTTTCCTATTCTTCGAGCGGATTCGTTTGGGGAGAAGTGCGAGTTTTTCTGATGTTTGGCGAATGGATTTTGTTAAGGAGGGATCTTCCTCAACAAACAAAGGAATACCAAGAACCGCTGCCGTCTCAAAAACGAGTCCCAAAGCAACGGTCATATCTCCCGCCTCAATCTTTTGTAAGGTAGTGCGAGAGATCCCGGCACGTTCGGCAAGATTTTGTTCAGACCAATTTTTAATTTTCCTTTCATATTGGATTTCTTTTCCAAGAAGCATTCCTGCTTCCTTTGCAAATCGTGAGTAGGCCCGTCTTTTTTTCATTTTTCAGAGATCAAATTTTATTGACCATTATAATACTCATTATCTACCATTATGACCATTTAAACAATCATTTTTTACATACATCCCATAAGAACAAAATTATACCTAATCCTCGGGAAGCCCTCTCCCCTACTTTAAAAATCTAATTTTTTGCCAAAATTTCTTCTCCGATATCCATTTTCATTCTACGATTTTACTGATAACCCAAGGAGAGATTCAAAACGAATGAAAGCAAGACCAATGAGACCCTATCCCCAAGTCTCCTTACAAAAGGAAACTGCACTGCTATTAATCGAACAAGGATTCAGCTTCCGCAAAGTTTCGAAAGCTCTCTCTCTAAATGTCACGATCATTACGCAATGGTCCAAACGAGATCCTGAGTTCAAAAAACTACTCGATAGAATTGAGACGGAGAAACAGCTTGCTTATCGCAAAATGGCGCTCTCCTATCCAGTGTATGACGCCCTAGATCCACTCCATGAGTTCCAAGCCAAAATCGAACGCGCCTATCAGTATGGCGGGTTGCAACTTTCCCGTGAGGAGCTGGAAGAGATACGGGCAAAACTAACCTCTCTCCATGCTCTACTCGCATCGAAGCAAAAGAGCGCGGAAGATCTTCCGCCAACCTCAGATCAAATGCATCAGCTAGAATGCGCTATGTGAAGAGGCACTTCTTATCACTTTTAAAGTAGCAAAAGCCGGCTTTTACCAAATCGAAAATCCGGATTTGAAGGATCACATACAGCAATTGCATCATTTGTGGATGAAACCTCATTCATAAATCATGATATTCACTTTTACCAAAATTTTTTTGAAGGAAATAACTTACATACAATTTTCAAATTCATAATTTTTTTTCGTACAGCATTTATTAAAAAAACCTCAAAAACATCGCCAATTTCTTTTCCGATATCCGTTTTTTCTTTAGAATTTTTATCAAGGCGAGGCAGATAAAAAGCAATTTCCATCTGCCTGTTAGATGCCTAGAGACGACGACTTATGATCTTCGGAGCAGTTGTCACCATCTCGAAACAAAAATTTGTCAGAGCAAGGCTTACTATGCATAGCTATGCCCTGACAAACAAAAATTAAGGAGAGATAGAATGATTACTTCAAAATACAAGATTAACAAGAAAAATGTAAGGGATATTGCATGCAGGTGGGACAAATTAAGCAAGATACAATTTGAAAATATAGATCCTTTACTTACATGTCGCTACAAAGCAGAGAGAATTACTTGGAACAAATTTAAAGAGTTTATTTATGAATTAGACATTTTGTATAAGAGCATCAATTATCACGCTTACGCAATTACGATCAAGAGAGGACAACGAAACGCAGATTTAAAGGAGATGAAAGAGGCTCTTCGCATTGCCTTAAAAGATTTCAATAGAATTCACTTTCAAAATACTATCGCTGGAATGGAGCTCCCATTTTTTACCTTCGAAGGGAACGCCATTGATGGAAGTTACAATCCTCACCTGCATTGTGCAATTTGGATTCCGACAAGATATCGGATTCAGCTCAGATCTCACATCGAAGATTCCATCCTAAATAGATTAGCAAAGTTCAAAAAAAGGAAGATAACTTTTGAAGATAGAGATGGCCTTCACGTTTGGATGGCTAAGTTGAAAGGAGAGATTAAAAAATACCTTGGTTATTGCGCGAGAAAAGAAGATGAAACCAAGGGAATGAACTTCGATAAAATCGTTTGGGAATTGTGTTCATTTGGATTCAATTCTGAAGCTAGACACAAAATGAGTAAGAGAATATATAGAAGGATTGAATCTAAATTCCCACAGGTAAAACGAGATTCTTCAATCCGACACAAAGTATTCGTAATGCTCAATTGGATTCACAAAAGAAAATATCCAGGAAAAATGCTACGATCCTTTCTACCTATCCTCTCGACTGATACACCAATAGCGAATCGGCCTCGAAGCAGGATACCAATACGAGAAATCCTAATCAAGGACTATGAAAAGAAGTATAAACTTAAATTTAATTGCTGTCTGTTTATCTTAAAAAAGAAGAAACAAGGAGCGCGGGTATAACGGTATTTGAAAGAAGTTTTTCCTCATCACCGGGACCTCTTATGGATCACATCCAAGGTCCCAGAGAAATCCATTATCACTCGCTATAGATTCAACAATCCTTTTGGAAAGAAAACAGGTTCACGTGATGTATCTACCGGAATAAGATTTTTCTTTAATGTTTCTCTATGCTCGAGATAGGCCTGGCCCCATAACGTTGGTTCTGGATCATATGGCTCGGGCTCAATCTCTTCATCATCCATGGTTGCCTGTAAATAACGACTGCACTCAAGCATGTCCTCGTCTGTTAGTTCTTCCCAATTCTTTTGCAAATAGTTTTGTGTGATCATAATCACTCCTTGTATTTGAATGGAGAGTGAGAGAGAAAGTGTCAGTTTTTTTTGGAATAGACCAGGTAAATCGATTCTTGACCTCCCTAACCCTTTTGGGCACCTAAAACACCTAATTCACCTAATCATTGCAATTGCTGTACGAACATGCAATGGAATGACACCTACTCTCATTTTGGACATGGAATCAATGAGAGGTATCTGATGAACTTACAAGAACGAGCAGATTGCATGATTTTAGAATTGAAATGGATTTTAGAATTTAGCATTCCGCGAATGAAATACGATTTACATTTGGAGGAACTCAAATGCAAGAAAAAGAGAAAGAATTGAAACCAACACTTGCGGAAGAGATTGCAGCGGAACAAATTCTGGAATCTCTAAAAGGCAATTTGCAGAAAGAATATCCCAAAGTGTTGGAGGATCTGTAAGAGGGGAGGAGGAATCTTCCTCCTCCTTCTTGACGACTAACGGCGACAAATTCCATACAGCTGTAGGAAAATCTGGCTCGCTTACCCGCATAAACCAATCCTTAAAGTAACATAAATTATTCGAGTCTTTTGGCAGATTCATATTGATTAAAAAGGTTTATAGAATCCTCCCTTTCTCTTCAATTCATCGTCTGAAAATTGGAAAAAAGTGTATGGGGTTTGCTTATCTTGCGCTAGTCAAAAACGATGGGGGTTCTCGCGCCCCTACCCCCCTCATAAACGAAGGGGGTCAAAGTCGGGGAAAATCGGGTCAGGGTGATTCGCAAAATAAAGTTAAGAAATCAATATAGGAGGCCTCCAGAAGCGCACGAAATCAATTTCTAGGCCCCTCTTAGGTCTTTTCCCTTTTCCTCTCTAGGATCATGGCCCGTCCAGGGCTGTCTTCGTTTTCCTTTTCAGATAGTACTTTTAATATTGTACTTTTATACCCCTCATAAACGATGGGGGTGGTCCCCTCATAAACGATGGGGGTAGTCCCCTCATAAACGATGGGGGTAGTCCCCTCATAAACGATGGGGGTATCTCCCCTACCCTATTCATAAACGATGGGGGTTTGATAGATTCCCTGACCATAAATGCTAGGGGTTCCTCTTCTACTTCTGCCGAAATTGACCCGGGTTTTAGAGCAGATTAATACTCTGTGATACCGGATTTTCCTAAGCCAGAATCATGTAAGTTAACTGACTCGGACGCCATAATTAATCAATATATCTGTTTGCGAAACGATTCGGGATCAAATCTTCCGAGATAGAACCATTCATGAACTAGAATCAAATTAAAATAAGGGAATTGGATTGATTCACATCTGGAAAGGAGCAAAAGATACAAAATCATGACGGAGGAAACGAATACAAGTGAAGAGGAGGACGATAGTGAGTTTCTGAAGGAGATTCATTTGATCAATACCGTCGATGATCAAGTCGCTTTGGACAAAGAGTACGCTGAGTTTAGCAGGTTCCGCTCTCACGTTCAAAAAGCCGAAAATAGAGGGGTCAGTAGAAAACAAATTTTACCTTTTCGCGCACTCACAGAAATTGATGAGAACCGCAAGGAGAGAATTGGCCTAAAGGATTTGTTTGTTGCTTATTGTGAAAACGGGAACAGAGCTTGGTTAAATCCTGGCAAAGGAATAGCAGCCCTCGAAAATACGCTCCGAAAATTCAATGGAGACCAAAAGATACTAACTCCAATTATATCCCTGCTTATCGATGTCGCAAAATCCAAACTCTCTCCTGCTGCATTTTTGAAATATGTAATCTTACCACGACTCAGGTTAGACATGAATTGGAGAAGCTGGCCCAAGACCCATTTTCCAGCATTCCATATCATTAGGAAGATTCTCTCTGACGTGCAAGCTTCTCCAAGTTATGAATCCGATATCATCGCCAATGGCCGGCTATCGCTTGCTAGAGATATCATTCTAACCAAATACGTTGGTGGTCCCGTTGCTAGGATCGAATTGAGCAAGTTATCCAATGCTAGTTTTCAAACCGAATACGCAATGCATTGGAAAAATTTACAATATAACAACTATATGGCCTTTTTCTTTATCAAGAGAAATGTATTGCCATTTCTCTCCCAACTGTCTGGCAAACTAGAAGCTAACCAAATTTTAGAACTCGTTTTAGAACTTCCGTTACTTGAAGAAGCCTTTCACATCGCTTATCCGGATGAACTCTACTTCCAGAAAAAGCTGCCAAACTTTTCATTGTATCCAGTCTCGTTCCATCATAGTTATTACAAAAGACTTGGTCTTGGATATTCTCTCTTCCAGGTGTATTCTGAACTTTTAGGATTCACTCGAGTGATACGCACCACTCTTCCGACAAGAGCAGGAATCTATTTAGCAGAGCTCATAGCAAAAAAGATACTAAAAAAGCAGAGCCCATCTTATATTACAGAACTGGATCGACTCATCCAACTATTACCCGACAGAGGCGGATTATATACTTACGGTTGGCACATCGAACAGTTTGTAAACCTAGACCAAACAGAGAGAATGCGGTTTATAGAAAATGTTGAATCTAATGGTGGGCACCACCCAAATTTCGTCAGACCTTTTTGGATGGTTCGCGGCAATTGGGGAAATATTGATTTTGCCGAATATTACGAATCTATTAAAGAAGAGAACGCGCGAAATCTAATCGAATCGATTGCTTCTAACCTCAATATGTCTGATTATATTAGCGGACAAAAGAAAAAAGGATTCACAGTTGCAAGCTTCCTGGAAGCCTACTCTGCTCAATATCCTGAAAATAAAAATCAGGTTTTTGACTACCAAAAAGACATTGTAGATGGTCGCGACAGGGCTTGGACTAGACAAGATGTAGCCTATATTGACTCCATCCATCCACAATTCCAAAAATTATTGCTAATGTCTGTACTACGAGGAATCGGAATGCATTTTAGCAATTTCAAATCCACAACGCTTAGCGAATTGTTCCATAGCTATTCTGCGGCCAATACATTGCCTACACTACCATACGAAATCGGATTTGAATGGGAAGACACCAAAAAGGAAAGTAAGGATACTAAAGGTGAAGAGATAATCCGTAGCACAATCAATCTAAATTTGTTTCACGAATTGATTGCGGCACTTAATGAAGAGAATGGGCAATGTTCCCAGCTCATCCCTATTCTGGGAAGAGAACACCTGGAACTAAAGACATCTCTTGCCGAGAAACGAAGTGCGCTTGCAACTTCGAGCGATGAGAACATTAAAGAAAAAACCGAAAAAGCAATAAAGCACATTGAAAAACAAATCAACCAATTAGAAGAGATCCAGGTGAAATTTTCCAATTGGGATCTCGAAAGGCAGATCATCTTTCTTGTTTTTTATGCCTCCAAAAATGCAGACAGGTTTGAAAGCTTATTCCCACTCACAATTAGTATATTAATTCATTCTAAACTCGTAGGAGAAGAAATAGCAAGCGGCCGAGAAGAGCTTTTACAGGATATAGTCGTTGAAAACTTACAGATGTATCAAATTGATACTCTCGTATTATTTTGTAAAAAACTGGTAGGTGAACTCAAAGAGAATCAGAAAATTAAATCTGTATTTGATAGTAGCGATTCAGATTTTAAGGAGATCCTAGTCCCCTATTCTTCCTTAAAGAAACAATCACTCCAAATCAATTCCCTGGATGCTGCCTTGAATCGTCTTTTGCGTGTAGGAAAAATGGAAGCGGAGCGAGCCAAATGGCTAGATCATACGATCAAAGCCGATGCTGCACCTAAGCTTCGTAAATACAAACTCTATACTTCCAAATCATTCATTGATTCCTATTATGGAGATATGGGTGGCATTTGTTTGTCAATCGCACCAAAGGAAATCTTACGACCCAATCTGTTCAACTATCGAATTGCAGATGAAACCTCAGGAAAGATTGTTGGTATGTTTTTACTTACCTACTCAGCGCAAAAAATCAAGTCTCTCGGAATCTCTGAATTCTTTTCTGCCTTTGCAATCAATCCGCTCTATTCTGTTCTCTATCATTGGAGCAAAAAAGAAAAGCTACTTTTTTATTTATGGATTCGTAGCCTTCTCGAATTCATTTCCTTCACATCAGGTAAACCTCTCTTTCTTGCCGGCCGTGGTACCTATGGTTTGTTATCTGAGGGATCAGAATACGCAGAGATCATCGAATCGACAGAAAGGCAGTTCCAATCGCCTAAAGTAGACGATGCGTATTCCTTAGATATCTACTATAATAAGTCTGCCTATGGAAGGTCTTATATGATTATTGATCCAATGGATGCAGGCACAAAACATGCACACCGAATCTTAAAACTTTAGTTTGTTTCCGTTCAGCAATTCCTTTGATCGTCAGATCTTTTTCATTCGAGTCTTTAAAAGTTGCACATACCTCTTCTGGAAAGAATCCGTAAAGGGATAGGATTCAATAAGATTTATTAGAATCGGTATCTTAGATTTAAATGCTTCCATCGTTTTTTCGAATACATTGGTTGGGAGGGTGATTGAATTTGCAAATTCTTCCCAGTCTTTTGTCGATATTTTATTTTTCTTCCCATTTAACGTTAAAGCCATTTCTTCCTTATCTTCCGGTAAAATCATATGCACCGAAAGTAAATCATAAGCTGGAGCAAGTCGAATCCGCCCATCCAGATCTGTCTGAATGGAAAAGTTTTTAAGATGCATATCTGAGTTTCCCGTTAAGTAAGAGAATAAAACCAATTCAAAAAAGCGAACTAGGTCAATACCGGGCGCCGTTGTATTGCTTCTAATCCAACGAGCGATGCTTTCGTAAGATCCCTTATATTTATCTTCTGTTAATCGCTCCGTCAATTGGCAAAAATCCTCTTGTGCCAATTTGATTCCATCTTTGCGATCAGATCTCTTTGTTAAATGACACAATTCGCCGGAAGCGAGTCGTATAAGAGAAGATGTAGCTACCTCAAATGAGAATTGTTTGGCCATGAGCATGGTTAGATGTTCGTTTTCAGGTAAGTTTGGATATTCGTCGGAAGGTGCTCTCAAAATATAATCGGTTTGAATGTGTACACGAGCAGGCTTTGCTTTATTTTCCCCTATGTCTTCAAGCGCAAGGGAAATTTTTGACTGCATACCAGTGAGCGAAATTCGCGAAGATAGATTTTTTTCCGCTATCTCTTTAAAATCTTCCAAACGAATGGAGAATTCGGGAACTTCCTCTTCACCAAATATCAAGTTTGCGCATATTGGATGAAATTCAGCCACACTTGGTTTGGTGCAGAACAGACAATGACTCATTTCTCATCTACCATGGCACGTAATAATTACTATTCTTTCTTTTCCCATAAATTTCCCAATTTTTACTTATTCAAAGACTATACCTTATTGGGTATAATTTACTTCTAATCAGTTGCCTCTATACCCGATCGGGACAGCTGCAATATATCTGAAAAACCGACTACACCTTCGAAATGAATGTAATCTAAAATTCTAATCATCTACCGTAAAATCAGGTGAATTCGCACAACGGGTTCCTTTTTCCATCCAATCAACTTGTAGCCGCACTCCAACGATTCCAATACACTTGAGCTGACCCCGTTAGATGTGAGGGAGTTTGGCAATCCTTTAGGCTGGCCCATGTTGTGGGTGAGACTTTGCCTTTGCTCCATTCCAAAAAAGAATCCCAGCTCTTTTGTAATCTATTATGTACCTCTAATGTACTCTTAAGAGGGGTGACAGAAATTACAGAGGCAGCATTGGATTTTGTTCCAGGTCTTCGTTGGATTTTTATCTCGTCCATTTCTTTGAGACTAGGATTTTTTTCCAAGGCTTGTTCTTTCTGAGGCGTTCCCAAAATTGGTGTTAGGAATCTTCTTCGGCCATCGAAGCCAGTTTGTTTTATGATCCCTTTCTTTTTTAGTTCTGCAATCAGTCTTGAGACCGTGTCACTTTTTAGGCCGATCACTTCTGCAAAGTAATTATTGGATGCAAAGCACCCGCCCTTTTCATGCAGAGATACAATCTCCGCGAGTAGTTTTGTTTGGCTGTGGGATAAGCGCAATCGTTCGATCCACACAGGAATCCAAATGCCTGTTCGGTTTGTTTTCATTTTTAGGTTCCAATCCCATCCGGACACGCCTTCGGCCAAAGCAGATGTTTATATTTTTTGCCGCACCTCACTCCCCTACTCTGCCGAAAGACATGCCTACGGCGTTGTAAAAAAGTTTGGCGTTAACTGGAACGTTTTGGATTCCAGATTTTCTTCTAAGCTGGCAATGTGAGAGAGCCAGAAGACGATCCGTGTCAGAAAGTCTTGGTACCGATGAAACGACAGAGGGAAAATTCTGTCAATTCCTAAAGAGACATATTTCTGATTATTTGCGTATTAGATTAGGAGGGGGAAATGAGTCGTTGGGGAATCTCTCACAATCCCCCAACGAAAAGAGAAGAAAATCTGGTTAGAGATTTGTATTCACAATATAGCAGGTACCGATTTTGGGTACCACTTTTTTTTATTTTCCTAGAGAAAAAAATTGGGCATTTATTTTAACTGCCCGTACAAAAACAGATCCCGTTTTTTAGGATCGTTTGGCCTTTTTGATCGCATCTTCAATTTCTTGCTTCCGGTATTGCAATTCGGTGATCTTTTGTTTCACTTTGTTTAGTTCAGCTTTGAGAGAATCAAGAGAAACGGATTTTGGTTTTGCCTTCTTGGGATTTGTGACCTTTAGTGGTCGGACAAACTCACGAAAATCTGCACGTGCAGGAAATTCACCGGTCTTTGTTTTTGTCGCAACGAGAAAGTTCAGCGCTTTTTGTCTTCCTGCTTTCTCGAGTGGCGCAAGTTCCGTAAATAGACTTGTTGGAATTTCACTCAATACATCTTGGTCTGGAAGCTTGGCACTTCCCTGCCCTTCTTTTAAGACTTCGGCATGTGTGATTTTCATTTTGATCCACTGGGCTGATTTGTTCAAACGCTTAGCCAATTGTTCATTGGTCTCATTATGACGTTTTTTCAATTCACTCAGTGACAAAGCTAAGTCTGCATCTCGCAAATCTTCTCTTTGTAGGTTTTCAATCAATTTGATCTCGGGAAGTTTGGATGGATCTAGTTGCTCTACATTTTTAATGATGGCGATGATCGTTTTTCTCTTTAATAAAAGATGAGCACGAAGCCGTCTTTCTCCGTTGATGAGCTCGTACTTGCCGTCCTTCTTTCTGACGACAATGGGTTGCAAAAGGCCATAAGCGGAGATGGACTCGGCAAGTTCCCTGATCGTAATATCATTGAATTGTTTTCTGGGATTTTCTTTGACTGTGATTTCTGAAACCGGAATATCGATGGTGTTGTGCTGGGTCGTGCCGTTTGTATTTAAAAATACGTTCGGACTTGCACTTCTTTCTCCTGCTCGGGAAAGAATGGATGATGGATCAAAATTCGATTTTCCTTTCATAATAACTCCAAGGTACGCTGGCGTACTTTATGCCAATTTATCTGCAAGGGCTTCAAACGATTTCCAGGGTGCAGACCCTTCTTGTAAAGGTTTGCCAGTCTCCGTTCGGTCCTTGATCCCGTCGTTTTTTAAGATCGGGTCAAAGATCTTTAGGTTTTTAATCCCGTTTAGTTTTTCCAAAAGATCAGACTGCTTCTGCGATGTGCCCCATTGAGAAGGTAAAATAAAAATGGATTTTTTCTTCGCAGTTGGATCAAATCTTTCTGCTTCTTCAATTTTTTTACGAACCTGAGCAACTGTTCTTACTGCCCATTTGGAAGGAGTCACGGGTATCAATACTACATGAGCTGGTAAATAGGAAGTGATGTTTTCTGCTGATCCAGATCCGGGTGTGTCTATGACAACGTAATCGTATTTAGTTTTTTGTAAGATGTTTTTCAGCCTAGGAATGATGGAAAAATCTTTCGAGGCTAGATGGCCAAGATCAGAGAGTTCGATGATCGCAGGGAGCACATCCACAGAGTGAGACTCTTTCACAGACTCTTCCAAAGTGGTCTCGGCGGTAAGAACAGTTAGTGAATTGCCAGAATCAAAAAACTCCACAGGTTCTTCTGCGAAAAAAAAGTCGGAAAGATCCGCTTGTGCGTCCATATCAACAGCAAGAGTTTTCCCGCGTCTAGAAAGTGCGAGTGCCAGATGGATCGCGGTCGTTGATTTGGAAGTTCCTCCTTTGATATTGGCAACAGTAATTATCTTCATTGAAAGTACAAAGAATCTCTGTACTAAATCTCGCAAGCACCTTTTTGTTTTTGAACAGAATTTCCTGGAGCGCGAAAAAGTACGCCGGCGTACCTGGGCTTCCGCTTAGATCGCTTGCGCAGGCCATTCAATCTTAAAGTTAAATTTCAAATCAAGTGTATCATCTGTTTTCTCATCATACCCCGAAAAGCATCGATAGGAAATTGCATCTCGATGGCAGTCATGGGCATACGGTTTAGTTCGCATATAATCGATGAGATGTCTGCTATATCTATCCCTCCTTGTTCAAGGATCATACCTTTGTAGTTCTTTGCGATATCATTCATGGAACCGAGAACGCTACGATTGGTCGCACCGCAGATCTGAAAATCCAGGGATTCTTTCTTGATTGCCTCGATCATTGGATCTGGGATTTCCTCATGCTTTAAGAGCTTAATTAGGTGCCTCCGAAAGAGGTCGGGTAGGTTTTGTATCTCAGCTTGTTTGGTCCCAGGAATCAGAAAATGAAGGAGAGTTTCTTCATTTGCGAAAAGTACACATTTCCGTCTGCCAATGGTGATTAAATTGGCATACCAAAAGTCTAGAAACGATCCTGATCTTCTGATGTTTTGACTATCGGATTTGAGTGATCTTAACTCTTTTCTAAGTTTAAAAGTACAATGGATGAGCATCGGGGAGTACGAATCCTAATTTGTAATCTGTTGGAGGCTCATGGAATTTGTATAGAAATATTTGGTCTTCTGGAGAAGATCGTTATGCGTTAGGCTGAATTGTTGGGCTCGGTAGCACCGTTTCGTAGGCTTCCGGTTAAGGAATCAGAGAAGGAGGAGCCAGTCGGTAAGGTTTTTTCGGGAGTAGGGGAGTTTTGTCCGAGCTTCATGCTAGGATGCTTGTATCCTCGTTATGTAAGGCGAATGTATATGCAGACTTTGAAAAAAATTATAAAAAACAATAAATTTATTCAATTTTTTGAGAACAAAATGGAACCCTCGGAGTCTAAGTGGGACATAGCGACCAGATGAAAAAGTCTAGGTCGCCCTAAAAACAAGTGTTAAGACTGTCGATGTTTCATCCTCAGTCTTTTTTATTTGGGGAGAGTTATATGAATCTTTTTTGGCAAAAGAAGAAAAAAGTAAAATTTGAATATGTGCCGAACACTGTGATTGGAGGTTATCCGAAGGGTGAGATCCCTCCTCGGTTTACTTCTCAGCCCATCGTCAAACGCCGCACACTTTCGCCTTTGTTTGCGGGGGCACTACGTATGATGGGAGATGGTGAGATCATTACCTTAGTCATCGGAACAGATGAAAGTATGACCAAAAATAACAAACATCCAGATGTCCTCGTCTGCTATTTTCGTAAGGTGGGGCGCTTAATTGTCCTAGGTATGGTAGATGATGACATAGCATGGGGAGCGCAACTACAACTCGCACTATTTGAGTGGAAGCTGTTGTTTCGGAAACAGTTCGATCGCATCCCTTTTTGGAATGAGTGGTTTAGGAGGATCTAATATGAGAAATTGGAGTGGACTCTGGAACGCGTGTTTTACTGTGATTCAAAAAAATGGAATTGTGGAAGGGATTCGGTTTTTATTTCCTTGGAAGCGAATCTATGACAATGATATGGAGATCGTGCTTTGGAAGAAGTTTTCTCCTGTATCTGAAAACGGAGTCTTTTCTTGGGAATGTAAGTGGGAGGAGTAAGCAATGTTCGGAATTGTAAAAATTTTCGTTATTCTATATTTTAAGGCAGTTGTGTTGCTAGGGATGTTTCTCTTACCTGCCGCATTTGCGATTCAATTTTGGACAGATCACAGTGTTCCCAAAAAAGAAAAAATGATAACTTACTCGGAGCCAGACCTTGTTTATTACGAACGCAAAGGTTGGTATCCTGGCAACCATATGATGCAATGTGGTTCTCAGGAAAAGTGTAAAGTATGGCAATCGGAGGCAACAAAGGGGCGTTATCAGACAAGGCATGGGATGATTTACAAATGCCGAGGAAGAATGTATCGAGATTTTGAAATTTCAAGTTACGATACCTGTGTTAAGTCGGTCGCGGGTAAGGTTAACTATCAATGCAAAATTTGGGAACCGTTTTGTATTTCGCCAAAAACAGGGATCTTAGTTTGGAATACACATTTTGATCCAGAAAACCCAGGTTTGTTGGTAGACCCACTTAAACCTTTTCCAGAGAAAAACATTTTGGAAGAGGAAGCTCTTTATGAGGAAATGCTTAATTCCAACACAGTTCTCAAAAATGCAAAGTGGCGGGGGTATAATCGTGTAACCGCCGGCATGATCTGGAGAAATTTTTGATTCCAGAAAAAATTGCGAACTTGGAACAAATTTGTCCCATACTTCAAGTACAAGTAAAATGATTAACATTGCTTAAATAGCAAGGATAACAAAATGAACTACCAACAGAGAGAGCCTAAAAATGAAGAAAAGTCCATCTTTAAGACAATTTGGAATCACCCACTTTACCGCCTCTATTTGATCATTTGCTTTATGCCTTTGTCTATGATCTATGTGATTGCATATCGAAACAAACTTTTTGGTCCGACAAGGATTTTCGGAATTGAAGTAGAGCCTGTTGGTCAGAGCAAATACGAGGGACTCATACCTGAGCGCAAAACACAAGTGGTATCGGCCTCTGTTAAATCTGAGGCCAATCTGACTCGTAAAACCCAGCAGAAGCGTAAAACGAAACCAACAAGAAAAATGCCGACCTACCAGGACAAGTTAGCCGAACTTCGGGCGATGCCTGGGATGGGATCAGTTGCCACACAATTGGAAGACCTTGTTGATTTCTTAGAAGTGCAAAAACGGAGGGAACGTGCTGGCTTTAAAGTGAGAGGTATCTCACTGCATACCATTTTTAAAGGGCCACCTGGAACAGGAAAAACGACAGTTGCACGCATCTATGGCGAGGTGTTAGGCATACTTGGAATTCTAAAAAGCGGCCACGTTGTTGAAGTCAGTCGGCCTGAACTGATTGGACGTTATGTTGGGGAAACGAGCGAAAAAACAAGTGAAGTGATCGATGATGCCTTAGACGGCGTTTTGTTTATAGATGAGGCATATTCCCTCACAAGATCGGGGAGTGATGGGGATTTCGGCCCGGAGGCGGTTGATTGTCTCATCAAACGGATGGAAGATGAGAGGGACAGGCTCGTTGTCATCATTGCAGGCTATGCAAAAGACATTGACAAGTTCCTACAAACTAACGAAGGTATGAAATCCAGATTTTCAAGGGAGCTCGTGTTTGAGCCGTATGACGCAGAGGCGTTGGTCGAGATTTTCCGATACATTGCCAGTGAAGCGGAATACACTTTACACCCTGACGTGATTCCTCGCCTTGCGCCCATCTTTGACAGAGAAAGACGCCAAACCGGATTTGGAAATGCACGTTTTGCGAGAACATACTTTGAGAAGGTGGTGCAAAATCATGCAAAGCGGATTGCAAAGTTGGTTAAGGTGAAGGATTTAGATTTGGAACAGATCTTAGTTGAGGATCTGGGGTAGGGAGGTGGATAGTAGGAGATTAGTAAGTTTATGACTAAGAAATCAATAGCCAGTAAACACTCTGCCAGGCAAAATCCAGCCTACGAGTCGGCACGGGCTGTCTACAAGGAGTATCTGTCATTTGATTTAACTTATGAAGAATATGCGAATCAGGATACGTTATTTAATAATCAGAATTTTATTCTTCTCGATAACGGGTTAAGTTTACCAGAAACACGATTTATTTCTCCCTTAATCGCTGCTCATTCTGGACGGCTTGTTGATTTAGATCGTGATCCAAGGTTTATTATTGTTGCGGATTCCTTCAAAGAAGATTTACGACTTACGCAGCTTTTAGGGAAGGAAAGGGCGTTAAACATAACTATAATTACTGTCGATGAATTTAGATCGATGTTACTAGCTGGAATCAGGCCGATTCATTTTGAAGATGATGGTGTTACAAACAAACATTCGGGCATGAAATTGATAGCAAAACATGGGTTTAAATGGCCGACTCTTAACTTGAATGTAAAATCAAAATATTATAATAATTCGGGACTTCCCCAGCTGAATCCAGAGTCCCTCCTGAAATCTCGGTATGGATATTCTGCAGATATGAAATCAAATAAATATGTAAGACAAGAAAAGCTTTCGCAAGCTGTCTGTGATATCGATTTAGGTCTTCGAGACGTCGCCTATCATCTACAGTTTTTGGTTTTATATGGAAACAATAATCATAAAATGCAGAACTCAATCAAAAAGTGGATTGAGGATCTAGAATGGCTAAAAATGAACTATTTTGATCGAGAAATCGCAATTGAATTTGGCTTTTTAGATCCGAATAAGGAGGACGAGTTTTTAGATCTATTAGGAAGGTTTGTGCGCGAAAAATCGTTTCCCGAGTTGAGTCGTGGGCTCATTTTTCTACTTAGCAGATGAACGTACGAGACTACTCTTGAAAGATTTATTGAAGAATAAAGTATGCTAATTCGAGCTAAGTTTTTGTCTACCGGTGGATTGTTTTCGTATGGCGCGTCTGGCAGTCTCTCTGAAATACTCAATTTTTACAGCCATAAAATGAAATACGAAAAATACAAACTTTCATTTTCCGTAAATCGAGTCTTTTTGAACGAGTCTGTCAGTATTGCGAATCTCTATTTAAAATTAAAGGATTGGGAAGAGGTAGCATTAGAGGTCTCGAAACAAAATCTCTTGCAAACTCGGATGCAATCTTCTTCAAAAAGACTGTCACGAGAGATTTTAGGAAGGCTAATTACATTTGATATGACGGAACTTGAATTTCTTGCAGAGGCGTCATCCATCGACCAAAAGTATCTTCTTTGGATCGCGATTTGTAGAAGGTACTCTCTGATTGGAGAGTTTAGCACTGAGGTTTTGCGTGAGAAGTTTCTGGCATTAAACCTTCGTTTAACATATGCAGATTTTGATGCCTTTGTGTTTGCAAAAGCCGTCTTTCATCCTGAGTTAGATTTTCTACAAGAGACTACGCGTAAAAAAATCAGGCAAGTTTTATTTAGTTTGATGCGAGAGGTTGGCCTTTTGACAGAAAAAGGAAATATCATTCCCGCGCAACCTTCTCAGCAATTTGCGAAATTTATGTTCGGTAGAAAGGCAAACGAAGTGATGTATTTCCCGATTTTCGAATCTGATGTTAAGGCAATGGTTCTATGAGCATTAAATTACAAGAAAAATTCAATCATCTATTGGCGGTTATTTCGAGCGAAAGGTTTCTCAAAATGCAAGGTCTAGGCAATGAGAT
This sequence comes from Leptospira ognonensis, assembly GCF_004770745.1. Taxonomy (GTDB): domain Bacteria; phylum Spirochaetota; class Leptospiria; order Leptospirales; family Leptospiraceae; genus Leptospira_A; species Leptospira_A ognonensis. The sequence continues at coordinate 7,009 of NZ_RQGD01000031.1, read as the reverse complement.
ACCATTTTATATTTGCCCATTCAATCAAAATGAATTTTCAGGTATGGGACTCCTTCAAAAGCAGTTGTTAAATAGTCTTCAGTCTACCGGAATTGCCGTTTTGGAGGTCAACTTATATGATCTCTCCATTGAGATTCTTAAAGAAAGAGAGATTTTGAATCAAATATTTGAAGTTGAAGAAACGATCTCAAAGGATCAACTGAAAGAACTCTTGCAGGGAGTTTTAGATTCTGAAACGAATCTGATCCCTGCCATCGCGAAAAAAATTCAAAATGTCGAGTATCAAGTGTTATTTTTGACTGGAGTAGGGGAAGTCTTTCCTTACATTAGATCGCATAACGTTTTAAATAACTTGCAAAGTACGGCAAAGGAAAAGCCAACAGTTATGTTTTTCCCTGGAAACTACACCCATTCGGTAGAGAGTGGAGCTTCCTTAGATTTGTTTGGAAAGCTCCATGATGATAAATACTATAGAGCATTTAATATATTTCACTGCGAAATTTAGGAGAGAAGATAACGATGGCTATTACATTACAAAATATTTTTGAGAAGCCCGTCGATCGGCCCATTGAAGGTGTAATCAAGGCAGATGATCAGGCAAGCCTTCGGACAGAAATTGATGAATACATCCTCACCAATCAGGTTGAGCAACGATTGGAAGATTTTTTGGATGCATACATTGATCCAAAGGTCGCAAACGGTGTGTGGATCTCCGGATTTTTCGGATCGGGGAAATCGCACCTTCTGAAGATGCTAGCTCTACTCTTGGAAAATAGGGAAATAGAGAATCAAAAAACGGGGGATATATTTCTCAGTAAAGTTAAGGATAACGAAATTTTGCGCGCAAGCATCCAGCGAGCTGTTGCGATTCCTTCGAAAAGCATTCTCTTTAATATAGATCAAAAAGCAGATGTGATCAGCAAAACACAAACAGACGCCTTGCTTGCTGTTTTCGTCAAAGTGTTTGATGAAATGTTTGGTTATTATGGCAAACAAAGTTATATTGCTCAGTTTGAACGGGACTTAGATGAAAAAGGTTTGTATGAAAAGTTTCAAACATCCTTTGGAAAATTTTCTAAATTTACTTGGGTTAAGGGACGTGAACAATCATTATTAGAAGTCAATAATATTGCCAAAGCATATGCCGATGTCACTGGCGAAAGTGAAACCTTAGCACATGGAATATTAGAAAAATACCGAACGCAATTTAAGCTATCAATCGAGGATTTTGCAGAGAATGTAAAACGATATTTAGATAAACAACCATCAAATTTTAGATTAAATTTCTTTGTTGATGAAGTGGGTCAATACATTGCAGAAAATAAAAAATTAATGACCAACTTGCAGACGATTGCTGAAAGCCTTGCTACAAAATGCCGCGGTAGAGCTTGGATTTTGGTAACAGCCCAAGAGGACATGGCGACTGTCGTTGGCGATATGACGACGAATCAGAGTAACGATTTTTCAAAAATTCAGGCCAGATTTGCAAGCAGGCTGAAGCTAACGAGTGCGAATGTGGAAGTCGTGATCCAAAAGCGACTTCTTCTCAAAAATGAAAAAGGGATTCGGGAGCTCGCTGATATCTATAAGGAGGAGGTAAATAATCTTAAAACGCTTTTTGATTTTGCTGATTCCTCTCGTGAATATCCTAATTTCACCGATAAGGACAACTTCATCCATTGTTATCCATTTATTCCTTACCAATTTCAGTTATTTCAAAGTGCCATCCAAGAGTTATCGCTTCACAATGCTTTTGAAGGAAAACATAGCTCAGTTGGTGAACGTTCTATGCTTGGAGTATTCCAGCAAGTTGCGATTCGAATCTCCAAAAACAGTCTGGGCCAATTGGCAACGTTTGATTTGATGTTTGAGGGGATTCGAACATCTTTAAAATCAAATATACAAAGAGCCATCATACAAGCGGAGAAAGACTTGGGTTCTACTTTTGCAGTCAGTGTCTTAAAAACTCTTTTTTTAGTTAAGTATGTAAAAGAATTCAAGCCGACCATTCGAAATATTTGTGTACTTATGATTTCGGAATTCAAGATGGATCTTCCTAAACATAAAAAAAATGTAGAGGAAGCGCTAAGCATCTTAGAGCAACAAACTTACATTCAACGCACGGGTGAGCTCTTTGAGTTCCTTACGGATGAGGAAAAAGATGTAGAAGAAGAGATCAAGAGCACCGATGTAGATACGACAGATATTTCACAAGAGATGGAAAAAATAATTTTCGATCAAATCATTAAAAATAAGAAGATCCGCTATTCATTGAATGGCCAAGATTATCCATATTCGAGAAAGTTAGATGATAAAGTGCATGGCCGTGAATTTGAACTCGCGATTCATGTGATCAGTCCATTCAATGAAAATGCCAATAATGAAAATGTGCTCATCCTTCAGAATAGTGGTAAAGATGAGCTTCTCGTACTCATGCCAACTGATGACCGCATTGTGCGTGATCTGATGATGTATAAGAGAACTGAAAAATATGTGAGACAAAATATTTCGAAAACGCAAGCAGAGACAGTGAAACGAATCCTCAATGATAAAGCTCATCAGAATCAAGATAGATACCGAGACATTGAGGCACGTTTGAAAGTCTTACTTGGGAAAGCAAAACTTGCCGTTGCAGGAACGGTCTTTGATGTTTCTTCAGAAGATGGACAGGCAAGAATCACGAAAGGATTTGATCATTTGATCTCAAAAGCATATCCCAATCTCCGAATGCTCCGTTCCATTGAATACAAAGAGGAAACGATTAAGTCGGTATTTTCATCTGCCAATCGGAATTTGGAATCGGAGTCTCATCTGCATGAGTCGGAACAAGAACTACTTTCTCAAATTAAACTCAATCATGCAAGCGGAGTCAGAACAACTTTAAAATCTCTCATTGAAAAATTTGAAAAAAAGCCATATGGATGGAGTCAGGCGGCAGTGATTGTAACCCTCGCCGAAATTTGTGTCAGAGGAAAAATTGACGTACGCCAAGATTCCAATTCATTAGAAGATTCCGCCTTAGAGAAAGCCCTGCTGAATTCCCATGGATATAGCAATCTGATACTTGATCCTTTGGTAGAGGTGACTGGTTCTCAGTTGAAGTCATTGAAAAGTTTTTACCATGACTTCTTTGATAAACCAGCAGTCAGCAGTGACGCAAAAGCTCTTGCAAAGGACACAAGTGTTGCTATGCAAAGTTTAGCCACAGACGTTGAAGGTATAGTAAAAACAACTTCACAATATCCATTCCATCCTTTGCTTGTATCTGCAGCGTCAAAGATCAAGGAGGTGTCGATCAAGCCTTCTTCCTGGTACATAACAGATCTATCCTCTGCGGAAAATGAGTTGTTAGATCTCAAAGAAAAGGTTCTGACGCCTATCAAAACTTTTTTGAATGGTTCCCAAAAAGGGATTTTTGATTCAGCTATTTCCTTTCTAAAATCGAATGAACCAAATTTTACCGATTTAAAAGCACCTGAAGTGAAACTGTTATCGGATCTGATTAACGATCAGGAGTGTTTTAAGGGAAATAAAATCCAATTGATCAAAACAAACCTAGATGTTCTCCAAGATACTTTAAAAGTTCGCCTCGCTCAGGAATTTACCAAAGCAAACGGCTTTGTTACGGAGCTGAAAGACAAACTAACACATCTGGAAGACTTTGCGAAAGTGGGAGAAGAAAAAAAGAAAGCGGCAGAGGCTAAATTCTCAGAATTCGCTAAATCGCTAGAGGGAATTTCGCTCATTCCCGTGATACGGGATTCGGTTCGAAAGTTTGAAGAGTATGACTTCCAGTCCATTATTAATTCAATGCTTTCAGGTGCGGAAACTGGAGCGTCAACACCGCAAATCGTGATCAAAAATATCCGTTCCCTTCCTTTTTCTTTCCCGAAGGCGATTCTATCTCTTGAATCTGACGTGGATGAGTATCTGCAAGTGATGAAGGCATCACTCATGACTGAAATTGGAAAAGGCAACAAGGTGCAAATTTAAACTATGGACACCTCCAAACTCAAAAACTTCGCTCAGTTAGCACGCCGAAGCCTGATGGACCAAGTGAAGACAAAACTGAAATTAGTTTTGTCCAAAGATAGTCTTGCAAGAAGAGAAAATCCGGAAGCGGTCAAAACATTGGAAGAAAAGATCGCCTTGTCGAATGAGGCATCTCTCATTGAGGCTGTCGCCTATACCTGGTTCAATCGATTTTGTGCCCTCCGCTTTATGGATGTGAATGGATACAATCGAATTCGGATCATCTCCCCGGCAGATGAAGGCCAATTCCAACCAGAAATTTTAGCGGAAGCCAAGGCGGGTCATATCGATGCCGAGATGGTGGCCGAACCGATCAGAAAGAATATCTTATCTCTACTTGCTGGCACGACAACGAGTCGCGACCCACAGCAAGAAGCCTATAGATTGTTAATTGTAGCGGCCTGTAACGATTTCCACCGAGCGATGCCCTTTCTCTTTGAGCGAATTGCTGACTATACAGAGCTCTTGATGCCAGAGGATTTGCTTTCTGGTAATAGTATCCTTGCTTATACACGTGAGGCGATGACACCTGAGGCGTGCCAAGATGTGGAGGTGATCGGTTGGTTGTATCAGTTTTATATTTCTGAAAAGAAAGATGCCGTGATGGCGCGCAAAAGTGCCGTGCCAACAGAAGATATTCCTGCGGTTACCCAACTTTTTACTCCTCACTGGATAGTGCGTTATCTTGTTGAAAACTCGCTCGGTAGGCTGTGGCTCTTAAACCATCCCAGTTCTAAACTCCGTGAACATATGCCGTACTACATCGAAGGCGATTCGGAGACTGATTTTCTCAAAGTTTCCAAACCAGAAGAGATCCGTTTGCTTGATCCTGCTGTGGGTAGCGGTCATATGCTCACCTATGCATTTGATTTGTTGTATCTGATTTACGAAGAAACTGGTGCAGAGCCAAGCGAAATCCCAGAAAAGATCCTCACCTATAACTTGTATGGTGTAGAGATAGATCAGCGTGCCGGAGAACTTGCCGCATTTGCTTTAACAATGAAGGCCCGGGCAAAGCAGCGGCGTTTTTTTACAAAAGCCATCAAACCAAATATCTGTGTGCTAGAAAACGTTAAGTTTGCAGAAAAAGAACTTCGTGAGTACATCAAAGCGCTCAATCTCGACGACCTCTTTAATCAGCCCGTAATACAGCTGCTCCACCAGTTCGAGGAGGCGAAGAACTTCGGCTCGCTCATCCAGCCGTGCCTCGACAAACAGGCAATAACGGACGCCCGCCACGCCATCGAGGCGAAGGACCTTAGCGGTCAACTTTTCTTACGCGAAACACACTTGAAGGTTCTGCGTGTTCTCGAGCAAGCAGAGATACTCACTCAACGGTATCACGTCGTCGTAGCGAATCCGCCGTATATGGGGAGTGGGTTCTTCATTACAATCGTCAAGGAGTTCATTGCAAAGAATTATTCGCCTGGTCGATACGACCTATACGCAGCCTTCATCCAGAGAAACATTTTACTGGTTCTGAAACGAGGTTTCGTGGCGATGATAACGATGCCAAACTGGATATTTTTAGGTTCTGACTCTTTCGTAAGATTGAGGAAAACACTGCTTTTTGAAACGCATATTTCCTCCTTGGTTCACGCAGGTAGAGGCGTCTGGGGTGCAGACTTTGGAAGCGTCTCATTCGTCCTGCACAGCGTGGCAGATTCTAAAACCCATGGAACATTTAAGAGACTTTTCACCAATACAAGTGAGGTAACTTCCAACGAAGTTCTTAGTCGCCGTTTTTTTGATCGAGAAACATATCCTTCGTATTCCTGTGTTTCAGAAGATTTCCTACACATTCCTGATTACATCATTGCATATTGGCTTTCGGATAAATGTCGAAAGCACTTTAATTTACTGCCTCCATTGGGCTCAGAGATTACATCAAGGGAGGGTATGGCAACCGGGAACAACAGTCTCTTTCTTCGCAAATGGAATGAGGTTTCTTTAAGTCGGATTTGCTTCACTCAAACTGGTTCTCCTGAAGAAATGCAATCTCTTGGCAGGTGGTTTCCGTACAATAAAGGCGGGGACTATCGAAAATGGTACGGCAACAATGAGCTGGTAGTGGATTGGGAAAATAACGGGGTTCGAGTAAGGACATATCAGGACGAGGAAACGGGGCGTATTCGCTCACACAACTACAATGGGGATTATGCTTTTCGTGCCGGTATTACTTGGTCAGCACTTAGCATAAGTCGGATATCCGTTAGACATTCAGATGAGGGATTTCTTTTCGATTCTAAGGGAGCAAAAGCATTCGCCAGCAAGAATACGGATTACTACATGGCATTGATAAATAGTGCCATTGGTGAGGAGTTCCTGAAAGCCTTATCACCTGGTGTAGATTTCAAAGTCGGCGATATCATTAAGATTCCATTGATTGAAGAATTAGAGTTGTCCTCAAAAGTCTCAGAAAGGACTTTTCAAGCCGTTTCACTCGCTCGTACCGATTGGGACAACTTCGAGACCTCTTGGGATTTCCGCGACTTGCCCTTACTTCGGCCTGGGCTCAAAGGTGGGACGCTATCGGCCAGTTGGCAGAACTGGGAGAGACATTGCACTTCCGCCATACGCATGATGCAGGAGTTGGAGACAGAGAACAACCGACTTTTCATTGCCGCCTACGAACTCGAAGGCGAGTTGCAACCCGAAGTGCCAGAGGAACAAATCACACTTGCTCGCGCTGAACTAGCAAAGGATATGCGCGACTTTATTTCTTACTCTGTTGGCTGTATGTTCGGACGCTATTCCCTCGATGAACCTGGGCTCATCCTTGCAAATGCAGGAGATACAATTGAAGACTATCTTAAAAGGGTTCCTAAAACAAGCTTCCACGCCGATGACGACAATGTGATTCCAGTGTTAGACGGAGATTGGTTTTCGGATGATATAGCCGGTCGGTTTCGAGAGTTTTTAAAGGTCACCTTTGGGCAGGAACTTTTGGAAGAAAACCTTCGTTTTATCGAAACCG
>NZ_RQGD01000047.1 GCF_004770745.1 Leptospira ognonensis | reverse complement strand
TTTGCCATTTCGGAAATCTTTGGTATAATCCCTCAAATTTATTTTAAAACGATCGTTATATAATAAACCCGAATCTTTTTTTGTAAAACATTTTTTTTTCTACAATTTACATTTTTTTTAAAGGAAGAGATCAAATCTGAGAAAAGGGCCTTCTTTCGACGAAAAGAAATTAGCTTTACATAATATTTAAATTTTTTAAATGTTATGAAAATATAGCAATGGTTACTCAAAAAGAAATACAAAGTGTTCACTTATCAGAAATCATTGATTCAGCTATGGATGCGATCATAAGCTTAGATTCTGAATTTCGCGTCATCATTTTCAATCATGCAGCGGAACAAATGTTTGGTTATCATGCTTCGGAAATGTTGGGGAAATCGTTAAAAAAAATTCTACCGACGGATGTACAAAATAAACACGATGAGATCCTAAGGAGATTCATTCTAACTGCCTCACCAAATTATCGAGGTAAAACACATGGGAAAATTCGCGGAGTTCGGTCGAATGGTGAAGAGTTTCCCATCGAAGCGGCCATCTCAAAGTCACAAATTGACAACGAGATCATACTAACCGCGATTTTACGCGATGTCACCGAGGAAAGGAAAAACAATCTCAAAATGGAAGGTCTTCTCAAGGAAAATGATTACATTCTGAAAGAGATTCACCATCGAGTTAAAAACAATATGTTTACCATCTTCTCTTTATTGCAAATGCAATCTAGCGAAGCTTCCTCGATTGAAGCAAAGGACAGTCTGATTGATGCAGCCGGTAGAGTGCGAAGTATGATGACATTATACGATAAACTTTACAGAAATGAAGAGATGCTTCAATCACTAAACTTAAAGGAATATTTACCTACCCTCACTGCTGATATTGTTGGGATTTTTCCATCAACAAGCCCCATACAAATTGAGACTGACATTTATGATGTATCGCTTTCAATTAAGCAATTGACCCCACTCGGAATTATTTTAAATGAATTTATCACGAATTCCATGAAACATGCCTTCACAGGGCGGGAAAATCGAAAGATCAAGATCCAAGCATTCTTTGAGAACGAAACAGTAACGATCGTATACGAGGATAATGGCGTAGGTTTCCATGAAGATAACATTGCATCTAACAGTCGGGGATTTGGTCTCCAGATGGTCAATTTGCTCGTCTCTCAGCTAAACGGAACTATAAAGTCCGAAAAAACGGAGGGAACAAAATTCATCATTGAGTTTAAGATTTAAAAATTGTGAATTGCACTCGAGATCTTTGCTTCTCAGAATAGAAAGAAACAAACTTTTTGAGGTAAATATGAAATCGATACTCGTTCTCTTCTCCGCATTTTTTTTAATCACCCAGTGCCATGGCACTAGACCAAAGATACTCGGAGTCAGTTCTGAAAGACTTACCGCCTGCCCAAAAACTCCGAACTGTATCAATTCCTTTAGCGCCGAAGAGGACACCATACACTTTAAATCTCCTATGAAATACAATAAACCGCTTGGCGAGGCAAAAGCGATTTTAAAATCAAGAATCGAAGCCTATCCACGAACAGAGGTGATCTCGGAGAATTCGAATTACATATACGCCGAATTTACCTCTCTGATCATGCGTTATGTTGATGATGTCGAATTTTATTTTGACGAAAAGACTAAGCTCTTACATTTTAGGTCGGCATCAAGACTAGGAACAGGTGATCTGGGTGTAAATCGGAAACGTATCGAGACCCTACTGAAAGATCTCGATATCTAATAGATTTACCTTAGATTATTTTTTACCGTGAATTTCTTGAAGTGAATTTACGGTAAACCCTTTGTCTTTCATTTCAACAAGTCCATCAATCAAGGCTTTTGCCGCCTGCGATGTCGTGAGACAAGGCACCTTATATTTTATTGCCGCCTGACGAATGGTAAATGCATTCTCTCTGGTCACTCTTGATAAGGGTGTATTAATGATCAGGTGAATTTTCTTTTCTCGAATATAATCGATGACATTTGGAAAATACCCATCGTAAATCTTATTGATCTTACTCGAAAGGATGCCATTATCTGAGAGAAATTTATGCGTCCCCTCTGTCGCAATGAGAATATAACCAAGATTAGATAGAGATCGTATCGATTCTAATAATTCTTTTTTGGTTTTGTCGTTGATTGTAACAAATACCGTTCCGTGTTTTGGAGGTTCTTCGCCAGCCATTATCTGGGCCTTTACGAATGCTTCACCCTTAGAATGAGCCACTCCCATCACCTCTCCTGTTGAACGCATCTCGGGACCTAAAATTGTGTCCACACCAGGGAATTTGTTAAATGGGAGAACTGCTTCCTTAACCGTTACCATCGGCGCATGAAATTTTTTACCAAGATTCAGACTAACAAGGCTTTCACCCAGCATAATCCTCACGGCCATTTTTACGACGGGGATACCAATCGACTTTGCGACAAAGGGAACCGTTCGTGAGGCACGTGGATTGACCTCTAATACATAAAGTGTCTCGTCTTTGATTGCATATTGCACATTGATAAGTCCTTTCACTTTAAGTTCAATGGCAAGTTTATGAGTGGCTTCTTCGATTTCTTGGAGCATTCTTTCGGTAATTGATTGTGGGGGAAGCACACAAGCAGAATCACCAGAGTGTACACCTGCTTCCTCGATATGCTCCATAATTCCTGCAATAAATACGTCCTTTCCGTCACAGAGTGCATCTACATCTACTTCTGTTGCGTCTTGCAAGAATGAGTCTATCAGAAGAGGTCTGTCTTCGGAGACTTCTTCTGCTTCTAACATATATTTATCTAATTCAGATTCCTCATTTACGATGAGCATAGCACGACCGCCCAATACATAGGATGGTCGAACAAGAACAGGATAACCTATCTTAGATGCAATCTCACGAGCTTTTTCTTTCGAGGATGCCATACCATTATCAGGTGAGAGTAATTTTAATTTATCCAAAACTTCGGCAAAACGTTTTCGATCCTCAGCCCGATCAATAGAATCTGGACTTGTTCCAAGAATCGGAACTCCCCTTTTTTCCAGGGCTCGCGCCAGTTTCAATGGGGTCTGACCACCTAATTGGACAATCACGCCATTTGGCTTTTCCTTTAAATAGATGTTCATTACATCTTCTAACGAGAGTGGTTCAAAATAAAGACGATCCGAAGTATCATAATCAGTAGATACGGTTTCCGGATTTGAATTTACCATGATAGATTCTACACCGGCTTCCTGGAGGGCGAAGGATGCATGACAACAACAGTAGTCAAATTCGATCCCTTGACCGATTCGGTTGGGTCCACCACCAAGTATCATCACTTTCTTTTTATTTGTGACTGCAGATTCATCTTCCTCATCATAGGCAGAGTACATATAAGGCGTAAATGCTTCAAATTCTCCTGCGCAGGTATCAATTCGTTTATAAACGGGAATGATCTTTTCCGAAAGCATTAATTTTTCTATCAATTCTTCTTCGGTTCTAAGTATGGCTTCTACTTTTGCTTTAGTGATATCAATGGCAGCTCCGCTTCGGATCTGCGCCAGAACTTCTTTTTCCTTTGTTAGAAAGGCAAGTTGTCGATTTGAAAAACCTGCCTTCTTCATTTTAGGAATAAAACTTTTTCCTTCTTTTTGGAATTGTTTCTCGAGCAAATAGAGATCTTCAAATTGGTATAAAAACCAAGGGTCTATTTTACATTCTTCATGAATTTGTTCTACAGAAAATCCGAAATTAAAACCTAGTTTCACATAGAATATGCGTTTGTCGGTCGGTCTTTTGATTTTTGCTTTTAGCCAGTTACTCTTTTCATTTTCTGGAATCGATTCCCATTCGAGAAGTTCTTTTAAATAACCATCACTACCGAAACCGAACCTGTCGATTTCCAAGGAACGAAGTGCCTTTTGAAAACTTTCCTTGAAGTTACGACCGATGGCCATGGCTTCGCCTACAGCTTTCATTTGCACACCGAGGGTCGGATCGCTACCAGGAAATTTCTCAAAAGCAAATCTTGGAATTTTTGTCACAACATAGTCAATAGATGGCTCAAAACTAGCAGGCGTTACTCTGGTGATATCATTTTTAATCTCATCTAGAGTATATCCTATCGATAGTAAAGCTGCAATTTTTGCGATTGGGAATCCCGTCGCCTTCGATGCAAGTGCTGATGACCTTGATACTCTCGGATTCATTTCAATGACAATGACATCTCCGTTTTCTGGATTTACCGCAAACTGTATATTCGATCCACCTGTCTCTACTCCGATCTCTCGAATGATGTCGATTGACATATCACGTAGTCTCTGGTATTCCTTATCGCTCAATGTTTGTTGTGGGGCGACGGTAATGGAATCTCCCGTGTGGACGCCCATCGGATCAATGTTTTCTATAGAACAAATAATCACAACGTTGTCAGCTAAATCTCTCATCACCTCTAACTCGAATTCTTTCCATCCTAGAACGGACTCCTCGACTAGGATTTGAGAAATTGGTGAGGCATTGAGACCAGCCGCCGCAATCGATTCAAATTCTTCTTCCGTATAACAAGTTCCACCACCTGTCCCGCCCAAAGTAAACGCAGGCCGGATGATGATAGGGAATCCTATTTCCCGAGAGGCAATTCTTGCCGCTTCCATATCAGAAACCATTACCGATTTCGCAACACGGATATTGAGTTTGTCCATGGCTTGTTTGAATAATTCCCTATCTTCTGCCTTTCGGATGGCTTCAACCTTTGCACCAATGAGTTCTACATTATACTTTTCTAATATTCCTTCTTTATGTAATGCCAATGCCAAGTTCAGCGCGGTTTGTCCACCGACTGTGGGAAGTATTGCATCGGGCTTTTCTTTTTTAATGATTTTTTCGAGAACAGTAACAGTGAGAGGTTCGATATAGGTGGCATCGGCTAGGTCAGGATCCGTCATGATCGTAGCTGGATTAGAATTAACGAGAATCACCCGTATGCCCTTTTCCCGAAGTGCTTTTGTGGCTTGCGTACCTGAATAATCAAATTCACAGGCTTGGCCAATGACAATAGGACCGGATCCGATGATTAAAATAGATTTTAAATCTTCTCGTTTTGGCATAATTTTTTACCCTTTTCCTATATTACTACAGCCCTATAAGTCAGAATTCCTCAATGTCCCAGGAAGTAAATAATCTCCTGCCTGCGTGGCCTCTTCCCAACGCTTTACTAGCGAAAATAACCTGTCTCGGAGCTCATACCCAACCTGCCCAGAAGGATAAATATTTGTGGTATTTAGAGGATCTTTTTCCCTGTCATACAATTCAAAAATTACCCCCTTTCTTGTCGGGATATAAATGAGCTTATACCTATGATTTTGCAGTGACCGGTGTTTGGCGAAGGCAATCGTTTCGCGAAATGTTCGGTCGGTAATCATGATTTGAAAATCTTCATCTGCGACAACTTGGTGTAACTCTAGAATATTGGGATAAGGGATGCGTTGTTTTTGGAAAAAGTGATCCCCGCGATCGGAAAACCAAATCCCTGTTTCAGAGTAAACAGTATCGTTTAAGTTTAGAGCCTGCCCAAGTTTTGGTAAGAGAGAGCTACCTGGCCGTTCGATCAGGTCCTCTACTTTCATGAAGTCGACAATCGTTGGAAATAGGTCAACGGATGATGTGATGCCTTGGTACTCTTTAGTCGAAATCTCATTAAATTTCGAATCCTTAGGAAACTTTATTAAGAGTGGAACTTTTGTTACTGCTTCACCACGTAGATGTTCTCCGTGACCCTGACCATGAACATCTTCATAGAGAGACTCTCCATGGTCCGATGTCAGAATGATGATGGCTTTATCATAGAGCCCACTCGCCTTTAGGGATTCAATGAGTTGTCCAAATTCTACATCAAAAGCAAAAACTGAGGAATCAAATAGATTTCTAATTTGATTAATTTCTTCATTGGACGGTTTTTCAGAGACAGAGGGGTCTACAAATTTTAAGTATTTATATTTTCCATAATACTTTGGATCTGTAAATTTCAGATAATAAGGATAAGCAGGCGCATAGGGAAAATGCACTACACTAGAAAAATAAGTTACAAAAAAAGGCTCACTTCCCGACTTCCTCAAGATTCTTTTAAAGCGATCGACAAGCCTACTACCGTCCCCCCAAGTAGACAACCCATCCATTTCACTGATGAAAAAGCCTCCACCAAAAAAGGTTCCAGTAAGCACAGGCAGTAGAAACAATTGAGATTCTGCCGTGCGCTGAACTGTCATAATTCGCGCATTAAAGTTAGGCGCATATGTTTCATCAAATCCAAAATCTGCTCTTGGGAAAATATCTGCGGCAAAACTGCCCACCGCATAAGATTTATATCCCACTTCTTTTAAAAGTTTTGGTATTGTTTTAAAGGCTCCCTTTCCAATGCGAACTTGTTCATCCTTCGAAGGGAACATATCTCGAATCTTATGATTCATCGCATATTGACCCGTTAGTAAATCTGCCCAACTCGGAAACGTTCGCGGAATCGTTGTATGATGGTCGTGAAAAATAAAACTTTCCTTTGAAAAAGCATCTATATTCGGAGTGATTTCCGGGTTACCATTAATAAATCCCAATTTATCGTATCTCAAGGAATCAGCTGAGATAAGGAAGATTGGCGGCTTGTCTTTTTGTGAAACCGTGAAACTTCCATAGAATGTTTCGATCAAATACGGGAACGGAATGAGGAACAAGAGAAGAGAAATGAATATAATGTATGTTTTGCGATGTATGCGATCTCTACTTGCTTGAAAGAAAGGAAAAATGAGAAGATAAATGAGAGAAAGATAAAGCAATCCTGATTGAAAAAGTAAAAAAGAAATCAGCGAATGTGAAAGTAAAAACAATGAATGTTTATTTTTATAATGTATCACAAATTTCAGGATGATTCCAATCTGAGCCAAAAACAAAAAGAGCAAAATGCCAGCAAAGAAGGAGGGGGTAAAATGATCCGTTAGAAAAAAAAGAAAATTGACTGCCCAGGTTTGGCGGTAGAAAAAAAACTCTCCATAAATTTGTGGATACAAAATGACTGAATGACACAACCCCACAAAATCTACGAGAAAAAGATAAGCGATCAGATACTGAGTTTTGACTTTACCTTTTAGCAAAGTGATGGCAAATAAAAAACCAACAAAGGAATGAAAAACAAGCGATGAAGAAAATACTAAGAAAGTAGATTTTAAATAAACGCCAAAAAAGGCGCCTAAGTATTGTTTTAGGTAGTCACCAATATCTACCCCCATAAAACTAAATGATGTATTAAAGATTAAGAAGAATACGTAAAAAAAAACCGTGTAACCGAATATCGGAACAAAGACCTTTCGAAAATTGATAGGGGCTGGAAGTCCTTCCACGAGTGTCATGATTCCACCCCCCTCTGTTTCGACAACTTTTCCTAGTTTTCGGCTCCTGAAATTTGATAAGTTTCTACTGGAACTTCTCCAAAAACCTCAGGAGAATACATCGCCTCTATGCGTGCCTGTGGCATCGGAAAGGCTCCTGATTGGTTTAATTGGATTGTATACTCAATCACATGGGTTCCTTGAGGAAGGTATTCAAAATAAGCACGGTAATGACTGAAGGATCGCTCCTCAAAACTCGGATCATATGACTGTTCCTGTTTGATTGCACCATTTAAAATTTTAGACTCTTTTGCAAGGCCCCGGCCCAAATGAACGGAACCCGATGGAATGGGATCTTCTAGCACGACCCAAGTCTTATCAGAATCTGCAATGATTTCTACTCGAATTTTAATCACATCTCCTTTTGAATATACTCCCTTCTCTTTTTGCACAATCGGAAGGATTGTTCTCTTCAAACGATAACCAGCGTTTAATGCCTCTTTCAATGGTATCCGACTCTTTGCCTCCCAAGCTAACCAAGGTTTCCCCTTCCCTTCATATGAAATCGAAACATTTTTTCCCAATTTATTTGCCATCACGATCGCAGAATTTGTTTCAGAAAGATTTGGATCTAAAGAAATGGTTTTCCCCGCATCTTTCACGTTCACAAGACCGCCTTGCACCTTTTCTGCTTCTAGAACCTTGGCCGCACGGTCCATAGCAAGTATTCCATAAGCATTTCCGAGAGTGGTATCCCACTTGCCTTTGATCTGTTTTTTTAAAAGTCCTTTTACAATGCGAGGTAGATCTTTTTTATAGCTAGGATCTTGTAACGTCCAAAGCGCCAATTTACCCATACTGTAATCCTTAGATCCAAGAATCCACCAGGGAGATCCAAAATTTTTATCGGCAATGACAAGCTCAGTTCCTTGCAGATTCAGTCTGGAACGCAGATTAGACGCCACTCTTGCTTGTATTTTTATATCGGGATTTCTAGTTCTCGAAAATATTTCCAAGAGGTCTATAAGAGAGGAACTAGGAAGCAGTTCCAGATTTTTCGTGAGTGGAACGACCGTATCCCATTCCAAAGTTTCGTAACGAGAGAGCGCTTCCATAACAATGATTCTACGCAGTATCATATCTGCCCCAAAGGACCATCTTTCTCCCGGAATCGATCCGGCTAGGTATCCTCGCAAGGCTTCGGTCATTTTTGTGATATGATCTCCTTTTAAATTATACCCGGCAAGTTTACTTGACGTTAGCACATAGGCGGTTAAAATCTCGCTGCCATACTCCATTTTCGGAAAGTATTTTACAAGTCCGTAAGAATCCAAATAACCACCTAACTCTTCATCTATGGCTCTCCACTTATTTACGTTCCGAAGGCCAATCGCAGTTGAAACTTTTTGTTCCATGCAGGAATAAGGATATGTCTGGAAAAAAGATTCTACTGATATTAAATTGGAAATGATACTCGGTGTGACAGTTACCTTAAATTTACTCTCGTCGGTTACAGCATCCGAAGGGGTTTGGATCCTTTCTTCGAATTTTCCCTCGATTTGCGTCAGACCCGCCATATATACGGATTCCTTAGTTACCTCCGCTATCTGTTGTTCTGCCTGAAGCTGGTCGAGGATGAGTCCTGATTCATCTTTGACCTCTAAAACAAAACTTCGCTGTTTCACATCAGAAGGAACTTTTAAAATCCAAGCAGCTGTCAGAGTCGAAGATGGTAAAAGTTCTAATTCTTTTTCTCCGATTAGAAATAGTGGTGTTTTGATTTTTGAATTTGATCTAGCAGTTTCGGAGGACTTTAAGTTAAGCTTCACCTTTCGTTTTTCTGTGGAAGCGTTCCTTAAAGTAAACTCATGAGGGAATTCGTCTCCCTCTCTCGCCACCAAAGGTATTCCATTAAAAGTTTGGATGTCTTGTGAAGTTTGGATGCTCGTGCTTCCTGTTCCAAACTCACCTATCCCCGAATTTGCTACCGCAACGATCTTAAAAGATGTCAAGGAATCGTTTAGGGGAAACGAAAAGCTGGCTTTTCCATCTTTATCGAGTGTTAGCTTACCCTTCCAATAAACTAAAGTATTAAAGAGCGATCTTGTAGGACTTTTACCGCCCCCTCCGCCACTTGGTTTTGCCTTCAGGCCAAAATGTCGCCGCCCGATCACTTGAGATTGACTCGTCGAGGTCGTAACATCTAAACCGCGCATTCCCATCATCGCATCGAGGAGCTTCCAAGTTGGATTGGGAGCTAACTCAAGTAGAGCCTCGTCTACCACCGCTACAAGAATCTCACCACCCGCCTTTGGAGTTATGCCTTGGTAGTCTTTCACTGTGACTTCTGTCATCACTGTCTCTCGAATTTTATACTTATTTTGTTTTGTTTTTACGGAAACTTTGAGTTCGAATGGCTTCCAGCCGACCCGGATGGGCGCGATGCCTAACCTAAATGTTGGCCTGCCCAAATCGATGAGAGCCGTAGCTTTCGGTTCCGAAACTCTTCCGCGAATGAGGAGTGCCGATATATATACGTTAGGTGAATATTCTTTTTTGATTGGAATGCTCACACTCGGTTCTTTGCCATTCACATTGAAGACAAAGGAATCGATGATTCCTTCCCTCTCTACAGTAATGAGAGCTGTTGCTTCTCGAAAGGGTGATCTCAACTGTAATTTTAAATTGTCTCCAATTTCTACATATTTCTTCTCAGGGATTACATCCATTCGATTGTGGTCAGTTGCTTCAAACCAGGTATCTTCTGAGGATGCAACATAAGCATTGTAAGTGGTATTTGTAAGATTTCCAGATTCATCTTCTGTTTCTGCACTAAAAATCACTTCCCCAGTGCCCGGAGATTTATTTTCACAAAAGAGTAAACCTTTATCGTTCGTTTTTCCCTGACAATATACTCCAAGTTCCTTTACTTCTTTATAATGTTCATAAGCATAATAACCTCCCACCAATCTCTTTCGATTGGAATAGTAAATCTGTGAGTAAGCCTTTACCGTAATCTTTTGATTTTTTTTGGGAACATTGTTTAGATCTAGAGCTAGAATTTGCATCTCCACTTTATCTTTTGCGAACATCCATCCTTTTGGTTGGATTCCTAAATGAAGAGAGGAAACATATAAAGGAAAACTTCTATATGTTGTTTGAATCTCTCCGCTTGGATCGACATACTCCATTTCTACTTCCAGGGCAGAATCTTGTTTTAGCTCTTCGATTCCTTTAAAAGTAAAGGACTGGAATCCTTTTTCATCCAAGGTTAACTTTTCTGCCTTATAACCTTTATTTTGATTTGTGGTTTCCTCTTCTGTCTCATCCGAATAGCCACTTACCTGGATTTTACCGACCTCAATTTTCTCAGGATTAAACTGAAATGCTGCATCGTCTTCACTTGGAGAGTAGGACCGAGGGATCACCTGACCTCGTAGTAAAACAGGAAAAGCAGCGGCCCCTCCTCCCGATAGGTATTGCAAATTCATATCCACCATAACTTTCTTAGGAGATACGAGATATACTTGATTGTCAGTCAATTGGATACCGCCTCGAAGGACGGGAAGACGAAATTCTTCGACTCGAAAACTTGCTACGTTTATTCCATAACTATCGTCTTCTTCCGAGGTCGGATAATAGATCCGATAGGTCCCAAGACGGGCATTTTTTGGAATCACAAATTCCGATTCAGAACTACCTGGAAAGGACCAGATCATGGGAAAAACAAATTTTTCTCCAGAACCTGTATGTTCAATTACATATTTTTTCGGATAACTTTTTGGATCGGCGGCGACTAACCCTTGTATGGAATGTCCTCTTCTGAAATGTTTTATATGTAAAGTCTCACCTGCGCGAAATAAGGTTCGATCTAAAACTACATTTGGAATTTCCGATGCGTCACTATAAGAATAAGAAGGCAAATTGTACCGCCACGATTCAATTCCTTGGTCCCAAGTGGTTGAAGTAAAGGATACATCCTCACCTTTCTGTGCAAAAACAGTCAGTCCACTTCCCATTTCATAATAACCACAATAAGGAATTTCGGTGGTTGAAAGTTTCCCTAGCTTGAGAGTGCCCTCTTTTCCGGTAACACCCGTTGCACGAACCAATCCTTTGCAATCAACAATTTTTACAACGACACCTGCTTCTGGTAAGGCCTTATCCAAGGAAGTTACCCAAACAAGACTGCTATCGCCCCCCCATTTGAAATGAACAGAAAGATTCGTAACGAGTGCACTTGAGACAATGTACATCTTTCCTTTTTTTTCGAGGAGACTGGCGCCAAGTATATCGCTCGCAAGTTCAACCACATAAAACCCAGGCTTCTCCAAAGGAATCCCTACCACTTCCATTGGTTTTTTCCCGGATGGCTTTGGGAGTGTGGACGAGATTGATGCATTTCCCCCGGTGATTTTATTGTTAAAAATACTCTTTTCTCTTTCGTGTTTTGATACCGCTGCAAACCATTTTTGAATTTCCATCGGGTCGAGCGTACGCTTAGAACTTGCAGCAACCGTTAGTTCCTGCTTTATCATCGGAATTTGTGCTTCTAAATTTCTGAGAGTGACAGGCAAAGCCGGGTTTGCGTTTGCTTCCAGGATTCCGAATTTACCAGGGAATTTTGCGAGAGGTGGAAAGTCTGCAGTTTTCACCGTGAGTGGAAAATTATCGATGTTAATAAGGCTACGACCCATATCATCTTTTATCGCGCTTGGAATCGAAATTTTAAATTCCATATTCTCGGGGAAAGGACCCGCAAAACTTAAATAATGCGAACCTTCTTCTCCTGGTGCATCTGTCTGTAGGTTGGATGGGAATTCTTTACCTTCCTTGGAAACCAAAGTGATTTTCTTTAAATCGGAATTTGCAACAGAAGATGTAAAATAAAGTCTAAGCGGAAGGATGGGTATACAATCTGCCTTAGCATTCACCCGATCACAAGAAAAGCTAACCGAGAAAGGAGACCTAACTGTATAATTGTGAATTTCATCTTCGCTGACTTCGCCACCTAATTCTGCTTTAATTCCTTTTCCCCAGACAAGTTGAATATTTTTATCAGGCAAAAAAGATTGTTTCGCTTTTATTAGTAAAATGTTATTCGTATCCTTTCGTCCCTGGCTTTTTAAAATGTTTTTCCTTTCGCTACCTTCGACGATCTCGATAGGTATCCGATTTGATAACTCTGTTATAGAAAAATAAGCGAATTTTTTCACCGAACCTAGATCAGGTTTCGAATCTAAATTTAGTATGAAAATTTGATCTTCATCGATCGAATTACCAGAATAAGGTGAGGTATAAGTGATAGATGGTCCACCCGTATTAAAACTATAGGAACGATCACCCGTAAGGGGAACGCCTTTTAAAGACCGGATCTCTCCATTTACCACAAATTTACAGATAACTCCCCCCGGAAGTTCCGATTCAAATTCATAAACCCAGGTTGCGGAATCGATGAAACGAGCCTTTCCTGAAAACGGACAATCAATTTGGAATAGGTCTACCTTCGGTCTTGGATCACCCAAAGCTACGACTGCCTCTGAAAATCGAACTTGAACTTGTTTTACCTGCTTTGTTTGGTCCGTTGGAGAAAATAGCTCAATATAGAAACCATTGCCCTGAGAAAAGAAGCTGGTATTAAATATAAATAGAATCAGGAAAACGAAAACGGATTTTAAAGGGTTAAATTTCAACATATCTCGCAAAGCTTGCCGAATAGCAGTAAAGTTGGGAACGAAAAAATCAAAGAAAAAAATCAGTTTTTCAGATGGTTTTTACGCAGAAAACATATGCCCGCCCATACTAATACTGAAGTCAAGATGGCTCCGAAGGAGATGAGACCTTTTCGAGAGATGTCTGATTCACCCCTTCCAATCCACATCAAAAAAATTGAGTTTTCTAAGGGAACCGAACCTACCACGTTCACTTTATTTGAGTCCCAAATCGTCTCACGAATCACAATGCCTCCAGATGTTTCTTTTGAAAAATCACAGGTTTCATTTAGATTCGCATAACACAATGCATATAGAGGGAGTTGTTTATTTGGATTACTTTTAGCGACGATGGGTGCGAAACGAAATTGAAGCATAGGTCCATAAATTTTTGAACCTCCTCTCGCTCGAACTGTTATTGGCGCCTGAAAGCTTCCTCCTTTTTCAACCTGTATCGCAAAATCGCTTAAGAAGATGTATTTTTTTAGTATGAATGAACTAGCTTGATCGGGCAAAATGTTTGAGGCCACCGTAGTTTTGGTTAAGTACCCAAAAAAATCTCCTAAAAATAATAGCGATGCCCCGCCATCTAACAAAGATAAAAATACGGATATTAAAATGACATAACCAAACCTGGAGATTAAAGAAATCGCAAGAAACAATAAAGGCAAAAATAAAATGAGTATGATCCAAACGGATACTGAAAAGGTAAAATAGGCACCAAAGGGTATTAGAATCGTTGTATAACCTAATATTAAACTGAGACCAGTTAGGAATAGATGCCAGGGATTGAAATTTGGATTTGGCTTTGGAGGTTTTCGACTTTGATTTGACTCGATAAAACTGAGCATATTCCTTAGTAATCCCTAACTCTAAATTCACTTCTGATAGTTTTCCAATACCTCTCTCCTTTTTCCTTCTCTGATTCAGGATAAGAAAGTGATAGAAAAAAACCAAGCGGAGACTTAAAAAAATAATATTCCTTCATCAAATAAAAGGAGACCATACCAGTTTCATCTACCATTTTAAATCGACTCACATAATCTTCGTTATCCTGTTTCCTGGTAAAAGTTTTTTCAAACATACTTTTAGCATTGATCCCTCTCTCTTGGTCCCAAAATCTAAAATAATCTTTTGCCGTTCTTTGGTTCGGAATCTCGTCAAAGGTAGCACCAATCGAAAATAATATCTTTCTAGCTGACTTAACTTTTAGTCCCGATTCTTGCAGGATTTTTGCCTCATCCATATCGTCCCAGCCTTCTTCACGAATCGGAGAAAGAAATTCGACAAATCGAACCAAGCGAACCATGGATTTGTCCAATTTCGAACTATGACCTGCATTTTTGCGAAACAAACCTTCATACCGAAGCATCGCAGGAATTTTGATTGTATATCTATAGGTTTCAGATTCTAGATACAAATCGCCTAAATTATCCCGATCACCCTCATAACAACCATAAGGTTCCGCACCTAGTGACATTAAATGTGGATTTTCCTTATATTTTGAGTGGATTTGATTGCTAAGTTGATTTGCTTCTACAGCCCAGGCGGGCATAAATCTTTTCTCTTTACGTTCATGCAATCTTTGACAAAGTCCAATTCCCTTGCCAACAAATAGAGCGTCCAAATCGCGTCGTGCAAGAAGCAATGCTTGCATTTCTCTTAGGGCTAAATCAGCATCTCCAAAGAGTGGAAATTCCTTATGATAGTCATTATCAATCGTATAACGTATCTTCATCGAAGGATAAATATGGAAATTTCTTCCAAAGGCATCTTGTTGTAACTTTACCTTTCCGACTTCCTTGGATGCCGAAAGAAATCGATAGTAACTTCTCTTTTCTTCCTCCCTAGCATCATCAGTCCAAGGTTTTTCCAAAAGTGGATCAACAATGAGGACGTCTTCTGATAGCAAAGTTTGAAATATGAATATATGTGTGAGTAGCACAAGACATATAAGTCTCCGGCTACTACACATTTGAATTATGCCTTATATTTTGATTGAATGAAATTAAGAGCCATGGAAAAAATTCTTGTGAATTCTTTACGATGAGCTTCATCATTGACTCGAGACAAAATCCCTTTCAAGGTCTTTTGCACCAATTCATAGTTAGGAATATCAAAAAAGGCTTTCTGTATATGAGGCCAAGCCATCCGAACCAAGTTTACAAATTCAGGGCTGCCTTTTTTGAGTTCCAGGATAGCTCGATCCAAAGTCATTTTGACCCATTGGAAATTCTTGAGTTTAATGATTAAAATATCTAATGTTTCTCTTTGGAATGGTGTCTTCGCAGTGAGTCCTTGGAATATTTGGTTCCAATCTACCGACTCTCCCTTCTGCTCTTTAAGTAAACTGGAACGTATGGAGATAAGACTTTTTTCAAATTCATCTAACCCTCGCAACCAATTTTGGTATCCAACTTGGTCGGCTTTTTGCTGGAAGGAGGAAATAACGCCTGTTAAGTCAATATATTCTTTAAGCGCATAATTTTCTACTCTAGCAAGATACGGATCTGTCGGAATATCGGGTTCAATGTCTGGCTCAGGTTCTGAGATCGAAATTTCATCGAAATCATCTAACATTGGGTCAGAAGTTTTCGACTCAGATTCATCAGAAGACTCACTTTCGCCTTCAAATTCCAAATCCTCAATTTCATAATCATCTTTTTTGGATTCGGATGTAGGTGTTTCTATTGTGTGATTTTCATCTATGGGTGGACCGACATGTATTTCTAACTTTTCGCCTGTTAGACTTTGGCCACATTCCTCAACGATTTCTTGGAGTATGGATTTTTCTTTAACTGGAATGATACTGGCTTTTTTAACCTGTGGGGGTGGAGCGTTGGCCTGCGTCAAAGCCTCGGTTAAGGATGGAGGCGTTACCTTCTCGTCGGACGAAGTGGATATCGCTAGTGCTGCCTTTGCGGATTCAGCCATCAGACCCTGTGGTTCGATGATCTCTCCTGTTTGATCATTCTCGAGAACAAGTAAAATCCCTTTCTCCGCGAAACGAAAATTAGGAGGGAATACAAATTTTAATCCGTCAACAATTTCCTCAGAGATCCTTTCATAGCGTATTTCAGGAACTTTGTCTAACTTTTCGAGTTCCTGGCCCTTTAACTTTTCTTTTACTTTTCCAAGAATTTCAATGAAGTTCGTATTTAAGTAGGCCGAGATTTCATTTTGCGGAATGCCAAGCAAAGTAGCAAATTGCGGGAGGTGCTCAAAAAAATGGTCCGTCTTTTTGATGTTTGCTGTCATATAACTTTTAGCAGATTTTACAATTGCTTCAATTTTGCCAGGATCGATATTTTTAGCCTTGAGCAATTTCTTAAAAATATCTATATGTGCGTGAAAATAAGCGAGAAACTCACCGTAAGGGGTGAAATCATAATCACCCTGAGCTTTTTTTTCTAAAACTTTTTTGGCATTATCTGACATAGCTTGGAATCTTCTCTAGAGCATACGTAAGAATGGAATCGGTCAAGAGATTTACGATAGGATTGACGAAATCCCCTCACATCCAAGTCTAAGAAATATGAGTGCTTTTCAAAAAGTCCTGATCCTATTCAGCCTGGTCCTTTTTTTCTCTGACTGCCAAAAACGGGAGGATACTACCATCCAGAAAAACGTCCTGACGTATCTCATCGGATGTAACGGAGGCTCTCTCACTGCCTGTCAGGCAAGTTGTGCTGCAACCTACCCCACATTGACCGGTGACAATTACCCAACGGCAACGACTTGCTTTTCCAATTGTTCCACCTATTGCAGCGTTACAAATATCTATTTACTCATCTCAAACAAATAGTAGAATCCATTACAATTTAAGTGCCGTAAGCGAGTAACGATGCGGCAACGATTCCTGCTGTTTCCGTTCGTAAAATGCCCCCATTCAGCCTCACTCGCTCCAAGTTCCATCCGTCCATTTTTAAGATTTCTGATTTTGAAAATCCACCTTCAGGCCCAATCACGGGAATTTTTTCAGCTAAGAGAGTGGACTGGAAAGACTGGTCTGCATGAGGATCAAGAATGAGTACTCTTGTTTTATTTTCTTTTAACCAATCCATAGCGGTGACGATTTCCATTTGAAGGAGATCTGGTTGTTTGGATTGACTGGCAGCCTCACTCACGATTTTTTTAGCCCGCTCTATGTTAAATTCTTTCCGCACAGAATGTTCGAATTCACAAAAAAAGATTTTTGAGATTCCAATTTCAGTTGCTTTCTGTAAAAAAAAATCAAGTCGATTGCCCTTCGGCAATGCGATCGCAATGGCTAGGGCCTTTAGTCTCTGGATTAAAAATTTTTCCTCGACTAAAAATAATTCTTTTTTGTTAGGTGAAAGTCGGTAAAGGAAGGATTTTCCTAATCCATCTCTAATCTCAACGAGATGATCACCCCGATCCAACCTTCGCGCTCTAGCATGGGCCCATTCCTCTGAGGTGAACTGTAACGATGGAGTCGGAAGAAAGCCTTCGCGAAAGAGAATCAAATCTCCTTCTGTCATCTGCTAAGGTTGTCTACCGCAAAGAGAGAGTCATCCGGTGTCACGGATTTATCTACTTCTTGTATTTCCCAGACGGTGATGCTACCAGTATTCAAATCTAACATCTCCCATCGGGATGCTTTTTCGATGTCCTCTGTTTTTCCGACATCTTTAACCTTTACGTTTCCATACTTTAGGTTTAAAGTTTTAAATAAAATCCCATCACGATCATGAAAGTCGATCCGATACGGCTTTAGGTCTTTTTTATTCACAAGCAAAACAAGCTTTTTATAAAAATAAGGGAGGATAGGTTTTAAGGAAACTCGGTAGTACATTTCCCCTCCAATCTCAAGCTCCCCATTGACAAGAGGATTGTAATTGGCCTGGTATGAATATCCGGAAAGATCTACATAGAAAAATCCCGTACCCATTAGGGCTTCATATTTTTCATCATCTGTTTTCTTAAATAATTTCGCGGCTCCCACATTGAAAAGAAATACATTCTCCCCTTCATCCTTTGTGAGAAGTTTTGTTTCGAGGCCTCTTCCTTTGCGATCAAAGAGGTAGAGAGCATCTTCGCCATTAAAGAAGCGATTGATCTTCCAAGTTTCTGATTGTCCATTTCGTCGGATGAGAACGTAGTTTCCTTTGACAAGTCCCTTTCCAAAATCTAGCTCCTTATCCAGACGAGCCAAAAGTTCCTGAGCAGACAACTCAACGGCTTTTTGGGCAACAAGCTCCCTATTTCCTGCAGCGAGAAAAGAAAGTAGGAACAAAGATAAAAAAATAAATTTTCGCATCATTAAACTCTATTCCACTCGCATCGATGGTTTCGTATAAGAATACAAGCCATGAACCGATCCTTGTGCCTGGGCTGATTCCGTTCTTCTTTCAAATCGAAGTTTCCCAAGTCTTAGCGCATTGTGTAGGTCGGCAATATTTTTATAACCCATGTCCTGAAAGGATTGTCTCAAACCTTGTATCAGATACGGAATCAAATTAAGTACTGATCCTTTATCGACGACATACCCGGACACACCTTGTGCAACCTTGATCTTTTGAGACTCAGAAAAGTACCTCTTGTCCCCACCCTTGTTCATTGCTTCCAAACTTGCCATACCGCGATAACGTTTTAGACGAATTCCATTCTCATAAAAATACTCACCAGGCGCTTCTTTTGTGCCTGCAAACATAGATCCCATCATACACATCGAGGCACCTATGGCCAGAGCATTGGCAATATCGCCTATATTGGAGATCCCACCATCAGCAATCACGGGAACATTATGTTTTGTAGCATATTGGGCCGTTTTGAAAACCGCCGTCGCCTGGGCTCTGCCTACTGCCATCGTATCCTGCGTGATACAAATGGAACCTGGTCCCATTCCGATGCGAAGGCCATCCGCACCCGCAGCAATCAAATTCGCAGCCTGTCCTTGTGTGACCACATTCCCTGCAATGACATCCACATTAGGGAAATTCTTTTTGATGAACTGGATCATCTCTATTTGATAAGATGAGTTCCCTTGTGCAGAATCTATGGTAATCACATCGACACCTATTGCTGATAAGGCGGCGATTCGTTCACGAGATTCTGGAAGTGTTGAAAGTGCAGCTCCCACACGTAATTTTTTTGAATCATCTTTGGATGCTTGTGGGAATTCTTTGTTCTTTTTTAAATCGCTTCGGCAGATCAGAGCAACAAGTTTCCCTTGTTTGTCTATGATCGGAAGTTTTCCTTTCTTACTTGTGCGTAAGATATCGTTGGCTTCCCGTAAACTAATCCCTACTTCCGCAGTGATCAAATCTTTGGTCATCACTTTGCCAAGTTTAGTCTCCCTGTTTGGTTCGAAATCGACATCACGATTCGTAACCATTCCTACAAGTTTTGTATTTTGTGTGCCATCCTCTGTGATCGGAATCCCGCTAAACCCATGTTTTTCTTTGATATCGTCTAAATCGAAAATTGTATGCTCGGGAGAGAGAAGGATAGGATCTTTAATGAAACCGTTTTCGTAACGCTTCACCTTTTTTACGAGTTCCACTTGGTCTTCAAGAGAGTTATTATAATGAATGATTCCGATGCCACCCATAAGAGCCTGTGCGATCGCCATATCAGACTCGGTTACCGTGTCCATGGGAGAACTCATCAGGGGTCGTTTTAGGGTTATGTTTTTTGAAAGCTTCGTATCAAGCTCTACATCGCTGGGATTAAAATCGATGTATCCTGGGAGCACTAGAAAATCACGGTATGTAAGCCCTAAATTTTGTGAAAATAGTTCATCTCCACTGACTCCGTCTAAGAGTTCGATCCCGAAGGGGGTGTGATTTGACATAATTATCCTTCCTTTTTCTACTCTAGGCAAGAAAACTGTGCGTGCAAGAGAATTTCCTACATTTTGTTTCCGATAATCTAAGGGAAACACGGTCTGAAATGGAAACAATAGAACGTACAAAACGATCTTTGGATATTTTCTCTGATAAGGAGAAAAAACTACATGTACTTACAAAATTTCTACTCAATCAGGAATTGAATATCAAAGATTCGGATCCTCCCGGTGACGTATGTGTTTTAAAAAAAGTAGCAGGAGACGGTACAAAAATATTAGTACACTCAAGGCCTACGACTACGTTTGCAATCGGTCAAAAAATAACCCTATATAAAATTCTTGGCAGGTATCTCCATCTTGAATGTACCGTAGAACAGGAGAAAGGCGAATCGTCTTATGTTCTCAATCTTGATAAAATCGCGATCGCAAAAAAAGATAGAGATAGCCAACGTGTTTATTTACAACCAGGTCAGGCCTGGATCACTAATATCATATCTTCAAAGGCAAAAATTGAAACTGATATGTTTCATGTTCCCACTGCCGTAAAAGTCAATTTTCAAGATTATGAAACAAAACTGAAAGATAAATGTGACTTCATTAAAATTTCCACTTTCTCCACAAATGACGAAGAAAAAGTTAGAACAGTAAAAAAAACCCAAAAACTCTTGTTAATCGAAGATACACAAAACGAGGCTTCCTATAAAACGGCATTGATGGAAGACTTTATAGTCTTCGCAGATGATGTTGATTCAGAAATCCCAAAGGAAATGAATCAATTCAGAAATCAAAAAATTATCTCTGAACTTATCATTCCCATCATCTACTTAAACGATGAGGAGGATTCGATTCCGATTGGATACATTCAAATGCAAAGCAAATCTGAGAAATTTGATTTAGCGAAAGCCATGGAAACAAAAACCATTGCCTTCGAAATGGTAGACAGAATCCGGAATTCGAATTTGATCAAATCAGATGGGAAGTATCCCGTTCTGGATATTTCTGAAGGCGGTTTGAAAGTAAAAATCGACCACCCTGACCTATTACAATCTTTACCAAAACTTGGTGGCTTTCATTTTGATATTTTCTTTAAGATGCAAGCTCCCTTAACAGCGTTTGGACAAATCAAGTCGATCCAAAAAGACCAAGAAGGTCACCTAACAGTCGGTCTGGCGCTTGCGGGTCATTCTTCGCGTCCGGGCGAGAAAAAGAGGTTCTTGGAAAACGTGGAAGCTTTGAGAAAGGCACAATCAAAGTCTTAAACTTCGCCATACCCCAAAACTTCGACTGCCCATCTCTTTTCTAACTTGCGAGAACGAAAGGAGATTGCCTCAGGATCCACAGAGTTTTTCAAATCTGTCCATAACCTTTCTGGACAATTTTCATCGTTCACAAAAACCATTGGGATCTTTATGCCAATATCCACGAGATTTTTCGGTAGTGAGGAAAGTTTCCTCTCCTCATAATAAAATAAATCACTGCGTGCAAACATAGATTCAGCAAACGTCCCTCCTAAATCCGCATCCATTTTTTGGATACAAATGAGTCGGTGCTGCATATTTTCATCCCGATGAGCCAGCACCCGAGAAAGATAACTCTGCTTTGCTTTCGCTATTTCTGCTTTGACATTCGCAAAGAATTTATGTGAGAGGATCTGATCTGTATAAAAAACAAAATCAATGGTGCAAAATGGATCCATCGTAAGTCTTCTTTTTACCAACTCGTTCACTAAACTTTGGTCACGATCCCAGTTCTCCGACTCAAACCAAACCGCATGATGCCTTGTTCCTGGTCTCGATACCCTACGAATTGATTCGTCGGAACTTACTTTTGTTAGATTTAAATAAAAAGTATCTCTTAGAGATTCAACTGGTTCACAGAGAAATGGTCTAGGAAATTCGTCGATCCTTCGGTCCAATAAATCTTCCGCGAGGTAAAGAGATTGTATCAAATCCTCTTCGCTGAAGTCAGGGGTGCGAATGATGCGATACGGAGGTGTTGGCATATAAATCAGCCCATCTCGTTCTGCATCCTTTCTCATCGCCGTTCCAGGAAGGAGAGAAAGTGGAAAGGCCTGCACCCATTGCCCGAGTCCATGCTCTAAAAAGAAATGAATGCCTCTTTCCACATCCTCAGGTTTGTCCCCTGGTAGACCAATGATCAAATCTAACAGAAGTTCGATACCTTCCGAGGCAAGCATCTTTGCCACTTCAGCGACTTTATGCGGATCACCATAACGCTTCACTCTCTTTAAAGTTTCTGGATTAATAGACTGCATGCCGAGTTCCACACGATTAAATCCAGCCTTTGCCATTTTTTTGGCAAGTATCGGTGTAACACCTTCACTACGAAGTTCAGCAAACATAGACATTTGTTTGTCTGCATTGACCAGTGCAATAGCGTCTAAAAATTTTTCAAAGCCTGGTCTGTGATTGAAAGTCGGATCGAGGAATACAAGCTCTTTGGCTCCTTGGTCTTTCAGCTGGGTGATCAATCGTACGGTTTCATCAATGTCTAGAGTCCGTAAGTTCTGAGAAGATTTGGGATAAAAACAATAGGTACATTGGGATTTACATCCGCGAACGGTTTCAAGATAAGTGGACCGATTTGGATTGACCGCTAAAAATCCTGATACGTAGGGTGAAGGAAATTCATTTAAGGGAAAATCGGCAGCCAATTCCTTAGAAAAGTCAGTGAGCTTTCCGTTAGGTTTTCGATAAGCGATATTTTCGATTTCATGCAAATCTCCTTTTGACAGAAGAGTTTTCATTAATTTATAAAAACTATGTTCTGCTTCCCCGCTTACGGCAATATCGTAACCAGTCTCATTTAAAACGAAAGGATTGTCTGCGCCGACCTCTGGACCGCCAATGATGATCGTTGTATCCTTTTTTCGTTTCTTAATTTCGTTAGCAATGTGAAGGCTGCGTTCTGTATTCCAAAGGTATAGAGAAAAACCGACATACTCAGGATCTGATTCTAGTATAAAGTCAACAAGCTCGACATCACCCATTACGTCCGTATCTTCTGGCGAGATCGCACTCGCATCCACAGAAAGGCTTGAACCTTCTCCAATGGAGAGTGAGCTAGCGAGACTAGCAGCGGCAAGAGGTACGTTTCCAGTAGCCGCATAATAGGAAGGAGGTGGAACAGGGAGTTGAAGAAGTTTGATCGTAGCCAATGGGACTCTCGAATCCATTGGATCAAATACCGCTCTGTGTGTAAAAAACTTTCCCTACTTAGAAAGTATAATATCTATGAAGAGAATCAAATTATCGCCAAAATCTCGTGAGAAGGTGCGAAGCATTACATTCTCGGAGATATCATGATAGATCGGGGAGATCGCCCAGGAATCAAGACTGGTTCTCGATTTATGAATGTGCTCGAAAAAATAGGGACGCCACGACCAGTTTTTTCCAAGAAAGGAATAATCAGCGCTTAAACCCTTTTTGCCATCGCGAAAATAATTTGGCGAGAGTTGAAATCCAAACGGATTGGTTATGTACATCCGAAAGAAATCCTTATCTTTGGATATTTCGGAAAGATCCTTGCTATCCCACTCCCAAACACCGTCATGATTGTCAAAGCCCAAAGTGACTTTGGAAAGTTTCTCCTTCCATCTAATCTCCCAGTTGATCTCTCTTTCCATTTCTTCATTTTTTCGTGAATGAAAATATTCCAGAGCTCCGCTCATGGCCTTTCGAAAACCAAATTTTTTCGCAAACTCGGTATCTGGTTTTGCAAAATAATATCCTTGGATGTACCTCGCGCCATAGTTTAATGAGTTATAAAGTTCGTCATTCGATTCAATACCTTCAAAGAGCAGTGAACTTCCTAAT
Organism: Leptospira ognonensis; assembly: GCF_004770745.1. Taxonomy (GTDB): domain Bacteria; phylum Spirochaetota; class Leptospiria; order Leptospirales; family Leptospiraceae; genus Leptospira_A; species Leptospira_A ognonensis. The sequence continues at coordinate 39,230 of NZ_RQGD01000047.1, read as the reverse complement.
GATTCGCCTAATCTTGATAAGTTCAACAAAATCTCTTTAAAGTTTCTTGAAAAGGTAGATCTCCTTAACATTTGTAAGTCGACTTTTATAATTTCTGGATGGTAAAGTCCAATTCGATCCAGATTGGATGCTTCAGAACCAGCATCATCAACTGCGATACTAAAGCCTTCACTTCTGTATAAATTTAAGATTGGTTTTAAAACTTCCAAATTATGTTCGAATCGTTCTTCCGTGATTTCGATCACGATACGCGTAGGATCGATACCAAGTTCCCTTACGACTCGAATCGTATAAGGTAGCTTAGATGGAAAATTATGGAGTGAATCAAACATCAAATGTGGAGACACATTTATGAATAATTTCGTTTCTGGCGGTGCTTCTTCCTTAAATTTTTTTAGGGCTTGATAACGGATTTCACGATCAACTTTTTTCTTAATTCGGAAAAGATCACTAGTTTTATAAAAGTCTACCTTGGATCCTCTTGCCTCATCGATTGCTAGAAAAAAGGGACCCAGGCTCGTGAGCCCCGATTCTGTTTTTAATCTTCCAAGGACTTCATACCCAAAAACTCCCGTAGATTCGGAGGATAGTATGGGCTGAAATACAGGGATTAGGACACCTGAGGTGAGCCAAGACTCCCAGTCTGCCGATTCTCTTCTATCTTTTTCGCTGATGAGCATATATGGTTATCATATCAACTGCAAGATCAGTACCAAACCCCATCCGTTGCTTGCATCTTGGATGCTAGCACAGAATTACCTAACTAACATGTATAAATATGGATTAACCAAACATTCTGAGCAGATTGTTTAGATATTATACAGCCGGAAAAAACAAAGGAAGGCAAATTGTCAGTTATTTAAGCAATCTGTATGAATGAATTAATTGTGAGTAAAGAAAATCAGGTAGGGTCCGTCAGAACCGAGCGAGGGACCCAAAAGTATTACCACTCCCGAGCCCCGAAAAAAGAGAAATCTTATTTGATATCGCTTTTTCTTTGTCTCATGGATTCATCAAGTTTTGGTTTTTTTGAAGGTTTTGGCTCTTCAACAGTAGGTGGCGGTGGAGTTTCCTTCACCTCTTTCGATGCACAATTAACAAGCGTAATAGCAAAAATAGCAATGACCAGAGTGAGTATAATTTTTTTCATTTTTGGCTCCTATTGCTAATTTTTTGCCGTGCATAAAAAAGTCGACAAAAAAAGATGAATGCTCAGCGGAACGAGGGAATCGATAGTAAGAATGAGTCATTTTTTTGTTTTTGAAGGCATAGATGGGTCGGGCAAAACCACTTTATCTAAAAAGATTGTCGAAATGCTTCCTGTCCCACCAAACATAAATAAAGTTTGGCATCGGGAACCTACAGACGGCATCTACGGTAAACAGATTCGAAATTTTTTATCTGGGCGAATCGAACTCACAACTAAAGAACAGATGGATTTGTTTATCAAGGATCGCTCCGAATCGGTTCGGAATGTTATAATACCAAATTTAGAAAAACATAACATTATAATTCAAGATAGATATATTTATTCAACAGCAGCCTATCAGGGTAACTCGACTTTATCTGCAGAAGAAATACTAGAAATCAACTATAGAGAAGGATTTCCCATTCCAAACCAAGTTTTCTTTTTGGATATTACTCCCGAAGAAGCAGCTGAGAGACGAGCTCTCCGTGGTGGAAAATCAGAATTCTTCGATGAGGATCAAAAACAAAACTTAATCTATCAGAACTATATGAAAATTTTACCTGAAAATACTATTTTTTTGGACGCGACGCAAAGTATCGAAGATTTAGTTACTGCGGTTCTTGAGAGTATCGTTCTGACTTGAATCGTTAAACACGACACGAATTGCCATCATGTCTCCTTGATTCGTGATTTTAACGAACCGATCAAGGATAGATTTTACCAGATTGAAAAAGAAACCAGCATTTGCTTTAGCAGTCATTCCACTTCCATAAGATAAGGATTTTGAATCTTTAAATCCGATAGTAAGTAACAAAGTCTTTAATCCTGATAAAGAATAATAATAAAGATGCTCAGGCACATTGAGGTATCGCCAGGCCAGTCCGTGCCACCAAGCAAGAATGCCATATCTGCAAGTTGATATGATCAGTGTTCCACCTGGGTTCAAATGAGATTTGATTTTTACTAAAGTTTCTTTTGGCTGGTGGAGATGTTCGATAGTCGCCCAAAGCGTGATCAGATCATATTTTTTAGTAGCGTCTGTATCCCAGGAAAGGAAATTTTCTTTATGAATCGTTAGACCTAACTGATTTCTAGCAAAATTTACGGGACCGTCTGCGATCTCAATTCCTTCTGCCGCATAACCTCTATTTTTCATAAAATCAACAAAGTATCCGGCGGCACAACCGATATCGAGTGAGGCTAATGTTTTAGTCTTTGTAGATTGATAGATACATTCCCAATCAAAAAATCCTAAATCACGTAAATTTAATTTGAATACTCGGCTAATTTCATTTTTAATTTTATCGGAATAATAATTATCATAACCCCTATCAGTCCTTTGGGTAAAATAGGAGTCTTCATAATATTTCATCACTTCGTCAAAATTTGGCTGCGGATTAACTTGGACCAACTCACAACTTTTGCATTTGACAATCGAAAACGTTTCACCACGCGGGCTTGATTTATGGTAAATGGTCTTAAATTTTAAAGATCCGCAGGTATTGCAAGGTATGAGTTCCATACCTAAAATATCGGTACGAATCTTTAAAACCGCTTCAATAAACTACGAACAAGTATAAAGGAAAATGATAGCACGCACATAAAAAGTATGATCAGAGATGAGGTTGGAAAGTAAATTTCCTCTCCATGATAATTGATACCAGTTAGGCTCAAAAGAAATCCGCCCGCAGTCCCAAGAATTGAAAATAAAATACATAAAATCGCAAGGGAACGAGTTGATTTTACAAAGGGTAATAATGTAAAAACGGGAATGAGCATATGAGCTATCGAATAAAATGATCCAAGCAAATTTACGGCTACGGTCACTGCCACGGAAAGGATCATGTAAAAAAGAGTATCATAGAGGATAGGGTTTCCAATTTGGATGCGGTATTCTTCCCTATCAAAACTGAGAAAAAGAAATCTTCTAAAAAGAGCAATATAGAGAATAAAGGAAAAAAGAGCTAACCAAACGCTAAGTGAGTTTAATTTTACCTGAGAGGTTAAGATGTCTCCAAAGTAAGAAGCGAGTAGATGATTTTGAACATTACCACCTAAGGAGAGTAATACCTGGGATAGTGAAGCAAAAAAAACAAATAAAATCCCGAGAATCACTTCTTCTTTAAATGAGTTGTTCTTTCGAAGCAGAAGCATCGGAAAAATCAAAATCATAGAGATGACGATGGGTGCAAGTTCATTCTCCCATGCCATAAATAGAGAAAAGGCTACAGAAAAAGTAACTGCTTGAGAAAGGGTTACGCCAAAAAAAGTCATGTTACGTAACACAAGCAAAATACCAATGACGCTCAGAAGTGCGCCTATCACACTTCCTATTACCATTTGCGGAAGAAACAAATCCCAATTTTTGAGTATATTAATCATGGTGATGGCAATTAGGAGGCCGTTCTCCATCAGAGATTTTGTAAAATTTTCCCTCATCTATTTCAAAGATTTCATCAAATCCATTTTTCCAATCATGGTTGAGACTGTGCGTAATAAAAAAGAGAGATTTTTGTCCCGTGGCGATATAGTCTTGTAATACAAATTGGAAAAGATCTCTCGATTTGTGATCTAAAGAATCCATGGGCTCATCTAGAAAAATTAAATCAGCATTCGTAAGTAGGGATCTAAGGATAAGAACTCTCTGCAACTGACCACCGCTACACTCTGAAATTTGTTTTTTTAGATATTCGCTAATCCCTGTCTTTTCAATGAGACTGAGTTCTGATTCAGAAAATCTCTTCTTCGGTAAAAAACTCAGTCCGATATTCTTAGGCATGAGAAGCACCTCCTCTACTTTTAGAGGATAGTCGAGTCTCATTTTTTTTGCTTGGGGAACATAAGAGGTCGAAATGGATTTTGAAAACTGGATGTTGCCCGCTAAGGGAGATAACAAACCAGTTAAGGTACGAAAGAGCGTTGTTTTCCCAGCACCATTGCCACCTATCAGTGCATAAGTTTTGCCAGGAAAAATTGAAAAATTGATATCAGAAACTACAGGAAATCCTTTACGATAACCTACCGAAAGGGATTCGACTTTGATAAAATGCGAATCGTAAATCTCTTTATTATTTAGTCTTATCTGCAGCATCACGAATTCTTTGGAGCATCAATTTTAAGGTTTCTTCATAGGTCGTTGACTCATTGGTTCCACCAACTGAGACGGGAAGGACGACGACGATGCTTCCTGGGACCTTCGAGGAAACATACTCAGCATATTTTGGGTTATGATAGGGTCCGATCAAAATTATCTTTATATTTCCAGAAATCATATAAGAAACCACCTGATCCATATAACGTACGGAAGGTGGCACTCCTGGTCTTTCCTCTATCGTTAAATTGGCATTGAATTTGAATCGATTCCCTAAATAAATAAACTGGTCATGAAAGACGGCCACTTTCAAACCGAAGTAAGGTTCCATTTTTTTTAATTCTTCTTTTGTTAATGCAATGAGTTTCTTTTTCAGCTGGTTGAAATTATTTTCATAATATTCAGAATTGATGGCATCTACTCGAGTGAGTGCATTTTTTATATTGGAAGCCATTTGTATGGCATTGATGGGATCGTTCCAGTAATGCGGATTCCCATAAATGTGCATATCACCCATAGAACGATCCATCATAACCGTAGGCTCACCTAAGATTTTGACACCAACAGAGGTATCACAATATCCAGGTTGACCTTTTTGAATTTTTACATTTCGCGATTGTTGTTGTAAATACGGAACCCAACCGACTTCGAGATCCAGACCGATGACACAAAGTACATCTGCCTCGTTCAATTTAACCAAAAAATCTGGTCTCGTCATTACAAAATGTGGATCGTCCGTTCCTCGGATCATTCCGTAAACTTCAGCCCTGTCCCCTGCGATTTGTTCGGCGAGATACTTGATATCCGTAAGAGTTGCCACAAGGGAAACTTTTGCTTCCAGATTCAATGAAACAAAAAATAATAATGCCGTAGCCAAAAAGGACACTCGCGCCAATTGATAAACTTTCCCTCGATTCATATGCACCTCCCTTCCTGACCTAATAACTATGTGCTGGGTGCGAGCCCAAAATGGCAACAGTTTGAATATAAAATCGATATTCTCTGACTTCCTGAAAATCCTCTTTGGAAAAATCCTGAATGTATCTCCTTTCAAAGGAGGCGCGAATTTTTCCGAATTCAGAACTATGAAAGGTCGCTTGCAAAGATTGCGCCTCAATAGCATTTTTTGCGGGAGTTCCATCCTTCATCACGAGGCTTTTGTCTGTGAAATAATCGTATCTGGCGCCCACAGACCAAAGTTGATGAAATTTATAATCCGCAAATAGATAATAGCCCCACTGGTCCTTAGAAGGACTTTTCTGCCTTTCATACGTTGATGCATTTATGGTTTCAGGGAAAATTTCTTGTTGGTACCAAGCTTCCGTTAGAAGCATAATCTCTCGTAAATTCGACTGGTTCCATCTCAAGACTGCATCTGCGCCATAAAGATATCGTACATTACGCCTGTTTGTCGTGGGTTCAAATCTAACCCCGGAAAAACCAAACTGAGTTCCCCAGTTGTTTCCAAAATAGTAAAAATTTTTCAAATGAAAATAACCCATTGGATTATTTTTTTGTTCTCCTTCTGTGTGCGCATGTCCCCATTTTTTACCGTTCGTGGCTCCTAGCACGAGTTCCTGGGTTATTTTTTTCCATGGAAGTAAGATACTAAACTCAGCTCCGGTATCCATTGCAGATTCCCATCCGATAAATTTTTCATGAACGATCGGTGTCATGGTAAAAGCACGATCATGCGAGTGGACACGATTGATGCGGCCAATGTCTAAAAACATCTGTCCAACTTTTAAGGATGTATTAAAAGGTAAAAAAGGAAGTTGTACCCAAGCCTCATGAACTTCGTAATAGTATTTGCCGTCCTCGCCATGCGCAGCTGCTAAAAAATTACCACGTAACCACTGATCTACGGCGCCGCTAAATCCGAATTCTGCAGTTCTCACGTCCAATTTATTATTGATGCGTTCGCTTGTTCCTCGCGGTTTGTTTCGATCCCATGCGCCTACGATGTCGATCGCTACCGAAACATCCATCATGAGATTCTGTGCAGAACGATTGATTTGGTTGTTGGACTGGACGGGAGTTGTCGTTCCTCGCGAACCCACCGAACTTTTCTCTCTGGATTCTTGATCTTTTAAATCTTTTTCTAAATCGTCTTCCCAATTGTTTTGCGCGGTAGATATTTTTGTTTCAGACTTTTTTTTTGTAGGGGTTTCTTCTTCTAACTCTGATTCCCATTTTGAAGTCTGAGCGAGTAACAAAAAAGAAAAGAGAGTAAGGAGAAATATGCTCCCAACTCTCAAAAGTTTAGAAAAGGAAAAATTGACCACCAAATGACTGCTAAATTTATCTCAAAGAACCAGCGGTTCCGATATTCGACGAATAAACGTTTAAGGATTTGATCGTTGCCTTGTTGATACGAAATGCAATTCGATCTCCGGAAAAATCGAAACCAGAAACAGCCTCCTCTTCGAAGCCGTAAGAAGTTCGAGAGACACTCGAACAAGGCCCTTCCCATCCGAAAATATGAGCTCCATTTTCATTGTGCACTTCTAAACATAATGTTTTCTCTTGAGATAAGGAAGAAGTCCAAGTTCCTGCCTTACCACCGAGAGAGGAAGTCGCACCAGTAGAGGATTTCTTTTTGATTTCACCTGGAGTGATTTGAAACGTAGGACCACTGAGAGATGTTGTCGAAGGTAAGACGACGTCAATCGTAGAATCAGAAGCAGAGAGAACATATGTGATTTGAAGGCTCGCTTTTTTCTCACCACCAGAACTAGAAAGACTAGAAGAATCTCTTACGAGTGTTGAGGAATTTCCACCACCAACGATTCCGCCTATCAATTGGAGGTCCGTGGCAGTAAAACCGGCCAACTTTAAAGCAGCTGTCGCCGTACCTGAACATTGAGTAAAATCATAACTTGTGCCGTTCGTCGGTTGTGCCGAAATGGCAGTTCCACTTGGACAAACAGCATTGTTTGTAAGCGCTAATAATAATGTCTCGGCTGTTTTGTCCTCGCTATCCTTACCACCAGTAAGCTCGGCACATTGCCCAAGGAAGATTAAGCTAATTAAAAATACGAGTTTTAGTTGTTTCATGTAATATCTCCTCTGGCCATGGTATTGCAACACAATTGCAAATGCAACCATGTTTTATTTGCAACTCTGTATTATTTAGAAAAAAATTTAAGGCTCAGTCTGCCAACAATCTTTTTCCATTTTCATAGAGGATTTTCCTTTTTGCGGAATCTGTTATAGGTAAATTTAGAAGGTTCAGAATCGGGTGAGAAAGGTTATAAGGAATGTTGGGAAAATCAGAACCAAAGTAGATTTGGTCCTGATGGATCTCAAGCAAGGGCACTGCTTGTTCGGTCTCCATACCGGTGGCTAAAAAATCCACAAAAACCATAGTCGTATCGAGTGATAGATTTTCGTACCTAGAAAGTAATTTCGTATATTCTAATATTTCATCAGCACCCATATGCGCGACAATTACCTTCAATTTTGGGTACCGCTGCATCAAATCTTTAAAAAAGGCAATGCCAGTAAATTTCCCTTTTTTCGGCGCGTTCCCCGTATGGATCACAATCGGAATGAGATTTTTTTCAAGATACTCAAAAGTTGGAGCAAACTCTTTCGCGTTTAAATCATACCTTCCGACTTCGCAGTGAAGTTTAAAACCTTTGAATTGATATTCCTCAACAGCCTTTCTCACATAGTCAAAAGCCTCAGGTTCTGGAAAAAATGTTCCAAATGGTATGGAGCCTTCCCAACGGCTAAAATTTTCAAAAGTCCAATCATTTAACCAAGATGCCATACCCGGCTTATGGGCATAATTGAGTGTTGTGTATTGTAATACCTTATTTCGTTTTAATGCTGCCATTCTCTCCAATGCATCTTGCCGATATGCAATGGCCCAATTTACAGAATCAAACCAACGCCAAATGAGCTTCATTACATGCTCTGGGAAGATATGAGTATGGATATCTACGATGTATGGGATCTTATACTTTTCTAGTAACGGGATATGAGGAGGAACTTCTTCATCTAGTATCGGTGGGAATTCGCCTGGAGTCTTCCAGGCGAACGGTGATTGGAAACGAGAATCCGTTATATTGGCAGCGCTACTTACCTTGTATGGTGCATCACTTTGAAAACACGCAAAACAGGGTTTGAGATGATCTGCCTTTAGAGGATCCAAGGAGTAAAATCGTGATCAGGCGTTAACCAGAACCTTTTTCTTTCCCCTAATCTTCGTTAAATTAGACTCTAAGATAGCAGAACTATCCAGAATGTAACTTTCAGTTAGAGATTTTCTAAGCTCTCTTCGGTTGACTTTGGCCCGACCGATATTTCTCTCCATGAGGAGACTGATATGGAATCGAGCAGCACTCTCAACAACTTCAAAGGCTAGTTCTTCGCGAAGTTGGCTTTTGTCGATTTCTGCAAACTCTTTCACGACAGTTTCAAACTTGGTCCACAAATCTTTCAATTCGGATGATACTGCAAATTGGCTCATCTCATCCTTTAAGTACGCTCGAAAAAAACCGGTTTCGCTCATACCAGAAACAATACCACCGATGCAAGCAACAGTTTGGAGTTGAGTCGTGCCTTCATAGATATTCGTGATGCGAACATCTCTGTAAATTCTAGCAACATCGTAATCTTCTGTGTATCCCGATCCACCGTGAATTTGCATGGCATCATAAGCTACTGTATTAGCAAGTTCTGTAATATAGTATTTTGAGAGCGGGGTAAATAAACCCGCTAACTTCTCCCATTTTTTGAATTCCTCATCCTTCTTAATTTCCTTTTCGGAAATCCCATTCATTTTGCCCCGTTCTTCTTTCCATCGGTAAAGATCGACAGCCCTACTTGCTTCATATAGTATGGAACGCATACCCGAGATTTCCCGTTCCATGCGATCGAGCATTTTTTTCACAGCCGGTATTTGATCGATTGCCTTTCCAAACTGAATCCGCTCTGATGCATACTTTTTTGCTTCCATATAACCAGCAGTCGCAATGCCCATAGCTTGCGCCGCGATATTGAGTCTGGCTTGGTTCATCATCGCCATGGAATATTTGATAAGTCCTTTTCCTTCCTCACCAATGAGAATACCGGCACTATTTTCAAATACAACTTCACAGGTTGGTGAACAATGGAGCCCCATTTTCTTTTCAATGGAAGCAACAAAAACATCCTTAGAATGTACGAGAAAAAAAGAAAGACCTCTCGCACCACTTGTTGTAGTTCCAGTTCTAGCAAGCGTTAGTATGATTGAAGGAATTTCGTTGAAACCGCAAGCATGCGTGATGAAACGTTTGGTTCCAGTGATTCGCCATACTCCGTCTTCACCTTTCACTGCTTTTGTCTGTAAATTAGGGAGATCGGATCCGTAATTTGGTTCTGTGAGAGCCATCGCCCCACATAATTCTCCTGCTGCCATTTTGGGAACATACTCATGGATCATTTCATCGGTTCCAAATCTTTCTACTGTCTCAGCAAGATTCATACAACCAAGAGTGATCGCAAGTGCTCCATCTCCACGGGATACTTGTTCGGATAACATGGATTGAACGACAGACGGAAGACCGAGTCCACCATAATGGCGATGGATCCCGTAAGGAAGAAGACCTGCCGCTTTAATTTTTTCAACGACATCCACCATTTCTTTTGGAAAGGTAACTTTTCCGTCTTTATATTTTAAACCGACTTCATCCATGGCCTTGGCAACTTGCGAAATGTTTTTTCCTGAGATGTCGCCACATGCATCCAAAGTTTGCTTGTAGTATTCGATCGCATCTTCGAAGTTACCTGGTGCGTATGCTAATTCTTCTTTTCCACTTTTTTGGTATTCGTTATAATCGGAAAAATTTTCTTCGTAAGCTTCAACGATTTCATTCCAGTTTGTAAGGGAATCGAAGTGGTCTTTTAGGTCTTCGTTGTCATGAAAGTAATTATTTGATATCATATATTTCCCTGCCTCGGGTTTAGTATTAAATCAAATATATCGGAGCATCCAGAGATCACAAACGATTTTTTAGTGAAAAATTGGTTCGTTATCTAATCTTTTCTGACTGATTTGCAATTTCCTGAATCTGTTCTTGCAGGATTCTGGTATTGTCTGCCACGACTTGGATGGCATCCTCGATGGTCTGGGCGGCTCGCATGACCTCTTGGTTACCCATAGACTGCTCTTTGGCTATAGTTTCTAGCTGCGCTGACAGTTGTTTTAATTCTTTCTGCGAACTAACGACCCGAGAATTCAGACTTTGCATTTCAACGATTTTCTCGTTAAAATTACGAACACTTGATTCGATTAGGTTTAGCTCTTTTTGCTGGTTTGAGGCCATATTCGATGCATTAACGGCCGATTTGTTTCCTATCTCTAAATCCGATCTTGACTTTGTGATTGTTTTCGAAATGATACTTGCATTGTTAGCCGAATTGTCTGCGAGTTTGGCTACTTCCTGAGCAACTACAGCGAAACCCCTGCCATGTTCTCCTGCTCTTGCCGCTTCGATGGAGGCATTTAAGGCAAGTAAGTTGGTTTGGTCTGCAATTTCTTTCATAATCTGGTTGACATCTTCTACTTTTTGAAACGAGCCCCGGACCTCACCAAGAGCAGCATTTAAAGAGTTCATCGAATCTGAGACATCATTGCTGAAGGTGGCTGATTTATTGATTTGATTGGTAATTTCATCTATTTGATGTCTGACTTCTCTCACAATAGAATCTAGATTGTAGCTCTCTTCATTCAGTTTTTCAATTTTCTGGTATTGGTCTCTGACGAACTCAGCAGAACTTTCTGTGGACTGGGAAATTTCTGTCAAAGAGGCACTGATTTGTTCGATAGATGCAGCTTGGTTTTGTACTTGGGAATTTAGATCTTCAGTGAAAGATTTTAAAGAGGCTACGGAAGTATTGAGTTTTCCTGCGATTTCAACCATGTTCGCTTTCTGGGTTTCTACAATGGAGGCATGCTCGTCGGATTTTAATTTCTCCGCTAAGGCTTGGTCTTTTACCTGGATTAACAGATACACGAGCCTGCTGACAGTAATTGTCGCAGTGACCACAAATAAAACTTTTACACATTCTACAGTAAATGAGACAGCATAGGGCATCTTAAATGTTTCAGGATGTTCAATGAACTCGATTCCCAAATTATATGCGATGAGTAGCACGAAAATATGCAATAAGGTATGAAGTGCGCCTATAATCGCAGTCTGTTTTCGCGAAAAAAGTAATCCCGAGTAAATGATGATGAAGATGCTAACAATTAGCTGAATGCCAGATTTCAGAGATGAGATGGATATATCTTTATCTATCATTCCTTGACCCAGTGTGCTTATATACATACTTACCGTATCGCCTAATATAAAATAAAAGGCATAGGGACCTTTACCCTTCGCAATGAATACCTTTTGCAAAAATCCTCCGAGGATAAAAATCGCAGTAGCAGCGATCATGATTGCAACTTGTATCGGTTTAAGAGAACCTAATGCGGAGAAGATACCTGTAAGAAAAAGAACGCTTAAAAAAAATCGAATCCAATTGATGATCTTTGCGCCTTGCAGAGTGAAATGATCCATCCGACTAGAATGCTTAAGATTCGCAACCTTGGCAAGAATTTCATGAATTTGAAATTTGATCCCAGTTTAGATGCAACTGGATTGCAAAAAAATATTGACAGAAAACAATCCCAGCCTAGCTTGCAACCAGATTGCATTTGCAACAGCGTTGCAAAAGAGGATGTCATGAAACAAATCCCAGTAACTGTCCTATCAGGTTTTTTAGGTGCCGGTAAAACAACCCTTCTCAACCATATATTGAATAACAAAGAAGGCAAAAAAGTGGCCGTTATTGTTAACGATATGAGTGAAGTCAACATCGACTCACAATCTGTCGCCAAAGGTAGCGCCAATCTATCTCGTACGAATGAAAAATTAGTAGAAATGTCAAATGGTTGTATTTGCTGCACTCTACGTGAAGATTTACTGATAGAAATTCGTAAATTGGCTGAGGATGAGAAATTCGATTATATACTCATTGAGTCGACTGGTGTATCGGAACCTTTACCGATTGCAGAAACTTTTACCTTCGAAGATGAAAATGGGGTCAGCTTAAGTGAGGTAGCTAGGCTTGATACCATGGTAACAGTGATTGATGCCGTTAATTTTTTAAAGGACTTCAAAAGTTTAGATTCACTGATCGATCGAAAATTAGAAGCAGGCGAGGAAGACGAACGAGATATCGCTGACCTGTTAGTTGACCAAGTTGAATTTGCAAATGTGATTATCGTAAATAAAGTGAGTTTACTTTCAGAAATCAAAAAGAACTTACTTCTTTCGATCTTAAAAAGCCTAAATGCGGATGCAGAAATAATAACCACTAACTACAGTCAGGTGCCTTTGGACAAAATACTCAATACAAAAAAATTTGATTTTGAAAAGGCACAGGAATCCCCTCTTTGGCTAAAAGAGTTACGAGGAGAACATACTCCAGAAACGGAAGAATATGGAATAAAAAGTTTTGTTTATAAATCAAGAATTCCATTCCATCCTGAACGTTTTTGGGTTTGGTTAGAAAAAGAAAAAAAGGGATTGGTTCGGGGTAAGGGCTTTGTTTGGCTTGCGAGTAAAATGGATTGGGTGGTAATGTACAACCAAGCAGGCAACCTAACTTCCTATAAACCTGAAGGATATTGGTGGGCTGCTATTGATCCGGAAGATATACCCGATGATCCACACGTGCAAGCGAATCTTAAAAATTCGTGGGATGAGCTGTGGGGAGATAGAAGGCAAGAACTCGTTTTAATTGGGATAGATATGGACGATGCGAAAATCAAAAAATCGTTGGATTCCTGCCTTCTCACAAAATCCGAGTTGTTACTTGGGCCTGATGAATGGGCTCAATTTTCAGATCCTTTTCCAGACTGGGATGGTAACATGGAAGCACTCGAAGAAAATCAGGTTGCCTAATGTTAGTTTACCTAGGAGACAAACCGATACAAATTTACGGTCATAGGATCAAGTCTGGAGAAAAACTCCAGGCAAAATTTACATTCCCTCCGGCGTATAACACCAAAAAATCTTTAAATGATAAAGATATTACGAAAGGGCTCGTCATTTTATCGACACTTCCAAACATTAAGTCGAATGAATGCTCGACACAAATTCTTGATTTAGAAAAAGAAGTCCATTGTCGAGAGATAAAAGCCAAAATTTATCACATTGCCTGTGATTGTCCAGAGCATTGGGAGGAAGTGAGGCATTTACATCCCTTCCTTAAAGCCAAAGGGTACACACTAGAGCTTGCCAGTGAAATTGATTCTGAAACATTCAAACAAGCACTAGGCGTTGGAGTCCGTGGTTCGAAAAGAATTGTCCATGGACTCTTCGCCTTCCTAGATGGCAATTTATTACTTTCTTATATTCCTAGACAACAATATGGATCGCCAAACGTAAAAAATTTCCTAAAAAATCTGATGTCAAAATTAGTTTGATCTATTTTCGATTGGCTCGCCAAGTGATCCAATCATTTTTTGTACGAAAATGTTCACCTGTTACGGCAGTTAATGCATAATAGGTGATCTTTCGCTTTTCCGTTTCATCGACATTCAGCATTTCAAAAAGGAAAGGGAGCGAGTCCATACTTTTACGTTTTGCGATTTCCTCAAACGCCGGACGAAAAACATTCGCATCGGAGGTCTTTGCGGCATCCTCCAGGACGAGCCTTGCTGCATCTGTTTTGATGAGCCCAACTGCGGATAGAATTTGTGGCGCCATCTTGGGACGGTCCTGTAATAATTCCTTCAAAGCCGGAAGGGAGCTCTCATCCGCTATCGAGCCGATCGCCTCTAGTGCGAAAGTCACTAATTTAGGATCGCTATCTTTTAAGGCATTTTGCAAATCTGGAAGAGCCTCTTTGGCTCCCAAGATTCCAAGCGACCAAGCAGAACCGTAACGTCCAGATTTACTTTTCGAGTTTAAAACTTGCCTCAACACAGGTATGGATTTTTTATCACCTAACCATCCTAATGCTTCCGCAAACATATCTCGATCTGGTGTAGAGTCTAATAAGAGCATCTGTTCTAATTTTTCACGTCCACTTTTGTATCTCTGCCGTCCGATGATCCTTGCAGCACTACCCCATGCAAATTTTTTATCAGAATTTAAATACTGAATGGCCCGTTCCCCGGCAAAAGGTGCAGGAATTTCAGACAAAACATCTGTCACATACATTCGAGTTTCTGCTTCATCGATGTCAAGAAGTGGGAAGCTCAAAGCGACTGCCTTCGTGTCTCCGATTTCAATGAGTGCCATCGATGCATTTTCTTTTCCTTTGGAATAGTTTTCCTTTAAGGCATTTACTAAAACTTCAATGGCTAGTTTACTCTTGATTCGACCTAGGGCTAGGAACGAAGCAGCAAGGGTTGGTGAATCATCTTTAATTTTAGTTAGGTTAAGTAAGTATGTTTCACCTGACTTGGCTTTTAGCTTACCAATCGCCATCGCATACGTTTTGTCCTTCTCTCGATCTTTATTTGCAGAGGCCAACTTAACGATGGAGGGTCCTTGGTCGCTTGCTCCGATCTGGACAAGAGCTTCTACAGCCTGCAAACGAAGAGTGGAATCTTCAGAGTCTAGAAATCCATATATTTTTGATCCAGCCTTTGGATCCTTCATTCTAGATAAAGCATCGAGATAGATGTCTTTTGGATTTTCTTTATCCTTTTCTAAAAGTTCGGTGATCCGGATCGTAACACTTGTATCTCCTAAATCACTAAGGGCGATCGCCGCTCCAGCTCTCACTCCGGGCTCTTTATCGCCCAGAAGTATCCTTAATTTAGGAATCGCCTTTTTCTCCTTACGACTTCCTAACTGGATGCAGGCTTGCGAGCGGGTATACACATCTAGTGAATCTAGATTTTTTATGAGGACAGAAGATGGTACTTCCTCTTCCATGGGTTCTTCTAACATGAGTTTAGCTGGTCCTGTTTTTGGTTCGCAAGATATGAACGATAGAAAAAGCAAAAAAGAAAGAAATTTGATAAAGAAGATATGCATTGTCATTTTGAGTATATTTTAAACTGCCTTGTCAAATTTGTAAATTCGAAATAAAAAAGGCATAGAACCGATGAAACCATCGATGCTATGCCTTCAGGCATTCAAATTTGTTAAAGGTGAGGTTTAGCTTTTAGGAACTTGGCTGCGAACTTCTTCTAAAGTTGCTAATTCTTTTTTCCAAAGTTTTATGTCCTTCTCTGCGTTCACTTTATCGTTTGCATTGGCTGCATTATTTGCCATCCAATACTCGACCATTTGAATTCGAGACTCCAATTCATTGATTTTATAATCAAAGTATGCTTTCTGTTTTGCTGGGGCTGGTTTTTTGGGTTCCGCTCCAGGTAAAGAGCCTGCATCTGCCCACTTATTTTTTGACAAATCAGCGGCAAAGCTTGCATCCATAGCAGTAAAATCATCCAAAACCTGAAGAGCTTCCTTTTCTTCCGAATCAGATCGAAGCGGACGAATGGCTCTCGGAATATAGAAATTTTTTGGGTATTTCGCCGCAAAATCTCTCCACTCTTCCTTCACCTTCTCCCTATTATCTGGTTTTTTTTCCAAAGCCAAAGGCCAAAGCGATTCTGCTTGGCTTAGCTCGTCGTCTTCGGGTGCTGGTGCATCTGCGAATTCTGGATCATCGAATAACGATTTTGCCGTTGATCGAATCGTTCTGTCAGAATCATCATCAGAGTTTGCAGAACGTGCAGAGTCACTGCTCCTTCCATTCGTGAAAAGAATTAGTGTAACGAGGATTAGGGCCATTAACCCTAATCCTCCAAGAATCCATTTATTTCGTGAGCTCATTTTCATTGCCTCCGATTAAGTAAAGATTGACACGACCCAAGAAATTGCCTGACCAAAAATATTTTCAGAAAGGAAACCTTTTAAATCAATAGGATTTCGATTCAAAGAATCATAATACCAAGCAGTGTATTCACTAACTTGCGGAATCGAAAAACCATAACGTGTGTTAATTGATTTAATCAATTCATTTGCAAAAACTGAGTGACCATACATATTTGGGTGAACTCCATCCAGACCAAACATCCCAGGCTGGTTTGGAAGTGGCCAATTTGCTCTCGCATTTCCAGGTGTGTAACCTGAGGTGCTTCTTAATGGACGACCGTTTTCTTTGATGTCATCAAATATGATTTTTAAATCCGCTACGGCAAAGCGCATCGTTGCACCTTGTGCTTTGATTTCATTATTGAGCATGGTCAAGAAGTTCGAAATGGTAGCAATTTCCGTGGCATCTAAAACTTGGTTCGGGTCAGAAACAGAACTTCTGTAAAATGCTTTTAAGCCTGAATAATTCGCACGTCCGTTTGGATCCGTGTATTTTTCAAGATACGCGATTGCAGTCACGTTTGGAATCGTAAAGAGAACTCCACCTTTTAAAGAACCCATAGCAGACATTCTGCGAAAGAATTCACGTATGTCTCTTTTGTATCTGGCTTCATCTAAACAATCAATGGATGTATGGAGTGCCGTACAAAGTACATGATTGGCTCCAGCTGTTCCAAATAGGAAGCTAGGTTTTACTTTTTCCATGATCTGGGTTTGAGTTCCAGCATCACGCAATCCAAATTGGTGGAATTTGTCTGGTTCTTGGCAGTCTGCAACTGTCACCCAACGGTAAGTATACCAATACCAAGTTGCCCAATACCATTGTTTTTCTTGTTTTGTCGCCGTGATGTCAGCACAAGTGCCCGAGGTGCGGAGAAGCGTTGTATATTCGGCACCTGTGATGCCTGCGTGTGTGGGAAGGGATACGGTTGCTTCATTACCGCCGATGATTGAAGACGCAATGCAAATCACACCGCAATTCCACTTTAAGACATCTTCAAGATTGATATACGGTCCTTTCAAAACATTATAGGATACAGAAGTACCTGCTTGTTTCGAAACGAGGACAGGATAAGCCCAGTCTTGGGTTTTCTTTTCCACCGTTGCGCCAAAAAAACCATGGCTCAGCGAGTCGCCGACCACTCCTACTTTTTTGAACATTTCAGCTTGGGTCTGTGACCAGACAGGCAGATTGGTAAATAGGGCGATAAAGCTACCTATTGCGATGATTTTTTTCATTTTGTCCTCCGAACGAAACATAATTAACACATTTACGCCATTTGTAACATTTCTGCGCGTTTTTGAACGAGTGTCAAGAAAATTGAGAGAAAATTTTAGGGAAAAAGAGAATTTTTATGCATTTTCGCTTCCCCAAAGGATATTTTTCCCATTTTTGGAACGGTATGCAAAATCCGAAACAATCTCTGATCGCCTTGATATTAACGGTATGTTTTATGTCGCACGTCTCCCCTGTCTTCGCTGAGGCAAAAAAAAAGAAATCGGAACCATCTAACGCATCATACGTGCTCTTAGAATCCTTAGGTACTGTGGCCGCACAAGGGCTCTATCTCACTTACATGGCAATAGGGAGTCTCTCGGATGGATTTGTTTCACAGAGTTACGATAAGGATACGACCAAAACAATCATGACGTCTTATGTAAATCTATCTACTGTCTGCAAAAACCAACTGGGGAAGCTACTTCGTGAAGGGGAACTTTCAAACGAGGACAAACAAATTATAAAAAATATTGAAACGACCTATGGATATTTAATCTTACAAGGTCAGGCTATTTTAGATTTCATTGATACCGGTGATACGAATCACCTAAATGCATTCGAGACCAATCGAAAAGAAGCTGGAAGGCGGATTGATAAATTACTAAACTTATGAGTTTCGCTTCGTACTTGAAAATCGGAAAGATCTCGTTTGCATGAGGGTCCTTTTTATTAGAAAGGTTATGACGAGGATGCCTAAATAAACAATTAGCGAAAAAAGAAAACTCGCCAACCATTTGTTTTGCGTTAGAATTGTTAAATTTTGGAATATATATGTACGTAAAACTCCAAAAAATTTGGTCCTTGCAAGAATACCGGTCATAAAGAAAATGAAAAGCGCATGCTTGCCAATTTCCCCAAATAATAGACAAAAGATATTTTTTAGATAGTTTGGACCTCCTTCAGATGCGGACATGCAAAAAAAGAGATACATGAATTGAACGAAGGAAGCTGTGATAAAAATGTAACTCAACGACCAGTTGGTTTTACTCACGGGAAACACAAAAGAAAGTAGGAAGCCCAAGATCAGATAAAACAAGCCGATGAATAATCCGACATATCTTTTTTTATATTTTGATTCCAAGTGAGAGGAAAATAATCCTAAAACCACTGTCAAGAGAGAACAAAATGAAGTGAGAATCCCTTCGGGATCATAGACTTTACTTTCCTTCCAAATATGTTTTCCAAAAAAAAATTGGTCCAGTCTTGCCCCTAACGTAAATTCAATCGCAGGGGGATCGATGCTTAGTATTGGACCAGTTTCTCCATATACGAGAAAACGATTTAACAAAGCTAGCGTGATGGGAAGTGTGACCGAAACTACCATGGCAGATTTAAAATCAAAGAACCGAAAGAGAATCATGAGAATGATATAACAAAAGCCAATTCTTTGCAAAACACCAGGAATTCGAAAATCCTCCCAGTTTCCATTCGGGAAGAAAGAGAGCACCAATCCGCAAAAAATGAGA
Organism: Leptospira ognonensis; assembly: GCF_004770745.1. Classification (GTDB taxonomy): domain Bacteria; phylum Spirochaetota; class Leptospiria; order Leptospirales; family Leptospiraceae; genus Leptospira_A; species Leptospira_A ognonensis. The sequence continues at coordinate 20,329 of NZ_RQGD01000047.1, read as the reverse complement.
AGCAAAAAACGTAAAGTTGCATGCGTAAGCAAATCAATGTTTGATTGTGTAATTCTTTTTTGAAGAGAAAGTTGAATGCTATACCCGACGGTCCAAAGGAATATTGGGAAAACCAAATCCGCAATTTGAATGCCCTCCATTGCATGAGTAAACGGGGAGTAAATGGCATTCCAAGATCCTGGAAAATTGACAAGGATCATCAGGAAAATCGCAAATCCTCTCAGTTGATCAATGGCATTATTTCTCAGATAAAACTTCCTCTGGTATCATGATTTTGCAAAAGCGAAAGGATCGTAGATTCCTCGACCTCGTCAATGAGGGCTCCGCTTGCTTTGATATAAATAAGAATATCTACCCGATCCGCAGCGGGGATCTGTAGCAACTCCCGTAGAATTACCGATAACCTTTGAGAATTTCTCTCTCTTGGTGAAAGTTCTCGCTCTTTTTTCATAGAGAATTCAGTTGCAATTTTTTGACAAAACATTTCCCAAACTTTAATCGATTCTAATATTTCTTTTAAATCGATCTGATCTATTTTGTTTTCGACGCCGTTGAGACTACTTGAGAAAAGCATCATACGTAAATAATAATATAATGTGGGACTATTTAATAAGATCTTGCGAATTTCATTGACTCTTAAATTTACGAATATCTCAAGAAGCGTCTGCATAGTTTGAGAATTTTGTTCCAATATTTCAAAATAAGCCTCCCAGGTTTGAGGGTCTAAATTTGCAAGAAGGTGAATTTTTAGTGTCGGATCTTGATCCATCTCAGTAGAGAGAGCAAGTAATCGTAAGCTTTGCTCGGATGTTAACATGTCTTTAATCTGGAGGAAATAGGCAACAGCATCTACGTTTCCAACGGAAAGTTGTTTTCCGAATCCGAAGTAGATAAAATGAAGCAGAAGCATAGGTGAAAATTCAGAACTGTTTAAGATCTCAACAACTTTCGTGTCAGATCTGCAGATCCAAAGGTATTCGAAAACCATGTCTGCAAAGGCTGGGTCCTCATCCATATGCAGAACCCAATCCGCAAGCCCTTTATCATGAGTCAATGCTTCTAAAAAGTTAATAATTTCGCGTGGCGAAGAGTGTTTCCAGAAATCTGATTCTTTCCAACGCATTCATTTACTTTAACTAGAATATAGAATTAGTCAAGCATTCCAAAGTTAATTTAACTTGGATTCGACTCAAAGTTCGATTTAACCACATAGGATTTATCCCGAAAATGAAACAATGAATTGATTCCCGATTAACGGAAATCAAATGATGATGCTCAGATCCAAAATTTAGATAAATGCGTATCTCTTACCTTTCTCTGATATTTATGCCTCTTCAACCCAGACGGCATGAACGGTATCAAAAAATTCTTTTACCTTTTCAATTTTTCCATCCTTAAGTGTGAAGAGAAAATGATAATGGTTATTATACGATTTGCCATTTGATTTCCTTTTCGCATGGGATTCCAAAATGATACTTACTCGATTTCCTTCTGCAGTAAAATCGCCGAAACTAAAGAGAAAATTATCAAAGCTACGATGTAACATCTTTAAGCCTAAACTTATCTTACGTTTATCATAATCTCCCGATACTGCAATGTTCCCAAGGATCCACCAGTGTAGGTCCTCACTTAAAAGTTCGAATGCTTCGTTCATTTTTTTTTCATTCAATAGAGTGAAAAATGTTTTTACTACTTGTTTGTTATTTTCTGTTTCCATTTTACTACCTACTCTTTTTGCCTATGCTTGATTTCATCTGCTCTTTCATGCGCTCTATTACTTTTCTATCCTTGGTAAGCGAGTAAAGTCTTAGCCCACCCATATAAAGCATATATAAATCAATGCTATGTGACCTAAGTGTTTCAGGTTTCATTTCAGGCTTAAAACTTAGAATGCATTTTTCTACTGTTTCCAATACAAATTGCAATGATTTATTCTTATGCAGATCAAATTGAGGTAAATGAGACAATTCTCCGCAAAATAAGGCGATCGGGCAGTCTTTTCGCGATGAATGCCTTTGGTCTCTTACAATAAAATTTACCCACTTTTCGATAAAATCCTCTAAATCTGAAGATTTTCCGAGCACCTTTAACATGACGATGCCTTGCTGTTCCGAAAGATAAGTCAAATATTCGAAACCAAGTTCATCCTTAGAATCGAAATGATCGTATAACGTTTTTTTATACGCACCAGCCTTTTCTAAAATCTCGGAAATTCCTGTCGATTGGAATCCTTTTTCTCGGAAGAGTGTAAAAGAACTTTCTAATATTTTTTGTTTTGCTTTCATAAAAGTAAGACCGATCGGTTCACTATTTTACTTCTCTTCCTACTGACAAGCGTGAAAGTATAGCTAAAATCATATCAAAAATTTTATATCTTTATTAATTCACTTATCTATCAGTTGTAAAAGATTCAGAGAACTAAAAATGAAAGAACTTATCTTTAGATTCCATCCATACATCCTCATCGCTTTCCCCTGCCTTCTTGCCGAAATATTGGGTGCCATTACGATTTTCTCGGGGAAATTCTTAATCTCGGAATATCTTTTGAAGCTCCCCGTGTCGAAATTTCAAATGCCTTTGCTGGGACAAATCATGTTCCTATTTTTAGAAGTAATTTACATTCTAAGCAATATTTACTTTCTTTTACCTGTTTTCCAGGCTCATAAAAACGGGAAGATCTCACAAAACAACCGATTGATTGTTGCAAGGACAAGAATTTTTAACTTTCCTCCCTTTGTAATTGCCTCGATTTGGACTCTCAATATTGCCGAAAACACAATCTTGTATTTTTTTAAACCTGATTTTTTTACAACTTTGCCATTTCTTTTCACTGCCATCGTCTCAACAGTGTTAACTGCCGTTTTTGTTTATTACGCCACTGAGTTTTTTAATCGATTTTTACTAATTCCATATTGGTTTTCTGACGGAAAAATAAAAGTATCTTGGAAGATTCGTGTGCCCTCTCTCTTTTTACGTTTTGGAGATACATTTCTTATAAGCGGCATCTTTCCTGTCTTATCGATTCTAGGAATTATATTGATCACTCTTCAAAATGGAGTGCACGACCAAAAAGAATTAGAACGGGTAATGTATGTTTCTCTTAGTATTGGTGTGATATTCTGGATTTTTGGTGGTATACTGACCTTTCTGAATAGCAAAACTTTTCTTTACCCGCTCCAATCAATGGAGAAGGCTTTAAAAAAATACAGTGACGGTAATTACAAAGAGCGCATAACAGTTCATAGTGATGATCAATTGGGACTTTTAGAAGCAACTGTTAACCAAATGGGAATCGAACTTGAAGAAAAGGAAATCATTAAGACCGTTTTCGGACATTATGTATCGCCTGCTATACGAGATATGATCCTTGGCGGAAAGGTCAAAACTGAGGGTGATAAAATTGAAGCGGTTGTTTTATTTACAGATATTCGTTCCTTTACCTCTCTTTCTGAAAACCATGCACCCGAAAATATTGTCAAACTCCTGAACATTCATTTTACGAGGATTGTAGATATCGTGAGCAGGAACGACGGTTTCGTAGATAAATTTATCGGAGATGCCGTTATGGCAGTGTTCGATGCTGAATTGACTGGTGGGCATCATAAACTTTCTGCCCTCAGAGCGGCAGCCGAGATTTTAAAAGAACTGGAAGAGACAAACAATGAAATTTCGCAGTTTGGTTTCGAGCCTTTAAAAATAGGCATAGGCATTGCTTCAGGACCTGTCATTCGAGGAAATATCGGTTCAGCAAACAGGCGAGAGATGACGGTAATTGGTGATACAGTAAATTTAGCCAGCCGCTTGGAGTCCGCCACCAAAGATTTTGGAATTCCCATTCTGATCACAGAATCTAGTTTTGATCAGGCATGTTCCGAATATAAGCCCCTGCAAAAAAAAGCAGAAGAATTTATGCAGGTGCGCGGCAAGACAGAATTAGTAAAAGTTTTACTTTTAGAATTGTCTAATTTACGATAGATCGAAAATGAAAAGACCGATTTCAAGAAAAAATCTTTTTGCCTTTCTAGGGATTGGTACATTGGGAATTTTCATTTTACCATTTGTCTCTCGAATCAAGAACTGGCATTTCTTAGGAGCAAAACCCAGCATGAATTCATCAGCAATTAAAAGTGTTTCGCCTATGGGCTTCCAATGGGAAACGGAAGATCCTTTTTTATTCTGTGTCCACCACGAAGACTTTTACCCAAAAGCAAATTCCCATTTTGGACCTGATGTCAGTCTTTCTGGAAGAAACATTGGACAGGATTTTGAAGTTAAAGACGGCTTTCGCATGTATCATGGGGAAAAAATACCAGGTTTTCCCAGCCACCCTCACCGAGGTTTTGAAACTGTTACTGTCGTTAGGACCGGTTTCATAGACCACTCAGACTCGATGGGCGCTGTTGGCAGATATTCTGCAGGTGATGTCCAATGGATGACAGCCGGGTCCGGCATCCAACACTCTGAAATGTTTCCTTTGCTAAATCAAGATGCCAGTAACCATCTTGAGCTATTTCAGATTTGGATCAACTTACCAAAAAAAAATAAAATGGTAAAACCACATTTCACTATGCTTTGGAATGAAACCATTCCAAAATTAAAATTGAAGGATGGAAATAAAAACATTACGATTGAACTTGTTGCGGGATCTTTAAATGGAACAAAGGCGCCTTCTCCGCCTCCCGATTCTTGGGCGGCCGACGAAATTAACAAAGTTTCGATTTGGATCCTTCATATGGAGTCTGGTGCAAAATGGACACTTCCAAAAGCAGAGATTGATTTAAATCGTAATTTATATTTTTATTCTGGCGATTCCATGAAAATTGCAGACCAACCGATTTCCAAATATCATAAAATTGGTATACAATCACAAACTGATGTTTTACTAGAAAACACAAGCAATGAGGATATCAGTCTGTTGTATTTGGAAGCAAAGCCTATAAAAGAACCTGTCGTCCAATACGGCCCGTTTGTCATGAATACGCGAGAAGAAATTGAAACAACTTTCAGAGACTTCCAGAGGACCCAATTCGGAGGCTGGCCCTATCCGACCACAGAGCCTGTGCATGGTCGTGAGCTCGGTCGCTTTGCTCGTCATGCGGATGGCAAAGAAGACCATCCTCCAGCTAACGCATGAACCGTTTTTTTCACATGGACAATAGGCGAACTTGAATCGAAAAAAAAAGGCATTGCGCACCTTTCGTTTGTAAAAATGCGAAAGGTGTGTTAGGGAGAGATTGGCACCTTCCCACGAGCCACACCCCTCCACCCTAACTCGGGTGGGGGTTCGATTTACGCCCGAATCTATTATGTCACTTCGTTTTTGTTTGGCATTGTTCCGGATTGCCGAATCCCTTCGAAATTCCAACTGACATTTTCCCATATTCCAAGGATTTAATCTTTCCTTCTATGCACAGATTGATTGTTGTTAGCCTCAATTTTCTAAGTAGCGCTACCTTACTTGCGAACCGAACTCAGCCTACTTTCGTAGGCTCATCCTTAATGCATTCAACACAACGGATACCGAACTGAATGCCATAGCCGCCCCACTGACCCAAGGGGCCAGAAGTCCAGAAGCTGCGATCGGAATCCCAATCAAATTATAACCGAGTGCCCAAACAAAATTTTGTCTGATATTGGTCACGGTGTCCTTTCCGATTCTTATGAGATCTACAATCCGAACTATATCACCCTTAACCAAAACGACATCCGCGGTACTGATGGCAACATCTGAACCAGTCCCCATAGCAATACCAACATTGGCACTCGCAAGAGCAGGTGCATCATTAATACCGTCTCCCACCATAGCACTAAAGCTTGTCTTTGACATCAATCGTTTCAATACCTTCGATTTTTCAACTGGTAACAAGGAACCATACACATTTGAAATCCCGACCATTTTTGCTATTTTTTCTGCTGAAGCTAAGGTATCTCCCGTTAGTAACACTGGTTCTACGCCGATAGATCTAAGAGCACTGATCGCATCTTTTGCTTCTGGCCGGAGAGTATCTTCAATGCCAAAAGCAACAACACCTGTATTTTTGCCTTTAATTCCCACATACACAGGCGTCACTCCGTCCTCATTCCATGCTTTCACAGTCGTCGCTATCGCAGCAGAAATTTCAATTCCATTATCTTCAACAAACGATAATTTGCCGATAAAGTAATTGTCTCCCTCAAAGCTTGCCTGAATCCCTCCACCAACAATGGTCGTCGACATTGCGTGTTCTTTCGCCTCGATCTTGATTGATTTCCCGAAAGAAACAATCGCTTTAGCTAATGGATGCCCTGAACTTTCTTCGATCGCCATCACATTGTGTAAGACTTCTTTCCAAATTGGGCCATCTACATCGAAATCTGTCACTGTATTCACAACTCTTGGTTTACCTTCCGTTAAGGTACCGGTTTTATCAAATCCAATGAGATTAATTTTTGATACAGATTCCAAAGCCTCAGCGCTTCGAAATAAAATCCCTTTTTTAGCAGCACGACCAGTTCCCACGAGTAAGGAAATGGGTGTCGCAAGCCCCAAAGCACATGGACAAGCAATCACAAGAATCGCAATGGATGTTTCAAGCGCTGTTGCGATTTCGTAAGGATTCAAGAAAAAATACCAAACGAAAAAATCCAATATGCTAATCAAAACAACTGCTGGCACAAAATAGGCAGAGATTTCATCCGCGATCCGCTGGATTGGTGCCTTAGTGCCCAGTGACTCTTCCACTGATTTGATGATGGAAGATAAAGTTGTTTGGTTACCAACCTTTGTGGCGACAAAGACGATGGTTCCATTTCCATTGACGCTACCGCCTAGGACCATATCTCCTTTACTTTTTTCGACAGGCAAACTCTCTCCAGTTAGCATCGATTCGTCGGCAAAACTTTCACCTTCTTCGATTTTACCATCAGCCGGAAATTTTTCACCCGCCTTCACCTGGATTAAGTCTCCTACTTTTAAATATTCGCTCGGAACGATAGACCAGCTTTCTTTATTTTTCACGAGTGCATTTTCAGGACGAAGCTTTAAAAGCGCATTGATTCCATCGCTACTCTTACCTTTTGCGACATGCTCTATCCATTTTCCAGCTAGGATAAATGTGATGAGTATGGCCGAAGTCTCAAAGTATAAATCCTTCCCCACCAAACTATAACCATATGCGCTAGAAGTGCCGAGTACAACTAGAACATCCATATTCGCGGTTTTATTCCTCAAAGCACGAAAGGCAGACAGGTAAAACGGAAACCCAATGAGAAACTGAACGGGTGCCGCGAGAATCGCCTGTACCCATCTATCCATCAGAAAATGGGGCATGGGCAAGAATCCCAGGAATTCAAAATGCGTGACCATTCCGTAAAAGAGAGGCAATGAGAAAAGAGCTGCGAGAAGAAACCGAAGTTTCAGAGTTTTTACATATGCCTTTTGTTTTTTTTCTGTTTCCGAAAATTGATTCGCATTGTGTACGCTCGCAGTATACCCAAGAGACTCGATCCGTTCAAATATTTTTTTATCGGTTAACTCTTGTTTTGTTTTAAGGAATACAGATTCCCGTGCAAAATTGACACGGACTTCATCCACTCCTTCCAATTTGGACAGACCTTTCTCAATCCGAAGAGCACAATTAGCACAAGTCATTCCAAAGACATCGAGCGTGAATTCACGCCCGACATTCGATTCGCTAAAGTGTTTACTTAGCGTTTCCAAGTGTATACCCTTCCTCGTCCAATTTCTCCTGGACCAATTTGTACTCGCTACCTGTCAATGTTTCATGCAGAGAAACAATTTCTGAATCAACATCTGCGGTTGCTAGTTTACCAATCGCTTTAAAAGTTTTTTCTACTGTCATTTTGCAATGATCGCAAGTCATACCTGAAATTTCGTAATTAACCATGATGATGCTCCTTTTTTTCGTTCAATGGAAGGACGTATTTTGTTTGGGCGCCCTTACTTCCCGCGCGCGTGGGGATTAGTATGAGCTCCCCCTTGCTGACTGAAACTCCCTTAGGGAATTCGCAATAAAAATGATCAGGGTGGGAACTACAGCTTAAGGCGATTTCCTTACCATTGGATAGCACCTTTCCTAACACGCTAGAATCTTTGGAAATAGGATTTTCAAAATTGATATCTAGAAGATAGATTTTGAATCCCAAATCTTTGTAACTCGAGACTTCCGTATGAAAAGCACCCGGCATCCGAATTTCCCCTCCATGCGGACCTGGTTTATGCTCCCCATGGGCAAAGATACTTTGGGCAGATACCAGTCCGAAAAGTACTGCCAGTTTTAATAAATTTTGTTTTGGTTTCATGTTGACTCCTTTAGTGAACATGTTACCCAGTCTAAACCTTACAACTATTGGAAGGTCAATAAGCGTTTTAGAAAAAAAACGCATTTTTTAAATTTTTTTTTCATTTGGGGATCGAGGGGGAATATATGAATATTGGGCAACTTTCTAAGGAATCTGGAGTCAGCACCAATCTAATTCGACATTATGAGGAAATCGGCCTCATACAGATGGCAGGTAGGAGCGAAAATGGGTATCGCTTTTACCTTGAGGAAGATGTGCACTACTTACGTTTTATCAAACGTGCGCGGGAGCTTGGATTTTCTTTGGATAGCATCAAAGATTTGTTAGGTCTTTGGAAAAACAAAACACGTAGCAGTAAACAAGTAAAACAACTAGCGGCCAAACACTTGGAAGATTTGGAACACAAGCTCAAACAAATGCAAGATATGGCAAATACTCTCAAACATTTAGTTCATAGCTGTCACGGAGATCATAGACCTGACTGCCCGATCTTAGAGCGATTTGAAACCTAACCTATTCAAGGTGCGCTTTTGCTCCTGTCCTGCCAAGGCACGAGAGGAGGCCCGACGTATCCCTTACGCGAAGATTAAAACTAAAAACCCACACCCGATCAAAATGCAGAGCGGATTATAAATACGTTTCGTGTAAGAAACAAAAACCGGATTCCAGAATTTGGTGATGAATGGTAAATATCCTAAAACACCACGTAAAATAAAAATAAAGGCTAAAACATAACAGAACACATTTAAGAAAAGATTCATTAGGTGGTTAAAATGGAATGCCTCTTTGTTCAACCAAAGTATGGGAGTTAGTGCTGCCAAAAATAATCCAAAGGCAACAACCAAACATGCGAACATAGAAGGAAACGTTTCCCCTCTTCCAAAGACCTTATCAATTAAGTCCTGTTTTGTTTTACCTGGCCAAAGTCCACCAATGGCCCAGTAAATATGTAGAACAGAAAGAAGTGATAAGAGGAATGAGAGGATAAGTATCATTTTTTGATCAACGTCAGGATTCCTTTCCTTGCCGCTTCAGTAATCACTGCCAGTTTTGCCTTGTCAGCATCGGGAAGCGTCGGAGGGATTTCAGTGATCGCCGGGACTGATGCCGACGAGACAAAGGATTTGCTCGCTGCGTCATACAATTTGGAATTTACAAGAATCCCTTTTTGCGATGAGATAGGAATGCCGAAAATAGTAGAGGTGATGGCTACTTCTTCTGAAGTCACGAGTAGTAAGTAATCAAATTTCCCCAGTTTATTCGCAATAGTGATCACTACATCCACTGCTTGGTTTGATTCGGTAAGAGTCGAATTCACAATTTCTTTCGTTTTAGATTTCAAATCTTCAGGCACAGTTGGTAAGGTTTTTAAGGAACCTGTAATGAGAACGATCCCCGATGTAAACGCACCGACTTCACTTGCCTCCGTCAAATGAGGGATAGAGATCGTAAAAACACTCTTCCCTTTGATTTCAATGGAATCTATCTCCGAAACACGTGTTTTTGTCGGAGATGTAGAACAATTTAAGACAGAAATGAGAAGGGAAAGAACCGCGATATATTTAAGCATTTCAACCTACCTTTTTGTTTGCCATCTTAACAATTAACTCCGACATAGACGAGAAATTTATTACCAGAAAAATCAGTCCGTGTTCCGAACGATTATTTGCTCAACGGCTCAATTTTGTTTCGACAGAAATGGGAAGAAATGATTAGATGTCTAATCAATTATGCATATAGTTAGGCTCTCACTTTCTTACCTGTTCCTCTTGAGTTTGTTTCAGTGTGCCCTGCTCGATCCTGCGGCAGATATGGAGACTTCCGTAAAAGGAAGTGATGCCAAAAAACGAATCAGTGCATCGATTTCTCAAGCAGAAGTGACGGCGACTTCGCTCTGGATCTCGCAAAACGGTATGCAGGGTGGCGGATCGGCCATCTTACCTCTTTTGGTCATCAATGGAATCTTAGCACAAATCTTATACCCAGTAGTCTCCTCCATCTCCGACTCTGAATACTACAGAGAATTTTCGGTTGCCCAATGTGAAAGTGACATCGAAACCAAGGGTGCATTGGCACTCGGACTTGCTTACGAATCCCTCGCTCCCGCTGGGAGTTTGGGACCACTGAGAGATGCAGCATTACTTTCTGCTCTTAGTTCTTGCCATCTTGAGAAGTCACCTAAGATCCTAGACTTGTCTAAAAACATTAAACTGTAAGCGGAGTTTCCATATGCACATCAAAAAAATACAACTTGCTCTCCTCTTCACAGTCCTTGCTCTCAATTGCCACCCTCAAGTAAAGGAGGATAGCGGTGCCATGGCGTTATTATACGGTGGAATCACCACCAGCTGCTCGAGTATCAACGACTGTTTTGACAAATATGTAAAAACAACGGATGAAGGAGCTAGTCTACAAATATTTGATAGCACCGGAAATCGCATTTATGCTCGTCAATCGATCTTAAATTACGATACTTACAAAGCCATAGCCTCTGGTTCAAAGTGGGTTACTGCGGTGACAGCTATGAGAGCTATTGATTGTTCTGCTGGAAATGCGGGCACGTGTGGCCTCCTAACTACGAATAAATGCCAATCTTCTGGCACCAATATCAGTTTGAATACAACTACAGGCCAAGCACTCGGTTGGAGTGGCACAAAAGGAACGATCACGCTGAGACAACTCCTCTCCTTTACCTCAGGTCTCAACGCACCAGGTGGTACTGGATCTGGCCAGGCGAGTTGTATCGCAACCCTACCGGCGTTAGCGACAAGTGATGAAAAAGATAAATGCGTAGAATCCATTCGCGACACTTCCACGGGAACACCTGGTGCACTTTTTCAATATAACTCCAATCATATGGCCGTGGCCCAAAGAATTTTAGAAAAGTCTTGTTCCTTGACTTGGACACAGATCTTTACTTCCGCTATCGTTACCCCTCTCGGTTGGGATTCTAACCAAGCACTCTGGAAGGGTAATTTCACAGGATCAAGCGACACTGCTACAGATGGAAGCTTGTCGGGAGCATATGGGCTCACGATTTCACCGGAACATTATGCCCGGATGATGCAGGCACTCTTACGAAGTGGAACCGCAAAATCTTCCAGCGGCGATTTGGCTAATTTTTTAACTGCCTCTTCGGTGTCTGAGATTCTCAGCGACCAATACCAAGGCGCTACCATTGGCTATTCTCAATTTTCAGCCTTTGGTTACAAGTGGCAATATGGCTTAGGGAACTGGCGCTATTGCACGGCTACAACCAATCCCACAGAATGTGATAAAGATTTAATCTCACATAGCATCGGCATCAACGGATTTTATCCATGGATCGACAGGAACAAGGGTTATATGGCGATTCTTGCGGTTAACAATTTAGGTGTTAAAAATGGACTTTCGCTTTTACCACCGTCATCAACCTCATTATTTTTTTCAGAAACGATTCGGCCGTACATTCACACCTTGATCGGAAAATAGGTATTGTTCTCAAAAGAAGTCGTTTATTTTGGAGGGTCAATTTTCCCGAAATCAGCCAACTAACAATTCATTGTTGGACACAATACAATCGACCATTGTTTGTACATACGATACTCCCACCAAATAATAGTGATTGAAAGGTAACGGAATTTCCAACAGAGTATGGGCCGTTCCCTCCTGTAACTGTCCATCCAGTGCATCCTCCATCAGCGGTCCAGTCGTTGGCAGCAGAAAATCCCGTCCAGATGGCATCTCCAGCCGTGTAAACCGAGTTTGCCAAATTTGGACCAAAAAGGTAAATGGATGCTGCATTTGTTGTCATGATAGGTAGCCCCGTCGAACGTGTGTACAACTGGTTCGGTAGTAAAACCCAGTCTATTTGTCCGTCTCCCGTGTTTGCGGTAACAGATGCGACTCGAACTCCGGGATGTACAATCAATGCTTTATAGCTTCCCGTGTTTACTGGTTTGTTTGAATCTGAATTACAAAGAGAATCAGCACCAGAAATCCCGCCTAAATTTCCTTGAGTCAAATTGGAAACAAAGATGAGCTTTCTGTAGTCCCTATTCGTTATTGCAGTGCTCGACCCAGAGAGTCCATTAAAAGATGTGTCGGAACTCACGGAAGGTCCAAAAGTCAGAATAAAATTTGCGCTGACACCATAGTTTACATCGTCCAGTCCTGTGACAGTAACGGTTTGCGGAATGTTCCAGTTAGCCGACGTAAAGGAGAGCGAGGAAGGTGCGACAGTTGCCTGGGAGGAGGGAGACACCCCCAAGGGAAGTGTGACTGCCGCATTAGGCTCCTTGGTTAATTTAAGAGTGACCGAGTCTAGACCTCCATTTTTAAGCGTAAAGCCAAGTGAGGGAGCAGATACCGTTACTCCAGAGGATACTGGTACTGATGTCGCACCGGTTTCATCTGACGGTTTTGTAATAATTGTCTGAGTTGTTGGTCTTGGCGCTCCGCAGAGAGTCATATTTGGATTTATAGCCGAAAGTAAAAATTGAAGTATTAAATACTTCTGAGATGTTGTATCGCATGAATTTGATGCGAGAGCTGGTTTGCAGGAAGTAAAGGACAGGCAGAATGAAAAAATAAAGAGCAAAATCGCAAAATGATTCAAATTTAAATTCCAAACCCTAATGATCCCATGATTTATAAACAATACCCGAAAGTAAATTATAATCTGAAGTATTTGTACGACTTGTACGCGATCATCATCCATCATATACATTTATTTATTCGAATTTTGATGTTATTACATCTCTTCTTTTTGTTTTTTGGATTGAGATTACTTTCAACGATTGTTTGATCCCTGACTTGCTTGATTGGGAATTCTATTTACACTTAGAAACGCTGTTCACAAAACTAGAAAGATAATACAAAAATATGATCGAGAATCAACGTGTCGTAACGATCCGATTCGCAGGTTGCAAAGCCGGATAGTATTTTCCCTGAGTCCTAGTTGATTCCCGTAATTGATTACGAAAACTAATGGAATCATATTCTTACGTAGTTGCTTTTTCAATCAGCAAATCAAAAAATCTTTCCAGGTATAACAAAACGACAATGAGAAAATTCTCCTGTGATAAATTAAAATGAGCTCAGAAGTTAATTCCAACGTCAGAAATAGATTCTCTTGGAAAAGCTCCTCGCTCTCCCTTCAAGAGATGAATTGGGCATTAACTGCCTTTGCTAAGGTTGCTCAGACAAAGGCGACTTCGCAGTCGATTCCATTTTTACTCGAATCGATTTGTGAAACTTTAACACTCGAGTCACCATATCTCCTAGCGTGGGTGGGTTTGGCTGAAAATACGCCAGAAAAGTATGTCTCAGTATTAGCAGCTGCAGGTCCAGCTAAAGGTTATTTAAGTGGCCTGGAAGTTAGTTGGTCTGAAGATTCTCCGTTGGGGCAAGGTCCCACTGGAAAGAGTATTAGAAGTGGACAACCACACGTTTTATCAGATTCCCAAGGTGACAAATCGTTTTCATCTTGGACGGAGAAGGCATCTGCTTATGGCATTCGGTCAAGCCTATCCATTCCTATTAACGGCTACCCGGATGGCAGATTGGCGTTGATGATATACTCTTCTGAGCCATTGGCATTTGAAAATCAGATCCTACAAATTTTCCAAGCTATGGCAGATGAGGTAGCTCATGGCATTAAAAAGTTAGATCTCAATGTCCAACTCGCAGCCGAGAAAACACAAAATTTAAATGCGCAACGACAGTTAAATGAGATACTTTATCAAACAATAAAGGCTTTATCTTTAACGCTTGAAAGTCGAGATCCCTACACCGCAGGACATGAAGACCGCGTCTCTAAAATTGCATGTGCAATCGCAAAAGAAATGGGATGGAGTGAATTTCGTGTCCAAGGTTTACAGCTCGCGGCGATGGTACATGACATCGGGAAGATTGCTATACCAAGTGAGATTCTTACCAAACCATCCAGGCTAAGTGCGACGGAAATGGCATTAATTCGCGAACATTCCGAAACGGGATTCCGTATTCTCAAAGATATCTCCTTTCCCTGGCCTATTGCTCGGATGGTCAGAGAACATCATGAGAAGCTCGATGGGTCAGGCTATCCGCGTGGGATCAGTGGCAGTGAAATATTACTTGAGTCCCGCATACTGGTAGTCGCAGATATTGTTGAATCTATTTCTTCGTTTCGTCCATATCGACCGGCATTGGGATTTGAGGTGGCATTAGAAGAAATCAAACGTTTGGCTGGCATACAATTGGATGCAGATGTTGTAGAAATCTGCATCCAATTATACTCCGAACATCCAGAACAATTTCATTCCTAGTATTTCTAAATTTTAGCAGCTTACTTGCGTTTAATTATCCACTCAGCGACCAGGTAGTTGATCAACCAACCTGACGCCATTGCGAAATCACGGATGAGACCAGTTGGAAGACTCCCATCCATAAGTAGCCAAGGTAGGTGAGTAAAAACTTGTGTTCCTGCACCAAGACCCAATGCATATGCACGTGTCATCCAAGCACCATGTGAATTAAAATTACGAGCTAATACGGCGCGAACCGCAAGCACTAGACTCGCCAACATCGTAAGTCCTACAACCAAACGAACGTAATATAGCGTTGGCCCATCCGTTTCAAGTTTTGGAAAAACAATTGTTAGATATAATCCAGTTACGGCAGCCATGACTCCTGCGAGAACCATCACCCTCCCAGAAAGCCGATGCCAACGAACATAACGTTCGCGAATTCTCGTTGAGAATTGAAAGGCACCAAAGATCGAGAAAATTGAAGCAACAGAGATATGAAGGATCACAGACATTCCTTCAATGAAAAATCTTTCATTTTCGACTGTAATTGGACCTCCCTGAAGGATTGTACCTATGCGAAATAATCCAGCAAGTACGGGAACAACGGAAAAAAGAACCAATCCGAAAGGAATATAATAATATTTAATGAAATTCATAAGTAATCCTTATTCTGTTTTAAGCTAATGGCAAATAAAAAAGAAATCATACACGCACCAACACCGAGTGCGAAAACTGCTGGGTATCCGAACGTATTGGCGACAAGGCCTGAAATAGGACCAGTGATGCCAAGAGCAAGATCAAAGAAGGCAACATAGGCACCTAGAGCAACACCTCTATACTTTCCTTCAAGGTTTTTTACCGCTTCAACTCCAAAGGCGGGAAAAACAAGCGAGTAACCAAAACCAGTAAATGCAGCACCACATAACGCAAGTAAAGAAGAACCCGCTTGCCATATCATCACTTGGCCGATGATTGTGATCCCGGTAGACACCATTGCAACCTTTTTTCCCCCAAAGGTATCGGGAGTCTGCCCAAAGAAAACTCGAGCTATGACGTATGTGATTCCAAAAATTGTCATTAACCAGGGAGCATTTTCCCAGTGGTTTTGTTTAAAGAGCAGCGCACTAAAGCCAGCAATTCCAGCAAAACTCACGGCAGCAAAGGCTAGTCCCATCCCTTGTTTCCAAACCAAAGGTAAAACTTTGTAAAAAGGTATTCTCTCTACACCTGTCGCCGGAGATGAGGCAACTAACATTGAAATTAATCCTGCGAGGAACGGGAGCAAAATAGCTAACGTTATCGCGCCTGGAAATCCAAAGTAACTTAAAGAAAGAAAACTAAGTGGGGACGATGCTGCGATGGATCCATACATTGCCATTCCGCTCCAACTCATAACCTTACCCGCATTTTTCGGTCCAGCTAGTCCAATGCCCCAAGCAAGCGCCCCGGTAATCAGCAAACTCTCGGAGAGACCTAAGAGGAAGCGACCCGAAATCAGAACAATTAGACTGACATAACCACTCATGGATACTGCCACAAGTGTCAAGGTGCCAGAAAAGAGAGCTAACAACAGTCCACGACGAACGGCAACTTTTGGACCCTTTAAATCCGCTAAAGTACCCGAATGATGCCGTGAGACCAAAGTTATTACCGATTGTAAACCAAGAACTAAGCCAACCCAAATATCATTAAAACCTAATACATCACGAATGAAACTTGGTAATGTAGCAAGAGGAATCCCAACAGAAAAAAAACCAAATAGAACGATTAAAGCAATCAGTATAACTTGATACATGCATTCTACCTCACTTGTTTCCCATGAAATATAACTCTTTTAGAAGCAGGGCACTGGCAAACAAACCAAGACCATAAACTGTATGGATTGCAATGTTTCGGACTCGCACCTGACTCGGTTTGGGAGCTTTCGAAGCAGCGACACCTACTCCCATCGCTGGTTGCATGAGTAGCCAAGGCGCAAATACGGTACCGAGCCCGACGATCAATGCAGGTAAGAAAGTAGGCTCATGCAACCACTCTTCTCCCCAAATGATAGGAAGAAGAAACGCAAATGTGATTCCAATGGCATAGTGAGAAACCCAACCAAGAAGCGTTTCGCCGGGTATCGCCTGACTTTTAGAAATCGATTGGTGGACTAATCTCCCTCGGAACATATGACCCACCCACCTGCCCAATAGACCTAAATCTAAAGAGATAACGCCCATAGACTTGAAAAGTAAGTAGCGCCAAAAATCCATTAGTAACGTCGCGCCAATTCCAAGTAAAGCAACCCTGAGATAAAAAACCAATGAATGATCCATTTTGTGCCTCCACAAGATTCATTATTTCATTCTATCGTTTGATTGAATGTTTTTGTGTCTACTTTTTTTTACTCACAAAAAAACTCCTCCCGAGGAAAAAAATTGGCGCATTTTCACAATTACCTAGCATTCCTGAACCCTTAAATTTCTTCTGAAAGGATCAAAAAAGACTAGAAGAAGAATATTCTGCGATGATTCAGGACTACAAAAAAAAATTAAGATATCTTATTCGGGAGGTACTTCGGAAGATCAACAAGACAGAGACACATATCAAACCGAGTAGGCTTAGCATTTTTCATTTTATTTTGAAAAAATTTTAGAAACAAGAGTCTTACCGAAGTATGGTGACCGTTTCTTTACCGTTTCCGGGGGATGGGAATCTGGAAAAATCTTTTTTGGTTATCTGGCCTTTTTTTCGGATTGGGTTTTGCCGGTGTTAGGTTACTTGCAAACCGCGTGAACTTTCCTGAATAGGAATCAATTACAAATTAGGCAATCTTTGTAATACTACTTTTATCTTCCATGCTGATATTTTTTGCTAGCGGAACAGAAGGTCGAGCAGGGATTACTGCTAAAATGCGGTAAATTTTAGCTTAATAGAATGCATAAATTCTTTGGTGAAGCTAAGCTAAAAAGAAGAAGTTCTTTCACGAAATATGTTTGTTAAATCTAAAAAATCATTGATAGAGTCAATGTTAAATGTACAAGGATCAATTTCAGTTGAGGGTATCTTTAATTTTTTTAGAATCTCGTGAGTCCATGATGTCATGGCCGAATTCATGGGTTGGATGCAGCCATACTGACGCCAAATGTGTTGATCCTCCCGCAGTATGATTCGATATCCAGAAGTGCTATATTGAAATTTCAAATCAAATGGTTCTCTTTCATATTCAAAATTTTCTAAAGCCCAATAACCTGGAAAACTCATAAATTCTTCGATTGTGTATTTACATTCGTTAGCATTAGGTTTTGTTAACTGAAGTAAAATTTTGAACCGCAATTCTTCATCTGTAAAGATGACTAAAGTATTGTTCTCTACTTTAAGAATAGCATGAGATTCCTTTCTTAATTCACTTTCAAATAAATACTCCAGATAGAATTTTATAGCATTTAATTCATTCTGGATTTTAGCAATTGTTCCGAGGCTCTCCAACCTTAGCATATTTTTTTCATTATGAATCATAATCCAGCCGCTGCTTAGTGGTCTTTTTAAATCATCATATAAATTGATCACACCAAATTGTTTTGTCTGTTTCAGAAAGATGGGAGCAATTTCGATTTCTTCCCAGGATTTAAACAATTTCAAAATTAACCTACTACCCCTTTTGAATCATGAGATCGTTACTCTTCTTAATTTGAAGTCTTCAAAAACTTGTACTTCGTCCTACATTTTCGGTGAAGCTAACACTATCATCAAGAGGTATTTTGAAAACTACAAATGTTTCAAAGGTCAAAAGGAATGGCACGGCCTCGTTATGTCTCATGGAAAATTAAACCGCAGCTTACCGATTTTTTCTAAAAAAATATAGTCGCGTTTAAGCAGACTTAATCTTCATAATGAGCAATCTGTCGGAGATGCAGAGGATTCCATTTCTGATGCAAATCTATGCAATTTTTGTATTCCTTAAAGACTTAATTCAGATTTAACATTGCTAGTTAGCTTAAGAAGTAAAAATTACTTCAATCGGAAGCAAAAAAATGGATAAAAATAAAATTATTTCGGATCTAAGAGATGTTCTACCTATCATTGACTCCTTTCTTACCGAAAACGGAAACAAAAAAATCAAAGAAGAATCAGACCCTTGGATTCAATCAACTCGTATGCATGTTTATGAAAATAAATTATTTCTAAAAAAAGAACAAATGAATGTTATAAAAAAATATACATACAATTTAAAAGCAGAAAAGGAACAGGATTATTTTTTTATACAAAATGAATCGGGTGACAAAGATCGTGTTATCTGGGTTAATTCTGATGATTACCAGTCGATGCAAAAACAAAAAATTGGAATAGAAAATTGGGATAAAGAGCAAGAGGAAAATTCAAATAGAATCCAAAATCAAATCGAAGATTTGAAAAAATTTAAAAAAATAACTCAACCCCTAAGTATAAAAATACCATCAAAAAAATTTGAAATAACATTGGATACATACAAGCATTTTGATAGAATCGAGGTACTATTGAAAATTCTGAAAGATCTTGAGGTTGAACTTTTATCCAGTAGCACACAACCCGATGGAGTCAAATGGTATCTTCTTGATCGAATTGTTTTAATTCCTACTTCTTGGCATGAATGGTTATCAACAGGAGAGAAGCCTTATTTTTCTTTCGGCTATACTAGCTTAGATGGTTTAACGTGGGACTGGAATCAAATAAACATAGCAGACGAAGATACCTATATTAAATATAAATTTAATATTAGGTAAGAAGAAATACCTCTCATCCAATACTTTCCTGAATGCCCTAGATTGCTAAGCTCTGATGAGAGCGGAGATTGTAAATTCAAGAATCAAAAAACAATCGAATGGATGTTAATGTGTGAATTTTCGATTCTCTACCTATCGAGCTTTTTTTTGCATGCTGCTTGTCCGGGTGGTAAGGAGGCGAATTTTACTTTCCTTAAACTTTACATTACGCACTCACCAAGTGAAAAGTATTATTTATGGGGTATGTTTCTACTCACAATGTATCACTATATACCAATACTGATTGACTTTTTTTGAAACCTTGAAACTCAGAACAAAAAAAATCTTAGTCCTGGCTTGCACTTGGGACGCCGCCTACATCAACTTACGTTAAACAAACGATTTTTGCTTGAAGAGATGATTGAAAAGAGTTAATTTTGCATGGACTAGTCCCAAAGAAGCCTCCTCTACCTCATAATAGTCTGCATTGAAAATAATGATTCAATTAGTTTCGGTGGGAAATTACTTTCGAAATCTGGTTTTATTTCTGTGGAGAAAAACTTTGAAAAGACACATAACATCTCTTCTTTAAAATAAAAATACGCACTTAACATCAGAAAATTTTTATCAAATTGAGTTTCAATTGTTTAGATCATCATTTTATGATAAGGGAAAATCTGCACCTTCCCACGAACCACTCCCCTCCACCCTAACTCGGGTGGGGGTTCGATAGATTGACGTTCTTATTATGTCTCATCACATCTCTTTCTCTAGACACAAAAAAGCCCCACGTCTTAGGTGAGGCTTCTATCTTTACTTTAACCATTTAACTGGCATTTGTTTTAGGTTGTTTCCAACCAATCATTTCCAATATTCAACACAGAAACAGTCTGGGAGACTGTTTCTAGACGACGAAGGTTGAAAACCGAGGAGTGCTTTCGGAGCGAAAGCCAACTTTCGTCATTTACAATATACAACGTAGCGTGACCATTCCGATTCATCTAACAAGGGATGGTTAAATTGTTCCTTTATAAA
>NZ_RQGD01000009.1 GCF_004770745.1 Leptospira ognonensis | reverse complement strand
CGGAACTTCGCATTGGACAGGGCGTACTCATTGTATTCTCAAGGCCAACCGCTGTTTGTCCTGTGACTCCAGGGACAATAACGCTTGTTACTACTTCTCTCGGCAAACTTCCTTTCGAAAACAATGATAGTTTTTTTACACTAGAAGGAAGCACCTCTGCAGAAGCCTATGTATCCTATCTTGATCCCTGGAGTCACAGGACAAACAGCGGTTGGCCTTGAGAATACAATGAGTACGCCCTGTCCAATGCGAAGTTCCGAATGACCTGGGCTTTCCTTAAGGATTTCCCATCCAAAGGACTCAGCATATAATTTCGCAGCCTCTCTCGTATCCTTTCCGCCCGCAAAATTAAAGGAGTAAAAGAGGAATTTTCCTTGGCTCACATATATTTGACTTTCATTTCATGGAAATGGTTTTTTTTAAGAAAGTGCCGACGTTCCTCTCCATGAAATTGAAGTACCCGCATTTTCTGTTTTATCTTGGAACTGCCATGGTTGGCTATTTTGCCACCCAGACCATTTATTATGAGATCCTATACCATCCAGACAATCTCTATCTACCTCTATTTGTTACGGATTTAAAAACGGAAAACATTTCTCATTGGTTTTTTCCGCCCTCAACCTATGCCTTTCCGGATATGTTTCTCATGTATTTGCTTTCCTTTTGTGTTTCACTCAAATACTTACCTGCTACATATGGGATTTTGAATCTAACTCTCATCTTACTGAGTTCATACTTTTTACTCAAACAAGAATTAGGTAAACATAAAGCGCGATTTGCGATCCACCTCATCCTTCTTCTTCTCTTGGTGAGTATCTCTGTTTCGTATTTCCATGAGTCGAGTTTAAATTTATTCGTTTATCTATTTACCAGCGGGCATCATACCTCCGCGATTTATCTATTTTTAGGAACACTTTCATTCTATCGTTTCAAAAGCAGTCGAATGTCTTATTTTGCACTTTGCCTTCCGATTTTATTCTTTGGCTATCTTTCAGATCGATTCCTTATTCTCTGTTTTTTCTCTCTGATTTTTATTCACAAAAACCGCAAGGATATGTATCGATGGATCATTTTATCCATTCTGATCCTACTTTTCTCGGAAGTTTTACTCCAGTATTTGAATCACTTTTATCACATCCCAAGCAGCTTTTTAAACTTACTCAAAAACATTTCGAACACTTCACTAGGTGAATTCTTTCTTAATACGCTCACCTATTTCTACATTTTCTTTAAACTTTATTTTACTAGAGTGGGTTTACTATTTCACCTAATCGGTATTTGTATCATTCTTGCATCGATTTTAAAAAAAAGGAAAATGAGATTGACTAATTCCTTCCTTGTTTTTGGTATTTTGTCCTTTTGTTTTTTGGGGATCATCGGTCGATATGCATTTCCGCATGCCTTTCCCATCCGCTATTTGGTACCTTCTCTTTATTGTTTCCTGCTCTATGGAGTGATTGTGATTCTGAAGCCATCTTCACTTTCGTGCACGAACTATCAAATATACTATGCTTTTAGTTATCTCCTTCTCGCATTTTCACTTTTTATTACACTTAGCATAACACAAACAATGGTTGAACGAATTGCTACTCATCGGGAAGGAATCCTTGCCTATCATCAATCGCAGCCTAACAAACGATTTTGGACAAGCTATATCGCGGAAAAAAAACTTCGATTTTGGAGCGAGAACCAGTTACAACCGCTTCCCTGTGACTCGGAGGGAAACCCGTATCTTTGGATTTCAGGAGCGTTTAAAAACCAATTCGAGGTTCGGGCTCATTGTCCTCAGCGAGGGGAAAGGATTTGGGTGCCGAACTCCTTGACAAAGGACTTCTAAAGTATGATCTGGAAAGAGATGGAAGATTTCGTACGCATATTTGATACCACACTGAGAGACGGGGAACAATGCCCTGGTGCAGCCATGAGTGAGGATGAAAAGGTAGAAATTGCCTTGCACCTTGCGAAAATGAATGTCGACATCATCGAGGCAGGATTTCCTGTTTCCTCTCCCGTCCAATTCGCTGCCGTCTCCCGCATTGCTCGTGAAGTGGAAGGCCCTGTCATCTGCGCTCTTGCTCGGTCACTAAGAGCCGATTTAGAATCCGCAAGAGATGCTCTTAAAGAAGCAAAACGAAAACGCATCCATACATTCATAGCCTCTTCCCCCATCCACATGAAACACAAGCTAGGAAAAACACCAGCAGAAGTCTTGGAGATGGCAAGGGAAGCCGTGAAGATGGCAAGAGGATTTGTAGAGGATGTGGAATTTTCTCCAGAAGATGCTACAAGATCGGAATGGGAGTTCCTGCGGGAACTTGTGGAGGCTGTCATCCAAGAAGGTGCAACCACCATCAACATTCCAGATACCGTTGGTTATACGACACCTCAAGAGTATTTCGAATTATTTCAATTTCTAAAAACCAAAGTGAAAGGTGCAGATAAAGTTATTTTTTCTGCCCACTGTCATAATGACTTAGGGCTTGCTGTTGCAAACTCACTTGCAACCGTTCTTGCAGGCGGAAGGCAAATCGAATGTACAGTCAATGGCATTGGAGAACGCGCGGGAAACACTGCCATGGAAGAAGTGGTCATGGCACTTCGGACCCGAAGAGACAGATTTGGGGTAGAAACTAAAATTGATTCTTCTCTCATCACTCGGGCGTCCTACTTAGTGAAAACGATTACCGGAATGGTAGTTCAACCGAACAAAGCGATTGTAGGTGCCAATGCATTCGCCCATGAATCTGGCATCCACCAAGATGGTGTCATCAAAAATAGACAAACCTATGAAATCATGACCCCAGAATCTGTGGGACTCAAATCCAACCGTATGGTTCTCGGAAGACATTCTGGTCGTGCTGGATTTAAAGATCGAATCATCCGCTTGGGTTTTGATCCAAAACCAGAAGAGCTAGACAACGCCTACCAACGGTTTCTTGAGATTGCCGATAAGAAAAAGGAAGTTTTTGATGAAGACATTTCTGCTCTTTTCCAGTCAGAGACAAGAAGGACACAGGTAGATGGTACTTTTGAACTGGTGAGTTTTGAGCAGGCAACAGGCTCAAACAAAACTCCCACTTCTCGTCTTACATTAAAAGTGAGCAAGGAAACCAAGTCTGCCGAAGCTACCGGAGATGGTCCTGTTGATAGCATTTTTAAATCCATAGATAAAATTACAGGCATCTATCCACTGTTATCACGACTTGTCATTTCACCTGTTACCGAAGGAACAGATGCCATGGCGGAAGCATCCGTGACAGTCGAGTACGAAGGAAAACGCGTCGTGGGTAAAGGTGATTCTACGGATATCATCGAAGCCTGTGCGAAGGCATATATTGATGCCTTAAATCGACTCTAAGCTTATGGAATCGCAAAAAACGAAGTATCTACGTAGCGAGTTAGAGGGTATCGTTCCCTACACACCAGGAGAACAGCCAAATCTCGGTAAAAAAGTCGTTAAACTCAATACCAATGAAAACCCTTATCCTCCCTCGCCAAAGATAGCTGAGACAATCGAACAGATTCTAACAGAAGGGCTTTTACGGAAGTACCCAAATTATAATGGAAAATACTTAAGAGAATCGATCGCTAGGAAATTCGATGTACATCCGGACCAAATTCTTGTGACAAACGGTAGCGACGAGGCTTTACGACTTTTGTTTCAAGCTGTGCTTGGTCCAGGCTCGACGATGCTTGTCCCCGATCCGACGTATTCTCTTTATCCTGTGTTATGTGAATCATTGATGTGTGATATAAATTTCCTTCGGGTTCCCCTTTTATCGAATCTTAAATTTGATTTTCAGGCTCTGAGGCAATCAAAAGCTGATCTATTTGCTTTCGCGCACCCGAATGCTCCTACGGGCATCCTAGAAGAAAAGAAGGATCTTACGAGCTTCGTACAAAACTTTCCCGGCATCGTTTTATCCGATGAAGCCTATATCGATTTTGCACCAGCAAAAGCAAGTCTCATAGATCAAATACAATCATTGCCGAATCTAGTCGTTTCACGAACCTTTTCCAAGTCCTATTCTCTTGCGGGTCTGCGAGTGGGCTATTTAGTGGGTGAAAAGAACATCATACAACAAATCAGTAAGCTAAAAGACTCGTATAATGTCGGACTCCTGGAACAGCAGATTGCACTGACTGCTTTGGAAGATGAGGAGTATTTTCAAAAAAATATAAACCTAGTGATTTCTGAGCGAGAGAGGTTAACGAAAGTTTTGCGAGAACTTGGATTTTACATACCCGACAGTCATACTAATTTTATTTTTTGCAAACCTCCCACAAATTTTGGACCAGAGTTTATCTATCAAACCTTAAAAGCCAAAGACATTCTTGTTCGTTATTTTTCGACTGGCCTTGCCAAAGACTATATTCGTATCTCAATAGGATCTGAAAGGGAGAATGAAGAACTAATTTCCGAAATCAAGAATATCATGAAAAAATGAGCCTCCTCAGTTTCTGAAGAGGCTCACGTTTTAATCTTAAGATTGGATTTCTATTTTTGTTTTTTTTGGTTCTACTTTTGGTAGCGTCAATTCCAAAATTCCGTTTTTAATTTTGGCTCTGGCATTCTCAGCATCGACTAACTTTCCAATCGTAAATTTTCTAGAGAATTTCCCTCCACTAAACTCAGTGCTGTTAGCCGTACCAAAAGAGGAACTATCATAGTTAAAGATTCCCTCTATAGAAAGTGTATCCTTTTCCACATTTAAGTTGATGGAGGATTGTTCCACTCCTGGCATTTCTACAACCAATGTCACACTGTCTTTATTTTCATAGACATTGACATTAGGCGAATAAACTTTCTCTACCGTCTGTTTTGGTGATTCTTTTGTCTCAGTGGTTAATGTATTCATAATGATTCTCCTTACTCAAAATTTATGGTAATTTTTTTAGGTTTGTCCTCTTCACGGCGTGGAAGCAGTATATTAAGAACCCCGTTTGTATATTTTGCCTGAACTTTTTCTTGGTTCACGCGGAAGGGAAGCTCAACAGTTCTCGTGAAATCACCTGAAAATATCTCTCGTCTGTGAATTTCTGTTCCTTCAGAAAGATCTTCCGACTTCTTTTTACCATGAATGGTGAGTAAATTGTCTTTTACGGAAATATCAATGTTCTCAATCTCCATTCCTGGCAATAGTGCAGAAACCAAAGCCTCGTCCTCTTTTGAAAAGATATTTACCGGAGGAAAACTCCTCAGATTTCCAAATTGAGAGTCCAAAATCGACTTTGTAATCTCTTCGTTGAACCGGTCAAAATCCCTCCAGAAAGGATTTGGTCTACTTGGGTTGTCTAAAATTCGAAATAGCATCTTCTCGCTCCTTTGGCACTCATTGTTGCCTGGTGCCAATCTACCTGGCACTCTACAACATAGACTGCTAAAGGTCAAGAAAAAATAGATTCTGACCTAAAAAAAATTAGAAATTGCGAGAATTTTCGAAAAAAAAATACTGATTTTGAATGAAACCTGAAGAGACTCTCCGTTCCCTGGGCTTGGCTCTGCCACCCACTCCTGCCGCCGTGGCGCTGTATCTGCCCTCTTTTCGCTCTGGAAATCTCGTTTTTACCTCGGGACAACTCCCCTTAAAAGACGGTAGTCTTGCCTCAAAAGGAAAAGTGGGAGAATCCGCAACACTCGACCAGGCACGAGAGCAGGCACGGATTGCTTGTCTCAATGCACTTGCAGCTTGTTTACTCCAAGTTCCGAGCCTAGACCATATACAAAAGATAGTGAAGATGGGAGTCTATGTGGCCTCTCATCCAAACTTCACAGAACAACATTTAGTTGCAAATGGTGCCTCAGAACTACTCATCCAAATTTTTGGCGAACAAGGAAAACACGCACGTTTTGCCATTGGTGTCTCATCACTTCCGTTGGATGCCGTCGTAGAACTTGAATTAGTTGCTGAAGTAAGAGATTGATGTTTCGTTCCATTGCTGATTATTTATTTTTTTCGATTCAAAGTATTCCCATCATTCTTCTTGGCTGGGTTCATTTGGCGAAATCTGGATCGATTTATATTTTTACGTTTTGGAATAAAAAAGCACCTTTGGATAAAGTTTTTTTTATCTTACTCTTTCTTCAGCTTATGCTTTGTAATTTTTCGTGGTTTCGGTATGATGTTACTTTTTTTGATATGGCAGAAACAGTATATATCTCTCCCAAGTGGAATTTTTTCTTCATTCTACTTAGCCTTTTGAACTTCTTTTTCCTCGGCTTTTGGAAGACTTCATGGATCCGCATTTGGTTCTTTTCTACGCAGCTGATGATGCTCATCATTTTATTATGGGGGTATCTAGAACCTACCCGATATTTTTTTGACTTCTTAAATCCTAGTGAGATCCATTACCGAGTGACTTTTTTTGCTTTTGTCCTAATCAGTAGCCTAACCTTCTTATTTGGCTATTTATCCTTTCAGGACGAAGATAAGCGATTTGAAATGAGTTAACTCATTTCACTCAATCAAAATTTTTCTAAGATCATTTTCATCTTTGGAAATTTTCACCGTTAATTCCGTTTTATTTCCTTCGTGGAAGAGAATCATTTTTGAGAGTGGCTTGCCGATCTCGGTATCAATGATCCTTTGGATCGGTCTGGCACCCATTTCTTTGCTATACCCTGACTCGGCTAGATACTTCCGAGCTTCTTCGCTAAGTGTGATCTGAACTCCTTTGGATTTTGCTTTTTCCTTTAGCTCGTTAAACATTCTGTCCACGATTTTGAGCACAGTGTCTATAGGAAGGGAATTAAATTCAATAACCGACGTTAAACGGTTTCTGAATTCAGGAGTAAAGGTACGTTCAATGGCTTTCATGCTCCGATCATCATACTCACTCGGCTCGAACCCAAGCAATGGTTTTGACCTTTCGGTCGCACCTGTATTGGTCGTGAGAATGAGGATCACTTGTCGGAAATCTGCTTTTTTACCTGTGCTGTCTGTGAGAGTGGCATGGTCCATAACTTGGAGTAAAATATTATAAATATCTTCATGGGCTTTTTCGATTTCGTCCAGAAGGAGAACACAATGAGGAGTTTTTGCTATGGCATCCGTTAGCTGACCGCCTTGGTCATAACCTACATATCCCGGTGGGGATCCAATCAGCCTCGAAACAGAATGCTTTTCCATGTATTCACTCATATCAAAACGAAGGAATTCGATTCCCATTTTGGATGCCAGGGTTTTAGCGACTTCTGTCTTACCAACGCCAGTGGGACCCACAAACAAAAAGGAACCGATGGGTTTTGCTTCCTCGCCAAGTCCTGACCTAGAATAGTGAATGGCATCCACAACTTGCGTAATGGCGTCGTTTTGACCGAAAACCACAGATTGCATCTCGGAGGCCAAAGTTAATAATTTTTTCTTATCATCCGTTTTTACGGTTTTTGCTGGGATTTTTGCAATTTTTGAAACAAGGGCTTCAATCTCGGAGGTGCTCACAATTTTTTTGGCAGTCTCTTTGCTTTCATCGCGTAACTTAACGAGTGCCCCCGCCTCATCCATGAGATCTATGGCTTTATCAGGAAGGTGTCTATCTTTGATGTATTGGTTCGATAAATCCACAGCTGCCTTGAGTGCCTTGGGGCTGTATTTCACGCCGTGAAACTCTTCATACCTAACTTTCAGCCCATTCAGGATTTTCAGCGTATCTTCCGCGCTAGGTTCAGCCACTTCCACTTTCTGAAACCGACGTGCCAGTGCATGGTCCTTTTCAAATATCGCTTTGTATTCCTTGTAAGTGGTGGTGCCAATGCATTTCAACTCACCATTGGCAAGTGCTGGCTTCATCAAATTGGAAGCATCCAGACTCCCACCTGACACAGCACCCGCGCCTACAATCGTGTGAATTTCATCAATGAAAACGACCTTATTGGGAAATCCTACGACTTCGGCCAAAATGGCTTTGAGTCTTTCTTCAAACTCTCCGCGAAACTTTGTGCCTGCCATGACAAGCCCCATATCAAGAGAATAGATTTCAAAATCATAAAGAGATTTTGGCACTTTTTTCTCAATGATTCTCTGAGCAATGCCTTCCACGATAGAAGTTTTTCCTACACCTGCCTCCCCCACGAAGATAGGATTATTTTTTCGGCGTCGGCTGAGGATATGAATGGTTCTTTCAATTTCAAAATCTCGCCCGATGCAAGGATCGAGTTTTCCCTCTCGCGCCTTTTCTGTTAGGTGGATGCAGAATTTATCGAGTGCTGATTTTCCCGAATCTTCAGTCGTCGTTTCTTCTTCCTGCTCAGTGAATTTTTCTTCTTCCCCGCCTTTCTGCTTTTTTGTACCATGGGAGATGAATTTTAACACATCGATCCGTGTGATTTCTTGTTTGGCTAAAATATAACATGCCTGGCTTTCTTCTTCCCTGAAGAGCGCTACGAGAATATTCGTACCGTCAATCTCTGTCTTTCCGTGATTCTCCACATGGAAAGCGGCAAACTGAATGACATACTGCACACCGACAGTATATTTTGGTTGGATTTTTATTCCTGGAACAGCAATCGTTGATAGATCATCTTGGAAATAAGCAATGAGATCAGACCTTAGTGTTTCTAAATCACAGCCCACATTTAATAAAACATTTTTAACCTTTTCATTGAAACTTAGCCCATATAACAAATGCTCAAGAGTGATAAACTCATGATGGTATTTTTCTGCCTCAAGTTTTGCTTTTTCTAGTGACTGCTCTAAGTCTTGTGATAATTTCATGATTCACTGTCCTCCTCTTTTGCCAACTGACACTGAAGAGGATGACCAGCTTCCTCTGCATATCTATGAACTTCTGTAACTTTTGTTTGTGCGATATCTAAAGAATAAACGCCACAAACTGCCGTTCCTGTTGTATGCG
The DNA here is from genome assembly GCF_004770745.1 of Leptospira ognonensis. Taxonomy (GTDB): domain Bacteria; phylum Spirochaetota; class Leptospiria; order Leptospirales; family Leptospiraceae; genus Leptospira_A; species Leptospira_A ognonensis. The sequence continues at coordinate 70,752 of NZ_RQGD01000009.1, read as the reverse complement.
CCGTCCACATGATCTTTCTAGACTCTTCTAGAGTTTTTCGAAACACATTGGCAAGCACCCAAACTACAAACTCCTGCGGAGTAAAGTCATCGTTGATGAGAATGACTTTATATCTGCTAGGTTTTTTTAACTTAATTTTTTGCTTTTCGAGTGTGAGAACCCCGTCGTCGGTTCCCGGATTTTTTTTCGTATTCGCCATATATATGCCTATACCTTTCTCAGAGCCTTTAATGGAGAATGTGAATTATAACTGGCGATATTTTCTTCTTCCATCTTGATCTCTCTTTCTAAATAATCATAGATCGCCTTACTACCAGACTCATGATAAATATGATGGAGGCTATACATAGGAACCGCTTCATAACCTCTAAGGAATTTGTGTTCCCCTTGCGCCCCAGCTTCTACACGCTTCATCTTCCGTTGGATTGCAAAATCTATCAACCGATAATAGCAGCATTCAAAATGCAAATTCGGAATGTGGGAGGTGGCGCCCCAATAACGACCGAACAAATAATCACCGCTATAAAAATTAAAACTTCCTCCGATCGGATTTCCATCGGAATCGGAAGCTAGAACCAAATGGATTCTATGTTTCATGGTTTGGAAGATGAGTTTAAAGAATGTTTTATTTAAGTATGCCTGACCCCACTTTCGCGAATGGGTATCAGCATAAAAATTATAAAAGGTATCTGCATGTTTGTCTTCAATTGCATCACCTACGAGAGTCTGGATGTTTAGACCACTCGCTTCGATTTTTTTTCTTTCTTGGCGGATCGTTTTTCTCCGGTCCTTTACCAGACAAGAAAGATAATCTTCAAAGGTATCATATCCTTTGTTGATCCAGTGGTATTGGTGAGTGACCCTTGGAACAAAACCCACCTGCTTTCCATAATTAAGCTCCTCTTCCTTGCAAAAGAGAATGTGAGCCGAGGATACACCCGTCTTGTCTCCAATCTCGATGTATGACTTCAAAAGCGAAGTTGCAACTTCAGACTTCTTTTCCTCATTTAAAGTTGGTGAAAGTAATATCCTTGCGCCTGTAACGGGAGTAAACGGGACACTGGCAGTAAATTTTGGATAGTAAGGAATGCCAGCCCGATGAAAGGCATTGGCCCATTGGAAATCAAAGATATATTCTCCGTAGGAATCAATGCGTTTGTAAAAAGGAAAGAGGCCGAGAAGCTGATCGCGTTCCGTGTAGGCTAAAATGTGAACGCCCCAATCCCCTCCTTCTCCTATGCATTTGGCCCGTTCCAGAGTGGAAAGAAATTCCCACTCTTGGAAGACAGAATCCTCGGGCACCAGTTCATTCCAACTTTCGGGCTTAAAATCAAAAAAGCTAGCGTGGGATGAAATATTTTCAGACAAGATTGTCATCTAGAATCTTAGACTCTAACTACCCGCTTCCAGTTTAATTTGTTTGTTCTGAATGTGTTCTTTCAATCTCAGCAAACTCTGATTTTCAGGATCAATTGCGATTGCTGAATTTATAATGTTTAAAGCCCTTTCAAAATTTTTCGAAGCAATATAGGCATGTCCAAGATTGATCAGATTCTTAATGTGGTTTGGATCGCGCAGTCTGACTCTCTCTCCGAAATCGATGGCCGTTTTCAAATCGGCCACCTTTCTGGCACAAAAAGCGGTCACATACATGATCTCCGTGTCCATAGGCTTTAGTTCTGAATAATCACGAGCCATGACCTTCGCCTTTCCGTAATCCTTGATCTTGAGATAAAGCTGTATAAATTTCTTTTTAATTTCTGGAATATTTTTATCGAGAGAGTTTGCTTCCTCTAAATACGAAATCGCTTCCTGAAGATCTGAGGACTCAGTCGCAGATTTTGCTTTGGAGAGAAGAGATTTTATATCTTTTAATTTTTCGCCTTCTAACTTTACTTTATCTCTCTCTTCCACAAAGGCAACTCTCAGAAGTGACAGATCATCTGTTAAAGAGCCCACTCCATGAAGCTCTTCGTAAATTTTTTCAAGATCACCTTGACCACGTTCTACGATCCTTAAAAACAATCTTTCATCTTCATTGATGATACGTTTGCCGTCTTCGGTATGTGAGATTAAAAGATCATCTCTCCCATCTGAGCCTGCTATTACGACATCTCCCTGCTCCAATTGGAAAGTACGAATGTAAATTTCACCTGCGACACCCGAGGTACCAAGTTTACGAAACATGAGTTCATCTTCTAAAAAGCTAGCGATGCCGTCTCGGTAGAGAACCATCCAAGGATGTTCGGCATTGATAAAATACATGAGGCCTGTCTCATTATCAACGAGCCCAAGGACGAGCGAGACAAGCATGCTACCATCAAACCCTTCAAATACTTTATGCAATTCAATGAATGTATTTTTAATCCAACGTTCTGGATACGTTTTCCTTGCTTCTGGCGATAACTGAGTCCGAGTAATGATAGACTCAAAAACAGAACCAAGAACTAACGCGCCACCAGCTCCCTGCATGGATTTTCCCATTGCATCTGCGTTTAAGAAAACGGAATAGGTTCTATCATTTAATTTGATTTGGTTGGCAATGTTTAAATCGCCGCCTATTTCCTTGGAATATTGCCTAAATGTGAATTTTTTCTTTTGCTCCAAGAGAAAGTCGATCTGCACACGATCGTCCATAGTATGGTTTGTCGCAAAAGGTTGTAAGAGTAAGGAAGTTAAGAAGTAATCCCCATCCTGTTGGTCTTTTAAAGCCTGCACTTGTTGGAGTGTATTTTCTAATTCTTTCGTTCTCTCCTGAACTTTCTGTTCCAGCTGGCTTGCGTATTGTTGTAGTCTTTTTCTTGCAGCCGCGATGGACCGAACCATGCGATTGAAGGACCGTGCCATAAAACCAATATCATCTTCCACATAGATCTTCAGCCGGTAGTCAAGATTTCCCGAATTCACTTCAGTCAATCCATCGATAATGTCTTCTATGGGTCGAATCAGAGCTCGTAAGAAAAACAATCGAAATCCAAAAATGACAAGTATGGCAATCCCGAGTCCACCAAGCATCCAGGGAATGGAAACTTCATTTTGGTATTCCCGGTAAATGCGATAAGGAAAACCAACTTCCATGACCTTGTTCGACTTTTGATCCACGATGAAATAACTTATATAAAACAAGGCCTTCGGGTTCGACTCTTTATAACGCACAACACCCCGATAATTTCTTTCTCCTCGATGCGGCATGGGTGCGAGTAATTTGTCTATTTTTAAAAACAATTTCTCATCCGTTAGGTTTGAAGTAATCAATTTACGAGCGGCATCATGAAAGCCTGACATGGGTTTATCTTTGATCTGGAAAAGTGCAAGTCCTTTCGTACGTATTTCGTTTGGTGCTAATTCACGCCATTTGTTACGCGTGTAAAGAATCTTTCGTTTCAAACCATCGAGGTAAGTTATTGCTTCTGCACCGGAATTAATCTTTTTCTCTTTGAACGCCCATTTAATCTCTTCAATGTAACCTTCTTGGTCTTCTGTAAGCGATGAGAACAAATTTTCAAGGGAAGATTCTAAAGGCTGACCTGCTTCTAATCTTTCCAATTGAAGAGAAAACCAAACATTCCAAAATTCTTCGATATATTCTTCAGGTTTAAAGCTGTTTTCCTCAACGGCTTTTATGGCATTCCCTTCTCGCTTCTGTAAATCATAAGCAAAATAGAAGGATACATCGCCCGATGCCTCGGAAGAAATGACAGTACTTCTCGCCTGTTCATAATAGATGCGATCAAAGCTACTCTCGGTTTGGTGAATGGAAAAATACGCAATCAACTGGATCACAAGTAAAAATGTAGCGAGCGTGATACCAATAATGCGAGATAAAATCGTCGTTTTATCTTTTGTATTATTGATAAAGGAAACAGTACAAATAAATAAACCTACAACTAAAACTAAATCCGTGATGGTTTGATAAAGTCCTCTCTCGACTGCTCCATCTCTCGACTGCACGTTCAAAATGCCTGGAACGACGGTTATGAGCACGAATGAAAACAAGATTCCCGCACTTGCCAGGCGCGTATCACGATTCATCTTATAGATCTGAAAGACGCCAGCAAGAATGAAAATCAAGAAATAGAAGAGTAAGAAAGCACCGTAATTTTTATAAAAAGCTGGAATGGGAAAGTCCCAATAGTGACCAGAAAAATAAAAAACGCGACCAGCTGACAAACTGATGAAAACAAAATAAAATGTGGTTATGAGGACACCTGCATACAAAATCGCGAGGAGATTCTTTCTGAATTTTGGATGGTATACTTCAGGAAAGGCGAGGAAAAAACCCGTTAGATACGTGGCTCCGAATTGCGCAGCGGGCATCACAAGCCAGCGTAGGTAAGCAGCACTTGGCCCCATCAGAGAAAAACTGACCATATAAGCGAAATGGAAGATTCCCAAACTTAAAGTAGCTAGACCTAAAAATTTCGTGGAAATGGATTTGTCTTTGATCGTAAAAAATAATTGTGCGTTGTAAAAAGTAAAAATTACACCAACGAGTGAACCAAAAGAATAAAAATCAAACGCGATCGGACCCCAAGTCATCATATTGGCAATAGATAATGTATTTCTAATGCATTGTCAACTTTGTTCTCTTTTCCTATAAAAATAATAAATACCTAAGCAAACGGCAACCAGGCACAAAAAAATTGTGATGATCTGGTTGTAGGCTGCTAGCATAACATTGATTTGCTCCCAGTTCTTCCCGAGTTTAAATCCGGCAGAAATCAGAAGACCACACCAAATCGTTATGGCTATGGAATAATAGAATAAAAACGAAAACGGATTCATTTTAGAAATACCGGCAACTATTGCTACAAAGAACCGAATCCCAGCAGAAAATCTCGAGACAATGATAAGAAGTCCCGAGTATTTTCGAAACCCTCCGATCGTTTTTTCAAAAGACTCTTCCTGGTAATGATTTCGAATCCAAGTTGATTGAGAATGCCTTAGGAAATGAATCACCTTCTTTCCGAAATAAAACATGAGCAAAGCACCTGCCCAGTTTCCAACCAGTGTTGCTAGGATGAGTTGCCAGAGGGCAATATCAGTCTGGGGACTACTGGCAAGAAATCCGGAGAAGACGGTAAAGGTGTCTCCTGGCCATGGAGGGAAGACGTTTTCTAAAAAATTGGAAAACCCAAAAAAACATAAAAGGTAAATACCTGGGAGCGAAGTGAGAAACTCCATAAAGGAGGAAAGCTGCGAGACGAGATCCACAACATGGTTTTACGCGAAGAAATAGCAACTAGCAACCAAGAATTTAAAAAAAGATTGGATATATGATCCGTTTCCATTTTGCTTTCCCTATGCCTCGGATTCTTTTACTCTTCCTCTTACCTTTGCTTTTCACTGCTTGCAAAGGTGGTAACTCTTTTGCCAAAGACACCTACGTTTTCGATCGAATTACCATTGCCCGCGGACCAGAACGTATTCCTGCAGCCATCCCAAGGTCGTTTTTGCCTAGTTCTGTTACTTTTATTGACTCGGTCGAGCTTCGGTCCGGCTTTTCGAACCCTAGGGAATCCTACCTACTCTTAGAATCTGACCTAAGCCTTGGCGAAATTCAGAAGACATTAGAAAACAGGAGTTCGCTTGGCGATTGGAAGATGTTACAGAAAGAAGAACTTCAAAACAAAACTTCTTATCTTTTTGAAGGTTTCATTAAAAAGTCTCTTTCTGTCCTTGTCTATGACATGGGCGAGAAACGAGTATTAAAGTATTATTTCAAAAAACAATCTACATATTAAAAAGAAAAAATATGCCCAGCTGGTTTGAAGACAAAAATGAATTCATCGTTTATCTGATTCTCATCTCTTTATTTGCGGGAACGAGTTACATACTATTTTTCGTTTTTAAGCCATACCTATGGGCCTTCTTTCTGGCTATTTTATTTTACGTTACGACAAGAAAAACGCATAAGAAATTAAAATTCTTTCTAGGTTTTCGATTTTCCGCTTTATCTCCCTACATCATGGTCATTGTCATTTTGGCGGGAGTTGTCATTCCTTCCTATCTTATCGTATCTACTATCATTCGAGAACTTTTAAACCTTGTCAGTTATATTCGCAATCAACTCACGGAAGAATCTATTGTCGCTCTGCTACTTAACTCACCAATTTTAACGGATTTTTTTTCCGAAAACGAATTTTTTTGGATCAAGTTACCAGGACTTTATAATGAATACATTGGGGAACATATGGATATCCTCAACCTCGACTCGATTTATAGCTTATTAAAAAACTCCACAGGATATTTGTTAGGTTCCTTTGAACTACCTGGCACTATCATCTTCAATACTTTCTTTAGTTTCATATTACTCTTTTTCTTATACAAAGAAGGCAGTAGACTGGAACATGCCATTTTTAACAACTTACCTTTCCCGCAAGAGATCGAGGAAAGGCTCGGCAAACGGATTGAAGATGCAGTGAGAACCGTGATGCTTGGAAATATGTTCATCTCCCTTTTGCAAGGAGTTTTAATCTATGTATTATTACTTTTCACATCTGTTCCCAATAAATTTTTACTTTCAAGTATCGCTACGATTTTTTCTCTCATTCCTGTCATCGGAACATCCGTTATTTGGCTGCCAGTCGGACTCTATCTGGGGTTGGTTCAGAATGCATGGACAGCTGGCGTACTATTCATGATAGGTGGCGGTGCTGCCTACTTAATTCTGGAAAACTTTGTAAAACCAAAAATTTTAGATAGGAAACTTAAAACACACCCGTTTTTGATCTTCCTATCACTCATTGGAGGCCTACAGGAATTTGGTGTGGCCGGGATTATCATCGGGCCTATGGCACTTACGCTTGTGATCATACTTTGGGATTTCTGGAAAATTTTTAAGGAAACCAGATTCAAAGATTCGGTCAATGTCTGAAAATAAAACCTCTCTCTCGGTAAGCGATGTCAACCGACTTGTCAAAGTTAGTTTACAGGAAGTTGATCAGTTAAAAAATATTTGGGTCAAAGGAGAAGTTTCTAATTTTTCCCAAACAGCCTCTTCGGGGCATATGTATTTTTCTTTAAAAGACAATACGAGTGTCATCAAATGCGCATTTTTTTCCTTTCAGAGTAAAAATTATAAAGGAAGTCCGATCAAAAATGGAATGGAATTACGAATTTTCGGCTCTATTTCTGTTTATGAGCCTGGCGGATATTATAGTTTTTCCGTTCAGAAAGTAGAAGAGATGGGTGAAGGAGACATCCTCCTTCAAATTGAAAAACTAAAACAAAACTTAGCTGCTCGTGGGATCTTTGACCTTTCTCACAAAAAACCCATTCCAAAATATCCAAAACGTTTGGGTATCGTTACCTCGCCTAAGGGGGCAGCCGTTGAAGATATCATACGCATCGCCACGGACTTAAATCCGACGATACAGATCCTTGTTTCCCCTTGTATTGTGCAAGGTGACGAGGCACCCAAGTCCATTCGGCTCGCCATTGAGGCATTGAATGATCCGACCTGGGAAGTGGATGTGATCATCGCTGGGAGAGGTGGTGGATCTTTTGAAGACCTGATCGCCTTCAATACAGAAGAAGTCGTTCTAGCTTTTTATCACTCGAGAATACCTATCATCTCCGCCGTCGGTCACGAAATAGACCGTGTCCTGAGTGATTTGAGTGCCGATGCCACAGCACCAACCCCAACAGCTGCCGCCAAACTTGCGATTCCAAATGTTTCCGATGTGCTCTTACGGATTGAGGAGACAGAGGACAGGCTTGATCGCTCCATACAAAATTTAACAAGAATTTTACGTGAAAAACTAATCGGAATCTTAAATCGAAATGTTTTTCAAAATCCCTTGGCCCTCCTCGAACCGAGAGTCATTGCGACGGATGAAATCACAAACCGCCTGGCACTCTTAGGAAAAACCTTCCTCATTCAAAAGCGAAGCGATTTCGCAAGGTCCGAGATATTAAAGGAACGTATGGACAAACAACTCCGTTCTAAAAAACAAACCTTTGAACTAAATTATTCCAGAGTCGAACATTTCTCTCCACTCGGAACTCTTGCGCGAGGTTATTCGGTGGCAAGAAACGAAAAGAAGGAAGTAATCGCCGATATCAACCAGACGAAAATTGGTGAAAATATTGAAATCATACTGGCAAAAGGTCGCCTAACGGCTGAGATTAAAAATCAAATTAAGGAATAGACAATGACGGATAAAAAATCCATCTCGTTTGAAGATGCACTAAGAGAACTAGAAGATATTGCTGAAAAATTAGAAAAGGGCCAACTTTCCTTAGAGGAATCTATCAAAGCTTACGAAAAAGGCATGGAACTCAAAAAAATCTGTTCGGACCGACTGACAGAAGCAGAAGCAAAAATCGAATTTTTAGCAAAGGGACAAAGTGGAGAGATCATCAAGTCTTCTGTCAAAAAAAAGAAAGATGAAATAGCTATACCTAAGGAAGGAGGAGAACTTTTCTAATTAATGAATGCACAGGGCTTCTATATCCTACTATACTTACTTGCAACAGTATCTATCGGTATTTTTGCCGCCAAACGAGTAAAAAATGCTAAGGACTTCATTCTAGCAGGTAGAAGCCTCCCTCTTCCCATTTCAACTGCTGCCTTATTTGCCACCTGGTTTGGTAGTGAGACCATACTTGGATCCAGCGTCGAATTTGCAAAAGGGGGAACACTTGCCGTCATACAAGACCCGTTTGGTGGAGCACTTTGTTTACTTCTTCTCGGACTGTTTTTTGCAAAATCCTTATATCGAATGCAAATTCTTACCTTTGGCGACTTTTACAGAGACCGTTATGGCAAAACCATGGAATTTCTCGCAGGGATCTGTCTTATTTTTTCCTATTTCGGATGGGTTGCCGCTCAATTTGTTGCCCTTGGAATCATGATGCAGGTCATTTTCGGTATCTCACAGTTAGCTGGTATCTGCATTGGAGCTTTGCTCGTTATTTTTTATACGTTTCTTGGCGGCATGTGGTCTGTATCCTTAACAGATTTCTTTCAATCTATCTCGATTGTCATAGGACTGACATTTGTTCTCTTTGAGATGAATCAAATCCAGCCGATCATTACTACATTGCAAAGCACACCAGAGGGGTTTTTAAATTTTTTACCTAAGCCCGACTACCATAGCTGGACTTTGTATCTATCAGCATGGATGGTCGTTGGCTTTGGCTCACTCCCCCAACAGGATATATTTCAGCGAGTCATGTCTGCTAAATCAGAAAAAGTTGCGGTAAGGGCATCTTTACTCGCTGCTGTCATCTACATTTGTTTTGCGATGATTCCCTTAATTTTAGGACTGCAAGCTTCTATTCTTCTGAAAGATTTCGATCTTAGAGGAGAGCATTCTCAATTGCTCATTCCTGTACTGGTTACAAAATTTGTCTCTCCCACCGTTCAAATTCTATTTTTTTCAGGATTGATCTCTGCGATTTTATCTACGGCCTCAGGTGCGATACTTGCACCCTCCTCGATTCTATCAGAAAATATTCTGAAGTATCTCTTAAAAAAGAAGTCGGATAAAAACCTATTGAGACTTTCTAGAGTGTCTGTCATCATCATCTCATCCGTTTCTTTCCTGCTCGCAGTCGGCAAACCTTCCATTTATGCGCTCGTCGAAGACTCAGGTGGCATATCTCTAGTTTCTATTTTTATACCAATGGTGTTTGGTCTGTGGGTAAAAAAAACAAGTCAAAAGGCGGCTCTGCTCTCCCTTGTCACGGGCTTACTGACTTGGGTCTTACTCGAAATATTTCATAACGATATGACGAGTCATTTTTATGGCACGATTGCCAGTCTTCTTGGCATCTTACTCGGGATCTATTTATTTCCTAGGCAGAAAGAGCTTGTTCCAATAACCAACTAAAGACATCCGTCATTTCGATTCCAAGTGCCTTTGCCTGCTGAGGGATGAGGCTTGTTCCTGTCATTCCGGGTAAAGTATTTGTCTCAAGTACGAATGGAATTCCATTTCTGATGATAAAGTCGGTGCGCGAGTAACCTCGACAACCCAATGTTTGGTGGCAAAGAAGGGTATAGCTCTTCAGCTTGTCCATAATCTCTGTTGAGACCTGAGCGGGGGTGATTTCTTCGCTCGCACCCTTGGTATATTTGGCGGTAAAATCAAAAAATTCAGATTTGGGTCGAATTTCCGTAGCCACAAGAGGAAAAGCTTCCCAGCGATCGTTAACTTTCTTTTCGAGTACTCCAATGGAGACTTCCGTTCCTTGGATTAACTCCTGGATGAAGACTCGATCTTCTGTGACAAAAATTTTCTCGATGAGTTTGATGGCCTCTTCCGGAGTTTTTGCAGGACCTGTGTTCACACTCGATCCTCCGAGAGTTGGTTTTATGAATACAGGAAATGGAATGGGAAGTTGTAAAATCGATCTTTTGACATCCACTTCCTTTTTATTCAATTCGCAAAAGGGAGCCACAGGAATCCCTGCCCGATCAAAGAGTTGATTCGACCTGAGTTTGTCCATCGCCAGAGCGGAAGCCATGACCCCTGAGCCAGTGTAGGGAATTCCGCTGACTTCTAAAAATCCTTGGATGGATCCATTTTCGCCCTGCCCTCCATGAAGTCCGATAAAGATTCCTTCCACTCCAAGCGTCGGTAACAGGTGTTTATCGCTATTTGGCAAAATCTCATTTTGACTTCGAAAGGCAGAGGCGAAATGGTTTTCCGGAAGTTCCGTTGGATCAGGAAACACTGCCTCTGACCGATTCGGGATGATCCATTCCGAATTGGGAGTGATATAGATGGGAAGAACTTGGAATTTGCTACGATCTATCGTTTTATAGATAAAGTAGGATGAGCGTATGGATATGACGTGTTCCGTCGAAACTCCGCCAAAAAGTAATGCAATCTTTTTTCGATTCATGAAATCACTTGATTCCTCACATCAAACAGCCTATGGTGTTCGTTAGTGTCAAATGTTTTCAGGAATCGAAGCTTAATTGTCATATTAGTTTTCCTTTTCCGTCTTCCCTTAGAAGCTAAATTACCTACCACCTTCTCAGAGGACATTCCATCGGATTACCATCAGTTTTGGTTTCTTTACGAATCGGAAAAACGAGGAGCACAATCTAGTTTCTATCTACGTCCGTTCTTTGCAAATTTTAAAGACGAGACGACTGCCTATCGCTATAAAGCAATTCTTTCACCACTTTATTACCGTGAAGAAACAAACCATTGGTATACTTGGACGTCTTTATTTTTTTTCAGTGGAACGGGAATCAAACACGAAGAAGGTGATGAAGAAGATGATATCCTTCTCACACCACTGCTTTTTTGGGGAAAGGGAGACACACCTAAGGAAAATTATGTAAGCATCTATCCCTTTTACGGAAAAATGAAAAACAAATTATCCTACCAAGAGATTCGGTATTTTATTTTTCCGCTCCTTCTCTTTCCTCTCTATTCTGAATGGAATTATAAAACCTACGAAGCCAAATCGATTTTATGGCCACTCAGCTTACGAGGGAAATCGGAAACAAGAGATGAACTTCGGATCTTTCCTTTTTATTCTCATAAAGTACACACCGGGAAGTACAAGCGTTATTCCATCTTATGGCCTTTTTTCCAATGGGGTGAAGAACGTATGGATAAAAAAGAACCTTCCACCTATCACTTATTTTTCCCGTTCTATTTGGCAAAAGACACAGAAAGTGGAAGTCTGAAAAGCCGAGCTTATTTCTGGTTCCCGATTTTGAATTCTTTATTTTCTTACGGGTATGATAAAAAAACTGGACAAACCAATTACTCAGCACTCTTCATTTTCCTCCAATATACGACTTCGGAAAAGAAGGACACGGAAAAATTTGTGATCTTCCCGTTTTACGGACACTCCTATTATGCAGGTAAGAGTGCTGAGTTTATCACTCCCTTTTATATTTCCTTAACACAAAATACAAATCACCTAAAGGCTAAATCTACATTTTTACTTCCGTTTTTTTCTGTCATGAAGCAAGAGTTTGTTGGAACGGGAAGGCAAGATTTTTATTGGAAATTTTGGCCTTTGGTTCGGTATCATCGAGATGCAGAAGGTAATTTAACTTGGAATACCATCTCCCTAATCCCCGTTCGTTTTGAAGCCATGGAAGATATCTGGGAGCCGATTTTCTCTATCGTTGAGTATAAAAAACTCGTAAATGGAGAAAAAAGACTGCACCTCATGACAAGGATCTATTCTCAAAGGTGGTCCGAAAAAGAACTAAGTATTCATATTCCTTTGTTAGTCGAGTTTAATAAAAATGAGAACGGATTCAAATATGACTTCTTTTACGGTTTCTTAGGGATTGACACCCGCGAGGAAAAAAATAAGTTCAAGATGCTTTGGTTTTTAGAAATATGACTTCCTTTTATAAATCTCGCATGGCGCCGACGATTGAAGCCATAGGTTTCACGGTCCTTTTACTCTTCCGTGCCTTTGGACAAACTCACCATGTATTTTTCAAATGGCGGGAAATTTTGGATCAAATGTTCATTGCGGGAGTCGGCTCCTTGTTTGTTGTGAGCATTGTCTCTGTTTTTACGGGCATGATCATGGGTTTAAATACGGGTCTCGGGCTTCGAGATTTTGGAGCTGAGGGTCAAATCGGACTTTTACTCACCATCACTTTAACTAGAGAAATGTCCCCTTTTATGACCTCACTCATCCTTGCTGCTTCGGTAGGCTCTGCAATGGCAGCCGAACTCGGAACCATGAAAGTCTCCGAAGAAATTGATGCCTTAGAGGTCATGTCCATTGATCCAGTCCGATATCTGGTAATGCCTCGGGTGTTTGGATTTTCCGTCATGGTTCCCATACTTTGTATCTATTCCTCAACCCTCGGCATCCTCGGTGGTGCCATTGTAGGTCACTTCCAATTAGGTATCGATATGATTACCTACTTCCAAGATGTGATGTACCGGATCTCGTCCATTCCTGGTCTTAAAGATTTATACGTGGGAGTTCTGAAAGGTTATGTATTCGGTCTGATCATCGCCACTGTTTCCTGCAGCCAAGGTCTAAGAACTTCGGGTGGTGCCATTGGTGTAGGCCAGACCACAAGGCAAGCAGTGGTGACTTCCTTTTTGATGGTCATTTTCTTTGGCTACGTCATCACGGCTATTTTTTATAAATAAGGACAAGATGGATACGATCGCAGTCGAAATGAGAAATGTTCATAAAGCCTTTGGAGATCGTAAGATCCTAAAAGGAATGAATATCAAAGTCAAAAAAGGTGAGACCATGGTCATCGTTGGGCCCTCTGGTACGGGAAAATCCGTTAGCTTAAAGCACCTAACAGGACTTTTAGATCCTGACGAGGGTGAATGTTTTATTTTTGGTGAATCCATCAGCTATTGCAATGAGAAAACTAAGGAACGATTGCGCTCTCGGTTGGGTGTATTGTTTCAATCGGGAGCATTGATCAATTGGCTCACAGTTTATGAGAACGTTGCCTTACCACTCAGAGAACATAAAATTGCCGAGGGACAAGAACTAGACCGAATCGTGATGGAAAAATTAAAATGGCTAGATTTGGTACCTGCGAAAGATACCCTTCCTGGAAACATATCGGGTGGTATGAAAAAAAGGGTCGGACTCGCGCGCGCCCTAACATCCCAACCAGAAATCGTAATGTATGATGAACCGACCTCAGGCCTTGATCCTGTCATGTCGAATGTCATCAACGATCTTGTCATTCGGATGCAAAAGGAGCTTGGACTCACAAGCATCGTTGTCACACACGATATGAGTTCGGCCTACCGCATTGCCGATCGCATTAGTTTTCTTTATGAAGGTCAGGTTCTCTTTTGTGGTACATCAGAAGAACTTCAAAACGCAAACAATCCCATCATCCAACAGTTCATCCATGGTCGAACGGAAGGACCCATGATCCTAGATCACTCCGAATTAAAAGTGGTAAAATCACATTGACGTTTCCATTCCCAAATACCGATAATCAGCACAGATGAACGCACTGGGACGAAGTCTAATCGTCGGTTTTCTCTTTCTCTTTGCTGCTTTGGCCGTAGGCTATTTTACGATCATCACGGAAGGGGGACCATTTCAGAAAGAAGGCTTCCGTCTTTCGGTCTATTTTCCAGATGCCGAGGGGATCAAAGTGGGTGGAAAGGTTACCATTCATGGCGTTCCGTTTGGCTACGTATCGAAAATTCGTCTGGTCCAAATCAGCGAGTCAGGCGAAATTTTGCCCGAGGGAGAGGTAGGCATTGGAACGAAGGTGGAATTGACCCTCCTCCTCAAAAGCCCAGTCAACCTCTACGATAACTACCAAATTACCATCAAAAACGAGAGTTTACTTTCAGGACGTGTTGTCGCTCTAGATCCTGGTTCCAAGTACCCCATCGATCCGAGTTCAAAACAATACCAAATGGATGGCCAAATCGTAAAACAAGTCATTCTCTCTCCCAGTGGTGGAAAGATGGTCCCGATACAAGGAAAAGTCACACAGGACCCACTCGTTTCTCTTTCCGAACTCATAGCCGAGAACCGCGCAGATATTAGAAAGACGATCCAAAATTTTGCCGACATCACGGGTAAGATCAACCAAGGCAAGGGAACGCTTGGAAAGTTGATCAATGAAAGTGACGTGCATAAGTCCGTAAATACCACCTTAGGTGATGCACAGGTAGTCTTAAAAGAAATCCGCGAAGGATTGGAAGACACCAGGGAACAAGCACCTGTTACAAGCTTCATTCGCTCTGCCCTTTCCGCCTTTTGATGTGTTGCACAAAAGAGACACTGTTGTAAAAAGGAGACACTTTTGCTGGTTTTTTTCCCATTTTCGAAAGAAGAATCGAATTTGAATGCTGTTCAGATTGCCAAGAGGCCTCCTTCCACTGCGGTTTGCCACCAATTTCCTTTTTTTCTCTTATTTTCGATCTTTACGGATACCTGGCACGAAGATTGCAGTGTAAGGTTCAGAGTGCAATTGGCTCATTGGAAAAGATAGAAATGAAAATTATACATAGAAAGACGATCAAAGATTCACTCCCACTCAAGGGAATCGGTCTCCACTCGGGGAAAACCGTCACACTGAAATTGCATCCGGCAGAAGCTGGTACGGGACTGATCTTCTTTCTTTATCGTGCGGGCCAAAAAGTCAGGATCCCAATCTCTCTAGACCATGTAGTCGATACAAGCAATGCGACTACGATTGGCGACGGTGGCTCGAACCGCGTGCAAACCATAGAACACTTGCTTGCAGCTGTATACACATTAGGAATCACAGATTGCATTTTAGAAATTGATTCCGTGGAAGTTCCCATTATGGATGGATCTGCTGGTCCCTTTTTGGACGGGATTCGCAGTGTGGGCATCACCGAGCTCAAAGAAACGATCGAACCCATCCGCATCAATTCACCTATGTGGGTGGTCGATGGCGATAAATACCTAGTGATGCTTCCCTCGGACGAATTGAAAGTCACTTATAATATTGATTTTAACCACCCTCTCCTCAAAGGCCAATCTTACACTACGAAACTAGACGAATCCATCCTAACCAATGATATCCTTCCCGCTCGGACCTTTGGCTTTCTAAAGGATGTGGAAGCCTTACAAGCTAGGGGCCTCGCTCTCGGTGGGTCCTTGGACAATGCTGTCGTTTTGACAGACGATGGCTATCTCAACGAAAGCCTTCGTTTTGAAAATGAGTGTGTCAGACATAAAATCCTCGATCTCGTTGGGGATTTGGCTGTCATGGGACGCCCTTTTTATGGCCACCTCATCGCTTCCAAGGCCGGGCATGCTCTCGACATCTCTTTAGCGAAATGCATTATGAGTAAAGTCACGGGAGACGAATTGACGCACTTCAAAAGCAAAAGAATCCCTCTTTTCTCCAAAAGAGAAGCGAATTCTTAGGTAATTTTTTACTTTTCAATCCTGAGTTCTCTGTAAACACTCCTTGCCATGGGTTCCCATGGTTGAAGAGAAAATCATCTTTAAAGGCATCTCTGCCTACCCTGGGGTTGTCTACGGCCAGGTATATAAATGGAAGCCCCATAAAAAGAAACGTGAGGCTCGTACTGGGCTTTCCCCCGCTGAAACGCGCGCGGAACTCGAACTTTTTAAAGCCTCCCTTAAAAAAACAGAACTAGAACTCTCCTCCTTCATCCAAGTCTGCTCCCATGATCCGAACCAAAAAGAGCTTACGGAAATTTTGGAGTCTCAGATCGTTTTTTTAAATGACCCAATCTTTCGCGCCCGAGTGGTGGAAAGGATGCAACTTAGTTTTGAAAGCGCCAATCTGGCACTGGAAACAGCCGTTAGTTCACTCTATGAAGAATTTCAAAGCATTGAAGATCCCTACTTTCGAGAGCGTGCCGATCATTTGCTCGATATCGGCAAACGATTAGAAAAAAATCTAAGTGCAAGCGAACCGGCAGATCCCAATCAAAATTTGCCTTTATCGTATATACTCGTCGCAAAAGAAATCACCCCGTCTGAGATGATCACTCTGGATAAAACAAGGATCATCGGCATCGCCACTGACTACGGTGGTAAAACGGGCCATATGGCTATCATTGCCAGAAATTTTGGAATCCCAACTATTGTCGGACTTAAAAACATCACCTCACATGTGGACGACGACGATTACGTATTATTAGATTCTGTTAAGGGTGAAATCAATCGATTTCCTAAATTTGATGATATCAAGTTGTATGGAGTCCAATCCGAATTCAAAACTCCTCTCCCGACTGAAGATACGCTAAAACAACTTTTGACCAAGGATGGCCATCCCTTTCTCTTAAAAGTGAATATCGATTCTTTAGAAGAGGTAGCCTTAGCAGCAGAGAAAGGTGCGGATGGGATCGGACTTGTTCGCACTGAAATTCTATTCATTCAACATAAGGACCAAAAACCAACCGAAGAGGAACAGTTCCAGATTTATAAACAGATCCTACTGCGCATGGAAAGTAAACCGGTGAACTTCAGAGTCTGGGATATTGGAGCAGATAAAATGGAAAATGGATACGAAGAGTCCAATCCATTTTTAGGGAACAGGGGCATACGCTACCTCCTCAGACATCCTCATTTTTTTAAGGAACAAATCAGAGCCCTGCTTCGAGCCAGTGAATATGGTACGATGTCTGTTATGCTGCCAATGATTACGACCCTTGCTGAAATTTTACAAACCAAAGTATTATGGAACCAATGCATTGAAGAATTGAAAGAACAAGGACTTGAAATCAATAAAAGCATACCCTTTGGAATCATGGTCGAAACTCCTGCTTGTGCCTTAAATCTTCCTTTTATTGGCAAACATATCGATTTTTATAGCGTAGGAACGAATGACCTACTCCAATATCTTTTGGCTGTCGAAAGAAACAACCATACGGTCAACGATCTATATAACCCTTGGCAGGTGGTGTTTTTACTCTTATTAAAAAATATTGCTGAGGTAGCAAAGTCCCAGAAAAGACCAGTATCGATATGCGGAGAGATCGGCAGTGATCCTATGTTCACGTCCGTTCTCATAGGTCTTGGATACCGTGACCTTTCCTGTGCTCTCCCCCTTTTGAAAAAAGTAAGATCAAAAGTGAAAGAATGCTCGACTTGGAAGTCTAAACTTCTCGCGGAACAAGTAATTGATTTGGCTGCCGAAGAAAGGTATACAGAAATCGAAAGCCTTGTGAACCAAACGATCGGTTAACGAACCTTCAACCAAAACCGAATTCTAAACCAGAGTATAAATAATAGCAGAGCTCCAAGCCATGAGGTGACAACAAAGAAGGAAAAAAAATCTGCCTGATCGGTAAACCCACTTAAAAAACCGGATAAATACCCCGCCAAGTAATGTCCAAACGCTGTTGATAAAAACCAAATTCCCATTAACATGCCAGCAGATTTTTTTGGTGCTGTAGCACTCACGAATGAGAGTCCAACAGGAGATAACAAAAGCTCACTCAAAGTATTAAAAAAGTAAGCACCAAACAAGAACCAAACGCTTACCAGTCCAAGACTGTTTTTTGCCTGACACGCCCAAACCATGACTAAAAAACCGATTCCGAGTAGGACCAAACTGAAAACAAATTTGAGGATAGGATCGGGATTCATTTTGTAAACCGAGAGACGATTCCAAGCGGTTGCGAGAACGGGACTAAGTAAGAGGATAAAGAGCGGATTGATCGATTGGAAAAAGGAGGCTGGTATCTCCTTTCCCAAAAGAAAACGGTCCGTATTGCGATCTGCAAATAAATTCATAGAGGAACCCATTTGCTCGAATGCCATCCAAAAAAGAATGCTAAAGAACGAAAGGATGAGAATGAGTAAGATAGAATACCGTTCTCCTACACCTTCCTTTTCACTCAGTACTTTTGATTCGTTGTTGCGTTCATTCGCCCAGATGTGTGCAGGAAGCTTTTGACTGCCAATGTAAAATACACAGATACCAATTGCCATTCCGATGCCTGCTGCTCCAAATCCATAATGCCAATTCACTTTCTCACCTAGACTCCCGCAGACAATGGGGCCTATGAGTCCACCAAGGTTAATGCCCATATAAAAAATCGTATATCCGCTATCGCGTAAGCTTGGCTTTGTTTCATACAACCTTCCGACAATCGTTGACATATTTGGTTTGAAAAAACCATTTCCTAAAATCAAAAGGCCTAGTCCGAGATAAAAAGATTCAATGTGGGGAAATGCTAGAGAAAAATGACCACATAACATAAGTAGCGAGCCGATAAAAATCGATCGTTTGTAGCCCAAATAGCGATCGGCAAGAAAGCCACCTAGAATGGGTGTGAGATAGACAAGGCTCGTATAAAGTCCATAGACCTGCCCCGCTTTTTCATCCGTAAATGCTAGCTCTTTTACGAGATACAGAACCAAAAGTGCTCGCATGCCATAATAACTCATTCTTTCCCACATCTCTGTGAAAAACAAGGTAGGCAAACCTGAGGGGTGTTTCGTTAATTCTTCGTGCGACTTTTCCATTCGATTTCCGTTTTTCCATCTCGCGCATTGATATAACGTGCAGCAGTAAAAAAATAATCCGAAAGCCTGTTCAAATAGATCCGTAAAGGTGAGGATATATCTCCTCCTGCTTCTACATAGGACAAGGTTTCCCGTTCTAGCCGCCGAGAGACCGTTCGTGCAATGTGTAAGCCGGCCGCAAAGGTCGTTCCTCCGGGTAAAATAAAGCTTTTTAAGGCAGCGAGAGATTCGGTCAATCGGTCGATTTCTTTTTCCAAATTTTCTATGTCAGATTCCAAAATAATAGAATCCGTTTGGCCTTTCGGCTTGTAGCCTGCGAGTTCCGATCCAATCTCAAAAAGTAAATGTTGGATCCTTCCTAAAAATTCGGTAAAGGGTGCATCGTTTTTCTCGGAGAATGTCATGATAAATCCTATGACTGAATTCAATTCATCACAAGTTCCATATAATTCCACTCTGCCATCTGTTTTGGACACCTGTTTTCCGGAGGCAAGATAGGTCTGTCCGGCATCTCCCGTCTTCGTGTAGATCTTCAAAAATATACCTTCAATTCACAAATTTTCTTTACAGTGTTAGATTCCAAATGATAGATTCAAAGGGAAAGGCAAAATTCATATGGGATCCTAGGAAAGGCAACTCCTACCCCATCCTTAACTGACAACAGAGGTAGACTTGATCCTTTGCTTTTTTCCGTCTGTAGGGAAACAGACGGGTCATGTACACACAGGAGGGTGTGACTATGATTATCAATCACAACGTGAGTGCGCTCATAGCGAAACGGGCACTTCAAAATACCAGTCGGGACATGGACAAATCCATGGAGCGTCTTTCTACGGGCATGCGTTTAAACCGTCCCGGAGATGATGCTCCTGGTTTTGCAGTTTCGGAAAAATTAAGAAGTCAAATCAGAGGACTCGGTCAAGCAGAAAGAAATGCACAAGATGGTTTGTCATTTCTTCAGGTGACTGAAGGATCTCTAGAACAAGTCAACTCCATCTTACAAAGATTAAGAGAGCTTTCCGTCCAATCATCTAACGGTATCTATTCAAACGATGACCGTAATTTGGTTCAATTGGAAGTCTCTCAGCTTGTAGAAGAAGTGGATCGCATAGGTAAGACTGCCGAGTTCAACAGCATTCGTCCATTAGATGGTCGTTTTTCTCGTGCATCTAAAAACCCTATGTCGTTTCAAGTTGGAGGGAATGCTGGCGAACGTATTGATGTCTACATCAATACGATGAGCGGATCATCGCTAAAAATAAGCGGTGGTACGGATCGACTAACGCTATCTACTCCCGACAAAGCAAGCGGCTCTTTGAAAGTGCTAGACGAGGCGATTACAAAAGTGAATCGATTGCGTTCGGATCTAGGAGCTTATTACAATCGCTTGGATTTAACTATGAAATCACTTAGTAATAACTATGTGAATCTTGTTTCTTCGGAATCACAAGTGCGTGATGCGGATATGGCTATGGAGATGGTAGAGTATTCAAGAAATCAAATACTCACCAAATCAGGTGTAGCAATGCTCGCTCAGGCAAATGTGAGACCAGAATCTGTCGTAAAATTACTAACAGACAGATACTAAGCAAAGGCAGGGGGTATTTTTATCCCCTGTTTTCCTTGAATTCCTCTTGCCTGGGAGAGAATCCTTTCGCAAACTGCAAAAAACCTTAGGAGTTTATCTCGTGAAACAAATTACAGCTATAATAGCGACTATTTCTTTATTTTCATCCCTTGCTTGTGGCCTTTCTGATAATACAAAGCGAATGATCGCTAGTATTTCCGTTGGCTGTGCCGTTGGACTTGCCGTCGGTGCCGTGTATGACGAGTCTCAACGTAAAAAAGATACGAAAAACAAAAGTAACGATTTCCAAAGACAAATTAAAGAATCACTCACTCGAGAAAAGAAAAAACCGCAAAACAAAGGTAAGATCGTTGGTCTTGGTGCCGGATGTCTTGCTGGAGTGGGAGCTGGTTTTTATTTAAATACAATGTATGATAACATGAACGAACAGCTATCCAAAGACGGCATTGCGCTTGAAAAACAAGTTGGTTCCAATGGCGAAACAGAAGCCCTTCTTGTAAAAATGGATGGTGGCATTTCCTTCGAAGATGGGAAAGCCGATCTGAAAGGAAAAGGAAAAGAAAACATTGATAAGTTAGCTGAAGCACTTGCTGCCTATCCAGAAACCAAAGTAAACATTTCTGGTCATGCAAACAAAACTGGTGCAGAAGATGTAAATGTAAAACTATCTCAAGGTCGCGCGGAGACTGCTAAAAAAGAAATCGTTGGTGCAGGCGTAGAAGGCACACGAATTTCTTCTGTTAAAGGTTACGGATCGACTAAACCAGCAATCGTTGGTGGAAAGGAATTAAAGCCAGAAGATGGTGCGAACAGACGTGTGGAAGTAGAGATTGTCCCTGCGGCATAATCGTTAACACGAAAGGTATAGGAGCCAGAATTCAAAATCGAATTCTGGCTTTTTTTTTACATTCCAAGTCCTGGAAACCCACCCATTGCCTGCATCTGCTTTGCGGCACCAGCTTGTGCTTCCTGTAAGGCTTTGGTATAGGCCTCTTGGATTGATTTTTCCAGTAGGTTTTTATCTTTTTTCTCGATCAGTTCATCTTCGATCTGAATCGATTTCATAGTGAACTTTCCGTCCAAAGTAACTGATAATAGCTTGTTCTTCGCTATTCCGACGAAATTTAGATTGGCAAGTTCCTTTTCCATTGTTTTCACTTGCGACCGCATCTTTTTCATCTTCTTTAACATTTCAAATTTATTGCCACCGGCTCCACCGAACATAAATACCTCTAATTCACGGAATTACCATTCAAACTAATTTTAGAGGCCTAGTTGGCAATTGAAAAATAGCTTCGGTCAATTGCCCACCTTCCCTAGCCGATACTTACTATATGATCCATCCTGATGCCCCCTGGAAACGAATTTGGGATTTGCTCATCTTTTTCGCGATCACCTACTTTGCCATCGAAGTTCCGCTTCGTATCGTTCTGCATTATAAAATTGGTGCGGAAGTTGCTCTTTATGAGAGGATCATCCAGCTCTTCTTTATGGCCGATGTGGTTTTAAATTTTCGAACCAGCTATTTTCAAGAACGTGTCCTCATCACCCAAGAAAGGAAGGTTGCCATCCGTTATCTTTCCTCTTGGTTTCTAATCGATTTCCTTTCAGCATTTCCGTTTGATCTTTTTGGAGGTTTTTTTTATCAATACTTTGGACTAACAGATACACTGCGAATCCTTCGACTCCTCAGAGCAATCAAGGTATTTGAACTTTTTAGATCCTTACGCCTTCTCGCTATGGGTGGCAATGAGGAATACCAATATAAAGCCTTGGAAGTCATCAATCCCATCACCTTTCGTCTAACGTTTTTTATCTATTGGACAGGGCTTTTTGCACATTGGGTGGCGTGTGGTTGGATCAAGCTCAATCCTATGTTTCTCGCGGACAAAGATGGGACAACCAGATACATTCGATCTCTTTATTGGTCCGTGACGACACTCACAACAATAGGTTATGGTGATATTGTTCCAACTACCAATATTCAGACGGTATATACCATGTGTGTGATGATTGTTGGTGTAGGCATCTACGGTTATGTGATTGGTAATATTTCTAGCATCTTATCCAACGTAGATATAGGTAGAGTCAAGTTTCAGGAAAAATTAGATACCATCAATGCCTTTCTAAAATATAAAAAAATTCCGAACCATCTATCCAATCGAATCAGAGCCTATTACATAAACCTTTGGGAATATCGTCATGGAATTGATGAAAAAGATATCTGGCAGGAATTGCCTACAGCGATAAAAATAGATATCTCCTTATTTTTACATGAGAGATTGATCTCCGTGGTTCCCTTCTTCCGAGAAGCAACTGAGGAATTAAAACGAGAAGTTGTCCAGGAATTGAAACCAATGGCATTTATGAAAGGAGATCTCATTTTTCGAGAGGGTGACGTTCCACATAACATGTATTTCATTGCAAAAGGCCGCGTAGATATCATTAACGAGGAGTCGGGAAAAACACTTACCACTCTACGGGAGGGAAGCTTCTTTGGAGAGATGGCTCTTGTCGACGACGGCTTAAGAACCGCCTCAGCTCGTGCTGCTAGTTTTTGTGATCTCTATACTTTGGCAAAAGATAGCTTTGAACTCGTATTACAGCACCATCCTTCTTTTGCCAGGTCCGTGAAAGAAATGGCACGACTTAGAAAAATCGAAAGCAAGATGAAACTCAAAAATTATAAAGTTAAAAGGCGAGCTTAGACTGACTAAAGGAACGGAAAACGATTTTCTGGATCAACCAACCTGATGACTTCATCGGCAAGTTGGTCAAAGGCATGCCAGGTATTCGTACCTTTTTTTAAGAATTCATTTTTTTCCGTTTTTGTCTTAATCGATTCCGATTTTGGGATTTCGTTTAAAGTCGGAATTTCTTCGATGGCTTTCAATTTTTCCAAAATTTCTCGGTGTTTTTTGGAAGCTCCAAAAAGACAAGGTAAAAAGGAGGTCTGTTTCCGAGCCGTAAAAAGTGTTTCCGTTTCCGTAATTTCATCTAACAAGAGATTAACGGCACGTATCGCCCATTTGCTAGGGGTTACGGGAATCAGGACTAGATTTGCAGAATAGAGAGCACTCGTTAGTTCAAACTTCGCCGAACCAGGAGTATCGATAACTACGTATGCATATTGATTTTTTACTGAGTCGAGCCCACGCTTCAATGACTCAGATAAAAACAAAGGATCTTGTGTGATACGCACCAGCTTTGAGAGGCTAAGAGTTGCTGGGATAATGTCAATCGGAGTCTTTCGAATGATCACTTCCTCAATTTTTGACCGACCCAAGAGGAGAGTCATGATGTTATGAATTTCTAACTGATCCAAAGATTCATTTGGAAGAAAAAAGTCCGTTAAATCAGCCTGCATATCCATGTCGATGACTAAGGTCTTGCCTCTGCGAGACAGTGCTTCTGCAAGATGTATGGCTGTTGTGGATTTGGCACTTCCTCCTTTGATATTGGAAACAGTAATGACTTTCATTCCGTCTTATTTTACTCGGTTTAGGAGAATTACCAAGAATTTTTTTTTGAATTTTCCTTGGTCTTCCTTTACGATTCATAAATCTATGACATACAATATGGCTTATAAGGTTAAATTTAGAGTTTGGGATAAATCGACAAAGGAATTTAGTACCAAAGGGTATTCGCTGACCCTTGATGGAAAGCTTCTTCGCCTTGGGCAACCAGTTCAGAATGAAGACAATTACGTTTTACATGCTTTTACAGGACTCAAAGATAAATACGACAAAGAATTGTATGAGGAAGATGTCATCGAGCACACGATTGCAAAGGGCGGAAACTTAACCCAGGAAGTTGGCGTGATTTATTATAACAATGAGCATGCGGCCTTTTACATTCAGAACGGACTCCCTCTTGCTCAACTCTTTTCCATTCGAAAGGTGGGGAATCCATACGAAAATCCGATTCTCTTTGATCTTTACAAAAAAAAATAATTTCCTCTTTCTTATACTTCTAGTTGTGAGTTCCCCATGTTTTGGACTCACATTAGAGGAAATCTGGACACTTCTCCAAAGATCAAAGGAAGAATACCAATTAAAGGACAAATCCCCCACTTCACCTAACTTTATATTTGGTTTTGAGGGTCCGCAGACTGTTACGAAAGAAGCGGTAAGCCATGAAGTTTTTCAGTTTTGTTTTAAATATTTAGAAAAGTATCATCCTACTTATACATCCGTAAGACATCGAAACCACATCCGGCAATCCTTGAATGATTTTTATGGGGAACAAACATTTCAGAATTTATTAGGAAAAACTTCGATTACTTGTCATTCAAATCTTTTGGATGAGAATGGATTTATCAAAATCGATTTCTATTCGGATCGAAAGATATTTATCCCGTATAAATGGGATTATACAAATAAAGAAGGACTCCTTTATCTATCAGAAGAGGCAGAACAAAGAAATGGTAGGGTGGATTCAGTTACGCTTTATGCAAATGCCAATTGTAAAAAGGAAGTAAGGAAAGATCGGAACGGATATGGAGGGATTGATGAATGGTGGCTATTTGATCGATGTAATCTTGTACGAATCGAATACGATGAAAACGAGAATGGATTTAAAGAAAGAACCTGCCTGTATGATGGAGGAAAGTTACTCTCTTGCAATGGTGTCGGCGAAGTTGAGGAAAAGAATGCACGTCTGGCACTAGCACTCGGCGATACAGACAGTGCCCTACTTCATTTTACGAAGGCAAATGCAGAAATCAAAAAGGAATTTGATAAACCTTCCTTTAAATCTTGCATTTTCCTCCAAGAGATGATCAGTCTTGAATTTCAGAAAAAAGATTTTTCCTCCTTTGCTCGAGATCTTGATGAATTTCTAAGTATCCCTCAATGTGAGAAATCCTCTCTCGACATTCTAATTTATAAGGGTTATTATTTACTATATTTGTCAAAAAATTACAAGGAAGCAAAACATATCTATCGCAAAGCTTCCGAAGAATATTTCAAAGCTAATGGAGAAGAGAATCCAGAACTGATCTTGAACCTCTCCTTTGCAGAATATTCCGATAAAGACCCGCTCTCCTGTATCGCAAGTCTAGAAAGGTTACGAGAAAGACGAATGCTGCATTTTGCGCGGTTCTATTTTTTTTATTACAGGGCTTCCTGCAATCAAATGCTTTTTAAGTACGAAGAGTCCATTGAAGATTTCAAAAAGGCATTGGTTAAATCCACGAGTGATGAATACCATCCCTTGATCCAATTCAAAATAGCAAATGCGTATTTTCATCTCGATAAAAAATCAGAAGGAACTCCCCTCCTAATCCAAGCTCTTCAGAAAAATTTGAATTTGATCTCCCTGATTCAGAATGATCCTCTTTACTCAGATTTTTTTGATTCCACCACTGGCAAACAGTTCGTTTCAAAATATTACTTGAACCAAAAACAAAAGTAAGAAACGCTAAAAATTGGTATGGAGCAAAGCCCGGAATGAAAAATTTTACGACACTGAACGATGTATTTTATTATGCGAAAAACCATTATGCATCAAAGGATCTATTCTTAGCAAAAGATAATAATAAACAATTTGTTGGTACTTCGTTTGGAAATGCCTTCCGCAGTGCAGAAAACGTAGGACTCGCCTTATTGCAGTTTGGACTTAAGCCTGGTGACAAAGTCGGTCTTATGGCAGACAACCGCACCGAATGGGCGATAGCTGATATGGCCGTTCTTTTGAACGGTGCCGTTGACGTTCCGAGAGGATCAGACTCCACTCCGCAAGAGATTCAATACATACTTGAACATTCTGAGAGTAAATATTGTTTTGTGGAGCATGAAAAACTATACGATGCTCTCAAACCGATTCTGCCCCAAACGAAAGTAGAAAAAGTATTTATACTCGATCCTAATTTCAAAACCGCTAAAGACAATGTCTACCCTCTTCTAGATTTGATCAAAATGGGAGAGGAATACAGAAAAAATCTACCGTCTCTCGAACTTAGAGCAAAACAAGTGAAACCAGATGATCTATTTACCATCATTTATACTTCAGGCACAACAGGAATGCCAAAAGGAGTGATGCTAACACACCAAAATATGGTATACAATATCCTCAAAGTTCCACCGAAAGTGGGTCTGATGCCAGGCGACAGAGCTCTCTCCATCCTACCTGTTTGGCATATATTTGAACGAGCCATCGATTATTCTTTGTTATCTGAAGGTGCCAGCATTGCTTATACGAACATTCGTGATCTAAGGGACGATTTTGGAAAAATCAAACCTACGTTTATGGCTTCCGCTCCGAGACTTTGGGAAAATTTATATCTTGGAATCAAACAGAAGTTAGAAAAGGCGCCTGAGACGCGTAGAAAACTTTTTGAATTTGCCTATGACGTTTGCAAACGATGGAAAGATGGTACAGATTATCTTTCGGGCAATAAACTAATGACAGTAGAAGAAAACCCTTTTGAAAGAGCCCGCAACACTGCCATCGCCCTTGCTAATTCTATCAATTTGTTTCTGCCGGCCAAGATCTTAGACGGTCTCGTATTCTCCAAGATCCGCGATGTTCTCGGTGGTGCCCTGCACGGTACAATCTCTGGGGGTGGTGCGCTCCCTTCTCATGTGGATGAATTCTTTAATGTCATAGGCATTCCTGTTTATGAGGGATATGGCATGACAGAATGCTCCCCGATCATCTCGGTTCGTTCTGTCGGCAAGGTCATCCAAGGAAGTGTAGGCTTCTGGCCAGATGGAACCTCTGTTAAAGTTTTAAATGAACAGGGAGAACCAGTACCAAAAGGAAAGATGGGCGTGATTCATATCAAGGGACCACAGGTGATGAAAGGCTATTATAAAAACGAAGAGGCCACGGCCAAAACATTAAAAGATGGCTGGATGAATACAGGCGATTTGGGTTTCATTTCGTTTAACGACACTCTTTCTGTACGTGGTCGAGTCAAAGATACCATCGTGCTACTTGGCGGAGAAAACGTCGAACCAGTTCCCATCGAAAATCTATTACTTGAGAATGCCATGATCAATCAGGTAATCGTTGTTGGTCAGGATCAAAAATCTTTAACATCTCTTATATGGCCAGACATGGAACGTATGAAAGAAGCTGGATTAATCTTCAAAGAAGGAGAAGATCTAAACCAAAATAAAGAAGTCAAAACTTACTTTCAAAACATCATCAAACAGCAAGTATCATCTGAGAATGGTTTCAAATCTTTTGAAAGATTGACTGATTTTAGATTTTTACCGAAAGCTATGGAAGTTGGAGATGAGATCACTAACCTTTTCAAAATGAAACGAAATGTCATCCATGATAAATACAAAGACTTAATTGCTTCCATGTATAAATAAAAGCTCAAAGGCCTTTCAATATCTTAGAGAGTACTTCTTCAAGATCATTTGAAAGGTCTTTTATTTTTAGAAGTCGTTCGATTTCTAATTTTGCGATTTCTTTCGGTTTTTCAGGTTGTAGCCTGATGGATTGGAATAATTTTCCTAGATTCGCAGCGATTTGTGGATTGATATAATTTAATTTCTCAAGGGCCGCTCCCATAAATAAATACCCGCTTCCATCCAAATGATGAAAGGATCTCGGATTTCTAGCAAATGCACCCAGCAAAGCACGGACCCGATTCGGATTCTCGAAGCGAAACTCTGGTAGCTTTGACAGCGATTCTGCCCGTTCACGCGCATTTTTGCCGTAAGATACTTGAGCTGAAAACCAATAATCCAAGACCAAGGGATCAGCTTTCCATTTTTCATAAAAATCTGCAACACTCCTTTCCCGATTTGAGCCTTCGCCTTCGCATAAAAATCGAAGTGAGGACAACTCTTCACTCATATGTTTAGCATTCCTTTGTTGGATCAGAGCCTTCTCAGACATCTCATCTCTGATATTTCCAATGTGCAATAAATAGGATAGAGAGAGATTTTTTAGTCTTCGTTTACCGATTTCGAGTCTGGACTGGATGGGAATTGTCTCAGAATTTTCATCATAGAGTGCTTGGAATTGGTCTTGATAACGCATAGCAATCAGACTTATTAATTTTTCTCTCAACGAAAAAATGATCTCATAATCATAACATTTCAGTACATCCGCTATCTGCGTCAAACTTGGGACATTGAGCAGATAGCTTAAGAAGTCTTTTGCGATTTTTTCTTTCTCGCGGAAAATCTCGTCCAAAATTGAAAAAAGATCCAGGGTAGCACCAGGAGAGTCATTTTGAAATTGTTTCCTGAGGGTTTCAAATATAACTTCTTGTAAGGCGAAAAAACGGGAAACACCCTCTGATTCATACTTGGCTAAAAAACTATATTCACGAATGTTGCGATCAATGTGGATCTTAATGGGTGCAGAAAAACTTCTTTGCAAAGAAATGATTGGTTTTGAACTAAAATTTTTCCAATTCCTTTGGAATGATTTTCCTTTTACTTCAAGTATTTCTTCGTGTTTTATTTTCCCTTCTTCCGTGAAAAGTGCCACGGACATCGGAAAGCTGAGACTCAATGCCTCAGCATCCATATCAATAAATTCTAGAGAATAATCACCTGTCGTATCATTCCAGATTTCATTGATTTTAAAATTTGGAGTACCTTTGCGATGGTACCAGTTTCGAAACAAATCTAGATTTTTTTTGCTCACGAATTCCATTGCAGAGATGAACTCTTCATAAGTAACACCCTGGCCATCGTATTCTTTTAAATAATGGCTTAGCCCTTTTTTAAAAGTTTCTCTTCCGATGAGAAGGCTAAGCATCCGAATCACCTCAGCCCCTTTTTCGTATACAGTGACCGTATAAAAATTATTCATTTCTACATAAAATTTTGGAAGGATTGGATGAGAAATCGGCCCCGCATCTTCAGCAAATTGATGCTCTTTTAAAAACAAAACGTCTGCAATTCTCTTTACACTGGCATCTGTTTTATCCTCTGTAAACCACTGATCCCGAAAAACTGTGAGTCCTTCTTTAAGCGTTAGATTGAACCAGTTTCTAAGTGTTACACGATTGCCTGTCCAATTATGAAAATATTCATGCGCAACAACACCGAGAATGGATTCAAATGTCTCATCGGTTGCGGATTTTTTATCCGCCAAGACGAGTTTTGAATTAAATAAGTTTAAGCCTTTATTTTCCATGGCCCCCATATTAAAATCATCAACGGCGACGATCATAAAAAGATCGAGATCATACTCAAGTCCAAAGGTTTCTTCATCCCAACGCATGGCTTCTTTCAAGGAAGTCATCGCAAATTCGGTCTTTTCAATATTCTTTTCATCTACAAAGATACGTAGCTCAATTGCTCTTCCTGATGATGTTACAAACCTATCACTGACATGCGCTAAATTTCCAGCGACCAAGGCAAATAGATAACTTGGTTTAGGGAATGGATCAAACCAAACCGCCTCATGTTTTCCATTTTCTAATACCCTTGTTGAGATCAAATTTCCATTGGACAACAGGATTGGATAGCTTGACTGATCACCACATAACGTCACAGTAAAGATCGAAAGATTGTCTGGTCGGTCGATGCAATAGATGATCTTACGAAATCCCTCGGGCTCATTCTGCGTACATAACATTTTACCTGAATGATACAATCCTTCCAAGGCTGTATTCGATTTTGGGGATATGGAATTTTCGATGAGAAGAGTAAAATCCTTAGCGGGAGGTTTAAAAAGTTCCAAACCCAGACTGGTAATTCGGTATTGATTTGGCTCACAAAGTAGACCATTCACGCGAACAGAAATGAGATGAAGGGATACGCCATTTAAAAAAAGAGACGGGAGTTCTGGAACAAAACCAATCTCATTGAAATGCACCTTGTATTCTGCTCTAACAAGTGTTCTCTCTATATCCAGGTCAAACCGAAGGGCTATTTCAGGAGTGGTCCAAACAGGGGGAGCATAATCCTCTAGGCGATGGACCTTGGAAGAGATATCGGAAGAATTCATCCTCCCTCTATCTCATAGGAGTGAAATCAGAAAAGAGAATTTTACTGTTGCCTTTCTTTTCTTTTGTCCTCGGCAAAGGTTACTTTAAGGCTGCGACCATCCACTTCTTGGCCATTCATTTGGGTTACGGCGTCCGAGGCAGCCTCGTCTGTCGCATAGGTTATGAAGGCAAATCCTCGGAAATTACCCGTTTCACGGTCATGGATCATTTTTAGATCTTGTATCGCGCCATAAACAGAGAATATCTGTCGTATATTTTCTTCTTTTAGGGTAAATTTAAGATTACCTACATAAATTTTTTTAGAAATCATCCGAGCCTCGTAAATAAAATTCCACTTCCCTTTCAGAATGGAACGGCTAGAGTAAAACCGATTTTGAAAATATGTCAACTGCAAATATTTCTTGCAAAAAGCCAAAACGACAAAAACATTCGATTCGGCAAACAGCGAAGTGCAATCGTCAACGTAACAAAAGAAAGGCCAAATGAACGAAAAATTAGAGTTTCAGGACCATAAACAAAAAAGTAGCCAGGTCGCAAGATTCATACTGGTATTCTTCTCACTTGTTTCGATTGCGATTTTTATTCCTTTCGTGTATTCCTTGTACACCGAAGAAAACGGGGAACCAATTGTAACTTTCATTCTGATACCTGTATTTCTTGCGTTTGCACTACTTCCGCTTCTCCTCGTTAAGCTAACACTTGGTAAATCAAAACAAACTATATTCCTTCCTAAAGAAAATAAAGTTCAATTTTTTGAAGGGAAAAAACTAATCACAGAATATGACTTTGGAGGCATTGCCTCACTCAACCAATCTCGCTATTCCTACACGGTAAAAACTAAAAATGGATCAAGAACCGTTGTCGTCTTTACAATCATCTCACCACAGCTACCTGAACATATAATAGCCGAATCGACTGATTTTTATCTTGCTCGTATACAGGGAGAATCCATTGCCAAATTACTTGAAATTCCAATCCTTAGTGAGCAAGGGGAAAAACGGGAATTTCATGAATTAGACTTACCTTTCCATAAGCGGTCTCATCCAGAATATGATCAATTTACCCAACCTAACTTTACATCCGAAAGTGATCTAGTTTGGAAGGACAGTGGGACTGCCTACGAAATCATCTCAAGTTATAATCCCTTGCTTTTTAGAATTGTGGGCATCTGTCTCTCAGTGGCACTTTTCTTATTCCTCCATCTGGCGCTCGGTGAGGCCACAAATTTAGGTATCTTTTGTTGGGAAACCTTTCCGCCAACAATCGCAGAGATCATTTTCTTTGGTGTCGTCACAATCCTATCCTTGATTCCTTTTGGATTTGTCTACTATCATGGACACCGTCACAAAAGCATCCTAATGACAAATGAGGGTATTTTTGAGAGAAAGGAATTTATTTCCTATAGTGACCTAGAAGAAATCATTTTGAACGATCATGAATTGTTGCTGATCGGAGATAAAAAACAACTTAAAATTTCCCTTTATCTATTTTGTAAAAACGAGGATTTCCATGCCGTAAAACAAGCAGTTATCTATGGTGTACTTGCGAAAACGAACGGAGGAGCCAATAGCTCATTTGCTAAATTTACTACGGAGTTTTAAAAACCAGCTTCAAATCGAGGGGATTTATTCTATTTTTTCATAGAACTCAATATCTCCCGTCACCAGGGAAATCTTTTTTGTTTGCTGGAAACTGTTTGGCATTTTTCCACCAAAGGAATGGTAGGTGATTACTTTTGTCCCCCTTGGAAGCAAGGACAGTCGGTTCTTAACGCGAATCAAATCCAGAGTGAATTTCTGGAGTCCTTTTTCCATTTGGTCATCGATTTCGTTTTTTGCCGTGAGGCTCTCGTAGAATGGATTATAAAAATATAAAACATTGTAATTTGACCAATCTAAAGAAATCATCTCTCCTAATTTGAATTTTACATTTTTCGTCTTCAAATCCTTCTGAACCGATTCCGCAATTTCGAATAAATGTTTCCTTCTTTCAATACCGAAAAAAAGAGCATCAGATAGCAAACTAGAGACAAGACAAAATTTGCCAACTCCAGAACCGATATCTAGTATGCGATCCTGCTTTGTAAACTTCATATGCCTATGGATCTGTAGAATTACATCCACAGGAGTCCATTGAACGGCCGATAACTGTTGGATCTTTTCTGGATACAAAGAATCGAAGTCAGCATCAGTAATCTGTATTTTTTTTTGAATTTTATAGGTTAGAGTATCAATACTAAGGGAGTTAAAAGATTCTTCCTTCTTCTTTGAGAATAAACTCATAGTTTGATTCTTAGATCAATGGAGATCAAGTGCAAGGATGTGATCCATTTGCTGTACACAGTAGGTAGCCTGTTCCCTATAAATAAACTCGCCTGATGGATCGATATAGATTGTTTCCGTATTGGCTGCTTTTCCTACTTGGAGATCGTAAATATAATCGCCTATCATAATCATTTCTTCTGAGGGACAACGCCAAGTCGACTGTAAAATGAATAGGCCTTCGGGATCAGGTTTAGGTGCCGCACTATCACGTGTTATGATATGATCACGATTAAAAAAATGCAATAGCCCTGACGCTTCTAGCGTTGCGAGCGTATTTTGAAGATTGTTTCGGGTGAGAATTCCCATTCGAATTTGGTTTTCTGTCAAGATGTGGAGCAGTTTAGTCACGCCTGGTGCCGGAGTTGCCTTCCTTGCGATCTCCATTTCGATCTCATTCAGCTTTTTATGCTTATCCCTGCGCGCTCCATCTTCTAACAGGTCTATGCCTGAAAGTATATCTAAATCTAATGGAAGTCCTAACTCACGTTTGATCGCAGGAAAATCATGCAAGGCATTGGTAAGCGTTCCATCCATATCAAAAATCCAGAATTTTTTGTGATTTCTCTTTTTCACTCGTTTCCTTTAATTTCTAAATTCTTTCTGATTTGATTTTTGGAATACAGAAAATTGGTTGATGCATATTAAAACTATGAAAAAATTTTAGCAAATGGATAATAAAGTTCAGTATTTAAATCAAATCATTGAAATCATTGATACCAAAGTAACTACCTTTAAACAGAACAAAAGTCGCATGCATACGACCAATTACACTGCAGAAAAGCAAGTTTTAACAAGAACCATTGAGGACGCGATAAAACTCGCCGAAGACATCAAACCCGTTCCCTTTTCACTCATCAGTGACCTAAAGGCTTTGATCAAACAATTATAACAGAATTTGGAAAATTGATTTAAGCAAGAAAGAGTGAGAAGTATTCACAGATTAGGCGGTCTGACCAGGATCTTGCTTTGATTCCTTCATAAAAGGCAATGTGGCTGCCCCTTTTCGTTCTTACTAAAATTGTGTTTGGCAAACTTTCCAACCAATGTAAGTTTTCAATGACATTCAAATCCACACATATGGGATCATCTTTAGAATTTAATATCAAAAGAGATGTTTCGATATTTTTAACCACATTGATAGGGTTACTCTCCGCATAATATTCTTTTCGAGATTCAAACCCAGCTAATAAGTGCAGTCGGTCCTGAAATTCGCCTATCGATTTTGATTCGGAAACATGTAAGTAACCTGGAAGCTGAGAGAGACTTTCATAATGTCTTTCCAGAAAATAATCAATCAACCTTTGTCCCATGAGCTTGCTGTACATAGGATGGATTCGATGAAATGCCTTTTCTATATCGTAGGCTGGAGAAATGGCCACCGCTGCACGAAAAACGCTACTGCTTCCGGACTCTCCTAAGTAACGGGCAAGGAGTCCAGATCCCGCCGAAATCCCGACGCCAAAAAGAATCGAATTTGGAAATCTCTTTCGGATATGTGCAAGTTGTTCTTTCAAATCGGAGGTAGAACCCATTGTATTGATCACGGGTGTGGATAACGGAAGATGACCATGTCCCCTTCTAATACAAACAACTACGATGCAATCGAGAGTTGTTTTAATATGATGTAAGGTATTTTTCACATCTTGCTCATCTCCGCTGATTGTATGAAATATGACAACAATCGGTTTCGCAAGTTTTGAATCCTCGGGAGCTAGCCCTGTCCAAACAAGCCCCGTTATTCCTCCATCTTTCATCCGCAACTCTTCGATTTTGTCGTAGATATATGGTTTCGATCGGTAATCACGATAAAGAAGTAGGATCAACATCAGATGCCGATTGAAGCACCAAAGAGTCGGAAAATAGTTTTCCTTTAATATAGAAAAATTCGATAACAGAGAACAATTTATTTCATTACGTTGAAAATGAACCGCAGGTTTGCTTACTACCTTATGAAAGTAGTAGACTACAAATAGAATCGTAAAGTAAAGCAAAGATACAACGGCGAGAGTCGAATCATTTAGCTCAGGCATTCATGATATCCGAAACGATTTCAGTCAAGATGCCATCAATCGCATTGTTTTTGTTATAATTCATAAACTCAGTTGTTAAATATTGAGAAAGGGTCGAATTAAACTGCGAAAAATCGGATTCGGTTGCATTCAAAAAATCTATCAATGTGATACTTCCATATTTTTCAATGAATTTTGAATGCAATTGATTGGAAAAATTCTTAATTGTCTCGTCCAATTTTTTATCTTGATTAGCCTGATCTAAGAGCTCACCTAACTTATCTTCCGCTATTTGCAATTGAACTTCATCGGGAAGACACAATTCCGAAAAGGGGGCGTTTAAGATGATGTATGCAATATCTTTTGAAAGCGTACTACTCGGACCAAAACTTGTTGTATGGAGAAAATCAGCAATCTTTGGCAAAAAATTTGGCAAGAAGAGATTGATAAAAGATTTGATTTGTTTGTCGAGGCCTGTTGCCTGTATCATTCCAAAAAGAGGATTTGTCTTTTTATTGAACTCGATGATTCCGCTTTCTATAATGTTTGCGATGATATCTTGGATGGCTTTTTGACCCAAAAGATCAACTAACAATTTTTTGGACGGATAGACTTCAATTGAGGAAACAAAATTTGCAATGGCCTCACCAGTCTCCTTTTCCATTCCCTCCGCCAGTGTCGCATAAGGAAACGCGGATCCCAAATCGAATTCCATGGCTGTCTTTACTCGATCATTCTTTTTACTAAGGATTTGATACACCGTGGAAGGAGGTAGCTCCGTGAATTTGGGGATAAGTGAACCCATAGGAGTATGAAACAAATAAAAGATCAGGCTTTCGTGTGATTTCTGAATTAAAGCTGGATTTTGAAGATACTTTTTTACTTGGGATTCAATTTCGGAACGATTTGTCATTTTGAAATACTTTTGCCATAGCGAGAAGATTTGATAAACAACTAAGATTCCCTACAATTGAAAAGTCAAGTTTAATGAACTTGACTTTTCTGTAATATATGTTAGTTTTCTACATATGGAACCAGCCGAGAAAGATTCGTTTGTGAAAGAAAACTTTTGGGGAAAAGTAAAAAAATTTGGGGAGAAGATCCCTTTTTTAAAAGATGTAGTGGCGATGTACTATTGCCTTCTGGATGAAAAAACCCCACTCAAAGCAAAAGCGTCCATAACCTTGGCACTCGTATATTTTATTTCTCCGATAGATGCCATTCCTGATTTTATTGCTGCACTTGGTTTTACTGACGATATAGGAATCATCGCAACGACGCTCCTTTTGATTAAAACGCAACTAAAAGAGGAACATTACGAACAGGCAGAAGCAGCGTTAAAAAATGAAAACCCTAAAGCGGAAAATTGATCTGGACAGACGTTCCATTTTCATTTTTGATACTTACTGTTCCTTTTAGCTGAACCGTAAGTTCGCGAATGAGCATCAGTCCAAAAGTATTGTCACCACCATTTAAAGCGCTTTCAGATATGCCAACCCCATTGTCTTTGACCTCAAAATAGGCCCATCCATTTTTCAAACCAGCACATATAGAAACCTGTCCATGATCTCTGCCAACAAATGCGTATTTCATAATATTCGTAAGTATTTCATTTGTGATGATACCGAGAATTTGAATTTTTTTCGTATCGAGCATAAAATCATCAACTATTATCTCTGAGTGCAAAAAATCTTGGGTGTAAAAATTCGAGAGGATTTCGGTTACCAATTGCTCTAAATAGTCTTTAAAGGAAAGCTTCCCATAGTCATCAGACTTATACAATTTATTATAAAGCAATGCCATACTTTGCACACGACCACTCGCATCCTCAAGAGCATCTCTACCTGTTTTTTCCGTAAGGGACAGAGCTTGTAATTTAAGAAAAGAAGTAATCATTGCAAAATTGTTTTTGATTCTATGATGTACCTCACGTAAAATCAATTCTTTCTCACGTAACAACGACTTTATCCGTTCTTCTGTCTGTCTTTTTTCTGTAATATTCCTTCCGTAACAACAGAGTCCTACGGTCTTTTCTCCTGAAACTATAGGTCGAAAACTAACAAGAAAAATATCCTTAACATCTTCTACTGGCGTTGGAATTTCGATCTCTATTTCAAACGTTTCCCCCGATAAGCCCCTGTCATACTGCGATTTCCAGAATGCCAAATACTCTGCCGGAAATAGATCCTGCATGAGAAGACTATCGCCTGCATTCAGTCGAACACCCGTTGTATTCAAAAAACCTTCGATAAAGATAGAATTGGCGAGTATCAGAGAATAATCTGGATTTAAGCTCCACATCGTATCTTTGCTACTATTGATGATGGTTTCGCTATTTTTTCGAACAATGTCTAATTCCAATTCGATGGTTTTGCGTTCGGTAATGTCTTGAAATGTTCCGAAGAGTCTAACCGCTTTTCCCTGCTTCATTTCGACAAAACCTTGGGTTTGTACCCAAGCATTTCGACCCTTTGCTGTGATGATGGGAAGTTCTAAGTCATAAGAAGTTCCATTTTTGATTGCTTCATCTAATGCTTGTGTAATGACAGGTCTAGCAATGGGTGCAAATAAATTGATGCCTTCATCGAGAGGAGGTTCTATCGGTGGCTCCATTTCGGCAATCTCAAATGTCTGTAAGGTCCAAGACAATTTCATAGTCGCTAAATCTACCTGCCAGCCTCCCACTTTTGCCAATTTTCCAGTAGATTCGAGCAGTTGAGTGGTCTTCTCGAGCATGCGCTTGGATTCGAATAATTTGAATGCCATTTTGATTGAGGCATCCAAAACCGTATTCATTGTATGTTTCACAACGTAACCATACGAGGTGATCTTTTCCGTTTTTGCGACGATTTCTGGTTCCACATGGCTTGAGAGAAAAACAATCGGAATCTGGTTCTCTTTTAGAATGATTTCTGCCGCAACCGTGCCATCGATGCCATTTCCTAAATCAATGTCCATTAGGATCAAATTGATTTCAGGTATGGTCCGAGCCATATGAATGGCGATTTCTCCAGTGGGGGCATGTAAAACTTGATATCCAAACGCTTCCAAACCTCTTTTTTGGCTGGCTGCAAGGAGCATTTCATCTTCCACTAAAAGCAAAGTTTTATTTTGCATGATTGTCATTCACTGAAGTATATACAATTGATTTGTTATCTTGGGAATGCGTTTGATTCGAAAATAAATTTTCTGCTTTACTAGCGCTTTTTTTTTCGTGAAAGAAATATTTCCAAATTATAAATAGAACAAAATGGAATGATTCAAAAAGTGAGATGCATGCTTAGGTAAGTATCTTCAATTTGAAAACCAAATTTTTGATACAAAGCCTGGGCCGTGGCATTTTCCTTTGCCGTCTCTAATTGGAGTCCTTTATTTCCCGTGGCTTTACCATACCCTATCACCGTTTGCATTAATTTCTCTGCGACTCCCTTCCGTCTCGCATTTTCCTTTACGTACAAATCGTTCAGGATAAGAGTTCTTTGCATTGAAACTGAGGAGAAAATAGGATAGAGTTGTGTAAAGCCAATATAGCTGTGGTCAATTGTTTTTGCAAGGAAGATGATGGATTGACGGTTTACTATCCGATCAAATAAAAAACTGCGACAGCCATCTAGGTCAGATGTCTTTCCGTAAAAAATGCGGTACTCATTAAATAAATCAACCATTGCATCAAGCTTATCAACTCCTGCCTGTTCAATGTGAATCTGTTCTAAGTTCATCAATACTCCTCAATATACAAATATTCTCCTTCCATAAATTCATTGGAGAATATTTTGTAACTACAAAAAGACTCTTTAAGAAAAGTTTTCGAAAGCAAGAATTTGACTTAGATATAAAGACAGAACAAACTAGAGCGCCAAACTTTACCTAGTCTTTCGCTTCAAAAAAAGACCACCTGATAAGACGATTGATATCAGCTAAATGTATCTTGGATATTCAAATTAACGAATCACTTCAAACAATCGGCCAAGTAAACTATCTTGTGTTTGCATTGTTTTTGAATTTGCCTCATACGCCCTGTTGACTTCAATCATGTCTACCATTTCTGTCACGACAGAAACATTGGAGGCTTCTAAAAAACCTTGTAATATTTGAGGGGATTTCAATTCCGGAAACGCAGTGGGTTCACCAGATTCTGGCGTATCGGAATAAAAGGAATCACCTTCCTTATCTAAATGACGAGGGTTTTCAACTGTACGAATCTTAAGCTTATCAACAAACTGCGGTTCGTCGTATCTATTTTCACTGATATTGGTTCCATTTTTTGGTTCAGTTCCAATTCGACCATTGATATAAACTTCTCCATTTTCTTTGACAAGGAAATTACCTTGGTTGACTCGGATAGGTCCTTTTTCGCCAAGCAAGGGAAAACCTTGCGGCGTCACAACAAAACCATTTTTATCTAAAACAAAATTTCCACTTCGGGTCAATCGCTCCCCTCTGTTGGTAAGCACTGTAAAAAATGCTGGATTTTCACTACCTGGCTGATCCTGGATCATCATATCAAAATGATTGTCCGTTTTTTTTACAGACCCTTGCTCAAAACGAGTGTATACTTCATTTACCTCGGCACCAAACCCGAGTTTACCGACAACAGGAGCCGTATCAAATGATCCCATCGGAGTTTTGCCAATGCCATCTTCCGAGAATCTATGTAAGAGCATTTCTGGGAATGTCTTGAAGACAGTGGTATCTCTTTTAAAGGCAGTCTTATCGACGTTTGCTAAGTTATTGGCAATGACATCCATTCGAACCTGTTGTGAGATCATTCCATTTGCGCCAGTATAAAGTCCTCGTATCATATGCAGTTCCCCTACATTTCCTTTCGGCAAAGAAAGGAAATTCCAATATAGAAAATGTGACATAGTCAAAAAAGAGTTGAAGTTTTTTTTTGTAAAACGGACGATATTCTATCTATGAAGATATCTATAGGCAATCTACCGCAAACACAAACAGAAGACCAGCTTAAGGCCTTGCTCTCTCCTTTTGGAACGGTTAGTTCCGTGACCATCAAACGTGATAAAATCACGAAGGTATCTCTCGGATTTGGAAGTGCCGAAATGGATGAGGCATCCGCACTCAAAGCGATCGAAGCCATTAATGGGAAAGAGATTGAAGGCAAAAAAATCGTTCTCGTAAAACAAGAAGATCTCGCAAACCAACATTCTAATGCAAACACGGCTAAGTCGTCGCCTATGAACCAGAAAAGTCCATTTGGTAAGGCTCCCTCTACGTCTGGGGCAAGCACTGGCGTACAGAGACGAGGCGGACAGCGCGGCTCCTAGATGAAATCTGTAGAAGGGTGCTTTCTTTCGATCGGAGCAGGCAAAAACCAACTCCCATTGATCCAGGCGGCGAAAGCACGAGGATTACATGTAATCTCTGTGGATAAGAACTCGAGTGCACCCGGGTTTAAGGATAGTGACATCCGCATTCTCGAATCGACCAGTGAATACCGAAAGATATTGCATGCGATGAGCCGAGTTCCTTATACCCACATCCTTAAGGGTGTTGGCTCACGGTCGTTTGGCAGTGCTGTTCATTCTGCCGCCTATCTAGCAGAAAAGTATAAACTAGTCGGAAATTCGGCTGCTTCCATTGCCCTTTTCTCTAACAAAAAGAAAATGAAACAGATGTTAGAGAAACATGGAATCCTTGTACCAGGGATTCTCAACCTTCCGTCTGAAAAATCAAAAACTAAAAAATCCCTTCCGTTTCCTGTGCTTGTGAAACCAGCTGCCGGTTATGCAAAAAAAGGGATTCGGATCATCAAAGACGAAGCGGATTGGAAAAAATGGTCCAAAGGGTTAAAACTTGATTCATGGATCGTTGAACCTGTGATAGAGGGAAAAGAAGTGACGGTCCTTGGCATGGTGATTTCGAAAAAATTTCATATCATTTCCGTCTCAGACAAGATCACCACGACAGAACCACCTTTTATCGAAAGAATTCACATCGTTCCATCGGCAAACCTCGAAATGACTGGGGAAATCAAAATGATTTGCCAGGCAGTAGTTCATGCTTCGGGTTTAGAAAATGGCCCTTTTGTTGCTGAGTTTAAAATCAATGAACGCGGCGAATGTTATCTACTGGAAGCATCGCCTGAAGTTGGAGGTGAATACTTAGCAGACTCGCTTCTAAAAGAATTATATTCCTATCCATATTTCCCTGATCTTCTTTCTCTTTACATCGGCGACAAACCAAAACCCAAATTCCTCTTGAAAGAGACGATTCCTGGTAAAATGAGTGCAATTCTATTTGCCCTTCCATCTGACAGAGAAAAGGTGGTAACTGAACATACCCAGTTTACACTACTACCAAACGAAACTCTCTTTTTTAATGAAGAACTGTTACCGGTTGGAACCAACTTAGTTGGAAGAGAAGGAAATGCCAGAAGGACTTTCGTCTATGGTATCTCTACCACCTCAAAGATATCCAGGGAGGACTGGATTGTTTCTCTACTCGAGAGACTTCCATCCTAAAACGTATGTCCAATGTCTGGGATTCCCATTACAAAAAAGAAAAATCAAAATTACAGTATCCCGATGAAAATTTAGTTCGGTTGCTTTCTCGAATTTCGCCGCCAAACAATCGCTCTCTGGATTTTGGAAGCGGGAGCGGCCGCCATATCCAATTATTGATAGAACGAGGCTTTGCAGTTTCGGCATCTGATTCTTCCTCCGAATCGGTGAGCCAATTGCAGACGTTAGATTTGAATATTCCCATTTACTTGACCAACGAATTGCCCTATTCTTTTCCCAAAAACCACTTTGGACTCATTGTCTCTTGGGGAGTATTTCATTATAATGAAAGGGATATCGCCCGTTCCATTGTCGTAGAACTTCACCAGGCAATCGCACCTGGTGGATATTTGCTTGGATCGATCCGAGCAGATCGGGACACACACCTTGGCATTCAAGCAGGCCAGATGAACTTAAGTGACCTAAAAGGTGGGTATGCAGAGACTTACTCTCTGGAAGAGTTACAAGATCTCTTGCGAGTTTTTTCCGATGTCCAAATCGGATATACGGAACGGACTCCGCTGGGGTCTCTTGAGGAAAGGATCTGTCACTGGTTCTTTCTCGCTAAAAAAACATAAACCGATGGACCAACTTAGACGTGAGTGTCCTCTCAATTCGGATCCTCCCGAATGCGACTGGCAATTCCTATATACATCACAAGGTATCTACAAGGGTATTTCCATTTATGAATGTAAAACTTGCGGTTTACAATCTCAGTATCCGCGCCAAAACCAAACTAACCTGTATGATGCAGACTACTATAAAGGAAAAGCAGAATATACTTATATAGATGAAAGGGAAACAGAAACGTTTCATCGTTATGTATGGAATGCACGCCTAGATAACATTCAAAAATACATTTCTAGCGGAAAGTTACTTGATGTAGGATCCTCATTCGGTGGATTCTTAAAATCAGCAAAAGAAAAAGGTTTTGCTGTCCAAGGTGTCGAAATTTCGAGTTATGCAAGCAAACATGCCAATGAAAACGAGATTCCAACCTTTCAGGGCTCTCTCTTAGATGCGCACTTCCCAGATGCTTCTTTTGATGTCATTACACTTGTCGAAGTCATAGAACACTTAGAAAATCCAAAAATCATCTTTTCTGAATTGGGAAGAATTCTTAAACCAGGTGGGCTCCTCCTTCTCCAGACTGCAAATTTTGAAGGTTGGCAGGCAAAAGAGGAAAGAGAAAAATACCATTATTATATGCCAGGGCACGTGTATTACTATTCTGATTCCGTTTTAAAAAAGATATTGACCCCGCTCGGATTTAATAGATTTATTTGCTACTTTGGTGTGGACTTTTCTTTACTCTCAAAACTAAGAAAGTCCAGAGGAAATTTCAAACATTGGTATGATTATAGACACTGGTTTCGAATCTCCTATTATCATTTTAAATCTAAGCTCTCGAAAGCCGGTTTTCCGCTAACATCAAGTTATGTTCTATATGCTTTTAAATCTAGGTAGGTATTTATGATCTCAGAAACCAACAATTCCCTTATGATCAGACTCACACAAATCCCAGAATCTCCTGGCTGGAAACGAAAATTGATTTTAGCCCTGCGCGTCCTCCTTGTTTCTATCCATAGATTTAATGCAGATGATTGCCTGATGAAAGCTTCTGGGCTTGCATACACGACCATAGTAACTCTAGTTCCTACTCTAACGGTAGCCTTTGCCTTGTTAACAGTTGCATCTGGTATACAAGGTAGACAGGATGAGATTTACCAAGAGGTAAACAGTTTTCTCTTAAAAAACAACATCCAATTCGATATCACTCCGTATTGGGAAACCTTGAGTGATATCATAAATACTGCCTCCCAAATCGGTGGCGTGGGTTTTATCGTATTTATTTTTTCTGCGACAGCAGTTTTGAGATCGCTTGAAAAAACGTTTCACTCCATATGGAAAATCGATCTCCATAGAACTTTTATCAATAAATTTGTTTTTTACTTCTTTTTAATCACGTTTGGTCCTTTACTCTTTGTCGTAGGCAAAGGCATTTCTGATAAGTTAATCGATGCCGTGCGAATCCCCCATCTGAAATCCATTGTCAAAACCAGCGCAGGTCAAATTTGGGTAGCAGGTGAAAATGGAAACATTGGAATTCTCACCGATCTCAAATCGAAGGTAAAATTCATTCCCAAAGAATCGATCGACTTTGAGAATATGCTTTGTGTCGATCTGACGATTGTAGAAACAGGCACGTGTAAAAATCCAAATATTTCTAAAGAAAACTTTTTCCGTATCCGTGCCAATGGGGAAACTCTCTTTGCCATTTCAGAAGAAGGCACTCTACTCCATTCAAACGATGAAGGGAATTCATGGAAAGTACATAGTCTAAAAAATATCTCGGTTACTGACTTCGGTGTATCAAATGACTCTACTGTCTTTATCCTAACCACTGATACGCGAACATTAAAATATGAACTTGGTAAACCCCTCTTTGAGATGAAACGATTTAGCGAAAAAGGTATAACTCCCATTAAAGTACGTTTTTTCGGTGAAAAAGTAGGTTTTATTTTAGATCGAGAAGGAAGATTGTGGAAAACGAAAGATGGAGGAGTAAATTTTAATTACCAGGTCATTTCTACGAAAGCCTTAAATGATATCTATTTCCTCTCTGAGAATTTAGGTTTTATTGTTGGGGATAACGGTTCCATCTTTATTTCAAAAGATGGAGGGGTTTCTTGGAAAGATATCAGCCATAAAAAATTCTCTTACGAAAAAGTTTGGGCATTCTTATCACCCAAAAAACAAGATTTTGATCTTTTCGTGCTAAATGGATTAGGTGAGATCCTTCTTTCCGAAGACGAAGGAGAAACCTGGTCTATCACTTACAAACCCAGAGGTGGAGCCATTTTAGATTTGATTCATTTAAATCCTAGCCAATCCTTAACTGGCGTAGGCTCAACTAGCGACATTCCTGAAACCCAAGATCTAGAGCATAAAGAAGAGGGTACTGTAAATAAATTAAACTCTGATATGTTAGGTATATTGGGAGTCGGTGAGTACAATAAAGTCATCCGGATCGAAAATGATGAGCAAGGCAAGCCTACCTGGAAAAAATACCAAGGTGGACTAAAAATCATTTCTCTCTATATGATTTTACATTTAATACTGCCCCTATTATCAGTTTGGATCTTTTTCGTTTTACTCTACACCATTATACCGAACACTAAAGTTCCAGTTCGAGCTGCCGTGATTGGATCTGCCATAACAGGAGTTATTCTTATTCTTTTTTTCTGGGGATTTTTAAATATTTATCTAACTTCCTTCACTGAAAAAACGATGATCATCTACAAAGCACTCGCGGCCATTCCGATCTTTTTGTTAACGATCTACTCAGTTGGAGCGATCGTCTTATTTGGAGCCGAAGTCACAGCAACTTTACAATTTCCAGATAGATACCTTCTGCCGCGCCACCCGTTTGAAGATATTGATAGTTACGTGAAACATGAATTTTATTATACGATTCAGTTTCTATCGACGGTGTATGAAAGCCAGATTAAAAATGGAAAGCTAATTACTGTTGGGGAAATTAAGGAAAAATTATTGATCCCAGAAAAAGATATCAACCAAATCCAGACAAACCTGGAGTCTGCAGACTTAATCTCCGTTTCTGAAAAGGGGAATATATCACCGTTTA
This sequence comes from Leptospira ognonensis, assembly GCF_004770745.1. Taxonomy (GTDB): domain Bacteria; phylum Spirochaetota; class Leptospiria; order Leptospirales; family Leptospiraceae; genus Leptospira_A; species Leptospira_A ognonensis. The sequence goes on along the minus strand of NZ_RQGD01000009.1, from coordinate 25,809 downwards.
AATTAAAGGATCAAGTCACCCTACTGGAAATTTATGAAAAAACGTCAAAATCTTCCTTTGGTGCACCAACGGAACTAGGTAAAACATCTGATAAAACAGTCTTAGAATTGCAGGAGATTGAGGCTAAGTTTAAAGCACAACTAAAGGTGCTCAAAATGAGTGACTTGATTGCTTAATTATTGATAGAAATTTGATTTTACTGGCGGAAGCAGTGCAGACATTTGTTTGTAAATTTGCTCCGCCATACCTAGTGATTCATTTTTTGAAATATCTTTCGAGTACTCATCGTATAACATATCTTCGAAAATTTCTTCCGCATAACCGCCATCAATAAGCTTTTCTTTATGTACGGAATTTTTCATTTCTTTGAGCATCATTTTAACGAAAACGGATTCAAATTCCACACTTGCATCAAATAGTTTTTTTCGGTAAGGATCCGCGGCGATTTCAGCCTTTATATTTTGCGGAACACTTAAGCCAGAACTACTCACCTTTCCTTGCAGCTCTGGTCGGTCTGACATCAACTTCTCAAAATCAGATTGTTTTTTCTCTGACCCGCTTTCTCTCTCAGCCTTTTTTAACGCTTCCATCTTTCCGAGGACTTGTTCATCTCTCGATCTTGAAATTCTAGAGCTATAATCTTGTACAGAAAAAATATCCATGTCTTTACCTTATTGAATGATGAGCTCAGCTCTTAAAGCGCCTTGTTTTTTTAAGGCTTCCAAAATCGAGATAATATCTTTCGTGGATGCCCCTACTTTATTCAATGCATCTACAACATCGGACACTTGTGTCGCTTCCTTTAGAACAAAGGCTGATTCTCCTTTTTCTTGTTCAGGCATCGGAAAAAAATACCTCATCTTACTGTTGTTTGCAACTTGTATGGTCAGTCCGGTTTGAGAAATTGCCACCTCATCAATGGCAATATTGGCACCCATAACAATGGTACCTGTCCTTTCATTGATGACCACTCTCGCTGACACTTCAGGCGTAATGGTTAGATTTTCCAATTTTGCCAAAAACGCTAAATCGAGCTTCGGAGCATTTTGCACTTCCGCACCCTCCGGCAACGATTGCGGGACGGGAACCAAGATCTCTGTTCCCGAAACCACTTCAGGAGTCACACCCAATGTTGTCGTAATTGCCTCGACAATGCTATTTAACGTAGAATAATCACGCTCAAGTAAGGATACCTTTACCGACTTTACAATCGGTGGACTAACAAGTGCCCGCTCTAAAATGGCACCACCAGGTATAAGTCCTGTATTGGAACCGCCTTTCTTTTCAGATAAACCTCTGCCCTTTTTATCCTTTCCACCAAACACCATCACACCGGAGGCAACGGCGATGGTGTCACCATTCCCTGCCTTTAAGGGAGATTGGAGTAGTACACCACCCTCCAGTGAACGAGCATCTCCGAGTGAGGAAACCAGCACATCAATTCTGTCTCCTTCCTTTAAATTGACAGGTACGTTAGCAGAGATCATTACACTTGCCGTATTTCTGGCTTCGCGCATGGAACGTTTGGTATTTACTCCAAGACCTGAGAGATAATTCTGTAAGGCTTCTTCGGTAAGCGGATTTTTTGTATCACCGGTTCCATTCAGTCCAACAACGAGCCCAAAACCAGTGACCTGGTTTTCACGGATGGCATTGATTCGGGCTACATCTTTCAATCGGATTTCTACGGCAAAGATTGCATCCGCAGATAGCAACAAATAGATGAGAAAGAATAGTAATAGAACACAAAACGACTTTAAATTGTGGTATAGTAATTTCATTGGTTGCTCTCACCTAGAACTCGTTTTATGTTCTTCATGATCAATTCCTGCTTTTCTGTATCAGAAAGTTCTGCTTTTCTTGTTACGGTTCCGTCGGGATTAGTGATTGTTTTCAATTGAACATTTGGATCCGATAGCTCTTTCGGGCTGAGTGTTCCCTGGAATTCCACTCTCAAATTGGCCACACTATCACTGGAAATATTCTTATTTTTGTCTAAGTCACCAGGAGAGATGGTTCCCGACAAACGTAGATTAATGCGCTCTTCACCATAAGAGTAAGTCTTCGACCCCTCTAGTTCCAAGTTTCCAGATCCTGGATCAATACTAGTCACAATAACTGCCATCGTTCCTAAAATTTTACCGTTTGTCTTGGATTTTCCGACTTTGGATCGCATATACGTATTATTGGTCGTGAAACTCGGAAGATCTGAAATTATTTTTTTGTCAGGTACTGTGCGAATATCATTCTCGAAGGTCGCTTTATATTCTGACTCATATTCAATTTTCAAACTTGATTTGAGAATTACCTTCACGACTGTGCCTGGAGAAACAACTCGCGGATAGGAATAGGGATCCTTATCTCGCCAAAGTGATTCGGCTGATAAGTTAGAACTATGATCCGATGTCTTTTTTAAACGAAATCCATCAAATAGATCTGGGAAAAACGTAACAAGACTTGCAAGAATTAGAAAAGAAAGCTTAATCCGAAAAAAGTATCTAAGGAATCCGATCATTTATACACCACCTAGCAAACATATGCCTGCTGATTGGATTTTTCCTTTTAATTTTTTATTGGAAGATAGATTGAGTAGATCTATCATTTCACCTTCATTGCCCGATACAAGAGCACGGGTTCTTACCTTCACCATGATGTTACCAGATGTATAGATAAGACTTACTTCACTCCCGCGTTCGACAAGATGCAACCTTCTAGTTTGTTTTCTCTGCAATGGCATTCCTTCTGGAATTGCATTGAGTGCCGTTTTTCCAACAGGATTTTCCAGGTCGTATTCCGTATTGTGATCAGAGGTGAAAAAAGAACGTTTTTCTATATCATAAGATTGTAAAATTTCCTTTGGTTCAATATTTCGTTTCGTAAACCAGGCTTCTTTTTTTTCTTCGATGATAAAACTCACAGGTGTCGAGTAAATGAGTTTATCTTCGTACATTACATCTAAAGGAAAAATTCGTTTCCCGCCGTGGATATTCTGACCAAATTTTCTCCAAACAAAGGTTACATTCTTTTCTGGTAATGCGACACCGGGACCTTCGTAGTAGATTTTAAAATTCTCAGGAGTAAAATAGATATTTTTGCCGAGTTCGTTACGTAAAAAGTTTTCGAGTTTTTCTTTTCCCCAAACAGAAGTCAGAGGGACGATATTAGAAGTGGTACCACCAATTTCATATGTTGCATCGTCCCCGCCAGATTTTTTGGTTACCTCTAAAAGGCGCTCTGCAATCTCAATGGCACTTACAACCATAGGAGATTTTAAGTCGGAATATAAAATCGGATCCGTGTTTGATTTCCAATTTAGAATGTCACTTGCTCTCACCTCTCCCGACTTCAAAACTGCGCGAGGTTTCAAATAGAGTGAGATTCCTTTTTGGTTTTGTTCCGCATCATACGGGATCGAAACAAACATAATGAGTAGGAGTGCAAGTGCTTTCATTTTTTTAAGTTAATCTAATATCCCCGAATTAACGTTTTAACCCAATCGCCGTCGATAGCATGTTATCTGAGGTTTGGATCGTTTTTGAATTTGATTCGTAAGCTCTTTGGGCAACGATCATATTTACCATTTCCTCTACGATCTTTACGTTACTCATTTCTAAGAAACCTTGCAAAACCCCACCATAACCTTCTTGTCCAGGCATTCCTGGAATCTCGGGTCCGGAGGCCACTGTCTCACGAAATAAGTTTTTCCCCACTGCCTGAAGTCCAGCCGGGTTCACAAAACGATAAAGTTCGATCTGTCCAATCGTCGTAGGTCGGATGTCATTACCAATCTTTACTGTGACTTCGCCTTCTTCGGCAACCATAAGCGTATTTAATATCGCATTTTCAGGGAGGATGATTGGTGGTTCTAAAAGATATCCATTGGAGGTTACCACTTGCTGGTTGGAATCGATTTTAAAAGATCCATCCCTGCTATAGGAGAAAGTGCCATCAGGCATTTGGATTTTGAAAAATCCCATTTCACCAGTAAGCGCTAGGTCTAATTTATTTCCAGTGGCTTGAAAAGATCCGATTTCGAATAACTTCTGTGTGGCGGCAGTTTTAACCCCATGACCCACGTTGACTCCGGTTGGAATTTCAGAAACAGAGGATGCAGGTGTGCCCGCAAGGACTTGGTGTTGGTATACCAAATCTTCGAAATCGACACGGTTCTTTTTGAAACCTGTTGTATTTACGTTTGCTAGGTTGTTGGCAACTGTATCAATATGAAATTGCTGAGCAATCATTCCGGTAGCGCCGGTCCAAAGTGACCTCATCATATAAATGCACCTCTTTTGAAACCTATCGGTTAGATTTAAAAAGTGCTGAAGTGTCTTTTTTCTGTTTTATGTCTTATTTCCCGGTGCTCCCAAATCCACCACTTCCTCGCTCCGTTTCATCCAGGACGTCAACGAGTTGGAAATTTACGACCTCGTAGCGTTTGATGAGGATTTGGGCAATGCGGGTTCCATGACTCAGAACAAAATCCTCTTCTCCTAAATTGAGAAGCGGCACAAGGATCTCCCCCCTGTAATCAGAGTCGATGGTCCCCGGCGCATTTGGCATGAGAATCCTGTGTTTGGTAGAAAAGCCAGACCTAGGCCGAATTTGTCCTTCAAATCCCAAAGGAATCGCCAAGGAAAGCCCCGTCGGAACAAAAGTAACTTTTCCCAAGGGTAGGATGAGGTCTGCCTCTAGACAGGCAGAAAGGTCGTAGCCGGCGGCCCCATTCGTCTTTCTCTCGGGGAGCTCAGCGCCCTCCCGCGTCTTCTGGATTTGGACCTGGATCATAGTTTCGTCGGAATTTTTTGAAATTCGGAGTCCTTCATATCGCCTACACAAGAAAGATGTAGGTTGGGAACGCTAAAGATCTTTTTTGCCATGGCATTCAGTTCAGGAAGAGTCACACTTTTGAGGGCATCCATACGCGCTTGCAAGGGGTAGTATTTACCAAAGTAAATGTCTTGGAGGCCGATGTTGTTCATGCGATTTTCCGGCAATTCATAGCCAATTGCCATCCCACCTAACTGATTTGACTTGGCGTCTTCGAGCTCTTTTGCTAGAAAACCGTCACGAACTATGGCACGGAGTTCTTCTAGGACCAGAGTGATACACCGATTGGCTTTTTCGCGAGAGGTGGCGCAGGAAATGGAAAAAAGGCCTGTCGTGCGATAGAAGGAAGGAAAACAATAGATAGAATAACAAAGACCCTCTTTTTCACGTATGTTTTGGAAAAGCCTAGAAGCCATTCCCCCACCAAGGATTGTTGAGAGCAATTGAATTACTGTCACCGAACGGAAGTCACGCGGAACTCCGCTCGCACCGAGCATGACATTAAACTGCTCGATTTTCCTTTTTTCTAAATGTTTCGTAAAACTTTTTTTAGGAGCTTTGATGACGACAGGACTGCTGACTTTGCCTTTAGGATTCTCAAAGAAAAAATACTTCTCTGCAAGTTTGATCACTTCTTCCCATTTCAAATTTCCTGAGACCGATAAAACCATATTTGCAGGGAAATAGTGTTTTTCGTAAAATTTTCGGATCGACTTTCGTGTAATACCTGTTACCGATTCCTTGGTGCCGATGATATCACGACCGTAAGGCGATTTTTTGAAAATATTTCTAAAATAATAATCGTAAACAAAATCATCGGGTGCATCTTCATACGATCGCATCTCCTCGATGACCACACCCTTTTCGATTTTGATGTCTTCCTCACGAAAAAGAGGACGAAAGATCATATCAGATAGGATGTCAAAGGCAAGCTCTGCCTTGTCTTTAATAGCTACTACATAATACTGTGTATACTCTCTACTGGTAGAACCATTGAGCACTCCGCCAACTCTTTCGATTTCGGATGCTATTTCCTTGGAGGTTCTTGTTTCCGAGTCTTTAAAGAGCATATGCTCAAGGAAGTGGAAATATCCTAGCTCACGGTTAGATTCAGCAAGTGATCCTTCTTTTAAAAACAAACCTACTGCCATAGAGGCAGCATGTTTCATAGGTTGGAATAAGATGGTGAGTCCGTTTGCAAGGACAATACGTTTGAATTCATCAGATGGCAAAGAGCTCTACCTCCCCTCTGAACCCATTAGGTCCCGAGGGTAATGTCTTAATTGTCAGTAAGGACGTCTTTTCTGGATAGATCAATCTTTCCCGTTTTATCTACGGAAATCACTTTGACTTGGACCTTTTGGCCTTCTGTCACCACGTCTCTTACAGATTGGACACGTTTCACGTCGAGTTTGGAGATATGGCAAAGGCCTTCTTTCCCTGGCAAAATCTCAACGAAAGCTCCAAAATCAGCAATGCGTTTGACAACGCCATCATAGACCCGACCGATCTCGATTTCTTCAAAGATTCCATCAATCATGGCAATGGCTTTTTGTTTGGATTCTTCACTTGGAGAGGCAATCGTCACCTTACCTGTGTCATCCACAGAAATTTCAGCACCAGATTGTTCTGTGATGGCGCGGATCATTTTACCGCCAGGACCAATGAGCTCGCCAATCCGATCTTTTGGAATTTGTTTTTGTGTGATCCGTGGAGCCGTAGCAGAAAGGTCACCCTTCACAGAAGAAATGGCTTTGTTCATTTCTCCAAGGATGTGGTCCCTGCCGACTTGCGCCTGTTCGATGGCTTTTTGTAAAACTTCTAAACCAAGACCGTTGACTTTTAGATCCATTTGGAAAGCTGTGATGCCTTTTTTGGTCCCTGCGAGTTTAAAGTCCATATCACCAAAGTGATCTTCGATTCCTGCGATGTCAGAAAGAACTGCAAACCTACCCTTTTCATCACTGAAAAGACCCATGGCAATCCCAGAAACAGGAGCCTTGATCGGAACACCGCCTGCCATAAGTGCCAGAGTGCCCGAACAAACAGATGCCATAGAAGATGAGCCGTTAGATTCTAAGATTTCGGAAACGAGCCTGATCACATAAGGAAATTCTGTCTGTGACGGGAGTACCTTTTTGATCGCTCTTTCCGCTAAGTTACCATGTCCAATCTCACGACGGCCAGGACCTGAATTCCGTCTGACTTCCCCCACAGAAAATGCGGGAAAATTATAATGCAACATGAAGTTCTTTTCTTTTTGGCCTTCGAGTGTCTCATAACGCTGGTTATCATTTGTGGTTCCCAGAGTCATAACACCTAAACTTTGAGTTTGGCCACGTGTGAAAACCGCAGATCCGTGAGGACCAGGAAGCACGTCAATCTCACAAGAAATTTGACGGATTTCATCGGTTTTACGCCCATCAAAACGAATGCCTTCACCAAGTACAAGTTCACGGACGACTTCATATTCCAATTCGTGTAAGTAATGTTTGATGTCTTTTGTTTTATCAACAGGTGCCAGTAACTCTTTAAAATGTGCTACGGTTTCACTATTAATGAGTTTGATGTCTTCATTTCGTTTCGCTTTGTCCGCATTTTTATTCGCAGCCGTCAACCTACTGAAAGCAAACTCTCGGATTTTTGCATGAAGATCTTTGTCAGGAGCCTTCAAAACGACTTGTTTTTTGGGCATACCATGTTTTGCCGCAAGAGCTTCTTGCATCTCAACCGCAACTTTTAAAGCATCCTGAGCAAAACGAAGAGCGGCCATCATATCGTCTTTCGAGATTTCAGAGGCTTCACCTTCGATCATCACGATCGCATCTTTGGTTCCCGCAACAATGAGATCTAAGTCTGATCTCGTCATTTCTTCGTTTGTCGGATTGAGAATGAATTCGGAACCAATACGTCCGATGCGTGCCCCTGCAATTGGGCCTGCAAATGGAATCGGAGACACTGCTAGAGCGGCAGAAGCTGCACTGATAGCGTGACCAGCAACAGAGACTTGTTTATCCGCAGATAAAACTTGTACCATGAGCTGAACTTCCGAGAAGTAACCTTCTGGAAACATAGGGCGAATGGGTCTATCGATGATACGAGAGAGTAGAACTTCGTGTTCTGGAGGTTTGGATTCACGTTTGAAGTATCCACCTGGGAAACGACCAACAGAATACATTTTCTCAGAGTATTCACAGGTAAGAGGAAAGAAGTCTTGTCCTTCTTTCGGTTCATCTGTAGCGCAAACAGTTGCTAGGAGAACAAGGTTCCCCGTCTTATAGACAACAGAACCGTGGGCTTGTTTCGCCCACTTGCCTGTTTCGATGGTGATAGAATCTCTACCCCAAGAACCAGTAAACTCTGTAGCCATAGGAGTTACTTCCTAAGACCGAGTTTTTCTATTAGCTTTCTATAACTGTCGATATTACTTTTTTTAAGATACTCAAGCATACGTTTCCTTGCGTTAACAAGCGCTATGAGACCTCTGCGAGAATGGAAATCTTTTTTATTGACTTTAAAATGTTCAGTAAGGTCCTTGATGCGAGTGTCAAGGATAGCAATTTGTACTTCTGCAGATCCAGTATCGTTTGGCTTGCTACCGTAAGTAGCAATGATCTGCTGTTTTTGTTCTTTTGTGACCATATTTCTTCCAAAATCTGTGAAGGCTTCAAATAGAAAACATAATTTTTGCGGTAGGATTAAAAAATACTTTGCTGTACCGGTAAGGCAAATGAGACGACCTACCCTGGTAGACACACCAAGCAACGATTTCGTCTGTTCCTTCTTCCAAAAAGTAAAACCCTGTTTCATCGGCTTTCGGCAGCTTATCCCAAACATACCCTCCATGGATCACTGCCTTTTTCTCATCAGCGTTCACCCGCCTGGCGGGAAGTACAAGCACATCCTGCCATCTCTTTGCATCCTGGATCTCTGTTTCCATATACGTCTTTGCACCGAGAAGGGTCCACTTTCCTATCGATTCTCGGACAAGTCTGGTTAAGACCAGCGGCAGTCCCCATTTTTCTGCCAAATCGAGAACGATTTTTCGAATGTACGTGCCCGAGCTGACATGGATGCGGAAGCAAAACCGATCTTCGCTGAAACTCACATCCCAAACCCTCTCGATGCGTATCGGTCTTTCTTTTTCCTTTACATCCTTACCGCTACGCACTTGGTCAGATTGGCGTTTTCCGTCGACTTTTAACGCGGAGATCTTTGGAGCTTTTTGGACTTTCCAGCCTAAAAGCTCTGCAAGTTCCTGAACCAAAAATTGTGCCGACCAGTGGAGTTCTTTTTTCCGATTGCTAGTTTGCTCTTCTGTCCACTTCTCACTCACTACTCCATCGAGGTCTCCCGAATCCGTTTTTTTTCCCAGCTCTACTTCTGCATAATAGGTCTTGTCTTCTCCAAGGAATAACTGAGAAAAGGCGGTATAATCACCAAATGGGAGTATGAGTAAACCTTCGGCAAACCGGTCCAAAGTTCCTGTATGCCCGATGGAATCTAAATGAAATTTCTTCTTCAAACGAATGACCACATCCGAAGAAGTGAGTCCGGGTGTTTTATTGACAAACAGATATCCTGAGCTGGGCTTTTGTGAGGGCATACAGTCGATTGAGTATAAAAGAATGCTAGAATTTGAAAGCCAAAAAAGCAACCTTAAGAAATCGCATTCCCCACAATTGCCCAATGCAACTTGCCAAAAAAACTGTCTAAAGGGTAATGATGGTAATGATTCCCAAACTGGTTCGGTTTCTCATCGGAGCTTTCTTTCTGCTTCTAACGAATTCAGCTCTTTTTTCTGTTACTGTAATTACAAAAACCGGAAAGTCTTTTGAAAAAGTATCAATTGAAAGGAGTACAGAACTCGATATCGAATTCGTAGATGAAAATGGCATCTATACACGCATCAAAAAAGACAAGGTTTTAAAAATTGTCTCTGATCCTGGTGAGCCTACTCTCGAACTGACGCTGGATGAAAGTATACCTACGGGTGCGATGAAAAATCCAACCGAAAAAAGTGCAGTCCCGCAGGATTCTTTTTTATTATCTCAATCTGTTTCTAACGACGGAGCATTTCAAGGTTCGGATCTATTCGGAGAACGCCAAGCAAGACGAAATAAGACTGCCTATAAGGATACATACGAAGCTTATTTTATGTCCACGAGTATTGAACTTTTGGGTTTACCAAAAGCCTTTAAATTTGGTCTTACCGTAATGAATCCGTTAGTTGACAGATCTAATACAGATGCAGATTTTAGATTTCAAACAGCTGCTGGAGGTGCGGATCAAAGTAATGTCGTGAATGCAACACTCGCAAGTGGTACTCTCGCATTTGATCCCAATTCCGTGAAACTGCGGAAAGAAAAAAACGGTTTAAATGACTACTTATTCTCGAGGGCAATGTACGACCATGAAACGAGAATGGGAACCTTTTCAGCAGGATTTATTTTTATCAACACCAATGACCCAAATTATGTAATGCGAGGACTTTGGGTCATTGCGTGGAGACCTCCGTTTCTCTCTTGGTTAAACCCCCAGTTCTCGATAAACAATCGCATGCTTAGTGAATATAATGGAGCATTCCAAGGTGGACATAACTACCGTTTATCACTCAGTCATGAGTTTTTTAAAGGAGAGGCTTTTCGAATCACACCGAGCATTGTGATGGGCTACGCGGATGTGAACGATAATGTGGATCGAAGAAAAGGAATTAGTGATATTAGTCCGAGACTCCAATTTGATTATACGAAGTTTTTTTTCGCGGCCAATATGATGTACCGCGCCACACCTGCTCTCGTGGACAATGTTACTTACACTCCAAGCGATGGAGTTTACGCAGATACGAATGCCAATGATGGAAGGGTCACTGATCCTTCTAAGGTATTCGGGTATGAAAACGCTTTCATTCTAAATCAGATTGCCGCGAATTCTCCCAATGAATTTGTGAAACGGACTCTTACGCAACACTACCAACAACAACACATCGTACATGCGATCTATTTTTTTTCGATCGGATATACGATTAAGATTTAAACTTTTCTAAGAAGCGGGCGGCTCATCTTCAGGTTCTTCATTGGCGGCTTGATCGGAAGCCACTTCTGCGTTTGCGGAACTGACCTGTCCTTCGCCTGGATGAAGTTCCTCATATAACGTTTTTGGCTTTGCTTCTTCAATGAGCTGAATCACTTCCAGGGATTTGATGTAGTTATTGTCCCAAGCAAAAAAGAATCTGGGGTTGGTGTGCAAATGGAGTTGTTTGCCAACAAGGGAAGACAAAAAACCAGCAGAACTTGATAGTCCTGCCATCAGTTTTTTACGTTCGTTGTTATTGCAAAGAGCCGTAAAATAAATATCAGCTTTCTTTAAATCGTCTGTAATTTCGATGCGATGGAAGGTTGGTAAAAACACCCTTGGGTCTTTTACTTTACCTTCCAGGATCGCCATGGAAAGGATGCGAAGGATTTCCGCTTCGAGCTTTTTTTTTCGAATCGGATTCATTGGTATCTAATCCTAGAGCTTACGAGCAATCTCGCGAATCTCGAATACTTCGATCTCATCTCCGACTTCAAAATCATTGAAACCATCGAGTAAGATCCCGCACTCGAAACCTGTAAGCACATCAGCCACATCGTCTTTCACGCGTTTGAGGTTTTTGAGTTTCCCTTCCCACATAATCTCTCCCGATTTGCTTGAGATCACACGAACGCTAGCGACTTTTGTCACCTTACCAGACTTAACCATACATCCTGCAATGTTACCCACTTTGGAGATTTTGAATACATCGCGAATTTCCACCTTACCGATGATATTTTCGACCTTTTCTGGTTCGAGCATACCTTCCATAGAAGCTTTCACTTCATTCACTACATCGTAGATGATGCTATAGTATTTGATTTCTACTTTTTCTTTTTCAGCAAGTTGAACGGTCTTCGGATTGGCACGAGTATGAAACCCGATGACTATCGCATTCGAAGCAGATGCTAGAATGATATCAGAATCAACAATCGCACCTGTTCCTGCATGGATTACGTGCAATCTAACATCAGCAGTAGAAAGTTTTTCAAGCGCTTCTTTGACTGCTTCCGTAGATCCCCGAACGTCAGCTTTGATGATGACCTTGAGCTCTTTGAGTGCACCTTGTTTGATGATCTCACTCATATTATCAAGTGTTACGCGAGTTGCCGCATTTTTCGACTGTCCTAGCCTTTCGTATTCCTGACGGCTATGAGAAATCTCCCGAGCCTCTTTGTCTTCCATCACCACATCAAACGGTGCTCCTGCATCAGGAACCCCATCAAGACCAGTCACAAGGGCTGGAAAGGATGGACCTGCTTCGCGAATGGCCTGGCCAAGATCGTTATAAAGTGCTCTTACGCGACCAGAGTGTACACCTGCGACAAAGGCATCTCCCACACGGAGGGTTCCGTTTTGGATGAGGACCGTTGCCACAGGACCACGACCTGGATCGAGTTTGGCTTCCACAATGGTTCCTTTGGCACGGCGTTTCGGATTGGCTTTGTGGTCTAGAAGTTCTGCTTGGATGAGAATCATCTCAAGTAATTTATCGATACCGATATTGTTTTTGGCTGAAATCTCACAGAAAATGGTCGTTCCACCCCACTCTTCTGGTTGCAGACCATAATTTGAAAGTTCTTGTCTCACCTTTTCAGCGTTTGCTGCGGGTAAATCAATTTTGTTTATTGCCACAATGATCGGAACTTCCGCTTCTTTGGCGTGATTGATCGCTTCTATCGTTTGAGGCATCACACCATCATCTGCTGCTACCACAAGAACTACGATGTCTGTTACTGAGGCACCACGTGCTCTCATAGAGGTAAACGCTTCGTGACCTGGTGTATCCAAGAATGCGATACGGCCGCGGCTCGTCTCAACTTGGTAGGCACCAATGTGCTGTGTGATTCCGCCTGACTCGCCTTCTGCGACACGCGAAACGCGGATCGTATCAAGGAGTTTTGTTTTACCATGGTCAACGTGACCCATGATGGTAACTACAGGTGGCCTTGTGATATAATCTTCTGGTGCGTCTTTTTCTTCTTCGATGACGGTTTCGTCATAAAGCGAAACAATTTTCACCTTACAGCCGTAATCATCTGCAAGAATCGAAGCCGTTTCGGCATCAATCACATTGTTAATGGTTACCATCATACCCATTTTCATGAGTTTTGAAATGATCTCACCAGGTTTTAAATTTAATTTCTTTGCAATCTCTCCCACTTGGATGTTTTCCAAAATGGAGATTTCTTTAGGAACCGCTGCAAGTGCCGCGGCCTGAGCTTTTTGTTTACGAAAGCTCTGCTTGAAAAACTTAGTGTTCTCGTCTTTCTCTTCTCTGCCGCCTTTGTCTTTTTCAAAAGCCTTCTTTTTACCAGAAGCATTTCCGCCACCAGCTCCAGGAGCCCCTCCGAAAGGAGATCCTCCCATCCCGCCGCCTTGGCCACCACCACCTTGTCCTGGACCACCCTGACCAATCGGCCGAGCGCCGCGACTTCCCGCAGGTCTTTGGCCACCTTGGTACCCACCAGGACCACCTTGTCCCGGTCCACCCGGGCCACGATTGCCTTGGTATCCACCCGGTCCGCCTTGTCCTGGGCCACGATTGCCTTGGTATCCACCCGGTCCGCCTTGTCCTGGGCCACGATTGCCTTGGTACCCACCACCGCCTTGTCCTGGACCTCGGTTGCCTTGGTACCCACCACCGCCCTGTCCTGGACCGCGATTGCCCTGGTAACCACCACCGCCGCCACCCTGTCCTGGTCCTCGGTTTTCTGGAGGTCTGGAAATAGGTCTGGAAACGATCGGGTTTCTGTCTTCCTTACGGAAAAAGCCAGGAACTGTTTGTGCTTGGTTTTTATTTTCTGCGCTTCTATACCCCGGAGATGCTGTATCTCCAGAGAGGATCGATTCTGGTTTCCGATCGATCGGTCTTGCCTGCTCGATGGACTCATCCCGTTTTCGTTCGGGACGAGAAACAATCGGCGATGCTTGAGATGGTGCTTGTGGGCCTGAGCCTGAGCCAGCTCCAAGGCCGCCCTGGCGTTTTGCTTCCTCGCGGATTAGTTCATTTAAATCTTTTTTCTTTTCAGAAGAGGGAGAAGAACTCGCTTTTACCTCTGGTGCCGAAGCGGTCGTTTTCGGTTCGGGGGAACCAGGTTTTTTCTTGATGACAAGCTTTTTCTTGGACTTGTCACCAGCTGCTCCTTGTTGGAGCGTTTCTTTGATCGATTTTTGTTCTTCCATATATTACTTGCTTAACCTAGCCCTCTTCCACCCATTCAATCGACTCGCGCAGTAACCTTAAAATTTGATCTGCTGTTGTTCGGCCAATTCCGGAGATGGCTGACAATTCTTCTGGACTGAAATCCAAAAGAGTCTCGACGTTTTTGACTCCGCCGGCTTCTAGGAGGCCAACGATCCTTGGTGTGAGACCAGGAATTTCTGTGAGAGGGGTCAGTGCATCGTCTTCCTCTTCTACTTCACTCGTTTGTGTTTCTTCTTCGCCTTCCATTGCCTCTTGTTGGGCATTGAAGAGACGATCCAATTTCTCTCTTGCTTCAGGGGAAGCTAGTTCTTGATTGTATTGCGAAACTGTCTTTATGTCAATCTTGTAACCAGAAAGTTGGGAGACAAGCTTTACGTTGGACCCATTGATCCCGATCGCGAGCGATAAGGATTCGTCAGGGACAATGACCAAGGCATCTCCCCGTTTTCTGTCAACATGCACCTCAACCGGTTTTGCCGGCGAAATCGCGTTGGCAATAAAAACACTAGGTTCTTCAGAATGTAAAACAATATCGATCCTTTCATTTCCAAGCTCTCTGACGATGGCTTGGATCCGAACCCCTTTCATCCCTACACAAGCTCCGACTGGATCCACATCTTGTTTCGTGGTGAAGACGACCACTTTGGTCCGAAAAGAAGGAATGCGTGCGACATCCCGAATTTCCACAATCCCATCATATACTTCTGGGATTTCCATTTCGAATAATTTTTTCACAAAATCACCTGAGGCGCGGGAAAGCGTGATGACCGGCATCGGCTCTCTCGGACGTATTTCCACGCGGGAAATGATCGCTTTCAAACGATCCCCTTGGCGGTATTTTTCGCCGGGGTTCTGGTCTTTTTTGAGCATAATGCCCTCAACCTTACCCAGATCGATGCTCATCGCATCTTTTTTCCATCGTTGGAAGTAACCATGTGTTAACTCCCCTTCTTTGGATTTATATTCTTCGAATAAAATTTCTTTTTCAATGTCGCGGAGTCTTTGGAAGACCATCTGCTTGGCTTGGCTGGAAAGGACTCGGGAGAGGTCTTGCGGCTTTTCAAAGATGCGAATCTTTTCGCCGGCCTCGGCATTGGGATCGAGTGCCTTTGCGTCTGCCAAAGAAATTTCGACAAGGGACTGAGGTTCACCCGCCACCACATCTTTCAGGACACTGACGACAATCTCGTTCTTGTTTTCTTGTCCGAACTCTACTTGGCAACGCTCTTCTGCGTCGACCTCTAAACCTACTTTTTTACGGTAAGCGGTAAGAAGGGAGTCTCGAATCACACCGAGTACGAGATCGCGATCCAACGATTTGTCTGCGCAAAATTGTTGGATGGCTTCAAAGAGGCCGATTTCTTTCGTTACTTGTTTTGTAGCCATAGGTTTATAATTCTAAAAATAGATTTCCTTTTCGAATTTCACTTAAAGGTTTTTGAATGGGTTTCACTACCTTTCGTCTCGGACCTCGTTTTTCATAAGGTGTAAGCTCGATAGTGTCCCCCGTTCGTGGCCCAAGACGATAGACTCGCTTGTCCCATGTTCCGTTATCCAAGAGAACTTCTAGTTTTGCTAAAAGTCCCTGAAAACGACCAAAGTCCTCAGGTAGGCGAAGCATACGCTCAGCCCCACTAGATGAGACTTGGAGAGTGAAGTCAAACTCTTCTCCCCAATTGTCCAACTCCTCTTTGAGTCTCTTGGATACTTCCTCGCAATCAAACAAACTGACAGCGCCAGTTTTCTGTTCAAGGTGATCCAGTGAAATCTCAATGAGGGCGTGGTTTTTCCGATTCTGTACTTGGAGCGAAAAAAGCGCAAGAGGTGGTTCGAGAATTTTATTTAAAACTTCTCTGATGTTTTCCTCGGTGTATACCAAACCATATCCAAAAGTATCCCTGTGCAGGATTCTTAGTGAGAGACCCAACTCATGTTAAAAAATAACACGACACCTGTCAAGTTAGGAAAACCGAGTTGTGCTGTAAATAAAAAAATAGGGAATGGAAGGTTGTCTATGCGACTCATCATCCTCCTTTTACTGCCTCTCACCCTCACTGCCTGTCTCCGGTTCCGCGTGGACAACCTAAAAAATGATCTCCTTTTTCGAATCCCCCTAGGTTCCACACCCGATACCTGGGAAGGAGTCGTTGTCAATCAGGTCTTGACCAATGTTCCCCTCACCCTTCCTGTCACAGGCAATGTGATTGCCCTGGCAGATACCAGACAATCCATCATCAAACTCTTTGACCGCAATGGACGACTCGAAGCAAGCCTTGGGAATCCAGATTTTAAGTCGATTTCTGGGATTCCGCATTACCCATTTCGTTTTGGCGGGATTGGGATTGTGGCACTCACGGAAGATGGAGATTTGGTTGTACAAAATCGAATCTCCTCCAAGGGACTCGAAGTCCCCCCAGGACAGGAAAACTTGTATAAATCTTATAGCGGCACCTTTTCCACTTCGGGTGCAGCGGTCCTGCCCTCCTTTCTGGTCCAAATTTCACAGAAAGGTGTGGTTAAATTTATGCTCGGGGCTTCGGGGAAAAATTCGGAGCCTTTCCGTTATATTGAATCCATCATTGCAGGCGAAGGTGATAAGTTGTTTGTTTACCATCGTATTGCAGAGGAAATGCGACTATCGTATTTTGATGAAGGGGAATTGAAAGGAAACATCCGTGAATCAGCTCTGCCTGTATTCACAAGCCCTGAAGCAAAGGACTTTGACATTACACTCGATCGCATCCTGCCACATCCAGAAGGAGAGTATGTGCTCGCCTCTTTTAGTTTCTTTTCCAAAAAAGACAAACGATTCAAATACCGAAAGATCTTTCGTTATACGTTTGGTGGCCCTGAGGATGAATTTGTCAAAGAAATCCAGGACCCTTCGGAGATTTTATTTTCGATAAGATCCAATAACGAATTTTATGTTTGGGAAACAGAAGACCAAGGCACTTCGATTCGGTTACAAGTTCACGATCGCGAAGGAAATCACATCAACAACAAACGCCTTCCGTTTGAACCTCCTCGTGGGCAGTGGCGTGAAACCTATACTGACGCTGATGATAATATCTATTCGATTCGCATTCGTGCGGGTGCACTCGAAGTGTACCGCTGGATTTAGATGAAAGTTTACCCACTCTATACGAATGAAGAAGCAAGAGCCCTCGACCTGCTTGCTCATGAAAAACTTGGCTATCCGGAGACAACTCTCATGGGTATGGCAGCACTTGCCGTGTTTCATGCTAACGAAGACCTTTGGTCTACAGCCGAGGAGATCTGGATCTTTGCAGGAACGGGAGGAAATGGCGGAGATGGATACGCACTCGCCAATATCCTTTTTGAAGAAGGAGTGCCTGTAAGAGTCTTTCAAACAGGCAGACCGAAACGAAACGATGCCCTATTTTTTGCCACTCTGTGCGAAACAGCGGAAATCCCAATGCATTCCCTTTCGGAAATCGATGAGTTCGGAAAGCATGCAGAGTCGGGTTCTCTTCTGCTTGTGGATGCTATACTCGGAACTGGGTTTAAAGATGAGCTATCCATAGAGCTAACGAAGCTCATCCAATGGATCAATGCTTCTAACTTATTTTTTTATAAACTATCCTTGGATAGCGCCTCTGGCTTTGTAATCGATCAGCCGACCAATTATGTGGAAGCCGACTCCATCGAAGAATTGGGAACCCGAAAATGGGAAAATGTGGGATTTACGTTAGGTGACAAAATCGTTCCCAGATACTATGAAAGCATCGGCTTCCCGACCCGGTCGCATAAGAGCAAAGATTCTTTTTCGAATCGTTATTATTTTGAAAAAATGGAATTTGAGGAAGTCCTGCCACTGGTAAAACGCAAACATACGGATCATAAGTACAGTGCTGGTTCTGCGATTTTTTTTGGTGGCGATGAGTCGATGGCAGGAGCTCTTATGCTTTCTAGTTCCGCATTTCATAGTTTAGGCGGAGGAATTTCAAAACTCTTTACTCCTGTCACAAGTACCAGAGACCTCATTTTACAATCAGATCCGTCCCGAATGATTCAGGTGGATTCCGGGAAAGCGATTGCTTCTGATCCTTTCTTTCAAAAAGCAAAAGTGATCGCAGTGGGACCCGGACTCTCCAAGTATCCTGAGTTTCTAACCCAACTTACTTTGAGACCAGACCAAACCTTGGTTTTGGATGCGGGTGCCATTCCTGAAAAGGGCACTCCACTTCCAAAGGGGAATCTCATCCTGACACCGCATGCGGGAGAATTCCAAAGACTTACGGGAATCAAATGCAACTCTGTTCAGTCCGCCTATGATGCCTGCTTGCAATTTTGTTTAGACCAGAAAGTACATGTCCTGTTTAAATCTCATGTGAGTATGCTTATGACAGATACGGGAGCATGTTATGTTTGGGAGGCACCCAATGCAGCCCTTGCCACGATGGGATCTGGCGATCTATTGGTTGGAATTCTTGCCAGATTTTTATCGATTGGGTATACCATCCCCCAATCCGTTTACTACACTCTCTCGTTTTTGGAAGGGACTCGTGAGATGCCCGAAACATATCCTTCTGCTTCTGCTATCTTACAATTTCTCGTTGGGAAGGTTTGATCGTGTCAAAGGGCTATCACTCCAGGTCACCGGAGGAATTTCGAGAGTATCTCAAAACAATAGGAAAAGAAAAATCCAAAAAGAAGTGGAGACAGTTCATCATTCTTATTGATATTTTTCTTCTCATTATTGTCGCCTATCTGGTATTTCGGAGTTTAAATCCGGGTAGTTTCCAAGATCCCACAATCTCCACAAAACAGATCGTAGATGGATACCCAATGTATCTCTCTCTGTCTAGGGAACCGGACGAAAAATACCAAGGGTATTTTCTATTTATAGAAAACAATACGAGTGAGGATGTAAAACTTCCTGCCAAAACATGGAGCGGAGAATTTCGTCTTTTGACACAAGATGGGATTCTCTGTTATTCAGAGCCTCTTTTATGGGAGGAAAAAAAGTTTCCTGCGAACTCTAAAGGTTTTTTATACCACTCGCTTCAGCTATCCCGTTTGCAAGCTTTAGATCCGAATTGTAAAAAAGAAATATTTGATGAAGATTATAGTATATTTCGATCCAAATTCAGATATCTTTCCTTAAGTTTCCAAACACAAATGATAATCACAACATCCTCCGATCGAAAGATATTCCAAATCAAACAAAAACCGTATCGAATCTCAAATTAAAATTCTGTCGATTAACGAAACTTTTTTGGAATCGCTAATTCACGTTCTAAGGTGTCTACTACTTTCGAGAGAATGTCAATGCGTGCGAAGTATTTATCTCGAGCAGGCACAATCTTCCAGGGTGCAAAAGGAGTATCGGTTCTCAAAAACATTTCATTTGCCGCCTCGACATACTCTCCCCATTTTTCACGATTGCGCCAATCTTCATCAGTTAGTTTCCATCTGCGCAGGGGGTCATTTTTTCTGGCTTCGAATCGCGCCAATTGTTCTTCCGAGGTGATGTGAAGCCAAAATTTAATGATGATCGTTCCAAAGTTTGCGAGCTGCTCTTCAAAAAGTACGATCTCCTCATAGGATCTGGACCACTCTTCTTCCGAACAAAAACCTTCCACCCTTTCGACAAGAACCCTTCCATACCAAGATCTGTCAAAAATTCCCACATAACCCTTGTTTGGGATTCGATTCCAGAACCGCCATAAATAATGTCTAACCTTTTCCTGAGGATCAGGGGCGGCAATATTATGAACCTCATAAAGTCGCGGATCAATTTCTTGTGTCAATCTGCGTATCGCACCGCCCTTTCCTGCCGCGTCCCAACCTTCAAATACAAAGACAATCGGCCTGCCTAAGTATTTAGCATACAAAGTGGCTCGATTGATGCGCGTTTTGAGTTTTTTCATTTCGGCTTTATATACATTTCTTTCTACTGCAGGAAAAACGTTTACCTCTTCGAGTTTCAGAATGCGGTCGGATAGATTCACTTTTTTCATGGCAATAATTCTCCGCCTTTTGCAAGGAGACTTAGTTCTTTGGCAGAATCTATTTTGAGTTCCGCTTCCATTCTCTCGATGATGCATTTCAATAAATATATTTTTGCACTTGCGACATCATCGCAGGGTATGATTTCCCAGGACGAGGAAGCTGTATTTGATTCGTTAAGCACAACCTCGAATCGTTTTCTATATTTGTGATAGTGCTTAGATTGGTCTTTATCAATATCTGAAAGTTCCCAATCTCTCTTTTCTTTTCTCGATTTTTCAATTCGCTTGGACAGTTCCTTTTCAGAAATATGCAGGAAAAATTTATGAAATCTAATTTTATCGCGTGTTAGAATTCGTTCGGTATTCAAAATCGAAAGCATGCGATGGCTGTATTCTTTCGGATCCAAACCTTCAAATGCCAATAAATAGATCAACCTTCCATAATAAGTATTTAAATAAAATAAGGATTCACCAAAGCGAGGTAAGTACTGCCAAAAATTCCAAAGAAAGGGGTAGCCTCGATCTTCGGATTTGTGAACAAAAGGTGAATACACTTTGAATTTTCTAGGATCTAAACGGACAGTCAGTGCCTTTAGTAATTCACCTCGTCCGCTAGAGGACCATCCTTCTAATAAGAAAATATGGCCAATCTGTTTGTCGTAAGATTCTTTTTGAAGTATGAAAATCTGTTCTTGTAATGTGGCAATTTCATCTTCACTCGATTCTCTTTTTGGCAAGGGTTGAATATCTTTCAGACGAATCATGCACAAAAGTAAATCGAATCGGAGACGGCTTGAAAAGAATTTTTTAAAGAGCCTTTAAAAATCCTGGGCCAAGTGCTTGTTCCAAATGGCCAATGCCCTTCGAATGATTCTGATACCTTGGTACTAAATGCATATGAAGATGAGGAACGGCTTCCGCAATGGCAGCAAAGTAAACTTTATCGGGAGAGGATGGCAAAACGAGTGAGGCTTCTAGGCCTTTATGTAAAATGTTTCCAAAATCTTGGCATTCTTCAAGAGAAAGTAGCTGCCAATTTTCCACATGCTTTTTCGATTCTAAATAACAGTATCCGTTTAGATTTTTGTCTTCTGGGGCTTTGCGGAGGATCCAGTGTTCTGTCTGGGCAATGATATCCTTGCCAATTTTATGTGCTTCGCATATGGGACAGGTAATCATCTGATTGATATGCTCCGATACTTTAAGGACTAGAGGAAACCACTTTTTGAAACTACCTTTTTTTCTTTTTCTATTTTTACTACCAGTGGCTGCCTCTGCCCATCCCAATGAAATGATCTCATCGTTCTTTGACCAGATTGCCGAGGAAGTTTTTCTCTCACCGCACCAGAAAGAAATCTCCGAAATCCGGAAAAGAGTCGAAGAAAAAAATCAAGAAGATATCGCAAGGATTCGTACCACTTTAAAGTTCCATTTGCAAAATGAAAAATCCTTCTCGAGGATTAAAAAAGGAGAAATATCGAGCAAAATTAACCTCATTTCCCTATTGGAAGGGATTCCTAATTTGGGGGGATTTCTATGGTATTCCAATGATCAGGTATACTTCTCATGGGGAGATTGGAGTGATTTTTATGAAGATGGACTCAGCGTTTCGAAAATTCGAAAGGAGGGTCAAATTTCTAATTTTTCCTTTGAAAAGGACAAATTCTATTTTTTTATCAAGAATATGAGTGGGTATTTTCCCGTTGATTTTCAATTCCTAGGCTGGGAAACCACATTCTTCGCGTTTGGTGATGATGGGTCCCTCCGCTATACCAATGATCCACTTATGGACCACTCGATGCGGACAACAGAGTTTCGTAAGATATTCGAGAGCATCAAACGAAAAATCCCTCATATCGAAACGATACCTATCAACGATCTCACACTTTTTCTCATACCAGGAACTCCACGTCCGCTGTATTATGCCCTATTCGGCTTACGGGTATTTCTCTATTTTTGGGCCGTCTATTTGTCCTACCTGTTTCTGACGGCAACCTTTCCCTTCCTAAAAAAGAAATTGCTGAAAGCATCCCTTCCTCCAAACTGACCTTACCTTCTTTGCCCTGGTAGTTCAACGGATAGAACATCGGTCTTCGGAACCGACAGTGGGGGTTCGATTCCCTCCTGGGGCAATATCCAGCTAACACAAACAAATCGGAATCGAACAGTTTTGTGAGCCAAAATATCGCGACCAATAGGGAGCGATTTTTGGACAAGCCGACCCGGATGGGAGGCGACGAACAAAACCGTGCCTCGGAGTGCGGTGAGCCAGGATGGCGAACCAACGGAGAGGGCGATTCCCTCCTGGGGCAATATCCAGCTAACACAAACAAATCGGAATCGAACAGCAGTGTGAGCCAAAATATCGCGACCCCGTGAAACACCGAAGCCAACGGCGGGAGGTGTTGAAGCGTCGGCTCGACTATCAGTCGAGAGGGTGGATGGAGCAATCATTTGACAAGCCGACCTTTGACTTCGCTACGCGATGTCATCTACTCCCAGTTTCCACTGGGGTAGCGTTCTCGCTCCTATGGTCGCTGCGAATGGGAGTTGTCTAACAAAACCGTGCCTCGGAGTGCGGTGAGCCAGGATGGCGAACCAACGGAGAGGGCGATTCCCTCCTGGGGCAATATCCAGCTAACACAAACAAATCGGAATCGAACAGCAGTGTGAGCCAAAATATCGCGACCCCGTGAAACACCGAAGCCAACGGCGGGAGGTGTTGAAGCGTCGGCTCGACTATCAGTCGAGAGGGTGTATGGAGTAATCGTTGGACTAGCCGACCTTTGACTTCGCTACGCGATGTCATCTACTCCCAGTTTCCACTGGGGTAGCATTCTCGCTCCTATGGTCGCTGCGAATGGGAGTTGTCTAACAAAGCCGTGCCTCGGAGCGCAGGTGAGCCAGGATGGCGAACCAGCAGAGAGGGCGATTCCCAAATCTCCATCTTTTTTAGACCTAACACACCGCACGAATCGAAACGAATGATCAAAATCGAATGTACGATCTCAAACACTTGCGTACCTTCGCCTATTTGCGCGTTACCTCCCCTTTTTAGAAGTAACCTGTAAATCCGTTCGCCTTTTCAACCATTTGATTATAAATAACGCAATACGCTTATCATGCGTCATGCGCCAGGGATCGTAGAGGAAATCGTAGCGAAGCGAAGATTGAAACGGAGAGCCCGGTCGATTGTGCTTGAGGGAGATAGAGGCTTTGAAACGAGTGCGAGGCGCCCCCTCCCCTTAATTTAACAGAAAAAAGCGTTGCCCAATTTGTAAGAATAACTGGAATTAGCTTAATTTTTCGGGATGGGACTGAAGGGGCGAAGCTATATTTTACTTTACATTTGTTTAGTATTGCATTAAACTTGCACCAAACCTCGATCTACTTAGATCGAAAGAAGGTGTCTTGGATGCTTTTTCTAGAATTTAACCTGCACGAGAAACGCTACATTTTGTCTTTTCCCTATAACGAAAGATTGATTGCAAAGGCGCGTGAGATCCCTGGCGGCTTTTTTGATCGGAAGTTGAGAGCTTGGTCTTACCCACCTAAGGCGGAATCAATTGAACTCATTCTTAACTCCTTTGGAAGCGAGCAGTTGCGCTTAAACATTGCGGATTTTCCACGAAAGGTAAGTCTGTTTACCGATTTTTTTGATGCAACTCGAAGCCGCAATTATTCCCTTCAAACCACTAAAACCTATTACTCGTCAATCTTAAGGCTTTGCATACATTCTCGAAAGCTACCCAAGGATATTGTAGAAGAGGACATTCACTCCTTCTTAAAAAACAGCCAAACCGAAAGAAATCTGCAGGCATCTAGCATCCGTACGCTGAGACAGGCCTATCTGTTTTACTTTAAAGAAATTCGGAAACAATTGCCTACTTTGCGGTTTCCAAAAATGAAAAAGGCTGCCCATCTCCCAGAAGTGCTCTCCGAAAAGGAAGTAGTGCAATTGTTTGAAAGCCTCACAAATCTCAAACACCAACTTATGCTCAAACTCGCCTATTCCTCCGGTCTCCGAGTGAGCGAAGTTGTCAAATTAAAATATGCAAATATAGACTTTGATCGTAAGATGATCCGCATCCAGCAAGGAAAAGGTAAAAAAGATCGGTATTCTTTGCTTGCGGATTCTCTTTTAGAATCGATTCAATTTCAATATGACGTTCAATGTAAGGTGAATCTTTTGGCTGGACTGTCCTCGCAAAATCTTGGGAAGGTAACCGATACATGGCTTTTCCCTGGTCGAGACCAATCTCATATCAGCATTCGAACGGCAGAAAAAATTTTTGAAATCGCAAAACAAAAATCTGGGATTCTTAAAAAAGTTTCTTTCCACTCGCTTCGCCATGCTTTTGCAACCCATCTACTTGAGCAGGGTACCGATCTTCGTATGATTCAAACTCTTTTGGGTCATACGAACGTGAGAACCACACAGATCTACACCAAAGTCGCAACTTCTCGATTGGAGAGAATTCAAAGTCCTCTCGATCGAATCCTGAAGAATTGAAATTGGCAGTCTGGACAGACACTCGGAGTACAAATGCGCCAATCGGATTGGAATGACGATTTATACGCAATTCGTATCAACTCCTGTTTATGGTTGATAAAAGGGATTGCCCAGAGTTAACTACTAGCTATATTACATTTATACGTCATCGGAAAAAGCAATTATCACGCAATACGCAGACAAAGAGTTATGCGCCATAATATAAATTTATGCCAATAGGATATTATTCATTCAAAATAAATGAAATGCCATTTGCTGTCTGGGGAGACATAGATGATTTAAAAAAAGAAAGTTTAAATTATATTGAAAATATAGAAACAGACCTCTTTCGCTATCAAATGGAGTACATTTTAGCAGAATTACGTAAAGATCCGGAAAATTTAAATGCAGCAATATCTATCAGACAAACATACTTTCATGCCTTAGAAACATTTTTATCACTACTTGCATCTGCACTACAAGCAACCGAATATCCGATTGGGTGGATATTAAAATATACCAACCAAGAATTGAGATCATTTATAAACAAAATTAATGATAAAGAGAAAATCTTTAATTTTCATAAACTAAATGAAATCGATTGGACTAAAATAGGTCATTTGATTCACCGAATTGAATATCATTCAGAAGAAGATACACTTAAAATCGATAAAATGCTCGAGTTTTGGAAAAAATGGGCAATTTTCCATACAGACAAAAATTCAATATTAGAATATAATTCTCTAAAACATGGATACAGAACTAAGTTTGGATCAACTAAACTTAAAATAGGAAATAAAGAAATTGAGCCAGGAAAATATGGTCTAAATTATTCCGTTGTAAAACCATTTAACAATAATAAAGATTTAAAATTGAATTTCTACACAGACTTTGCATCAAGTCATTGGAATCCATTTAGAAACAGCATTGAAATACTATTGATCTCTTGCTCTATTATCAATGTAAAAGCATTTTTACTACCGTACCTCGTAAAAGAAAATCTGTCGATCAAATATGAAATACCGAAAAATGAATGGTTCGAAGAACTTGAAAAAGAATGTGGACCAGATTTAATAAATTTAAATCTTACCAAATCAATTAAAAATATTGATCCATCTGAACTTTTAACAAAAGCTGAATTAGATAAAATATTGAATAAATTTGAGTAAATATTACGGCGCATAACTACGCATTATCGCTGCTCTTCGGGACTGTCGCCCTCGCTAGGG
>NZ_RQGD01000024.1 GCF_004770745.1 Leptospira ognonensis | reverse complement strand
TAAATAATATATTTCTATACAAATACATCTATTTCAACTTCCCGATTAATATTTTTAATATTTTTATACTTATATTTAAGTATGTCCGGTGAGTTTCTTTCTACGCGAATCTCAAATAATGAGTCTTTCTCTTCAAAAAGCTTTCTATCTTTTGATAATAAATAATATTAATATTTTTTACTGTACATATTGTACCGTATTGCAGCACCTGAAATCAAAAATAAATACTATTCCTTGTCAGTTGGCTTTGTTCATTCATCTTTTGCATAAATTGGGAGATTTGTTCGTTTACTTCCGTTCATTTGAATTTTGATACAACGATCCACGTGGCTGTCTATCCCTCAAATAGGGTATCTTGCAAGTGAATTTAGTTTGATTTGTTTCTTATCATAGGAAATTTTCATCTTAGAAGTAACGCTAACATGCTCGAAATACCAGGCTTAAACGGAATCAAAAAAATCCTGTGGAAGAATATCTCAAGTGGGATGGTCATCATCGGAGGTCTAAAAATTAATAATGGTTTTCCCATAGAACTCTTAAATTACCCGACACTCACTCCCATCTTGATTGAGACTTTGACTCACAAATATAAACTTCTTCCTAATCGAGAGATCATTGTAGCAGAAGCGATTCCTGGTGCAAGTGTGAGTAAAATGGCGGGAGCTATACGTATGGCAGAACGAAAGATCAGCTCCGTGAACAAATTTAGAAATCATTTCGCTTCCGAAAAAAATAGAATAATAGCCGAACATGACTTAGTATTGAATATATCTCAACCAATACTTTTATCTAGGGGAGTGAATCAGGATTTTCTCATCAAAGACACATTCAATTCCTTTCAATCAAAACTCATTTCTACTGGAATTCCTTCCATTTTCAACAGATTGGAGGAGGCCATCAGCTTAGCTGACGTATTCAGTGGTCGCCTAAAAGAGAAAATCAATCTTCCTGAAGACAAAGAAGTATTATTACACCTAGTGATCGATTATTCTTATAGTATGAATTCGGCAGGGAAACTAGACCGAATCCTTGCTACAGTTCATAATTTCTATCGAGATCTCACAGAATTTATATTAAACTTGAAGGTACTCGTCTATGTATTTTCCGATACTTGTGCCCAAGTAAAGTATCCCTTATCCGGAAGGGAAATAGAACGAAGGGAAACAAATTATGCTTCGTTTATGAAAAAAGTCCTGCATCACAATCAAAAAGATGTTCATAATAAAGTAATTCTTTTTACAGATGGAGAGCCGTCTGATCTGGAAGAAGCATTGCTAAATGGAAACAGAATGAAAAAGCAAAATATCGATTATACCCAAATTGTTTTTTCAATTGGCGAAGAAAAAAGACATATCATTCAAGGAGATGCTTCGAGATACAAAAGCATCGATGGCTACTTACCAGAAGGTATAAAAGCAGAAACTAGATATCTAAATGATTTAGAATGGAAAGAGGCAAAAGATAAGTCTTACGGAAATTTCATGAAAGTAGCGGAAGCTTGCGGAGGGAATCTAATTATTTTAGATATTTATGATTTTCTAAACTTAGTGAGTATTGAAGTATACGATCGGTATATGGGCCAGCTGACTCTTTCAAAATCAACAGACCTTAAGGACGCAGTACTTGCTGAATTTCAACAGAAGGCAAAGGTTCCTGGATTTGTGACAAAAGATAACAAAATCGCAAAGCCGTTTCAATTTAAAAAACTAGAACGCTAAATGGATTCCCTCCAAACTTTCTTGAATTACGAAGATTCCGTCTCATTTATTTTGTGGATTTCCCTAAGAAAAAGACAAAAGGAATGGATTCCATTCCCTTGCAACCACCAATCGCCATACCTAAAACAGATGATGTCGATACTAAATTGACTACTTTCTTTAGTAAACAGCAAAAATGAATTGCCTCTCTCAGGCAATTTTCAACTTATTTGGGTAATGTTAAATGGGACAACCAAACAGACTCGTCTCACCTTTCTCTTCTTTTGCGCACTCGTCAACTTTTGTCCCCTTCAGGCAGAGCCGGTCTATCTCTCTGAGGCGAGTCTATTTTATCGCGAAGGATTCACAGAAGAAGCCCCTAACACGATTTGGACGGAAGTCGACTCTAAAAAAATCAATTTTGGTGAAAACAAAACTCTCTCCATACCTGATGGTCTAGGAATCTTTCTAAACTCCTTATTTGTCAAGGAGGATGTCGTCAGAGAATTTAGTATCCAAATACAATTCAGAAGCGATGGAATGGATCACTTCACGACACCCGGATTAAAAATATTACAAATCGGAGAAAGTTGGGATTTGTATCAAAACGGAGAGTTGATTTATGCAAGCAAGTTGGGTACATCCAAAAAATTAAGACCCTTCCTAACTTCCCTACACCCAAATAAAATGATAAACCAAGGTAGCAGGGAAAAAATAATTTTAACTCTGCATGTAAAAGGGAGAGAGCATTCTCCAAATTTTGCTTTGGTTTTAAGTTCCTCGGACAAGATAGATGAACTTGCAAATCTCCAAAAAGAGAGTATCGAAATATTCCCTTTTTTTGCTTGCGGGGTCTTTTTTGTTTTAGGTCTCTACTTAACGTATTTATACTTACGAGTGAAACGTCTCAAGGCCGTTTTGTATTTTGGTCTTTTCCAGTTTAGTTATGCGATGGCTGTCTTTTCGCTAAGCAATTTTGCAATGCAAACTTTTGGTGACTCAAATCTATTACAAATCATCGAAACAAATGCGATTTATTCCGCCTTTCTTTTTATTGTTTGCTTTCATGATGTCTTTCTCTTAAATAAAATCCAACGAATCTCTAAAATTACGATATTCGTCGGCATACTTTGTATGTTTGTCAATACGATCTTCTATTCCTATTTTCCAAATATAATTTCACTTTTGACCATTATCGAAACACCGATGTTATTTTTTTATTTATTTATATTTTATAAAATACTGATAAAACGGCATTCAATTAATAGAAGGTTGGAAAATCCAATCCCATTTTATTTAGTTTATCTGAGAAATCGAGCAGGTATATTATCAATCATCATCGTCACAGTTGCCTCTGCTATCTATTTCGAAACTGTATTGGAATGGAAGTTTAATCTCAAGACACCCCTAGTTTTTGCTGCCTCCTTATTTTACAGTGTTTTTATGGCAATGAATGTCATCCGTCGTTTGGAAGAAGGACTGGTACAAAAAGCTACGTTTCTTTACGCTAGAGACCATGATCGAAAACAATTTGAACTCGAAAAACAATTAACAATACAAAGAGAGCGTGAATTGACATTCAATGACATTCATGATGAAACCAGTGCAGATTTAACTTTCGTTAAGTTAAAAATAGAAAAATTTGCGGACGAAGGAAGTTTGCCGAAATACAAAGCCGATGAAATTTTAACATTAATTAGCAGGATTTCTACGGGCATTCGGCAGAGACTACACTCTTTTGATGACGAAAGGAATATGATCGATCATTTTGCGGACGGAATCACTCTCCTACTACTCCGAAAGTATGAATCTACGGGCAAAATCGTAAACATAGAAACAGAAAAAATTGATCACCTAACTATTCATCTTTCAAATAAAAAAATTGAAAACTTATGCAAAATACTTCGAGAAATAGCCAATAATGATACCAAATACGGGGAATCCGTTTCTACTTGGTTCTTTTCCATTCATGAATCCGAATTATTGATGGAATTACAATCTCTATCCACGTTTCATAAAAAGGCAAACCTTCCAGGACTTGGTAGCAAAAATATTTCAAATTTAGCCAAAGAAATTGGTGTGCAAGTCCAAGAAACAATGGACGGATTCAATTACAAAATTCAATTGCGATTACATTTAACGTAAATTCAACTACATATCAATATTTATATTTTGCCCTTACGACAAGTATTCTTTAAATATACCATATTACCTTAACTATATTTCATATACCTAAAACTAAGTATTCTGAATTTGGCATCTACCCTATTTGGGGTATAGACAGTTCTCAGTTTTATTGCTAAGCTGTTTTATACGGCTAAGCAAATGTTTAATCATCTAATTTTGAAACAAAGCGTATTTCGGATTCTTTTCCTATTGGTTCTACTTTCCTGTAGTTCCCTTGAGAAAAAGAATTCAGAAACAAAGGTTCTACGTGAGACCATCAACGGTTATACTCAGTTTGAGGTATTCAAAGACCCTGTCGAAGGTGCCAAAAATCTTTTGGGTTACGACGAAATCAATAATACGGCAAAGTTATGCGAAGGTGAAATAGATAAATCAGTCACAAAATCAACAATCGACCTGATCATCGATGCCAAGGATACCCAATCTCTCTCGGCAAGTCTCCCTGCAGGACTCAGCTTACCAGTAGAAGCGAGAACCCAACTCGAAACGAGTGAGATCACCAAGATCACTCTAAAATTGATCAATCCGATCGAATACCGGTTGCTAGACTACCGATTGACTGATAAAGCCAAAACCGATCCAAAGTATAGAGATGAAAAATGTATCGTTGGCCTTTTGTATGCAGAAAAAATTCAAATGAATGTCCAGACGGCAGACAATACGAAGGTAGGTGGCGGAGTTAAAGTAAAGGAAATAGAACTATTTATCAGCAAAGCAAATGATACCTCAACAAAATCTCAGAAAAAAGCGGAGAATGTTTTTGTCGGTTTCAAATCCACTTTGCCTGGCGCGAGTCGATCGAGTGCACTTCTCCGTTCGGCAGTACTACCTGGATGGGGGCAATTCTATAAAGGCGAAAACATCAAGGGCTCCCTCTTTACAGGCGGCTTTTTACTGGCAACCTTGGTCTCTGCTTCAGCGTATAACAATTTTAATGCGAAAAAAAACGAGTACAATGATGCAAAAACTGCCGATTTGCTAGCGAACCTTACCTATACAGGCTTTAGCCCGATTGGAATCTTCACTTACTCACAAGCCAATTCGATCTCAGGTCAGGTCAACCAAGCCGGAAATTTAGCACAAGGCTCACTCTATGGACTTGGTGCTTTATATATCTTTAACTTATTTGATGCATTTTTTCTCGGATCAACAACAGGCGGTGCCGCCATGAATGAATCTCCGTATAGAGTGCATTATAATTATTATGCGACAAACTTAGGTACAATGGGTACCCAACAAAATTATGAATTTGGAATAATAGGGAGTTTTTAATCATGAATGCATTCCGTATTAAAATTTCAGTTTTCGTTTTTTCTCTACTTTTGCTAGTTATGGCAGGCTGTAAGTTCAACGTCGATACGCCTTCCGTCTTGGGATTACTCACAAACCTGCAGAAAATCTTACCCAGAGGTGTGGATTTTAGCTGTGATGCAGATGATGCTGCCACTACCGCCAAACGGATCGCAGGTAAGGTCAAAGACTTTGACAGTGCTCTTCCGATCAAGGATGCAAGACTCTCGATTACGGAACTCACAGACATTTCACCGGAACTAACAACAGATACTGGGGATTACAAACTATCCGGAATTGATCCATCGGTAAAAAAAATAACTCTAAACATTTCTGCTACAGGTTATGAATCAGAATCAAAAGAACGGGATATGACTCTATGCCAAAATCATAAGGCGAATGTAACCTTAACAAAAGTGAGTCTGGCAACCTCCGGAGTGGATGCGTTTATGTTAGATAGTTCGCAATTGGATAAAGGTCGCATCCAGTAAAAGTATGAGTATGGTTTTACGAGGCAATCTAGGGAATCCAGTTTGGAGTCAAGCTCAAAAGAGCAGCTTTCTTAACCGAGTTTCGAGATGCGAAGAAAGTTTATCGGGACTTAAGCGAAGAAGTGAGAATTTACTAATGAAGAAAAAGACAGTTAATTTTAGCAGATTGGTAAAAATCTTTAATCATTTCATAGTTCAGAATAAGAAGGTCCTTTACAATTTCTGTAGGACAATTTCCCGTTCGAATCAAAATTACCTTGGGAGGAGATCCATAAAGAAGACTATAGTCCATAAAATCTTTATCTTTTGTATCAATAATAAAAATATTTTTTTTACAGAATTCCCAAATGTCTCTATCGTCTCTCTCATCCAAATCATTGAATTCCGCGTGAGTAGAATCGGGATAAGATTCTTTCAATATCTCTGGAAGCGCATTGGAAAGGTTTGTGTCAAAAAAAAGTTTCAATCAAATAGCGATCAAATTTCTTTCTCTATCAGCAAGATAAGCAAAACAAGCGGTGATATCTTCTCTGGTAAGTTTAGGAAATTCTTCCAAAATTTCTTCAATAGTCATTCCAGACGCCAAAAAATCAAGAATATCATAAACTGTAATTCTCAGTCCACGAATGCAGGGTTTTCCGAAACGTTTTCCCGGCTCGATTGTGATAATTTTTTTGTAGTCGACCATACAAATAAGTTTAAAAGTCAAATTACAACCTTGTCAAGCGCGAACATTGCCTTATTCTCCTCATTGTTCGGGCTTCTTCCCATACCAATTTCTAACCTTTCTCCCTCTCTCACATTCAAAACACCAAGGAACACAACATGAAAAACCTAACCAAACTCACACAGTATATTAGATTCGCCGCCAAATCTTTGCTATCTGAACCTGCCCGCATCGGCTCGCTCTTTGCCTTTGGATTTGTCACAACAACTTTGGTAGCGGTGGCAGTGACTGGAACGATCAAAACCTGGACCGCCTCAGAGGTGCTAAAGGCTAGTGATCTAAATACAACGATACAGAGTTTGCAAACGGCGATAGAAGGTATTCCCAATTGGACAAAGGGTTCTTCGAGTGTAGCCTATTATACGGCAGGAAATGTGGGGATTGGAACGAGCAGTCCCGCGCGTGCCCTTGTGGTTTCAGCCGGAGTCTCGAAGTTAAATAACACAGGTGGAGTTTTGTTTACGGGCTCGGGTGGCGGTTTATTAATGGGAACTGATCAAAATACGGGCTATATCGGTGCTACAAATCAAGCTGGTGATACAGCCAACGTATTAGCCATCAATGGAGAAGGAGGAAATGTCGCTATTGGCACTTTTAGTGCCTCACAAAAACTCACAGTCAACGGTAACGCCGGCAACACAACAGGTGTTTGGGTGAATAACTCTGACCTACGTCTTAAAAAAAACATAGAACCTCTCTCGCCGTACTTAGACCGACTCATCACACTCCGGCCCGTTACCTTTGAATGGAAAGACCCTGCCAAACTCGGAGCAAGTGAAGGAAAACACATTGGATTTATTGCCCAAGAAGTAGAAAAAGTTTTTCCGAACTGGGTGGATACAGATAAGACAGGTTACAAATGGCTGAATATGGAAGGAGCCAATGCGGCTTTTGTGAAGGCATTACAGGAGTTATCCGATCGTGAGAAGGCGAATGAAAAGAAACTTGCGGATCTGATGGAGAGGAATGAGAAACTGAGCGCAACCAATGAAGAGCTGCGATTGAGATTGGAAAGGATGGAATCCGCGATTTCTCTTCTCGAAAGACACTCATTGGACAAAATGGCTCGGAAATAAAATGAAATCGAATTTTGTATTTCTACTTTCCTTGTTTTTTGCCTTGGGATGCAATCCTAAAGAAGATGGGCAAGTTCCAATAAACGAAAACAAGCCGTCATCCAAACAAGTCTCGGAGGGGAGACTGGAAATATCAGCTCCTTCAAAAGTCGAGAATGATGCCCACGTGTTAGGTGAAAATGAAATACTCATCGGTGATTTGATTTGGGAGAAATCCAGCCAATCGGGACTGATCTCCTGGGCGGCAGCAAAATCGTATTGCCATCACCAATCCATGCGGATGCCTTCTCTCTCCGAAATCAAAAGCAATTGGAGAAAACTGAACGGCAAAGATACGGTGTGGACGCGCACAAAAGAGGAATCGGAAGTAGGAACTTATTGGATCCTTGATCTAAGTTCTGGGAGCTCTGAGACTACCTCTCAAGATTTTTTAAATGAAGTAAGGTGTGTGAAAAACAAATAACGTAAATTTTGATGTAATCGATAGGAATGCCAACAGAATCTCGTCCAATTGATAGATGAGGAATCTCGACATCATATTTTTATTTTTCGCAATCATGACGGTTCAATGTCAGAAAGGCGAAAATGAAAATTCTGAATTCTTTAATTGGTTTGGTCTTGTTTCCCTAGCCTACCAATCGGGGACTACCATCGTGTGTACTCAGGAACAGCTACAAAAAGTCCAAGCAGGTCGTTCCTTTACCACAGGCTTTGAAAGCTTAGATGACGTTTCAAAATTCTATTCCGTACCCTTAAACTATCAATCGGCTGCCACTCATTCTCTCAGCACGGAACAAAAGGTTTCAGGATCTTACTCTCATAAGGCGACAATTTTTAAAATTGGTCCAACCTGTGGCTATCCCATGAACTGCAATCATAGAGGTTATCCTACCATCCAGTTACACAAATTAAATGCAGGAGGATTTAAGACTCCGGTATTGATTGAGTTTTCCGTCTATCTAGACATGCCTCTCTCTTCCACTTCGGATTGGTTTAGTTTTGCTACCTATTCGGCAGATGCCTCCGACGATTGGAAACGAGTCGTACTGATTAACACCGATTTCAAAAATAAAGCCTTTCTCATGCATGTACCCCTCCATAACCAAAGCAATCTCACATACCAAAATCCAAGCCTAACATTTCCCGGGAAACAATGGGTAAAAATGAAAACATGTCTAAATCTTGATCCTAACGGTGGTGAAGCAAAGGTTTGGCAAGATGAGGTTCTGGTCTCAACTTCCAATGTTTCTGGCGGGTGTGGAGTCCTCGAGCAAGCTCACTTCGGATTGTATGCCTCGCCTACGCTTTCCACTGGTACTGTGTATAACGACGATTTAACGATCACGGAAGTGAACGTTTGTCCATAGGATAAGAAATCCTGACAGATCAGGAACACGATTTGTAAATCAAGAGCTTGCGCTGCTAGTCACGAACTATACTCAAATCCTTTGAAGGTGCAACACCAAATAAACGCTTATATTCCCTAGTGAATTGTGACGCGCTTTCGTAACCTACTTTTAGTGACGCCTTGTAAGCACTAATACCATCTAACATCATAATTTCTCTAGCTTTATGCAATCTTATGCTTTTAATGTATTGTAAAGGTGTGAAATTTGTTACCTCCTTGAAGCAAGAATGAAACTGAGATACACTCATGCCTGCTTCAAAGGCAAGGCTTTTAGTACTTAGATTTTTATGGAATGAATGATGAATTTTATCAAGGACTTTCGCTATTTGATAGAATTTTCGATTCCTGTAGACTAATGCTTGTAATATTTGACCGTTCTCACCTATCAAAATTCGATAGATAATTTCACGCACGATCATCGGTCCGAGAATCATCGTTTCTGCTGGAGATAATATTACATTTAGCAAACGATACACTGCGTCATTTATATGATCGTTCGTTGGCGCGGTATAAATACCTTTGTACAAATGGTCTGAAGGATTCTTGATCAAATCTAATTCTGTAAGTAAGGCTCCAAGAATTTTGGGATCGATTTTGATGATTAAACCAAGAAGAGGACCGTCAGTAGGTCGAATGCCTTCACATTCTAAAGGTAAAGGCACAGGAAGGACTAGATATCGAGACCGATTATAAATAAAAACCATATCTCCGAAGAATACTTTTTTCTCTCCGTTAACAATAATGATTATCTCCGATCCGTAAGCGATCGGTTTTCTTTTAAAAGACGATTCGACCCGAAATAACTTAACCCCAATTAACGGGATCTCAAATACACTTTCTTTAGGAACCAACCGATCGAAAAGTTGCATCTCATTAGAATTTTTTTTATCTACTTTTGTTTCCTGCATACGATTCTAATTCTAATGAAATCTCCCTCCTTATTAAGGAATAAATTCCTGTTTTAAGGCAATATAAAAACTAGCCTCAGTCATATTAGAGGATTAGGCAAGAA
Source organism: Leptospira ognonensis (assembly GCF_004770745.1). Taxonomy (GTDB): domain Bacteria; phylum Spirochaetota; class Leptospiria; order Leptospirales; family Leptospiraceae; genus Leptospira_A; species Leptospira_A ognonensis. Next base: position 116,227 of record NZ_RQGD01000024.1, on the reverse strand, counting down.
ATTAGAGTTTCCTCTCTTGCATTTTTGCTTGGGATGTCTTATATTAAATCCATTCATATCATCGTTTTTATTCGAGAATGAACATCATTTAACAAATTGCGATTTAGGAAAGAATGACAAAATGAAAAGAAAATTAGGAACTCAAGGACTGGAAGTCCCATCCGTCGGACTCGGCTGTATGGGAATGTCAGATTTTTATGGAACTTCTTCTGAAGTTCAGAATCTATCTGTTCTAGATCGAGCGCTAGAGATTGGATGCTCCTTCTGGGATACATCTGATATGTATGGTCCGTTTACAAACGAGATATTATTGTCCAAAGCAATGACAGGACGAAGGAGTAAAATAATACTCGCAACAAAATTTGGAGTCTCACGAGGTGAAGACGGAAGTTGGCTTGGAATTAAAGGTGGTGCTGATTATGTTAAGGCGAGCTGTGAGGCATCGTTAAAAAGATTGAAAACGGACTATATCGATCTTTATTACCAACATCGCGTAGATCCTAATACACCGATCGAAGAAACCGTAGGTGCCATGGCTGATTTGGTCAAAGCTGGTAAGGTGCGTTACCTAGGTCTTTCCGAAGCCGATCCAGCAACAATCATCCGAGCAAATTCGGTACATCCCATCAGTGCCCTTCAAACCGAATATTCGTTATGGTCAAGAGAAGTAGAAGCAGAGATACTACCTACACTGAAAAAACTCAATATTGGTTTTGTCGCCTATAGCCCATTAGGCAGAGGATTCCTTTCGGGAGCCATCCGATCTCGAAACGATTTGGAACCTGGGGATTGGAGATTGGAGAATCCTAGGTTTACCGACGAGGCGATTTCAGCTAATATTCTTTTGGTGGATAAGGTTAACAAAATAGCCAAAGAGCTCGGTGTTTCGTCGGCTCAAGTCTCACTAGCCTGGATTCTGTCCCGTGAAAGTTTCATCTCTACGATCCCAGGAACTCGAAACATCCAGCGACTCGAAGAAAATTGGGAGTCGCAAAATCTCACACTCAGCGATCAACATTTTGCCGAACTCGAGTCTCTACTTAAGCAAAGCGTGATCGGAGAACGTTATTAGACTTGTGATTGCGTTTTCACCCTTTCAGTTCTGTGGACTTTCAATCCCACTGAGAGGGCGATATTTTTTTATGTTTCGATTTCCTCGGACTGAGAAAAATCGATCCATTCTCTTGGTATTTCCTCCTCATTTAGAATTTCTATTTCAATCAACCATTCGCTACATTCGAAATCTAGATCATCACCCTTTTTCCCGAGGGGTCTGAGTCCTCTGATTTTACCAGAAACAGGATAACTTAAAATCGCTTTTGTGTTGATAAGAATCCCGGAAATCCGATCTGACCAATATTTATAAAAACGATCGTAAGTCTTAAGGAATACGGATTTCTTATGTATATAAATGATGTCCATCGGATAGGTAGACTCTTCATAATCCAATACCAATCGATAGTGAAATAATGAGGAAATGGACCGTAAGGCTTTTCTGTTCATTGCAGCAGTATAAGAAATTTCGATGACAGCAGAAAGACGAAAAAATGAAAATTTAAAGAATCGAACGAGGGCAATATTTAATCGAGATTCTCCGCACAGCCAGAAGGGTTCCAAACCCTCTGAACGGAAGCAGGATACTTTGCTAATTTTAGCTCCGGACGTCTAGGTCGTACAACCAACTCCCCGCCACAATTTGGGCAGATAAAATCTAGTTTAGTCCGTGCACATTGTTCGCAGAATGTGCATTCAAAAGAACAAATTCTCGCATGAGGAGAATTCGGTGGAAGATCGATGTCACAACATTCACAACTAGGTCTCAATTCTAACATTTAATTAAGTTCCTATTTTGATTCCTTATTAAAAACCAAGTTCTCTGAGATGTTTTACACCAACTAATTCTAAGTCTGCGAACACGCCATGCGTTTCCTTCAAATTTCCATGAGGCAAATATACCTTGGAGATGCCGATCCCTTGCAATTCTTTCAAACGTAGTCCAATCTGGCCCACACTTCTCACTTCACCTGACAAACCAACCTCTCCGAGAAATCCGATGGACCTGGAAATAGGTTTGTCTTGGTAAGAGGAAGCAATAGAAGCCGTGATGGCTAAGTCTAAACTAGGTTCGTCGATGGAAAGTCCACCGGCTAAATTGCTAAAAATGTCGCATTCCGATAAGGGCATCGTCAGGTATTTTTCAATCACCGCAGAAAGTAATATGACACGCCGATTGTCTAATCCCTCTGCCATTCGCCGCGCTTGGCCAAAAGCAGATTTCGCTACCAATGCTTGTACTTCCACACTGATGGCACGAGAGCCTTCCATGACAGAAGACAACACACTTCCCGATCTTTCCTCAGACTCGGGAGAAATGAAGAGTCTATGCCGGTCGAGTACTTGCTTAAGTCCATCAGAAGCCATCTCGAAAATGGCGGTGTCTCCAACGGCACCAAATCGATTTTTAACGGCACGTAAAATGCGATAATAATTGAGCCGATCACCTTCAAAGTAGAGAACGGTGTCAACTAAATGCTCTAGAACCTTTGGCCCGGCAATTAACCCTTCTTTGGTGATATGACCAATCAAAAAGATTGGCACGCCTGTTCTCTTCGCTGTTTCGAGAAATACTTGAGAAGCTTCTCGGAGCTGTGTCACAGATCCTGCTTGGTTCACCAAACTTTCTTTAAGGATCGTCTGTATCGAATCTATAAACACAACGGCAGGTTTCAAATCTGCTATCATTTGTGCAATGTTCTCCGCATAAATTTCTGAGGACAAAAGCACATTGTCAGTATGAAGACCCATCCTTCTTGCGCGCATTCCAATTTGGGAGGCTGACTCTTCTCCCGATATATAGAGCACCTTACCAGCCTTAGAGATCCCACGTGCAATTTCGAGTACAAGAGTAGATTTACCGACTCCTGGTTCTCCACCGATTAGAAGCAAGCTCCCCGGCACAATCCCACCACCCAAAACCAAATCCATCTCGGAATAGGAAGTGGAAAGCCTCTGGAAGGTCTCCTCTTCCACTTTGCTAACAGATACAGGTGTTTGGTACTTTCGAGGTGAGGAGGTATCGATTTGTTTTGCCTCAAACCTACCCCCTCCCCCAGAAATGAGTTCCTCAATGGTATTCCATTCATTACAAGTATCGCATTTTCCAGCCCAGCGTTGGAACTGAGCACCACAGACCTTGCATTGGAATACTTTGGCAGGAGGTTTTTTCGCCATCAATGCTCGAAAAGATTATAAACTTCTAAAAGATCCAGTTCCACCTGAGTTTCGATGAAATGGAAACATTTTTGGGCAATCGCAAATCGATTTTCACGTATGAGCATTTCTGTCAAAATCTGTTCAAGGGAAATTAAAAAGCGAACATCTGTTCCTGCATAGTCAACTTGGTCCTTTGTTAAGATCTTTTTTCCCCAATCGGAGGATTGATTTTTTTTATCGATATTTTCTTCAAAAAATTCTCGTATTAATTCTTTTAATCCATGTTTGTCGGTATAGGTGCGAGCAAGTTTACTTGCGATCTTTGTACAAAAAACATTTTTCAGATGGATACCAAGCCTCGCAGTCAGAAAGGTCATATCCATGCGAGCAAAATGAAATATTTTCTCAATCTCAGTGGATTCAAATAATTTTTGAAGCTTCGGTGCGTCTTTCTGTCCCGGAAGAATTTGAACAAGTGAGATTCTATTTTTGGAATCACAAAGCTGAACGACACAGAGTCGATCCCTTCTGGGATTGAGGCCCATCATCTCGCAATCGACTGCAAGTCTATCATCTTTCTTATAGGCATCAAAGAATTCATCACTCAAATCGCCTTGAAAGACAACAGGTTTTATAGTTGAACGTTTTTGGGTCATAATGGCTTACTATGGAAAAGGTTCCTCTTAAATCATCAAATAGATTTTTCCGATGAAAATTCAATACCGCATACACGACCACATTTTTCTTTCCCCATTTTTACCCTTAAAACCAGGCGTTTTCCAAAGTGAATGCAAGAAATTTGAGCTACATCTCACATCTTCTTCGCCAAGTAAGGCGGAAACGGTCATCCAGCCCAAGCTCATATGGCGTGAAACGACAAGACCCGAGGTTGGTTTTAGCGTAGATTTTTTCGAACTGGATCTATCCGAAATTCCACATGGGGAAGGGTATCAGTCTTTCCAGCATGGCTATCAGTCTTGGTCTCTCTCTAAACGCATGCAAGCATCCGAGGCGGATCGATCTCCTAGACTTGCTTTTTTGCAGTACACCCAAGAAAACATCTATTCCAAACACAAAGGCGAAGCTGGAGAAGTCATCTCGGAATATTTCACGATCCTTTATCAACAATCGAGCTCCAGAGGCCATTTGTATGCTTCCCTCGATCGCGGCGAGTTTGGGATGAAGTTTAAAACCCACATAACGCCTGAAGGTGCCATCACGAAGGTGTCTGCCATTTATGATTTTTACTGTCTACCTGATTTACGTCCGAATAGTAAGATCATCATTTCAAAGGTTCTCATTGAGTCCTTTACCGGTATTCCAGAAGTCATTCTTGCCAATTATTTCAAAAAATTGGGCGAAAAACTAGGAACCCCTACCCTCCCCAAAAAAGTGCCCACCGGATGGTGCTCTTGGTATTATTATTACACGAAAATAGACCAAAAAACTATATTTGAAAACCTAAGCAAAGTTAGAGAACTAAATCTTCCTATAGAATTTTTTCAGATAGATGATGGCTACCAAAGAGAAATCGGAGATTGGCTTGTTCCCAATGACAAATTTCCCGGCGGGATGCGCATTTTGGCGGACGAGATCAAACGGATTGGATTGAAACCTGGAATCTGGCTTGCTCCCTTTTTAGTTCGAAAGAAATCAGAATTTTTTCGTAAGTTTCCTGAGGCCATTCTTAAAGATGAAAACGGGAAACCAGTTCCCGCCATCTATCAACCATTATGGGGCAGAGGGTATACTTATGCGCTTGATATCACTCATCCCACAGCACTTGCCTACATTGAAAAAGTTTTTACTACCATTGTTAAAGATTGGGGCTACCCATACTTAAAATTAGATTTTCTTTATGCTGGTCTTTTACCTGGCGATACTTACAAAAAAAATCTTTCACCTCAAGCGCGCTATATGGAAGCTCTCGCCTTGATTAGAAAAATTGTTGGTAAAAATACTTTTTTACTTGGTTGTGGCGCACCCATGTTACCATCCGTCGGTTTTTTTGATGGGATGCGAATTTCTTGTGATGTTGCTCCTTATTGGGGACCAGAACGATTACGTGTCTTTTTGAAAGATAGAAATGCACTTTGCACTAGAACTGCACTTTTAAATGACCTAACACGTGCTTCAATGCACAGAAATCTTTGGCTGAATGATCCAGATTGCCTTCTAGTACGTAAGAAAAAGAACCAAATGACAGAAGCCCAAACTAAAATTATGGCATCGGTCATGGGAGTGTCCGGCGGCATGTTACTTGTTTCAGATGATTTGACAAAACTGGAACTCGATCGCTTAACTCTGCTTAAAAAAGTATTTCAACTCAATGCAGAATGCGAAACAGAAACTCCGATTCCACTTGGTATCTTTGAAAATGATTTTCCCCAAGGTCTATACAATCCTGCCGGTTATATCGGTATCTGGAATGTCACCGAATCACCTGCTAAAATTTCTGTCACTTTACCAAAACCAATCAAATCTAAAGGGCCATATATTGATTTCTGGACAGGTAAAATTATTGATTTGGAAATTTCGCAGAAAAAAGACAAAGTTGACATAGAGCTGCCAGCTTTCGGTTCTGTCGTCTTTGCGATCTAAACAGAAATCCCTTGAAAAAACCTTGACCGAAATTTAAGATACTCTAAACTAAATGGTAATTTATTTTTTGAGGGAAATATGAAACAAAAATTACTTCTACCAATCAGTCTCCTCCTATCACTCGCTATTGTATTCTCGCAATGTGCATCTCTCGATACAGCTTCCGGCTCTCTTTCTAGATTTGCATTTTCTGCATCCGATTCCACATCTGCTTTATTAAAATCATTGAGCACCAGCGTTTCTTCCATTTCCGATTCGATTTCAAGTGAGTCGAAAGGTGAGAAAGAAAGTGCGTATCGCCAAGACATAAAATCATCGATTGTACTTTTTCATAAACACCCTGCTACGCAGATGGATATGGAACAGGATCTTGCTATGATCGCAAAAGAACATGGCATTACGAACTGGAAAAACAATGCAAATACATATTATGGAATAGGCCAAGGATTAAAAGCAGCTAGCGCCAACCAAAAGGAATTTGACATAATTGTAGAACGAGTCGCACAGAACAATGAAACTATGGCGAATCTTTTGAAAGAAGGATATCTATCTTTAAAATAATTTTTAAACAACTCATCGTTGTTTATCTAATATCCTTTGTTACTACTTCCGTCGTAGCAAAGGATCAATCTGAACATATCTCTTTCCTGCACATCCTATCTAACTCTGGTCAATCGAGTGGTGGTCATACAGCTCTTCTGATCGGCAATAAAGTCTATCATTTCCAATACAATTTTAATGATAAAATCTTACATTTGATCAGAGATCCTTGGGAAGAATTCCGATTTCATTACACTGTCTGGGAAAATCGAAGCATCCATCTATTAGAACTAGGTATTCCTACAGAAGCAAAAGATAAATTTAAATCACACTGGGACGAGGCCTACCTGATTCAAAGAAAATGGATCGAAAATCTGGAGGACATAAAGTCAGATCTTGCCTTTATCAGCCATTTACATTCATTAGCAGAAAATGAATCAACAGACTATCCGATATCAGGACTAGGTTACTTCAATCTAGAAGAAAAAAGTGAACATGTACCGATTGATTTCACAGATAACGAATTGCAGAAGATGCAAGAGGATCTGACTCGCTTACAAAAGATATCGATAGATTTTTACAAACTTTATAAGCAGAATGAAAATCATTTTAAATCAACCGAAGTCTCGGACAGGCGTGATCTCAATGTAACTCCACCTACTAAATACAATTCGCTTTTCAAAACTTGGGAGGAAAAGGAACAAAAAAAATTTGTTCGTGAATTTTTGATTTCTGGTAAATCCTTTGAGCCTAGTGCCTTTATCATTCTCAATCAAAATGAAGTATTTTCTCTGCAAGAAAATGACAAGACCCACCTAATCTCCGTTCGTACAAATTTACAAAATCAACTTCGAACATGTCTCTTCATAGAAAATAAATGTAATGGAATGGAAGAGATTGTCCTTCTCGTGAGAAATCATGCCATAGAGGAAAGTTTAAAATTAGGCTATTTCGTGATTCCAAAAAAGGCAGTATACAATCCATTTTATTTCGAAGATGCCGAAGAGATCCCAGATCATGTTCTCGAAGAAAAAAGAAACGAGTCACTGCGGTTGTTCGAACACGCAAAGAGACAATTTTTTGGTTCCTCAGGAGATTTCGCTTTTTCAGATTGGGAAAAGGATATGGCAAAAATTGATTCTTTACAGAGAAAAAAATTCGATATCGTAAGCTTTGAGCCTTACCCTTCTTTGCCAGGCAAAAGAAAATTCGAAAGAAACCCTTCCTTTTACTTCGTAAAACCAGAAACAATCGAAATGATTCGACAACAGAACGGGAAATACGAGCAATTTGTTCAGCAAATTTACCCATATCATATCATTTTGCAGAATTGTACGGGAGAGATCTTTCGATATCACAATCAATTTTATAAAGAGGCAAGCGAACAAAAATACGTGTTTGGTGGAACCATCTCCGAAAAAACGAACACCTTCTCGTTTGTGCCTTTTCTCGCCGCCATAAAAGTAAGAAATCATTTTCGAGTGGTCCAAGAGAAAGAAATCCTATCTTTTAGATTGCAGAAACTAAAATCAAAGTCTTTATCGCCCATTATGCGGACCAAAGAGGATATCGTTCCTATCTCTAGTTATTATCAAAAAAATCCTTATGACCAGGAGTTTTTCCTTTTTACGGATGATACAGTTGCCCTTAGACCCGTCTATGGTCTCACAAATATTATATGGGGGTTGGGGCACACTACGGCAGGAATATTTACATCTCCCTGGGACCGGGGTAAAAAATTTACGAATGGTGTTAAGAGCATTTTTTTTAGTTTCCCAGAAGTTTTCTTTTTTAATATTAGAAAAGGATACTTCCCATACGTTACTGAGAAAGATTTGCCAGAAAGTTATTACGAAAAGGTATACGAATGAACCAATTTTTTTTTCTCAGCATCCCGTTTATTTTAACCCTACTCTTTAGCTTTCTTCCCACGAAACTGTGGTTTGACTATCTGGATCAAACGATCGTGATTTCGGTTACTTTGTTTTTTTTTAGCTTTCATGCTTTGACTTTCATTTTTCAACGTCCGCTTGCCAATACTCTTTCTAGCTTTGAAAATGTATTAAATCGAAATAGAACATTGGTTTTGCTTGGATTCTTCCTTTTCATGTTATGTTTCCCCTTTCGAAATTTAAACTGGGGAGATGGGATCATTCTACTAGAAACAAACCTCTTAGAGACTGAGCTCTTCGGATCCCAAATTGCAATGGATGAGATTTTAGAAACCATTTCACATAGTCTCGCATTTCGAATCTTATCGATCTGGAATTTCGATGATGACAATAGGTACGCATATCAAATCGTCTCTTTCTTGAGTGGTGCTATATTTTTAGCCTTTCTTGGTTGGAAGTTGAATTCTGGTCCTCAAAAAAGAACCAATCTATTTGAAAGCATCCTCTTTTTAGGATCGTCTGGTTTCTTGGTTTTTTTCGGATATGCCGAAAACTATAGTATCCTCAGCCTATTCATCTTTCTTTTTATCTTTTATGTCAGACAGTGGATCCAAACCGACTTATCACCAAACGTTCTCCTCATCAACTCGACTCTCCTCGTAACTCTTGGAATTTACCTACATCTTGTTTCCGGATTTTTAATCATTTCATTGTTTTATCTATGGATAGAATTTTCACCAAAAAACAAGCGTTGGAATGACTTAATCAAATGTAGCTTTATTGGAGGTATCATCCTCCTATTGGGTTTCTGTTATTTACTCTTTCTACATGATCCAACTTTGGATCGTAAAAGCAGTCATTTACTACATCCACCTATTTATCCATGGAAAAGATTAATTTCTCTTAACCATCTCACAGAAATAACGGCCGTCATGTGGTACAATTCGAGAGTCCCCCTTTTAATTCTTGCTTATTTTTATTTTTTTGAAAGATCTATTCTAAAATCGTTTTTTCAAAAAAAAGAAAACAAATTTATTTTATCGGTAATAGTCTCTTTTTTGGTGAATGGATTTATCATTAATCCAATGTTGGGTTTTCCTTCTGATTGGGATATGATCGGATTTTATTGGATTCCGTTCGCTTTTCTCGGCTACCATTTGCTAACGGAACATCGTTTTCTAATCATCAAATTTGCTAGTGTACTGCTCTTTACATTTACGATTCAGATTCTTCAGGCTCGACATCTAAACTATTTAGATGAGGCTAAAAACAAAGAGGTATTGCTCACACAAAAAATTGTTCATGAGTATGTATCCGAGAATCGAATAAAAATAAGCGGGTTACCTAGAACCGAAAAAAAGTTTTATGCAAAAACTGATTTTTTCTTTTATAAATCGATTCAGATATCGAGAAGGATTTGCGAATTTACTGGTAAAAATGAATTGATCAATACTCTCCAAGCACTTCAAAAAGAATTCCAAGAGGGAACCGACACTGGGAAATTAAATGATAAAATTTGGATTAAGGATTTTTTAACGAAAGCTACGATAACAAATACTGCTTATATCAAATCTCTAAAAGAATATAACCTATGTCATCTTGAGCTTTAGAGTACGTTTTCAGAAAATCAGTAAATGTATTGATTTCATTTTTCATTCTCATAGTCCTGTCTTCACCTGGAGCGATCTGCAACAAGGATTGTACTAAAGGATGAGAAGTTGAGCCGAGAAGCCCATCAGAATAAATGAGAAGTGTATCGCCTGCATTAGCGGAGATTTCCTTTTCAGAAAATGTAATGGAATCTAAAATTCCGAGAATTTGCCCTGAATTTTCCTGTAAAACCTCAAATTGATCAGAATCTTTCTTAAATAATATCGGAAAAGGAAAACCTCCTCTCGCATAACGAATCAGTTGATTCTTATGATCCACGAGGAGACTGATTGCCGTCATACTATGAGTACCGATTTCATGGCATAATTCTTGATTCAGTCGGGTCAGAATATTACCAGGATGGATTTGACCAGATCGAGAAATCTCTTTATGAATCGTAGTCATCAAAATACTAATTAAACCTGAAGTAACTCCGTGACCTTCTATGTCTCCCATGAGAATGAGAGTCTGATCCTCTTCAAGACCGATTACTTGATAAAAATCTCCCGACACAAAACTGAGAGGAATGATTTCTCCGAGTAGTTGATGGCTGAGTTTGGGTAAATTCATCGTTTTGGATTGGATACGAGAAGCCAACCGAAGGTCACGAGTGAGTGCCTCTTCTTGAGATTCCTTTTCTTTCAGAAAACCATAATATTCAATAGATCTGGCAATGGAATTTTCAATCGATTTTATTTCGAATGGTTTGAGTATAAAATCTGTCGCCCGATGGTAAAGAGAAGTGACAACCGTTTGAATGTCCCTTTCTCCCGTGATCATGAGAACCTGTGTTTTTGAATCAATCCCTTTGATTTTTGGCAATAGCTCAAGACCCGACATTTGTGGCATATTCACATCTAAAAAAACAATCGGATTCAATTCTCTTTCGAAATACTCAAGGCCTTGTGCAGGATTTGTAAAATAGCGAACGTAATATCCCAGTCCATTGACCAGTAGCTCAAGAGTTTCACAAATTTCCGAATCATCGTCAATGATGAGAATTTCAGGTTTAAATGAATAATCTGGCATATTTTTTTTTGCTCTATTCTGGAGTATCCTTTAGCCGGAACTTCAGTTTTTGCTTTATATCATCCACCTTTTTATAGTAACTCTCATCGAAAACCTTCTTTTCTAAGTAAATGTCCGTGCAGGATATCATTTCTCCATATTTCCATTCATAAGCTTCCCCATTTTCATAACAAACTTTGTTTTGGTGAATATGAGAAGATAGCAAACGGAGATTTACGCCTCGAAATGACTGTATCAATGCGCGAAAACTGCCTTCTTTTTCCGGATCAATGAAGCGAAATTTTCGGGCAAATAGTACGGCATCATGAAAATACTCAGGTACGTTGAAGGCACCAGAAGTTCCTAATTTTTTAGCAAGCATTCGTATAAAGTTTGTTAGTTCAGTAAAAACATTTAAACCTGGGTATTCTTGTCCAAAATAGAGTTCTTTTTTGATCTTATCCGTGGTAAAATTTAAGTTCTGAGTGAGTAGCCAATCAATATAAACCATAGGGAAATGCTCATCATCCCCTTTTAAGTGGAATTGAGAAACTTTCAATCGCATGTGAATTAAGATTTTCCCTTTTTTTGTTTTTACATAAACTCGATTGTCATAATCATTTAACACTTCGATTGAGAGTTCAGAATTTGGAAATCCTCGCGTCTGTATGGCCTTAAAAACTCCTGCCTCATTAAAAAGATCTTCAACTTCATCCTTTCGAAACCTATTGAACAATCTCGGTTCCATATTCAGTGAAGTATTTAATTCTCTCGAAACATCAACAAGCGTTAGTTCATCTAAATTTAGCCATTCAGAATTTCCTTTCTTTTTATCTGTAGATGAAAAAATTCCCATCAAATTTCACCAAAGGCAGCGATGGTATTAAAATGAATTTCGACCGTATCTCGAAAATCTCTGGCATATCCTCCTGCAAGTGTAATGACACAAGGGATATTTTGATTTGTACAGTAAGAGCGAACCATCTGGTCTCTTTCCTTTAATCCTTTCATACTGACTTTCAATTCTCCAAGGGAATCATCTTCATAAGGGTCAGCACCTGCCAAATAATAAACAATATCAGGCTGGAATGATGCTTTAATTTTTTCAAGTGAATCCCTAAGCAATGTTAGATAACGATCATCTTTTATTCCAGGCTCTAAGTGCACATCCAAATTCGAAATTTCTTTTCTAGGATATATATTTCCTTGGTGCATAGAAAATGTGAAAACATTGTCATCATATTGGAAAATATAAGAATTACCATTGCCTTGGTGTAAATCTAAGTCGATGATCAGTGCTTTATGATTTTCTGATGTTTCTTTTGATTTTTTTATTGCAATTGCGACATCATTCAAATAGCAAAAACCTTCTGCACGGTCAGGAAAACTATGATGGTAGCCTCCCCCCATATTAAAAGCAAACTTGTATTTACTGGTCAGCTCCATGGCCATGACAGTCCCACCAACGCCGTAACAGAAACTACTAACAATGTTTTGATTTAATGGCAGCTCGGAATATATGGTTCTATCGGTGTGCTCATACCCAAAGAGGTCATCGAGGTATTCCTTGGTGTGAACTAACTCCAGATCATGATCGAGAGCTCTTTCGGGTCTGAGGATATCCCAGGAGGCGAAAACCGGATCTTTTTTCACTCGATTGTAAAGATGCGAATATTTATGTGCAGGAAAAATATGCCCTGGCAGATCGAGATTGTACTGAGAGTGGTAAATTAACGCTAAGTCTTGTAAACCCATCTCTTTCATATTGAGATGAAAAAAATTTCAAGTCAACCAATCTGAGCAATTTGCTTGCAGGATCTGAAAAAAAGAGTAAACTTTGGGACATGCCTGAAGAAAGAAAGCTCCCTCTCAAACGCACGAAAATCATCTGTACCATTGGCCCTGCCTCGGCAAATCGCGAAACCATACTAAATTTAATCTATGCCGGCATGGATATGTGCCGTATGAATTTTTCTCACTCTACACATGAATACCATAAAGAGATCTATGAATTGATTCGCGAATGCGAGCAAGAGGCCGGTGTCTCCATTGGGATTCTTGCTGATTTGCAAGGTCCCAAAATACGTACGGGAAAGCTGACTCATGGACCCTTGGAACTAAAAACAGGAGACCAGATTTATATCAATAATCGAGGAGATTTTTTAGGGACATCTGAAGAGGTCGGGTGCACCTACCAATACATCTTGAATGATATTGATGTGGGACATAAACTTCTGATTGATGACGGGAAACTATCCTTTGTCGTAAAATCAAAAACAAAAGAGCGTGCCCTCCTCGAGACTGTGATAGGCGGGACTCTCAAGGATAATAAAGGCATCAACCTTCCTGGAACACCGATCTCTGCACCTGCCCTGTCAGAAAAAGATATTGAAGACTTGTTATTTGCTCTCGGGTTGGGAGTTGATTATATCGCGCTATCATTTGTTAGACGAGCGGCGGATTTATTGCAAGCCCGCCAATTCATGAAAGATAGTTTCGCTGGACTTATCGCAAAAATTGAAAGACCCGAGGCGATTCAAAACATCGATGAAATTATTGATGCTTGTGATGGTGTGATGATTGCTCGCGGAGATCTCGGGGTTGAACTCGATACACAATTTGTCCCCATCATCCAAAAGGAAATGATCACGAAACTTAACCAACGTGGCAAACCAGTAATCACTGCAACTCAGATGCTTGAAACGATGATTGATAACCCAAGGCCTACCCGCGCAGAGGCAAGTGATGTCGCCAATGCCGTCATGGATGGTACTGATGCAGTTATGTTGTCAGGTGAAACGGCATCCGGTAAGTATCCCGTTGAAACAGTTGATGTAATGACTAAAATCATCCAAGCTGCCGAAGAATCTCACATCCACCTAATTCATCTTAGACAAATGGATCGCACAGCCTTTGAAGTAGAGAGAACTGCGCTAGGAAACGCGGCAGAAAGCATCGCACGCGGGATCAATGCGAAGGCAATCATTAACTTTACTCGGTCAGGGTATTCTTCTCTGCTTTCATCTGAATTTCGGCCGATCAAACCGATTTACTCCTTCACTCCATTTCTAGGAACTTCCCGAAAGATGAAATTGTATTGGGGAGTTGTTCCTTATGTGATGCCTATCATGGAAAAATTCCCAGATATGATCGCGTTTATGAGTAAGGTTCTAAAAAGCGAGGGTAAGCTTGCAACGGGAGATCAAGTAGTAATCCTTTCTGGAGCTCCTGGATCTGTGGCCCAAACAGTAGATTTCATCCAGATTCATAAAATCAAATAACCAAAGAAGCAATGTGCTTGGCTGCGAGTGTCGCCGTTGTCCAAGCATTTTGAAAGTTAAAACCTCCAGTAATACCATCGATGTCTATCACTTCGCCCGTAAAATATAAATTTTCAATCTTTCTACTTTGCATGGATTTGAAATCAATATCCTTTCTTGAGATTCCACCCGCAGTTACAAATTCCTCTTTGAAAACGCCCTTCGCAATCATTTGAAATTTAGAACGACACAATATCTCTGTTAGACTTTTGATTTCTTGTTTGGAAACATCCGCCCATTTTTTTTCAGTCGAAATATGGCTTTGAATTAGGAACCACTCCCAGAGTCTGTTCGGAATCTCATTCAATTTTTGATTCATCACTTTATTTACTCTCGCACTTACTTTCAAATCTAACAACATCTGTTCGACTTCCACCGATGTACGATCGCCTAACCAATTTATTTCTAAGGTTACCTTATACTCGGCATCAAATAAAACTCTGGCCTCAAATGCGGAAAGTCGAAGCGCTGCGGGTCCGCTAAATCCCCAATGTGTGATGAGCAGAGGACCGATTTGTGCCTTCCCTTTTGGTAGGATACGAATGGATGCATGGGGAACTGACAATCCAGATAGTGTGATGATATCAGAGTTTTCAATTCCTAATGTAAATAGCGAAGGCACAGGCAGCGTAATGCTGTGACCTAGTGCCTCCATCCAATTCCAAACTTTCCGATTCGAACCCGTGGCAATGAGCACGATATCAAAAAATTCTTCTCTATCATCTGCAAATCTTAACCGAAACCTTCCTTTTGGATTTTCCGCATCCGTGTGAACAGATACGACATTTTCATCTAACAAAAGCTTAATGTTTCGATCCTTAATCTCTCCGATCAGGCAGTCGATTATCGTTTGCGAATCATCGGATACGGGAAACATCCTTCCATCGGCTTCCACTTTGAGAGGCACATTTCGCTGTCCAAACCACTCAATCGTATCTTTAGGTTGAAATGTTTCAAAAGCCCACCGGAGTTCTTTTTCTCCACGAGGGTATTTTTTTGCCAATTCTTCTGGATCAAAAAGTTGATGTGTGACATTGCATCTACCGCCACCAGAAACCTTTAGTTTCGAAAGTGGTTCCCTCGATTTTTCAAAAATGGTGATTCGAATATTCCCGTTTGAAAACGCATGCGCTTGGATTGCCGCAAAACATCCGCTTGCCCCTCCACCTAAAATGGCAAGGCGAACCTGCGTTTGACTTGGTTTCATTTAGTAAAAATCTTATCTCTTAAATCCGTGCCAATTTCCTGTGTGATTTGTCCCAAAGCTTGGTTCCAACCTGCTACCAAATCGCCAGCTTCTTTTGTTTGAATGTCTACTGACTTTTTATATGATTTCTTAAAAATGATATTGGGGATAGAATTTGTTTCCGTGTAGACAAATAATTCCATATTTAAAACGGCTTTCGGATTGCTTCTGAAATCTCCATATAAATCAGAAATTGAGATTTCTATATAATGAGTCGGATCTATGCGAGTGTTTTGACCTGCATCCCATTCAAAGATCTTTGAAGCCAGAAGTGCCTTTGTAAACTCTTCCCGTAAATTTGATGAAGGTGAAATGAAAAATGAATTATAGAAATCTGATTCAAAGTTAACATTATCTTTGCGATATACAAACTCTTTTCCTTCAAACCTTTGAGAGATAGAAAAGCGTCGGATTTTAAAACTAGACCCCTTAGGTGCTGAAATCGTCTGCACTGGATTTTCTACCTCGATCAAAAAATATTTCTTTTCGGGATAAGTTTTGGTCATACCAAAACATCCAAAGAACAGAATTAGATTTAAAAAAATTGAAACGACTCGAAAGATCATACGTATATTAAATTTCATTTCCATAATTTTGATTTGTTTGGTGCTTCACCAAAAAGAAGTTGGGATGGATATTTTTTAGCATTGGCAGTTACTTCTTTTAAATCTTCTGAAGCGATTCTTAAATTTTCAATCGCTGAACCGATATCACCTTGGTTGGAAGCAAGGATCGTATCAAGTCTTTTGATCGTACCTTGCAATTGCGTGATCGTCTGGTCTAATTTTTTAGGAGTGTTCTGAAGTTCGGGTTGGGCAATCAAACTCTTAACTTCCTGGTTGGTTTTTCTTAAATCCGAGAGTAACCCAACGGCCTCTTTAGAAATCGCCCCAAGGTTTGCTTGCGTGACTGTAGCATTTAAATTTTTGATGAGGTCATCTACACCCTCTAAAATTCGACTGACATCTGCCTTCTCAAGTTTGTCAAAAAATTTATCAACCGAGGCCGTGAACCGAGAAATCGTACTTGGGGCAGAGGGTATGTAAATTGTTTTTGGTGTCCATGATATAGCAAGCGGAGGATTTTTTTCAGGATTTAGATAATCCACTTCAAGATAAGCTGTGCCCGTTAGCCCTTGAGATGCCAGCCGGACTCGCAAGCCAGATTGAATCATCCTTTCAACAGTATGTTTCATATCGTCGCCAGATGTTTCTTTAACAAAATCTGGAACAGACATTTTGATCACGACATACCTTCCATAGAGTTCTGATTGTTCCTCATTTAATTTACTTTTATACTCATTTTGAACAAAAGTGATCCCTTCTACTGATCCCACTTTCACTCCTCGATGTTTGACGGGGCTCCCGATATCTAATCCCTGGACTGATTCGTCGAAGTATGTTTCGAGCTTCACAGATCTTTGAAAGAAGGCACTTGCTGTAAAAGTAACTATGAAACCTATTAAAATAAAAAAACTTGCGAGCACAAAAATGCCCACCTTCAAGTAACTAGAATTAGCTGAACCCATCCTAAGCTTCCTCCTGCGGAATACGATTAAAAAATCTATAGACAAATGACCCTTTGGCTTTCGCTTTCAAATCTTTCGGTTTTCCTTCGGCGATAATCCCTTTCGATTCTTTATCAAGCACGATGACTCGGTCTGCCATAGTAAAGATGGAGGGCAATTCATGAGTAACAATCACAAACGTCACACCTAGTGTGCGTGAAAGTCTTATGATTAAATGATCCAGATCCACGCTGGTGATTGGATCTAGTCCTGCCGAAGGCTCATCCAAAAAAAGAATATCAGGATCCATGGCCATCGCACGAGCTATCGCAGCTCTTTTTTTCATCCCACCAGATAACTCCGCAGGCATTAAATCGGCATATGCCTCTAAGCCAACTAATTTTAATTTCATCTTGGCGATCGTATCCATGGCTTCAACTGGTAAATTGGTAAATTCTTCCAGCGGTAGTTTAATATTTTCGAGGAGTGTCATGGAACCAAATAAGGCACTTTGCTGGTACATCACCCCAATTTTATTCCAGATATGAATTCGTTTCACTCCACTAGCTTTGACGATATCGTCTGATTCGATAAATATACTGCCAGACATCGGTGGAGTTAGACCAATCATATTTTTTAAAACGGTAGATTTGCCACAGCCTGAGCCACCCAAAATTCCAAAAATTTCGCCTCGATTTACTTCAAAGGAAATGTCATTCATGATTACAGAATTTCCATAACCTGTTGTTAGATGCTGAACTTTGATGATGCTTTCAGCCATTTTATATTCCCATGTAAAAATAAAGCACCGAGAATACTCCATCTAACAGAGAAACTAAAATGATGGAACCGACAACGGCAGCAGTGGTTGATTCACCTACGGCTCCGGCACCTGTTGTTGTCTTCAAACCCCGGTAACATCCAATGGCTGCTATGATCATACCAAAAAAATATGACTTGAGCATACCACCCGCAATGTCATTAAAACCGACCGCTACGTTTACTTGGTTGATGAATGTGACCAAAGGAAAACCAAAGCTCATTAGTACAACCGCACCGCCAATCAGACCAAATAAGTTAAAGATGAGAGTAAGCAGTGGAGTCATAATCAAAGAGGCAACTAACCTAGGTACGATGAGAAACTGAACTGGGGGAAGACCCATCGTAGTAAGAGCATCAATTTCTTCTGATACCTTCATGGTACCAAGTTCTGCGGCGAAAGCAGACCCAGATCTTCCTGAAAGGATGAAGGCAGTCATTAAGGGGCCAAGTTCACGGAACAGGGACAGACCTACTAGATTTGCGACGAAAATCTCGGCGCCGAATCTTCGCATAGGGATAGCTGATTGGAAAGACATGATGAGACCTAGCAAAAATCCAATCATCGCAATGATGGGAAATGCATTCACACCCATGGATTCGGAGACACGAAAGACATCTTTCCAGCGAATCCGCGAAGGGTGAAGAACACTTTTCCAAAAAGAAACCGTAAGTTCACCAGTGAAGGCCACAAGAAAGGTAAATTCCTTGAACCAATCTATGGTATATTTTCCTACTTTTTCAGAGTAGCCAAGTTTATATTGAGAGGATTCTAGAGTTTTACTTTTACCAGTCGCCGCTTGGTACATAGGGGCGAATTTCTCACCTAACTCAAGTATTTCGAATCTATTTCCATTTGAATCTTGATTTTTTTTTAGAAACTGCAAAAATGCAAATCCAGAACTATCCGCCACTTTAAGTTCGGATGCAAATACTCGTATTAAGGAAGGAGACCGCCCTTTTAGCTCAAAAACCGAGCCTTTCCAAATAGCGGGAGTTTGGCGGAATGTCAAAATAGTCGGTAGGTAAACTTCTAATACGCTACCCTCCCAAAGGAGTCGAATCGATTTACCAGTTTCTGCCACAGGGATAGCCAAAATCATACGTGTGATATGAAATCTGGCAAGTGATTTTATTTTGATTTTCACGAGAGCGGCGCATTGTTGATTGTAGCTAGCAATGAATCCATTTTTTCTTTATTTCATCGCGTTTTCAGCCGCCCTTGCACTTCTCTTTACTTTGGGTGAACTCGTAGTGAAGGAAAAATCTTCCCAAGCCTATATCCAGGCTTGCCTTTTCTTCTTAGCGGCCATATTTCAGTCTCATACTTTTTATATTGCAAGCGGGAGTTATGTCCACTTTCCATATTTTTACATGCTCCATTTGCCATTCACTTCTCTTTTTGGTTCTGTTCTATTTCGCTACTTTTCTATTTTTTGGACAGAAGGAAAAAACACTGTTAAATTTAGAATTTATGAATCATTGCCTCCTTTTGCTGTAGTCTGCCTATTGCTACCTTTCTATTCGCTCTCGGGAGCTGAAAAGATTGAAACCATCACAAACTTTCCGACTCTGGGAGTTCCTTTCCTTGTGAAACTTGCAATCACCATCGCAGTATGTCCCATTTTTATTGCGAGCATCATCGTATTCGGTCAGCTGTTCAGATACTTGCGCTGGAAGACCGTAAGAGAATCAGCTCACCTAAGACTTGTTCTCTATGTCATTTTCCTAGGCACACTTGCCTCAGTGATCGGCCTCTTCACGCTTTACTATCACAAGAGACACGGGCTTGATCTTGTCTCTGGAATCATTGGCATCATCCTCATCTTAGTATTTTTACTCAGACAAAGAAATCCCGAGATCCTAGGTGAAATCAATCGAATCGTCATTGAAGAAAAAAAATACCAGATCACTCAATTAAAATCGGTAGATGTAACGGATCTTGGCCTCAGACTGACTCACCTTATGGAAGAGTCCAAGATTTACAGAAATGATGAAATCAACTTGGGGGAACTCTCTGCAGAACTTGCTGTCTCCCAACACCAGCTTTCCGAATTTTTAAACCAGCATTTAGGAAAGAATTTTTTTGCCTACATCAACCACTACCGCATCCGCGAGGCGAAAGAACTCTGCAAAAATGCTCCAGAAAAGACGATTCTTTCTATTGCATATGAAGTTGGATTTCCCTCCAAATCTACGTTTTACGATGCCTTCAAACGCGAAACGGGTATGAGTCCCACGGAATATCGAAAATCCATACGTCCGAATGGATAGTTTCGGAATCTTTTTTTCTTCCGAATGGATACACTCGGTCGAATCCAGTTTCATTACCTGATACACTGGTTTCAAATGTAGGAGGCTCTTATGGGTCCAGTGCAATGTGAACTCGTGATGGATTGCATCACAAAAGTATCTACCATCCAACTGACGTTAAATTTCATTCGGTATTATCCGATTGCAGGTTTTGCTTTTCTGTTGCTCTATCTTTGGAAAAAGGATTATTTTGAGCCCTTTCGCATTCAGAAAACCTTTCCGAAAATGGACAAAGTATGGAAGGAATTTCGGCAGTCTGCCATTACGCTCATCGTCTTCACTCTCGTTGCTACTACAAACATTACCCTGGCGAAAATGAAGTTGATACCAAATCGTGTTTATTTTGGTGAAATCAACGGACTTGCTGCCTGGGGGTATGTTACATTAAGTTTTATCCTCATTACCATCTGGCATGAGACTTGGTTTTATTGGATGCATCGATTTGCCCATATCAAAAAGGTTTATCCTCATGTCCACATTGAGCACCACATGTCTGTGAATCCTTCTCCTCTGGCAGCATATCGTTTTCAGATCACAGAGGCATTTTTAGAAAGTATCTACTTAGTGCTTTTTGTAACAGTGGTCCCCATTCACTTTTATGTAATTCTCTTCCATACGTTTTACGCGATGGTATTGAATATATGGTGGCATCTCGGGTATGAATTTTTTCCCAAAGGTTGGGCGACACATCCCATCACGAAATGGATCAACACCTCGACTCACCACAACCTTCACCACCAGAAGTTCCAAGGCAATTACAGCCTCTATTTTAATGTTTGGGACCGTCTCATGGGCACAAACTTCCCTTATTACGAGAAATACTACCAGGAAGTGACCGAAAATCGGGAGAAAAAACTTGCCGAGAAGGGACATAAAGTGCTTATCCCGGCAGGAAAAACGGCCGAAACTTAGACCAAGAGGGAATCTATGTTTGCAGAAACGCATTTCATGAAAACGCAAGATCTATTGGAAAGAGGCTTAAACGCTGGGATGACCAAAAGAAAGGTGTTAACAGATAACATCGCCAATGCGGATGTCCCTCATTTCAAGCGATCCGAGGTGGTATTTGAATCAGCACTCAAACGAGCTTTTGAATCAGAAAAGATTGAAAAAGAAAAGGCTGTCCCCACCAAAATCACAAACGAAAAACACATAGAATTTTTTAAACCCTTAGATTACCGGGATGTAAAACCTAAAGTAAATACAGATTATCTGACAACCATGCGACCTGATGGAAACAATGTGGATATTGAAAAGGAAATCGTAGAAGCTAACCAAAACCAGATGACTTATAATTTGATGATTGAGCGTCTCAATCAAAACAATCGACTCCTCAATATCGTCATGAGAAGTACTTAGGAATATAGGATTTAGGAATAATATATGGGCATGTTTGATTCAATCAATGTTTCAGCTACTGGGCTATCGGCCCAAAGACTTCGTATGGATGTTATCTCGAATAACATTGCTAATGCGACGACGACTCGTAATACAAATGGAGATGGCCCTTTCCGAAGAGATCGGGTCATCTTAACCCCAGTCAACTTGCGACCAAAATACAACAGCCCTGTTTATCCTTTTGGAGTTTCTCCTGGCGAAGGCAAAGGTGTAAAGGTCATGAAGATTGAAAAGGATATGAGCCCTCTTCGGCTTACCTATGACCCCACTCATCCAGATGCCATTCAGACAGGGCCCAAAAAAGGTTATGTGGAATTTCCAAATATCAACATTGTAACAGAAATGACAGATATGATTTCTGCATCCAGATCCTATGAGGCCAATGTGCAAATGATCAATGGAACCAAAGCGATGTTCAATAAAGCGATGGAGATCGGAAGGGCCTAAATACTCGGATCATTGTTTGATTTATTGCGAAATGAAATTCTAAAACTTTGATTTTTAATTGCAATCTATGACTTCCTTGCATGTTATTCCCTTAGGGACAACATCACAGCCATGAAATCGAGATTTATTTACCTTTTCCTTGGGTTTACCATCGGTCTGTGCCTTTTTTTTTGCAATCCCTCCGATCTACGAAATTCTGGAGATACCAGGTCTGAGGCTAGTCTCGAGCGCTTGTTATGGCAGGAGTTCATCCGTCCCCTTGCCGTTTGTGACACGACTCAATTTGAATATGAACCCGCCTACCGGTCTGTTACGGTAAGGGAGGCACTCACTCCGATCCAAATCATTCAGACGAGAGACAAGTCGATCTATGTCTTCGGCATCTCTACTTTCAAACCGGAAAAGAATCTGGACGCAGACGCTTTTATCGGGACTGAAGATTCAACAACCTCACGCAACGCGGCCCTTTTTAAATTTACTGCGAATGGTGCGCTCGAATGGACGAGAACGATCGGACTAGCCAATACAGCCGGAAATGCGATCGGACTCATCGAATCAGATTCCGGGGTCTATTTGACCTTCTCAGCATCCTCATCGGTGGGATCACCACTCAATAATTTTATCAGCGGTTTTACCAATGTTGCCGTTTTCCATATGGCAAAAGATGGCAGTATCTTATGGAATACTTACTTTGGTAGTAACACTGGAAATAATAAAGCATACTCAATCGCCAAACTAAGCAATGGTGATCTTGTTGTAGGTGGAGAAACTAATTCCAATGGATTCTCATCCTTTACCGGTTCCGTAATCAAATTATCTTCTACTATCCCTGAAAATGCATCTTTTGTCATGCGATTAAAACCCACAGGGACCGGAACCTGGGTTCATTTTTTTGCAGGCTCCACATCGACTCAGATTCGCACAGTTGAGAAGGTTTCTGTCTCGTCAACTGACACGATTTACACTTATGGCTTTGAGCGAGAGCCATTGGATGTCGGATACAACCAAGTGGTCCAAAATCATACGGGAACGACTCCTAGAAAAGAATTTTTGATCGCACAATTTGATTCCGACGGGAAATATTTGCGACATACGTTTTTACTTTCGGGCAGCTCGCAAGCAAGTCCCATCCTTCCCATCCCTAAAGAATCAGAAATAGCCAATGAGATGATCTTTGCAGGGGTGACCTCGGCACAATTTGTAGGTCTAGATTCCGTGCGGGTGCGAAACTACCAGGGGAGTTATGATCAATTTGTGATTAAATTAAACTCTACATTAAATGCCAGTTATGTGACTTACCTTGGCGGACCTGGTGCCGACCAAGGCTCGATCTATAAAATTTTCCAAGACTCTAGAAAAGATGGATATTTTGTTTTCTCACCCTTTTTATTTGATCCAGGTTACGACACAAGCTTCCCGGGACGAGCTGGATACCCGACGCTTGGGCTCATACGTTTGGATAGTACAGGAAATTTATTGGAATATGGATTTAAGGCTGAAACAGAATTTAATGTGCCATTGACGTATACAGACACTTGCGATGGGGGCTCTTTGATCGGCTATTATGTGGGAGATGCCATTGACTTTTCCATAGCCAAGTACGCGAAATTTCGTCTATCTAAAACGCGTCCCCAGATTCCAATCTACCGCACCTACCAGGATCCTTTCGGTCAATACCCGGGAAAATAATTCTGTGACATAATATTTTTGACTCAAGCTTTTCCCAGACTTCCCGACATTCTAAGGGAAGGATTTTAAAACCTATGGCAATCGACCCTATCTCTTCTTTTTCCTCTATGCGTGGCATCAATTCTGCGGTCCGTCCGCATTCCCTTCTCCCCCAGGGCGACAAGGTTTCTGTACAACGAACGGATGCTAGGCATTATGGAAAAACTGATATTGCGAAATCTCCCGATGAAGTGGCGGGCACATTTGCGAATGCCATGAAAAAAGCATTTGAACAAGTAAACGACCAACAAGTAGAAGCCGATGAGATGACGCAAAAAATTGTTTTCGATCCAAATTCGGTGGAGCTTCATGAGGTGATGATTGCGGCTGAAAAAGCAAGGATATCCCTAACCTTCGCCAAAACCATGTCTGACGGATTCATCCGTGCTTACAGAGAGCTAACACAACTAAGATAATTTTCTAGTCTTTAGATTCCTCGTGTTTGGTAGGAATACCAAACACGCGTTCTGTTGCCTCCAACCGAATTTCCAATTTATCCTTCTCACCGACCCGGACCCCTTTTTTTAAATCTTCAGAAGAAAGAAGTTGCCCATTTAAATAGATATGCCAAGCCTCCTTCCAGCTCGTTCTCCTTCCATTTACTTCCATAATCTCTTCAGTCTGGTTTGTGGAAATGAATCGGATTGCTGGATTTTCTTTTAAAGAAAGTTCGGCAAGCACAGTGAGAAGGTCCTTTCGTTCCATGAGAGGTGTTGGATAATAAAATGTATCATCAAACTCATCGCACTTCACTCGCAATTGGATCCTATGGCTCGACCGATCAATCTCGCTAGGTGTCATGCAGGAAAAAATAGACACGATGGTAAAGAAACAGAATATAACAAATAAAATACGAATCATTTAGAAATTTCGGCCCATAGCAAAAACTAAACCTTGGGCATTTAAATCGACATCTAACCCAAGTAAGCGCCAATCATTTTCCGATAAAGTAACTTTCTGGTCTTCCGCCAATGTTGAAATCATATCTTTCACTGTTTCCACGAAAAATAAATACACCTTATCTCTATTAGAACCATTTTCTGATGGAAATATTTTTTTTGCATGATCTATGGCTTCTTGGCACTGAAGGATTCCCTTTCTTAAATATTGCGATTGTATTTCAAGATTCTGAATACTTCCAAAATGAGTTAGGTAGGCTGTCGTTGCTCCCGTGCCCAGAATCAGCCCAAGGGAACGTATTGCCTCCTCGGAATGAAAATCGGTAGGAGTGGTCGTCGGAAAAATAAACCTGCCACCTTTCTCCATTGCAGGATAGGCGATGCCAAAACTATCTCCTGTAAATATCGAATTTGATTTTGAATCATGGATGCAAAAGTGATGGTTGGCATGCCCCCGTGTATACAAAAACTTCAGACTTCTCTCACCCCAGACGAGAGTCTCACCATCTAACATGACCCGTACTCGCTGGGAAGGTATGGGATTGATTTCCCCATATAATTTTTTAAAATTTTCTTCCCCATAGACCTGCATGCTACTGGCAATCAGTCTCTCAGGCGTGATCATATGTTTTGCGGCCTTTGGATGCGCAAGGAGGGTTGCATTGGGGCAAGCTTGGAGTAAGGCAGAGGCACCACCCGCATGGTCTAGGTGGACATGCGTGATGATGACATAGTCTACATTCTCTTTAGGGATTCCGAGCGCCTCTAATTTTGCGAGCAATAAGGGAACAGCAAGAGTTGTGTTTGTTTCTATGAAGCTTGCTCGGTCACCTTCTACCACAAGGTAGGCACAGGCCACGTCTAAAATCCCAGCATACTTGCAATCAATGGTATAAATCGAGTCCACTTCAAAAGAATCGTCCGCAAGGCTTGGGATCGCAAGAGAAAATCACGAAAAATACTTGTACAAAAATGACCAAAGCTGGCATTATGTCCCATTATAGGATGATGCCACAAGTATGCCTGAGCCACTGCAAAAAATTATCGATAACATCAAAGATCTTTTCAACAAATTAGACAAGACCAAAAAAATGATCTTAGGCGGTGTCCTTCTCGTCATCGTGGCAGCCGTTGTGATTCTCTCCAATGTCTCTTCGACTCGGAATCGCATCGTATTATTTAAAGACTTAGATCCAAAAGATTTCTCGGAAGTAACAAAAAAACTTGATGCGTTAGGTTATAGTTACGGTACAAGCGAAACGTCAATGATCACTGTCGATCCAGATGTCAGACAAGAGATCGTAACCAAACTCGCCCAAGAAAATTTAATCCCAGCTGGCGTGAGCGGATGGGAACTTTTCGATATTGAAAAATTCACAGAAACTCAGTTCGACAAAGACATCAAAAAATACCGTGCTCTTAAAGGTGCGATCGAAAAATCCTTAATGACCCTAAGGCCCATTGAAAAGGCAGATGTAAACATCGCAATGCCAGAGGCAGATCTATTTGAAGCAAATGCCTACCCTGTTAAAGCGAGTGTCATCTTACATTTTAGACCAGGCGTTGAAGGCTTAAGTAAAAAGGAAGTGAAAGGGATTGTGAATTTGGTAGCGCGCGCCGTACCAAAGTTAAAACCTGAAAACGTAAGTGTTGCCGATCCAGACGGAAAGATCATTTCTGATTTTGAAGAAGATTTAGAAAAAGAAAGATTAGAATTACGAATCGTCCAAGAAAAATTACGCATTGAAGAAGAAGAGCGTGTCAAACGACTCATTGATATTCGAAATACCCTTCGCTGGTACTTAGGTGGTGAAGATAGGGTTGATATCACGAGATTCGAATACGTTCTCAACTGGGACCAAGAGTCACTGACCGAAAACGAAGTTATGCCTGTTGTTGCTGAATATGATAACCCTGACACACCTTATTCAGAACGAAAATTAGTTGATGGCTACTCTCTTAAAGTTTCCTCAAAAGAAACAAAGGAAGCATTCAAAGGAAGAGGATTCACTCCCGATGGTCCAGCCGGGACAGAACCAAATTTACCACCAGGTTATAAAGACACGGACTACCAAAAAGCTGAGTATTCGAAAGATGAAAATATAAATAATTACGAATTTAATAAACGTGTCAAAGATATCAAACGCCAGCCTTGGAAAATTGATAAGATAGGTCTCTCTGTCGTTGTAGATGGGGTCTGGGATAGGAAAGAAAGAGAAGATGGAATGGGGTATGATCGAAAGTACATTCCAGTTGCGGAATCTGATTTAAAATTAATCCGAAAAAACTTGGAAGCTGCGATTGGTTATACGAGACCTCGTGGTGACCAAATCAGTGTCATTACAATCCCTAAGGATAGAACGGAACAATTTCGTGCCGAAGATGAAGAGTTTCAAAAACAAAGAGCCATTCGTAATATGGTCATTGCTTCACTTATCATTCTCATTTTACTTATCCTAGCAGTTCTTGTCTACCGAGCGATCAAGAAAGAGATGGCACGAAGAAGAAGGCTCAGAGAAGAAGAACTCGCTGCGCAACAGCAGATGATGCGCGAAGCAGCACTTCGAGTGATGGACGAAGGGGGAGCAGAAGTCGAGCTCTCTCTAGACGAAAAACTCAGAAGAGAACTTCTCGAAAACGCGATCAATCTTGCCAAAGAGAAGCCCGAGGACGTGGCTCAACTTTTGCGCACTTGGCTTGCAGAAGAGGAAGCAAGCTAATCTTTGTTTTGATGTTTCCATTGAACAGTGGCACCTGCATGAATCTTTGCATAGATATCGCGAAAGAGTTTGTTAGGTGCCTTGCCCTCAGGATCTTGTGAATACCTTGGTTTTAAACGATGGAGAAAATACATATCCATTTCTCCTTTGTTTTTACCATGAATTTTCCCCCGATATTCCGTTTCAAAAAAATATTTTATTTCTTCGTGAGTTGCTGAGGATATATTGATCTTCCCCGTCTCACCACCTGATTCCATACGAGAGGCAGTGTTTACCGTATCTCCCCATATATCGTAGGCAAATTTAAATCTTCCCACAACACCCGCAACCACGGGACCCGTATGAATTCCTAATCTCAATTCCCAAAACGGGAGACCCAATCCGATTTTAATTTCTTTCAATTGATTCATAAAACTTTGAATTTCTAAGGCGGCTATACAAGAATCAATCGCATTGGTCTTGTTGGATACTGGCAGACCGCCGGCACACATATAAGAATCTCCGATTGTTTTTAATTTTTCTAAATTGTTTCTCAATATAATTTCATCAAATTGAGTGAAACTGGCATCTAACTCATGCAAAAGCTCTTGTTCATCCATACCTTCGGCTACTTTCGTAAAACCTTTAAAATCAGTAAAAAGAACGCTTACTTTTTCGTATCTAGCAGGTGTTACAGATCCCTTTTCCTTCAACTCTTGTGCAACTTTATACGGAAGAATATTTAGAAGCAATTTCTCTGATTCTTCCATGGCGATCTCGGACTTATCCTGAGCAATGAGCGCCTTCTCTCTTTCTTCATCTGCCTTCTGTTTTTCTAAATCTAACAAAAAGTAACTGATATCAAGTTCTTCCGCCAGAGGTCTCGACATGATATAGATGACTAAGTAATTAAACAAAATGAGAGGTAATACGATCATCATTAGGTGAAACGCTGATTCGCCCATACCATACTGATCTCGAATGAGTGGAAAATAAAGAATACCGGCAATCCCCATAGTTACCAGACCTAGATTGGCTAGTTTTTGGCTGAGCTGAATGGTCCGACCTTCTAAGGATAAAGCACCATGCCTTAAGACCGAATAACCCAAGATCAGTGCAGGAATAAATTGAAAATCACTAATCGGATAAAGGGGGATGCCATGAGACGGAAGTAATGCAAATAAAAACAAACCTGCTGAAAGTAGAAAAGAACCAACGATCCACTTTGATGCGGAATTCAAATAATCACGATGTTTTAGGAAAGTAAAAAGCACTAGTAAAAAAGCAAGTGCACCATTAAAACCAATCAATATTTCCGCTGGTCCTCCATGATGGACTCTTGACCATGGATATTCAAAAAAGCCGACGAATAAATAAGGTGATGGTGCAAGCAGAGCAGCGATTACACATAACACATCGATGTACTTTAACCAGACTGGATCCTTTTTGGCGATAGCCTGAAAGACTAACCTTACCATAATGGACGGGGCAAAAGAGAAAGCTACGAAGGTTATTTGTGAAATGCGAAGTTGAACCACATAAGAGACGTTCAACTTTAATGGTACTGATTGTATGACATAAAATCCCATAAGTATTAAGGCAAAGGCACACAGCTGGTTCAGACGAGCAGATGGATTGGCCCCGGCAACAAGTATAGAAAGAAAAACGGATGCAAAGACACTTACGACAGGGGGAAGCCCCCAGGGATACCATTTTGATGCCTCATAAGAGATGGGAGAAAGACCAAAAGATACACCAAAAGAGATAAAAATCAATACGAATGACAATAAGGCAAAAAGGAAGTAGAACATTCCGTTTTTCTGAAATAGAAGCTCATTGACATCGAAGAAGTCAGACCGAAAAACTCCGTAGGCAACCATCAACATGGGGATAAAGAGAAAAAATCCACCCGGATAAAATTTATAGCCTAAGATACTTGGAGCATTGAAGACCACGAGTAAGAATAATAAATTAACTCCGTGGAACAAAGACAGATGGTAGTTTTGACGTATATGATCATAGTGTTTAATAAAAGCAGGTACAATCTGAAAAAAATAGGCGATAGGAGCAAGCAGTCCCCAAGGTTTGATAAACATACTCCCCTTGGGATATTTTCCAAAAGTATAGGTAAAAAAATCTCTCTCAAAACCTTTTCCGATCAGGATTCCGAAATATAAAAAAAGGGAAGCGAACCAAAGTAGATAAGACCAGTATAGCAGAAGTTTGCTCTTTCTGCCAGTCATGTAGTATGCTAAATACAAACCCGAAGGTGCCAGCGGCGCTACCAGAAAATATAAAACATCATTCCAAAATATAAGTGTGTCAATGTTCTGAATCCAAGCTCTAAGAGTCAGTACAAGTCCTGTTGTCCCAAAGCTGATGAATGCGATTACCAAATTTAAATGAAATTTACGATTGTCGTCATTAGATGTTTTAAACTTTTGAAAGGCAAAATAACTTAAGAATATCCCAACAACAAAGGTAAGTAATCCTGGCGCTCCATAGGGGAACTGGTACCAAAAATAATCCCAATCTGACATGAGTCCATCTGGCACATAAAAGTATTTAATAGGATATAAAGACATCTGACTAAGCAGGATATTTAAAAGTTACACTGTCAAGCCCTTAAAGAATTACAAATTGATTGACATAAACTGAGATATACTGATTCACTTTTAACCATGACTCAAGAAACAATTCCAAAAAGAAATGCGACAGAATGGCTTGCAAGTGGGAAGTTCTTTGATTACCATAAACATCAAATATTCTATATTAATGAAGGAAGAGGAAATCACTTACTTTTGTTACATGGATTCCCAACATCGTCCTGGGATTATTCAAAAATTTTTGCAGGTCTGAGCCGCCATTTTAATACATATGCGATCGATTTTCTAGGATTCGGATATTCATCAAAACCAAAAAATCACACATATAGCATCCTCGAACAAACTGATATCATTGAATCCTTTATTGAGAAGAATGCCCTAAAAAGAGTGAAATTCGTTTTTCATGATTATGCGGTTAGCGTTGGTCAAGAGCTCTTAGCACGAAACTTGGAATCTTCAACCAAAAAGTTTGAGATCGATGGTGCCGTATTCCTTAACGGAGGACTAATCCCAAGTCTGCATAGACCCACCTTTACTCAAAAACTTTTAACATTACCAATTCTTGGACCGATTCTCTCCAAAGGATTCAATCCAAAAAAGTTTGCTAAGGCATTCAGTGAAGTATTTGGTCCGAAAACTAAACCAGAAGCTGGTGAATTGAATACTCTTTGGAAACTTATTACCTATCCTGGAAACATTCGAATCGCACATAAGCTGTTACACTACATCAAGGATAGAAAACAATATCAGGAACGTTGGGTAGGAGTTTTAACAAAGACAGATGTGCCACTTCTTTTTATCAATGGGGGAAGCGATCCTGTGAGCGGGAGACATCTCATAACCGAAATCGAAAAAATGCCCATCAAAAACGGAAAGATCATCAAATGGGAGGAAATCGGTCATTACCCTCAATGGGAAAATCCAGAAGCTTGCTTTAAAGAAATATACGATTTTTTAAAACAAAACTAAAAGCTAACTAAGATTTACTAGCACCAGGCCAATGACTTGGATCTTCAAGACCACTTCCTTCTTCTGGGTCAGATCCGTCGTTCCCTGGTATATCGATGCCTTCTTTGATACGATATCTAATTTCAATTTTTTCTGGATTGGTCTGAAGAATTTCAATTCCCTTAAGGTCCTTATTTTTTACGACTCTAACTTTCGCTATCTGGGGCTGGAGTTCTGGAATGATCTTTTTTTTGATAGGATCATAGATGTAATTGCAAGGCACTTGAGCTACAATCCCTGTTAGGATTTGTGCAGAACGAATGGGCTTAAGCGAGAAATATCGGATCGCCAATTGTTCCTCTGAGAATTCAGCTTCCAGCCTCGGATCAAGTCCTGAACATATGATAGGAATACCCGCTGCAGTCTGTTCACCCGTTTTATAGGAAAGTGGAATGATGTTTACATTTACCGTCACATCTCGTGTCCCTAAAACGTTAAGCCCTTTAGGTAAATCTGGAATTCTCACGGTTTTCGCGAAAGGCTCTCTTCGTTCATTCAAACTAATTTCAGGAAGCGTAACCTTCGAAATTTTCTCTAAATCTTGTGGCTTTCCACTAATGGTCACGCGAGAGGGGCTCAGGATTTGAGTCAGCTTCTCAAAGTTTGGTGGTGGATTCCCTTCAAAAACAACTTCTACTGGAACAACTTTTAATCCCCGAGATTCTATTTCGACTGGAACCGTTTTTTTAAGTTTCGTAACTTTGACACCATTCGGAACACCGACGATTTTTTTGATCGGAACCTCAGTGACTCCAAATTGAACATCCTCAGCTTCAATGACTGCCTTCATAAACTGAGAGTAATAATTGACAACGTCCTTAAGGCCTTCAACTCGAACGGGAATCGTTTTTTCTGGATTCTTAGCATAAGATAAATTTCCACTTAACTTAGGATATTCAACGGGAACATTTATCGTTTTTATAAGAATTTTCGAATTTTGTAAATTTATATAAAAGAACGCGGCAATTAATAAGGAGAGGAGCTTCGCTTTCCAGTTTCGGAATATTTTTTCCATGATACTTTTAATCATGAGTGACTCCGATTTCCCGCTCTTTGTTTCTTTTTCTTTCATCGTCTTTGGCAGTTTTTTTTGTTCCCGACATCAATCCGCTCACAAGTGCTTTTAACTCCAGAGGTTTTACCGGATGAAACATTTCACCAGCAAAACAAACCGTGATTTCTCCAGTTTCCTCAGAAGTAACGATGATAATAGAATCAGACTCCTCACTAAGACCAAGCGCTGATCTGTGCCTTGCACCCAAAGTAGAGATTTCAAGATTGCTACTCATTGGTAGATAAGAGGCAGCAGAAATAATTCGATTTTGTTCGATGATGACGGCTCCATCATGCAGAGGGCTATTTTTAAAGAAGATAGTTTGAAGCAATTCAGAAGAGACAGCTGCATCAATATTAACAGCATTTTCAGAAATTTCTTTTAAGCTGATATCTTTGACAAGTACGATGAGGGAACCAATCTTTTGCGAGGCCATACTCCTCACAGCATCTATAATCGGGTCTAGATCAAAGACTGGCTTGAGAAAAAACAATCTGAGCAGTCTGATGCGAGCAAAATCTCCAGTGATTCGTCTTAGCTCAGGCTGTAAGAGGACTATGATCGCAAAGACCAGAGCAGGTCTGATATTTGTAAGAATCCATTCTAATAATTCAAAATTTAAATACTCTGCGAGACTTCCCGAGATCCAAATTATCCCAACTCCAAGTAACAGTTGCAAGCCTCTCGTCCGACGTAATGTCGTATAGGTTTTATAAATAATGAAAGCAACTATGAGTATATCAAGTCCTATCGAGACGTAATTTTTACTCCAAGGAATGATATATAGACCACGAAGAAAATCCAATCTAAATTCCTAAGACATCGAACATATTATATAATCCCTTAGATTTATCCGACAAAAACTCCGCTGCTTTCACCGCACCGACTGCGAATGTTTTACGGTCCTGGGCTTTATGTGAAATTTCAATCCTCTCCTCTGGGCTTAAAAAAAAGACCGTGTGGTCACCGATCACTTCCCCCGCTCGCATGGTATGGATTGCGATTTCTTTTGGATCTCGCTCTGGATACATCCCGTGCCTTCCATAAATGACATTTTCTTCTTTTCGATCAAAAGCGCGCAGTAGAACTTCCTTTAGGTGCTGAGCCGTACCTGATGGTGCATCCTTTTTATGCCTATGATGGATGTCTAAGACCTCAACATCAAAATCCTCTTGCAAAACTTTTGCAGCGATTTCTGTGAGCTTAAATAATAAATTTACACCTACAGACATATTAGGTGAGAACACAATAGGTATTTGTGTGGAAGCTGTTTGGATTTCCATTTTTTCAGCTTCTGTAAGTCCCGTTGTTCCAATTACGATGGGTTTTTTCTCAGCGACCGCGATTGATAAGTTTTCAGAGAAACCTGTATGAGAACTAAAATCGATGAGCACATCAGAACCTTTACAAGCAGCCACTAAATCTGAATCAAAAATAACACCCGTTTCCTTGATGCCCGAATGAATCCCAGAATCAAAGCCGATATAAACGGACCCTGCTTTGACTGTTGCAGAACTCAAACTTGATTTTTGTGATTGGGCAAGAACTTGTATTATGGCTTTGCCCATTCGCCCATTCGCACCTATCAGGCCAATTTTTAACTTAGACAATGCCTTCCTCTTTCAATTGAAATACAATCTTCTTGAAATTATCCGCCCCAGGACCGCTTGTGATTGATGTCATGGGTAGTCTTAAATCATTTTGGCAATATCCAAACCAACTCATGGCAGCTTTGATGGGTATCGGATTTGTTTCGATGAAGGCATTTATGAAGACAGGCAATAATTTATAATATATCTTTCTGCTCGCGGCAACGTCGCCTCTCTGAAAAAGGGCGACCATATCCACACAGGCTCTGGGAAACAAATTTGATACAACGGAAACGACTCCCATCCCACCTATGGAAAGAACAGGTAAGGTCAAATTATCATCACCAGATAATAGAGTAAATTCTGGCTTGGTGAGGGATATGACTTTGGCCATCTGACCTAAATCGCCCGTTGCTTCTTTAATGGCTGTTATGTTTGACAATTCGGAAAGTCTTTGGACAGTTTCAGGCAGCAGATTGACATTCGTCCGACCTGGAATATTGTAAAGCATGATGGGCTTGTTTGCATGCTTGGAGATTTCCGAAAAATGCAGGAACATACCTTCCTGCGTCGGTTTGTTGTAATAAGGATTTACCGAGAGAATGCCATCCACACCGTCCGCACAGGCACTTTCGGTAAGTTCGATGGCTTCCGTCGTAGAATTTGAGCCAGTTCCAGCAATCACCTGGATCCGTCCTGCCACTACCTCGACAGTTTTTTGGATGAGTTCTTTGTGCTCCTCGTAGGAAAGGGTCGGGGATTCTCCTGTCGTGCCGCAAGGTACAACCCCTGCCACACCGGAATTGATTTGGTTTTCAAGGATTTTGAAATAACTCTCATAATCAATTTTGCCGTTACGAAAGGGAGTGATGACTGCAGTATAGACGCCTTGAAACATAAATTTAAAACTGGAATGGGGACTCATTTTTGCAATAAAAAACTGCCAAATTGAGGCCAGTTCGGAAACTTAGAGGAAATGGAGTTCGCATTTTCCGTCATTCTGGCGATTTTAGCCTTAATTAGCCTCATTTTGCATGCTACTTATGTTTTTGGCTCCTTCGGCATCAAGGATATCCCCAACGAACGAAGCCTACACTCAGAAATCACAAAAAAGTCGGGCGGAATGATCTTTGTTCCCTTATTTCTCTTTTATCTTCTCGTTACTTATTATCTCTTCCCTGGAGCTATTTCGAACGCATTTCATCTAAAACTCCTGATACTCGGATCTATCTTTTTTTGTATGGTTGGTTTTTTAGACGATCTCTACCATCTTTCGCCTAACATAAGGCTCCTACTTGAATTTGTTTTTTGTTTCGGTTGGATTCTATGTTTAAATCCAAGCATTAGTCTGCTCGGACATTTGATACAAAACCAGATAATTTCAATTTTGTTTTGTGGGTTCCTTCTGGTTTTTATTGTAAATCTTGTCAATTTCATGGATGGTCTCGATCTTTATCTTGTGGGGACCATTTTTGTGACTTTAATTTTTTGGATGATAATTTTTTCACCTGCCTTTGCACCTAAGGGAAGTTATTTTTTACTGTTAACTTTGTTACTTTGTGCCCTTTCTGGATTCGCCTTTTTTAACTATCCAAAGGCAAAGTTATTTATGGGCGACAGTGGTTCTCTCGTTCTTGGATTTCTTCTGGTATCCTTTCCTCTTTTGGTGAGCAAAGAATCAGACGAATCCTTCGAACTTTTAAAATTATTTTTCCTCTTCCCTGTATTCTGGGTTGATGGAATTCTAACAATCATCATACGAATGTGTCAGAAAAAGAATCTTTTTTTAGCGCATAGGGAACATCTCTATCAGTTGCTGACGGAAACTTGGCTTGGAAAATCTGGAACAACTCTTTTTGTGATACTTGCAAATTTACCAGCGACAATTTTTTACAGTTTGTACAAATTGAAGTGGATTAAAAACTTTCCTACCGAAACGATTTTTATTCTATTTATTTTGAGCCTCTATATTGCGGTCTATTCCCTTCTCCGGTTTGCGCTTTTTTACTACAGAAAAAATCTTGCCTAGAGATTTAGTTTGTAAACTCTTTCTCCTATGCCACTAACTAAAAAAGAAATTCTATTTTGTATCCTTAATGGATTTTTGATCGGAATTGCCAATTTGATACCCGGAGTGTCCGGTGGAACTTTTGCTCTCATACTCGGTCTTTACGATCGATTGATTACAGCGATTACATCGATCAATGGAATCACAGTTTCAGTTACTATTCAATTTCTCATAGGTTTTACAAATCCTACGAAACGAGAACATTTCAGAAAGGAGATGAAGCGAATTGATTTTTGGTTTTTAGCCTTTTTAGGCTTCGGATTGCTGCTCTCCGTAATCTCCGGCGCAAAATTAATCCAATTTCTATTGCAAAATCATCCGGCAGCCACCTTGGCTTTGTTTATCGGACTCATCATTCCCTCTTTATCTGTTCCTTATAAATTAATAGAAAATCACGGCATCAAAGAATGGATCTATCTGATTCCAGGCATAGCTCTTACCATCCTTCCAAGTTTGTTTATGGGCGATACAACTGGTTCAGAAAATCCGCTCATAGCCTTCCTTACAGGTATGATCGCGATCTCGGCAATGATCCTTCCGGGTATCTCTGGTTCTTATATTATGCTAGTTTTAGGCGAGTATCAAATCGTGATCGGCAAACTTTCCAATATTCTAGAGCTAGATTCTATCTTTTTCCTTGTTGCCTTTGCTCTTGGATGTTTGGTGGGTCTGATTGTATTTACGCACTTTGTTAAATGGTTATTTAAAAAATATAAATCGCACACGATGACTTTTTTACTCGGCCTAATCCTTGGTTCCTTTTTCATCCTCTGGCCCTTTAAAGACTATGCCAATGGACAAGCCATCGTTGGCAGAAGTGGAGAGGTGAAACGAGACATTCAGATTGCGACAGCAAAAAATATTTTGCCTGCGAATTTCGATGAAACAGTGATCCCTGGACTTGCTTTACTTATCGGGATTGCACTCGGTTTTGGCTTAAACCAATTAGAAAATCTAAAAGAAGACTAAGAAGAAAATTTGGTGTAGAGAGAAATTCCTCTACACCAAAAAGCAATCTAAACGAAAAATACGAAAGTAATCAGTATAAATACAGGAATTAATACTCCCATAGAATAAGCTAAGTAACCACCGAACGAAGGCATCTTTACTTTGTTTTCTTCAGCGACTGACTTCACCATAAAGTTAGGTGCATTACCAATGTAAGTGTTCGCACCCATAAATACAGCCCCGACCGAAATTGCTTTTAGTAATCCTTCTAACTGAGGTTGCGTGAAAGTAGAAAGTGCCTTCAACTGTTCGATCGCATCTGGAGTCGTGTGTGTCGCAAAATAATAGAAGTTTTCAGTCGTGAGACCAGAAAGACCTGCCGCTAAAGAACCGAAAGTTAGATAGGTGGGAGCATTATCAAGGACAGAAGAAAAAATTCCCGCTGCCCAATAGAAATGCCAATCTGATGTCACACCCAACTCTTTTCCATGAGCCTCGAGAAGAACGAGTGCAGGAATCATGGTGATGAAAATACCGATAAACAAATAGGCAACTTCTTGTATCGGATGCAGCGTAAAGTTATTAAACTTTCTAAATTCTGCTTTGGAAGTATACTTCGATGCTGCAATCAGACCGAGTAACACTGCTTCTCGTATAAATCCAAGAAATGGATTGGCTTTGATCGCTGGAATGTAATTGCTATTCAAAAACGCAACAGAGAGAATTACACCAAACAACCAAACGAAGTTTACCTGTCCACCGATGGAAAAAGGAACTGCAGATTGAATGTCTTTTTTTATATCTTTTTTAGTTTCCTTTTTATACGCAATTGTATCCCAAACAAAATAAACAGTAAGCAAAATGACCGCTGCAAAAAGCATTTCTGGTAAGAGACCAAAGGTCCAAGTAAATGGAACACCCTTTAGATAACCTAAAAATAAGGGAGGGTCACCAAGTGGAGTGAGCGAACCACCGATGTTTGATACGAGAAAAATGAAAAATACAACTGTATGAACCACATACTTACGTTCACTATTCGTTTTCAATAATGGTCTGATGAGTAACATGGAAGCACCTGTCGTTCCAATAAAAGACGCGAGGGATGCTCCAATGAAAAGGTATATCGAGTTATTGAGAGGAGTGGCCTGAATATCCCCCTTGATCACGATACCACCTGAGATATAAAAAAGAGAGGCTAGTAGGATGATAAAAGGCACATAATCGAAGACGACGGTATGAAAAATGGCATGGCCATAACCATAAACGAGAAGCACGATAAACGAGATCGCTCCAAGTCCGACCGCAACCATCAATTTGTTATTGTTATTTTCCCACCAATGCTCTGTTTTGTGTGAGGCAATGGGCAGAATTGCGATCGAAAGCAAGATTGCGACAAACGGAATCACGGACCAAAATGGTAACTCAGCATGTGCTGCTGCATCATGTGAGGAGTGACCTGTGTCTTCTTGTACTGTCGGTTGACCTGTGGTCGCTGGGCCTTCGGCAAATAAATTCGCAGAAAGAAAGCAAATGCAGGCAATAAATACGAATAATGTTAGGAGCTTTCGTAACATGCTCACCATCCTTTTTTCTTGCTAGCATACGCGAATCGCCATGGTTCTGGAACTAAAAAAACCTAATTCCATAGATTTTTAACCGAATCAGCCGACGAATCACCAAAATTTGAGACGAAAATCACTCTCTTGTTCTGGATATACGTTGAAGTTGCGGGATATTCCGAGGAGCAGCATCCGTAAGAAGAAAAGAAGAGCGAAATGTTGAGGTACTCTTGCCAGAATCCTTCCCTCTTTTCCTTTTGATGCATGGACCCTATCTTCTTTTTCTTTTCTA
The DNA here is from genome assembly GCF_004770745.1 of Leptospira ognonensis. Lineage (GTDB taxonomy): Bacteria > Spirochaetota > Leptospiria > Leptospirales > Leptospiraceae > Leptospira_A > Leptospira_A ognonensis. The sequence continues at coordinate 77,823 of NZ_RQGD01000024.1, read as the reverse complement.
AAGTTCTCTCGATTTTTATCTATCCCTTCTCCCTCTTTTTTTTATTGGGAATTTACGCCCTACTAAAAGTAAAGGACCGAAGATCAAAATTCATTTTTAGTTCCCTACTTCTATTTTTATATTTTTTTTCAAACGCATTCATAGCCGCAAAACTTGTCGCATCACTCGAAAAAAATTATCCTCCTATAGAAATTGAAACTCTACCTGAAGTTGATGTCGTGGTTGTATTGGGTGGAATGATACACACACTTGCTATTCATCCTGGTAGGCCAGAATTAACAGATGCAAGCGACCGTTTGGTGGATGCTGTTAGAATCTACAAAGCAAAAAAAGCTAAAAAAATATTATTCACTGGTGGGTCTGGTTCGCTATTTGCTGGTGAAATACGAGAAGCAGATCTTGCCGAAAAAATCATACTTGGATTAGGAGTTCCAAAGTCCGACCTCCTTCTTGAGCGTGAATCTCGGAATACGAGGGACAATGCTGTTGCCTCGGCTAACATTATAAAAACCAACCACCTTTCAAAAATGATACTTGTTACATCCGCGTTCCATATGAAGCGCGCCGAAGCCTTGTTTCAAAAAGAGGGATTGGATTTCATAAACTTTCCCACCGATTATAAAACACCTTCGTTTACAAACCCAGCACTTGAACTTTGGATCCCATCCCCAAGTTATCTTGAAATCACAAGCCTTGCCATTAAGGAATGGGTTGGGATATTCGCGTATAGAATTAAAGGCTATCTTTAATCAATTTTTTAATCTTTGTGGCCTTTTCAAAATGATCTAACCTATGAGTGAGTATCCACCATTGCGCGACTTCCATGAGAAGTTCGGGTTCATCGTTGCGATTGGAAAAAAAAGCGTAAAACGATAACCCTACATTCGGTCCTTTGGCGTTAATTTTCTGATCGCAGACAGCGATGATTTTTGATTTAATCTGTTTTCTCATACTATAAAAACCTGGACCTCACCTTACTTAGAATAAGTGATAAGTTTGTCCCGAACAAAAAGATTAAAATACTAAAACATAGATTCCTGATTGGTTCATACCAAAACTCCCAAAAAGAATTGATCTTCGAGTAACTAGGATTATCTATTGAATAATATAATTCAACTTCTTGCCCTATTTGGTACTCATCTCCCACTTCACCCTTGATTTGTCCAACAACTTCAAATGTTTCACCATTGATGTTGTATTTGATAATGGGCCTTTGGATGTAATGAGAGGTACCATAACTTTTACCTCTTGTTTGCGTCGTATAATCGAACTCTTTATAAGAGGACACAACTTTACCCAGCGTGATAGCACCGGTTCTTACTATGATTACATTGCCTGTGATCGCATAAGCACTCGTGAAAAAAAGATACAATGCAAAGAGCTGGAGGAGACGTGAGGTAATTTTAGTTTTCATCCGAGGACTTTCAGGTTTTTTAATGGATCGATTATGTCAAAAAGATAAACATCCCGAGCCTAAGAGTCGTTCCTAGCTTGGCTTGCACTTTGTATCAGACATTCTTAAAACTGGGATTCCGCATCCAATAAAATCGCAGGTTGGACTTGACTCAGGTTTGTACTTTTGGAAGCCTGAAGGAAGACGATTGAATTTCGTCTAAAGATTGGTATGAATACAAAATTTATCGCGCTTCTCGTCGTCATAGGTGCCTCACTGGGGGGAATTGCCTACTTTTCATCCACGGAGACGTCCTTTTTGCTTCTGGACGCGTCTGAACTCGCGGCTAGTTCGGCAAAGTATGCGGATCAAAACCTGAGAGTTCGGGGTTTTGTAAAGGTTGGTTCTCTCATTCGGGAAGGCAAAAAAGCTAGGTTCACATTGGAATTCAATGATAAAGCTATACCCGTTTATTTTACTGGAGATACCCTTCTGCCAGATGCCTTCAAGGAAGGAGCAAGGGCTCGAGTGGATGGAAAATTTGAGAAGGGAATTCTTGTTGCAAGTCATGTTGAGGCAAAATGTGCCTCAAAATATGAAGCAGGGTATGCGGAAGAAAAATGAATAATTTAGGAACCATACTTCTCGCATCCTCTCTCGCAGTACTTTTATTTTCGATAATCCAGACTACCTATGGGATGATCAAAGGAGATAGAAAAGGAATTGAAATTGGTCGTTTGGCTTTGATGACAAATCCCGCGGTCATCTCTCTAGCCTTTTTAGTTTTACTGACACAATTGATGCGATCCGACTATAGTAATCATTATGTGGTGATGCATTCAAGCGAACACTTACCGCTATTTTATAAGATGACTTCCATTTGGTCAGGATCATCTGGTTCCTTGTTATTTTGGAATTTAATTCTCAATCTGTTTACGTTTATCGTGCTATGGCAAACAAGAAAGTCGATACAAGATCGAATCCCTGTCATGAACATCATATTAGCCGTGTTATCTGGATTCTTTAGTTTTCTAGCAGTTTTTTACGGTGATGCGCAACCCTTCAGAGAATTTCAACCTGAAGCAGTTGCTGGACGAGGTCTGAACCCGTTATTACAACATTGGGCTATGATCATTCACCCTCCGATTCTTTATATCGGTTATGTTAGCATATCCATTCCTTTTGCCATTGCCATGTCAGCTCTAGTATCAGGACAGTTGTCAGAAGATTGGATGAAATTCATTCGTAAATGGACTCTATTTTCCTGGTTCTTTCTCGGAACTGGCATTTTACTTGGTTCAAAGTGGGCCTATGAAGAGTTAGGTTGGGGTGGTTATTGGGCATGGGATCCTGTTGAAAATGCCTCCCTTATGCCTTGGCTCCTTACTTCTGCCTTTGTCCACTCTGTAGTCATTCAAGAACGGAGAGGGATGCTCAAGTTTTGGAACATGTTGCTCGTAATTTTAGCATTTCATTTTAGTCTTTTAGGTACTTGGATCACTAGATCTGGTGTATTAGAAGGCCCCCATAGTTTTTCAAAATCAACCATTGGGACGCCTTTCATCTGTTACATCATTGCAAGTTTCCTTTTCTTTACTGGTTTTGTCATTTATAGAAAAAAAAGCCTAAGCCCAGAAAGAAATTTAGAAGCCATCACATCAAAAGAAGGAAGTTTTTTACTAAACAATTTTTTACTCGTTCTCTCAACGGCTGCCATCCTTCTCGGTGTTTTTTCTCCACTTTTATATGGAAAAGAATTCAAAGCACCTTGGTTCAATTCTTGGGGGGTCCCAGCAGGAATTTTCTTATTATTGCTCATGGGATCTGCGCCCCTTCTTGCCTGGCGAAAAGGAGCGGGAAGCGTCTTCTTTGCTACATTGTTAAAACCTTTCCTAGCCGGCATATTTGGGGCAATAGCATATATTCTTTTTTATTCGCAAGTGTATACAAAACCAAGTGCAGGGTATGGAGATCTACTCTCAGAAGTTTACTCCGTGCTCACGGTAGGGATTGGGATCTTCACCTTGGCTGGAATATTTCAAGAATACTACAGAGGGACCAAAGCGAGAAAAGAGCAAAACCCTGAGGAAAGTTATCCGCTTGCGGCATTTAATCTGCTCATCAAAAACAAACGCAGATATGGCGGATATTTGGTGCATTTTTCTTTAGTATTGATATTTATCGGTTACGCAGGAAATGCATTTAAACAGAATACATCGATAAAATTTTATTACGAGTTAACACCACCCACTTCTGAAGAAATCGTTTATTCATCCATTGATAAGGGAATATTAGGTGGATACCAAATAGAGGCATCTACACTTAAGATTAAGCCTGTTTTGATAGCGGGTGCTGGTACAACTCCAAATATACAAAACGTAATTGTTTCTCAGGAAGGAACGTATGCGATTTATAGAGGCACGAATAAAGAAGCGGAACTAGTAACAGAAAGAAGATTCTATCCACAAATCTCCCACCTAACGGGCGATTTTGAAACACACATTCCGACAAGTGAACCTGCTATACTGTCTTTGCCTAAGGAGGATTTTTACATCCAGCTTGGTGCCATCGAGAAAGCAGATATGAGTTCTGAAAATCCCGATCTTCCTTTGATGTTTATGAATTATTATTTTACGGGAAGCACCCAGGCTGAAAAGCTTTCCCTCTACCTGCAATTTCCAAAACAAATAGTGGCAAATCTTGAAATATGGATCAACCCTTTAGTAAAATTAATCTGGATAGGGTCGGGTCTATATTTTATTACAGGATTATTTTTGCTCCTGCCTATCGGTGAACGTAAATCCAAGAAATCGGAAGCACTTGTATGAGAATAAGAATTTTCTTAAGAAATTCACTTTTTCACATACTTCTTTTTGGAGCATTGCTTATAAGTAACCGCCTTCTTGCGCAAAGTACAACCACTACATTAAAAGATCCAAATCACATTGAGATATTTCTAGATGTTACATCAAAGATTAGATGTATCTGTTTGCCTAGCCTTCCGATTCAATCATGCTCTTTCAATATGTGTACCGCCTCAGCATACTTAAAAAACTTTATAGAAAATCGCATTAAAGATGGCATGCCAGGTGATGAAATTATTTTCAAAATGGAACATGGGTTTGGTGAGGCTATCTTAAATGATTCCATTGTTCTACACTTTCAGAAAGAGGGCAATCAAGGAATGGTTGATTCTCTGGTTTATGGCTTCGGTGATAAAATTCTAGCCAAACCCGATTCCACTTGGATCAACGGTACTTTATTTCTATTTGGTCTTTTGGGACTAACTGGAATTTTTTTGTATTTCAGAAAGAATCGTAAAATCATGATACAAAACGAAACTAATAAGGGAAAAACAGATCTTTCAGAACTTCAAAGTAGGATCAGGGCATGGGAAAACCGGGAATAATTTTCGCGCGCGGATTTTAAATCCCCCGCCCTGTTTTGGGTGGGGGGTGTGGATCTGAGGGCGACCCGTTCTCCGCATTGACCACATAACTCAGGTTCCCTTTTGGCGCCAGCCAACATAAAATTTATGGCAGATTTATTCGTCTTTCTGCCCACTTATTTCCTGCCTTGTTGCAACCAATGCAAGAACCAAACTTTCAATCATCGAAATGCTCATCTCTGCATTTAGGCTGATCCGAAGTCGAGAATTTGGAACTGTCGGAGGTCGAATCGCACGAATATCGAAACCTCTTTTTTTCAAAGCTTCAGAAAAAGATAGAGCCTCCCTTTCGGAAGGCATCAGTACAGGAACTATATGCGAGGTAGTGGGAGAAATTTGAAATCCTTCGGCAATCAGTCTGTCTTTAAACAACTTTGCTATTTTGTGCAAATGGTATCTCTTATCATCTGCGGCAGCTAACATATCCAATGCGCCTATCGCTGTCAAAGATATCGCCGGGATTGGTGCCGTGCTAAAAATAAATGCACGCATTCGATTGACCAAATAATCTCTACCAATATTCGAAGTTGCAATAATACCACCCTCTAAACCTAGAGCTTTACCGAGGGTATAGACACGATAATCTATTTCATCAACATCTTCTTCTGTTAATGTTTCAAAGCATAATCCTCTACCATTCTTGCCAAAAACACCTAATGCATGCGCTTCATCCAATATAAGAACACATTTGTTTTTTCTTTTGATCTCAATTAATTTTTTTAAATCAGGAGAGTCTCCGTCCATACTGAAAAGAGTTTCCGAAACGATAATCCGTTTCTTGTTCGTCTGGCTAGAGTTTGCTTCCAACTTTATCAATTGAGATTCTAAATGATCTAAATCTAAGTGATTATAGTATTTTTTTTGTGCCCCGGATATCCTTATCCCATCTAAAATCGAAGCGTGATTGAGTCTGTCCGTAAAAATATATGTTTGTGAATCGGCAATCGTATCAATCAAACCCATATTTGCCACATAACCATTTGCGACTAACAAGGAATTTTCCGAATGGACAAAATTAGAAAACTTAGCTTCAAAGTCTGACATCGATTTCCGATGTCCTCTCACTAATCGCGAGGCTGTTGATCCTGTGGAACTTTGAAGTACATTTCGTGAAAACAGTTGGATGAGTTCTGGCGAGTTTGCTAAGCCGAGATAATCATTGGAACAAAAATCAATTTCGTCTCTTTGTAAGCACTCCCGAAAAAGGTTTTTTTCACGAATCTGTTCTAAATTATTTTGTAGTTCATCCCAATGTTCGCTCATTTTAACAGTTTCTATAGAAAACTTGAATTTTCCGAATTCTTTTTCATTGGAATTGAATTTCTGAAACGAAGTCAGGAAATTGTTCTCATGCTGACAATTTTACTTCTCATTTTCTCCAATCTATTCATGACTTTTGCCTGGTATGGGCATTTAAAGTTCGCAAAAACAAATAACCTTTTTTACGTCATAATGTTTTCCTGGGGTTTGGCTTTCTTCGAATACGTGCTCATGGTTCCCGCAAATCGAATCGGCTACATACATTATAAAATGGAAGGTTTTCAACTCAAAATCATCCAAGAGATCATCACAATCATTGTCTTTATGGGATTTGCCGTCTTTATATTGGGTGAACGCGTTCGTTGGAATTATTTAGTTAGCTTTGGACTCATTTTACTGGCAGGATATTTCGCTTTCGGGTTTGGAGAAAAATCAAATGTTCAATAAGAACTCTACAATTTGTTCTGCAATCAGTTCTTTTGGAAAGGGACCAATTTTTTTTACGATCCCATCTGCATTATAAATAATCACAGAGGAATCTATTTCACCGAATCCGATATTATGACCTACGTAATTTCCAATAATGTATCCTATGCCCTTTTTCAAAATTTTAGCTTTGGCATTTTTATCTAGGTCTTGCGTTTCGGCTGCAAAACCCACTCTCATCACATTATGAAGATTATTACCGAGTATATGATCTGTAACACTAACGAGTACATCAGGATTTTCTTCCAGCTCAAGAAGTAAGCCGTTTTTTGTACCTTCCTGATTTTCCTTCTTTATTTTATGTTTGGCGGTCATGATCGGGCGGAAATCAGCAGGAGCGGCAGCCATAACAAGAAGAGTATCATTTGTTATTTCACTGATTACGACATCTCTTAACTGTATCGTAGTATCTACTGCGATATTTTTGGTAACATTGGGAACATTTGCATATTTTTCAAGGGTATTGCCATGAATATAAACAATCTCTACATCTACTTTTCGAGCGAACGATTCTGCAATATGATAACCCATTTTTCCAGACGATGCATTTGAAATGTATCTAACTGGATCAAGCCATTCACGTGTTGGACCAGATGTAATGATGATTTTTCGAAAGGAATTCAAAATATACTACTTGGCCAGATTATGAAGGGTCAAAATTTCCTCTTCAATTTGATCCAGGGAAGCAAGCTTTCCATAGCCTTCATCTCCACAAACAACGATTCCTTTTTCTGGAGATACAATGTGAACTCCATCCTCTTTTAATAGCTTCAAATTTCTTTGAACGGATTTATGTAAATACATTCCAGGATTCATTGATGGAGCGATCAATACGGGGCTTGTATTTGCCAGGTAAGTTGAAGTTACTAGATCATCGGCGATTCCATTTGCCATTTTGCCAATGATGTTCGCAGAGGCAGGTACAACTGCAAATACGGAAGCAAGATTTTTGATCTCGATATGTGCCATACCCGTATCATATTCATTCAGTCTAACTGGTTTCCCAGTAAGTGCCTCAAAAGTTATACGTCCAACGAAATGTGTGGCATTTTCAGTCATGATCACCCTTACTGGATAATTTTTTTTTGTAAGGCTACGAACTAGGTCACACGTTTTATAGGCGGCGATGGACCCTGTCACAGCAATGATAATCTCCTTATCCGACACCTAACGATCCTCCGTATGATCTCGATCGTTCTCAGGATCTTCTTCTGCTAAGATGTCTCCTTTCGGCGTAAAGGAGATGGAGACGATTTTATTTCCGTCCATTTTTTTTACTTTAAGAATCCCTTTCTTAATATGTATGATACTTCCTTCTTTGGGCATATCTTCATTTTTATCTAAGAAAAAACCAGCGATTGTCCTTACCTCTTCTAAATCATCAGGCTCTTCACCCTCTAAAATATAGCGCAAACTATCTATTTCCGTTTCACCATCTAATACAATTGTTTTTGCTCGTTTAACGAGTGGCGTATCTTTCTCATCCGTGTCTGTCTCGTCTCGAATCTCGCCAAAAAACTCTTCGATTATATCTTCTAGTGTTAATAAACCTGCGACGCCACCATATTCATCGATTACGATTGCCATATGCTGTTTCTTTTCACGTAACTTCTTCATGACTCGCTCAATAGACATAGAATCAGGAACGAAAGGAAAATCCTTTTGCATAATCGAGGTAATTTTTTCCTTCTTACCCTTGCTAGATGTATGTTCCGCTTGCCACTTTAAATATTTTTGAACATGCACAATGCCTGTAATTTTATCTAAAGTTTGATCGTATACCGGATATCTGGAGAAATTATGTTCGGCAATCAGCGGAAGTAGCTTATCAATCGTAGAATCTTGTGGGATACCAACGATAGATAATCTATGCGTCATGACATCGCGTGCAATATGTTCCGAAAAATCAAAAGTTTTCTGTATAAGTCGCATCTCTTCATTATCGATACGTCCTTGTTTCCGCTGTTCCTCAATGATGATCATTAGTTCTTCGGCAGAATGTACATATTTATCTCCAGTTCGCTGCAAACGAAATAGAGTCAGAACACCACCTGACAGACGATTCATGACAAAGGTGACAGGGAAAAATAAATAATAAAATAGCCACATTGGAGCAGCGACACCCAAGGCAATACTTTCAGTATTTTGTATCGCCAATGTTTTCGGGACAAGCTCTCCTAGGATTACGTGAAATAGGGTAATTAGCGTAAAGGCCACTCCGATCGAAATACTATGGATTGTTAGTGGTTCTGCATCTAGTGAGAATAGTTTGAACATGCCCGCGACTATGTGCGAAAAATACTCCTCACCGATCCAACCGAGCAAAAGGGAAGCGATCGTAATTCCAACTTGGCAAACGGAGAGCATGTCATCTAGCTTTGAGACAGCCTTTTTTGTGAGCAAGGCCATCGATCGGTTCTCTTTCACCAATTCCTCTAAACGAGAGGGCCTGAGAGAAACCATAGAAAATTCAGCAGCTACGAAAAATCCATTTACAAAGACGAGAAGGAAGATTAAAAAAATGCCAATCAATTCCACGGTTAATAACAACCATGCGAAGAAGGAGCGAGAGGGAAAAATGCTGCGAAAATTTTACTGTCTGGGTCCATTGCGGATGTAGAAAACTTCCTCCAAAGAAGATGAATCACAGATAACATAAAAGAGGTCTCCGTTGATGTCAGCCCATATTTTTAGAAAAATAAACACCAAAGGTGCGAATTTTTGAATTATGTCCCGACTATTGGGGGGTCTGGCTGATGAAGACGCCTTCTTCCCGATAAAAAGCAGGATCAAGGAGGAAGTTCCCTGCATTTATGTCTGAATACGACCATTTGGGTCTGTAGATGATAGAGCGAACTCCAGCTTTAAACCAAAAATGCATCCAAGCAGTGTGAAAAGAAAATCCGTCAGGTAGACCTTTTCCGAGCACTTTCTCAGAATACACGATCGTTTTAGGCACCGTCCGGTAATCAATGCGCCTGATCAATCTTGCGGTTGAAATCTCTTCATAGGAACCGGATTTATTTTTACAAGACCAAGTTAATTCCATAAAATTCCCATCCCTTCTGGTTTCATTTGGGAAATCCCAAAGATGTAGGCGGTCTTTATCTTTTAAGATTCTAGAACCTTCAAAATAGCTACGATCAACAGGTATGAACCCTTTCGCAGTTTGTATGTTTTCTGTCATGGGACAGTCCCAGGTAACTATCGTTTGTGGCTTTGTTACCTCGAGTGCCGGATACATAAAATAAAATAAGGATATATCTTTATCTTTCACATCTTTCTTTAAATTTTTATGAGCAATGTATCCCGCTTCGTTCATATAAAATTGTATCGACTCCGAATCCTTAACTAAGAAATAAAAATCCTTTATCGACTCTGTAACTTCTATTGATTCCAATCGGGTAGTTCTCACCTCTTTCCAAGTGAGTGCATTTTTTTTATTTTCTTTTGGGTTATAGAAAAAGATATAAATCGAATCCTTTTGAGGTAGAAGAACAACTGTCGGGTGTTTCGCAGCTTCAAGTGACTTAACAACAGACTCTTCTTCCATTTTCGAAAGATACTGAGATTCGGAATTGCGTGAATCAACATAAGTGGAATCAAAAAACTTGGATTCTCTTGGGGATTGAAATCCAGAAAGATATTTTAGCTGTTGGTCAATAAATTTAACCTGCGAGAGAGAATGAGGACGATTTTTATCGTTTAACGTTTTCCGAATGCTGTCCTGTCGGAATAAAACATCGAGCAATCCCCAATGATCTGATTCGTCTTTTAAAAACTGAATGGAGTGTTCAAAAAATTGTTCGGTGGGGAAAGACATGGGACGATAGTTTCTTATGAAAAACAAATCTTCATAAACTACCTGATTTTGAAAATCATGAATTCCTTCGCGTATATTTCCACTGATGGGACCTCTCTTGCCGGAGGCCGTATGAGCAAAAACGAATCCAAAATTTCGAATGAATTCGGAAGCATAAAATGCATTTTCCGGATTCAATATCCCCCTGCTCTTTGTAAGTTCAATGGTCGACCGTCGGAACTCCTTTCGATAAATCTGAGTATACCCTTGTAAGACAGTGGCTGCATATTCGAGCCGACGCCACCCCTTCCCTTGGGCCATATAAATGATTTCATCCGTAATTCTCGATGAAAGTTCTGGATTCTGATCAATGAGAATTTGCGCCAGGCGGAGTTTAGGCCAAATGTCATCCTCCGTCAATTTATCTGGATCTTGTATTTTTTGTAGGGCACGAATTGCCTGATCGGCTCCCAATAACTTCCAAATCGTAACGGAGACCAAATCTTTAGCGCCCGTAATGCTGAGAGGCTCGTTTAAAATGGGATGGAGGACATTTGTAGACCAATTGGCAATATCGAGTTTCAGGTAATAATCGTTCGATTTTTTATAATTTTTCTGAAGATAGGCAAGGACACCCAATTTTACATAAATCCGATTTGTAAAAGATGATTTTTTCCCTTTGGTAATGTTCAAGTATTGTATGAGAGAATCTTCGGCTCCCATATAATCGCCAGCAAGTACCTGAAAGAAAGAATATCGTTCAATTGAGTTTTCTGAAACATCACCGTCGCTCACTCTTTCCAAATCCATGATCATTGCTTGAAAATAATTCGCTTCGCGGATGAGTCCAAGAAACGCCATTTTTGCCGGGAGATCTTGATCTATCCAATCCAATAATGGGATCCACTCGAGGAGAGGATCTTCGAAAAAGGGAGATGCCACACGCATGATGTTAACATAGTGTTTATGTAACTCTTTCTCTTTCCCGCTTGCGACATCAATATAGTACTGCAATCTGAAAACTCTGCATAATGAATAATAAGGCTTTGATTTAACACAATCCATACGAATCATTGTTTTCTTTTCATCTTCACCTTCTTGGTAAAGATTCACTCGCATGTTTTTTGCCAAATTTCGAAAATAGGTATTTGGTTCTTTTTGAATGAACGTATCCAATATTTTTACTGCCTGCGTATCATCACCCTGAGCCTGTTTCCAGAGAGAGGTCAAAATTGCATCTGCAAATGCATAATCTCCTTTTTTGATTCGGAGATCATACAAAATGTTAGCAACTCCCACCTTATCCTTGCGTCGGAGATAAAGTTCCCCTAGCGAAAGATAATAATCTATTTCTTGGTTAGGTGTTAAATTAGAAGGTGATTGGAATCGGAAACCATCTTTAGAGTTGATCATTTCCCTTCCCGCGATCATCAGGCTGTAAATACCTGAGGAAAGTGACCAGCCTTGCCCACGTTTTGTTTGGGCGGTAAGCTCCACCGAAAAAGTAATGAGCAGGATGATGAGAGTGAGTAGCCAATTTCGAGTCATGGACACATTCAATTTCCTGTATTTATGCTTTTTGGTCAAGTGACATAACTCTAAGGTGTTGCTTTTTGGGTGAAAGTTGCCATTTTGGTAAACTAGGACGAAAGGATACTACATTGCTACTCTCCCTCTCAAAACTGACAAAGATCATCGGCGAAAAAGTTTTATTCAAGGATTTGGACTTCAGCATCTCGGAAGGAGAAAAAATCGCAATTGTGGGCGTCAATGGCGCGGGTAAATCCACCTTGTTAAAAACAATTCTTGGGAGAGAGGAACTCGACTCGGGTTCCATAGTACCAAACAAATCCCTCAAAATTTCCATACTGGAACAAAATCCAACCTTCGATCCAGAGGAGCGGATCCTAGATCATATCTACCAGAGCGGCGGGAAGTTAGTAAAATTATTGCATGATTATACCGAAGCTTGTGACAAACTTGAAGAGGGAACCGAAGAATCCGAGGCAAATTACACGCGTTTGATGCAAGAAATGGATCGTCTCTCTGCTTGGGATTATGAGGCACAAATAACTTCTATTTTACGAGAATTGGGCGTTGAAAAACTGGAACGAAAAATGTCGGAACTTTCTGGGGGCATGCTCAAGAAAGTTGAACTTGCAAAAGCATTGATTGAAGAGAGTAATTTGCTAATCCTTGACGAACCTACAAATCACTTGGATGTCTCTTCCATTCAGTGGCTGGAAGAATTTCTTATGCAAAGCGATAAAGCCATCATTCTCATCACGCATGATCGCTATTTTTTGGACAGAGTCGTTGGGAAGATTCTCGAAATCGACAGAGGAAAATACTTTCTCTATGAGGGAAATTATTCAGAGTATCTAACAAGGAAAATCGAAAGAGAAGAAACACTTCTGAAACAAGAAGACAAGGCCAGACAACACTTAAAACAGGAAATCAAATGGCTAAAAAGACAGCCCAAAGCCAGAAGCACTAAACAGAAAGCGAGAATAGACCGAGCCGAAGAATTGAGCAATCGGGAAATTTTTGAGCTACAAAAGGAACTCGAACTGAGTGTCATTGGGAAGAGACAAGGAAAAACAATTCTTGAGATTCATGCACTTTCAAAATCATTTCCTAGCAGAACGATTGTTAAAGATTTTAGTTACTTCTTTAAGGCGAAAGAAAGGCTAGGAATCATTGGTCAAAACGGAATCGGTAAATCCACACTCCTAAACTTATTTGCAGGAACACTCGCACCGGATTCAGGATTTGTGAAACCTGGAATTAACACAAAGATCGGATACTTTGACCAAATCAGTAGAGAACTGCCATTGCACCTAAACGTTCTGGATTACATAAAGGAGTATGCTGGAGAATATATTTTAAATGATGATGGCGAGAAAATTTCTGCATCCAAAGTCTTAGAACGATTTCTTTTTGATGGGAAAACGCAATATACTCAAATTGCAAAACTTTCTGGTGGCGAAAAAAGGCGCCTATATTTGGTTCAAATCTTAATGTGTGGCCCCAACTTTCTTATACTAGATGAACCAACAAATGATTTAGATATACAAACCTTATCTATTCTCGAAAACTTTTTAGAGGAGTTTCCAGGAACAGTTGTTACCGTTTCTCATGATAGATACTTTATGGATAGAGTAGCAGAAACACTTCTCATTTTCGAAGCGAATGGGGAGATCTCAACTTATATTGGCACATTCTCCTCTTATCTTGAAAAACAAACTGAAAAAAAAGAGAAACCTGTCAAAGCGATTTCATCGGAAACTGTGGTTTCCAAAGAAGTAAAAACCTCGTCCAAAAATGAAAAAGAAAGAAAAAAATTAGAAAAAGAAATCGAACTTTTAGAAAAAGAAAAGGAAATTAAGAACCAGGAATTAGAGTTCTTTTCGCACGATCATAAAAAATTAACTGAACTTGGCATTCTTCTGACAGATCTTGAAAAACAAATCGCCCAGAAATATGCAGAATGGGAAAATCTTTCCTAAACAGAATATTTTTTTAGGCTAACTTTCTCGGAAGCAAGAAAGTGTCGACGATTCGATTGGCATATCGATAAATTGAAGACACCGTGAAAGACTTTTATACGCCAAGGGCTTTGCTAGCTACATTTTTCTTGCCTATTGGATACGTAATCTGCTCAAAAATAGGTTTCCAGCTCGCATTTTTAAACAGCCAAGTTTCACCCGTTTGGCCTCCAGAAGGAATGGCGCTGACCGCACTTTTACTTTTGGGTCGTGCTGCGATCCCTGGGATTTTTTTAGGTGCCTTTCTTGCTAACTATCTAAATAACCCACACATTCCTACGGCTTTACTCATTGGAATCGGTAATACACTCAGCTCTTCCCTTAATTTTTATTTTCTTTTGCGAATCACTGGCAATAAGGATCCCCTATACTCCGTTAGAGGGCTAATTTATTTTATCACAATCTGTTCGATTTCTGGCTCTGCCTTATCAGCGTCCATTGGCGTCACGAGCCTGTTATACTGGGATTTTTTACCAAGTGAGGCTTATTGGAATGTATTGTTTACCTGGTTTTCTGGAGAAATGCAGGGTTTTCTAATCGTTGCACCCTTACTTTTTGTATGGTTAAATCCTGATGAAAAAATGGGAGTCCGATGGTTTAAAAAAATAGAACTGATGCTCTGGTGTTTAATGATTTATATATCTGGGAGAATTGCCTTCTCCGATGAATTGCCGCTTCTATTTTTGCCGATTCCATTTGTCATTCTCACAAGTCTTAGATTTCGTCAATATGGCGCAACACTCGCCAGTGTGATTTTGTCTTTCACCGCCGTCACACAAACCATCCATGGAATGGGCGTTTTTGCGATGAAACGTTCAGGGAATCTTTCCATTAATGACTCTCTAATATACCTAGATGCATTTCTTTTTAGCATCAACGGGATAGCATATTTTCTCGTGGCAGTCTCGCGGGAGCGCGAGCGAGCCAAACAAGATGCAGTCGAATCCTTGGAAGTATTGAATCGTCTGAAAGAGATAGCGAATGAAGAACTAGAAAAAAAAGTATTTGAACGAACGAAAGTCATCGAGGCACAGAAACTTGAAATTGATAAGCAATTAGATGTAGCCAAAAGAATCCAGGAGTCGCTATTCCCAAACAAAGAAATCAATCCGGAGCCCTTCGAGGTCTGTTTTCGTAATGTTCCCATGATGAAAGTTGGAGGTGATTTATTCGATATCCACTGGAACCCAGATACGAAGGAACTTGGAGCCTTTATTTGTGATGTATCGGGGCACGGGATTCCTGCCGCTTTTTTATCTGCGCTTGTAAAAATGTCATTGGACTTTTGGGTGCGAAGTCCCTATTTACTTACTCAAAGCATAGAACACATTCGAAATCAAATTACTCCAAATCTTAAAGATCACTTTGTGACAGCTAGTTTCATTCATATTGATACAAACACCGGTAAGATCAAGTTCGCAAGAGCAGGACACTTTCCTCTATATATCATTAAGTCAAGTGGAGAGCTCGTTACGATTAATCCATCTGGTCGTGCGATTACTGCATATTTCCCGACAAACTCATCCGAATCATTCTACCAACTGAGTCCAGGCGATCTGATCGTTTTACTAACTGATGGCTTAACGGAAGCCTCGATTCCTGGCGAAATTCAATTGTATGGCGAAGAGCAGCTACTTGATCTCATCACTATAAATCGAATGAGGCCTTTAACTGAGATTCGTGATATCGTGTTTGATATCATTCTGAAATATTCTGGCGGAGAAGAAATGATTCAGGATGATCTTACCCTAGCTTTGATTCGATTCAAATCAAATCAATAATAGAAACTATATTGAAAATCAGCTCTTAGGTGACTTGGATCATAAGATCTAAACATACCTATGGGCATATCAGGCGTTATACCGAAACTAATTTTATTTGTGGAGGAATCAGAATACTTCCTCAAATGAGCTGTTACCATGATATGCAATATCGATGTTAAATAGACGACTCCTACTGCACCTAATGAGTTATTCAGTCGATTCGCCTGCTCACTTATCTTTCCTGCCTTCGAATTGATAAGTGTAGGTACCAATAGGTCGTCAGGATTTATTGCTCGTGCGGCTTCTGCATTATCTTCCATTGTTCGATAGTCTGCTACTTTCGCTCTATAAACATAATTTTGGTAACCGAGATTGAGTGCCGTACCGCCAAGTAACCCATAATAGGTGTATGCTGTGGCATGATCACCAATCAATTGATGACCCCAACCCGGAAGCACTGCCTGTCGCCATAACATCTCAAAAAAACTATGTTTTCTTGTCCCGAGTGAGTTTTTCGTTCCCGTGTAAATAATATGTGCAATCGCAACCGCGTAAATTCCGCCTATAGCAGAAACGGAATTGTTCAATCGATTTCTCTGTTCATCCACTTTTGTTTCTAATGTGTTCAAATAAAAGGGAATGCTCACACCGATGGGATCAATGGCTGCACGCATCCCTTCCGAATAGTCTTGTGCCGTTCGAAAACTAGCTACTTCCGCCTGGTAATGAGTATATTGCGCGGAAGCATTGACAACTGAAACACCGAGTAGACCAAAATAGGCATAGGCTGTCTTATCGTGATTGATATAAGCATGACCCCAACCTGGAAGAACTGCTTGTCTCCAAAACATAGACCAAAACTTAATTTTTGATTCTGGCTGGAAATCAGATTCTCCAGAGGGTGTGGAATCATTGTTCTTGGCTTGGATGTGCTCAGGAGGATGACTGACTAACTCTCCTGAGATGGATACTTGTATGGGATCAAACTTTGGATTTTCAAGAATCACAGTATGGTCTTTGTTTGGATCTACAAATTTTTTATCTACTGTGACTATACTTGTTTTGCCATCTCGACTGGTTTCAATCTTTGCTGGAATGCGTTTTCCGTTTTGTACGATGAAGGCCTTTGTCCCCTCATATAAATTTTCACCACTAAAGGTAATTTTTTCTTTATTCCCTTCTGTCTGCACCATCGACGTATCAGAGTCAACGACAGGTGGAGCGACCGCTTTCACTTCGAGTTCTCGCCATTCAGACCATTTTTCAACTACATTCAATTTATTCAATAGAGCAATGCGATAGGAATATTTGCCTCTCGCCATTTTCAAAGTAAGGCTCGATTTTTTTGTAGCTTGTGTGATGACCTTACCTGATTCATCCTTAATTTCCACCGAATAACCCAGTGCAGATGGGATTGCCTTCCAACGTATCGTATGGAATGCATCTGAAAATATATTTATACTCCAGAAAAGAATTAACGTGCCTGTAAGAAGATGTATTCTATTCATCATACTGAATGTCCGGTGAAATGATTTCAATTTCTTCTTTGATGGCATCAAGATCTACTTTAAAGGTGGAGGAGGACTCCTTCCCAGAATTTTTATCATCCATGGGTAAGACACTCCAGCGGAACTGCTTTCTATCCAATAGTTCTAACTTCGAAAATCGAATTTCTGGTTTTGTGGTCACTGTTGCATAAATTTCTTTTTTCTCATCAAAAATTGAGAATTTATATTTCTTAATCCCATTTACAGGCGTCCATTTGAAGGCAATCTCATTCAACGGGGATATATTTATGGTTTGGCCATCTAGTGGAGCCACAAGCACAACGGACTTCCCTGGAGAATCCGTTTCTGTGTTATTTTCAATTGCTTTCTCGATCACTTCTGGTAGCACTTGAAATTTCGAAAGTGTTACTGAGCTTTTTTGACCGCCGTCGCCAATTCCCGCAATACTCCACTCATAAAATCCAGCTTGTTGGATATCGGCTTTCTCAAGCGTAATCTCATTTGTGGCAACAGATCGATTGAGTATTTCTTTGAGTTTATTTTCTTCCTTTAAGAATAATTTAAATTCATAGTTTGGCGTGTTCCCTTTCGTCCATTGAAACTTTATTTGAGACGTCGCAAAAGGGATGTTAACATTTGGTTTCGGAGCAAGAATCTTGGGTGCTTCTGGTAGATAGCGCACACTAAAATTTTGAGTGCTGGATGTTAAATACGCCTCCCCTGTATCGGAGAGTAACGAAACTTTCCAAAAATAGTTTCCTGCTTCGATCTCTTTTAGGAGGTACCGATTGCCTTTCGCAGTCAGATTCTTTTTAACTTTCTGGAAACTAGAATCCTCAGCGATCTGAAGCGAGTAGTTTCCAACGATAGGAAGTTTTTCCCAGGTGAACAAAATCCCTTTGGATTCCACTTCCGGTGCACTCATTGATAGACCAGACTCAGGTCCAAATGTGCGAAGGGAGGAGATATCCTTTTCTTCAAAAAAAGATATAGAGGAGTGATCGGTAACCACTCCATCTTTGGTCTTCCCATTCACTCGCCAGAAATATTGGCCCGAACTTAATTTCTCTTTAAGCTCAATAAAATTAGCGTTTGTTGTTTTTTTAATCAAGATCGGATCAAATTTTGCGTTGGTCGATAGCTGGAATTCATAACTATCTAAATTGTTGTCTTTTGACCAATTAAATAGTACACCTTTCTTTTCGCTGATGATGGAGTATGTCACGGATTTGTTTGCAGGGTTGAATAACGTGGGAGGTTTTCCTTTCTCTGGATCTGTGATTTCAAATATCCGATTGGCAGAATAAATATAAGCGAAATTTCCCTCACCCGATGGAAGGTTTGCCCCAACTCTCCAATAATACTTTCCCTTGGCGATCGGAAGAGAGATGTAATTTGAAGAAGAAACAGAGCTCTGAACATTACTAGAATAATCGGCCACTGGAGAAATATCAAGTTTATAGTTGGAAGCTAAATCGCTTTTGTTCCAAGAAAAATTAATATAAGTAGTGTTCGACGCTGTAGAGGTCTTAAATCCATTCGCAGGGGCAATAGGTCGAACGGCTCTGTTTTGTAATACACTAAATCGTCTCGAAGGACTCACATCTTTCCCAGACGAAACACGCCAATAGTAAACGCCTTCTTTAAGAGAAATGGATATCTGTTTATCAGAAATCTTTTTCGAGATAATAGATTTCTTAAAATCGCTTGAACCTGATATTTCAAAATTTACAGCTTTTACAGATGCATCACGTGAAAACTCAAAAGCCACTGCATAATTTTGATCTGGCGAAAAGTAACGCGCATTATCTGGAGGCGAAATCAACTTCAGATCAACCTTTTTGATTTCAACTTTTTCAGCGTTGGCACCAACAAGAGCCTTCTCATCAGCCCCAATTTTCTGTCCTTCTTTGCCAAAAGAAAAAATCTCTGCGATTCCTTTTTCAACCGTTACATTCAAGTCTTTGTTTTCATTTTTAGAAAGTTTGACATCCCCTTTGCCAATGGATACGGAACTATCGCCTGATTTGATACTAAGCGAATTCGCACCTTCCCCACCTTCATTTTTCGCCGATACGGAACCGTAAGCAAAATCGATACTCGTCTTTTCTTCATCCAGATTGAGAAGGATCATACTATTTTCACTTAGATTGATTTTGGTTCCATCATTCAAGGTGATTTCAGCATCGGCTTCTGTTGCCGTACGAATTGAATCTTTATTTCTTAATGGGAAATTTTGTTCTAAATCCTCCCAAACGACATGACTCGCGTATTTACGCTGGACCGTTCGTTGCTTAAATGTGATCGAACCAATCACCTTTTCTCCTTCTACCTGGATGCGTCGGTTTACATCATAGTAGAAAATACCTGACAACGAAGCCAAAGTTGCCAACTGCAAGCCAATCCAAATCTTTTCTCCAAAGCTATAATTCATAAAAATTATTTATGTGTTCTTGTAAATACTCCATCCCAATCATCATCGGGAGGAGAAGCCTTATACTCTTCACATCTTTCGATAAGCATCAAGGCTGCCTTATCTTTACCAAATTTCTGTTTCTTGATGCTATTCGCGTCTTTTAATGTAGAAATTGCGGTCGTAAAATTTCTCTTCAAATATAATTCAAATCCTCGCTCGTATGCTTGTGCGCTCTCCTTTATGATGGGATCGACATCCGCAATCGAGTCAATTAACTCAAACAATACGACTGGCTCATTCTTACCTTTCACTCTTACCAAATCCATTTTTCGAGTAAAAAGTTCATGGTCTACCTTGGCTTTAGTAGATTCACTAATCAGAATATTGACACCGTAATCTTTTCCCGCTGCCTCAAGTCTGGCTGCCAAGTTGACGGTATCACCCATCATTGTGTAGGAAGCAAGTGCATCGGTTCCCATAAACCCAACCTTTGCAGGTCCAGTATTGAGACCGATCCTAGCATCCATTTCCCTTGCTTCCTTCGAATAGAGTTGGTTAGCGGTCCAATACGCACGAAGGTCTGCCAATTTTCGAACCATTTTGATGGATGCTCTGGCTGCCTTTAACGGATGCTCATCTACATCCACAGGGGCATTAAATATACCGACGATCGCATCTCCAATGTATTTATCTAAGACGCCATCATACTCTTTTAAGATGATCGTCATAGCCGATAAATATTCATTGAGTAGTGCCGCTAAATCTTCCGACTTAAGCTGTTCACTGATTGTTGAGAAACCAGCAACGTCTGAGAAAAAAGCCGTGATCGGCTTTTCGCTACCACGTTTCAAGGCTGCCATATCAATCATAGCTTCTTGAACCACGACGGGATCGATCATCGATCCAAGAATGCTTTTTACTTTTTCCCTTTCTTCTAAACCGTGCGCCATGCCCAGGAAGGAATTAGTAAGGACTCCAACTTCATCTCGAGTCGTCGGCCGTATCTTAACATTAAAATCTCCACCTTCAATTTGTTTCGTGGCAGAGACCAAGCTAATGATCGGAGTAGAAATTGTTTTCGAGAATATGAAGACAATGATTACGGATATGTTCAGGATGATCAAAAGTATGATGATGTTTCTTCTCTGAATGTTGTAGACTTCAACAAACGCATCATCCTCTTTTACTGTTGATACGATACCTAGACCAGCAAGACCCATTTTTTTATACGAGCCTAAATGGTAAAATTCATCCATCAAATATCTCTTTTGGCCATTATCGACTTTGCTTTCTACAAGACTTTTAACGATAGGGACATCGATTAAATTTTTGGACGCCATGACCGTATCGCGGTCGCTATGGGCAAGTAAATCCGCACGTTCATTGATCAGATAGGTTGAGGTGATCCCAGTGGTCTGGAAAGCTTTCAAAAATTCGGCGGCATCCATATAGAGCAGGATTAACTTTTTTTGTTCCGGAGATCCGTACGGAATGCTAATCCCTAAACATGGGCTCAGGCAACTTGAACTCACATTCAAGACAACGGTAGCCCCCGAAGCACTTCGACTAAAATCCTCACCATACGCATCATTCATATTTTGAATCGTATTTAGAGATAAATTGTTCTCTGTCAAAAACTTATCATTTGTGATTTTGTTTTTGATCGAAAGAGTGGATCCTTTCGCCTCGGCTATCGCCATATAAATAAAAGAATTATTATTCTTAAAAAATAAATCCACAAAAAGTGTTGTCTGTGGTCGGCTCAGAGACTGATCCAGAATGATCGCCATGTTATTTATTTTATATGCTATGGAATAGAATTCATCTTCCACCTTTTGCCCAATAACATCCGCTAGCTGCAAGTTATTTTCTTGGATTCGTTTTTCAGAATCGTCTTTAAAATACCTTGAAGCGAGAAAAATCATTGTGGCTAAACCAGAGATGATGATGAATGATATGATACTAATAAGTTTAAGGCGGATATTCCACCTTGATGGTTTAAATTCAGTTTGATCCGTCATTACTTCCTCTAAATGATTACATCCCAAAATGGTAGAGACGTATGGTCGTATTCCAAGTGAGTCATAGTATATTTCCTAGACAACTGTCGCCAATCAATTAAAATTTGTTCTTGGGCATTTGTTTGAAAACGTTTCTCTCCCCACTTCTGCGAAACCATTTTTTGATCTTTTTTATGTCTTTTTCTTCTTTAAGACTCAATCTTTATGCTTTTTGATGCGACTGATTCCAAATACGAGTCCATCTAGCAATTCTTTGGATACAAATTTTTGTGTCATTTCGGAAGCCGTTTGCAAGAGGGACGGAATTTTAAAACCATTCCATCTGAGTATAGAAATGGCTTTGGCACTTGCATCCTCAGGCGAAACATTTTCAGTTTTTTGGAAAGCTTCTACTAAAGCATAGTATTCCAATCCTTCGTCCTTTAATTTTCCAAGTTCGGCAATGAGCCAGCTCAAAGCGTAAAAGTAATTTTTTTCGAGTAGTAGGAACCACGAGAATTTGCCTGCTTCAGGAAACAGATTGTACTTTGAGCTTAAAATTTCTGGTGTGACAAACGTGGCAGTGGGAATTTCGGAACCGATTTTTTTTCCAAATTGGATCTGACCTATTAAAGCATGAGGATAGATGCTCAACCAACGCAAATCTCGCCTAACCTCGTGCACTTGAAGTTCCATCTCGGTAAAGGGCTTAGCATTTTTACTAATAAATTTTTTTACTGAGTCGATTTCCTCTAAATATAACTTTTTGATTTTTTCGACTTCTTTCTTTTCTGGAAGCCAGTCCATTTCATCCAATTTTTTGCGAATTTTTTTTAGTCTCGAATCATTTTCATCCAACCAACCATCACGTAGTAAAACTTCGTTCAATTTGGCAAACATCTGATCGCGATGTTCTTCCATGAAATTCTGAATTGAGATAGGGACATTCGAATTCTCTTTATAACTCTTCGCATAGACATCATAATAATCGATGGCACCCAATGCATCTTCAAGTAACTTGAACAGATCTTTTAGTTTTTCAAATTTGTTTTTGTCGTGGAAATTACCGTACAAGCGACAAAGACCTTCTAGCATAAAAAGAGGTGTTCTGGCATCTCGAGCATAAATGAATTTTGCTGCATCATTCTCGAGCTTTGCCTTTGCCAGAATCAATTCTAGTTTTGAAAGATGAGCTTCAAATTTTTCTATTGTTTTATTCATGTGGATCCTATTGCTTTTTAATGTCCTTTTAGTGAGATAGTTATATTTTTTTGTTTTAATCGATCCATAAGTACATGTCCAAGTCCCATAGCTGGAGTTAAGAATCCACTGCGCAACTCTCCTCCTGGTAATTTTTTTCTTTGTGTGGCCAGAGCAAGGGCAGATTCGCAAAGGAAGATGGTTGTTGCGCGGTTGCCAGGATCGCCATTGCCTGAAAATTCCAAGTGCACCTCTTCTCCCGATATTCCTTTACCTATCGCATCGAGTTTAAAATAACCAGTGTTCATCGATTCCTCAGAGGGTCCTTCACTTGCCGATGGCCCTAGATTTCGGATTAGGTCTCTGAATGCTGCAAGAGTCCCCAATGATTGGAAGGCTCTAAAGGCAGTTGAGTAGACGTAAGCAGGCAGAGGATTCCACCATTCACTAAAATTATGATGTTCCGTATAACTTACATTTGGTCCATAGCTTGTTCCAAAGGAGCTGGAAAGATGGGCACTTCGATTTACAACTCTTGTGTTGATCATAGACATCAAAAAAGGCGTGATCCATCGATTGATTGTTTTATCTAAAACCGTATCAAATGAATCAGAAATCAGCTTCACGCCTTTCGGAGTCTCTCGTATCAAAATGGCTGGGTCTTTCATGAGTTTCCAATCACCGCTTTCAAACATATGAAGCATGGAAAGAAGTGTCCCACCGTTGAACGAGCCTTTTATGGTATAAATGCCGCGAACTGAATCTAGTTTTGTTTCTCTGATTTCACGAAAATATTCTGCAATGGCGAATACGGCCAGATCACTTGGCACGGAGTCAAAGCCAGAAAAGGGAATGATCTTGGCTCCGGATCTCTGGGCTTTTTCTTCATGGGTATCCATGACCGCACGAACAAAGGCGGTTTCCCCTGTGATGTCTACGTAATCCACCCCTTCTTCGGCGCAGCATTCCATGAGATTTTTACCGTACAGACGAAAAGGTCCCGCAGTTGTCAGGACCACGCGTGTAGACTGAACAAGCCGACGCAAACTGGTAACGTCCTCAGAACCCGCCTGAATGGTATCAATGTCTCTGGTGCCTTTTATGATTTCCTTGCTAACCGCTCGCAACTTGCTTTCATTGCGCCCAGCTATGGCCCATTTCAAATCCGATGGGGCATGTTTGAGAAAATAGGCTACCGTTTGTTTCCCTGTAAAACCACTGGCTCCGTAAAGTACGACATCATATTTTTTAATCATATTGAGTTTCGCCTCGAAGTATAAGCCCAATTCGGAAAAATCGCAATCCTAAACTGGGATAAATTTTAAGTTAGTCGAGCTGGTTACGGAACATTCGGTAGTTTTCTCGGCAAACCTCGCTGTCAAAATCAAGCATTTTGACGCAAGGAAAGATTTAAATAAGTTCCGCCAGCACGACTAGACATCTACAAATCAGAAATTTTTTGCAAGGATGGAAAAGATGGAAAAACATACCAAAGGCACCCAAGAACTAATTTTTCTCTTGCAAAGCTGAGACAGATTGCCAATTTGAGACCGTACGGTCTCAAATTGATGAAGGGAAATATTACAAAACAACGAATCGTTAACCAAAGCTTAGCCTTATTCAATCAATTTGGAGTCAGGGGTACTTCCCTATCCGATGTCATGAGAGTTACAAAATTGGAAAAGGGCGGCATCTATCGACATTTTGAGAGCAAGGAACAAATCGTTGAAACTGCACTTCGCTTTTATATTGCAAGCGTGGAATCCCGTTTAGCCAAAGCAACGGAAGGCTTGACTTCTCCCCGCAGAAGACTTGCGGAAATCATAAAATCCTTTGCAGGCATTGCAGAAAATCCCGTAGTTCCTGGCGGCTGTTTTATTATGAACATGGCAGTTGACACAGACCATGCGGAAGCAGGACCACACCCACTCGTCGTTTTGAGCTTTAAAAGATGGGAACGTTTATTTGTTTCTGAAATTCAAAACGGAATCAAACAAGGTGAATTTCGAGAAGACGTGGACGCCAAATCCTTTGCTGCCATTGCGATCTGCTCGATCGAAGGATCGATAGTTCTATCATCAACGTATCCCGGGCTCAAATCATCACAAGTCATTGTAAAACACCTACTCGGCATAATAGATCAGTTTTAATAAAAAAATTTAAGGAAAAAGAGACCGAACGGTCTCTAATAAGGAGCCAAAAGATGAACAAGGAACCAGAATCTAAAGTCAGAATCCAATTTGAGCATTGTGACCCGTTTGGCCATTTAAATAACATGCAGTATTTAAGTTACATCATGACGGCAAGAACCAATCACTTAAGAGATGAGTATCAATTTGATTTATTTGAACATGGAAACAGGACGGGAAATAATTGGGTTGTTAGTCGTACGCGTATCAATTACATGGCACCGATAAAATATAACGAAATTGCTACAATCCAAACGCGCCTAATACATGTGGATGACAGAAAGATCATTCCTGAAGCGATAGTTTACAATGCAGACAAAACAAAATTACATGCAATTGCCTGGATTGAATTTACTTATTTCAATGTCAATCGAGCTCGTCCCTTAAGACACGAATCAGAATTATTAGATTTTCTGAAATCCATTGCGTTGCCTTTAGATGAGTTTCATTTAGAAAAATTGGATCTGCGAATCTCTGAAATTCGAAAATCTTTGGGACGTTCTTTGCAAATGGTAGATGTTTAAAATCGATACAATGTTAGGAGTCAGCAGACTTTGAAAAAAGTTACTGACATGATGAAATTAGAATCATAGCCTCACAAAACGGCGGTATTCTTGTGAAATTTAAAACCATCTTGCTTCTTATTATGATTCTAAATTTGTTTTTCGCATACGGATGCAAGGAATCAGAGACAGAAAAGGATGAAAATCTTCAAATCGCTTTCTTATCTCAGAATTGTTTGGCCTGTCATTCACCAAACATGGAACAGGCAAATAAAATCGCCCCTGCTATCGGTGAGATTCGTGTCAGATATAGAAATTTGATTTCCTCTGAAATGGAGTTCACAGTAGCTATTAATAAATATCTAACCGCACCAGGTTTTGATACGACTCAAAACAAGGACTGGGTAAATCAGTATGGCAATATGCCCAAAATGTCCTTCCCTGAAAAGAGACTGGAGAGAGCCCTTTCTTATTTATATCACACGGAAGTCGATTCGCCTTCCTGGTTCAAGGCGAAACAAAGTCTTTTAGAAGACAAACCAGCTCTAAAAAAGATCTTACGTGAGGATATGACTTCCTTCGAAATTGCCGAGCAGTCAGCCCATGCAACCAAATCACTTCTCGGTTCCAACTTAATGTCTGCCTTAAAAAATAAGGGAGAACTTGGGGCATTAGAATTTTGTAATATAAATGCACAAAAACTAACGAACGATCAGTCAAAAGATCTGAATCTAGAAATCAAAAGAGTCTCAGACCGTCCTAGAAATAAAATTAATGCAGCTTCTTCGGAGGAAATCCAATTGATTCAAAAGTATCAGGAAAAAATACAAAATAAAAGCAAGTTAACGGCCACACAGTTTGATAAAGATTCCACTTTTGTTGCTTATTTTCCGATTGAGACGAACGAAGCTTGCTTAAAGTGCCATGGCATTGTGAATAAAGACATTAAAAAGGATGTCTATCTCAAAATTAAATCCTTATATCCTGATGATGTAGCAGTTGGTTACAAATCAAACGATATCCGTGGCCTGTTTAGAGTCACGATGCGAAAATAAAGAATATGTTCATTCCGGAACCCTTTAAAATTAAAGACGAAAAAATAATCTACGACTTGTTATGTGATTATAGCTTTGCCACCCTCGTTTCTTCTAAGCAGGACCAATTACAAGCAACTAACCTTCCCCTACTTCTGAGTAAGGATAAAAAATCACTGATAGGACATATGGCGATCGCCAATGAACAATGGAAAATGCTTTCAGGAAATTCTGTACTTGCGATTTTCCATGGCCCCCACCATTACATATCCCCTTCTTGGTACGAAACAAAAGATGCAGTACCAACCTGGAATTATATTTCACTACAGGTCAGTGGTAACTTCGTCCCTCTTGATGATGAGCATCAGTTAGTCGAATCACTTAAACATTTCGTTGATACTTACGAAACGATGGAGAGTGAGTATCTACTTGAACACGTGGATCCAAATTACCTTGCCAACTTGAGAAAGGGAATCATTGGATTTAAAATCGAAATTCATAATATTGAGGCTAAGGCAAAGCTGAGCCAAAACCATTCTACTCCTAGGCAATCTTTGGTCATCGAAGAGTTAAAAAAAATCAAATCAGAAAACGCCTTGGCAATCGCAAATTGGATGCAAGAGAATCTTAAAAATTTGAAGCAGTGATTTATCTTTTTAAAAGTTTAAATCCTATTTCCCGTCCTTGGTTTTGAAACATGGCTAAGTTGATCCAGAAGAAAGCAAATTGTTCCATCAATTGGAATTTATCGTTTCCTCCCACATCATAACATTCTCCAAATCCTGCATCCAAGGCTAATTGTTTGGCAATTTCCTTTGCCCGCTGGGAATCACCGGCTACGAAGGCATCTAATAAAATCCCATTGTACTCAGGATTTGCAAGATTGTTTGCTCCAGTGGTATTAAAACATTTCACAATCTCCCTTGTTTGTGTATGATCTAAAATGGCTAGAGTTGTCGAATCATAGCCAACAGGCCCGCGGTTCATTACAATATTCATGGCATCGATGATCACTTTACCCGTCGTGTCTCCCAGTGACTTGGCAACGTCGACTGCGTTTGGCGCTGGCGTCGAGATGAGAATGACATCAGAATTTTTGACCGCCTCTGGAACGCTTGAGACCGTCGTGTTTTCATTTTGTGAGAGTTTGTTACCCTTAAATTGATTTACATTTCGAGTTCCCAAAAAGATACGATGTCCTCTTTTTGCCCAAGTCGTAGCGAGTGCACCACCGACGTTTCCAGATCCTATAATTGCTATATTCATATGATTTAACAAATTACATTGACGGAAAAAATCAATCCTTACTTTTCAAATATAAAAAGAGATTTTCGATACTATAGTATTTGGTGATTAAATAACCAAACAGTGAGTGAAATGCTATGCCAGAATTTAAATACAAAGGTAAGTTATATTACAACCCAGTTGAGTTTGTCCTAGATTGGATTGGCGGAGCTTGGAAAATGCCCATACTATGGCGCCTTAGAGAAAAAACGTTGAGGTACAGCGAGATTAAAAAAACGCTAAATCATATCTCCGATAAAATGCTCGCTCAGTCTCTAAGGGATCTTGAGGAAAACGGTCTGGTCACTCGAAAGGTATACGCGGTTGTCCCACCTAAAACAGAATATACGCTCACTGAATTAGGTAGAAAAACGATTCCGGTCATTTCAAATTTGAGAGACCTCGGTATCACACTCATGAAAACCTCAGGAGTTTATAATGAAGATACCCAGTTCTTTCCCCTGAAGGTTCCTGTCAAAAAGACAAACAAACGTGCTAAGGATTAAGGTTATCCTTGCGGGTTGCCACTCTTATTCAACTGCTCCACAACCAATTCGGCGGCGGCAGAACCAGAATTTTGCTGCTGGCCTGTAATTAAATTTCCGTCTTGTATCACATAAGAGGAGAACGGTGCTGCCACTTTGAAATGGGTACCTGAAATTTTTCTTGCCTCATCTTCGATTCGATACGGTTGAATCTTCATACCCACTGCCTTATCTGCAAAGTCTTCCTCCGAATTTGCAAATCCTGTCCATGTTTTGTCTTTAACAAGTAGATCGCCGTTGGATTGTTTTGCTTCTAGCAGCAAGGTCGTCGAATGACAAACGGAAGCCGAGGGTTTTCCAGCCTCATAAAAGGATACGAATAACTTTTGTAATTCTAAATTTCCTTTGAATGTATACATGGGAGCTTGCCCACCTACTAAGAAAATAGCGACGTAATCTTTCTCGTTTATTTCCGTTATTTTTTTTGTATTCTTAAGCATCTCATTAAAGTTAGTTTTTTGCAGATACCCTAAAGAAATCACATCATGAGCAGAGTATCCACTCTTATCTAAAGGGTTTGAATAACTATCCATCTCAATTTTTCCGCCATTCGTAGATGCCAACTCGACTTCAAATCCTGCCTCCTCGAACACACGAAGTGGGTGGGTCATCTCTGCCGCCCAAAATCCGATTGGCCACCCTGTCTGTTTGGAAATAGCGGGACTGCTAACGACCATCAGTATCTTTCCTTTGGTTGGCTGTCCGTGGGAATGAACGTAACTGATTTTTTCAACCACTTTGTTACAGAACAACATTGTACATATAAACAATAAACATAAAGTGAATCTTAATTTCATCATCTCTCCTATTTTATAAATGAGAGAGAGAATCCAAAGGAAATAAGGTCAATTTTTTAATTGCAAATCGACACTCCAAATTCGCTATACCAGATATGATTGTAAGTATATTACTTACACGTAAGTCTGCTATTTACCTTTGTGCAAGCCGTTCCGATGGAGATACACTAAATTTTCTTCTTTTAATCATTTGGATCAATTGTAAATTTGTGCGAAAGGATTGATCCAATGCTCTTACGAATTGCCATCTTGTTTTTATTTCTCATTTTCGAAATTTCTTCCCAGCAAACAAACGAAAACTGGAACAAAAAAGGCATCGATGCACTGTCAAAAAAAAACTACCCAGAGGCCATAAAATCGTTCCAACGAACTTTGCTCAAATCTCCTAACGATGCTTTTGCGAATTACAATTTGGCTTGTACTTACTCGCTATTATTCGCTCAATGTGAAGATGATATCGGTGAAGATAAAATTTATGAATTGATTCAAAAAGCGATCCGATCAAAGCCAACGTATAAAAACAAACTTCTCAGCGACCCTGATTTTTCTGTTCTAAGTGGACGCTACCAATTTCAAATGATCGCTGGGAAAACAAAAAAGGAAATATTGACTGCCATCACCTGGTATGGTCCGAGTCCTGGAGCTTATGGGCCCATGGACCAATTCACATTCAACGACGACGGCACGTTTATCTATACAAAAGTAGATTTTGAGGAAAGCATAGCCAATGGACGTTTGCAGTTTTTGGGCAACTATAAATGGACGAGCGACAATGAATTTCAGATTCGTTTTATGAATCCAAGCCCCATACCAATGGATGGTAAAAAATCGGAACTAAAAGTAAAATATTTTGATGGGAAACTCGAAGTAGAAGGCATGGACCACATTTTTACGGATAGTAGTGATCGATGTTCTGCCTAGAAGCAAGCATCTATGATTTTTTTGAAATCACTAAAGTCGTCGATGATGAAATTTACGATCGGAGCCAATTCTTCTCGTTTATGAGACGTCGCGACTCCTACAATTTGACAGCCTGCATTTCTACCTGACATTAGCCCAGCTATAGAATCTTCAAACACCAAACATTGTTCGGGCGAAAGAAAAAGTTTTTCCGAACATTTTAAGTATACTTCTGGATCTGGTTTTCCCTTGGTCACATCGCTACCATCAATAATTACATCAAAATATTCTCTTAATTTTAAATTATCTAACGTAAAATCAACGTTTGGTTTTGGAGCGGAGGTTCCAAGAGCAATTTTAAAATGGTTTTCCTTCAGATGATTTAAAAAGTCAACCAAACCAATATGGGGCTTCATCTCATCTTTATATAGCTTTCGGTAGTTGGCTTCCTTTTCGATTGAGTAGTTTTCTTTTTGCAGTTCTGAAATATCACCAAAGATATTTTTGAATAAATCAGAATTGGTTTTTCCATTAAATTCTGTGCGATAAATCGATTCGTTTAATTGAAAATTGTATTTATGAGCAAATTCCATCCAAGCTTTAAAGTGGAAATGATGATTGTTTACGACCACTCCATCCATGTCAAAAATGACTCCGCGAATCTGCTGCTTCATCCTTGGCATTCTAGACAATTACATAAAAATGTAGATTCAAATTTCAGTATAGTTGCCAAAACTTTTTCACAAGATTTAGATGGTAATATCGCGAATCTTTTATGGCAAAAGTGTAGCAACAGGAAGCAGATCGGTGCATTTAAAATACATTCTGATTTTATTTCTCGTTTTGTTCGCGTTTCCCTTGTTCGCGGAATCTCCCCACTCCATCCATTGGAAAAAAATAGAATCAGCTTCTGGTTATACCGTGGAAATTCGCAATGAGGCCAATAAGTCTAACTTCATCAATACGACAGAGCCTACGGTCACCACGTTGCTGAGTGTCGGAAAGTATACGTATCGCATTGGGATCTATAATAAATTAAAACGCATTGCTAAGTGGTCGGATTGGTATGAACTAGAAGTTCGTCCACTTCGTCCTCCCATCGTCACTGAACAAGTTTCAGACTTTGAAAAAGATGGGAACAAACAAAAGTTAACTTTTTCTGGTGAAAATATATTTGAAGGTACAAATGCGTATGTAATCCAGGATGGGAAAAAAATCCCTGCGGAGGTCACAACGAGTCGGGATCGAAAAACAAGTGTCGTAAGTGTAGATGCAAATAAGGTAGATGTTACAAAAGATTATAAAGTCGTTTTAGTGAATCCTAATTTCGAATCGATTGAAGTGCCGCTCATTGAAAAAGAGGGAACAAGTGATACCACGAGCGTAGCCACACCAAATGTAAAGAGCAGCAGTCGTAGCCCTAGCCTCTGGCCTCTTTTGTGGCGGCAGGCTTTGTTCCCTGGATGGGGCCATTTTTACAAAGGAGATCACACAGTCGCTTACACTTATTTTACACTATTTGGTGCCTCTACTTTATATACCGCGCATGAATATAATCAGTATTTCTCCTTAAACGATGATCTGAAATCTTTTAGAGATACAACGACTCTGGTCCGTGCACTTGATCCTGATGGTATCGCCTTTCCTTTTTTTGCGGGTACAGTGTTTGAAAATGGACTAAGCCAGGAACTTGCAAAACAAGGACAGTCAGTAAACCGAGCTCTGAGCTTGGTTGGAGCAGTTTATGTTTCATCTATCATTCATATTATATATTCTGGTCTTTCGAAAACAACAGAAACAACTGGGAAACAAACGTTTCAGTTGCAAATTGGACCAGATTTAAACCCTTACTCTAATATAAGAAAAGTGGATATGAGTCAATCACGCGTAGATGTTAATTTTAATTTTTATTTCTAAACAAATCAAAGCCTAAAAAAATCCCTAAGGAAAGAAAATGAAGCTATTTTTATCAATAAAATTCTGGATCAGATGTGGAACAGCTATCTTAGCCGCATTACTACTGTTTTCCGCCCTAGTCCAGTACAATGACCCAGACCCTCTTCATTGGATGTTCTTATATGGTCTCGGTGCTTTCCTTTGTGCCTCCGCGAGTTTTGGGAAGTATCATCCAAATTTGATATTCATTTGTATCGGTGCTTGCCTTTTGCAATTGATGATTGTCTTCGATGGTACTGTTCAATGGTATTTCCAAGGAGTTGAAAATATATTGTCTACACCAATGTCAAAAGAAAAACCTTACATAGAAGAGGTGAGAGAGTTCTTCGGTGTGATGATTGTTTTCGTCTCTATGATTTGGCTTAGTTTTTTATCAAAGAGACAAAAATAATTTTTTTGTAGGCTCATCCACTGGGAAAAGCAGTTCGATTCTTAGGCTCTGTGTCGTTAGATCCAGTGGAGTCCCCAATGTCGTGATCGTTGAAAAAAAATTGGCCACAATATCATCTTTCTTTAAACTTAAGTGCAAAACAGGAAAAATCGGATCAACTTTGGCATGATTCTCGCCATGGTCTTCGACTGATTTTTTAAGCTCCTCTACTAAACCGAGCAGCCGTTGGTTTTGTGAAGAAACGGCTTCTTCCCAAACGCGTGTTAGCATAAACGAGGAAAAACCTTCCCAGTTTTGAATGTATCTTCTTAATCCTTTCTCAGAGAAAGTGATTTTGAGTATATTTTTATCCTGACCAAGTAAAGACTCATCGGTCAATCTACTTATCATTCCTTCAAAACTGGTATTGGTCATAAGGATGTCATAATCGGCGTTTAATACGAAAGCGGGATAGGGTTCATGTTTATCCAATATCCGATTGAGGGCATCCCTTATGATTTCAAATTTGGGACTATCGATCGATTCTTCCAAAAACATTGGCGCGTAACCCGCTGAAGTAAGCAGGGTATTGTGCAGGCGCATGGGAAGTTTTAAGGAATTAGATATTTTAGAAATTAATTCTTTACTTGGTTTGGAGCGACCTGTTTCGACAAAGCTTAGGTGTTTGGCGGAGATTCCTAAATCAAAGGAAAAATCTAATTGACTGATCTGTTTTTGTTTACGCCAGTCACGTAGGATTTCACCAAAAGCAGTATGAGACCTGTCCCATTTTTCCACAATTTTCATCCATATTACCTCTCACGTAATTGTCTTATCTCATTATTCAGGTAAGCTTGATTTATCATCACTTTGCGAACAAGAGGAAAAGATGCAAAAATTGATCTTAACAGTTACGTTTATATGTTTTTCCATACTTACTGGATTTGCCCTATATTACCATGGTTACTGGGGGATCCTCGAACCTCATTTTAAAAGTTTCGGTGCCGCACAAGTGCTTGTCGATCTGATCATTGCCCTCAGTTTTTTTATGGTATGGATGTGGAAGGATGCGAAAGCATTAGGTAGAAATCGATTTATTTGGATTTTTCTCACTTTGCTTTCCGGTTCATTTGGTCCTTTGCTCTATCTCTTGACACGGAAGCATCCGGACGAATCGAGTTTGCGTTAGATGTATTTCTACAAAATCGCCATTTAGCGAAAGTCGGTTTTCCAGAAGAGAGTAATTTTCTGGAAGATCCGGCAGACCGAAGAAGTTACTATAATAAGTATAAGTAAAATAATAAGGAGGTTGCCAAGTGCGAATCAATCCCCTATCTTCATAAGTAGTCCCTTCCCAAATACCTCTAAAGACAAGTGTACTTCCTTCTTTCCATTCAGAGATTGCTTCGGTCCCATATAAATATTCCTTCATGTATAAAGGGGAAGTGAGAATCTCCCAGACCCTCTCCAATTTGGTCTCTATATTTATATTAAGACTCAATTTTAAATTATGATTCAATTGTTTTATCTTTTCCATAATGTAATGTAACCATTTTATTTACTTTTGGATTGTAAATTCGCGACAGAGTTTCAAAAAATGATATATGTTGAAGGAAAAAGGCAAACCTACACGAGGATTACTTCGCCAAAGTCAATTCAACTTAATTGCAAATCACAATCGCTATCATCCCAATCCGAAATTAGATTTTTTTATTGAATATTACTGGGTTGTAAATTGGGAACTTGAAGATAATGAAACATTTTTATCTGAAACGCTGCCGTATCCAAGCATACACATCGTATTTGAAAAAAATAATTCGTTAATATATGGAGTTACAAAAGATAGATTCTCTTATCTTTTAAAAGGAAAGGGCTCTGTTTTCGGGATCAAATTTCGTCCCGGAGCTTTTTTCCCTTTTTTTCATAAAAATGTTTCAATGCTCACAAACAAAAAGTTCTCTATCAGCGAAATTACAGAAACGAATGTCATCGAAATCGAAAATCAAATTTTTTCCACGGAGGAGAACGGACTTAGAATTGAAATCATTGAAAGTTGGTTGGAACAATTTCGAGCGAATCCAGATCCTAACATCACCCTGATCAATCACATTGTCAATCGAATGAAAGAAGATCGAAGTATCAAATCGGCAGATCAGATTGCCAAATTATTTTCCATTAACTTGCGAAGTTTGCAAAGACTATTCCATAAATATGTGGGAATCGGTCCCAAATGGATCATCCAAAGATTTCGGATCCAAGAAGTGGCGATGCATTTAGAAAGAGAATCAACAATCCCTTATGCGCATTTTGCACTCGAGCTTGGTTATTTCGACCAAGCACATTTCATCAAAGACTTTAAGAAGACGATCGGTTTGACTCCAGAAGATTATTTGAGAACCTTAAAACAACCATGACGCAGTAGGCTTAGGTAATTTCCGCAATTTGTATATTTTACTCATTTTTAAATCCGTCTTAAGATGTTATATTGGATTAGAAAAGACCTTCTTAGGACCGTTAGATGACTTTTGTTGCAAATAAAATATTTTTGGGTGTGGTCCTCTCTTTCTGTTTCCTTCAATGCCGCACAAACCAACAGAGAACGACGGCACAACTGCAAAGAGAACTTTTTGAGGAGAGGTGCGGCATGCGCTGGTGCAAGGAATCAAAAAAGGACGGTTACTATCAATATTCTGGATACCCAGAATACTATTTTAAGCAAAAGGAACTGCCACGCTACCAGCGCCACAGAGCTGGTTTTTACCACACAAGCATACCGCAGACTCCGAATTCTTACTTTTATCCGTTTCGACAGCCAGGTTACGGAAGGTGAAACTGCGCCCTTGATCTGCAGGGCGAAGGTCTCGGAGCTAACGCAGTTAGAAACGAGACGGAAGCGACAAGCGCACCCCGGAGGAGCAATTAGAGGCGCCCCAATTCCTTCTTGTTTCCCTCCCCCTTTGCAAAAAAAATGACTATATTAGTTAAATCATCACCTAGGAAGTGTGCCCCTCCATGGCAAATATATATTACGACGACAGTTGCGATCTAAATATCCTCAAAGGCAAAACCATCGCGGTCATTGGCTACGGAAGCCAAGGCCATGCCCAAGCTCAAAATATGAAAGACACTGGCCTTAAGGTCATTATCGGACTCCGTGACGGATCAAAATCTGTCGCTGAAGCCAAAGAAGCGGGATTCGAAGTGTATTCGGTTGCGGAAGCAGCAAAAAAAGCAGACATCATCCAGATCCTTGCACCTGACACCATCCAGGCGGACATGTACAAAAAAGAAATCGAACCAAATTTGACAGAAGGCAAAGCACTTGTTTTCTCTCACGGATTCAATATTCACTACGATCTCATCACTCCACCCAAAAATGTAGACGTTTATATGGTGGCACCGAAGGGACCTGGACATTTGGTCCGACGCGTGTTCACGGAAGGTGGTGGAGTTCCTTGCCTCATCGCGGTTTACCAAGATGCAACGGGAACTGCAAAAACACGTGCGCTCGCTCATGCAGCAGGAGTCGGCGGGGGTCGCGCTGGAATCTTAGAAACCTCTTTCCGTGAAGAAACGGAAACAGATCTCTTTGGCGAACAAGTTGTTCTCTGTGGTGGTGTTGCCAACCTCATCATGAAAGGATTCGAAACTTTGACGGAAGCTGGATATGATCCAGAGATCGCTTATTTTGAATGTTTGCATGAAGTGAAACTCATCACTGATTTGATTTATGAAGGTGGACTCGCACGTATGCGCTACTCCATCTCTGATACAGCAGAATACGGAGATTACGTAAGTGGTCCACGTATCATTGATGCTGGCGTAAAAGCCCGCATGAAAGAAGTGTTAAACGACATCCAAAAAGACAAGGGCGGAGCCTTTGCAAAACGTTGGATGGCAGACACAAAAGCGGGATACCCGGAATATAAAAAATTGAAAGAGCAAAATGCCGCTCACCCAATTGAAGCAGTTGGGACCAAACTTCGTTCCATGATGAAGTGGTTAGCAAAGTAGTAGTAAGAAGCCAAGAAAAGGAACAAAAACATGAAAGTAACACAAAAGATCGTTCTCTCAAGCCCAGCTAGAACACCGTTTGCTCAAATCGGTAAAGCTCTCGCTGGATACGCAGGCCACCACTTAGGTAAACTAGTAGGTGAGGAAGTGATGAAACGCAGTGGTTTAAAACCAACTGACATTGATGGAGTGATCGTAGGAGAAGGTTTTTCGAATGCACCTAACTCTGCACGTGTGATCGCAAACCTCATGGGACTCCCACTTGACATTCCTTGCCTAACAGTAGCTAACAACTGTGTGTCGGGACTCGAAGCAGTTGCAGAAGCAACGCGCAGAATCCTACTCGGTGAAGGTAAAGTATTCCTCGTAATCGGTGAAGAATCTCAGACTTCTATGCCATTCGTTGTGAAAAATGCACGTCTCAATAAAAAAACAAATAGCTTAGATTCACTTCTAAAACTTCTTCCCAATGAGCTTCCAGAAGGTGTGGAAGTTCGCGATACATTGGAAGATGGACTTGGGGATGGGGAAACTAGCTACGGCATGCAAGTAACAGCCGAAATCCTCGCGCAAAATTATGGTCTGGCACGCGAAACACAGGACAAAGTAGCTTATGAGTCTTTTAAGAGAGCTCTCGAAGCGACACAAGAAGGTCGCTACAAGCCCTATATCATGCCCGTAAAGGACGATGAAGGCAATATGCTCGAAGCTGATGAAGCCGTCCTCCTACGTGAAGGTCTGGTTAAAAATCCTACACGTATGGGTCGCGCCATGCTGATGTTCGATAACCCAGGAATGAAGTTTGATGCATGGAAAGAAAAGTATGGAAAGGATTTGAAAAAATCACACGGACCTACTGTTTCTATCTTTAATGCAAGCCCTCGTTCTGATGGAGCGGCTGGTATCATCGTAGCATCTGAGGATGCAGCGAAAAAACTCGGACTCAAAGCGGAAGCGTATGTTTCTGGATTTAAAATGAAAGGTGTTCATCCAAATTTGATGGGACTTGGACAAGCGGAAGCAACTCTTGGACTTCTCGAAGAACTGGGTGAAAAAATCGAAAACATAGATGTGATCGAAATTCATGAGGCTTTTGCAGCAACAGCGGTTGCAGCACTCGAAGAAATCAAAATTAAAACCGGTTTTGATTGGGAAAAGAATTTTGACGCAAAAAAAATCAATCCAAATGGCGGTTCCATTGCCATCGGACACCCGTTTGGTGCTACTGGAGTCAGACTTCTGCATAATGCGATCATGGATTTCCATGAAAACAAAGATGCAAAGAAAGTTCTAGTTACTGCTTGTGCGCACGGTGGAATCGCTGGATCTATGGTTGTAGAAAGAGCGTAATGCTTAAATAGTTAACATCGAATTTGCGTTTTTCGCATATTCAATGTAATATTTTGAAACCCGAGGGAGAAATCTTTCGGGTTTTTTATTTTATAATCTCATTATGTGATATTCTCCGCCGATAGTATTAAAGAATGGAGCCATCTATCCAAAAATTAATTTTACTCGTTGAAGACCAAGTCATCATTGCCATGTCACAAATGAAACTTCTAAACCTAGAGGGATTTGAAGTCATTCATGCGACTACCGGCGAAGAGGCAGTTAAGATCGTTAAATCGGATTCGAGACATATAGATCTTATACTGATGGATTTAGACCTGGGAAGCGGAATGGACGGCTTCGATACTGCAAAATCCATTCAGGCGATACGGGATGTTCCGATCATGTTTCTCTCTTCTCAGTCGGAAAAAGAGATCGTTAAAAAAACGGAACAAATCACTTCTTATGGTTACATTTTAAAAACTGCTGGTGCCATAGTTCTTATTGCTTCCATTAAAATCGCATTAAATCTTGCGGAAAGCAACCGAAGGCTAAGAGAGTCAGAGATCAAATTTCAAAAAGCATTCAAATACAGTCCAATCCCGATCTCGATTAATGATATTTCCGATCATAATCGCTACATTGATTGTAATGATGCTTTTGTGAAATCGACAGGTTACTCCCGCGAAGAAGTGATTGGAGAACTTCCAGTAAATTTCAATTTTTATCCTTATCCCGAGGAAAGAATCAAATTACTGGAAGAGTTGAAAGAAAAAGGAGACGTTCAAAACTTTTTTCATCATTTTCAGAATCGGGCTGGAGAAATCACGAAACGATCACTAACGCTTGTTCAGATAATTATTAGCGAAAAACCCTACTACCTGGTATTTGACATTATAGAAAATTGAACAAGGTTTTATCGGAAAAAGATTTATAAATCTATCTTTTTAATCACTAGATGGTTCGTTAACAAGGATGAAACATGGGACTCAAGCTGGTAGCCTAGTTCTCCCCAATTTACATCTGAAAACAAATTTTCGCCTGATCCAAGTAATACGGGTGATTGTGCCAAATGAATTTCATCAATGAGTCTTTTTTTCAGATATTGTTTTATCGTCGAGACTCCACCACCCAAACGAATGTCCTTCCCTCCAGCAGCTTGTTTTGCATGAACAAGTGCACTCTCAATACCATCTGTGACAAAGTGGAAAACCGTGCCGCCTTCCATAACGATCGACGGGCGAGGATGATGGGTAAGGACAAATACAGGAACATGGTAAGGTGGATTTGGACCCCACCATCCTTTCCATTCTTCATCAAGCCATGGACCACGAATGGGCCCAAACATGTTTCTACCTAGAATCCAGGCGCCTAGATTTTCGAAACCTTTGGTCACAAAATCGTTATCGATACCTTCTGCTCCTCCTGTTCCGTCCCCATGCATAGATTTAAATGATTTTGTATCAAAGACCCATTTATGAAGGTCCATTCCACCCATGCCCAAGGGGTTCTCTAGGCTTTGAAGTGGACCTGCACCGAAACCGTCTATCGAAATCGAAAAACTTTTTACAACTAGCTTTGACATTATGGAAATGATGTAATGTTTCCCTACTTATATTGAAAAGAATTATTTTCTTTTTCCAATCATTGTAGTCATTCTTTGAAAGGTTTTCTCCACAAGAACTTCAAATCCAAGACCTAACAAAAGAGAAAGAATTTCTTCAATACGTATTCGTACTTTGTAGTAAGAACTAATTTTCATATCCCAAGTAGCACCATTTTTTTTGTAAAGAAGATCGGTGACACGAACTTTATCCGTTTCATAATCCAAAATACAGGTATGTATTTGATTTTCGTCCGACTTAACAGGGATAAAACGAGAATCACTTTCGAGAGCGAGAGAATAATCACGAAAGGATAAAATAATATATCCGTTCTCTTCCAAATGTTGATGAATATCCTTGAGCAACACTTCTATCTCTGCCAAAGAATCTAAATGTGCAATGGTATCTCCACAACACAGGATCAAGTTTACTTTCTTGTCTAAATGTTTGGAAAAATTTCGAATGTCTCCTTCTACAATCCGAGTTTTATCATTTGATATATTTGTTCTTAATTCCTCAAGTAATTGGGGGTTAAAATCAATGGCAAGCACTTGGTAACCTAATTCTTCTAATGCAATAGTTTGGATTCCGTTTCCAGCACCCAAATCAACGGCTACTTGAGATCCACCAGGAAGGATCGAATGCTCTTTCAAAAACAGACGAAATTCGTCTTTTTTTGACGCCCAATCACCTAACATCCATGTATAGAAATCACCTAAATGTTTTTTATAATGCTCCTCTACATCCATTAACTCCACCTTACCAATAATTCTTCATTAAGTCTCTAGACCAATCTGGATGCTTAACATCACTCTTGGGTAAAAATTCGTTCATCACAGGTTTAATATCTAGTACAGGCGTTCCATCAATGGCATCTAAATATTTTAGATATATTTTTCTTTTTTCCACTTTAATGATTTCTCCTACACATAATCCAAGTTGGTTGGGGCGATCTTTTTTCCTCTGCGCAAATATACCAACGAGTGGATACGCTTTGTTCCCGCGAGGATGGTTTGAGTATACAATGTCTTCGGGATTTACTTGATCAAAAAAGTAAATGACTTCTACATGCGAAAAGTGTTCCAAACCTAGCAGTGCGTTTTCAGGGATACCACCTGTAAGTTCGATTTCACTCAAAACTTCCGACCATTGATCGTCAATCGGCTTCTTTCGTAAATTTTTCACAAATCCAATGGGGGATACTTCAATATTCATCTAAGACCTCAAAAGCTTACGAACCAAGAAATGGATAGATTTTTGAAATTTGCTTTCCAGTTCCAAATTTTGAATTTTATTTTTTTTGGCAATCGATATCTCTGCGAGACAAAATCCGTGAAGGAAATCGACTAAAATATCACGAATCAATCTAGCTTCCTCTAGATTTGAAACGAGCCTGTCAATTTCACGAATTAGCATATGATTGTATTCTTCTATCTCAGGAGGAATAGATTCGGGATGAATCAGAAGATATTTGCATAAATTTGGATATTGTAAATATTTTTTCCGGTATGAATCTATCATCTCTTGTAATATTAAAAAATCGGGTTCTGGTTGTTGAGAGTGACTTAATTTGAGATTTGTTTTTGTTTTCGGTTTCCCCTTACTGACTGAATCTTTATTAGGAGAAAAATTCTTAAATACCAACTGGAGGCAAGAAAACATCAATTCCTTT
The DNA here is from genome assembly GCF_004770745.1 of Leptospira ognonensis. GTDB lineage: Bacteria > Spirochaetota > Leptospiria > Leptospirales > Leptospiraceae > Leptospira_A > Leptospira_A ognonensis. The sequence continues at coordinate 36,802 of NZ_RQGD01000024.1, read as the reverse complement.
TTTGAGGAAAAGTAGTGATATACCGCCATGGGATCCATCTTGATTTTTTCTGCTAATTTTCGTAGAGAAAACCGATCCAGACCCTCTCTTTCGATCAGACGAATGCTTTCTTTTAAGATCTTTTGATTTATTGAAACGAATTTCTTTTTCTTTTGCGGAGGATTCACGAGATGCTATTCTAAATATCTTATTAATGTTTCAAGTTTTTTTATTGAAATATTTTCTACAGTGTATATTTTTATTTAATTAAATATTCTACACTGTAGAGGTCTTAATGAAATTATCAGTATTTATTGCAACTTCCCTTGATGGATTTATTGCAAGGAACAATGGCGATATTGATTGGCTTGTAAATGCACCGAATCCCGAAAAGGACGATTTCGGCTATAACGAGTTCATAAAATCTATTGACGTGATTCTCATGGGCAGTGGAACGTTTCGTACTGTGGAGAGTTTTGATTCATGGCCCTACCCAGACAAAAAAACAATTGTCCTAAGCAGTTCCCATAGTGAATCAGAAAAATATCAATTACAAGATATTACATTTTCACAAGCTACACCGTCGACAATCGTTGCGAGTTTAGAAGAACAATCTTTTAAAAATGTGTACGTTGATGGTGGAAAAGTAATCCAAAGTTTTTTAAGAGCAAATTTGATTGATGAGTTGATCATAACAAAAATACCAATTCTCATTGGTCAAGGTAGACCTCTATTTGGAGAACTTAAGAAAGATCTCCACCTCCATCATACAAAAACAAAAAGCTTCAGCAATGGGTTTGTCCAATCCACCTATGAAAGGGCAATATAAAAATGGAAATTACGGTTGATTATCAAAAAATATTTTATTTTTCGTCTTCATTTTTTACTTTGATTCCATCTTTTATGGAATCTCCTGGATAAAGTATTAACATCTCACCAACTTCAATTCCCGATTTTACACTTGCGATTCCATCACTGTTATGTGATATCTCAACGAGACGAAGCTTCGCCTTCCCATTTTGAATCACAAAGACTGCCCATTTTTCATCTATTCGAAATAAGGCGCTCGTGGGAATCAGAATTGAATCAGGTTTTTCGAATAGGATGATCTTACACTCCAGCTGATATCCATCTCCCATTCCTGGCGGTGGATCAATACTCATGCGAACAGGTACCCTTTGTTCTTCAACACCTAATGAAGAAACTTTCGTAATTGCAGATGGTTCGATCACTTTTACTTCTGCATTGATGGGTGAATCACCAAATCCTGTTAATACGACTTTATCTTTTACATTCAATTCTGCTGAATCTTCAGTAAGAAGATAACTTAAGACCTCCATATCTTTTGTATCACCAACATCCATCAATCTCTCGCCCATCATAACTGGCCCGGCGCTATCACGGTAAATTTTAAGTATTTTCCCTTTAACTGGTGATTTCATGATACGAAGATTGTCCCAATCAATTTCAGCAAGGACTTCGCCTTTGATGATAGCATCGCCTGCATGTTTTTCAATACGCCGGAGAACGCCAGTTACAGGAGAATATATAGTAAATACTTCTTTTATGTGAGAAATTCCCTCTTCTTTGATTACCTCTTGGTAAGTACCTTTGGTAACGTGTCCGATCTGGACTGGCTTTGGGCTAGGTCGAAGCAGTATAACGATGACGAAAAGTAACGCCATTACTCCGACGGAAATTTTTAAATTTTTAGAAAGCACAAACTGTTTCAAAGACTCTAGCATACTCATCTTATTCCCTTACCTTTAGGACGCTTAGAAGATCCATCGATTTTAATTTTCTATATAAAATTACAAAACTAATTCCAGAAGTAAACAACATGAGACCAATAGCGCTCAAGTAAGTTGAGGCTGAAACGGTAGCGGGGATACGAAAACCTTCTGTATCATTCATATTCACCATCAAGTTTGATATGTAATAGCCAAAGAGGCATCCGAATGGAATCGCCGCAATGATTAAGATCATTAGTTCATATACTAAAATTTCAAAAACTTCGTTCATCGAAAAACCAAGAATTCTCAAACTTCCCAGTTCGTAAGTTCTTTCTGAAAGTGCAATCATCGCTGTATTAAATACAACTCCGATAGAAATGATCGCAGTGAAAAGAGTTATAAAAAACGAAGTCGATTGCATAGTTCTCACCATCATATCTTTGAAAGCCCTTAATAAACCAGATTTGCTAACGATTCCTGAAACTTTCGGTAATTCCTTTGACTTTTGAATAAATCGATTTTCTTCCAACGGATCCATTCTAAGGTATATTTGATTGATGACATTTCCTTCAAGGAGCATACTGTTTACATCTTTCCTGTTCATATACAATCCTTGGCCAAGGAATTCATTTACCAACGCAACAACAGTCACTTCCTTTTCGGAACGATTGCCTTCTAACACTTCTAACCAAATCTTGTCACCCACCTGAAGATTTAGCTTTTCAGCCAAAGTTTGGTTTACGAGTAATCCTTCTAGTGGAAGGGAAATTTTCTTTAAACTACGGTCTAGATTTCTTCGCAATTGGGAATCGGGTGATAGACCATATAACACCGTGTCTTTTGTTAAATTTCCATTTTTCAATTTCACTGGTACGATTCTTATACCTTCTGCTTCAAGAACCCCGTGATTTCCGAGTATTTCTAAGGATACATTCTCTTTAACAATAGTTGGAAAAACTATAGATATAGATTCTCTTTGGATCAATTCGAATTGAGTCTCCATGAGCACAGAAATTGTATCTTTAATAAAACTCCCAAGAATCATAATCATCACAGACATGGAAAGTCCGAGTATCGTTAATATGGTTCGTAAGGGCCTCTTAAATAAATTTCTAATTACCATGCGCATACGAGATCTGAGTTTTGGAATTAACCTTTCCATCCAATGAAACTGATATACCTCTGGTGAGGGTGGACGCATGGCAGAAGCAGGATCTAGTTTTATGATCGATAGAAGTGATGTTAAGGAGCCTAAAAGTCCAGATAGAAGACCGATACAGAACCCAACGATCACCAAATAGAATGGGAAACTTGGCTTTAGATTAGGGAAGTGATAATATTCTCCGTATAGATTCGTTAATAGAATCCCAATATAAAATCCTAATGAGATCCCTGTAATCGCACTCGCAGTTGTGATTACAGAAATCAGCTTTAAGTAATGTAAACAAATTTCATTATTAGAATAGCCTAATGCTTTTAAGGTAGCAATCTGTTCTCTTTCTTTTGAGATCAATCGACTGGTGATAATATGTAATAAAAAAGCAGCTACTGCAAGAAAAATCGAAGGTAAAAAGACAGCTGTCGTTCTCAACTGTTTGAATTCATCTTTCAAAAAAGAATCTGAAGGAAGTTTGTTACGTTCATTGGCACCTATTCCACCAAATGGCTTTAACACGGAATCAATATGTTTTAAAGCAATATTTCGTTTACCTGTACCATCCACTGAGAAATTAAATATAATTTGATTAAAAGCACCTTCCATATTTAATGCAGCTTCGATTGCATCTCTTTTCATCCATAGTATTCCATAATGTTTGTCATCGGGCATCAGACTTCCTGGTCGAAAGACATATACAAACTCCGGAGACAGAGCTGTTCCTGTGATGGTAAGTTTCGTTTTTTTTCCATTAATAATGGCAACCAGATAAGACCCAGGAACAAAATGATTCGCTTTAGCAAAACTTTCGCTAACGATAACTTCATCGGCATTGTCAGGGATCCTTCCTGATCTAACAATCACCTGATTTAAGTTCTCTGACAAAGATATAAGCAATGCTGCTGATGGTAGGATCTCGCCTGGGAAATCAAGGACAACTTCCTTTGAAATTCTACTTTCAATAATATCTAAACCCTCAATTGCCTCAATTTGTTTCGTAATATGATTGGGCGCGCGATTGAGATAAACGAATCCTTCGGCAAATCTCTGATTGGCATAAAAACTTTCTCTAGCAGCGTGAAGAGAGTGATACGAGGCGAGAGAACCAACTAAATACGTAATACCAGCAACGATTACGAAACCGATGGTGATTGCCTGGAATCTCATATTCCTCAAATCACGTAACAGCTTAAGATTTAACGTTTTCACCAAGAGATTTCTTCGGTTTTTAATTTATGTGTATTTACCTTATCGGATACAATCTTTCCATCCCTTACTTTGATAATGCGATCGGCAATTTGTGCAATTGCTTCATTATGGGTGATGATGATTGTTGTCGTATGCAATTCGCGATTTACTTTTTCGATGGCATCCAAGACAATTTTACCGGTTTTAAAATCAAGTGCACCTGTTGGTTCATCACAAAGTAATAAATCTGGATTTTTAGCAATAGCTCTTGCGATCGCAACACGCTGTTGTTCTCCGCCAGAAAGCTGTGAAGGGAAATGATCCATTCGATCACCCATGTCGACTAAACTTAATGCGGCTTCGGCTGACATTGATTTCTCGCTAAGTTCGGTAACAAGCAATACGTTTTCTTTTGAGGTTAAACTTGGAATAAGATTATAAAACTGAAATACAAAACCTACGTAACGCCTTCTATAATCGGTTAAATCATCTTCACCTCCGAGAGAAATTTCCTTTCCTTCAAAACGAACCTTTCCTTTTGAGGGGGAGTCAAGACCACCTAGAATATTAAGTAATGTCGACTTCCCGCTACCAGAAGGCCCAAGCAATACGACGAGCTCTCCTCTATTTAAATCCAAGGACACCGCATCCAAAGCGACGAGTTCGAGCTCTCCCATGCGATAGGTTTTACTGATACCTATGGCTTGCAAAATCAAGGGTGATTTATTTAAAGTTTTTTCGTTTAATATCGACACTTCACTTCACACACGTTATACTGTTTTTTTTCTTTGATACAGAGGTTCATGCATTTAGAATCAATCTCACTCTCAAGCGGTGCATGGCTCGTATCGCGTTCTTTTTCCGAAGGGGTATTTCCATTCAAGCATTTCATTTCACAATAATGGTATTGGTAACCTTTATTTCGACATTCGGCTGTACAACGGGAATCCACTTTCTCGGCCAAAAGCATAGACGAAAATAGAAAGCATAGAAAGATTAGAAGTCGCATGTTTTGATTGTAAGCCTCTTTATGGAAAAGTCAATCGGCTAAAAGAAAGCAGAAAAGCGCACTTTCCCTCAGAAAAATAGGCATCATCTGGAATCAGATTGTTTTCTTCGTTCAAATATGTTAAAAGGAATCCATTGGGTGGCGGGTTCTAGTTCCCCACCCATTTCAGGGCGGGGAACTAGAGATTCTCTCACCAAGGCACGGTAACATGAAACATTATGACCTAATCGTAATTGGAGCGGGTCCTGCTGGCGAAAAGGCTGCGGCCAAGGCCTCATATTTTGGGAAAAAAGTGGCGCTTGTAGAGATGGCGATTGCTCCAGGTGGGGCAGGTGTGCACACAGGCACTTTGCCATCAAAAACGCTGAAGGAAACCGCGCTCTTTCTTTCAGGAAAAAATGATAAGGGAATTTTTGGAGTCGATAAAGACCTGAGCCGTCATGCCTCAATTGAAGATTTTTATTTTCGAAGAAATTACGTAACAAATTCAGAGGTAAATGCAATCGTTAAAAATATTTCGAAGCACGGTATAGATTTTATCAATGGTAAAGCCGAATTCATTGGTAACCATCAAGTCCTCATTCATGGAACTTCGTCTGAAACAATTTCTGCAGATCACATACTAATTGCTACTGGATCTTACCCATTTCGACCATCCAACATTCCCTTCGATGGAGAAAGGATTCATGACTCGGATACGATACTAAATTTAAAAAGATTTCCAAAATCGTTATGCGTATTAGGGGCCGGTGTCATTGGATGTGAATATACCACGATTTTTGCGACCATTGGAATTCCTGTCTACCTGGTAGATTCAAGAGATGAAATATTACCATTTCTTGATAGTGAAATATCTTCCAGTTTAGTCCAACAAATGAGATCAGACAGAATAGAAGTTATTTTCAATTCTGAATTGATAAAAATTGAAGAACCAAATGAACTTGAGGATCTTTATAGAATTCATTTATCAACGGGTGAAATTCTGAAAGTAGACATGTTCCTCTTTGCTGCGGGTAGAAGTGGACGTACAAAAGGACTTGGATTAGAGTCAAATGGAGTGAAAATTGGAAAAAGAGAAGCAATAGAAGTAAATGAACATTATCAATCATCGCTAAACTATGTGTATGCGGTAGGAGATGTAATTGGCTTCCCTGCTTTGGCTAGTACAAGTATGGACCAAGGCCGCATAGCGGTAACTCATATGTTTGATACCGCTGGCTTTGATCGTTTGGCAGGAATTTTTCCTTATGGAATATATACAATACCTGAAGTCTCTATGGTTGGCATTTCGGAGAAAGAAGCAATAGCTAAAGGGCTTGAGATAGAAACGGGCAAGGCAAATTATTCTGACATGCCAAGAGGAAAAATACTAGGTGCAGAAAGCGGCTTTCTAAAATTAGTTTTTGAAAAGAAAAGTCAAATTATCCTCGGAGTCCATATCATCGGACTGCAAGCAACTGAACTCATTCATTTCGGGTTATCGTTAGTGGAAAGTAAAAAAACATTAAACCAAGTTATATCTATCGCCTTCAATTTTCCTACCTTACACGATCTTTATAAATACGCCGCTTACGACGGACTAGGGAATAGCAGCGGTCATAAAATAAAATGAATTATTTTATGATCTTATTTTCTACTGCCGTTTCCCAAATTGTCACTTCAGGTAAATTTGCTTTTTCCTTTTCTAGGAATGCCTGGATTTTCGTTCTATCAAGCAATGTAGGATCATAATCCATTCTAAACTCATATGATGAAAGTTTGGCGGCGAGTTTACTAACGATTTCATCTTTCAATAAATTCTGCCATTCGAGCGAACCTGATTTTTCAAAATATTCATAGAACTTATACTGATCTTTAAAAATCGGAAGTACCGTTGCTTGCACTTTCGACTTAGGCAATGAAATCGAGGCCCCTGCCTCTTCGATGCCTTTCGTGCGGCTGATGACATTTTTCAATTCAGATATGATGAAGCCTTTAATTTTAGGCTCCCCTTTGGTCAAGAACTCGCTTAACTTGTCCATGGAACTAAATTCAGGAGTGGCTAGATATTTATTTATATATTCTGCTTTCGTTAGTTTCTTTTCACTTGCTCTATCCTCCGTACCATCTCCGTCCAATATATCACTAATAACCGAAGATATATCCTTTCGAAATCCAATCTTTCCAGTTTTAGTTTTTGCGAGCATGGCAAAAGTATGAATGGCAAGCACTAGAGTTTTTGGACTAATGGACTCAAATCCACCTTCGGCCATAATTTTTTTTTCGGTGTTTAGTATATTAGATTTGTAATCTTCTTTAGCTTGCATTTCTTTGAGACGATCCGCTAATCCCGGTTCATATGTGTAACCATCAGTTCCTGGCTGAAGAATGCCATAAGCAAGAAGACCATTCCATAACCGAGCGGGATTTAGATAATTGAACTTACGCATTGGATCAGGGAAATACTTCGCATCTTCTAAAGGATGATTGAAACAATGGAGTGGATGGCTTTTTTCTGCTATTAAGGTATGGTAGTCCTTCACCGATTCCGTTAAACTCGCAATTTTAAAAATCGGAAAACCTAACATAATACCTATGCTAAGCATCTCATATGGCTTACAAACTGTCGGGGCCTCAAATGTTTCTACGCTGATATCTGGTGTAGAATTCGAGCGCTTTTTATAATGGTCCATTCTCGTTGGCAGATCATTGTTTTGTGCGACAGAAGCATCGTCACCTTCTTCATAGGTATTTAGTGGAAAGTTTGTTACTGTACGATAGTATTCCATCGCATCAGTTCCAAGCGAATCGATTTTAATATAAGGTCTTGAATACGTATCCAACTTATCAAACAATTTTTTCAGTGTAATCTTTTTTTCCTCTAATACTTGTTTTATGGAAATAGATTCAAAGTTGAAGCCCTGGAGTTTTGAATAAATAATCTGAAATAATTTTGATCGAATGTTTTCAATCTCAATTTTTAATTGTGTCGTATCAGAAACATCTAGTTTGTCTTCACTCGATTTTAATTCTTCCGCCAATGCAGCTTTGACTTCTTCAGCAGGTTTGTCTAGAAGATGAGAGTATGTTGATTTTAGGATGCCCATAATTTCATCTTGCTTCTTCTCTAAAATCTTTAATCCTCTCGTTGCGATGAGATGTGTCGTCAATATCTGAACTGCATCATCTTCCCGATCCATTTTTAAGAAATTGATTTCATTGCATAAGTCTTCTATCGACAATCTTGAATAGAAATATTTTTTGAGAAAGGCATCAATCTCATCCGGATTTATCAGATAAAAAAACAATGGATTTTTCTTTTCAAGAATTTCAAATTTCCCATCCTGAATTTCAACTTCAAGATTCTTTTTCAATTCTAGAAGTTTCTCTTTCAAAATCACAATTTCTTTATTTTTGATCTCGAAGAGTGAAGCTTTCAAATCTCTAACAAAATTTTCTGCAGCTGTAAGCATTGCCTCAAATACAAGCTGACGATAGTTAAAATCTTGCATTGCAATGAACTGTTGAAATAATTGAGGATTCGTTATTCCTTGTTTTTCACATGCTTCGATGCACTTGGAAAAATCTTCTACGGAATACCTTGATAAACTTACTTTTTCCTTATAATATTTCTTTTGATATAGCTCTAATTTTTCGAGTATCAAATTAATAATCGATTCAGCAAAAATAAATCCCCTCATCGGATCATTTGTATATTTATTAATTTCATCAGTTATGATGGTTTTTAATTTATCATTTTCTAATTGAGATCTTTTGGTAATTCGGGATATAAAATTATTCTTGATCTTCTCCTGCTCTTGCGGTCCATAATCTTTAGCAAGCATTTCTAAAAGACTGACAGCCCCTTTCGCATCTTTTTTAGCTAAAAATTGTTCAAGACGAGATTTATAGGACTTGAACTCAACTCCCATATCTAACTCATAATCAGGATAGAGGCGTTCAAAAAACGAAAGGCAATTCAATCTTATGGCACGGACTAGTCCACGATTCAAATCGCCCATAGTTTCCAGTAATAGTTTCGGAGTTACTTCCTTAACAAAATTCTCAATGAGCTTAACGGCCGTTATCTTAAATCCTAATTGAGCCATTTTATCTACGGGGTAGACAACTCTTGAAATACCAAAAGAATTATAGCAGGCTTTTCGTTTTGAAGTTTCATCCTTTGGCAAATAAATAGAAACTCTAGTAGAATCATTTACCATTCTTTCTTCGATGGCTCCACCGACAGTCGAAGCAACAAATGTAGAAATAAATTGACCTGTTAACTCTTGTACTTGGTCACGACCCTGCAATGAATTCGATGCCATATTTTCGATATCCAGAAGATATAACATTCCATTATCAAATATTTGATCGTTAACTTCAACTTCCTTACCACTTGGATAGACAGCTTTAAAAGAATTACCGCTCATAAAATAATCAATTTCTTTTAAAGCAGCATAGGCATTCCCACGCGCATTACGATTGTAAACAACCTTTTGAAAGGCAGCAGGAAGGACGAGGATACCATAAATTCTTGGTGTTGGCCAAAAATCTTTAAAGATATCTTTTGCTAAAGCCGCAATATCAAGAATCATTCCATTTCCAGTTCCACCAACGATGGAGCAAGTGATAAAAATGGAAATCTGTGCGGAACTCCTCATATGTGTTGTTTTAAATGTAAATGATTGCCCTTTAAAATGATTTGGATTCACTTCAAAATAATAACCATTCTCATCTAGAGGAAAGGAATCAATGGTTAGTGCTTTATCGGATTGTGGAGCTAAAATTGCGCGAGCGGTGCTATCAGGATCTAAAGTAATAAACTGACGACCAACAGAAATCTTATCTTTGAAGTAGTATTTATTAATGCCGTTCTTGATTTCGAATTTTATAACTTCATCTTTCCGATCTTCTTCCTTAACATCTAATAACTGAAAATATTTTGGATTAGTTGAAAGTGAGGCTAGGCGATCTCTTTCTTTAATTAAGGTTTCCCTAATGGATTCTTCATTAAAAAAATAGGCTAATCTTCCTAGCGGTCTTGTCTGATTAGCCCCTTGCCCCGCGCGCGTTGAGATGTCATATACGTCTGGATTTGGCAACCAATTAAAAGATGGATCATTCTTATATTTGTCACGTAAGAAATCTAGCGAGAGCTCTGCGGGTGTAGGTGCAGGTATGTATAACATCCTGCTCTCCTCCTGAAAAAACTGATTAGAAGGAAACCGATACTTCGCTCCTTTTGCTTCAATACTAGTCTCAATATCTGTTGTGTCAATTCCTACAAATCGTAGGTAGCGGAATGCTTCATTGGGTAGACTTGACTCCATCCATTTTTTTACGGAAAGAGCTCCCTTCATCCCAGAACCACCAACACCAATAATGATTGATTTTCTTAGAGCAGGCTTATCTCCGGAAAGAACTCTCTGGATCGATTTTTGTACATCAGACATAAATTCTTAAACCTTTGCGAATGGATCAATCATAGGGAAAAGACCATCTTCATTTTGTTTTGCGGTGTCGTAACCAGGATATATTTTAAACAAACGAACAAAAAACTGTTTTTCGATTCTGACAATTCCTGCTTTCGTTTTCGATTCAACATCCTTTGTATAAAGATGAAATTCAAAATATCCTGCTTTAAATTTTCCATCCTGGCTTAAACGATCCCCCAATCGAAATCGGATTGGCTGATTAGGTTCTAAAGTGGGATAATTTGGATCACCAGATTCATCGGCTGCTTCTTGAATATAGATCCTTTCTCTGGCGCCCATCTCTTTCACTTCTTTTGTGTTTGGAAGAACGATAAGTACCTTACCTTCACGGCGAAAATCGAGAACATAGGTTTCGATGATTCGGTCAGGTAAATTATAAATATCCTGCCCACGTGAAGCATCCAATGCACGAATCATGATCGTTAAGTGGTGATCAACAACTTCTGTCGAGTAAGTTTTAATCGTGCCTTCCTTTTGACCTATTGTTATCGTTTTTTCAGCAGATTCACCAGTAATCACATACTTAAAAATAAGCCCAGGGTCCGGTAGGTCCTTTGGTTTCGGCAAATTTTCATTTGGTGAGGAAGGTAATGTTTGTGTTATCGTATTTACATCAGGAACCTTTGGTTCGATTTCTTTTTCGACTGGCTTTTCTTTGATTTTTTTATGGTAATATTTAATTTGAGAAGGATCGCTTGATTTTAATTTAGCTATAGTCAGTCTCTGCATAATTGCAACTAACGCAAGAGCCGCAGAAACGAACACAAGAAAGAAAACCCAAGTCTCATATGAATTTACTTTATCTTCAAGGGCTTTAATTTGTTCTATAGAATATGGATTCATTAATTGTGCTAGATACATGTACATTTTTTCCCCGCTAGATATAAACGCCGTGAACGAAAGAATCAGTAGATCCGATATATAGTCGATTCTCACAAATGACAGGCTTCCCATTTAAATTCCCGTCCGTATTATATTTGAGAGATAGTTGACCTGTGATCGTTTTTAAACCATATAGATGATTGTCTTCGGATCCAAAGTAAACATTATCCCCTGTAACAAGCGCTTCACTTCGGATACGACCGTTCGTCTTAAAAGACCATTGTAATTTTCCATAAGAGTTTAAGCAGAAGAAAGAGCCGTCATCATTTCCAAATAGAAAATACTCATCATTGCCAATCACATAAGAAACGAGATCAGATTGGACAGCACTCCGTGCCGGAAAGGACCAGATCAATTGTCCGCTCACTCTATCGAAACAGTAAACGAAGCCATCTAAAGAGCCAACTAACACAAAATTTCCCTTTTGAGATATGCATGGTTTACTCCGTATGGGACCTTCCGTTTTGTAAGACCATAAAGAACTTGCTCCCTCTCCACCGTAACGAAGAGCGTAAAAGTGTTTGTCTTCACTTCCAATAAAGAGGGTACTTCCGTCAATAGCAGGAGAAGAAACTAGACCATCTAATTTATGCTCCCATAGTTTATCACCAAATGTTCCAGCATTGTTTTCAGATGAAAAGAAGCAGTCATATGCTTGTATACCACTGATCGCAGCAACGATAACAATTCTACCTGTGGTTAAAAGTTTTGAAAATACAGTGAGTCCAAGGTGCTTTTGCCATGCGATGGTTCCAGGAATTGGATGACCATTCCCATCAAATTTAATGGAAATGGCAACAAGCAAACCTTGTTTTGTAACAACAAATGCATGTTCACCAACAACGATGGGAGTTCTATAGATGGCGCCAGGCACATTTAGGCTCCAGGCTACATTTACTTTGTCCCCTTGTATTTGTAATAAAATGATTTCGCCTTTATGATTTGCTACAAGCAAGTAGTTTGTCTCAGCAGGAGCGTTTACGGCGACTAAACCTGCTGTAATATGTGCCTTGGTTCGAAAGTTTAAAAAACCTGTGCCTGGGAGTTGTTCTGGATTTTGAGATTCACTTTCTAGCTCAGCTAGGGCGTTATCGGCACTAGGAACACCACCTGCCACTTTAAATGTCTCATCTAGGCGTAAGTTATCCTTCGGAGAAAATGCTTTCAGTTCTTTGTATACAAATGACATAGGAGACCTGGTTCTATAATACTATTTTCGGATATGAAAGGAAGAAAAAAAAACGATTCTCTAGAAAAGCGAGCAATTCAACTCCAATTTTTATTGACCCGTTTCTTGTGTCAGATATGTTCAATCATGCTTTTTCGCGCGATCAGTATCCTTTTTTTCCTACCATTTACATTACCTCTCCTTGGACAAAACCATTGGGACAATATCCTGCCCGTAAAAGCGGAAAATAAAACATATCTCGTCTTCGGTGAAAATGTAAATATAAGAAAAGATTCGAGTTTGAAGTCTGAAGTGATCGCAAAACTCCAACCTGGCGATCCAGTAAAAATCATCAAACAAACTAACATTCTCCTAGCCCAAGGACTCACAAAGGAGTATTGGTATGAAATCCAAACAGGAGATAAAAAAGGATTCGTATGGGGAGCACTACTCGCTGATGGAGCCACTGAAATCGGAGGCTTTCAACTCCTCATTAGAAATCCAGGCGCCAATACGAAAAAAATAGAATTTAAATTATTAAAGGGAGGCAAACTTGTTTCTTCATTAACTCTTTCTCCTGGACCCGTCGCAAACGAGGACTGGAAATTTACATTCTATAAAGGCGAAGTATTCTCTCCGAATCCAGGCTTTTTGATTGGTTTTCGTTATTTAGTATATTCGGAAATAGAATATGGACAACAAGAAGAAACAATATTGCGTATCACAGAGAACGGAAAAATAGGAGAATTCTTTAGCTGGAATCCTGGCGCTTGTGATCCACCGTCCTGTATGGACACTTGGATCTTATTCCCAGGAGATATACTAGCGAAGGATCCCTCCATAGGTAGAAAGGAATACAAAAGCCAAACAAATACTATACTTGAAATTACAAGAAGTTATGATTTAGATGATGAATCCATCAATGAATACTCGGTAAGTATGAAGAAATGGAATGGCAAAAAGTTACAGGATATAAAATGAAACCTCTCAACTATGTAATTCTGATTCTCACAGTTCTATTTTCCATATCACCGGTCTCGGCTTGGAACAACCATGCAGGAATTACGTATCTGATCTTACGAGAACATTGGAAGTTAAAACCTCCGGCCAATGTGAAGGTCGAATCCTTGGAATCCTTCCTATTAAAGGAGAAAAATAGTCTAGCTCAGGTACTAAATGAAGCAGATTCTTTTATCGCCTCAAAGCTGCCACATTGCCCTATTCCTTCAGAAGATTTAAAATTTGATCCGATTAAAATGAAAGCAGATACTGCTGTACCTTTATTTTTTAAAGCCTTGCGAGTGAACCCGAGCCACAAACCTGCATTATATAAACAGGCGGCAGATGTCCTGGCAAAAAAACCTTCTTCCTTACTAAAAGAAATTACAACCTTACATGAGTTAGGGAAACTAACAAATGAAACATTCCTTCCTTTGTCTGTGGGAACAAGCGTTACACCTGCAGAAGTTCTAATTACGGCTGTGGACGAACCAGATTATGATCTAGATATGTATTTATTTTCTGACAGCGATTCTGAATTCGGAAAGGTATATGGCTTTGGTGAACAATCCTTTGGTAACCCCAAATATGAATTTTCATCACAGGCTCCCTTCCACATGGGATTCTATCATGAGTCTTCCCTCATTTTTACCTTGGCTGGCTTTTTAAAAAAGACATATCCCGAATATCGCATCTACCAATTTACAAAACTCTCAGAACATGCATTTAAAACAGGACATCCGTACTGGGGATACAGATTTGCTGGCTGGGCACTGCATTATATCCAAGATTTAACTCAGCCTTACCATTCTTCGGTATTACCTCGAGTAGGTGCTGGAAAACAAATTGGCGTACAATTATTGGCAATGATTGGACTTCCGGGTTCCAAAGAAAAAATGATCGATTACATTTCTAATCGACATACTCTGATTGAAGAGTATCAATACTATCTCATAAAAGATTTACTTTTTACAAGAAATAAAGACCATATTGTTTACAGGTCATTACAAACAACACCAAACACGAATTCCGTGTCTACCTTCGATTTTGATTCTGTACGAAATGTAATTTCAAAACAAGCCTATGATGCTGCCATTGAGGCTGATTATGAGATTGAGCAGTTAGGAATATTGAAATACGAGATGGTTTATGAAGAAAGCCATCCAATTCATAAAATCCTCGCAAAGCTACTCGCAAATACCTCCAGCCAGACGAGGTCTTATCTTGATTCTCTAAAAGTGCCTTAAAGCGATCCTGTCTCCACTGCAAATCTTTCTAAGGTTTCTAGTGGAATGATTTCCAAGGCACGCTTGTGAGTAGATTCCAAGAACACCATCGGAGCCACACCATTGCGATAGGCCTCAAGCCATCTGCTAGCACAAAGACACCATTTTTCACCAGGTTTTACTCCGGGAAACTGGTATTCTGGTCTGGGAGTCATCAGATCGTTACCCGAATCTTTTTGCGAAATCAGGAAGGCTTCTGTTGCCTGAATGCAAACCGTATGAGACCCATGATCTTCATCGGAGGTATTGCAGCAAGAATCTCGAAAGAATCCTGTAAGAGGGTCCTCTGAACATGGAAGTAACTTCCCACCCAAAACATTTTCGGAAGCATGCATTTTCATGTTTCTCATTCCTTTATTTTCAATTCTAAAAATTGAAGATGTTTTTTGATCTCAGTTTGTCTTCCTAAAAAACTCGACCGAGACCTATTTTCTTGGATCCCCTTCATTATATTTGAGATTCCAAGTGTTGCAAACATGGCAACGGCATCGACAAAACCAAAGCTTTTTGAAGCTGTTTGGTATTCCTCGGTAGAAATCCTTTTGAGGCATTCAATATTTTTAACATCCTGGAACGGAATTAAAACTTCTGACGCGGTCAGACGTAACGATTGATCTCGTGCATTTTTCGCGAGTCCACAAAGAGAATCACGTATTGCCTCAGATCGAAACTCGCCAAACAAAAGGATTGCATATAATTTTAAAGATTCCTCATGCTTGGTGTTTTGTAGTGTCTTGGTATACTCGGCTTCCTGCTCTTGAAAATTCCCCCACTTCTTCACTCCGCCTAGTGCATACGTAAAATCAGTGTTCCCAATAGATTCTTCTGACAAAACATCTAACATCAATTTTTTATCCTTTTTATCACCTGTTTCCAATATGTATTTAAGGACGAAGGATCTTAAAACTTTGTCTGCTAATTTGGATCGGATATAGTCGTTATCTTTAATATCATTCTTGGAACAAAACCATTGGAATGCAGAACTTCGATACTTTGATTTTTGATCTTCAATTTCTGCTTTGATAAATTCTTTCGCGCGAGGATCTTTGGATATGGCTAGCAATCTTAAAATCTTTTTTTTTGGCTCTTCTCTTAACTCCGTATCCCATTTCTCCAGTAAGGTAGCGGTATAACTATCTGTTTGAGAAAGTAACAATTGTTCTGACTCGACTTCTACCATATGATCACGCAGATATGAATCAACCAAACGCTCGTTAATTTTATCGGACTTATAAATCGAGGAAGCTGTTATGGCTGCATATCGATCCCAATAACTCTCTGCATCATATAATTTTAAAATGAAAGGTTCTGCCTCCTCACCCATTTTTCCGAGCTTGTAACCAAGCTCTCGCTTTTCTTCCAGCCATCCATTTTTTAGAATCGATTCATAAATCAATTTTGATTTTTTAACTTTCTGAAGGTCTGTCGCCGGTATAGGCAAAAAAGAAATGATAAAGGTTGAAAAAAGGAGGATTAGAATTCTCATACCGTCTGATCCCATTATGGATTAAAAACAGGGAAAAGGCACTCAGAAATCTAAAAAAAGGGAGGAGTTCGGAGGTAATTTCTTTGGCCTCCGAGCTCCCCTATCAAATGGTTGGAAAGCCCATAACCAAAATACTATACAAAGGTTTACTTGTCAAACAAATAGTGCAAAATGATGGACCGGGATGTTTGTTTTTTTTTGGTTTCGTTGGAAAAAATCAATCTAATGAGTATGATTCGCAAAAAATTGCCAATGCCGTCGTTTTTCCTTTTCCTGCTTTTATCCTGTTCTGCCTTCTCGGAAAACAACAACATTGTAAAAACACTCCCTCTTACGGCACCAAATGGGAAGGCCATCGCAGCCTTCGCCGAAGGTTGCTTTTGGTGTTCTGAACATATTTTCGAGTCAGTATACGGTGTGGAAGAGGCCATTTCGGGCTATGCAGGTGGAATCACGGAAAATCCTACGTATGAAACAGTGAATACCGAAACAACGGAACATGCGGAGACCGTTTATGTGATTTACGATCCTACAAAAATTTCCTATAAAGAACTTTGTCGCGTATTTTTTACCTCTCACGATCCGACCACCAAAGACAGGCAAGGTCCCGATTCTGGCTCCTCTTACCGCTCCATCCTTTTTTACATTACGGAAAATGAAAAATTAGAAGCTGAGTCGGTACTGAAAGAAACCTCACAGTCGAAACGCTTTAAATCGCCGATCGTGACAGAAATCAAAAAATTAAATGCCTTTTACCAAGCAGAAGGTTACCACCAAGATTTCATCCGAAAAAATCCTAACCAATCGTATGTGGTGAATGTTTCTATTCCTAGATATGAATTATTTAGAAATACATACAAAGGCAAATTAAAAGATTAAACGACTTGGAACTGCTCTCTGATCTTTGTTCGAAAGGAATCGAAGTCGCCTTTCGATGCAAATTTACAAAATTTCAAAATCTCTTCAGGAATTTCTGAGGATTTTGCCTCCTTGTGGTTGACGAGTATCATCATGTCTGCAAGGTAAATGGGGAAAACTATTTCATAATGAAATTCTTCTGCTAAGAGCGGTCTATGGTGGTATTCCATCGCACGAATGTAAAGATCTGGGAAATTCCATTTTGCACCAACGTGAGCACCTAGCTTGGAATGAGTGATCCCAAAAGCAGATTCTTCCATCGAGATTGCCGATGCCAGTTCTTTGGAAGTTGAATAATTTCGAATCTTTCCCATACTTTCTGGTTCGTAAGAAAGTAGCAAAATTTCTCCAATGTCATGTAACAAAGCGGAGGCGACCAAATTACTAATTGAACTTTTATTTAAAGCCATTTTTTGGCCGATCATTTTTGCATAAAAAGCAGATTCGTTTGATTTTTCCCAAATGGCCTGAAACGCAGGGAATCTATCCTCTAATATCTGTTTTGTGCCAAGTGAATACAAAAGTGATTGTAATTCTTTTAAACCAATCAATTGGATTGCACGATCTAAGGACTCGACTTTATCACCACGGCGAAATGCTGCTGAGTTTGAAAGCTTTAGAATGTTGGCCGAAAGAGCAATGTCCCTCTTGATCATTTCCGCAATATTACCAATACTTGAGTTTGGTTTATCAATGGCTTGTTGTATGTCCTGGATTGTTTTGGGAAAGGTTGGTAGATTATCAACATCGGCAATTAGTTTTTCTACCTTTTCTGACTCGACAGATTCCTTCGGTAAATACGCTGGAATGTCTATGGTGAACATAGTTTTATTCCCGACACTTTCAAACTTAAAAGCTGAATCACTCAAACCATCATTCTTTAACATCATAAGAGTCATGATGAGACCGAGTCCGGCTCCTTCCTGCTCATTCGAAGCATCCATAAAAGCTTCTGCCAAATCATTATAGGTCCTCGCACGATCGATACGAAACTGGATTCTTTTTATTTCCTCTGGTGCAAGTTGTATGTTGTTCATAATGCGAATTCGCATTAGAGATTTGTTATGAACAAAAGATACAAAAACACCATAATTGTGTTTGATGAGCCCTTCTTCATAGAGATCTCGCTCTTCAAGATAATCTCTTTTGAAGTCATTCATCTTCTCGTTATATTCTTCTTCATTTAAGATGTTCTTATTTGTAGCATGAAAATAAACTCGTTTCACATTTGCTTTGATCGCATTTGTCACCATTTCTTTGACCGCTGCGAGCACAGAATCTCGAATCGAGATCACATCGAGTTGTAACAAAAATCGATCCAAAGTTTGGTAGAGAGTATTCTCTACATTCTGGTTCATGTTGTAGAATTTAAAATGAAAAGGCTGGTTTTCCTGGATGGGGTGGTCAATGTCTAAGATATTCGTATGAAGACCGAGATTTTCTCTGTATTCTAATTGTGTAGGCTTTGATTCAGACATGGTATATCTCGTTCTATAATAATGCCCTGTTTGGTAAATAAATTAACGAAAGAAAATTTCAGAATCTAACATCTGTCATAAATTATATTTCAAATGACTAAAAAAAATCCAGAAAGCGCTACATCCACTTAGGAAATGCACTAGTACGAACTCGCGAGAAGTTCATCTTTTTTCTGCCATCTCTCATCAATCCATCGTTTCATTTTCTTAGACATGGCCGCATACTGTGGCAAAGCCTCAATGGGAACTTCAGCAATCGGTATGAAATCCACTACAACACGGATGGCTTGTACATCTCCCTTCATTAAGTCCAGAAAGCTAGATTGATCATCTGGATAAATTAAGGTTAAATCAAGCACTCCATGCAATTTCTCTTTCAACTCAGTTGCCACAACTGAAATGCCTCCACTATTTGCTCTTAATAGATACTTGTAAGGATTTTTCTTAATTAACTTTTTCATTCGTTCGGGAGTGCGTCTATGACCCTCCACAAAATTTAAAATACAAAAAGGAATCTCCTTAAATTTCTGACAGACGTTACGAACATTTTGCAAATCCTGATTTGCTAAGGCTGGATTCTTAATAAGATCAGCCTTCTTACTTCTTCGTACGAAAGGGAAGTCTAGCGCCATCCATGCTTGACCAAGAATCGGAACCCACTTCAGTGAACTTTTAATGAAAAATCTGATAAACGGGACTTTTCGATTCAAGACGGACTGAATGACGTAAACATCAGCCCATGATTGGTGGTTACTTACAATTAAGTAACTCTTGTCATGTGAAATTTCTGGATGATTAAGTCCTTCAACATCAAATTTAATTCCATACATCAACCAAGAAATCTGATAATTATTTCCAATCCAAATCTCACCAATACCCACTAAAACTCGATCCGCAAAGCCACGGATGGATCTGAATGGTGGAATTTTAAGTAAAAGAAGAGGATAGATAATTGGTATCAACCATAACAAATTTAGAATAAATAGAATATAAGTTATAACGAGTTTCATAACTTTTCCTCTTCCCTTTTTACGGCATCTAGCGAAAATGCAGGTGTACAAATGGACCAATATTCTGCGTCTGCCGAGAAGGGATTCGAATACCTAACCCTTGTACCTCGATCTATTTTAATGGACTCTCCGGCACGTAAAATAACAACCTTATCTTCAATTTCTATTTTTTTCTCGCCCCTCACCATAAGAGTAAATTCATCGAAATCTGGAGTTTGAAATGGCTCACCCCAACCTGAAGGTGCAATCATGTGTGCAATCGAAATCTCGCGATTGCCTGAGGAAGGAATACCGAAATGTTCTTGAATGGTTTTCCCACCCGGAACGGGAATGGAAATAGGCTTTGTTTGGTGATGGTAACTCATATCACATTTTTCCTAGAAGACTTTCTGTTAAATCCCAAAATTTTTTGCTGGTTTCAAGATCATACGATTCAGATGAACTTTTGCTTTCGCGGCATTTAACAAAATACTTTCCACTTATGTTCGCGACATCAGGTGAAGATGCGAGATAAATTGAAGTTTCTGCCCCCTTATCCTCACTGATTGCAAATAAATTTTGGCCAATTGCTACCAAAGTTTTTGCAATACCTTCGTTATTACTTCCAAATTTAGTCTTAACAAAACCAGGATGAAGGCAATTTACGGTAATCCCTTTTGGCTTCAGTCGATCGGCCAATTCATAAGAAAAATAAATATTCATTAATTTTGATCTTTGGTATTGTCTCCAACCGGAGTATTCCCTTTCACCCTGAAGGTTATCAAAATCTAATTTCACTCCCACATGAGCTCTTGAAGCCACATTTACGATGCGAGCTTTCCCAAAATTTTCAAGACAAGGTAAAAGTTCTTTTGTCAATAGAAAGTAGCTTAAATGATTGAGTGCAAACGTGGCCTCGACACCTTCATTTGTAAGAACGCGATTGGAATAAAAAGCACCTGCATTATTTAACAAGCAGTATATTTTTGTATGTTTCTTTCTGATCTCACTAGCTACCAACTTTGTTTCTTTCACAAGGGACAGGTCAGCCTTATAGACAAAAATGGAGTTTCCCGATGCATATTGCATAAATTCAGATTTCGTTTGGTCTAACTTTTGTTGGTTGCGACCAACTAATACAAGCGAGTATCCTTTTTTAAATAATTCCCTTGCCGAAACTTTTCCGATTCCATCCGTGGCACCGGTAATTACAATTACTTGTTCTTTCATATTTATTCCTTGTTCCTTATACTCTACCAAAACTATTTACCGGCTTAGGAAGTGTGATAATGAAAGTGGAGCCATTCATTCCATCCGATTTTCCGGAAATCGTTCCCGCATTCATATCAATAAATTCTTTACATAAAAGAAGACCAACGCCATTCCCATTTTCACCGCCAGTACCGATCGATTTCACGGTCTCTCCAACTTGGAAAAGTTTTGCGATGGTTTCAGAATTCATTCCAACACCCGTATCTTTAACCTGGAGCTCCCAAGAAGTACCTACATCTGCTGCCGATAAAAGGATTTCTGTACCTCTATGACTGAACTTAATCGCATTGGACATTAAATTTCTGATTACTGTAAAAATCATCCGATCATCACAATAGACAAAAGCATGAGTCGGTACTTGTACTTTTAGCGTTAGATTTTTATTTTTTGCGCTCAATTCAAACACTTGTACTGCCTCGGACACAATAGACTCCAAAGAATAAGTCTTTGGATAAAACTCTTCCTGCCCTCGCTGCAATTTTGACCATTCGAGCAAATTTTCGAGCAATGAAAAAATAGATTCAGTGGCATCCACGAGTGATTGTGTCATTTCGGAAATTTCTTTATCTTTTGAATGAACCTTTTCGTTCAGAATCCGAAGAAGTGTTTTAATACCTGTTAGTGGTCCTCGCAGATCGTGCGAAATGATAGAAAGGAATCTATCCTTGGTCGCATTACCTAATTGTAAGATATGATTTGCCTCAATCATTCTTTTCTCAAGAAGTCTTTGTTCAGTTACATCATGAAACACCATGACAAGTCCCATATTCAAGCGATTACGATCCCAAATCCTTTTGGCTTTAATTTCCCAGTTTTTAATTGGGTTCGTAGAAACCCAGGACCATTGACTATGAATTCGCTTTTCTGGAAGCACCTTTATTTTCTGACTGATCTCCGGACAGGTATCAAAAAAATCTTCCGTTGTCGTTAATGAAAGATATTTTCTACCATGGACAAAGAGTTGTTCCGCAGCGAAATTCCAATCTACGACTCTCTCATTTGCATCAAGAATCACCACTGGCTCTTCCAATTCATCAACAATCTCACTGCGAACCAAAGGCACGAGGTCATACATTTTAAAATATGCTATGGAAAAAAACATCCACAAAGCATGAAATGATAGCGTAACGGGAGTTAAATTTAATCCAGAGATGGGACGGAAACCGAATTGATGCCCAATGGCAACGCCCCAAACAAGAAAATATGGAAGGAGCAATAAATAGAATCGTAGCCTTACTTGCGACGAGGATTGTCGAATCGCCTGAAGTATCATTTTAAAAATAAAAATGGACCATAGTCCCGATCCACCAAATTCAATTAGGGTAGTTAGAGGGGAGACTTCTTGGATCCATTGGATTCGATTTTCAACAGTTGAGAGGTAGGTATCACTTAGAAGTGTATGGAAGAGAGGATTGAGAATTGCAAATATGAGGATCAGCAGAGGCTGTAAAATCAATAACAACCACATTTTCTTAGTTAACAAATGTTTGTTCTGAGTAAATTCTATCCCTGTCAGTACGGCTCCAGTGCTCGCAATCGTAACTCCAAAATGAACAGTAGAAATAAAAAAATAATGCCAATCCTGATGTATGAATGCAAAATCAATACCATAGGCGCCAGACCAGATCAGGCAACCAAAAAGCATGACCAAAAGATAACGTACGATTCGAAGTCGGAAGGATCTTAGAACGAAAAGTCCCAATATAAAATTGAGACCGAAGGTAAAACCAAGTAGTAAGCTATAGGGATGGAACTGCCACAAAATTAAGATTCTTCGCTTTGCAACATCTCACAGTTACCATCGAAAACCACACCATCAGCTATTTGAAGTTTGGCGGTTCGAATGTTGCCTTGAACTTTGCCTGTGGTTAACATTTCAAGTCGTTGCGTAGCAGTTACATTACCGATGATAGTACCGCCAACTACTATGGTTCCAGCTTTAATGTTTGCCTTGACTTTGGCGCCTTCGCTGATCACCAAATAGCCATCAGATATAATTTCTCCAACAAACTCACCCGAAATCTGTAAAGGTTTTTTAAAAACCAAAGTCCCGTTAAATGAAGTTTCTTTTCCAAAAATTGTGGCAATGACGCCGTGTTCTGTTACAATAGGTTGCATGTTTTTTTTTGTCATATTTCTTATTTTGTTTTCATGTTATAAACGCCATCCCAGTCCTCGGGAGGTGGTTCTGCGATGTAGTCGTCACATCGTTCAATGTATAATTTTGATGGGCCATCATGCGGTTCAATCTGAAGTGCCTTTTGAAAGGACTCTTTGGCCTCTTTAAATTTTCTTGTTTTATAAAGAGTCAAACCTTCATTATAAAGTGCCAAAACTTGGTTCATCTTATCTGATACGATCATGGTTTCTCCCGGTAGAGGATGACAACGGCAGTCGAGTAGTGATCAGCATGACTGATCGAGACGGAACTTCCCGTAAATCCTTTCGCTTTGAAAAATTTTTCAGTTTTACCGTGGATGACGAGCGTTTTTTTACCAAATCCAGTTCCTGCCAGCTCAATCTCTTTCATATCTAGCACTTCCCCAGGGTCAAGGGCCATGGCCTTGATCATTGCTTCTTTGCATGCAAAACGACCCGCCAAAAACGGAATGGGGTCTTTATGAGAATGACAATAAGTTACTTCCTCATCCGTAAATACTCGTTTGAGGAATCGGTCTCCGTGTTTTTCTAGCAACTCACGGATACGTTCATTTTCGACAATGTCGTTACCAACAGAGATCATCTTTCTCACGAGTCTCAGGTTTCCATCGAATTGGTCGAGTCCGTTTTTAAAAAGATCCATTCGAGCGAAAGATTCTCTTGCATCAATTGGGTGGTGGGTCAATTTCTTTCGTAATGAAGTGGTTAATTTCCCTATTTTTTCTTTTCCTATCTATCTCCCTCTATACCCAAAAAAAAGAGCCTTTGCCTTCTAGCTTTTTGGCAGCTGATGGAACACTTTTCGTAAATGAGTTTTACAAATTAAGTTGGGAAAAAATGGACTCAGGAGCCAGTTATCATTTCCAATGGAATGACGAACCCTGGGCCATTTTTTCTGAGCCAATATTCCCTCCGATTTCTGGATGGAATGAAATACATTACTATGCAGAAGACCAATTGGGGAATCGCGAAGCCGAGCAAAAGATCAATCTATACGTAGATAAAATCGCTCCAAGACTAAATGTGAATTGGAAGTTCTTACCTAAATCTTGGAATGAAGTGTCGGTTTCACAAGCAACAAATGAATTGCGAATCCGCGCAATTGATGATGAAAGTGGTATTGAAAACCTATTTATTTCGTTAGATGGTGGGCCTGAGATAAAGGTCAATGGATCGAACGAATGGGGTCTGCCAACCACTGCGGAAGGAAAACACCAATTGATTGCGTATGCGATAGACAACGTAAAAAATATTTCAAAAAAACTGGAAGTGAATTGGCTCGTGGACTCTACACCACCTAGCATCAATTTACAAACTTCGCCAAATCTCATAAAATCTAATGATAAGAATGTTTGCTTACGCAATACGCGCATTCAAATTTCATCCTCAGATACGATTACAGAAACAAAGGATTTGCTTTGGAGAAAAAAAGATGGAAATGCATGGACACTGACAGGCCGTATCTTCGACTTAGAAAAATATTTCCCATATGAGAAAAAAATTGACTTAGAGTTTAAAGCCAGAGATTTTTCTGGAAACGAATCTTTGCCGATTCCATTCATTTGTGAAATTGATAGAACTCCGCCTCAAACGGAAATTCGCATCGAAAAGTAGCGAAGATCAAAGGCGAAAAGAGGAGATATATGAAAATTAAATTTCTTTCCTTTTTTTTCGTCTTCCTGCCTTTGTTCCAGATTTTTGCTGAGGACAAATTTTATTTTGATTTGTTGTTAACTTACACTCAAAAATCTGATTATAATTACGCGACAATTGAAAAATATTCCTTAAAAAACAACCGCTTAACTTATGAATGGAAGTATACAGGAGTGCATCCAAACATTGATCTTCCCAGAGAAATCAAAAGAACCATACTACTAAAGCACACAAAGAAGATGGAAGAATTTTTAGACAAGAATCATCTTCTTTCTGATATGAACATCCGTCTCTATTCTAAGCGCCTGCCCCAGGACAACTACCAAACGGATGTTAGTTTTAATATTTTTCATCAAAATCGAAGCAACTCTATTTCTATCAAAGGTTTACGGCCCATTGACGATGAGAGAAACAGAGAGTATGATTTAGTTCTTGAGTTTATGGATATTTTAAAGAAAGAACTGAGCCTCAATGATTGATCATCTATTATTTACTGCCTATAATAGATATAAAATCCTCTGACCATTTTTTATAAGGAACACACTTTCGCCCACCAGCACAGTTTTCAATTGGCGTCTTCCAAAAAGATATTTTATTAAAATTTAAGAAACCATTATCATCGCATCCTGATTCACCTAGCAATGGATTGTTTTTACAAGAATCAGGAACTGATGGAATCGAACCATACCAAGCGGCAAGATCTCCTTGCAATTTAAGTGAAATTGAATGGTCTAACCACTTATAGGCACAATTTATATTTTTTGCATTTCGGTGCATCATCGTAGAATCGGCCCATCCCGTCGCGCCTTCAACAGGAATCGTTGAACCAACGGGTTCTTTATCCCGAAGCAAAATGTTCACCTGGAAAGGCCAGCTCGACGAAGCAACCAGTCGTCCCTCTTTAAAGTCCTCCACCTGGACGAGAGTATCATGCCAGTATTTGGGGATTAATTGTCTCTGGCGTTTCAACAAATCAATCACGACTGTATACTGTTTGTCATCTAATTCGTATGGATCATTGATACCAAGCTCAGGTTTGACTGACTTTAGGTAAAGAGCAGCATCGGCAATGTAGATGGGTCCGTCAAATGCCTGGATTCTGTTTCTATTTGATTTTCCGTCAGGGAAAAGCTGCTCTTCAAAAAGAATCCCCCAGGAAGAAGGCGGAGTCTTAAAAACTTTCGTATTGTAGAGTAATAGATTGGGACCCCATTGGAATGGGACTCCAAAGTGGTGGCCATCGATCGTATGCCACGGAGCATTTTGCAATCTTTGGTCAACTAACTTCCAATTCGGAAGTAGATCAATATTGATTTCTCTGACTTTACCTGATTCTATTAATCGAAGTGAAGAGTCACCTGAGGCTGTAATCAGATCATACCCGCCTTCATTCATCAATGCTACCATTTCATCAGAAGTCGAAGCTGATCGAACAATCACCTTACATCCGCTCTCTTTTTCGAAATCAGTAACCCAATCAAACTTTGGATCAGTTAGACCTCTCTCTATATAACCTGGCCAAGCGATGATAGAAAGCTCTCCTTCTCCTTTGCCAATCACGGTGATTGGCTTTGGCTTAGAATTACAATTTAGGAGAGAGAAACTAAGAAGAAAAATGATAACGACTGAAAACGAATTTCTGATCATCCGATTTAAATAGAAATGAGATACAATCTTAAGGATTTTAATTCCGTATCCGTCATGTATGAAAAATTCTGCCATGGCATAGGGGGTAGCATCTCAGTACCATTAGGGCGTTTCCCGGTTCTCATCGCTGCAATGAACTCTGATTCAGACCATTTTCCAATTCCTTGCGATGTGATATTCTGAGCCAAAGGCCATTCCGGTGGAGCACCTGGGATTGACCCGCCTAACAATTTTTCGCCATGACAACCAGTACAGGTTGTGGCAATGTATTTTCCATACGCAACAGAAACCTCAGGGGTCAATTTTGAAGGAAGTTTTTCATCATGGTTAATCAGTTCGGCTGTAATCAAATGGGGCATTTTCCCTATGCTATATAGAAACCGTCCCAAGGGACCAACAACAATGGGAACAGACTTCTTATCAACAGGAGGTGAAGATTTAATAAACGCAATGATCCGTCCTAAATCTTCATCTGTCATTAGGTGAAAATCTGTTGCAGGCATAAATAAGAGTGCCCTTCCATCGGATCCCACACCATGACGAATCGCTCTTTCAAAATCCTTTGCCTCCAGAGAGGATGAAATACCCCCTTCTCCTGAAGTTAAATTGGAACCACTAAAAGTTCCGATTGCTGGGTCATTTATAAAAGTAACACCCGCTAAGTCTTTGCCATGGCAATCCGTACATCCTCGCGAAATAAAAAGTCGTTTGCCTTCCGCAATCTCAGCACTCGAATTGGGAATATTTAGATTCCTTCCTGCGACAGAAAACTTTTGATTCATTTTCGATGAACTTTTCTGAAAAACAAAAAGAACCAGAGAAACAATCCCAAGAATCATAATAGCAGAGAGAACAATTAGTACTTTTAAAAGCCGTTTCATGCGATTACCTCGAAAGTATGAGATGAAATGTGTTTTTGTTGGTGGAACTGTCAATTAAAAATGAGAAATTCCTGAGATCAGTCTCAAGACTCCAGCACCGCAGAGAAGCCGCCTCCTTCCGTCCTAAAATTTGTTGTTTGGCCTTGGTAAAGTCTGCTTGTTAAGAGTATCATCGAAAAATGATAAACATAGACCCTATAATCAATTTTATAATCAATATGGTTGATGGTTCTCTTGGAAGGAGGAATTTCCTTCTGCGTAATATAATCCAATTTTAATATTTCATCAAATTTTGACTTTGTAAGTTTTTTACCTGAGTAGACACCTTTGCTGCCATAACTATTTTGAGGTTTAAAAAAGACCGACTTTCTGTTCTCCCACAGAGCGTCTCGATCGGCGGCATGGACAATCTTTGTATCTGGAATTACTTTTTGAATGATATGAATATCGTTCTCCTCTATCTGATGTTGTTCGAGAAACGATCGATCCGACAAATACTGTAAATTTTGTTTATTTGCATATAATAGATAATCAATAGGATTTGGAGTGAGGCAAATCTGTTTAGATGCAAATGCCTCCGCTACGGACTGCATCTCCTCAGTTCTTAATAAGAAATCTGTGTGACGGTTGTATATGAAATCTACTTCATAATCCAAATAATACAAGACTCCATTGACTAACCTAAGATCCGTAGGTGAGCAAATAAAACATTGTTTGCCCTTTTGTCGCATGATATGCTGAAATACTTCGAATTCTGGATATAGGAATTGTTTTTCTGGGTCGTCATCTAATACAATAATTGTTTTTAACTCTTTATTTATATTTTGGAATGCCCACTCATTTAGCACGAAAGAAATCGTTTGTTCACCTAACTCTGTGAAAGAGGGAATTTCATGATTGGTATAATGGAGATTACAACAATTGTCCTGCACCTCATATAAGATTGAATTGATAAGGAGACCGCCAGCATTTGTATTGATTTCAATTAGCTTTGGTCCTTCTTCCGTCTCGTGAAAATCAAATCCTAAAAACAATCCACCTGAAATCTCAAAAGGAAGAAGATTCTTAAATCTTGGTTCTAGATCTTTAAGAAAAATATTTACGATACTTTTTTTTGCAAGCATCCGAGAATAGGAAGCAAGAAATGTTTTAATCAATTCAATACTGCTCTTTGCTAGAGAAGTCGGCGAGGTCGCAAAGTATTTCTGAAATTTTAGTTCTGAAATACCGCAGCTATCTTCCAGTTTCTTTTCAATTTGTTTTAATTTATCTTCATTGATCGTTTGACAACTACAATCGGTATTAAAATTATTTGTTTGTTCAAGTGTCATTTTGATAATAAGGTTTTAAATTTCTGATTCTCGGGGAAATAAATTATAGAATTTACCCATTCGTTTGACTTGATAGAAACCAATAAATGTGTGCAGTCGTATGCTTTTTCCTTGCATTTTTCGGAATTAAACTCCCTATATTTATTAGACCTCAGCGATGCAAATGGACACAAGAGAAAAAAAATCCATACTTTTAGTAGAAGATGAAATGCTCGTGGCTCTTTTGACTAAGAAAAACTTGGAAAATCAGAACTATATAGTAAAACATTCTCTAACAGGAGAAGGCGCCATTTCTCTTATATCTGAAAAACCGTACGATTTGGTACTCATGGATATCAATTTAGGACCAGGAATTGATGGCATCAAAACAGCTCAATTGATCCAAGAAAAGTACAATGTACCGATTGTTTTTTTATCATCGCATACAGAATCTGAGATCATCCAAAAGGTGGAAGAAACTTCTAGTTATGGGTACATCGAAAAAGGTTCCGATTTTAATGTCATCAATACATCGATCAAAATGGCACTCAAACTATATTCAGCCAATCAGAAAATGGAAAAAAGTGAGCGCAGATACAAACACCTAATCGACATCTCTCCTATTCCCTATGCGTTGAATGATGACCAGGATAGAATCCTTTTTTTAAACAAATCTTTCCTCTCTACTTTTGGCTATAGCCTAGAAGAGATTCCAACGCTTTCGGATTGGTGGCCAAAAGCTTATCCTGACGAAAGTTACCGCCATTGGGTAGCAAGTCAATGGGCAGAAAGATTAGAAGCGGCAAAAAAAAGTCAAACTCCCTTTGAACCGTTAGAACTCAAAATTATTTGTAAGGATGGATCAGAAAAAAAAGTAGTTTGCTCTGCGACCATGTTCGATGAAGAAGCGGATAATATACATTTGGTGATTCTTTATGACTTAACCGAGCTGAAAACGAAAGAGGATTCGACAAGAAGGATAACCCAGCTATTAGAATCGACGCAGAAAATCTCAAAGATCGGCGGCTGGGAAATTGACTTAATTTCTGAAACTGTATTTTGGACGAAGGAAATGCATCAGATTCATGAAACCAATCCCGAAGCATATACACCGACATCCATAGGAATAACAGAATTTCTAAATTCCGAATCAAAAGAAAAATTTCAATCTGCCCTCCATTCAGCAAAAACGGCAGGTACAGGTTTCGACATCGAATTGGATGCTTGCACTGCAAAAGGTAAACAGATTGCACTTCGTTTGACTTGTGAGGTGACCCGGAATCAGGGATTACCAATTAAGCTCACTGGTACGACGCAAGATATTAGCGAACAAAGATTAAAAGAGCAAACGATTCGAAAATTGTTATTGGAGAAAGATATCCTGTTAAAGGAAATCCACCATCGCATCAAAAATAATATGAATACGATTTCAAGTTTAATAATCCTTCAAGCAGATTTAGTGCAGGAGCAGAAAACGAAAGAAATTCTCTTTGAAGCGTCATCACGACTGAACAGCATGATGGTTTTATATGACAAACTTTACATTTCCAAAAATCAAAATTCTGTTTCTTTAAAAACCTACCTACCTGCGTTGTTATTGGAGGCAAAAGACATTTTTCCTTCACACCAAACGATACATTTAGAAATCGAAATTGAAGACATTGAACTTTCTCCGAAATATTTAAGCCCCATTGGTATCATTTACAACGAACTCTTAACTAACTCACTCAAATATGCATTCAATCTCAAGCCATCCGGAAGGATTAAAGTTACCGCGATAAAAAAGAAAGATACGATCATTCTCTCTTACGCCGATGATGGACAAGGTTATTCTATGGAGAACTCCTCAGGTTTTGGTTTGCAATTGATCTCGCTTCTTGTCGAACAGATTCGAGGGCGGTTAGAACTCATCCAAACTCAAGAACATCCGACTCTCGTTACGATAACTTTTGATTTATAAAGAATTCTTCGTTAACGTGTGCTAACTAATGTCCACTCCTGCTTCCACCCTCAGACGCTTTTCCGCTCCGCGGGCGTCTGCCCAAGCCTTGCAGTAATTTTGAACACACCGCCCTTTTACTGTCGCAAAACCTAGCAGGCCTGCGCATGCCTTCTGCGTGCTCGCCTATCTCGCGAACAGCTGTTTCCAATAAGGTACTATTGGGTTCGCTTAAATTGATCCGCGTACATAAAAAAAGCCAACCTTGCGGTCGGCTTTTTGTTAGGTTATGAATGCTAACTAAAAGCATACTCCTACTTCCACCCTCAGACGCTTTTCCGCTCCGCGGGCGTCTGCCCAAGCCTTGCAAAATTTAGAACACTGCCTCCCTTTTGCTTTCGCAAAACCTAGCAGGCCTGCGCACGCCTACTGCGTGCTCGCCCATTTCGCGAACGACTTATCCTAATACTATTGGGTTCGCTCAGATTGATACGTGGACATAAAAAAAGCCAACCTTGCGGTCGGCTTTTTGTTAGGTTATGAGTGCTAACCCGGCAACTTCCTACTCTCCCATTGAGCGAACCCAATAGTACCATCGGCGATGAGAAGCTTGACTTCCGTGTTCGGAATGGGAACGGGTATGGCCTTCTCTCCATAATCACCAGGAGTGATTACCATGTTCCTGGTGGAGTCTCGAATGTCAAATCCTTAAATGAAAAAAGATCTGAGTCGGAACCATTTTTTTCTGAAGGGATTTGGATTGCCTAAAGGATTCCCGTTCGCATTGTACGACCAATGTCCGAAATTTTAGAACCATTGGTAAATACCGAACCCTTCACAGTGATGGGACTGCGGGTACGTACATCAAATGCCGCAGGAGAGGCGTCGGTTGCCATTCCCTCGATTTATTCTCGATTCTACAAAGAAGAAATCCCTAAGAAATTAGAAGTGATCCGGAGGTTCGATCCTCTTTTCGCGCTCTATTTTAATTACGAAAAAGATGAAACGGGAAAGTATGATTTTCTACTTGGTTATTCTGTGAGGGATGATGAAAAACCCATTCACGGCTTAGAGCTAGTACGCATACCTCCGCAAAGCGGTCGTTACTTTGCCATCCAACCGGGTGCGCCAGAGGATGTGGTTCCTAAGTTCTGGGCTGAGATCTGGCAGAGAAAAGAAGTACACACCTTGCGGACGTTTCAATACGATTGGGAAGAATACTCCGAAGCTGGAATCAGAGTTTTTTTATCCTCAAAGTAAGGAACAATCCAAACCCGCCAATCTCGGACGACCCAAACCCATATCCCTACAAAGAGAGCAGTAGCTACCCACTGTCCAAACACGGCACCCGGTATCAGTAAAAAATCGACGACTCCATGCTGAAGGATGGCAAGACCTAGTGCCGCAAACAAGAAAATGATCCTCTCCTTGTTTTCTTTCCCGTTAGATTTTAGCATAAAAAATCCGAAACAGAGATTGATCAGCAAATGTATGTTACTTGAATGGATGGTTCTTGCTAAAAAGATTTCAAATTTTTTATCGCTAATTTCACGAGCAATATACTGCGTATTTTCTACTAGAGAAAATCCGAGCGCGACAAAACCAGAAAACAGGACGGTTTCTGTTCGAAAATTTTTTTTCTCATAATCAAAACCGAGTGCAAAAGATAAAAGTAAGATGAATGAAATTTTAAATGTTTCTTCCATCATGCCTGCCTGAATGAAAGCTAAATGTGCAGTGGAAGTCAAAAGGCTTACCTTTCTTTTCGGAACGAAGTCTGTCTGAGGCCAAAGGATCGGGTGTAGCCATATGATAAGTACGGTTGAAACCCAACCAAGTAACAGAGCAAATACGATACCTATCTTTGTACTGCGTGATTTCGGGAGGGTGTACGCCTTATAAATGGCAAAAGCCCAAGGAAAAATAGAAAGTGTTCCAAAAACGTAGTCCCAAATTTCAATTTTAAGTTCGCTCACTCAGGTACCTCTTCCATATACCGTCCATCAAACATATGTACCATTTCTTTCTGGAGAGGTGTCGGTACAGAATTCGGGTCAATGGGTCCGTTCCAAAAAAGTTCGGTCACTCGGATATCTCCTTCCGTATTCGGTGGGGGGATCATGGGAGCTAGACTCTCGATGAGTTCAAGTGTCAATCGATCCTGGTCAGGGTAATTTGAGCCTTCAATCAGTTCAATGTCGATGATGTCACCATCCTGCGTGATCGTATATGCTACTACGCTAGAATAAGGGTGAGGCGCTTTTGCCCAATATTCCATATAACTTTCCGGAATTCTCATCTTAGCAGAAATATAATTTGAATAAGTAGGTGGAACTTTTTTTCCTCGGATTTTCTTGACGTAACCAGCCTTTGGTCCATTGTCCGCAGTTTTCTCGTTAGAAATTTTCTCACCTTGTTCTTTGTTTGTCGTATCAGTGCCTGTAATCACGCCACCATTCAATCCTTTCGTATCGTCTGGTATATTTGGATCGATGAAATAAAACTCCATTTTATCTGGCTGGAAGTGTTTTGTTTTATCTGCTGAATTATTTTTTTTGGATGAATTTCTTTGGATGGAAATGGGGATGATAAAAACTAAAGAGAGAATAATCAAATGAAAGAGAATCGAAATCGGCAATGTATTTCTAAATCCTTTTCTTAGACCAGAAACAAAAATAGGTTCTCTCTCCAAATCTGAACCCTTGCGATAGCCAAGATTTTCAAGAGTAAAATTTTTACCAAGCAAGGAAGATGAATAAACATATGTAAATGTCAGTGCCATTACAGTTATTGCCAGATAACCGATATTTTGTGCCGCGATAAAGAAATCTTTATCTGGAATTCCAGGCTTTAAACCCATACTTCCTAAAAATTGGATCCCAAATACGGGAGAGAAAAAAGAAAATGACCACACTGCAAGAAACAACCAAAGGAGTAGTCCTACAAATAAAAAGGGGAAACCGCGCCAAAAATCATACAAATAAACATGCCCCATTCCGGGTAACAGACGTTCCCTGAAGACAGCACGCTTCTTTACCTCCATTTCTTTTAAAAATGAAAATTTTTCTCTTTTTTCTGATCGCACCTTCCAGGTTTCTCTAAGTCTGATCCCTGTTTGGTATTTCAAAAAGAGCGGAGAAATCAAAGAGGGGATTTTACTTTTGTTGAATGTAAAAAGCAGGATGGTTGTCGATAAAAGATAATTGAAAACGAATTGATAGATACCCGCAAGAGCCGCCATAGGATTGTGCGGACTCATGGGATTTATCTTTTCAATCAGAAGTTGGAAGCCAAAACTAAGAAACAAACCTAAAAAGAAAACCAGCAAATATGTATCGAATTTTGTATCTCGAATGACTCGATGATTTCGAAGTTTTGTACCCGGAGAAGAAATAGCTAATCTATCTAATCGAATTTTTTTTCTCGTAGATTGACGGGAGGAAGAATGGACATAATTTATAAATAATAATATCCCGATAAACAGAACAAAGGCGCCCTTGATAGCACCTGCTGTAGATTCATCCTTTAAAAATTCATTGATCAGAGCTTCCGCGTCGAGGCTCGATCTATGAAACATCTCGACAGGGAAAAAAACAATCCAGGTGAAAAAGTATATCCAGATCACCGAGATGGCTTTTTTACGAAGCGAGATGGTCCGTGGGAATGCGAACAGTACGCCCAAAGGAAAAAAGATTCCGAGCGAAAAAAGTGGGGACATCCAAATTAAAAAACTTAGCGATTTTTTCACCCAGGGCGAAACCAGATTTTGATTTAAAGAGCTCATTCAGTAACTATCTCTAGGAAAATACTTTGAATTTTCATGGAAAACAAAAAATTTGGCGGATATGGCACAGCCGAAAGATAAAGAAGAGCAATCGTTAAAATCCATCGTCGCAGTCTCCAAACGGAGAGGTTTTGTTTTCCCAGGTTCTGAAATTTACGGTGGCCTCTCCAATACCTTTGACTATGGCCCGAACGGCGTCGAAGTCCTGAATAACTTAAAAAGGCTTTGGTGGGAGTATTTTGTGCACCGGCGGGACGATATCCTAGGGCTTGATTCTTCTATCTTGCTCCATCCGCGCGTTTGGGAGGCTTCTGGCCACGTTTCTAATTTCAACGATCCACTCATGGATTGTAAAAAATGTAAAGCCCGTGTACGCGTGGACAAGTTTCTCGAGGACAAAGAGGGGGAAGGTGCCGCCACAGGAAAATCTCTCGAGGAGCTTACCGCCCGCATTATTGAGAAAGCCTATGCCTGCCCCACCTGCGGATCCACTGGCACTTTCACTGAAGCACGTCAGTTCAATTTGATGTTTAAGACAGCTCACGGAGCTTCGGAAGAAGGGTCCACAGACATCTACTTGCGACCAGAAACAGCCCAAGGAATCTTCATCAATTTCAAAAACGTGAATCAAATTTCGAGAAAGAAAGTCCCCTTCGGGATCGCTCAAATTGGAAAATCCTTTCGGAACGAAATCATGGCCCGCCAGTTTATTTTTCGCACCCGGGAATTCGAACAAATGGAAATGGAGTTCTTTTGCGAACCAGGTACTCAAAAAGAATGGTTCACGTATTGGGTCGAGTACTGCATGAACTGGCTCGTGAACGTTGTTGGTATTAAAAGAGAAAACCTACGCGTCAGGGAGCATGAAAAAGAAGAACTTTCTTTTTACAGCGATGCCACAAGTGATATCGAATACAAATACCCGTTTGGTTGGGGTGAACTTTGGGGAGTTGCCTCTCGAACGGATTATGATCTCACCCAACACGAAAAATTCTCCTCCGAAGATTTGAAATACCATGATCTGGAAGAGAAAAAAAAGTATCTTCCTTATGTTGTCGAACCAGCACTTGGCTTGAATCGACTCTTTTTGGCTGTCTTATGTGATGGTTATGAAGAAGAAAAGCTAGAGAAAGACGAGGTAAGGACTGTCCTTCGCTTTGGGAAAAGAGTCTCGCCTATGAAAGTGGCAATTTTCCCTTTGATGAAAAAAGATGGCTTAGATGACAAAGCCAAAGAAATCTATAAAGACCTACTGCCTCACTGGTATGTAGATTATGATGAGGGTGGAGCCATAGGCAAAAGGTATCGAAGACATGATGAGATTGGCACACCGTATTGCATCACAGTGGATTATGATTCTTTGCAAGACGGAACTGTTACGATTCGCGAACGTGATTCAATGAAACAGGAACGCATTGCGATTTCCTCAATCAAAAGTTACCTTTTTGAACGATTAGTATAGTGCAAAGCGAGCTTCGAGAACTTACTGAAGAGGATAGAAATCAAACTATCGAGCTCGTAAATCAATTTTTTAGAAAAGTCAATGAACTGGAGTTAGATGGGGTCTTCCAAATCCGACCCCGTGCCGCTACAAAATTTACCGATATCTATTTTAAGCTACTCGGATCGGGCAAAGTATATATGAAAGGCGTCTTTGCTGAGGCAGAACTTGTTTCACTTCTGATCGGTCGCATCGAAGAAAAGCCTCATCTAACAGAGGAACAATCCTTGTTTATTGATCTTGCTGTTACAAAAAACGGTAAGAAGAAAAACGGATATATGAAAGCTTTACTTGCTGATGTGGACGAGTGGTGTCGGAGGAAACAAATACCCACGATGGAACTTAGAGCAATTCTTGCAAACAAAGAGGCAATCGACTTTTGGGATCACTCAGAATTTGAACGGTTCTATGTTCGTTATAGAAAAACTATCACAGAAAGGGCAGATGCCCTTTCTGAACAATAGGCATAAGCTTGGTAAATGACAAGGCTACAAGCCAGATAATCTAAGTCGGCACGTTCGCAAGCTTTGTAAGAAGGATTCGTATTGGTGCATTGAAAATGAATCACGAGAAGGGCCAAGGCGACTGAAAAAAATCTCACAATTAATAGACCGATTCTAAAAGATTTCGTCTCCGAAAATGAATCAGGAATCGAAAAGGAAGAAATTTCCACGTAGAATCAGCTCTCCAACCTGCTGAATAATAAAAAAAACAAATTGAAATTTCCCTAGGGAAAGAAAGTCTATTCGTATATGGAATGGGAAAAAGTACTTAGAGACGCTGTAAAAGAGGGTTCGATCAAAGAACTACATTTAAGGAAGGTACCTTCTCTCAAAACTTGCGAAGACTGGAATAAAGTGGCCGAATTAGGCCTTGTCGACCACAAGACAAAGTATGCCTACTATAA
>NZ_RQGD01000039.1 GCF_004770745.1 Leptospira ognonensis | reverse complement strand
AAGCTATAAGAGAAATCAGGATCCGTAACACATACTGTCTTGTTTTCATTTCGCGCCCCTCTCAGTCAAGAGTGACTATACAATTGACGAAAAAATGCCTAACTCTTAGCATTTGGATCTGACTTGAGGTTACATGGAAAATAAAAGCTTCTTTATCTCACATGAAATTGATTACCCATTCCTTTGGGGTATGGACCTATCCCTTCCTTTCATTTTGAAATTTGCTTTAAATATTGATGGTGTCGACATCTCGGATGCCGATCGAAACACACTACGCAGCCTAAACCAGGAACGATTGCTTTACTTTAGCAATCATCCATCCACGATCGAACCACCCGTCGCTTATTATGTAGCAAATGTTATGGGTTCTCGCTTTTATTATATGGCCTCGCGGAATGTGTTCAATTGGGGGTTTGGCTTAGTTGGTTCTTTAATTAAAAAGGTTGGAGCCTTCTCTGTGTTATCTGGAGGTGCCGACAGGGAAGCAGTGAAAATGGCTAAATCAATTTTGGCCAACAAGTCTGGGAAACTTGTGATTTATCCAGAAGGGATGTGTTCCAGTGAAAACGATACCTTGGTCACTTTTATGCCTGGGATCGCGCAAATCGGATTTTGGGGGCTGGAAGATGCAAAAAAAACAGATCCAGATGCCGATGTGAAAGTATTACCTGCTTTTGTGAAATACATTCTTACGGGCACAAAGGAAACTCTGCTTCGCGAAATTGAGACCTCCTTGGTCCGATTGGAAAAGCATTTAAAAATCGTCCCGGGAAACAAAAATTTACTCCGAAGATTTTTGACTGTTGGTCGGGTCCTGATGGAAGAGGCAGAGAGAGAATACCAGATCACCTATGATGGAGAGAAAGATTATCAGTTTCGGGTAGGTGCGATCCGCCATGCCGCACTGAACCGAGCTGGAGACAAATTGGGCATTCCCTTTCATAAAGAGGAGGACGCCATTCAAAAAATTAGAGAAGTATTTACTGTGTTAGACGGAATCACCTCGGGACTCGGCAAGGAAAAAATTTCGATCTCAAAGTCGGACCTTGCAATGGTGCAAAAAGATGTAGACCGAGCCTATTTATTTTTAGTCATCAAACCAGAATCGCTTTTTGCCTATCCGAGTGCCGAACGATTTATCGAGTGGATCTACCGTTTCGAAAATTTAATATTCGGCAAAACAAACCCTCGTCCTCGTAGGGCTCGAGTCATCTTCGCAAAACCTTTCGGTTTATCAGAATATTATCAATTCTATAAAGAAAACAAAAAGAAAACAGTGGAAGAGGTCACAACCAGGCTCAGAAATGAAATTGAACATCTCCTAAAGGAAGCCGTAGGGTTTTCTCGGCCGATTGTGGAGCCTTTTGATGTAGGAGAGGATCTAAAAATCTAGAAACGTTTTTCCTTCAGGAAATGGTCTTGTCTCTATTGTTTGTAATGCGCCAGGGATCGACCGAGCGTTGCCACCGATCCCCGGCGATAAATCGCGAAAAATAAAAAAAAATCTGCGCGTTGCCTATCCTTACAACCTTCACCTATTGTGCGAGGTAGAAGTATGTCGTTTGTGGTTTGGGATAAAAGCATTCCTTCAAAAAAAGTATTTTTATGTAGTTTTCTCTTTTTTTCTTCCTTCCTCTTCTCCCAGGCCACAGTCCCTGTCCTAAATTTACAGTCCTACGATCCGACGATGATGAATGAAGTCTACGGCCAGTCCTATTTTATGAACTCCCTTTCCTCTTGGTCGGAAGAGGTCGCTCATTACCAGGGAATCATCCGTGCTTCTTGGGAGGGTGCGGCAGATCGAGCCATCAACCAATATGTGGCGACGATTACCACAAGTGATGCCTATAACAGTGTGGCAGCTTACCAAGATTATGTGAGGCTGTCTTTACGCTCGCAGGAAGAAGCTGCGTTAAACAAGTGGGAGCATGCGGCCAATTTAGATATGCTCACAAACCAAGCCAATTTCGTGGCAAGATTGAATACGGGAAAAGTAGATGAGTTGTATTTGCAACGTGTGGGAATGCAGAACATGCTTCGGCCTACGGACGCAGAACAAAGTGCGAATACCTTAAGAAGTAATATCGTAACCTCGGCCAATCAATGGCAGATGGATTTTGATACCAGTTTCCAAGAAGGAGTGAATGATTTTTCGAATGTTTTGTCAAATATGCAGCAAAGATACAATGCATTGATCACAAACTTAGATGAGTCAGATGCTCGGTTCCAAAACAACCTAACAGCGATCGACAGATATAAAAATGCAGTCAAAGATGGCATCCGAACCATTTTGGGACGGTTTGATACGATGCTTGGCGCCGAGTGCAACCAAGATACACCATGCACTTTTAAGGAGCCGCGTGCTGGATTGAATGCGGCAGGAGAAACACTAAAGGAGTTTGTTCGTGAGGTGCGAGCCGTTTTAAACAATCCAGCGATTGATACAACAAATGTTTTGACACGAATCTCTACTAGCATCCGTAACTTTTTACAGACACAAACCACGAATGCAGCCGACACGCGAGATACGTTTCGGGACCAGACGGATACAAACCAGATGTTTAGTCTGGATGGAAC
Source organism: Leptospira ognonensis (assembly GCF_004770745.1). Classification (GTDB taxonomy): domain Bacteria; phylum Spirochaetota; class Leptospiria; order Leptospirales; family Leptospiraceae; genus Leptospira_A; species Leptospira_A ognonensis. The sequence continues at coordinate 123,997 of NZ_RQGD01000039.1, read as the reverse complement.
TTTTCTTGTGCCAAACGGAGGAGATACGACCGTCACGGTTGCAGATGTGTTTGGATCGGGAAGGACGATTGACAGTATTGCCAATCAGCGAAACATTAAGGAATGGAACGCAGATCCCACACATCTATTTTCTGGTATAGCCGCAGACTGGGATTTTATAAGTCTCATCAATACGATGGTGAATGGAAACACCTCAGGTGTGGAACATTTGATCGATCTGAAACTTGGAACGGGACAGTCGTCCACGCTCCTTGCCTGGAATATTTACACAGACTGGAATAACGCCCATAATACGACGACTTTAGGCGGCCAAAGGGTTGCCTTTGTATCTGCGGACCATTTGCAGGGTAACTACCACCATGAAACGAACCCTATGAATACGTTCTATTGGCTTGCCAATCGTGGGTTTATTGACCGGCAGCAGATGGGTAAGATTGGTTATGAACTTTTGTTCGAAATGCATGATAGTGTCGCGGCAAGCCAAGCAATCTACTGGAGTGGGAATTATGAGGCACTCAACGGAGAATTGGGCACCTACAATAGAGACGTCCTCCCTGCGATCCAAAATTGGGAATCTCAAGTTACGAGTTACAACCAATACTATAAGGATTGGAAAACCCAGTCGGACCAATTGAAGGCCAATGCAAAATTAGAATATGATAAATCGGTTGCCGAATTGAACGAAAAAAAAGCGAAATGGCTGCATGCGATGGAGACACAACACCAAGAGGCGATGGTGAGTTGGGGAACCTTATATGAAAAGGCCGACCAAATTAAGTCCGCCGCCGATGTGAAACTGCTCGCAGATCAGGTGGCACTCAAGGTAGAAGGAACCGATTCGAGACCTGGCATTGCCACGAACACGGATGCTACGATGGATCGGTTTACGGGGCAAATCGATGCCTTCGCCAAAACCAAATTCAGTTCTGGTGTCACTGGTGCAGTTACGACTGGGAATTATTCTGTTCTTGGTGCGGTAGACGAGAAGCAGATGGTTGGAAATCTGATGGTGGGTAACAAAGATATCTCAGAAGTTTTTGGAAAAACTTCCAACGGAGTGTATCAATTCACACAACTCCTATCCATCAATGGCAATAATGAATACACCGCCAGACAAGAACAGGTGAAGCTTGCCAACCAAATGGCCTATAGCATCAATTGGGATAGTCGGTGGGCGGCAAAGTTAGATGACAATGGTAATTTTGTATCCGATGGAAATTTGGAAGCGCTAGGGATTACCGAACAAATGGCATCGGACTACCTTACCAAATTAAAAAATTATAATGCGAGCATAAAGGTTACTCCTTCATCGGTCTGCGTTATGGGAACCGCAGAATATGACGGCTGTGCGGCGGCGGCAAAAAAGCTGAGCGAGGAGCAGGCCAAAAATTTTAAAGAAACCTTTTCGAATGAGATTGCCGAATTGGCAAAAAAAGGTCTCGAGTTCCAAAATGGTAAGATTGTTCATTCTCTTACGACAAAAGAAAATGACCTGCTTGGGATTGACTCGGCCACGGTGGCATCTGGTGGAACAGCCATGACTAAGCCCAAAGCGCGAGCTGCCAATTTTGGAACATGCTATCTCAATCCAGATACAACGGAGTGTAAGGCACTTTTGAAGCAAGATTTTACAACCACCTTTGATGAAAATGGGGTGACACTCTCGCGAGTGATCAGCGATGGAAACATCAAAGGACGCGACGAGAAAGGATATACATCGGGAAACCAAACAGAAAACAAATACATCAAGTTTTCCCAGATGAAGCCCGTGATGGCACCTACGGGTAAATCTCTCTTTGATGTTTGGGAAACATCCGATTGGACAAACGTCGAAAATCAGGCAAATGCGATCTCGACAGATTTTTTTGAGAAGGGACTTGTGAAAACACAAGGAAACCTAACCCAGAGCACCGCTCTCATCCGAGATCTGGAAGCTAAAAACGAAACTAAATTCCAATCCTTAAAAAAAGCAAAAGAAGCAGAAGACGCCCTTGTGCGAGATCTCGTGATCGCCTACTTATCCGGCGGGATGGCCGGCGTTCAAGGTGCAATCAAGAGTAAGGTGGAAGACCAGATCAATACAAGCATTGCCACAGCATGGGCTAGGGCCAGTGGAGCCGACGAAAGCCAAATTGGCCTTCTCACCCAAGCCTTGAGTTTTATGAAGGGCAAGGTAGCAGAAAGAAAGATCAAATCCCAACAGGCAACGAATAACTTGCAGAATGTGGGAACTGCGTTAGTTGCCACGGCTACAGCCTTCGGAAATGCGGCGCTACAATTTGGAGCTGGAGCAGTGGCCTTTGCTTCTGGCAATTATGCTGCTGCCGGAACTGCCTTTGCGGGAGGTTTCACTTCCGTGGGCCAAGGATTTGTATCCATGGGAAATACTGCCACAGCCCTTGTCTCCACGACACAAGGTGCGATCTCTACAGGTGTCTTTCTTGCCGGTGGCAATACAATCGTGACAGGAACTGCCATCGGTGCTTACCGCGAAGTGGCAGGGGATGCTGCGGCTGATCGTTTGGTAGACCGCACGAGTGGTGCACAAACGCGCCTAGCAGAAATTAAAGCCGAACGTGAATCTATGTTGCAATCGAACGTAACCCAAGCCGTCGCCACAGCCACTGGCCTCCCTGCAGAAGTGATTGGGAATTTGATCACGGATTATAAGGGTAAAAAGGAAGCAGCCTCCGTGAGATGTGCCGTCGATAGCAATCCTGTGGCTGGCGTTGTTAGCCGTGTGGCCTCCGCCACCCTCGGTGTTTATAAAACAGCGGTTGTCGCCGTTGGTATGCCTGATCGCAAAATTGCCCAAGCCTTATCCGATGGAAATAAAATCGCCTTTAGCGGGATCACAGATAGACGTTTCCAACAAGCAAATCTTGCCTTTGCAAACCAAGCCCTCGGAATGCAGGCACCTGGTACAAGCTATACGTCAGCCACTCCTTCCGACCAAAAAGGTATCGTAAAAGAAATCGGACAACGGATGCTCGTAGACCAACTAGCAGTGAACATGTCTGCCGATGAGAAAGCAGTCCTCAATGCTGCCATACGTGGTCAGATCAGTAGAAATGAACAGAAAGCCGCAGACAAAAAAGCCCAAACAGCTGCCATCCGATCTACGGCGATCACGGGAGTGACCTTAGGTGTAGGGGCGCAGTTTAAATCCTTGAGTGCCGCCCAACAAGCTTTATTTAAAGGCTCGGAACAACTGTTTAAGGCCTCCGTAAATCTCGTCGTGCAAACTGTTGATGGAACCCGCAATGGTCCCCAGGGTGTGTTGGCCGGCTTTACAAACGGAGCCTTAGGAATGTTGACGGCGAGTGGAAGGTTTGATTTTGCTGGCGCCGTTAGAGATGGCGCTGGTAGACTTACGCAAGGATCAACTCTTGGCCTTGGTGTTACCTTTGATAGAGATGCTGGTTGGGGTGGGATGGTTGGAGTTGGGGGAGAGAGAACAAACGCAAGCATCTCTTTCTCGCAAAGAGGAAACACAACCGTGCAAGGATCTGCACAGACCCATATTGATGGCGTACAGCTAACAGCCTCCTCAACGACGAATGGATCAACAACTGTAGGAGTGGCTTATAACCCAAACAACGAAGGACCTAGACGAGGCCAAAACTACAGCATTAACTATGATACAGACAGGGGACAAATTTCTGGAACCGCAGGATATACTGATTCGAACTCAGGACTGGGTTTTACAGGAAACCTAGATGCCAACGGAGGCTCTGTTTCTACACAGTATAACGGGATCAATGTGGCAACTGTTTCCGCAGACGGATTCCATTTTGACGAATTCAATTGGGCTGAGCAAAATATAAATTTGGCACAAGATAGAACTGGTGATATGGAAAGAGCACGGGCATCCCGTGAGTTTTTAATTGCGAGAGGAGGTGATCCTGAACTCGTTCGCAATCTTACTGATGCGGATGCACAAGCATTCGAGGCAAACTTACGCACAGCAGATGACAATGTTAGATTGAGAGCCAGTGGTCTCACGGATGCTCAAATCGCAAATCTTACACCAAACGCGCGAAATGAGGCTCTGAATCGCATTGAAAATGAACCGAGTCCAGATACGACAGCAGCGGCGGCTGCTGGAACGAGTGTCTTTGCTTTAGTAGGTGCGTATGTGTTCGGAAGGAGGAGAGAGGGGGAGGATTCACCGCTACCTGATGACGCACCGGTTCAAGATGTGCCTGTGGAAGCATGGGGGGATGGCAGTGGGGCACCAAGTAATGGACGAGTTAGTGGACATGCGACTATCAGTATTGATCCGAAAACCGTGAATTTTGCAAATTCTGTAAGAGATATAAATAGCAATCAATTGATGCAACTGGTTTCAGAATCAGCTGATTTATCAGCTGGGACGAAACTAACTCGGATCCAAGGTATAAAACCGATCATACGCGAAGTTACGACCATGGTCGATGGAAAGAAGCCGGTGATCGGAAAAGAAAGCACAATTGTAAAGTTAAATGAGAAAATGAACCATCAAATCAACGAATTGCTGAATAATCCCGTAAGATCAGAGGATATAAAGTTGGCGCAATCAAGAGTTGAGATCGCTAGAGATCAAATCACGATTGCGGAGCAAAAAGTTCCAAGAAGTGATTCTGAAATCAAGGGACTCAAATTAAAACTTAATGCAACTCAGGCTGATTTAAACAAGACCGTGAGCAGCGAAATCGGTAGAAAATTGGCAACTGATCCTGTCTTTGCAAATGAGGTAAGAACGAATGCTCAGATAAAGGCTGACCAAGCACTGACGTCGGCAAAGAATGAACTCACACTATTTCATGTTAGAGAAACGATCCGATCGAAAGATTTCGAGTCAAGGAGAGAATCGCTTGAAAACAAAATTAAAATTGCAGAATTAGCAAAATCCGAGGCCGATAAGTCAATGGAACAGAGATTTAGTTTACTTGTTAAAGATAGAGACCCTGCGACGGGAAATATCAGGTTACAAACCTTAAGTAGTGTTAGCACCGAACTCGTGGAGACGGGCAGGGTTCCTAGAACGGATACGATGACTTTTAATGTCTATCAGGATGCATCAGGTAATCCTCACGTAATACCAGGCAAAGAAGGTCGCGTTATTGATGCGGTTAGCTTACAAAGAGCAAACCAAGAATTCGCTTTCCACAGACAAGTAGAGGCAATCAACCAAACCGGAAGCGGTTATGTGATTAAACCTGAGACAGGTATGATTGAAAGAAATGCAAATGGTGAGAGGATTGAACCAAATGATTTCAAAGGCCGACAAGACGCCTTTAAACAATTAAAAGCATCCCTCGGAAGTGCTTTTGATCCTAAAACGAATCCCAATCATGCGAAACTGGAAGCGGTGAATAATTTTGAGGAGGTAAGGAACGACAAAGGGAATATTTCCCGTTTTGAAACAACCGTCAATGGAATTAAAATTAAAACTATGAATGCTGGAGGAGATTTGAATTATCAATCCATTCAAGCATCCAATGGTTCTACATGGATGGATGTTACGAATGCCGCGGGTTCTGTCGGTGCAACGGAAGTCTCGATCAATTCTATCATCAAACCTGGTGCACACAGTAATGGCTTTGCCTTGGATGTAGGATCGATCACAGTTAAAAATGATTTAAAGGATCCAGTTGTTCTCAGCATCCGCTATAAGGATGGGACACCAAACACGATTGCTGCAGAACCACCTGCTCAGCTAAGAACATTCTTAGATAAAATAAAAAATTCACAAGGAACCACATTTTATGCAACACCATGGGAGGTTCGAATGAATGGTCAAGTTTATGAAAACAAATTCTCTGCGGTTCGACCCGACTTGTGGAGCATTGGAAATTTGGAGCCTAGCAATAACAATCTGACACCTGAAATTGAAAATGAAATTTACACAACGATTGCCGAGGCTGCGGGTTTAGATCCAGTAAAGAATAAAGATATAATCAAACAAATGTGGAACCATAGACACCATTTGCATGTTTCTGAAGTGGGGTCACCAGATGTGCATTAAGAAAATAACACTTTTGTTTTTAGCCTTTTTCATTTTTAACATTGGAATTTTTGGGGAAGATATACCAAAATCTGAGCTGATATCATATTGGAAGAAGGAATTAGCTAAATTTAATTATTCCTTACCGACTGAGCTAGAAGAAAATTTTATAAAATCCAATTATACTGGTGGGGGTGGCGAGGATAAAAATACATTTGTTTATGTAACAAAAAGAGACCTCGACTTTCCAAATGAAACTATCAACTATGCAATCTATTTTGTAAATAAAGCCAATCCATTGACTGGGTCTGATGCAAAACTTGCTGCCTTTTTCAATAATGAAAAGCTCGTAATGCTATCTCACACAACGCTTTATTTAGATGAAAAGAATAGATATGAATTCGGTGGTTTATTAGTTCGCGTCGGCTTAACTTATGAATACGATGACTCGGGAGCATTAACCATTAGTTGCTTAGATAAGACGACTCGAGAGACATATGCTGAAATCGTGTCTAAGCAATATTGTGGAGAATCGATTGCCGTTAGTTCGCAAAATTCTGTTTTAAATGTGAAAAACCATAAAGTTAAATGTGAATATCCTTGCGCACCCTTTTATCCTTTTCGGGAGAAAGGTGTTTATTTAGTGACTCAAAATAATGCAAATCTAAGGAGGGACCCTCACTCTAAAGGCATGATCAGTAAATTTCTTTCCAAGGATACGAAGGTGGAAGTCCTCGAGGATACCTTTAAACAGGAAATTATATTAGGATTGGGTGTTGCGAATTACGTAAAAGTGAAGCTACAGGACGGCGGCGAGGGATACTTACATGGAGCCTATCTCCGGGCGCCAGGGGAACCTGATGTAGTATTGATCCGAGAAAAAGCAGAAGAGTGGAAGAAGAAAAATGGATGGAAGGGGAAATAGAGGGAAAAAGATTTCGGCGTGTTATCCGCAATACGCATAAACCCCCGCACCAGCGATAGCAGCGGAAATCCTTTGCGTAGCAAAGATTGGAGCGAATAGCGCAATCGGTTATAAGAATTAAATCAGACTCCACTAACCAATCCGAGGTGCCCAATGTTCAAAACCAAATCTCCCTATTAGATCTTTCTTCCCACTTACCAAACTTCGTTTCCATCGGAAGCGAAGCCCAGGACGGGCGGAGCGCCGCCCTTCGAGCAGGAGTGCGAGAAAGGCGGGAGATGGGAACGAATGTTTGGCTTTCTTAGTAACTTACTTTGATTTTACATCTTTCTACTTTTCCTTCAAAACAACCTTTTACAAACGTTAGCATTTCTTCATTCTCGGCAGCAGAGTAGGAGGCGATACCTGATTGGCGGACATATGGATAGTATAACAACGAATCATCGGCTCTTTGGTTCTGGATGTTGCCTAAAAATTCAGTATTCATCCGAAAACTTCCGATGCTGATGTCATGCACAAGATTCAGATCGATTTTACCTGCTAGAGCATCCATGAATTCCTCATATTTCTCTTTCCAATCCTTGACGCGCAGGATGGGGTCAATACAGAGACGCACTTTCCAACCTGCATCTAGAGCGGATTGAATGGAAGTTAGACGAGCATTTAACGAAGGAGCTTTTTTTTCGATCTCAGTGCAGATACTTTCCGGTGAGATGGTCCAAGCAAGGATGCAGTTCGGAATCGACGAACAGTTTTGAATGGCCGAAAAATGACTCGATTTGGTTCGGATTTCTAAGATTAGGTCTGGTCGATCCTTTGCAAAATCAATCCATGCAGAAACGGCGGGAAAAAACGATTCCGTTGCTAAGAGATCAGTATCGTAAGAGAGAGCAAGGTATAAGGTTTTGTTTTTTTCTAAAAAGGCATCTGTTGCTTTAAAATAATCTTCCCAATTCACAAAAAATACTAGGTTCGCCGAGGAAAACATTCCCTGTAAATAACAATAGCTACAGTCGTAGATACAATTGAGTGCTAAGGTATTATAATAAAAATTCGGATGATCAAAGTTAGGTGAAAAGTGGCTTCCAGGATAGAGGAAATGGTCCTGTCTTTTTGCCAAGATTAATTTTTGAGAGAGTTTTTGAGTTCTGAAATTTTGACCACGACGGTTGAATATGTCTTTATAATGAACAATTTGTACTACTTCACTGTTTTTGAATTTCTTTAGGATATTCAGAGTACGAGGGTGGTCGAGGATTTGTTTTTCAATGTAGATATGCGAAAAATGCTTAAACATGGAGCAGTGCCCTCCAATGGGAAAAAGCAACTTTCGCATCTCGTTTCTCAAACGTGCGTTCTAATTGTTTCACAGCAGGAAAAGGGATCTCTTTATACGGATGATTGATTTTAAAGTATGTAATAGATTTTTTTAATTCGACAAACATGGATTCTGTGAAGTATACGGAATCGGCGAATTGTTTGATCTTTCCCCAAATTTCGGGACTTAAAATTTCTCTGGAAGTAACTAGCCCATCAGTTTCAAATAATTCTAAGAATTTGTTTTTAGTTTCTTGCATGAGCTCTTCGATTTTACTTGCCTGGCAAAGCGTACCTTCCAGATGATCGGAAACAATCTTGCCCACTTGGATTTGGTGCAGTTCAAAGTAAACGGAGGCGGCCTCAAAAAATCCCGCGGCTTCCATATCGATGAGAGACATTTCTTCTAATTTATTTTTATCCAAAAATTGATAAAATTTCGAATCCAGATTTTCCATGTTTGTGACAGGCCTTTCCACAGTGGTAACGTGACTTTCTTTATCCCATCCCAAAGACTCTATCTTCTCTGGAAAATAATCTCGCGCTCGTTCGTAGTCACGGATTCGATTGGCCCAAAAAAAATCACCAATCGAATGATTCATGTTAGTAGACCCGCAGATTCCTAAATTCCAAACGCGGAAACCTGGGTGTCTTTGTTCTCTCGGAAGACGTTGTGCCATCTCCGTAACAGCCATAGCCGTGGCTAATTTTCCAGGTCCCGTGATGACAACGGTGTGCTTTTCATTTTGATAAAAGCGAAAATGGCCTTGTTTCGAGTCTGGTTTGAGCTGCAATGCATCTATCCACGGTTTTGCTTCCTGAGAAAGTGCGAAAAAAAGCGCTGACATAGTCTAAAGATTTTGTAGGTTCTGTAGATGCAAAGGATTCTTTTTTTCTTATCGTATTTCCTATTGACAATTTCAATCACTCCAGAGGGTAAAAAAATGAATTTTCATGATTTCAAATCAATCGACATCAAAGGCAAAGTGATTGCTCTATCTGCTTATAAAGGTAAACCCATACTCGTTGTCAACGTGGCATCTAAATGTGGTTATACGCCTCAATACGAAGGGTTAGAGAAAGTTTACAAAAGTTTTAAAGATAAAGGTTTGGTGGTCATTGGATTTCCTTCAAATGATTTTGGTGCCCAAGAACCTGGCTCAGAAAAAGAAATCGCTGATTTCTGTAAATTGAATTACGGCGTTAGCTTTGATCTGATGAAGAAGGTAAAGGTGTTAGGTTCTGATAAAGATCCAGTCTACCAATTTTTAATCGACAATGCTCCAGAAAAGGGAGATGTCAAATGGAACTTTGAAAAATTTCTGATTGATAAAGAAGGCAGAGTGAAGGCTCGTTTTGGATCTTCTGTAAAACCGGAAAGCGAAGAATTGAAAAAAGCGATCGAAGGCGTTTTATAAGCAAATGAGAATCAGCCATCTCCTTCTGATTCTCTCGTTTAGCTTCCTTTTTAGACCACTCATGTCCGAAACTCCTACGAGTATTTCTGATGTTCAAATCATTGATACGAGTACAAACAAGAATGTGAGTTGGAAGGAAATTCTTGAGAAGATGGATCAGAATGAGATCCTCATTTGGGGTGAAGAGCATGATGATTCCGATGGACATATGGCTCAGTTAGAGTTTTTAAAGAAATTTTTAGATTTTTATCCGACAGCCTTAAGTCTTGAGATGTTAGAGAAAGACCAGCAAGCGATCCTGGATGAATATTCTCGAGGATTCATTTCCGAAAAACAAATGTTATCTAGCATTCCTCACTGGAAAAATTTCACCACTGATTATCTACCCCTTGTCAAACAAGCTAAGGAAAGTTATGTACCCATCGTTTGTGCCAATCCTCCACGTCGTTATGTCAATGCCGTCGCAAGAAAGGGATTGATTGCCTACTCAGAGTTTTCTGAGGATGCCTATCGTTATTTGCCCTCTGCCTATACTTTAGGTATCTACCAATCAGACAGCTATCTGGCTAAACTACGAGCCATGTTCCAAGAGGAGCACACGAGCCCGGCAAAGCAACCCATGTCGCCTGAGTCCATGATTTTGGCGCAGTATATGTGGGACCAAGGGATGGCTGAATCTGTAAGTCGAGAATCCTATAAATCAGGTAGAAAGGTTTTCCACATCAATGGTCGCTTCCACAGTGATGAGGGGGGTGGAGTCGCCCACCGGCTCAAGCAAATGGGGCATAAAGTTTTAGTTTTGAGTGTGTTTCCCGAAGGGAAGGAGGAGAACCAAAAATTTCAGAAATTAGCTGATTTTGTAATTTTGACAAAACGCCGATAATCAAGGTAGCGAAATGACCATGCAGGCAAACACCAGTCTACCTTCTCCAAAATACATTTGCCCGCATTGCAAAAAGGCTTCTAGACTACCCCAGCCTATACCAGAATCAGGCCTTTATCAGCTAACTTGCGTTTATTGCAAAGAAAAGGTTGTCCTCCGGTTTGATAATTTTCAGTTTCAAGTGGATCGTGTCATCCCAGCAAAGGTAGATTCCGTTCCCAGAAGAGAAACTGAATTTTCTCATCGCATCCCAGTTGATACAAATCCGAAAAAACCGTTCTTCGAGAGAAAAGTCATTGGGGAACCGATGAAAACTCTCGGTAAAAAAGAACAACCTCGAAAGCCTAGATGGTTTCAATTAGGATTCGAAGATAAATCATCTCCTTCTCGGATCAAAAAGAATGTCAGAAAGATGAGCAATTCTTCTTTGCTCCGGTATCTTTTTCTAACTACATCGATTGCTTTATTTTTTTTCATTCTTGTATTCGCCTACTTTATCGCAGGTGTTTATGAAATGCGAAAGGAAGTCCCAGGTCTTCTTGCTGAGCTCACAAAAAACGTTCCCACAAAAATACTTGATCGGAATGGAAGCGTAGTCAGCGAAATTTTTCAAAAGCGGACATCCACTCTGCGTTTACAAGATTATTCTGAAGAGATGGTCTCTATCCTGCTCAATATTGAAGATCAAAAATTCTTTTACCATTCAGGTATCGATTATTCCGCCATCTTGCGTGCGATGGTAAAAAATATAATAAACTTAAGTTATAAACAAGGTGCCTCCACAATCACCCAACAACTAGCGCGAATCATTATCGATGATCGAAGGAAAAGTATCTCCCGAAAAATCAGAGAAGCGCAACTTGCCTTTGCTCTCGAAGCCACTCTTTCCAAAGAGCAGATCCTGGAAACCTATATGAACCATGTATATTTAGGACACGGTGCGTTTGGTTTTGGTGAGGGGATAAAATTTTATTTTCATAAAAATCCACAAGAACTTTCGCGCGAAGAAATCATATTACTTGCTTCACTTCCATCTGCACCAAACAAATATTCGCCTTTAAAAAATCCCGAAGACTCGTATCGAAGGGTCAGAGCCATTCTTTCTATGTTTCGAAACCGAGGCATCTTTCCTGGCTTACAAAAAGAGAAATTCATTGCCATCTACCATCAATTTTCTACGCGCTCCCCGAATGAGACTGTTTTCGGTGTGAGACAAGATATCGCACCTTATGTTACAGAACATATACGTGGAATCCTTTCCTCTTTAGAGGGGGATAAAAATATTTATGAAAGTGGTGGTTACGTGGTCGAAACGACTCTGGATCGGAACATGCAAGAAATGATTGGACCTCTTGTCAGTTCTTATCTTTCTAGATCCGTAAAATCTGGAAAGATTCAAAGGAAATTGATTCGAAAACTTCCTGATTCTCCTGAAGAAAAAGCAATCAAACAGTTGTTTAACGATATGCTCGTGGCAAATGAATTATTCTGGGAAGCAGACTTTGATGAGAATGAAAAAGAGAATGGAATCCAAGCAGCAGTTGTTGGCATTGAGCCGACAACGGGAGATATCCTATTTTTACACGGTGGACAAGAATTTAATAGCAAAAACCAATTCAATCGTGCCATTCAAATGCGCAGACAAACGGGCAGTTCCATCAAAGCTGTGTTATATGCTTCTGCAATAGATTCTGGCGTCATCCAAGCAGGCACAAAAATTTTAGATGCCCCGCTTTATTACCGAGGTGGTGGTGGGAAAGAATGGTCTCCAGATAACCTGGGTGGAACCTATGATGGGGAAATTTCTCTTAGGACTGCTTTGATTAAATCGAAAAATACGGCTGCAGTCCAAGTCGCAGAGAAATTGGGTTATAATGGTATCGAAAAGTACTTCACCAAATTCTTTTTCCCGGATCCGGGAGAAAAAAAATCTAGATTCCGCGGAGATCTTTCATTAGCTCTTGGAACCTTGGAAATCTCGCCACTCGAGATGGCTTCAGCTTTCTCTTCCTTTATGAACCAAGGAACAGTTCGTAGCCCTCATCTCATCAAAAAAATCACTAACGCCAGAGGAGTTGTTATCTTTCAGCTAAATGATCTAGATGAATTTAAGTTGAAACTGCCTTCCGAGAGGCAAGTGATACGCCCTGATACAGCAGAAGTAATGAACTCACTTTTGAAAGATAGCGGTAGGGCGAGCGGAGTCCGTAACGGAGGTTATACGGGAGAGGTTGTTGGAAAAACAGGTACCACAAATGATTATAAAGATGCATGGTTTGTCGGTGCTCGTCCTGAGCTTTCTCTTGCAGTGTGGATAGGATACGACAATCCGAAATACGGAATGGGCGGTGCAGGACTTGGCGGAGCTGTAGCTGCACCGTTGTGGGGCGAGATTGTTCAAAATATCGATAAAAACCAGCTCGTCATTCGAAAGAGTTTTCCACCACCGATTCATAGTAAGCTGTTTAGAATCTGTCCGATTTCCGGAAAGGAAGCGGGACCTACTTGTCCGCATCCCATCTCAGAACTTTACTTGAGCGATTATCCTCCCACGGGAATTTGTACCGAAGATCATAAGCTGCCAAATCTAGAAAATCGCGATTTGATGAAGAATCTATTCTGATGATTCATATACTTACATTTATCTTTTTACTCATCACGAGTCAGCCGATATTTTCCTCGGATTCAACGAGTTATAAGCGGGCCTATGAAATGGAATCACTTAGCACGCTCTTTGCGATTCCTCTCTATGAACAAACACTCCAATCTTCCAATCCCAAGAACATGCAAAAAGCAGCTGTGAGTCGCTTATTTTACCTTTATAAAAAACATAATAAAATCATCGAGGCATTGCTTCTCGGGACGAGATATTCGAGCATCATCTCTTCAAAAGATAAAGCTGGAATTTGGAAATCTATCGTAGAAATTTATAAACCTGTGAGTTATGAAAATCTTACCACAGCATACATTTTAGCTGTGAAAGCAAGTGTTGAGAATCATGCAGAATTGCTTGGCTACTTGAAGGAATATAAAGAAACGAAGTTATTTGAATTTGTTTTTATCGTTCTTTATAAACGAAAGCAGTATGAACTCATCTCAATTCTATTAGAAGAAGACCCAACTCTGACTTCGTCCCCGTTGTATGAAGGTATGGTAAAGATTCGATTGAATCCAGAGAAGGGGAAAGAGTATCTCGCAAATATCCCATCGGATGTCGACAAGGACAATGGAACAAAGGCAGACCTTTTATATCTGCTTGGCCAGTATTACAGAGCGATAGGCGATAATTCGATATCGGCTCGCTATTTCCGTATGAGTGGTTCCTTTCTCTGGCCAGAACGTGCCAAGATTGAAACAGCAAAGTCTCTCGTGCTAGCAGGAAATTTTAGTGAGGCATGCCAAACCTATACTTTTACGCCATCACCAAACGAAGAGGTGATGCAGATTTTTTATTTGGTTTGTAACAAAAAGGATAAGGATTTTTTAAGAGAGATCAAATCTAGTTTAAAGGCGCTTGGCTCGAAAGAAGGCGGAGAATTTTTTCAAAAAGTAAACCAATCTCTGGAAAAGTGGGACTAGTCAAAATGAGATTAATTTTATTGTTATTCTTTATACTGGGATCAAATGCGAATCTTACCGCAGAAGAGAAATTGCTGACTCTGTCTGATGCCACTCGTAAGCTCGTAATAGACGACAGGACATCCGAAGATTATTTTCTCTGCCTAATGGATGGAAAAAAAGTTTTTGGAAAAAATCCAGCAAAAACAAGCGAATGTTATTCTCTGAAGGAACAGGATTTAGCAGTCTCAATGGAACTTTTTTTACAGCTACCAAAAGAAGAAGAGATGCAAGTTGGATTTTATACGAGTGAAGGGAAACAGGTAATTCCTTACTGGGAAGAAAATGGGCAAAGGATTTTGTGCCTTTCTTTTGTGATCCGAAAAAGCAACCAACTCTTCCTCCAGGCTTTGCGAAAGGATACAAAACAATATTTTTTTTGGAAAACTTTCAGTGGCAACTGGGAAATTTTAAAATAGAACACCCTCCTTATTTCTGCTCCGAAATCACAATACTGCTGCTAATTTAAAGACTATTTTTTTTGAATTCTTCTAACAGTTGCAAGTATTATGGTTGCCTCCTGATTTCATAAAGTTCTAGTTAGGTCAAATCAGGAGAAACCCCATGTTAAAAAGTCTATTCATCATTCTAATTGGAATATCCCTATCCGGATGTGCCATTTTAAATCCGGTCGGGCTGAACGCAGATCGTGAAAAAGGTAGCGAAGCAGCTACTAGAATCCGGTCAGCCGCGATCACCACGGATCTTGCCAATTCCTTAGTGCTCACAGGTGGAAGGTCTGCTTCAGTAAGTATTCTTAGCTTGATCGCAGATGATCTCGCAAACATTGATCCATCAAAGTACTATGTGAAATCAGATGTTGATGGTTGCGTGAAGGACATACGTGGTTTAACAGGATTTTTACTCGGCGCGACTTTAACAAATTTGATCTCTTGCCAAGACTTAAAAAAAGATGGGATTTTGTTAGGTGATCCTTTACCTAGTATCTAAGTAATTACACCTTCTGTAAATTGTTTCCGCATTCATGCGGAAACTTCTCCTTCCGCCCATGTTTGTCTGAAACAAACAACCACGCCTCCGCTTTCTATAAAAGCTTCTCGGGGTCAAAGTCGCTCAGGTTCAATTCGAATCCTTCAATCTCTTGTTAGTTGGAAGTTTTTTGTGTGAAAGTAACCGAAGTTTGGGCAGGGAAGGATTCGCCCACCCTTCACTCGGCAATCCTGGCCTCGTTCGCGCGGGCCCGTCGACGTTACTTTTCGGCATCGTGCCGAAACTGCTTCCTATGGGGCGCAGTCGAAACGTCTCAATTCGAATCCCTCAATCTCTTGTTAGTTGGAAGTTTTTAATGAGAAAGTAACCGAAGTTTGGGCAGGGAAGGATTCGAACCTTCGAAGACGTAGTCAGCAGATTTACAGTCTGCCCTCGTTGGCCACTTGAGTACCTACCCGTGGAAAAAAATGGAGCCGCCTGAGGGATTTGAACCTCCGACCGGCTGTTTACAAAACAGCTGCTCTACCACTGAGCTAAGGCGGCGTGCTTTTCCACTTTTCGCGGTTACTATCTGAGGTCAAATAAAAATTCACTTTGTGTTCCAAGTCACCCACCCAAGAATGTCAATCGTGACCCTTTTTCTGATCCACGGCCTGATGACTGCTTCCCTTTTCAGTTTTTACTTTGGCTATTTTTATCGTTTTAAAAACAATAGAGTGCATCGGATTTCGAATACGATCGGGGTTTTCTTCAACCTGGCGGCAGCGATCTACTTACTCTGCTTGAAGTATCTGTTAGGTGGAATAGAGGAGAATGGGATTTTTCCTTCCGTTTCGAGACAGATCATTGATATCCATCGTTTTTTTGCTGCGATCGCACTGGTCCTGATGCTTGTCATGGCTTATTCGGGATATGCAAAGAAAAGAGTTATGCATAGAAAATTGCATTATGTTTTTTTACCGCTATATACGATTGTGTACATCTCTGGCTTATTTATATTTCAAACTCACTCAAAATAAGGAACTGCAATGAGCGTAACGGAAGAAGCAAAAAAATTCGCAAAAAATATTCGAATCCAAGTCATTAAGATGGTAACAGCTGCCAATTCGGGACACCCAGGTGGCCCTTTGGGACTAGCAGATATTTACGCAGCCCTCTATACAAAAATTTTAAAACACGATCCCAAAAACCCAGAATGGGCACTACGAGATCGACTCATTCTTTCCAATGGACACGTCTGTGCCGTTCGTTATGCAGCTATGGCACTTTCCGGATACTTTCCTATCGAAGATCTACTCACATTTCGTGGCATCAATTCCTACCTCCAAGGACATCCGTCAACACGCTATATGAAGGGGATTGAATCAAGCTCTGGATCACTTGGACAAGGATTGTCAGTTTCCGTCGGATTGGCGTTAGGTGCAAGACTTCGAAACGAAACGCATAAAATTTATACATGTATTTCAGATGGTGAGTGTGGCGAAGGCATGACTTGGGAAGCAGCACAATCAGCAGTTCACTTCAAAGTGGATAATCTCGTTGCTTTTATGGATCGTAACTTCATTCAAATTGATGGAAACACCGAAGAAGTCATGAAACTTGAACCTTTGGATAAAAAATTTGAAATGTTTGGATGGAATGTGATCAATGCTGATGGACATAATATGGACGAAATTTTCGCAGCATTTGAAAAAGCTGGAACTCATAAAGGTTCACCTACGCTCATCGTTTTTAAGACAGTTCTAGGAAAAGGTGTTTCCTATATGGAAAATAATCCAAAATGGCATGGAACACCACCAAACAAGGAACAGGAAGCCCAAGCACTCGCAGAATTATCTTAATCTTTAAATCTTGGATTGACATGGAGATCCTTTTTTAAAATATTCTTGCATGGCACACGGTCTTTATCCTAACTTCTCATCGGACGACATAACTCGGTTGCTCTACGATTGGGAAGTAGCACCAAATGAGAAAAAGAGATTTCTTTTGAAAATGATCGCATCAAGGATTCCTTGGCAAATGTCTGTCGATCAAGCTGCAGAAGAAGTAAAAGACCCGCTGCTTCGTGTCATGGCTAGAACCGTGGCACCTGAAATTTTTAGACACCGCATTCGACATAGCTTCTTTAAACTTACATTACGCGGAAATACTGGACATTATAAAGACCTAGAAGAATCAGTCGTTCAATTATCGAGCATCGGATTCCCAAATCAAAACTATATGGAAATCAAAAAAGAGTTAGATCGAATGGCTCTTCGCGTTTCTGAACTTTTTGATGAACACCGAGACCACCTAACGGAAGAGTTGAAAGTTCAACTTTTATGTCAGGTCTTGTTTCAAGAGGAAGGATTTGTCGGAAATCTTCAGAATTACAATGATCCATCTAACTCCTATCTTTTTCACGTAATAAAGAGCAGACTCGGAATACCTATTTCCTTGTCCGTCGTATATTTGTTAGTTGCACAAAGACTCGGATTGCCTCTATACGGAACTAATTTGCCACTTCATTTCCTTTTACAATATGAATCCGAAGGCTATTTTACTTTTATAGATCCATTTCATGGTGGTGTTTTATTAGATCGATTTACTTGCGAAAAATTTCTCGAAGCGAATGGATATCCGATCTCTGCGAAATATTTTACGAAGGCGAGTTCTCTTTCGATGATGAAGCGTATGTGTCGTAATTTGATTCATATTTACAGAGAAAATTCGTCCAAAGAAATGGAAGAGCAAATCAGTGAGCAGCTCTCTATTCTAGAAAGTCGTTCTACTCATGTTGAATAAATATGCCTTCACAAGTATCCCTAGCCAAACTCCTCCGCTCCTTTGATCAAAATCTAAATAAAATCATAGGTGACGATTTACCGATTTTAAAGTTAATTAAGCGATTTGTCATTGAGTCAGGTGGTAAGCGCATTCGTCCAATCACCCATTATCTTTTTTGCCATTTTGTCGGTTATTCTGGGAAAAAATGGCAGGAAGTAGGTGCCGTAGCTGAACTCATTCACTCAGCCTCGTTATTGCACGATGATGTTGTTGATAATGCCAGCTTAAGACGTGGAAAACCAACTGTCGGTGCGAGTTTTGGCAACAAAACGGCAATTCTCTCTGGGGATTTCTTACTCGCTTGTGGCATCGAGCGACTGAACTCACTGGAATTACCCGCGGTGATGCATATTTTTTCTAGAGTTCTGCGAGATCTAGCTGTCAGCGAGTTGATTCAAATGGAATGGGAAAAAAATCCTAAAATTTCCATGAAAATTTATGAATCTATCATATACGGAAAGACAGCTTCCTTGTTTGGAGCATGTACGGAGAGTGCAGGCCACCTTGCAGGACTTAGTGGAAAGGAATGTAAAGAATTGTCTGATTTTGGCATTCGTCTTGGAAAGTTATTCCAGAAGAAGGATGATTGTTTAGATTATTTTTATACTAGCAAAGAGAGTGGAAAAGAGTTTCTTAAGGATTTTAAAAACGGTCTGTATACATATCCTATACTCATTCTGAAAGACACTGTTTCTTCCAAAACACGAAAGGAGATTGATCTATTATTTTTAAAGACGGAACGAACTGAAAGGGATTGTGAGCAGATACTTTCACTTTTGAAAATACATAACATTGAACAAAGATTAACAGATGAGTTTAATAAGGAAAATATATATTTCCAGAAGTTCTTATCCAAATTTCCTGACACCGCAGAAAGACGCTTATTTCAAGATCAAATTCAAAAACTTATCTAAACAGGATATTCCAAAAACTCAGCTACCGGTAGCGTAATTAGAAATTCAGTTTTTCCAGGTACGGAATCAACTGCAATTTTACCCTTATGATTTTCAATGATTTCACGCGTAATTGCAAGACCCATTCCTGATCCTTCACCAATCTCCTTCGTACTAAACTGCGAGTGGAAGATACGATTTTGAATTTCTTCCGGGATTCCAGGTCCATTATCGATAATCTTAACCATTACTTTGTTAGGTTCCATTCTCTGGATATGGATGCTTAGATTTCCTTTCGACTCCATTGCTTGGATGGCATTCAAAATGATATTAGTCCAGACCTGAAATAGTTCTTCTGGATGTCCAACTATTACTGCATCTGTTAGAAACATTTTTGTTAGTGAAATCTTCCCTCTAAGTTGGTATTGATAAATTGACAAGACTGTTTCAATGTTATCCACAAGGTGAAAATGTTTTTCCGCTTGATTGACCGAATTTCGTGTGAATTTTTTTAACGCCAACAACAAGCTAGCTGCTCGATCTACGCCAATTTCAATAATCTTTAAATGTTGTCTTAAATTGCGAATAGAAAGTATATACGGTTTAATATTCTGATTCTTGTGAGATAAAATCATTAAATCAGTTTCATCAGGAGCTTCCAAGCCTACATCTAAAAATGATTCGATGTCATCTGATTCGTATTCATAACTATATTTCTCAAGAATCGATTTTAAGGTTTTGATTTTTTCTTTCCTTTCCTTATAACCCATGACAATTGATTCATTACTATTTTTTGAAATGACCCGAATTAACATGTTCATTTCGGAATCGTCGAGAGATTGAAAGATCTGTTTAGATTTCTGGATCTCACCAATTTCTTTAGTTGTGATTTCGGTCACTGTTTCCGCGGAGGCCTTGATGGCGCTGATCGGATTATTCAGTTCGTGAGCGACTCCCGAAACTAATTTACCTAACTCGGTCATTTTTTTTGAATAGATGAGCTGGGATTGGATCTCTCTCGATTTTAAGAGGCTATGATCATACTGTTCGTTAAGTTTAGCTAACTCTGATTCTAAAGTAGAAACAGAAAGTTGCAATTTTTCCAATTCTGCTTTGTGTTGGAGATCTAGTAATGATTTAGCTTTTAAAAAAGTGTATCGAAAATATAGGAATATGGATGAACAAACTAGGATTAAAGGTAATAAATAAAAGATAGAAATCGTAAAATCACTGTTGCACAACATTTCGAGCGTAACAGTTAATCGATCCACGAATGACTACCTGTGTGGCTCCCGAATTCGTAGCCGCGACTAAACATGTTTGGTTATTTGACGTATAGCAGGTGGTAGTTGTGGTAGTCGTCTGAGCGGTACAATTGACATTGTCTAAGGTGTAGCAGGTGGTGTTATTCGTGGTAGTTGCACCGTCGACATAGGTACCGATTAGATCTAGGTCTACTTTAAACTGAGAAATTTCCTGTGCTGTTGTCAAACTTGTATTTATATTGATGCCGTTAGAAGCCCACTTAACAGTTCCTTGAGTCCCTGTCGCAGTTTTACCAAAAAAACCACCTGTTAAAACGAAACCTTGCTGGGCATTGATGTTCCCTTGGGTTTGAAAGTAATCGTAAGTATATCTTAGAAACAGCGTTTCTCTTGTTTTAAACACCAACTGAGAAACAATGGCATACTTTGTAGATGTGGTTCCCGTAGTGGTTGTAGTCGTTCCTGTCGTTCCCGTAGTCCCAGTGGATGTACTTGTCGCTGTGCTCGCAATCCCACAAGAAGACGTGAGACTCGTGTCGATTTCCCCTGGAAACCAAAGCACGGTTCCGCCTGCAATTGGTAGAAGGGATAGATCCACCTTATTCTGGTCTTTGACCTTACATGCAGTTAATGGAAGCAAAAGGAAAGTCAAAATTAGGGTACGAAAAAGCATACAAGTAATCTTCCGTCTTTCCGCGATTGGGTCAAGACGATTATGAGAAACGTTTTTGCTTTTTCCTTGGTTAAATTGGATGTCTTTTGGATGGTTGTACGAAGTGATTTCTCTCGTTAAAATCAAATCCCTGCTTGCGATCCAAGGCCCAAGGTCTATTTACGTGTATTCTCTACTCATCGGTCTCTTTTCTGGAGTGGGGGCTTACGGATTTAACATCCTTTTATCTTATACCGAAAGTCTAACCTTTTCGCAGCTGATCGGCTATGATCCTGGAGTTCCCGCAGGGGACTCCTTTTTCTCTTTTCCCTTTGCCCCTCGCCAATTTAGCTACCTTTGGCTCTTTCTACTCCCGGCTCTGGGAGGGCTTCTCTCTGGACTCATCATTTATTTTTTATGTCCCGAGGCAGCTGGAGGGGGAACAGATTCCCTCATCAAATCTTTTCATTTTAATGAAGGCAAAATACCCGCCAAACTTCCGTTTTATAAAGCCTTAGTCACCATCATCACACTCGGAAGCGGCGGATCCGGTGGAAAGGAAGGACCCACTGCTCAAATCGGAGCGGGATTCGGATCCACACTTGGCTCACTACTTGGAGTCGGAGCACGTGCACGGCGGACACTGATGCTGGCAGGTACGGCAGGTGGCCTCGGAGCCATTTTCAGAGCTCCTCTCGGCGGCGCGATCACGGCGGTAGAGATGGTCTATAAAGAAGACATTGAGAGTGATTCTCTAGTTCCTTGCATTCTTTCTTCTGTCAGCGCCTATCTTACCTATTCCAGTTTGGCGGGAAAAGGTTCTGTTTTTGCTGTTGCAGAATACAGTTTGAGTGACTACCGACATATCCCATTCTATATTATACTTGGTCTCGTATGTTTTGCGATCGGCTTTTTATTTGTAAATTTTTATCACTTCGTCAAAGATCATTTTGCTGCGTGGCAAATTCCAAACTATCTAAAACCAGCAATCGGTGGTTTGGTGGTGGGTTCGCTTGCGATTTTTTTTCCTGAAGTCCTCGGTTCTGGATTCGGTCTTCTCCAAAAAATGGTCAATGGAGATCATTTGAACTCCTATCATTTTTCGCTTAATGGTCCGGTTTTCTTTCTGACAATTGCCCTTGTCAAAATTGTTTCTACCTCCTTTACCGTAGGATCAGGCAGTTCCGCAGGTCTTCTTGGACCTTCTTTTTTTATTGGCGGAATGCTCGGAGCCTTTGTGGGTTCTATGGCTCAGATATTATTTCCTAGCATGGGAGTCCTCATCTTTCCTTTCATGCTTGTAGGAATGGGCAGTTTTTTTGCAGGAGTTGCAAGGGCACCAATCGCTGGTATGGTGATGGTATGCGATATGATCGGGAGCTATGAATTATTACCACCACTCATGATCGTTTCTGTGATTGCGGCAATCCTATCAAATAAGATTTCGATCTATCGACACCAAGTTCAGAACAGATTCCAATCCCCTTCTCACCATTGGGATATGAATCAGGACATCATGGATCGTATTTCGATATCCAAACATTTTTCTGAATTTAGAAAATTTGCTATCGTTTCTAACTCCATTCCACTCACAGAATTACAAACCCAGGCTCCAGGCATCCAAGCGAGCGATTTTATACTTACTGATAATGATCAGAAGTACAAAGGCATTGTATCCTTACGCAAAAATCGAATATTACCAGAATATGAGGAACATCTTTCGAAACTGATTACCTGCGAAGAAATTGTTCAAGATGTTCCTGCCATCAAGGCAGAGGATACCTTAGGAATGGGCTTACGCGTGATGTTACAGTATGATGTGGATAAGGTGGCGATTGTCAATGAACATGAAGATTGCCTGGGCTATCTCAGATACATTGACTTATTTCGCGCGTACCAATCAGAAATTAAATTATACTCGAGAAAGAGCGATTGAGCTTTTGAAAACAGTGCGTTCCAAAAACATCATAGCGCCGAAAAGAATTCCTGAGTAAACCAAGTCACCTAATAGAGAGTTTTGAAAGAAAGGGAGAGCGAGGGTAAAACAAGACACAAATCCAGTTAGGTCTATGCTGTACATCCCAGAAGTGAGCCAAACTGCTAGGTTGGTGGCAAAAAAGAATAATACCGAACTAACGAGTGTAAAACCTAAAGTTTTTGTTGCAGAAACAGATTTAGAAAGTCTCGTTCCGAGAAAAACAAAAAGAACCATCAGAAGATATATGACAGGCATCAATGCATGGAAGCCTAGAAAAAGATCCGAGACAAACATAGCAGCGAGAGGAACAAGATACGCAAGACGTTTGTCTACGAGGTAAGCCCCAGAAAATAAGGAAACTGCCAAGATGGGGCTAAAATTTGGTGGATGAGGCAAAATACGGCTGAACGCAGCAACAAGGACCATTAAAATCGCAGTTAAAAATCGAGATTGGAACATAGGGCTAGAATTTTCGCCGCTTGGATGGAAGGCAAGATAAAAAATCGGTTTGCGAGCCAGTTGTATTCGGGATTCTCTCTTATATATGTTGCCTCCTCATTTTCCAGACCCACTTCAAAACCTGCTCCAACTTACGAGAGATCTGAGAAGCCCCGAGGGATGTCCGTGGGACCAAGGACAAAATCATAAATCCGTAATCCCTCATCTGCTCGAGGAGACCTATGAAGTTGTTGATACGATCGAAAGAAATGATGACCCCCATATGCGGGAAGAGTTGGGAGATTTACTTTTTCAAGTTGTGTTTCATTGCCAACTGGCAGAGGAGAGAGGAGCCTTCGCTTGGAATGATGTCGTGCGAGAGGTTTTTGAAAAACTAGTGAGAAGGCACCCTCATGTTTACAAAAATACAAGCGGCATTCAAAATGCAGAAGACGTCCTCACTCAGTGGGATGATATCAAACGGCAAGAAAAACAAGGCAAGAGAAGCGCAAATTCGATTTTAGATGAGATACCAAACTCACTCCCAGCAATACTCAAGTCAGAAAAGATCCAATCCAAGGTTTCGAAACAAGGATTTGATTGGGAACATCCTCTGGATCTTTTCACAAAATTAAAGGAAGAGATTTCCGAATTGGAAGAAGCCATAGGACCTTCCCCAGAAATTAAAAATAAGAAGATCGCTTATGATGATCATATTGAAGAAGAGTTAGGTGACATTTTCTTTCTACTAGTCAATCTTGCGCGAAAGCTCTCACTTGACCCAGAGACAACTTTACGTAAAGCAAATCAAAAGTTTGAACGTCGGTTTAAAATCGTAGAAGAGCTGCTTCGAGAAAAAGGTGAAGAGATGAAAGGCAAACCTTTGGCTGAGTTAGATTTGTATTGGGCAAAGGCAAAAGAAAGATTAAGGTCTAGTTGATCTTTTCATTATAATGTTTTGAATCTCCCATTTTGAACTCGGTTTGGTTTTAACTATTATTGATTCATATCCATCACTTTCTAATACCATTTCATTTCCAAGGTCGGGAACATAATAGGTATAAAATAACCCGGTTTTAGGATGATTGGTTCTGACTTCACCTTGGAAGTAGGATAATCCTTTGATCTGAATTTTTGTAAGAAGAGGGGCTCCTTCCTCATTCAAAACTCGGATGAGAATCTTTTCACCAAACACAATTTCGTCGAGCATCTGGGTCCAGACATTGCGGAGAGAATCAAGAATTTTTGGAACGTACTTGTATTCGGGGTTAAAGTGGGAAGATTCCAAGACATAGGAAAGTGTGCCATATCGGAAATAAAAAAAATCTTGATCGACTCCATCGATCGGGTAGAGATTTTTTTTTAAGGAAAACGTTTTTGTGGGGTGTGTACTTCGCGTTTTTTTGGACAATTTTTTCCCTACGATTTCCGCTAAGTCAGGCGAAGGGTTGAGAAACCCTTCTACCGAATAGGGATAGAGCAAGGCATTGGCGAAGGCATGGTAGCTGATCGATGCGACAAACCTTTCTTTTTCTGCTAGAGATATGAGTGCACGAGTTTCTAGTTCGGAGCCTTCCGACGGTCCTTGGAAATAAGGGCTATCGATCTTGTTTGAACTATACTCCCCGCCTGTTTTTCCCCAGTGGATCGGAAAATTGCGATTCAAATCCACACCCTTTAAGTTATTAACACTTCCATTCTTTCTCCCTTGCAAATGGGAAACATTCCAAAATGCATCGGAACCATCGGGATTGGCGATGGGGATGATCCATACGATCAACTGATCCAAATACCTTTCCTTTAATTTTTTATTTGTGATCAATGTATAGATAGCATCATAGCAATGTTCGGTGGTGATCACTTCATTTGCATGAATAGAGCAATGCAGTAATACGTTAACCTTACCATTATCACTTATGTTTTTTCTTGTTAAACGAAGGGCGAATATCGGATTTTTCGATTGAGTTGTGCCGATGATTTGTTTTTCGGCAAACTCCGAATGAGTAAGAGATATCTGAGTCAAGTATCTTTCATTTAAGATTTGATCTTTGTATCCAGAAAAAACATCAGATACTTCGAAGGTGGATTTTTTTAATTGGGTCTGGTAATTTTCGGCAAAGAATTTAAATCCGAGTGGAGTGGTTACTTCACTTGCGAGAAATAGGCTCCGATCCATTTTCTCCCAAACTGCCCGAGGCAATAAGACAAAGCTAAAATTGTTTTCTTCATATACTGAATTTATTTTTTGCTTGGTATAGGTTTTGAAAGTGGGAAGGTTTGCCGAAGGAAGAGACACCAAAACAAATGTGGACCTGTCTCCCAAGGGTGCGATTGGAATGGTGGATCTGGTGAGGAAAGTAAAACAATGGATGTCCATGAGTAGAAGAAATCCAAGACTCACCTTAGTCACTATCTTTCCAATCTGGACAAACATGATCCCCATGAACTTTCTAATTATCCTTCTGGCAAGTTTTCTTTTCGCGGACTGTCATTTACTATCAGAAGGTCTTTTTGAAAAACCTTGCGCAGGCAAAATCATACCCGATATGAAATGCATCCCCGAGGGAGAATTCATCAGAGGCTCAAATAAATTTGAAAAAAATGAAAAACCAGAAGCCAAGATCTACCTGGATGGATTTTTTATGGACACGCATGAAGTGACCAATGAAAAATTCGAACAATGTCTGCATGCAGGGAGATGTAGGGACTGCCTTTCCTCCAAAAAATGTGATTTTGTCGGAGCTAGGTATGGAAAGATATACCAGCGACCAAAACAACCAGTCGTAGGTGTTAGTTGGTATACGGCATCAGAGTATTGCCAATTTGTTGGTAAGCGACTTCCAACCGAGGCAGAATGGGAAAAGGCGGCCAGAGGGTCAGCAGGAGATGTTTACCCTTGGGGAAATGAAAGTGCCACTTGCCAGAAAGCCATCATCGAGGAGGAAGGGAGAAAAGGCTGTGCATTAAAAAAACTAGAAAAACCACATTGGATGACCACGGACGATGTTGGAACTCGTGCTCCCGGTCATTACGGTCTCTTCGATATGGCAGGGAATTCCTGGGAATGGGTTTCGGATTGGTACAGTCCTTCCTATGAAGTTTGCGGACCAGCTTGCCAAGGAAAAAATCCAAAGGGACCATGTAACGGTGATAAGGAATGTCCTGGACACAACAAAAAAATAGTAAAAGGTGGTTCTTGGTGGTGGCCCGGATCTATGGCGAGAGGCTCTTACCGACGAGCGCACGTACCCGAAAATTTTCCTGAGTATCATCATTTTGGATTTCGGTGTGCCAAAGACATTTTATGAAACAAAAGATATATATCCTTCCCTTACTAACATTGATTTATCTTTCTTGCGCTTCGCAAAAGAAAAATATAGAAAACAAACCGTTTGACTATACTGCTCTTTTTCAAATCAATCAAGAAAATCTCATTCCTACAAGATGGGATGTCGGAAATACAACTGTCTCCAATGAGGATAGGTTAGATGTTTTAATACCACATGTCACGAATATCGGAAATGTTTATATTGGTGTTGGTGCAGAACAAAACCTAACCATTGCTGCATGGGCAAAATCGGAATTCATTTATCTTATGGATTTTACACAAGTCGTTGTCTCTGCAAACCAAATGATGATTATGTTTCTTCGAGAGTCTCCAACCAAGGAAATCTTCTTGAGTAGGTATGCGAAAGGGAATGAAACAGAGTCTTTCGCATTGATAGATAAAAATTTACCAGATCCAGAAAATTATAAAAAAATATTTACTCGCATCGGTAAGTTTATCCGAAAGCGTCATAAAACAAATCGGATCACATCCGCTGAATATAAATATCAGATGTTTCAGACAAATGATGAACAATATGAATATATAAGAAATCTAGCACTGAATGATCGCATATTTCCTGTGAAAGGAAATTTGCTGGGAACGACCACTTTAAAAAGTATAGGTGAGACCCTACGACGGAACGGAAAGTATGTGGGGATCCTTTACTTTAGCAATGCAGAAGAATATTTTTTCTATCCCAAAGAATTTAAAGAATCGATTCTCAATTTACCAACTGACGAGTCTTCGCTTGTTGTTAGAACCCTTTCCGTAAAGCAGGCTAAATTCCCGTGGTCACCAGGTTCAGATATCTCGACGGATTTTGGATTTCATTACTGTGTACAACCAATTCAAAATTTTCAAGAATGGCTTTCGAGAGGACCAGAAAAATTGAGATCAGATATGATCATGGAAAACGGTGGAGAAATCAATCGAAGCCTTGGCATTACCGTAGTCCGTGGATTGCCGAAAAATAAATGAAAAAGCTTCCGATGGCGTTGTCTGATTTTTCCACACTCTCTCAGATTTCGTATGAGATCGCAAAAAAACTTATCAAAATGTATCCGAATGCCAGAATGGGGGAGGCTATGGAATTGGAAGAAAATTTTCCGATCCGATGGTTGATGGAGTCCTCAAATCACAAATTTGAATGGGTTGTCTCGGAAATGGGTTCTATGACCTTACGGTTAGCAGGTGATTTTCCAGGTAAAAAAAATCCACCACCTATTTTTTATCTTAGTTTAGGCAAGTATGAGGGAGAAAGGTTTCTATGGGAAACTCCGGAAGGATCTCCCATAGAAAATTTGGAAGGGCAAATCAGGCAGCTCGTAGAAGAAAAAATAAATCTCTTCCTTAGATCGGAAACGGAAAGTGATTAAACCTTAATCCTTTCCTTCCTCAGCTTCGATACCAACTTTTTTTTCGATGTCTTTAATGCGTTTGATCCATTTATTTAAGTTCACAACATTTTTGATGTTCACGCGGTATTTTTGAAAGTCTGGATAATTTAAACCTAAATCCCATCCGATATAAACATCTTTTGCTTTTGGTGAGGTACGAAGGCTTGTTCCTCCAGCTATAATCGTCCCATCTACGAGCGTTATATGATCGCTAATGGCGCACGCTCCTCCGATCAGAACATGATTTCCTAGCGTGACACTTCCTGCGAGTCCAGATTGACCTGCTATGATCACGTGATCCCCGATTTTGCAATTATGAGCAATGTGAACCATGTTATCAAATTTACATCCGTTCCCAACTACAGTGTCCGTCAAGGCACCGCGGTCAATTGTGCAATTCGAGCCAAATTCTACATCATTTCCGATGATTACTTTCCCAACTTGAGGAAGTTTGTTGTGTTTTCCATTTAAGAAAGTAAAGCCGAAGCCATCGCCACCAAACGTGGAATTGCCGAAGGATAAAAAGTTATCACCGATTTCTGTGCCATGAAAGATCACACAATTCATCCCAATTTTGGAATGGTTGCCGATTTTTACATCACGTTCAATTTTTACACCATCGGCAATGATGCAATGATCACCAATCACAACATTTTCACCAATCGTTACAAAATTTCCAACCTGCGTATTGGCTCCAATCTTGGCAGATTTGGCTATGATCGCATTTGGCGAATGAGTTCCATTCGAGACTTCCAAAGGAAAAAAGTGATGTAGGATTTTTATCAATGTAAGTTCAACGTTAGGAACGACTAACATTGGTTTTTCGGGTAAACCTTCGGCTAATTCTGCGTTCACGACAAGTAGTGTAGCTTTCGATGATTTAGCTTCCTTCACGAATGCTTTGCTTGAAACAAAGGAGACGAAGTTTTTGGCATCAGCACCGAGTGGGAGGACTTGCCTGACTTCTGCATTTAAATCAGGACAGTTTACGAGTTTGGAATTTTCAATCAGTTCTGAGAGAGCGTTTAATTTAATGTTGTTCATTTGAATCTTACCCTGGATCAATTGTCCATTTTTGAAATGAGATAATCATCCAGCGAGCATGAACCTGCCCCTTTCAGAATTAAAGGCAAGGCTAGTCCCAATGCTAAGATATGAAATTCGTATCCATTGTTGGTTAAGAAAAACCCATTCGGGCTATGGACGAGAACTGCCGCAACAAGCATCGTGACAAAAATACCGAAGGCGGCAACACGTGTAAAAAGTCCAAGGATAAGACCAATGGATCCAAAAAATTCGGCGGCTATGGCGAGAAGTGCAAATACTGGAGAAATGCCGAGCTGAGTCGTAAAAAAATTCATGGTCCCTTCAAATCCGTAACCACCAAAAGATCCTAGAACCTTTTGAGCACCGTGAGGAAGGATGACGAGTCCAAGCGTTAATCGGATAATCAGGAGCGAAATATCTTTGTTAGTGGATAGAAGTTTATAAAAGAGATTCATTTGTTCCTCGGAATGTTTGTATTCAAAAGATTTTATGAGAGGATGGGATTCGTCAAGTTAGAATCTTTTAGCCGTATCTAACCGAGGTCATATTGAGAGATCCCATGACAAGTTGGTCATTAAAAATCTGAACAGGATCATCGACTGTACTGGCACCCAATATGTATAAGAAGGGTAGAAAGTGCTCCGGTGTAGGCATGGCGAGATTGGCGTCCTTTCCTAAAGATTGGTAGTTGATCAGTTTTTCTTCTTCGCGAGATAGGATCAGTGATTTAAAAAGTTCATTGGCTCGAATGGCCCAATCGTACCCAAAGTTAGGATGGTGCATCTTGCTCCAATCTACCAAGCCTAAATTATGAATCAAATTGCCACTTCCGAGAATTAGAACATTCTGTTCACGTAAATAATGCAGTGCTTTACCTAACTCAAAATGATAGCGACCATCAGTGGTATTTTTGATACTCAACTGAATGACGGGAATCTCTGCCTTGGGATAAATGTGTTTGAGAATGCTCCATGTCCCGTGATCCAGACCCCAGGAGTCATCTGGTTTGCATTGAAATGATTTCAAATCATCTGCGATCTTCAGTGAATATTCCTTATCTCCAGGTACTGGATATTCCACTTCGAATAATTCTTTTGGGAAACCGCCGAAGTCATGGATTGTCGGAGGGAATTCATTTGACGTAATCGAAGTTTGGTGAGTCAACCAATGTGCAGAGATACAAAGAATCGCTTTCGGTTTCGGTATCGTTTCTTTGAGTTCACTCCAGGATCTTGAAAATTCGGTATCTAAAATGGCATTCATAGGACTGCCATGTCCGATAAAAAATATGGGCATCATTCTGCATTACCGCCGATCGTACGTTAGAAAGATCTCATTTCCTTTTGAAACGGAATTCTTTAATACCCATTCCCTTTCATCAAAACCAGCCATAGCGGAGGTTCCGTCTGCAATGCCAGCAAGTCCATTTTTTCCGATAACAAAGGGAACAAGTGTTAGATAAATCCTGTCTACCAGATCTCCATCAAGAAAAGAGTAGTTAAGTTTCGGACCACCTTCCAGAAGCACATTCTTGTAACCTTTTCGCTTCAAAATGCCTGTCACTTTTTTTGGGTCAAGGTCCGTCGAATCCAGAGCGAAGATCTCTGCTCGGTTTTCTAGATCAGCTTTGATTTCTTTCAAATTGTTTTTTGTACAAATAACAAGAGGAATGTGGTCTGATTCCTCAAAGACATGTTTGTCAGTCGGGAGTGTCCCATTTCGGATCAGGATCACAGGCCTTGGGTTTAAGGCATTGGGGAAGGCGCGGATTTTCACAACCGGGTTGTCATTGATCACGGAATTTTTACCTAAGATGATGGCATCCGATTGAGAACGATAGACATCCATTTGCAATTTGTCTTCTTTCGATGTGAGGCCATACCATCGCCCGTCGGGACGAACCACTTTTCCATCCAGGGTCATAGCCATGTTAATCGATAACTTCATTCATTCTTCCTAACGGAGAGATTTTTCAATTCCCTTTGGAGGATGTGGTAGACCTGTATGGAGCATGTACCGCAGCCTGTGGTGGCTCTTGTCTTTTCTCGTATTTCCTCAAGAGTATGGGCGCCCTCTCGTATGGCGTCTACTAATTCTTTTTCAGTCACCATACGACATAGGCAGACCCGTTTGGGTCGCATCAGTGAATTTAAATCAATTCCTTCTTCCACGATTGCACTAATCATTTGACAGAAAATTCAAATAGGGGGAAACTCTTTAATTATTTCAGTTAAGGAAAAAAACTAGGAAAGTCTATGGCACATGAGCTAAGCCCGGAAAGGAAAAAAAATCGGAATCGTGAAATCTTCGGTTGGTGTATGTTTGACTTCGCGAATTCGTCTTACACGACCGTGATTATCAGCGTTGTTTATTGTGAAATATTCACACAACTTGTAGTCCCTTCTGATCCAAATTCAGTGAATCCATTTCAGCATGGAAATTCTCTTTGGGCCTGGTCTCTCGCACTTTCTTATCTTTTCGTGGTGCTAACAGGTCCTATCTTTGGAGCCATTACGGATTTTTCTTCCACCAAAAAGCTATTCCTTTTTATCAGCTACATCGGTTGCATCATCGCTACTTTTATGTTATACTATGTAAACCCTGGTATGATTTGGTTAGGATTTATCCTCGTAGCCATATCGAACTTCTTTTTCGCATCCGGTGAAAATTTTGCCTCTAGTTTTCTTCCGACTCTGGGAGCCAAAGAAGATTTGGGTAAAATTTCGGGCTATGCTTGGGGGATTGGCTACTTTGGCGGGATTGGTTCTGTGGTGCTTGCTACGACTCTCGGTGATTACACGTTAGCAAATTACGAAAATTTGAAACTCGTTGGTCCGTATACAGCAGTCTTCTTTTTGGTTGCTGCCATTCCGACTTTTTTGTTTTTAAAAGAACCGCACCTTCCTCTGGGACATAAGCCAAGTGTAAATTATTTGAAAGTTGGTTTAGATCGCGTTGTCACAACTTTAAAAGACGCGAGTCGATTTAAAGACCTTATGATCTATCTTGTCTCCCTTTTCTTTACGATGGCAGCTCTTGCGATCGCTATTTCCTTTGCCTTTATCTATGGATCCCAAGAAATTCATATTGAAGCTCAACACAAACAAGTCATGTTTATTTTCATTCAGATTTCTGCGGCAATTGGTGCCTTGGCCTTCGGTGTGGTCCAAGACAATATTGGAGCGAAAAAGACCTTCAATCTAACGCTTGTTTTATGGATTGCCGTTTGCGCTCTGATCTATTTCGTACAAGACGTAACCGCTGCCTTAAATTTTGTTTTTGGGAAAGAATGGACCGTCCAATGGGTTTTCGTTTTTATCTCCTCATTGGCAGGAATGGGTCTCGGATCCACGCAGTCTGCCTCACGAGCCATGGTTGGGATTTTTTCACCAGAGGCAAAATCAGGTGAATTCTTTGGTATGTGGGGATTGTCAGGAAAAATTGCTGCTGCCGTCGGCTTGTTTTTATTTGGCTACATCCAAACCATCGTATCACTGAGAAATGCGTTTCTTGTTGTAGGATTCTTTTACGTGATTTCCCTTCTCATCAATCTGTTTGTAAATGAGAAAAGAGGAGTCGAAGCCGCGAATCAGTTTCAAGAATAAAAATGATTATTGATGAAGAAGACGATTTCGAACTACACCAAAGCCAGAGAAAACTGGCTTTGGCAACCATTGATGAGTTGATGCAAACGAAGCTAGACTTATTAGATGCGGATAAACACGTTCCTAGGTTTATCAATAATGCGATTTCTTATCTCAAACGAAAGTATGTCACCGAGGAACAGACGATTTCACAACTCTTAAAAAAACGCCAACAGCAACAAGCCCAAGCCTAATTAAACTCTACGATTTTAGTGATCAATTGTTTTTGGTCTAGTTCCATATTTCGAAGTTTTCGATAGGTGAACTTACTTACCTTTCTAATCATCTTCTTATAAGTTAACATAATATGTTTTTGTTTATCATAAGGCAACGGATCTTTTGCATCGTTGAGAACCATAGAAATAGCGGGGGTTGCTTTTTGTACGGGCACATTTGGCCAAACTGTATCAGATGTTAGTGCCTGATAATATTCGAGTTGGATGTCTGAGTTTACGTCGAGTTTGAATTCACCCTTCTCATCTTTCTCGGTACTTTGTGATTTTGGGGAAGGGTTGATGAGACGGCGCATTTCTTTCACATAGATCGTTCCATCAGCATTGACTCTTTTGAACATCAGCATGATTTTATCTAGTTCCGTAAAATCTTTGTTAGGGTAGATGAAAGCAACTCCATCATATAAATATACTTTTGGCCAATCGATATAGGATTGACCTTGTGGAAGTTTAAATTCGAGATAAAGTTTCCCTTCTGCATCTGTTAAAAATAATTCTTTTACTGTATCAGGAGTTTGGCCTAGAAACTGCGCAGCCGTTTTGTCCACACCTAGATCCTGCAATTTTTTCATTTTTTTCAAATGTTCTGAGATCGTAGCATGGATTGTGTCAATTTCGTTATCGGAAAAACCATTAGATCTTTGCAAATCGATCTGCTTTTGCGTTTCCCGATCTTTTAAAGTCAAGGAAGCAGGCTTTTCTGCAAAGCTTTGAGTAAAAGCAAAGAATAACGAAATTAGAACAATGAGTAATACGCGAGAAGAGTGAGTCATGACATACCTCGAACTTTCATTCCTTTATAGTATCGTAAATTTTGCTGTCGATACTTGAATGCTTCGACTAGAATTTTCTGGAAGTAAAAAAAGAAAGAATCGCCTGGTGGAAGTCGGTTTCTGCCTCTTTTGCAGCTGAAATGAGACCTACCATTTGCAAATATCCGTGAAGTAGGCTGGAAAAGTGCCTGTGCTGGACCTTTACCCCGGCCGATTCCAGAGCTTGTGCATAGGCATCTCCTTCATCTCGCAGAGGATCAAAACCGGCGGTGGCCAGGTAGGCGGGTGGCATTCCCTTCAATTCTTTGGGATCAAGGGTGAGCGGGGAATTATAGGCATGCGTTCTGTCGGCCACATTGGGCGTAAAATTTTGTATGAACCAACGCATTGTAGCTCTCGTAAGAATGTATTTCTCGCCAAATGTCTCGTAGGACTCAGATTCTCGCGAAACATCGGTCATGGGGTAGAGAAGTGCTTGGAAAACGGGTAAAGGGATTTTTTCTTTTTTCGCGCGGAGGCAAACGGCGGTGGCAAGTAAACCACCAGCACTATCGCCCGCGACGGCAATGGCGGAAGGTGAACCTCCCAGGAGGTAAGCACTGTTTCTTATATATCTGTAGGCCTGAAAACAGTCATCTATAGCGCTGGGATAGGGATGTTCTGGTGCTAGACGGTAGTCAACAGATGCGACTATGACCTTTGCATAGTAGGCAAGACGCCGACAGACAGCGTCATGTGTTTCGACAGATCCAATCGAGAGACCACCACCATGGAAATAAATGACGATGGGCAAATTTCCTTTTTGTGGGTGTGCGTTGTATAGGCGAAAGGGTATAAAAGATGCCGCAGGAGTCGGAATTAACTTATCTTCCATATGACTTACATGGATAGGATCTTCATCGAAGATTCGAATGTTTTCCGCAAATAGCTTTCTGGCTTTTTGTGGAGTTAAAGTTTCTAGCTTAGGAAGGACACGGGCTACATTACAAGCCAGTTGGCATTTTGGATTTAGAGCGTTCCCATTTTCTACGGTAGCACCACCAAAAAGTGTATAAATCCAATTTTCAGGTAGGGAAAATACAAAGTGTGCCAGCGAACGCTTGATGCCTAACATAGATTAATGTAGATTCTCTTTTATCATCTTATATAATACAAACAATCCAAAAGTATCCATTTTGCAATAACTTACTAAATCTTCCAGAACACGAATTTTTTCTTCTTGTGTCACCTGCTTTTTTAATAATCTCAAATACTGGTAATTTGCATCCTGGCCCTCGCGAATCGAGAGGCCCACATGATTGGTCTCTGAGAATGCGGGGAGTATCTCTTTTAGAGAAGCCTTACCTTTCTGTTTTGCGGAATAGATCCAGAATTTTTTAAACGGGAGTGCTAGATCTTTAAAATTTAGATGAATCGCATTCCAAAACTCTGAGTGTTCAGGAAAAATCTTTATTAGATCAGAGATGATCTGTTTTTCGAAAAAATCGTTAAACGAAAAAATCGTAGTGTTTTTCGGTATAAGCAAGGTTAGCTCTTTTAGGACCTTTTCTCTCGGATCTCCCTCCTCCGGTGGATGCAAATACGTAAAGTGACGTAACTCATCGGAAATCGGATTCCAAATATGCAAGGAAAATAGAAACGGGATGTGCTGGAAAGGTCGGGTGTTCGGAAAAATCGGGATGGTTGGATTGATAGACTCAAAATCTAGAAAACATACAGTCTCCGAGGTGCCCTCTAAAAAAACAGACATTTGGTTGGAGTCAAAATGAGTATTTTGAGAGACGTGTGCATTTTTTTGAATTTTCTGAATCTGATTGAGTTCCTCATCTGGGATTTCTTCAAAGGTTTTGATCCCCATATGGTATAGCTTTTTGGGAAGCTCATGCCCCTCTCTCAAATCAAATATTTCATAACTCTGACTCTCTTGAAAGCAAACATCAGGTTGGTAACAGCTCTTTGGTGATTTGCAAGTCGGATATACCTCGTCTACTGACGGGAAGATATGGTTCGTCTGATATGCGAGAAATAAATTCCAAACTTCCTCGAATCTTCCTGATTCCTTTATCAATTTTTCAGATAAGGATTCGGTGATTAGAAATGCATCACGATCTAAGAGATTATCAGTCATTTGGTATTCGGAATTGATCCGTATCAATTTTACATCTGAGATGATAACACCTAAAGATTCGAGTAATCTTTTTTGAAAGTACAAAGATCGTATGATATCAAGTTTGGCGGTACTAACAGGACGGAAGTCGTAGAGGATCCAACCTTCGCGAGTGATATCGGGAGATAGGCATTCTATATAGGATGCATATTCTTCTGATTCAAAATAGCCTCCAAAAATGGTATGTTTGTTTTCAAGAGCCTCCTGAGTTTCTTTTTTTTGACTGTCTTTGCTCAAACTTCTCGGAATGATAACAGAATGTTCAAAATAAGACATACACAAATTGATAAATTCAGGCCATTCTAAGGATCCGCTGTGCGGAGTGTTGGTTTTCTCGATAAGATTTTGGTTATGAAGGTAAAATGAATTAGAACACTTTGTAAAATTAATAAACTGTGATTTTGAAATCGGAAAGTTTATATTTTTAGTTGGCAATCGAATAAATCTCGTTTAGTGAATGTAAATACTTCTGAAACTCCATTTTAAAATCGGCAGAGGAATGCGGATGTAATGCGTTTGGAGACTTTAAGAAAAAAGGAAAAAGTGCTTCTATATTCGCAGTGGTAAGCGAGATCCGATTTTCAGAAATTTCATTTTCGTAGCCTTGCAGAAAGTTAAGGAAAGAATCTATGAAAAGGGGAGAGATCTCTAATGTAATTTTACGCGGCGTGTCTTTAAAAAAAGCAAGTGGGTGGAAGTTTAGATCCTCATTTGTAATTTTCTTTTTAGAAACAAAATCTTCTCGGAGTTCCTTCTTTACAAAGATTCTTGGCAAAATAAACCGTCGTAAGGCGTTTTTTGTCCGATCAAAGGCGAGCAAGTAAAAATCCTCAGAATTCTTTCGAATCAATCGATACGGTTCAATGTGGCGGTCTTTTTTGTCACGGCCATATTGGATGATAAGGGCTCTCTTGTCCTTTAACGCCTGTATAATTTTCGTAAGATCAGATTCAGTTTCACGGAAGTCCTGATTTTTTTGCCTATGGATTTTGATTCCCTTTGGATATAGGTCAAGATTTTTGGAAAATAATTTTTGCGAGAGAGATAATAAAACCTCATTTTCAAAATTGGTTTCCGAACACAGTAAAAGGGATAGATATTCTAATTCTTGTTTCGAGAATTTTAATATTTGGTCTAGAGTTTCTTTTTCTAAGTAGTAGGGGTAGTGGTCTTCGGATTGGTAGCCAAAGTTAGCAACTTTGATATTGAAACCCATGGATTTGAGTTGGTTCAAATCTCTATAAAGTTTTTTTCGATCCGAGTCAATGTCATCATTATGATAATACCTGGGCATGATTTTACGAAATCTTTGGAAAGAGATGCCTCTTGATTCCTGCATCAAATTAAAAAGCAGGGCAAAGAGCCTTATTTCCGTCTCATTCATTTTTTTGACTTCAATCATAGGGAAGTCTTCTTCGGAATCCTGATTCATATCCATGCGCTTACATTCCAGTTTTATGTTTTTTTTTGATTCCGAAAAGTATAAAATCTTAAATCTTGGAAAAGAATGCGATTTTGGCCAACAATCATACTCTTATCATCACTCTTAAATTGTGCTACGTATTGGAAAAATAGGCGGAATGATCTATTGGATGTGGTGACTCTTGGTGCAGAAACTCCAACTTATGGTGCAGCCGTGAAGATTGGACCACTGCCCATCGGATTGTTATTCCAAGGTGGAGAAAGTGAGCTTGGGAAAAAAGACCTTGGTCGAGGCTATGGTGTTCGAGGCGGCGGAATTGGTGGATACCACTCACAACAGCTCGTTTATACATTCTTAGGCGGTGAAAGCTTTCATTCTGGTGAGCCGATTAAGGATGAAAAAGGTAAATGGATGGTGGATGAGAAAAAAATTCCACTGACGGATAATGACAGATACAATCAGAAAAGCTATAAGATGCGTTACTTTTCGTTTTTCAATGATCCAGTTAAAGATAGAAAAAAGCGGAAGAAACAAGCGTTCCAACGTGAACTAACAATGGATTTAGTCCGCCAAACAGGAAAAACAGAATTTTTAGTATATCTGCCAAAAGAAGATGAAAAACCTTTTGGTTATCCTCCAGGATTTCTCTGGAATTTGGAAGTGATCGGTGGACTTTATGGAGGAGCTAGGGTCGGATTTAATTTTGGGGAAGCGATGGATTTTTTACTCGGTTTTACCACCTTAGACATGTATGATGATGATGTAGAAGGAAAGGAAAAACAGACATTTCCTGGTTTCCCTTTCCCTGGTGCTTTAACTCCAGAAGAAGAAGCGCCTACCGAAGATTAAAGTTTAAAATCTTTGGCAGTGATTTTGTTTTTAGGATCAAACGTCAACTTGACAAACTTATTTGTTTCCGCTGCTGCTGGTTTTTCCTTTAAAGTGTAATACTGTTCTGGAACTTCGATATCTTCGACAAAATACCAAACCATTACTGTACCAGAAGGATCAGAGGATTTTTCTGTAGATTTTCCTAGAACTGCTTCTGTTTTCACAAGAGAGTCTCCAACCTTGATCAGATCGATTTCCAATTTACGGAGAGCCGTATGTGGATGAATTTTTGTGCTATTCGATGATACTTTATTGCTAGAAGCGCAGGCAATAAACGTGAAAATCACAAGTAAATAGGAGAAAAGGAGAATTGACCGTTTCAAGGTTCACCTCGTAAATTTTAATATCTTAAATCTAAAATAAGGCAGAAGAATTGGCAAGTGATATCTCATCTCTTTCCTTTTCTGCGGTGTTGATTTTTGTGAGTATCTTCTTAAAGAAGGGAATCGTGATTAGAACCAGTAAAATTTCCAGAAATCCGAAGGTGAATGACAAAGAAGGAAATGCATATTCCTTTGGGAGGTGAACTAAATAGAACTCTTGTAAATTGAAAGAAACGATAGGACCTAGCATAAATCCAAGCGATCCAACGCCCGTAAATGCTGACATTGTTGTCGCGGTGAGCCCAGGTTTTGACATCTTACTTGCGAGCATCATGGATGGAACAAACATCACGCCAGCACCCACACCACATAGCAATAAGTATATGAAGAGATATGCAAACTCACTCGTAGTACCTGCAAGCCCTAAAAATATGCCATACATGGTCGAGCCGAGTAGCACAAGGGGCAAAATTCCCGTTTTGCGAGAAAGCACGGCTGAAGGGTAAGAAAGTAGCGACATAGGAAATAAAACTAGTCCTAGAAATAAACCCAGCGTACCCGGATGGAATCCCAAGGTCTCTCTGAGGTGGATATTGAAGGAAGAGATGATGAAACCAACTGTAAATCTGTCTATAAAATTGAAGAGGAAAGGAATCAAAATGTAAGGATTTTCGAATGCGGCTTTCTTGAGATGCTGCCAATGGAATTTCTTATGGGTATGAATTCCTATATCCTTTAATTTGATCAGTGTGACTAGTCCGATAAAAACTAAAATGCCACTTCCTACATAAAACGGAAGGAGAGGATTCTTTCGACCAAGAACACCTAACGGCATACCAAAGGCACCTCCAAGGGATAGGAACATCCCAGTGATACCCATGAGTACGCCCTTTCCATAATACCTTTTGTTTGACGGGTCGTTTTCACGATCAGCAGCAGAACTCAAAAGTAGGCCGATAATGAAAATGTGAGAGGCACCTTCTAAAAAGCGAATGAGTAAAAATAAATTCATATCTTGAACGAGCGTTAGGAGGTAGAATAAAAACGCATCCAAGAAGCAAAAGGCCGCGATAAAATATTTTCGATTTTGAAATCGGTCCGAAATAATACCAGCGATCGGTGCAAACAAAAACGACCCAAGCATTGGGATACTTGTAAAAAATGCCACGTCTAGATTTGTGCCGAGCAATCGATCTTTGACGACGTCTTTCACCACAGGTACAATCATCGTGACTGGAACCATGGAAAGAAAGACGAGGGTGATTAATGTGTATGGAAAACTCAAATTTAACTATCCCGCAGGCAATAACATCTGAAACTTTTCGGAGCCAATATTCTGTTTGAGATCTGCTTCCAGTTCAATAAAGAGCTCTTTATTCAAATCAAAAACTTTCTTTGCCTCTGTCAATAGTTCCGCCTGTTCCGTTTCGTCTAGAGGGAGAGTGTCGAGTGCGGTTCTATAGACTCCCTTGAAGGCTTGCAGATCTGAAATCTCTGGGAACTTATAAAACTCTGTGCCTTCCTCTTCCGAGAGAGAGAATGTTTTTGCGATGACTTTTTGAATGGCCTGTCCACCTGAGAGATCTCCCAAGTAACGGACGTAGGCTTGGGCAGCAAGTAACTTGGGTTTTGTTTTGGCGACGGCTTCAATGTGGTCGATATAACTTTGCGTTTTTGGAGAAATGAAGCCCCGGAGTTTGGCACCAAATTTCGTTTGAAAGGCATTTATATCTTTCTTCAGAGATTGGGCACGGAATAATTCCGGGAAATACAATTTAGATAAGATCGTATCCTCTTTGTGTGTTCGAAACAGATTTTCCATACACTCATAGACATACAGCAGGCTTTCGAGTTGGTACGTGTAGGTTTGAGGATCCAGTCCTCCTCGAAAGATGGCACGAAGGTAGGGAACCTTCTCTGTTTCTTGGTGCTTTTCAGCGGTTCCTTCTCTTAACATTAGGGCAATCGACATTTGGCTACTCCTGTTTGGATTTAATAAATCCTGAGAATCAATCTCAATAATGACAATTTCCTGACAATCGTTCCTATGTAAAGATTTTTTATTTAGAGGAGGGAGGCGATGTAAATGAAAACGATACTTACGACGAGACCTAGACTGGCGAGAAGTACGTCTTTGGCGACCTTTCGGAACGTATCCAAGTAGGGTAGATCACGCAAAGTGGTGACATTGAGAATGATTTCTCTACCGGCAAGGAGACCAAGGAAAACCCAAGTGGTGGACATGGGTATGGTATTCATCCATTGGAAACCAAATAATATGGTACCATATATCACATCGACAATGGTTGCGGCTTTTGCCCATTTGAGATCTGCTTTTTCCGAAACCACGCGCTGGATGGTGCCGCCATTCGTTCGGATGATGACGTAAAGGGCAAAAATCAAAAAGAAAATCGCAAGGCTCAGTTCCAGAAAAGAAAGTTTTCTCGGTAAGAAGACAGCAATATTGGCAGTATCTTGCAAGAGCCAGGCGATCCAAAGGTAGATCGTAGAAAGCCATTGAAACCTCGCCCATTTCCTTTCAGACGCTGGATCTGGTGTATGTTCGTCTTTGTATTCGTGAGGGTCTACCTTCGCAAGTATGGCCCAAACAAATATGGCACAAACAAAGGCGATGCCGTAGCCGAAAAAAGATTTTGTCAGCATAATGTCGACACTGCGACCACCAAACAGTCCTAGTACGAGAAAAGTCGTCGATACGGGAGCTCTGAGGCGAGTGATGACAAGCAACAAGACGGGAGCCAAAAGCTGGATCAGATTGAACTGTCTTGGCTCAGGAATGGAATCTAACCGATGAAAATGGATCTCTTGGTTATGGAGGAGCCATCCTAAAAGATGTATGAGGCAGAGCAGACCTCCGAGCACAAAAAGTTTAATGGCCCAATGTACGGATTTTTTACTCTCAAAAAAAGTACCGATGGTTTGAACGGCGTCATTGCCTGCAACGGAAAATGCGGCAATGGCAAATGAGATCCACCCTAGAAAGTAAGGCGGAAACCCAGATGCATATGCCAGACAAATCCCAAAAGAAAGAAATAAGGTAAATAGATAAAATCGTATTTGGTCCTTTCGGCTAGGCGATTGGTAATCTATTTCCTCTACTTGAATCATGCACCCATGTAGTGTTTAGCGTATCTCTCTGTTATTTCTTTTCTATCAAAGAGAATGAAAACATCTGTAGTTCCAAAAACTGAATCGAGTGCAGGAACGCCACAGATTTTAGCTCCAAGACGAATGTATCCTTTCAAAAGTGGAGGGATATTTTTTGTGATCGCTTTCAGATCTTCAATGGCATAATCAGGGTTGAAACCAGGAAGGATAAAGTCTGGGTTTGGATACACTCTGAATTCATCTGGAGAAATCGCCTCTTTTGCTTTTAAAAAAGCAAAAGATTGAGATGCTATTTCGGGATCCGTGGAATGAATAGAACCACAACCCATCAAGTAACGAACATCTTGTTTGATCATAAATTCTGCAAGACCTTGCCATAATAAAGAGATGACCGATCCGTCACGGTAATCAGGGTGCACACAGCTTCTTCCTACTTCAGCAATCTCATCTGGTAAGTTGTAAATAGAAGTGATATCAAATTGATTTTCGCTATAGAAACCGATTCCCTTTTTTGCCATTTGTCGTGTAAGGATGCGGTAAGTTCCGACAATTTTTTCTTCATTTGATTTGTCGATGACGATGAGATGATTGCAGTGTAAATCATATTCATCTCTATCTTTTCGCGTAGCAGCAGACTGCGGTAGCCCTTCGCCCATCTCTAAATTAAAAACATCATATCTTAAAGCTAATGCTCGTTCGATTTCTAGTTGGTTTCCTGCAAGGCGTACCTCAAGGACTCGTTCTTTTCTATTTAGGATAGGGGTTGTTGTTTTGGCTTTCATAGGTTGACTACCTTTCTTTTTTCTAGGAATCATAGTAGCCCCCCACTGTTACAGTGCAGTTACAAAGTCGTTAAGTTTAGACGAAGTTTTAGTGGGCTTCGTCCCAATTTTTACCGAATTTTCCTTCAACGGTGACCGGAACACTTAGTTTAAGAGCATTTTCCATTTCCTTTTTTGCCATTTCGTAAAAAGAATTTTTTTCTGAACTATGTACCTCAAAGACCAATTCGTCGTGCACCTGTAAAATGATACGAGACTTTAATCTTTGTTTGTCTATTAACTTCTGAATATTGATCATAGCGATCTTGATCATGTCAGCGGAAGTGCCTTGAATGGGAGAATTTATTGCAACGCGTTTGGCGGCTTCACTCGCCATTTTATTTTTACTATTGATATCTGGCAAAAAGCGCTTTCTTCCTAGAAGGGTTTCCACATAACCATTCTCTTTGCAGAATTTGACTGTCTCTTCCATGTAAGTGGAGACACCCTTATATTGAAGGAAATACTTTTCGATAAAATCCTTAGCCTCTTTTCGAGAAACTTTCAAATTGTTCGCTAGCCCGAAGGAAGTAACACCATAAATCACCGAAAAATTTACAATCTTTGCCTTGTTTCTCATCTCAGGCGTTACATCTTTCTCATTGACTCCATACAGCCCCGCTGCTGTTTGCTTGTGAATGTCTTCGCCAGATTTGTAAGCACCTATCATATTTTTATCTTTAGAAAAATGAGCCATGATTCTAAGTTCGATTTGGCTATAGTCAAGCGAAAGGATTTCAAAGCCAGGAGAAGTAATGAATCCCTTTCGCAGAAGTCGGCCTTCCTCATCTTTAATGGGAATGTTTTGTAAATTTGGATTGGTGGAGGAGAGCCTTCCTGTAGCTGCAATCGTTTGGTTGTAACTTGTATGAATTCGACCAGTTTCGGAATTTATCAAAGTTGGAAGAGTGTCTGAATATGTCGACTTGAGCTTGTTAAATTTTCTAATCGATAATAAGTCATCTATAATCGGATGAGTTCCTTGTAGAGATTCAAGAACAGAATGGTCGGTTGAAAAGCCTGTTTGAGTTTTCTTTTCCGCAGGAAGTCTAAGATCTTCAAATAAGACAACTTGCAGTTCTTTTG
Source organism: Leptospira ognonensis (assembly GCF_004770745.1). Lineage (GTDB taxonomy): Bacteria > Spirochaetota > Leptospiria > Leptospirales > Leptospiraceae > Leptospira_A > Leptospira_A ognonensis. The sequence goes on along the minus strand of NZ_RQGD01000039.1, from coordinate 80,582 downwards.
TAGAATTTATATTAAAAGACCTGCCTGCGTAAAAATGGATATTTTTTTCATGTTCCTTAATTTTCTTTTCAAAGATTACAGAGAGACCGGCGAAATAGTTTGGCTCTACTAAAATTCCCTGATATTCCATTTTTGCAAGCACCGAGAGAAGGGGCATCTCGATCTTTTGGAGAATATTGCTCGTATCCTGAATCTCAATTTTTTTAGATAGGATATCGTACAATTGAAGCGTGATATCAGCATCTTCGCAGGCATAATCCGATACGATATCTGGATCAATATCGTATAGATTTTGCTTCTTTTTGCCCGTTCCCACTAATTCGTCATAGGTGAAAGTTTTGTAATTCAAATAATCGACAGCCATATCGTCCATATTGTGGCGACGTTCCCCAGGCTTTAGGATATATGAGGCGATCATTGTATCAAAAATGATACCTTGTACTTCCACACCACATTTCCGAAGGACTAACACATCATACTTTATATTTTGACCTATTTTTTTGAACTTATCATTTTCTAAAATCGGTTTGAAAGCTTCGATTACTTCTTTCAATGAGGGGAGTGTGTGAGAATAAATTGATTCAGCGTGCGATACTGCAACATAGTAAGCTCGATTCGAGTCCGTAGCAAAAGATATACCAAGTAGCTCGGCAGACATTGGATCTGTAGAAGTAGTTTCTGTATCGATCGCTAGTATTTTTTTTGGGTCCAATTTACTTAAAATTTTCTTAAGTTCATCGACCGTTTTGATACGTGAATACTTTTGTCTGTCGTCTTTCGTGCGCAGATGGGAGCTATCAGCTGCATCTTGAGTTTCCACAGGCTCGGACTCCGATGACTTTTTGCCTTTACTTTTTTTTGCCGCTTTTGTGTTTCCTGTTTCGGAATCTTCTAGAGTTATGCCCGCTTGTTTTGCAAGATCTCGATGTAAAACATTATAGCCTTTATCTTTGAAAACCTGTACTTTCGCCGGTTCATAATAATTTGGTATTTTTAAATCTGATTTTTTAATGTCTAACTTGAGATTGGTGACTATCGTCGCAAGTTCCCGGGAAAGAAACGCTTTTTCTTTATCTGCTTCTAATTTATCTATCAAGCCTTTGTTTTTTAAGTTTTTAAGGTTTTTATAAATAGTTTCGAGATTTCCATATTCTTGGATTAGGGTCGCCGCACCTTTTTCCCCTACACCCTTCACTCCTGGAATGTTGTCAGAAGTATCACCAACTAGTCCCATATAATCTCTTACTTGCTCTTTAGTGATGCCAATATTTTCTTTTACCCATTCTGGATTGATATGTTCAAATTCTGATACACCACGTTTCCCGCGTAACATGTGTATGTTTTTGTCTAGTACTTGGTAGAGATCCTTATCGCTCGAAAGTATGACAATTTGATCAAAGTCTTTTGCAAATTTTTTGCATAAAGAACCAATGATGTCATCAGCTTCAATGCCATCCATTTTATACATTGGGAAGTCCAATGCCTGAATCATTTCGTAAATTTCTCTAAGCTGAGGTTTGAGATCTTCAGGCATCGGTTTTCTTTGTGCCTTGTATGCTTCATATAAATCATTTCTATGAAGTCGAGTGCCAGGATCAAAAGTGAAGGCAATGTGCGATACTTTTTCGTCTTGTAAAAGTTTGAAGAGCATCCTCCAAAATCCAAAGACGGCACCGCTAGGTAGACCTGTTATGGAATTCTTTAAATTAGAAGCGGCAAAGGCAAAGTAGGCACGAAACGCGAGGGCATGGCCATCAATGATGAGTAACCGGTTCATAAATTATACCTTATCGTAAAGAGAATCACCTAGTAATGAAAAATAAATCAGCTTAGTTTTTTGGACAGTGTTTTGATATGAAAAACGTTTCACCGAATTTTTGTTAAAAGAACCAAATAGAGTTTGTTTGGTTTCCGATTCTACGAGATCATCATAGTAATTCGCCAACGCTTCCTCGTCGCCAACGTCAGCAAGATAGGCACCTTTTTCATGTGTGAGCATTTCTGCAATGCCTCCACCTTTTGTCGCGACAATGGGTAGACCAGCTGCCATGGCATCAAGTACCGACGTACCTAAGCCTTCTTCTTTCGAGGTAAGTGTAAAAATATCAAACAAGGACAGTAATTCCGGGATATCCTTTCTGTAGCCTGTAAATAGAATTTTATCTTCCAAATTCAATTCTTTGGTCAAATTTTTTAATCTTTTTTCTAACTTACCTTCACCGACAATCAGAACTTGAAAAGGCAGTTGTGTTTTCATCTTCGATATGGACCTAATCAATGTTTCTTGGTCTTTGTGATCGACAAGTGCTGCTATATTTCCTATTATTGTGGTTTTTTTGGGTAAGGCAAATTCTTCACGGATTGATTCAGCAGAAGGAAGTTTTGAAAAACGCTTGAGATCAATACCCGAATACACCGTAATCAATTTTTCTGGGCTGATGCCAGCATCCATCATAATAGAACGTATCTTATGTGATACGGGAAGATAATAATCAATGGCTTCGTGATTGTATTTCCACTTTGAGAAAAAGCTTTTAGCGGGTTTAAAATCGACTCGTCGAGAGACGACAAGCGGAATTTTCAGATGCTTCCGTTTTGCAAGAAGAGCTAAAGTATGCGCATGTCCCGTATGCGTGTGAATGAGAGAAATATTCTTTGTTTTACAAAGGGAACGGATGCCACGGATCGCAGCGAAATCAAGTTCCCCGCGCATTTCTAGAGGGAAAAACTCAAATCCTTCTGTGGTGCATCTTTCTTCTAAAGGTGAACCAGGAATGCCGACAATTCCTTGAGGAATTTTTTCGGAGGCTAGACCTTGTGCAAGATAGAATAACTGTTGTTCGCCTCCTCGCCATTCGCGAGAGGTATTAATATGTAAGATCAATTATAAATGTTTGGCTCGGTCATATTCAAGTGTGAGAATTGATCCCATCACTTTAAAACCTTGGGGGGCTTCTCCCACCATGCCTTCTCCGTGAAACAATACCTTAACGGAGTCCATCATGGCACTGATTATTTTCAACCCTTTTCCCATATTCTTATGTTTCTGGTGGCTTCCATTATAAGGTAAAGCCTCAGGTTTTTTATCTTGGTGATTTCGTATGTTATTTATAAAGGTGGCAAGGCAAAGAGAGGAGTTCGTTTTAAGAAGATTTTTATCGGTTTCTTCGATGGGGTTCTCATTGTGGAGCCCAGAACCATAGTCGAGTATGTATAAAATGAATTTTGAACCTTCGATCCGCCATCTGCAGATGATCGTCTCGTCGCTATGATTGCAAACGTTAGCTGCTACTGAGTTCGTCAGAGCTTCGTCAGCGGCAATTTCGATTTGCATGATGTTAGCCTGAGGAAATTGATTGTCGGCAAGTGTTCGTTTCAGCTCAGAACGAAATACTTTTACTGAGGCCATGTCGGGGGGAAGAAACATAGCATAGGAACCAGGAGAGGGGTTCATAACGAATTGAGCTGTTTCTGCGGTCCCGACCAAGTTATTTCGTTTCCCACTCCTTTTATTGCATAGTATACGAGAAATATTCTAAAAAAAAAGCCAAAAAATAAGAAATGGCGTAACATTCGTTCTGATTGTCAAAAAAATCCTAATTTAACTGAATTCCTGCCTGATTTGCTAGTATTTGCATTCTTTTTACGAGTTTTTCTTTTCCGAGTAAGGTAAACAGAATCGGTAGTTCGAGCCCATGGGATTTCCCCGTAGTGATGGCTCGGATCGGCATGAACAAGGTTCTGCCTTTTTCACCACTCATTTCTCCTGCCTTCGCCATCAGATTCTTATAGGCATCTGCATCATTTGTCTCGGAGCTCAAAATGTTTGCATAGAACGCTTTTGCGACAGAAATTCCATTACCGTCGGTAAGCAGGCTTTTGGCCTCCGCATTTTCAAAAGTTAAATCTTCTAAAAAAAACTCTTCAATGTAAGGTGGTGCTTGGATGAAACGGTCAAGGTAGACGCGTACCGAATCTAAAATGGAAAGAAGAGCCGGATGGGTACCTGATTTGTATTCTTCTGGGATCTTGGCATCTTTTAAAAATGGAACCATTTCCTTTCCGAGTCTCTCCAGTGAGATCTCACGAATGAGTTTGTTTGACATCCAGTTTAGTTTCGATTTTGGATTTAAGTATTCCGAGAGGCCATTTGCATCTAGCTTATTAAATTCAACAGTCTCTTTTTCCTCTTCTTTTAACTTCTTAAATACATCGAAGGTTGCTGGAGACTTGGAGCAACGACTGATATCAAAGATCTTACAGAGTTCTTCATCAGGCATAAATTCTTTACCATCGGGGGAAGTCCAACCGAGTAGCGCCATATAATTACGCAAGGTTTCGGAAAGATAACCTAAGTCTCTAAAGGCGAGAACTGAGGTTGCACCTGCACGTTTTGATAATTTTTTACCATCGGTTCCGACAATCTCGCTTACGTGAGCGTAGTTTGGAATCGGAAACCCGAATGCTTCTCCGATTAGGATTTGTCTAGGGGTATTTGATAAATGGCCGACACCACGAATGACGTGGGAAATTTCCATCAATGCATCATCAATCACCACGGCATAGTTATACGAAGGAAATCCATCAGATTTAACGAGAATGAAATCTCCTATCAGCTTTGATTCAAATTTAACTTTTCCTTGAATGATATCATCAACGATGACAATCTTATTTGGAATACGAAATCGAACCGTGAAGGGTGTATTTGATGTTAATTTTTCGTTTATTTCTGAATCCGTAAGATCGGAACATTTCCCATCATAAAGATAGGGAATGCCCATAGACTCTGCTTGTTTCTTTTTGCTTTCCAATTCATCAGCAGAACAAAAACAGCGATAAGCCTTTTTTGATGAAATGAGCTTATCCGTATGTTCTTTATAGATGGTGAGTCTTTCTGACTGAGTGTACGGCCCATGCGGCCCTCCGACTCCTGGTCCTTCAGCCCAATCCATTCCCAACCATTTTAAGGATTCAAGGATGATTTTAAATGAGGCTTCTGTGGAGCGTTCTCTGTCGGTATCTTCAACGCGAAGGATAAAAGTTCCCCCTGTTGCTTTGGCATATAAATAATTAAAGAGTGCAGTACGTGCGCCTCCCACATGTAAAAAGCCGGAGGGAGATGGGGCAAAGCGAGTTCGAACTTTAGATTTTGTCATGGTGTTTCCTCTTTGAGAAGGTAATCGCCTATGCGTTTGAGTCCTACGGGTTCTTTAGGTTTTGTAGTAAGATTATTTGCGAGAGGCGGTAAAAAATAAATTTCAAATTTGGAATCGGCATAGATCGATTTATAAAAAAGTTTGTTCGGTTCGGTTGGTGAAACTTCAAACTGGAGCTGGAAAAAGTCGTAATGTGGAGAACTAAATTTTGTGGTTTTATCACCAGAGCCATTTGTGAAAAGGAATACACTCCTTGGTGGACTCGTCTCAGAGGAAGGGAGTTCATTTTTCCATTCATAACTGGACTTCACACTTGTCTGGATGGTTTCCGATGTCTGGTAAGCGCCAGTTCCTTCTACAAAAAAACTGGCCATTTCGCTAATGCTTAAGGATGCCGATTTTGTTTTTCCTAATTTGTTAAGTAAGTCACTGAGATCGTTACTAGCCTCGGCACCTGACTCGAGTAAGGTGAATGAAGCTGTGAAATCTTTTTTATTCTCTGTAAGCGTATAGGTTCCTGTTTTTTTACGCCAAATCAATTTGTATTGAAATTCTTCGGTCTGCGGATACGCAGCTTTCACGGAAGTTAGAAAGTCCTTATCAAAAACGAGAAATGTGATCTCCCAATCTGCGATTTTTAGGCCGCTCTGACTGCCATTTCTTTCGATAAATCGATAGTACGAAGAGCCCTCTGAATAGAATTTTGCGTTCAATTTTTTCGGGTATTTATTCCACAAAACGGCCTGGCTTGCAGACTCCGAACCGCCTTTTCTGAGCAGAGATTTGGTGAAAGAACACTGGCTTAAGAAAAAAAATAACAAAGTGTAAATAAGCCAATAGATTCGGGGGGAAAATGGCATTTTAGGGGACATATATAAGACCGTACCGTCAATCTAAAAAGGGAAAACGGATTGACAAGTCAATTCGCCCGATCCCTGTGTCATTTGGAATCATGAAGAACGAAGATCAATATCCTAGGCGCCCCTTTGAAGAGCAGGTCCACGATGACCAAAGAAAATACTCTCGCTACGTGTGTGATTCACGTGCCATTCCGCATGAAATTGACGGCTTAAAGCCTGTTCAGCGACGCATTTTATGGGCCATGTGGAATAGTGATGCAAGAAATAGGCACACAAAAACAGTAAAAGTCGCAGGCCTTGCCATGGGATACCACCCGCATGGGGACAGATCGATACAGGATGCACTCTCTCAGATGGCTCAGGAGTTTGCATTTGCAAATAATTATCCTTTGGTGCATGGAGAAGGAACTTTCGGAGACGTGCTTGACCCAAATGCCATCGCATCTCCTCGTTATACAGAAGTTAAATTATCTGATTTTGCTAAAGATTTAGGGTTTTTTGAGAGTTTGCCAGACATTGATTATGTGAAAAACTATGATGAGACAGAGGACGAACCGATTCACTTCGTTGGAAAAGTTCCTTTAGTTTTACTCAACAGCATCCAAGGGATTGCTACGGGATTTCGATGTTTTATACCGGCTCATAAATTGAGCGAAGTCATTGATTCTCAAGTCACGTATCTTAAAACGGCGAAAGCCAAAAAGATCACTCCATGGTACAAAGGTTATGGGGGAGAAGTAAAACTCTCTAAAAATGACAATGGCTCCACTGTCATGTCGACAACCTTTGCCTTCAAAAAAATCGACGGAAAACTCTTTTTGACCGATTCTCCGATGAACTGGAACAGAGAAAAGGTCATCCAATACCTAGAAGATCTCATCGAAAAAAAGGACAATTGGCTAAAAGACTATATAGACCATTCGAGCCAAACTTTTAAGATCGAACTGATTGCTCGAAAAGGGGAAGTTCCCTCCGAGAAAGAGATCAAAGAATTATTTTCGAAAGAAAACAACGAAGTATTAACCATCAACGTCATTACACATGAAGGAAAACTTAAAAACTTTTCCATTGAAGAAATCATAAAACATTTTTGTGATTTCAGAAAGATTCATCTCATCCGTCGTTTTAAACGTTTGGCTGGACTTGAGAAAGAAAAGATCGATCGTAATTCTGAACTCATTCGTTTTATCAAAGAAAAATGGAACGAGAAAGTAACGGGCATTAAATCCAAGAAAGAGTTTGAAGAAAAACTTAAAGCTGCAAAGTTCATTTACTTTGAATGGCTCTCCTCGATCCCAGTTTATCGAATGACTTTAGAAGAAGTGAGAAAATGTGAAGAGGCCATTGTCGAGGCTAGGACAAAATTCACAGAATATACGACACTTCAAAAAGATGATAAAAAATTAACTAGTTTTATGATCGAAGAACTCGAAGAACTAAGAACCAAGTGGGATCCAAAGTAATACTATGGCAGCAAAACCTGAGAAAGCCTCTTCCTCCAATGCTCGTAATTTCAAAAAACTTTCGAATGTAGAACACGTTCGTATGAGAACAGGGATGTGGCTCGGCCAAAATTCCCTTTCTACCTTTGAACAACATTTTTTTAAAAAAGATAGCTCTGGCTATTATGATATCAGTCACGAAGAGTTATCCGACATTCCTGCTAAAATCAAATGTTTAGATGAAGCATGCATGAATTGCGTGGATGAATATCGCAAAAATTTAAACGATAAAACAATCCCTGAAAAAGATAAGATGAATCGTTTGATCATTCAATTATCTACGGATCGCAAACGTGTTACGATCGAAGACAATGGTCGTGGGATACCTGCAGACAATGCAGAAGGTGTTTACTTGCACCTCATGTATGGGGAAAACTTTGATGATAAAGTCAAAGAAGACCATGTAGCAGGCCAGAATGGTGTGGGGATATCACTCGTGAGAATGGTTTCTAGCTTTTTTAAAGTGAAAACCATTAACGGCGGCAAGGCGTATAAAAAAACTTTCACGATCCATGATGATGTTAAAAAAGTCATTCGATCCTTTAAGCTTTCAAAAGACGATTTAGAACGTGTATTTTTATATTTTGATGAACATGGTCATTTTAATGACTGCCCAGGTCTTTCAGCGGAGCAGATCAAACAACTAAAGGCACCTTCGGAAAAAACAGGAATGATAGCCGTTGTAGAAAATGCCAAAAAAGAAGATCACGGTACGACAGTTGAATTTGAATTAAATCCGGCATATTTTAACAATCTAGATGTATCGTTTAACATTGCCCTGGTGAAACAATATTTGCAAGACATTGCGATGTCTAACCCTGGTCTTGAGGTTGTGTTCATTCACAAATCAGGCAAGGAAAAATACAAATTTAAGAAAGGCTTCGATGAAATCTTTAGCAATTCAGAGATGGTCTACTATAAGATGGATTATGCGGACAAGGCATCTGCTTCGCAAATCACCATGGATACGTATGTAGTTGTGGGTCAAAACAAAACTCTGACTTGGGTCAATTCCATTTTTTGCCCACAAGGTGGCTCGGCGATTGAATATTTAGAAAACAGAATTTGTGATGAAGTGAGAAAAAAATCACAGATCGTTTCACTCGAGAAAAAACTAAATACCCAATGTACACGAAATGACGTTCGTAGCTGCTTCCATATGTATGTGAACCTACGCATTCTCAATCCGCGCTTTAAGTCACAAGACAAGTCCTATCTGATCAATGACTTAAATGAAGACATCCGTAAGGGCGTAGATAAGCATCTAGAGAAATTACTCAAGAAAACGGGCCTGATTGAAGAAATCAAGATGGTGATGGAGCGTAGAACCCAGCTGAAACAGCTCGAGGACGCGCAGAAAGGCCTCCGTAAGGCATCCAAAAACAATATCCCTAAGCTGATGCCTCCTACAGGTAAACCAAGCGATGAGGGACGAATTCTCTTCGTGGCAGAAGGGGACTCGGCAATCGCCGGACTCAGGCCAGCAAGGAACCCAAAGTTACACGGTCTTTTTCCCTTACGAGGAAAACCTCTCAACTGTAAGGGAATGTCTCTCGCTAAGGCTCTCCAAAATGAAGAGATGAAAAATATCGTCGCCATTGTGGGACTTCCTCTGGATACCAAGGTGAAGTCTGTGGATGAGCTTAACTATGATAAATTGAGTGTGATCACGGATGCCGATTTTGATGGTTATGCGATTCGGTCGTTGATGTTATCTTTTTTCTACGAGTATTGGCCTGAACTTTTTGACCTAGGTTTTATCGCTGTTTCTGCAGCGCCCCTTTTTGAGGTGGATGTAAAGTGGAAAGATGGGAAAAAGGAAACCGTTTTCTGTATTGATGATTCCGACTACGATAAGTTAGTTGCCAGAGTCAATAAATCCGGTTCTGAAATTACGAGAAAAAAAAGGAACAAGGGTCTTGGGGAAACGGGCAAGGAAGCGATGAAATATGCGGTCGATCATTGTATGACTGTTATCACGATCGCAAATAAGAAGACTGCAAAGAATATCCAAGAGCTTTGGTTTCATAAAGATTTTGCCGAAAAAAGAAGAGATGCGATTTCTGAATACGCAATGAGTGTGATCGAAGATTAGAAAAAAACATATGAAAAAGTTTCTTTTTCAAAGTTTGTTTCTGATTTTCCAATTTCTATTTTTTTCTTGCAGTCGGTTTACATACGAATCCGATTTCAGACTGCGCCCTGAACTGTCGAAAACTGCCAGCGATGAGTGGAATGAACTTCTAGCGGTCTCTAAAAAACCACCCAAGATACTCTTATTTGGGTTTAGAGGTTATAAGATCGCAAAAACTGTTTCGAAGCTAAGATCAAACGAGTATTATGCTGAGTTAGATTACACTAACGGTAGTTATCCTTTTTTTAAACACGGTGTCTATGTAGATGAAATTAAGGACGCAAGCCTAGTTTCTGTTGATAAAAAAAATGTAGAAAATTTCATCTTAGCTTATCTAAAAGTAACAGAGGCAGACGGGAAACGAGAGATTGAAAAATTAATTGTTCCTCTAAAGGATAAGTATATGATTCGTAAATCAAATGCTGATTATATCATTCAAGCTTTGCATACGCCTTATTATCATGAACGGACTAAAGACGCTATCAATAGCATAACCGGATTTTTTGGGATCTTAACCTTGGGAACGATTCCGATCTATGAAGTTTCAAACGCAGAATCTACGTTTGCAGTTTACGATTCCAAATTAAATTATTTATCCACCTTCTATTATAAAAGGGATTATTTAATCCGCTCAGCTTGGTGGTTATGGCCAAACGAAGGGTTTCAAACTTTTTTCAGCCAGCAGGAGACTCCGCCTATCAACGCTTATAAAATTCATGTAGAAGAATTTGAGAGGGAATTTCTTCGCCATTTGGTTTCCCAAAGTACGGATAAGACGAAGAAGTAAAAAAAAGCTTAAATTCGATTTTTCGAATTTAAGCTAAACTCAAAGTCTTTGGATTTTAACGATTATCTTTTTTTCGGTGCCGGAGCGGGAATCACTTCCGGTGCTGGTGTGGTTCCTGGAATCACGATTTTCGGATAATCCTTTGCATACATATCAAAATCTTCTTTCTCTAGGGAACCAACGTTTTTAGAGAAGGATCGAATGAGACCAGACTGCCTAGATGTATATTTTAGCCTTCGCGTCGTAGCAAAATCATCATTCATTGGGTCATATAGGAATAGACCGCCTAGGAAATCATAGATTTCAATCGGATGGTATTCGCCTTCCACTCCCCAGAAAACAACGCCTGCGTGTGCACCGATGCCCCAGTAGTCTCGGTAATTTTGGTAGATCGCTTCCGAGGGAAGGTGCAACCAGAGTGCTTCTGCGTTGTAAGCGATACCGCCAGTTCCTGCTTTCCCACCGAAAACTCCTGCGAGAACGAGTGGTCCGAGTCCGATTTCTGTAGTAACCTCAGATCGAAAACCTATCATTTTTTTCTGGCCGTAACCTGCAGCGACAGTCGCACCTGTGTAAAGTTCCGCCTGGATCGCACGTGTAACGTGCCCACCGACTCCAATTTGAGGTCCGATACTGAACCAGAATTCAACTTGGTCGATGAAGTCGAAAATTCTGTCTGGAATGTACCAAGCAATTTTTTCTCCTGTGGATGCAGTCACTTTTGCCCGGATTCCTTTATTGTATCCTAAGAGTTTTGAGGGAGTCACCGCTTCAATTTGTTCTGCGGAAGCCCCATTTCGGATTTCTTGGAGGAGAGGATCATTGGGATGTAAGTCCTCTATTACAGAGATGAGGCGAATCGCTTCTTCATGTTTTCCCTCTGCTTTTAGATCCCTTGCTTCTTTAGCGATGGCAACGGCGGTATCATTGATTTCTTTAATGGTGGGTGAGGAGCAGCCGATGGAAACGGCCAAAACCGCCAAACAGGCTACCTTCCTCTGTATATTTTTAAACATTTGTTCTCCTGAGATCTGTTTGTTTGTCAACTTAGGTCGATTTCTTGGGTTAACATTGAAATGGACAAGAATTTTATGACTGTTACGGAAAGACTTTATTAAAAAATCAAATTTGAAGATACGCCAATCAGTGAACCGTGTTCACTGATTGGAAAGAAAAATTTAGAATATTCTACAAAAAATGAATTCTTTAGCAATAAAATGCGTTTTAGCAATTTGAATTTACTGACCAAACACCCGACGGCTCATCCACAAATGTCTATCTCTTAGATACTTACTTGGATCGACGCCTGCTACCGAATCAATTTTGCTAGGTGACCATACAGGCTTTGTTAAGGGAAACTGCACAGTGGGTTCGTCTTCGCTACGGATCGATGTAGTGGCTGTCGTATATCCAGAAGTTTCTGTCGTGACTCCATTAAAGATAAAATATTCTGTCGTACCATTTTTCACAAGATTGACATTTGTTTTTGCTGTTAAAGTAGGTGCGGTGCCTGAAACGCGAAACATTTGGCCAGGTTCCAACTCAAAAGATGTAGGTGAATTGTTAACTAGGTTGATCACCGAAGGATTAGAGGTTAGCTGGGTGAGGCTTGTCGGTAAGGGATAGGTGGTAAGAAGAGCATTTCCCGTTCCCGAACTTAGGTCCGAATCTGTTGAGCTTAGATCGTATTTGGCGACCGTAGTTGTAGCGTTCGGGTAGCGAAAGAAATTGGCATGAAAAGCAGTGCTGAGCCGAGTGGTGACCTGACCATTGAAAGTTAAGAGAATCGAAGAGTTATATTTTTCTGCTTGGGAAATGTAGGTAGAACCAAGAGAAGTCATTCCCCGCGCGTGCAAACTACTGTTTGAGGTCGTTCCTCGGATGGTTGCCTTTAGAAATGTATTTCTTTTGTCGACGGAGTTTCCCGAATTTTCATACACAAATTTCATAAATGCATAGGAGTAGGAATAGTCACTGATCCGACCAATAAAGTCATAAAGAGATTTCCCATTGATCGAATTCGCACATCCATAAGAAGGATCGGACCTGAGGCAAGCAAGGCGCGAGGATTGTGGGCCGTAACCTGCGATATCGCTCACAACTTCACTCGTTCCTTCGTTGATCCAAAGTTCGTCGGTATAAGTGACCGCATATAATTCTGCGTAGGTGGTTGGATACGGAATGGGTGCCGTAAGGTTACCCTTGCCGATTTCAAACGGGAACCTAACTAAGTGCTGAAACTCATGAGCAATGGTTGAATAATAATCGTTTGGTTTGCTTTTTTTAGCAGAATCCTCAGCAGCGGCAACGAGTAAAAAACCATCTATAAAAAGAACTTCTCTTTCATTGGATCTGATTCCATAACCAGGTGATTTGAAGAGATCCAAAGGGTTAAAATAGCCGGCAACATAGGTGTTTCCAGAACTGCTACCGCTTAAATTTGCAAATACGATGGCAATCTTTTTGTCATTATTAATGTCCGAAGGTTCGCCTGTGGCGGCGATGACCTTGGCGAGCATGACATTATTGATTTCATTGAGAACGGTCGTATAACTGGGATTGCCGATGCCGTAAGATTCTCGCAGGTCACTCAGACCATCTTCTTCATAAATGATGACACTTGAACCTTCCGCCTTTTTTGTGACAGCGATACACTTGTCTTCTCCCGTAGAAAAATCGACTGCCCAGAACCCGTTCACTCCTACATTGCAGTTATTAGCTGCAGTATAAAGGAAAAGTAGTCCAACAATTTCTTCTGTTTCTAAATTCTTTTTAATGGGTTCGCAAAAAAAGAAAGAGCAAACGAAAAAAATGCAAACAAGGACGCGAGAAATCCGAGTAACCATTGTTAATTGGAACCAAAACCTTTTGAAAACTCAATCGTAAGATTATAGGACCCGTACTTCACATTCGCTTCCGAAAGTGCCTGGACAAAAATGGAAGAACCAATTGCAAGAGCTGGGTTTGTGTCAAGATTGCTGAAACTATAAACGTTATTGGTTTTCAAGTAATTCTCCTTTGTATAACCCCAGCGTGTGGCAAACCAAGAAGAATAGCGAAAGACAAAGTCGATCGTCTGAGAATAGCCTTTATAAGTGGCTCCACCCTCACCAAGCGAGAGGGCAACCGCACTCAGACCCCTTGACGTAAGAACCAAAGAATCAAACCTGCTATCATTTCCCTTTAGGTTATAAAGAAGATGCTGAAAATGAATTTCAAACCAACTAAGAGGTTTAAACTCAATCCCGAAACCAGGAACATACCCAGTCATCTTTACCGTTTGGGAGGAATCGGAAAAGTAAGTGATGCTTGGTGATCCTAAGGAGGAAGAGAAGCCGGTGAAATTGGAATCAGTCGTTTGTTGCAACTCCACACGTCTTAAACTCGCTCCAAGATTTAACATCGGTAGGACGGGAAAAAAATATCCAAGGCCAATGCGTTTTTGCGTATCAACATAACTAACAGGTACACTTCGTAAGTTAAAAGCTCCAGCGATGACGCTACCGTACGCAAAATCTTGCGAGATCTTTCGCGTTTCATAAAAAAAACGAAACTTATCTTCGAAGCGATACTCAAGATCGAATTTTGTCGTGGATGTAACCAGTGTTTTGCCATCTTGGAATTGAGGGCCGAACGTAGAAGCATAGAGTGTCGGGCTCCCAGAGGCAACACTGGCAATGGTTAGGGCATTGTCAGCACCGCGAATTTCCTCTTGTGCTGGCGTGATCATTGCACCATCCCCACTCAAGGCCCGTAAAAAGATGCGGTGTTTGTCTGGTTTGACCAAAACATCCGGTTTTTCTAAAGTCGTATCAAAGTCTTTGGCAGAGATAGCGATGCTTGAGAAAATGAGAAAAACTACGAAAAGGGAAGAACCCTTGCAAGTAGGCTTCATGACTACTCTCCCCAAACGATTACACACTCTTTATAATATAGATTGTACAATACGTTGACTGAGTCGCGATCGACGAGTGCGATCTTTGTGATGCCTGCATTTTTGGCGGCCTCTTCAATGGAGTTTCCTGAGCCAAAATAGAAAATATTTAAGATCAGCCCAGATACCGCACAAGACTTACCCGATTTCAAAATCTTTGCTGAGGTGATTTGGTTTCCCGTCACGTCCCCATTCACATGTTGGGTCGCATTTGTGAAAAGAAGGCTTTGCATGGGTGCTGAGATGCAATTGAGACAAAGCGAAAAGAGTAAGATTAAAAATAGATTTATTTTCATTTTTGTTCACCAGAGACAATTGTACAATAATTTCTAAACGTTAATCCCAAAACGCTCAAAGAGGAATGGTCTATGGTCGCTATTTTGATGATTCCATTTTCAGAGGCAATCGAGCCTGCACCTGCGTTACCAAATCCGACCAGACCGAGTATGGAATACTGACAACCCTTAGCTGTTTTTGTCACCTTTACATTGTTTTCCGCATTGATCTGGCCGGGGAATGTGATGGAGGTAAAGAGTCCACCCATGGTCGGGCCTGTAGCGCAATGAGAAAGGGATAAGAAGATTAGAATGATGAGAAAATACTTACTTGTTTTCATATGATTTATTGTCCTTTTACGAGGGAACAAAACCTGTGATAGAGATAACCACTTAGGATCCCGAACTGTTGGTAGTCGACAAAGGCAACTTTCGTGATTTTACCTTCGGATTTTGCCTTTTCTATGCTTGAATCACCCCAGGATACGAGGTAGAGGACCGAATGGTTGCAGGCTTCGGCCTCGAGTGTGCCCTCTGCATTCAGACCGATGAAACCAGGAGTGTAATTTCTATGGAAAAAGAATCCACCCTTGTTATATGGTGCTGCACTGGCATACTCATGGGTAGGATTCGTATTAGCTGCGTTTTGTAACGTGATCAAATTGAGACCAGTACAAGAGAAAAACATGGAAAGGGACAATAATGTCCCTAAATGTAAGAAATTAAAAGGATTCAAGCCTAACACCTCTAAACTCGTATGGGTTTGCTTAGTTTGGTGTTAGCCCTAAGCAGGTCAAATCATTTAATTCAATGTTAACTGTGAGGATTTAAAATATTTTGTAGCAAATTTCCTTTTATGTTAAGCTAACCTCAATTCCCTGGATTTTTCTTCTTGTTTCTGTAATGCGCTATATAAGTAACAGCGATCAGTCCACCTACAGGCAAAGCGAAATAAATATGGACCTGGATGAGCCCAGCAATCATTCCCAAAATCCCACCCAAAAATTGGATGACGACTAGGTTGCCACCCGTATTGTCGAGGATCATCTTTTCCAGTTCGTCGGTATCTAGTTCCATCACTCGCTCTTCCACAAGGGCAGTAACATTGATTTTGTGAACAAATTTCTCAATGTTCTTTTTTAGATATACCTTGCCTTCTTCGCTATTCATGAATTCGAGTACTCGCCTGATCACCCAGTCCATGGCCTTTAAGAAGTTTTTATCGATTTCTTCCCAATTATTAGGATCATCAAGGTAGCTTTGTAATCTCTCGATTCCTGTAGGTAAAAGGTTTTGTCTCGCATAATCCCCGCTGGCTGATAGCCAATCGGAAATCTTGGTCGTGATGAAATCCTGTGTTTCTTTTGAATTGAGTCTTTCTTGGAGCCTTCCCATGACTTCATCCATCATTTTCATAAACTGGTCAGAGGTTTCTGGATCCTGGACAAATCTTTGTAAGAGCTCACGAATGGCTTCGTCGTTAAACGAGAAGATTTTTTTCACTCCAATCCCGATTTTGCCAAGAGTGTTTCTGCTTTTTAAATACTCTTCCAGGCCATCATTTAACATATTAGCAAGTTTTGGCATTTCTTCTAATAACAGGACACGCAGTTGGTTTCCGATTTCTTCTCGGTTTGTTTGTTCGGTGAGATATTCCGTGAGTTTCGTGCGGGTATAGACCCAGAGTTTTTGTACTTCTTCCGGGCGGGCCGCCATTTTTTTGATGGTCTCTTCAGAGAAATCAAAGATGACACCTAAAATTTCTGGGCCACGTTCTTTCAGTAAGGTGATGATCTTAGATACTAAAATTTCACGAATATCATCATTATGAAGTGCTTCATCGATTTCTTTTGCAATTTTTTGGAGACCAGATTCGACTAAGTTACGTTCGTAGATGTAGGCGAGGATGATATCTGGATGGAGAAGATTGGTTTGGATGCTCTCTCCAAGTGACTTTGCGATTTTTGGTTTGTTTTTTGGAACAAGTCCCGCCCAACCGAGCACGGTCCCGTGTTTTGGTTGGAATAACATTTTAATTGCCAGAAAGTTGGTAAAGTAGCCAACAACCCCTGCCATAAGGATCACAAAACAAGCGTTTACCCAGATGTTTCCTTCCCAATAGAGTTGCGCACCTCCTGCGAGGATGGAAAAAACAACGAGGGATTTTCTATACCAGGAATCTAGTTTAGCAACATCCATTCGTTATTTTCCGCTCGTATCCATAAATTTCCCGGCACCCTTTCTGACCCAAGAGCGCGGCAAAAGTCCTGTCAATCCAACCACACCTTGGTTGACAGTGCCTGTGACACAGACTGCGCTATTGGAACGAAGTGCACTCAGTGATTCCTCCACAACTTCAGAGGCATCTTGCCACATAAAAGAAGGATACTTGGATTTTTCGATCCCTGCTCGCTGGTGAAAATCAGAGTGAGTGAGACCAGGACAGAGTGCTTGGACATAAATCCCGTGTGGATGTGCTTCTTCGTGGATGGCTTCTGTAAAGGATTTCACAAAGGCTTTTGTTGCCGCATAAATGGCGCTACCTGGTGCCGGTAGGAAACCTGCAACCGAGGCCACATTGATGATATAGCCTTTTTTCTTTTTCTTAAACTCTTTTAGAGCCGCATGTGTGAGAGTTACGAGTGCTTTCACATTCAAATTGATCTCATCCAATTCTTTTTCTAAGTCAAGAGAAGCAAACTCACCGACCGTACCAAACCCAGCATTGTTTACGAGCAGCTCGAAATCAGGATCTTTTTCAAGGATCTTGGCTAAATCTTCTTGAGATTTTTTTTTGGAAAGGTCAAAGGATAGAGCAGTGAGCAAACCTTTGGCTGTTGGTTCGATTTCAGCAATGGCCTTGTTTAAATCAGCTATCGTGCGTGAGACGAGAATTACATTGTAATTTTTTGCAAGTGCGCGAACAAATTCTTTTCCGATGCCTTGTGAGGCTCCCGTAACGTATGCGTTTTTCATTTTTATGGTTTCCTTGTCATTAAAATTGCTGTCGATCCATCAGGATAATAATTTTTGCGAGTTTCTAAAATGCGAAATCCCATGTTCTTATATAAATTGATGGCAGGTAAATTTTGTTCTTTTACTTCGAGAAAAATATCTTTATTCGGAAAGGTAGAAAACAAATGAGCAAGAATTGATTTTGCAACACCTTGTTTCCGATAGGTGGGAAGAGTCGCGATTCTAAAGATTTCAACTTCCCAGGGGGTTTCGCAAATGAGGGCATAACCCTTTACTTCTGTTTCCAGCCAAACATAACCTGCATGGAATTCCAAATGAGTTCGTAACATTTTTTCATTCCAGGCTTCTCCGGGAAAACAGAGAGAATCCCATTCACAGAGCTCGGGCCACTGACTTTCCGATACCAGCTGAAAACTAGGAGACATAATCTCATTTTTTTCTAGCCAGGCATAAGAAAGAAACTAAATTCGAACATTATGAGAAGAAAAATGGAGAAAACCTTTCCCTTTATCTGTTTGCTCCTCTTGTTCCCCCTTGCATCTTGTGATGTTTGGCAAAATCTAACGAAATCTCGCTGGGACAAAAAGAATGCCATAAAGCCGCCTGCTGAGTCGGACCTTGTGAATTGGTCAGAGAAGCTAGCTTTAGAAGAAGCAGAAATCGAAGAGATGGACGGAAAGATACGTAAGCTCGTCCAAAAATCAAATCAAGCGGGGGCTCTTTCCTGGAAGATCGCTCGCGGCTATATGCGATCTGGTTCCTTCGAAATGGGTTCCAAATACTACAAGCAAGCCATTGGGGAAGAACTAAAAAACCAAGACTTTGAGATTCATAATTTCGAATCCGCACTTCCTTATTTTGAAAAAGCAATGCTTATGGTAAAGCTCGATAAACAATTGCTATATGAGGCAGCCATCGCCTTTGCCAATGCATCTAAAGATATGGGTTGGGAACCAGAGAGGAGAAAACGTGCCATAGGACTTTTTAAACAACTAGCAAGAATGGATCCCAAAGATACTAGGTTTCCTTTCCAGCTCGCGCTTATTTATTTTGACTCCTCCCTAAAAGGAGAGGCATGGTCTGGTAAAATCAATGATGGTTTTGATGAATTGAATGATGCCTTTATTTTACTCGATCAAATATTAAAAATCGAACCTTATAATGTGCCTGCAAGATTTGCAAGAGCGAATTTTTTATACCAGGTCGGGAAGATAGATATTGCAAAGTCGGAATACACTCGCATCAAATCCATGCTAGAGGAAATGAAAGATAAGGGTGCCATTAAAGAATCTTTAAATGAAAATATTTCCTATCAAAACGTTTTAAAAAATTTAGATAAAATCCGGAGCCAAAACCAAAATCCTTAGACCTATTGGTAGGTGTATCCTCGCGAGTATTTTTCGCATCCTAGAATCGCTGCCTTTTGTCATCGAACGAGAATTTGGCGAGAATGCGATTCCCTTCACGCCCTTTCTGTCCGTTTAAAACAGTTACTTTCACCCGCTGAGAGAGTGAAGTTTGAGAGGGAATGTTCCCTATTTCAAAATCGAGAGATGCCCAGTCTCCTTGATGTCTACGATCCTGCTTACCCTAGCTTACTTCGAGAAATCTACGATCCACCGCTTGTGCTTTCGTATCTTGGTAATCTTTCTCTCTTAAAAAAACACCACATCGCGATTGTCGGGACAAGGAAGGCTTCTCAGATTTCCCTCCTTGCCACAAAATTACTTGTCCTGAAACTGAGAGAGCACATCCCTAAACTGAGTATTGTTTCAGGTTTGGCGTTAGGTATCGACAGGCGGTCGTTTGAGGTTGCCATGTCTGAAGGGATTTCTGTCATCGGAATCCTTGGAACAAGCATTGAAGAAGAATATCCTCCAGGGAATCGAGATCTTTACAAACAAATCAAATCTTCAACGAACGCACTCCTACTATCGGAGTTTATTTTTCCTACAGAGCCGGCTAGGTGGACTTTCCCGAAACGGAACCGGCTCATCTCGGGTCTTGTCACAGATGTATATATCATGGAGTCCGGCAAAAAATCGGGGACACTATCGACAGCTATGAGTGCACTCTCTCAAAATCGCGAGATCCATGTATTTGATCACGAGCTACAGTTTGATAATGAAGGCGGCAAACAGCTGCTTAGTGATGGTGCTGAATCATTGGATTGGTCCGTACTCGCGGATGGAATCGGCAAGATCGAAACACCAAATTTTTTCGGCGAGAATCTACTCGTCAGCGAGGAATGGAAAAAATTAGCAGAAAGTGAAAGAAGTTTTAAAAGAAAAAAAAATATTACGCCTCTAGGTCGAGGCGCATACTTTGTAGAGTTTATTTGAAAAAGTAACCCGCAACCGTTGCGATCAGGTAAATGATGAGGAGAATCACACCTATAGGACGTTTGATGGTATCTTTTGACATGGCAATCCCGGCTCTAAACACAAGTAAAACTAAGATCATGGCTGGAAAATAGAATTGGAAAAAGTTGACCGGTGCTTCGAGTCCATTAGAGGTAACGGCAGCGGCAGCACCAGATACGAACAGAACATTTAGGATGTCGGCACCTATGATATTTCCAATGGCTAGTTCGGAATGACCTCGCCGCGAAGCTTGGATGGCGGTCACAAGTTCTGGTAACGATGTCCCAAAAGCCACGAGAGTCGCGCCAATGATCGCATCAGGAATGTATAAAATTTTGGCTGTGATTTCTACGGCTGGAATCAAAACCTGAGAAGAGAGTATGACGACTGTTATAGCGATCACTAGTTTGATGATGACAATAACGAGTGAGGAAGTATCAATCTCTGTTGTATCATCAAGGCCTTCTTCTAACTCACCAGGTTTACTACGTGACCATCTGATGCTGAGATAGATGTATTGGAGAAGGAGTGCAAGAAAAACAAAACCTGTGAGTTGTGTGATCCGTCCGCCAGTTGTGAACATCGATCCCAGGTCAAACCAAGGGATGGCTGCAAGAACCAACAAAAATCCTGCACCGACTTGTATCCAACCTTGGCGGTTCACCAAACGTTTGTCAATGCTTGGTGGGGAAATTAATATGGCGATGCCAAGTATCAGGCCTGTGTCACAAATAATCGAACCGACAGCGTTTCCGAGAGCGATTCCAGGATTGCCTTCGAGTGCGGACAGCACGGATACCGAGACCTCTGGCAAAGTGGTTCCCAAACTTACAAGTGTGGCACCGATGATCATCTTCGGAACACCCCATCTCAGGGAAAGGGAAACTGCTTCATCAACGAGTACATCAGCGGCCTTTCCTAAACAAAGGATAGACGCGACAATGACCAGTATGAGAAGTGGGAGTGGAAATGCTTGAAAGCTATTGTGTAAGAATTCATCCATGGGTAAACGCCAGTCTATGATCTCCCCAAACCTTTTTCGACTCTTTCTTTTATCTATCCTACTCTTCCCGTTCTATATTTTATCCTCCGAGCCGCGCGCGCCCAAAGATCCGACCTTACCTACATCACCCTCAGAAGAAAAAAAAGACGATCGGGATGCAAGAGGGGATCTACGTGAGAAAAAAACATCCGTGCAAACACTCACTCTCTGTGATGGACGAACGATTCGCGGGGAAGCAGACGGTATGGGCGAGGGCTTTCAATTTTCGCACCTAAAAGATGGAATCGAATACAAGAAGAAATTGAAATGGGAGGAAGTGGAATCGGTAAAAATAGATAGCTGGGAACTAAAACAAAAGAAAGAAGAGAAAAAAGGAATTTCCTTTGAGGCAAGGCCCAAGCGAGTACGCATCCGGACTAAAAATGGAGAGATCTTTTACAAGGATACAGGACTTGCGGACATCAATCTTCTGAATCTGTCTGTTAAAAATAATAATGGCACCGCCAATCTCTTTTCCTACTGGATTGATTTAAAGTTTCCTACGGGCTCCTGGTATTCTGGGCTCCCTCCGATCAAAGGAGAGAGTCTCATACGAGAGGAGTGCTATAAAGATGTAGTGCGGATGATCGAATGGGAGTGAGTTAGATTCGTTTTTTCGGTAAGTATTTATAATATTCCATTTCGACTGTATTGATGAGATAAGTATAATACTTCACGAGCTTCTTATCAAATTTTTTCTTGTTCATTTCTTCACGATAAAAATCAGCGAGTTGACCTCTGAAAAGTGCGGCTTTTAAATCATTACGGTTGATCAAAATCGTGGAAGGCATATCCTTTACTGCCACATCATCGGGAATCAGAATGGTGGCGACCGACTGTAACACCGCGTATTCTACGGTAGAAGCAATCTTGTCATCGTTCTTTTCTTTTGCGAGTGTTAGGTTGTTTCTTTTGATATTATCTAAATTTTCGTAGATTCTACTTTTTAATGACTTTGGATCTAAAACTTTGTCGGTAATTTTATTAAATCGTTTTGGGAAAACAAAGTTATCTGCTGCCTTATAGATATTGGCAATCTTTTCTTCTTTCTGGCTCGTCGGCTGCTCTTCGTCGCTAGAAGAACTAGACATGGCTCCTCCTCCACCGCTCGATTTTCCCCAATCTCCCACGTTTCCGAATTTACCTGAATTTTTAATATCTTCTCGTATTTCTTCAGAGGTCTTTTCGCGGAAAAAAAGTGCGGCCATAAAACCAGCCGCTATCGAAAAAGGGACTCCGAAAAATATCGGCACCGCCGAACGCAAGTAATAAGCGGCAGTTATAAACATAAGAACACACACAAAAAAAGTCATGAGCCCCGGGACAACATTAAACTTACTTTTGATATCTTGGGATTTTTCCCATTCCCTTTCCTCATGTTCTAAATCTTTTACGCCCGCATTCATTTTTGCGATTGCATCGGGCCTTAATTTATTATTTAGCTCTGGATGTTTTGGATTCGAAAGTCGATGATTGATCGTCTTGGCAAATTCAAGCTGTTTTTTAAGCTCTGGATTTCCCTTGCTTTCAAAGGCTAACTTGTGTATGACTGCGGCCATATAACCATGGTCCACCACATAATAAACCGATTTACCGTTTGATAATTTTTCTTCTTGGTATGAGAACTCTGACAGGACATCGTCTTTTAATCTTTTGATGTATTCACTCGCTTTTTCAGGTGACGTGATACCTGCACTCGCAACTTCGTCTTCAAAATTGATGCGCAGTAAGGAGTGGTTGTTTTTCGTATACTCTGGAATTTTTGACATGACTGACTGTTTCATCGTAGAATAGATATTATCATCTTTTCTGTGAATGACAGATCCCTTTTCTTCGCTCAGACGTTTCAGAATTTTCATTCCTGTGTCGACGGTTTCTCGTATAACCTGTGCTTGGTTCCCTTTTTGGGACGCAAATGGAAAGGATTCTAATAAAGATAAAAATCGTTTCACTCTATCTTCAGGATTCATTTTCTCTTCGATGCTTGAGAAAATCTCATCTTGAAAGTATTGGTTCATCTTATCTACAAAAACTTCGTATTTTGCTTCACGAGCAATTTTCATCAAATGGTCTTTCGTAAAAGTTTCTAATGCATCTAAGTGCGCCAGAATCTGGTTTACCACTTCAGGCAATTTCTTGAAACTACCATCGGGTAAAATTTCCAACTGGTCTAGGACAATATGATAATCGTTTAATATACCAATCGCGAGATTTTGTTCCTTTGCATAATTTACAAAATCAATGAGGAAGTCCGTCATAGGTATGTAAGGAACAGTTCCAAATCCTTTTCGAACTAAGGAGGTGATCTCAGACTCAAGGCTGCCAAGCTTTGGATACAACCAAGGGTTTCCATCTTTGTTTTTTTGGATGAGGAGAGTGCCGGGATTAGTTTCGTCCCAGTTTCTACCTTTTTTGGAACGGTTGTCGAGTAACATCTTGATCAATTCCTGTGAAAACCGAAAGCATGCTTGTCGGTAGGGAATGGTGTCGGTCTTATTATCTTTCTGAGGTGCGATGAGTGCGATCTTGCTTGTAATTTTGCTTCCACTTTTAATGAGGTAAGGGTAAACATACATCACGCGGTTCGCTCCTCTATGATCTAAATCGAGAAGTAGGCGAAGAGCATGGTGGATCGCATTTTCTGTTTTTCCCTGTGAGCCAAGATTCGTATATTTGCCAAGGGCTTCAGGTAGTTTATCGAGCGTTAGCAGATAGGATGGATGTATTTCTTTACTGCCATGTTTTTCGACTCTTTTATGCCAGTCTTTTAATTCATCTAAAATGCAACGAGCTGTAGGCGTGAGACTTCCAATCGCATCAGATAATTGGATGTAGGATTGTGAGACGGGAGCTTGAACATCTGCTGGCGTCGGTGCCGCATCATCGCTCTTTAGGTCATTTATATCAATTAAATCCGCATCATTCATATGTCATTTTTACTATATTGGGAAACAAGTTTTGCCAGAATTTCTGCCCCACGTGCTATTTCTTGTGCACTGCGACAATATGTCAAACGTATGCATTTTTCACGGTGCGAAAAATCATTAGAAAGCCCTGGAAAAAAATAATGTCCTGAAACTATGTACACTTTCTCAAGTTTGCATAAGGAGTAAAGTTCCTGGTTTGAAATTTTCAACTCAGGAAAGTAAATCCATAGAAAAAATCCACCATCAGGAGAATGAATGGAATACTCGATACCATATGATTGAAAACGTTCATCAAGGATTTCCAAAGCTTCTTTACATTTCTTTTCGTAATACGGACGTAATATGTTATTCGATATATTGGTAAGGGTATCATTTGCCCAAAAAATCCGTGCAAGCTCTGCTCCTACATTTCCAGAGCTCAGATTCCCGACCGCGCCAAAGGCGGATAGCGTTTCTATCACATAGGGATCTGCGATGATGATGCCAAAACGGATGCCTGGTAAACCAACTTTTGAAAAACTTAGAGAAAGAATTTTTCCAGGATCAAACATGACAGGATCTGAATTTCCAATCAAATTGGGAAAAGGATTTCCATACGCCAGGTCAATGAGAAGGGGGATGTCAAATTTTTTCGCACCCGTGTAAAGAAAGGTAAGCTCTTCGGATGTGATTATATTTCCTGTAGGATTGGTGGGCCTGGAAAGAGCAATGCACCCGACGTCATTTAGATTGATTTTCTTTTGATCAATTTGATAACGAAACCGATTCGTAGAGAGGATTTCAATTTGTGGTAGGTTCGCTTGGAAAACATTTTCATCCCAAGTTTGATCCGCATAACCTATGTACTCTGGAACAATGGGCAAACAGATCTTTTTGAAACTTCCATCCTCCATATTTCCTGAATACGCATTGAGTAAATAAGAAAATGCGTTTTGGCTCCCATTAAAAAATGCGATGTGTTCATAGGTTAAACTTGCATTCAATTTCTGGCTTAAGTAAGCGGCGGTTAATGCGCGGATGTCTTTATTTCCTATCGGTCCGGCATAGTCACCAAACAAGTTCGCAAGTAAATCTCTTTGGTTTGCGAGTTCTGAAAAGGCAGATTCGTAGATTTTTTCCGCCTCAAGGATCTTTGCAGGATTCCCGCCGCCCAAAAAGGCAGTTCCGTCCCCTGTCTGTGTGATGGTTTCGCTGAGATCTGACATCAAACTGAGAATGCCATTTCCTTCCGTGAGTTTCTTTGCGATACGAGAACGGAGCATACTATCTGCCACAATCCCTGAGAAAACCTAGTACAGAACCCATTTTTTGGGCATTCGCTCTAGTTTCACAAAATTATGTTCCCATTAGTGAAAAAGGAAGTGACATAATTCGATTATGGCTCAATTAAGAGACATAATAAAGGAAGATTGTTGGATGACATCGGAAATATTACAGAGACCGTTAAAAAAACAAAAAGAAATCGAGTTTCATAAGCCCACCCTCTCACGAGAGGATTTAAAAGGTGTTTTGGAATGCCTTGTGGATGAACACCTATCGAGTGGCGAAATCGTAGAGAGATTTGAAAAATCCTTCTGCCATACGTTTAAATTCAAGCATGCCATTTCCGCAAATTCCCTGACCTCGGCCTACCACCTCACATTGCTAGGACTCGGCGTGGGACCTGGCGACGCGGTGATCCTTTCGAGTTTTGCACCGATATCCGCACTAGATGCGATCTTCCTTCTAAAAGCAAAACCCGTGCTCGTGGATTTGGGAAAAAATTCCTTCCACCCAGATGTAGTGGAGTTCAACCGCAAACGATCTGAATCTGGTGCAAAGGTTGCCATCTTTGACCACACATTTGGATCTTTGATCAATGTCAGCAAATATGAATTAGGTGATACGGCAATCATTGAAGATTATTCTGAGGCAATTGGTGCCACTTCTGAGCTTATCTCTGTGAGTAAACAATCAGTTGTTTCTATCTGCGGGTTGAATTCTGAAAATATGATCACCACTGGTAATGGTGCGATGATCACAACGAGCGATACGAATCTATCAAACCAGATCAAATCTCTAAAATCGGGTGTATCTTCCAGACGTATTTTAGGAGAACCAAAATTTGATTACAGTTTGATCGATTACCAAGCAGCACTAGGGATCGAACAACTTTCAAAGCTTGGAGTTATTTTAGAACGACAGAAAAAGATCGCGGTCGCTTATCTACAAGCTGTACAAAATTCAAGATTAGAAACATATTTTGCAAATCCAGCGGAAGATACATTTCATAGATTCCCTATTGTGGTTTCTAATCAGGGATATGAAGAAGTAGAAAGGTATTTTAAATCGATTCACATCGGAACCAAGCGCACCATAGGTGAACCTCTTCATAACGTGTTAGAAGAAAGCAAACAAGATTATCCGAATGCGGAAAGACTCTTCCAAAGAGGGCATTGCATACCAGTGTATCCAAACCTGACAAAAGACAATGTCCAAAGGATCGCAACCGCCATTCGTCGCATCTATTAGTTAGGCATTTTTACGAATCTATATTCACTAGACCCAATCTTTGAATATAGGTTCCTTAAGCCTCCTCCTGCTTTAGACAACCAAACTTTGAGAAGGCGTTTTTCTCTAGAAAAACTCTTCTTTTTTCTTTCTCGTTCAGAGGATTTTGTTCATATAACAGAACCGACAGATGAAAACTTTTTAAAAGACCTCTCTGTGCATGGATTTTCCTTCGGTAGTTCCTGGCTCGAAGGAGACTTTCTCCCTGAAGATGCGAATTTGGTCGAGTGGGGCCGCCGTCATGATCTGAATGAATCGTATCTGATAGAAAATTCTGAGAAAATAGAAATTTCGAGTTACTTGAATTCAAAGTTAACACAGCGACAGTGGAAAGAAGACTTAGGACTGTCAGAGCTACGTTCGAAATTAATTTCCTCTGAGGAACAACTATTAGACTATCTTTCAGATTTGATACATCCCGTAGTACTCAAATCGGAATACGGGCTTGCAGGCCGCAATCATATCATCTTAGAAAACCAATCACAAGGCTGGAAGTTACAACAGATTGCCAAAAAATTGTTTCGCTATCCGATTTATGCTGAGGATTGGGTAGGCAAGGAACGGTACTTGGATTTTTCAACGCTTTGGGACTTTACATCCACAAGTCCAGTGTATCTTGGAAGCACGGAAATGATGGTAGATAAAGATGGTAGCTTTCGAGGGATCCGAATCAGTGCGGAAAAAGAAAAACAACTCACTTGGATTTTACCAAATTGTTTAGAAACCATGAAATCTGTTTTTTCTGCTTCGGAGTATAGACCGACCGGCCCCGCAGCCATGGATGGATTTTTTTATCGCAAAGATACTTCTGTTGGAACTCAAGTTTTTTCCGAGATCAATTTTAGATATTCTATGGGACGCGTTCTTTATGAAATTCGGAAAAAACGAAATGTGAAGATGGATGAGTCCGGCATTTTATTTTTACCCTTAAACAAAATGAAACCATTCAATGAAGTCGCATGGCTTGTTTCGTTAAGAGAACAAACGGGTGCTAGTATATTTTTTGTGACACCGATACGCGATGCGAAGGGTAAGTTCTTTCAAAACGTTGGAATTTATTATGAGGTAAACGATAAGTCCATGCCTGCTGAAGAACTTGTTGAATGGCTCACTCAGCAGTGGAGGATGAAAATAGAAGATTAAACTTCTTCTTTATTTCTGATAAACGTATACTTACCATTCACTTCTACGGTGGGCTCATTGTTTTTGTTTTGAAGGCGCAACTCCAATCGGTCAGAGTTTGTCAAAGGTAGAGTGGCTTCTAGTTGGACCAAAACCTTATCCCCTTTCTCCGTCCAAGTGCAGAGCATCTTTGCCGTCTCGTATCCCATCTCGCAGGTGCCGTCATTATGCAAATTGATCTTGGCGATGTTTGATTCTGTTTTCCATTTTCCAAGAGCCCATGTATTTTTTGGAGGACTTAAAATAATGCCCGCTTGGTCAGCGAGAAATTTTAGCTCGGCAATCGATGTTTCATTTTCAGACTTACCTTTAAAAATTTCAAGGATGGTGAGCTTGATCGATTTTGCTGTGGCTTCCTCTTTTAGATTCAATTTTTGTGCAGAGAGGGTATCCTTTAGAGTGAATATCTCCTCATATCCACTATCGGTCGTTAGCTTTAATTTCTTGACACGGTTTTTGCTCGCCCATTTTTTAGGGTCACCAAATCCATTGTAAATCGCAATGGTTTGAAATTTGATTTCACTCTTATAGGAAATCGTAATTGATTCTCCGATTCCGTTGACATCAGTTCCTTCGATCCAGCTGGATTCGAGTTTGCCATCCATCGCAAAGGTGGGTGGAAATTTCCCGCTTGCATTGGATCGGAAACTACTTGAAGTAATGGTAGGACGGTTGGATGGTTCCGCAGCCAGTTGTGCAAAGAATAAAGTAAAAACCAATATCAATAAGAAACGAAGCATCATGAGCAAACTCTAATTCGACATGGAACAAATTCAATTCATTTATATAACTGTAAAAGATACGATTGAGGCAGAGAGGATCGCGCGCGCCCTGGTAGAAGAACGGCTGGTCGCGTGTGCCAACATCCTTCCCGCTGTTACCTCCATTTACATTTGGAAAAATGAACTGCAATCAGATAGCGAAGTTCTTCTTTTTTTGAAAACAAAAGAAAGTTTGGTTGATCGGGCCATCTCACGCGCCAAGGAACTCCACTCCTATGAAGTTCCATGCATTGTTTCTTATGAAGCAAAAAACGGGAATCCCGATTATTTGGAATGGATTCGAAATTCTTTATAGAATTCTCGGAGTCGGTCAAATAATGGTTCTGCATTTAATGAAATTCTCCAAGCCTCGAAATCTTCAGGCATGTCGACGGAAGCAAACCATGCGGAGGCGGGGGCTTCTGGGGGGAAGGCCAATAGACCCATAAGGCTTGCGAGCGTTAGGTCGACTCTTCCAAATGAACGACCATTAAAATACTTTTTCGACTGGTATAAATCCTGTAAATCGCGCGTAAAGTTGTGAATGTTTTCCCTGACGACCTCGACATTTTTCGGATTGATTTTATATTTTTTTTTGAGGATGAGGGCAATGAAATCATATTTTTCCGGAGGAGGGATCGGAACTTCTTTTTTCGGAGGAGTTGTAGAGAAGAGTTTACCAACGATCTCCGGATAGGCTAACACAAAATGGTAGAGCATCGTTTGCAGTCCTTTGCCAATGGTTTCGTCGATTTTTGTTTCCATTTCTCTTTCTTCTTGCGTTGATTTTTCACCAAAAGCCCGTTCCTCGACTAGATCAATGATCTTTGAGCTTCCCTGTAGGAATTGATCCCCTTCTTGTAGGACCGGCAAAGAGGTTTCGGGAACAATGCCTTTAAGTAGAGGTATATGTTCGCCAGGTGTTAATACTTTCAAGTCGTATGAAAAATTGGCTCGGTCGAGTGCCCACCTCGCTTTCTCAGAAAAATGAGAAATAGGGAAGATATAGAGTATCGGTTTCATGGTAAAAAAATCCCATAAGGAGCAGATTATGTCAGTCAAGTTTTTCAAAATCTGCTGAAAATGAATTGTATCCCTTTCCATTTCGTTCATAATTTAAAGGATTTTTATGAAGTTCCTCCTCGTTTGCATATTGAGCTTTTTACCAGCCCTAGTCCAGGCAGACGGGGAAAGGAGCGAGCACTGTTCTATGGATCGGGTCTGCGTGATCTACGTCCAAGATGAAACAGGCTTCGATGTCTACTTTCGCAATGACATTGGAACTATGCAGGCTGTCGTCACTCTGGAAATCAATGCAAAGTATGAGAACGTCATTCCATCAAGAGATCTACCGTTGGTTGTCAAACTAAATGGAACGAGCGAAATTAAATTTTTAAGATTTGAATTATTGGACAAAAAAGCAAGGGCATCTCTTCAAATTTCATATAACTGGATGTTAGGTGACTTTGATGCCAAACATGATGATAAAATCGTATATGAACTTCCTTTTGAAAAAGGTTATAAATACAGGGTGAACCAAGGCTATTTTGGTAAAAAAAGCCATACAGGTGCCAATCGCTATTCGATCGATTTTGGGATGCCAGAAGGAAGTCCCGTTACCGCTGCACGAGCAGGTGTCGTCGTAGATTTGGAGGATCAGAATACGGAGGGAGGTTTTGATCCGAAGTATTTACACAAAGCAAATTTTGTAAAAATTTTACATAAGGATGGAACCATCGCCCAATATGCTCATCTGGCCTACATGGGTGTGATCGTTAAAAGAGGTCTGGTTGTACGAACGGGGCAAATGCTAGGTTATTCGGGTAACACTGGTTATAGCGACGGACCACACCTTCATTTCGAAGTGTACCGGGCCACCATCGAAATCACAAAAGAAACAATTCCGACTTTATTTCGTACAGAATCCCAAGACGTCACAGAACTATTGGAAGGGGAACTTCACTGGAGAAGGGAGGCCCCGTCTCAACCGATTAGTTCTGCATTCGAAATTGACAGAACCAACTAACCTTCTTCTTTTACATTGGCCTTCACATACGCTTCAAATTCATCTTTGGACATTTTGTCGGAGTAAAGGCTCCATAAAGATTCCTTCAAGGTTTCCATATCTGGAAATTTTGCCCCATCAATTTTGAAAATTTTACTCATATCGTTCCCTCACGTCTCATTTTCAATTGAGTATGTTATGTGGCGACTCTATTTGTAGCGCGCAAAGATCAAAATGGTATTTAGGAAAAATGACGAAGTCCATTGACTTGGTTTTTTAATTCTGACCGAAAGTCTGGATGTGCAATCGAAATGAGAAGTTCCGCCCTTTCTCTGAGTGTCTTTCCAAATAGATTGACCGCTCCAAATTCTGTAACAACCCATTGCACATGGCCTCTTGTCGTCACAACACCAGCTCCCGGTTTCAATTCCAGGGAGATTCTTGAGACTTTTCCTTTGGCCGCTGTTGCTGGAAGTGCGATGATAGGCTTACCACCTTTTGATAAGGCAGCACCCCGAATGAAGTCCATCTGCCCACCGATACCTGAAAAAATTTTATGACCCATGGAGTCGGCACAGACCTGGCCTGTGAGATCGATTTCTAAAGCCGAGTTGATGGCAATGACCTTATCATTTTTACGAATCAAATGGGTATCATTCGTTCTGTCACATGGGTGAAACTCAACGGCTGGATTGTCGTTGATAAAATCAAACAATCGTTTGGTTCCTGAAGCAAAGCTAGTGACCAATCGAAATTGGTGTACTTTTTTGACTTTATTTGTGATGGAACCAGATTCGAATAAATCGACTGCTCTGTCAGAAAACATCTCAGTATGAATGCCAAGATCGGATTTATTTTTAAGACGACTGAGGACGGCATCAGGAATTCCACCAATACCCATTTGTAGCGTGGAGCCATCTTCCACTAACGCAGCAACGATCGTTCCAATTTTCGCCTCGACTTCTGTCTCTTCCGCTAATGGATGTTCGTGCAACGGTCGATTTGTAAGCGTAAATGCTTTGATTTTATTGAAAGGAACAACCGTATTCCCGTGAGTCCTCGGCATTTGTTCGTTGATTTCTGCGATGATGATCTTTGCATTTTCCGCTGCGGCCTTGGCAGTATCGACAGAACAACCTAATGTGCAATAACCATGTTCATCAGGCGGAGAAAGTTGTAAAAAAGCAACATTGAGTGGAACATGACCATTTTGAAAGAGAAGGGGAATATCAGAAAGAAAGATCGGCATAAAATCTGCTCTTCCTTCTTCGATGGGCTTTCGCATGGCAGGACCGGTAAAAAGAGAAATAGATCGAAACTGGTCTTTGTATTCTGGTTCAACAAATTTTAATTCACCCGTTAGGTGCAGGTGGTATAATTTAATATTAGTTAGATCTTTTCTTTTGACAAGCGCATCAAGGAGGGGTGTCGGAGTCGCAGAGGCTCCGTGAACGAAAATAGTATCACCACTTTTTACTAATTTTAATGCATCTTCTGCACTGACAGCCCTGTTTTTCCAATCGTTGTTTCTCATTAGAATCATTCAATCTCCCTGGTAACAGGATAAATTGTGAGTGAGAAAAAACAAACTTTTCTTTTATAGCAATAATTCTGCCTGATAGGCAAAGAGTCTGTCAAGATGAGTCAAATTTTTTGTCGTATGGGTAAATACTGTGAGTTTTACGAGTCCGTATAGATTGTAAATTTCTGCGTGGTGGTCCAATTTTTCAGAAAGGAGTCCGATTTTAGAAAGATAACCAAATGCCTGTATGAAGGTCGTAAACTGGTAGCTCCTTGTCAGAATTTCTATGCCGTCCTGCGCTCTGCGCTCGAGCTTCCAGTTTGGAAATGAGGCTAAAAATAGATTAAGTTCCTCCTTTGTCAGAAGCAATGGATTTTTCATGGGTTTTACTTCCTCTAGTTTCCAATCTGGATTCATTTTATTTTCCTCTGTCTATGAAAAATTAATAAATATAATCCGGACATAATGAACACAGTGCCCATTATTTTTTTCGGAGGCAAGGGTTCGTGCATGAAAAGAACTCCGATGGCCATTAGGAAGACAGGCTCAATCAGCAATGTTGAATTGAGTTTACTAATGGGAAGATGGTTATGTGCCTCAAAATAAAACGCGCGTCCTAAAAAATAACCAAGGAGAGAGAAGAGACCAAGAGCAAAGGTGAGAACGGGAGAGAGCACCACCCAGGAACCATTCATCGTGATATAACAGGCAAAAAAGAAAGAAAGGAGCAGTATCCGTAAGTAAGCAAATGCCAACCCATCTATGTTCTCGATATATCTTTTGATGAGATAACTTTGGATCGCAAAAAAGAAAGCGGAGATTAGGATGATGATTGCGGAAGTCACCTGGATTTGACCATCGAGTGAGGATATTAAAATGATCCCGAGGATGGCAAATAGAATGCCTATCATTTCAAAACCGCGCATTTCCTCTTTTAAGAATGCGACACCTAAGATCACGTTATATAAGACGGTCATTTTGATCAGCACGGCTGACGGCCCTAAGTCTGATATTCTTAGAGCATAATAATACATGACAATACCAATCGCATTGCAAAAGGTTCCAACTAATAAAACTTTGCCGTTATTTCTGATCGTAGTTTTTAAGGATTCTCTTCGCTTTAGATTGAAGAGAAAAAAAGGTGTCACGATTAGGGCGGCAATGGCGACTCCATAAAATGCTGCTATCTCCGGCCTTAGGTGAAATTTTTTGAAAATCTCCTTAAAACCTATCACTTCAAATGAAAAGAATACGCCTGTTAGGAAGACGAAAAAATATCCTTTTTTCGCATTACCATTCAATTGGTTTTGCTCCATGTTGGATCAGATATGCATTTGCTTTGCTGAAATGATGGTTGCCAAAAAACCCACGATGGGCAGAAAGCGGGGAAGGGTGCGGAGATTTTAAGACGAGATGCTTTTTTGTATCAATCACCTCACCTTTCTTATGTGCAAAACTCCCCCAAAGTAAAAATACTAGATTCTCTCTTTGATCCGATAAATTTTTAATAACAGCATCGGTAAAAACTTCCCAACCTTGGTTTTGGTGAGATCCTGCTTGATTCTCTACAACCGTTAGACTAGCATTTAATAAAAGTACACCTTGGTCAGCCCAATAGCTTAAGTTTCCAGATTTTGGCATCGGCTTTCCAATATCAGCATGGATTTCTTTGAATATGTTCAAAAGTGATGGAGGAAGCGGGACTTTATCATTCACAGAAAAACAAAGTCCATTAGCCTGACCTGCGCCGTGGTAAGGATCTTGGCCAAGTATGACTACTTTTACTTTATCAAAAGGGCATCGGTCTAGAGCAGCAAATATCAGTTTAGCGGGAGGATATACTACTTTTGTCTGGTATTCATTTCGAACAAAACTTCTTAAGGATAAAAAGTATGGCTTTTCAAATTCACGGGCCAAAGTTTGTTTCCAGCTTTCTTCGATTTGAATCTCTTTCATGTAGTTCTTTCTAAATTTCTAAAATTGATTTTTAAAATCGAAAAATAAAACTCTTAAGTCGATACCGCCATGAGTGACGTGAATCGTTTTTTGAGAAAAGCCTTTTAAGTGGTTTCTTACGAGTAGCCATTTTTCTTCCGTGGGACAAAGAATAAAACCTGCAAATTGTTTCAGTGCTTTCTTTTTCCGATTACGAAAGTAATCCCCTAATTGTTGAATTTTGCCACCTAATTCGGCATATAGTGTATCATCATTTGTAGGTCTTTCGTTTTTTCTAAATCCATAAGGAGGATTGATGGGAAGGAAGACTCCAAATTCTTCGATATCGGAGAGATCCATTTCTGATATTTCGAGAGGTTCGTTGACGCGAAAAAAATCTCCTGTAGCTAAATGCCAATGGATTTTGCTTTTAAAAAACTTTTCCCAGTTTTGTAATTCTTTTTTTTGATACGCTAAGAGTGCAGGATCGGTGTCTAACCAAAATTGATTCGTCTTTCTTTTGTTGACTTCAGCGAGTTTTGACTTTTGATAATGAGCGATCGTTTTTTCTGGATAGAAACTAAAGTCTTGAAAGATCGTTTTTTTAGGCAAGGAATGAGTGGGTGTGCTCTCTTGCATAAGAGTCCATTCGGTTCCGAAAGTCCCCGTCCCCGCGAAGGGTAGATACAAAAAAGTGTTTAAGGTTTCATCCCACTCGGCAAATTGTTTTGTATAGAGTAGCAATGCATGAGCAAGGTCTTCAGGAACTGGGGCACTTGTGGAAAGCGGAGCCTTGATTCCTCGAAGGTAAGCAAATTCACCAAACAAAGAGATAGTGACAGTGATTTCTGTTTCAAAATAACTTCCGTGCAATGCATTTCGAATCTTAGTATCCTTCACATTATCATCAGCTTTAAATAATTTTTTGGCAATGGGAATGGCAGATTCGATCACCTTTTGCATTTCTGCTTCTGTGTCGGAACTTGAAGTACGCCAATTGTCGTTCTTTGCAATGACTAGTCTGATATCTCGTAAAAAATGGCCGTATTCATATAAATAAGCTATTTGATGGGAATTTGCGTTTTCGAGTTTTAGTTTTTCCGTAAAAGTGCGTAAGCGGATCAAAGGTTGATTTGGTAGTTTAATTTCGTCTAACAGGCGCTTTACATTTTCTGTAGCCCAGGTGGCAAGGCCTGGAGGAAAGTAAATTTCCCAATTCAATTGTGTGCCCATTTCGGGTTTTCGTATTCTATACTTCCAGTCCATGTTTTCCTTGAACAAAATGATCTCTCGAAAAAAGTGAACGTAGCATGCTTAGCAAAATTCCCCCTGAAATATTTTTAATGCTGGCAGCATTATTTTGGAGCGGGACTTTTGTTACGATCAAATTAGCCTTAGAATCTGTACCACCATTTTTATTTATATCCATTCGATTTTGGCTCGCAGGTCTTGCAATCCTTCTGCTGTACGGAAAAGTATTATTTCGAAGAGAGAACCTAAAGAAACATTATATTTTACCTATCCTTCTGATCGCAGTTACAGCCCTTTCTGGATATGCCTTGCAAACCATTGGGCTTGTTACGACCACCGCTACGCAATCTGGGTTTATAACAGGAAGTTATGTAATCTTTGTGCCGATGCTCCAAATTCTAATCGAAAGAAAAAATCCATCTCTGCAAACCTGGATCGCTGTGATCATAGTATTTTCTGGATTGTTTTTGATCTCTCAGAACGGCTCAACTTTTGAAACACTATATTCAGGTTATGCGATCTCTGTAGGTGACTGGCTAACTCTTGCAAGTGCATTTCTGTTTGCCGCTCACATCATACTCATTGATATTTTTAGTCGCAAGATTCCGATACCAGTTCTCGTCTCATTAGAAATCTTTTTTATAGCGATACTTTCCACTTTGGCGCTTCCAATAGAACAGAATCTAAATGTTGCTTTTCATCAGACAAAACTGGATTATAAATTTTGGTTGGGAGTGATCTATACCGCATTCATTGCCACGATTCTCACTTCACAAATTCAAGCTCGCTACCAAAAGACAGTCTCCGCTACGAGAGCGGGAGTTTTATATTCCCTAGAGCCTGTTTTTGCATTTATTCTCGCCTATTTCATACTAGGCGAGAGTCTGTCAATACTGGGTGGAATTGGATGCTGCATGGTGCTTTCTGGCATTTTATTATCAGAAGTCAGATGATCTGATTTTCTTTAAGTGATTCGTATAAGATTCCAATAGTAACTTTCAATATCGAAATGACTGGTATCGCGAGTAACATTCCAAAGATACCAAAAAAATTACCACCTACTGCAATCCCTATCATGATGACTAGCGGGTGAAGTGAGACGGCATTTGCAATCACGACAGGTTGCACGATTGCATTGTCAACTAACTGTGCAAAAGCGACGACACCAAATGTTGCTCCAATTCCTGGTGATAATTCTGGAAACAAAAGTGCAAATACGAGAGGTGGAATGATGCCTAGCAAAGGGCCAATATAGGGAACAGAATTTGCGATGCCAAGCAAGAATCCGAAAAGGAAAAAATGCATATTCCCAATCAAATAAAAACCAACCGAAGCCACCGTTGCCATGATCCCACACTGGATTACAAGACTTTTCAAATAGCTCGTAATTTGTTGGTTGGTTCTGTAAAACACCATCAGAAACATTTCAAAAAATCGATTCGGGATAAAGCTAATCATGGTTTTGTAAATGAGATTCGCATCCAGTAACAAGAAAAAGCTGATGATCGGAATAATGATCATCCAACTTATAAAGGTAGGAATTAGGATCACTATTTCTTGTAGGAAATTTTCTAGATAACCTGTGGTTAATTTCGCCAATGCTTCAGGCTTTATGATTTTTTTCCAGAGCTCTGGATTTTGGGATATGATGGGAAGTTTATTTAAATCGAGTAATTGGAAGTCTGGATCATCCATTTTTGCTGACCAGTCTGCAATGATGGGTTGGGCGCTGGCAAACGAATCTGGTAAATAGAAAGCCAAAAACCAATAAGCAATCGAAATGAGGACCGCAAAAATTGCGAGAATTGTAGTCCATCTTGGAACCCCACGAGATTCCAATTGATCTACGATCGGATGAAAAATATAAAAATGAATTCCCGATATTAAAATCGGTATCGCTAAGAACTTTATCCCTATGACGCCAATCAGAACCGTGATGAGGAGTAGGAAAAAAAATGAGTAGCGAAGGATGACTTCAGATAGCTGGCTTGTGCTCATGATTTCATTTTCTCTCGTTTGCTTTTAAAATACGCACCTTCCAGAGTATCATTGGTCTTACGAAGCCTATCCGCTATGATGCTGGCAAACCCTAACAAAAGTTCGTTTCCGACGCGCGGTTTTGTTTCTAAGAGTGTTTTTAATTCGGGTTGAAAAAATCCAAGCAATATTGAATCTACCGTTGCTACTGCAGTAGCTGATCTTGGGAAGTCCTGGAAAAGGGCAAGCTCTCCAAAAAAAGCTCCTTTTTCTAACTCTGCAAGTTTCAAAGTAACACCTTCTCGTTGTGAGGAGATTTCGACTTTTCCGTGTAAGATTAAATAGACACCTGTACCTGCTTGGCTTTGGAAGAAGATCGTTTCACCAGCGTAATACTTTCGTTTATGAATGAGTCTAGCGACTTCTCTGAGTGTCCGTCGCGACATGCCTTGGAAGATAGCCGTTTCTCTGAGAAAGGCAGAGATTTCGGTGATTGGATTGTCATCGCGTTTTAGAATGGATTTCCAAAGTGGGAGTTGCATAGGACCTCTTCTATATAAATCGGATAGACGGCGCTTGGAATTGATAAAACCTTGAGATTTGTGAGCCAGGCTTTTTTCGTCGCAGGAACCGGGACCGACATCGGAAAGACTTTCTTTTCCTCTCTATTTCTCGCGAAATATGGCAAAAGCCATCAGTTCAGGTACTGGAAGCCCATCCAAACAGGACTTTTGGAGGGCGATGATACCGATTTCATTAGGAAAATCACGAATTTCGAAGATTTTCATTTTTTAAAACCAGTTTACCGATTGCGTTACCCTTCGAGCCCACACTTGGCTGCTGAAAAAGAGGGACTCGAGATCGATTTAAAAAAACTGCGCCTTGAGATCGCAAATATTCGTAATTTTCCTGTGATCATAGAGGGTGCGGGTGGGGTTTTTGTCCCTCTCACCAAAAGTTATCTTTCCTGGCAACTCATACGAGAATCGAATTTGAAAGTTGTAATTGTTTGTTCCACAGAACTCGGTACCATCAACCATACCCTTTTGACCCTTGAAAGTTTACTCCAAAGAATGATTCCTGTGGTAGGATTTTATATGGTTGGGCCAAAAAATGAGCTGATTGAAGATAATATTAAAACAATACAAATGTTTGGTGGAGTATCCTGTCTAGGTCTGACTACATTTCCCTCTCAAAAGCTTTCCTCACAAGAATTTATCGAATTTGCAAAATCTTCATTCGATACCGATCGGATGGTTCTTGATTCGCTCTTAGATATTGGTGATGATTTTGATTCCTAAGGAAACAGCGGTCTGGATTCCACTCACGATTCAAACATCGAACGATGAATTGCTCAATGTCACTCGGGCCTCTGGTGAGTATCTTTTTGATGAGAAAGGGGAGGCCTACGTAGATGGAGTAGCTTCTTGGTGGACTTCTATTCATGGGCATTGCCACCCCAAAATCATTTCAGCAATCACGAAGCAAGCCAGTCAATTGGATCACATGATGTTAGCAGGAATGATACATGCACCTGCCGAATCACTTGCAAAAAAAATACTTTTGCTCGCAGAGGGTGACTTCAATAAAGTTTATTATTCCGATAACGGATCTAATGCGGTCGAAATTGCTTTAAAAATAGCCGTCCAATTTTTTAAGAACAATGGGAACGAATCGGAATCGAAAAAAGAAAGTTTTATTACTTTTTCTGCCTCCTACCATGGGGATAGCATCGGTGCCATGAACGTCTCTGGCCTAACCTACTTTAATCGTATCTTCTCAGCACTCAGATTTCCGACAAAAGAGTTTATCGCGCCTAATTGCAAATCCTGTCCTTTTCTGAAAAAACCAGAGACATGTGGTGTTGAGTGTTTAGATTCCTTGGAAGAAGAGCTTAAAGAAAATGCTTCTCAGTATGCTGGTGTCATCATTGAGCCCTTAGTTTTTGGAGCGGGTGGAATGATTTTTTTTGAAACGAAAGTGCTCATCCGATTGGAATTTCTTTGCCATTCATATAATATCCTTCTCATCCTTGACGAAGTGTTTACGGGTATGGGGAGGACCGGTAAAGCCTTTGCTTACCAATTAGCGAACATAAAACCAGACTTAGTTGCAATGGCAAAAGGTCTGACTGGCGGAAGCTTGCCTTTGGCGGCCACGCTCGTATCAAAAAGGATTTATGAAAGTTTTCTAAGTGAAGATCCGTATGCTTCTTTCTTTCATGCCCATACCATGACAGGCAATCCCATCGCCTGTGCTGCCGGAATTGCAAGCATCGACTTGCTCATAAGCGATGGGTATGACTCGGTATCAAAATTGAAGTTACAACTCGAGGATTTCATTTTTCGATTGGCAAAACAATTTCCAGAAAAAATTAAAAATCCACGGGTTCTTGGTGCCATAGGAGCCTTCGAATGGGAAGAACCCATCGCAGACGATGAATACTTGAATCCGATTGGGAAACGTTTGAAACAGGAACTTCTCAAACACAAAGTTCTCCTTCGTCCCTTGGGAAGCACAGTTTACATCACTCCCCCATACAATATAGGGGCTCGTGCCTTGGAGCAAATATACGATGCCTTGCAAGAGGCATTCAGACTGCTGTGAATTCTTCATTTACAATTCGCATGATTTTTACGACATTGCATTCATGATTGCTACAGAAGCTTCCCCCCTTACCTCAAGCGCACCCTCACTCCTCACACCAGAGGAGGCACTTGCCATTCTAGAAGGTAAAGAATCCCTTTTGGCCCTTGTCAACCGAGCAAGCCAAGAGCGGGTAAGACATTTTGGAAATAGAGTTCGGATTCATATTCTTGATAACATCAAAAACGGCTATTGCCCTGAGGATTGTGGATACTGCGCACAAAGGAAAGGCGGCGAGTCTGGCATCCAAGAATACTCCCTGAAAGGGGAAGATGAGATTTGGGAAGATGCCAAGAAAGCAAAGGAAAACGGCGCTTACCGGTTTTGTATGGTAACCTCGGGTCGAGGACCTACTGACAAAGCTGTCGACCAACTAGCAAAAACGATACGAAAAATAAATTCAGAATTAGGCCTTCGTGTTTGTTTATCAGCTGGGATTCTTGATAACAAAAAAGCCCAAGTTTTAAAAGATGCTGGTCTTGACAGATACAATCACAACCTCAATACATCAGAATCAAATTATAATGAAATATGTTCTACACATACATTTAAGGATCGTTTGACGACATTGGAAGCGGCATCGGTTGCAAATATCGGACTTTGTTCTGGTCTCATCGTGGGAATGGGAGAACAGCATTCAGATATTGTTTCCGTAGCTTTTGAGTTAAAACGACTCGGAGTGATTTCCATTCCTGTTAATTTTTTCATTCCGATCAAAGGACATGCGATCACAAAGAGCAACCTAACGCCCGAGTATTGCCTCCGCGTTCTATCGGTTTTTCGTCTTGTCAATCCTGATTCGGAGATTCGCATTGGAGCTGGTAGAGAAGGGCACCTCGGAACCTTACAATCTATGGCTTTATATGTTGCAAATTCCCTATTTGCCGATGGTTACCTGAATGTGAAGGGAAGTGATATGGAGCAAACCATGTCCATGATTCGAGATTGTGGCATGATACCAGAATTTACAGAAGGAATTCCAGAAGGCTGGGAAGAATATAAATCCTCTTCTCTCTACGAGGAAAAAAACTTTCCAGAACTATATAAATTTAAAAAGTAGTTTGCCTTTTTTTCGTAGGGGGAATATTTTTCTCCTACTTTCCCCACGAGAATAAAATGCAGAAGCCCTCTCTTCCTTTCAGCAAACAAATTACATACGCGATTGGCCAACTCGGTTGGTCCACGCTCATCAATATCATTGGTCTCCACCAAGTTTATTTCTATCTACCGCCGGCACCTAAAGCGGGGGAAGATTGTTTCCCAGACCTCATCGAAAAGATGGCCTTCTGGGGACTATCGACGATCGGAGTGGTTGCTGCCGTAGGAAGGCTATGGGATGGAGTCACAGATCCTT
This sequence comes from Leptospira ognonensis, assembly GCF_004770745.1. Lineage (GTDB taxonomy): Bacteria > Spirochaetota > Leptospiria > Leptospirales > Leptospiraceae > Leptospira_A > Leptospira_A ognonensis. Next base: position 39,443 of record NZ_RQGD01000039.1, on the reverse strand, counting down.
TGGTTGCCAATTCTTCTGACAGGTTTACCTCACGTTTCGGCAGAAGGATACCCTTCCTTGCCTTGGGTGGTATTCCTGCCGCGGCTTTCTGTTGGTTGATCTTCGTTCCACCTAACCATTTTGTTTCTTCAGGAAACTTAGTTTGGATGACGGTTTTTATGCTCCTTTTTTATCTCTTTCTTACCGTCTATGTGACGCCCTATTTTGCTCTGATCCCGGAGCTAGGTCACACTCCTAACGAAAGACTGAATCTTTCGACGTATATCTCTGTGACCTATGCCTTAGGGATCATTGTAGCTTCTACGGAACCGATCATTTCCAATGCGTTAAAAGCATCCTTTACCTATTCGGCAGATCCGGCTCTGCAGTCCCTTATCTCCCGCCAATATGCCCTTGGGATTTTATGCGCATTCGCGGCGATCTGTATGTATTTTCCGGTCTTTACCATCCGCGAGAAAACATACTGTGAGTCGGAAGCATCGAGCGTTCCTTTTAAAGAGGCTATCGTTCTGACCTTTAAAAATAAAAATTTTAAATACTTTGCACTTTCTGATCTTTGTTACTTTCTCGCATTGACCGTGTTAACGACTGGTATCTCTTATTACGTGACAGTTCTTTTACAGTTGGAACGTGATTTTGTAACCCAGCTATTGACCATCATGCTTCTTGTATCTTTTGCCTTTTATCCTGTCGTCAACATCGTAGCCAAGAAGATCGGAAAGAAAAAAACAGTTCTCATTGGATTTTATATCTTCTTAGCTCTCTTCCTTTCTATATTCTTTATTGGAAAAAATTCCCTCCCCATCTCTCCATATATCCAAGGTTATATGATTGTTGCAGTCGCTGCCATTCCCATTGCAATTCTTGGTATCTTGCCAAATGCGATCCTTGCAGATATCGCGGAACTTGATGCATTAAAGACAGGATCGAAGCGAGAAGGTCTATTTTATGCAGGAAGGACCTTTATGCAAAAGCTAGGACAAACACTAGCGGTTTTGATCTTCAGTTCCCTGATCTTGGTTGGTCTAGGAAGTGAAGGAAAAAAAGGGGTCTCTCCTAACGTAACGGGCATTATAGCTCCCTCTGTATCAGAGAATGTAAAAAAAGAAGTACAGAAATCGCCAGACCAAGGTGCAAACGAGCAAAACATATCGAAACAAGAAGCAAATACTACTGATAAAATCATTTGTAAAGTGGAACAAGAAGAAAGTGGTGGAGAGCTTGGAGTCAGACTCACAGGCCCGCTCGCTTCTGCTTTCTGTCTATTGGCCATTTATCTCTTCGGAAAGTACAAGGAGGATGAGACATTAGAAGAGATTGCCAAGATACGCGGACGTTAAATCCTGGTAATTGGAGATACAGATGAGATATCGCATAGAGACAACCAAATTGAAGAATGGGTACATCGAAGCCAAACTCATTGAAACTACGACGAATAACCCCATCGAGTTTCGTATTTGTGACACGGAAGAATACGCTCAGTCCCAAATCAAGGACTGGCAGAAACGCTTCCGCATGAATGAGCCGTCAGAACAAGAATAGACTTCCTTTCTCTGGGAGATCTATTCTTTCCATTTTTTTTCTCCTTACCTTTATCATCCAATGCCGTTCTCTCAGGGTAAAAGATTACTTTCACCCGTCCTTTGAGTGCCATGCTGGCGCGGGTTGGAAAAATGCAAAAGACTATCAAAAATACCGTACTAAATTCTGGCTTCCCAATCGCCTTTTGTTCCAAGAAGAAAACCAGAAGCTCAAACAATCCAAAGTAGTGATTGCTGGGAATAGCCTTGTGCAAGGTTTTACTCCTGATCTGATGTCAAAGGAATTTCCAGGTCTTTCCATCGTCAATCGAGGGATAGGCGGGGACATGACTGAATCGTTGTTAGACCGTCTTGATACTGACGTGCTTATGTTGAATCCACAAACAATTGTGATCGAGATAGGTGGCAATGATCTCATCTATAGTAAGTGCCTTTCTGTTACACAGAAAAACATAGAAATGATTGTAGAAAAAATTCATAAACGAAACTCTAATACGAAAATTATTTTCCTTGCAACTCCGCCGACACTTGTTCCTGAACTGAATAAAATTGTTCCTATTTATAACTTATACTTATCTGAATTTTCAAAAAATCATAAAAATGTAATGTATGTTGAAGTTTGGAATGACATGCGTAAATCGGACGATACAAGGATTGATGACGAATTTGTGCGTTCCAATGGAGACCCCATTCACTTCAACGAAAAAGGTTACGAAGTTTGGGGTAAAAAACTTAGACCGCTAATACAATAATATCCGTGGCAAAATTATTATTCATTAAAAAAGGATCATTTCCTCGATCGGCATTTGAGACTCTCCTTCATCAAAATATTTCCTTGCCTGCGAATGCGCTGGCCTCAGAAAGAGCACAATTTGACCACATATGTTTCGACGTGACGATCCCGAATTTTCTATCTAGAACAGAATTGACCGAAATAAGGCGAAAGTTTGGTGCTCACCAAATTGATGTTATATGCATGGACCAGTACTTGGATCCAGATGTTTTAAGTTTATTTTGTTTTGACATGGACTCTACCGTCATAAGGGAAGAGGTCATCGATGAGCTTGCTCGTAAACATGGCGTTTTTGAGGAAGTATCGCGCGTTACCAGGGAAGCCATGGAAGGTGGAATGGCTTTCGATGAAGCATTAAAACTCAGAGTGAAATATTTAAAAGGGTTATCTCGAAAAAGTTTTGAAGAGGTCTATGATTTATTAACTTTGAGTGCCGGCATGGAGATCATCCTGCGCGAATTGCCTAAGTTAAATACCAAAGTTTCAATTTTGAGTGGAGGGTTTACACCTGTTCTCGAACTTTTTTCAAGAAAATATCCAATCCATTTTTTTAAAGCCAATGAATTGGAAGAAAACGGCGGGATCTTTACAGGTAAAATCGTTGGCGAAATTATAAATAAAGAAAAGAAGTCATATTATTTAGACCAACTGATCACACGTGAAACTATCTTAAAATCGCAAGTTGTGGCTGTAGGAGATGGAGCAAATGATGCCCTTATGTTAAATACAGCGAATATAGGCATTGGGTTTCACGCTAAGCAGGGATTAAAGGATCAGATTTCAAATTGGATTGATTTTTGTGATATGAGCGTTTTACTCTTTCTCTTTCGACCATCGATTTAGCTCTTCCAAAATCTGAAGCGCCTCGATCGGAGGAATTTTATTTATATCGATCTCTTCAAGTTTTTTTAAAATTCGAATCTCTGTTGGTGATTTTGTTTTTGAAAGAAGTTCTGGATCTACTAGATTTCCAAATAAGCTTGGTTCTTCCTGCTTGATTTTAATTTCCTTCTTTTTTGACTCAAGCCCTGTTAAGAGTTCACGAGCCCTTGCTGTCACTTGGCTGGGTATTCCCGCGAGTTTAGCTACATAGATTCCAAAAGACTGTTTCGATTTGCCTTTCTTTACTTTCTTCAAAAAAAGAATTTCTCCTTCTTTTTCAAATGTATCTAAATATAGATTAAAAATCCCATTTCCTTTTTCAAGTTCCGTTAACTCATGATAGTGGGTTGCAAAAATCGTTTTTGCTCGCGGGAAATCTTTTCCCATAAATTCGAGTATTGCCCAAGCCAGAGAAAGCCCATCATAGGTCGATGTGCCTCTTCCTACTTCGTCAAAAAGGATAAGACTTTTTTCCGTATAATGATTTAGTATGTAAGCAGTTTCTTTCATTTCTACGTAAAATGTAGATTCGCCAGTAGTTAAATTGTCACCAGAGCCAATCCGAGTAAAAATGCGATCCACGATAGGAAGTGAAGCAAATTTTGCTGGTACAAAAGATCCCATTTGGAATAGGATTTGATTGATTGCCACCTGACGCATGAAAGTTGACTTCCCTGCCATATTCGGTCCTGTCAGAATCGCGATGGCATCCTCTCTGGGATTTAAATCAAGAGAGTTTGGTACGAAACGTTCTCCCATCGGAAGGAAAGCTTCCACCACAGGGTGTCTAGATTCAACCAATTGAATGACACCATCTTCACGAATTTCAGGACATATCCATTGGTATTCTTCCTTACAAATGGTGAGCGAAATATGATAGTCCAATGAGGCGATTTCACTCGCTAGGCTAAGAAAATCAGAAAAGTTTTCTAAACAAGCTGAAATGAGATATTCAAACTCCTCTTTTTCAATCTTTTCGATGATTTCATCAGCTGCCAGTATCGCCCTTTCCATTTCTTCTAGTTCGGGCGATGTGAATCTCTCGCCCGTAACGAGTGTTTGTTTTTTTACAAAATGGCTTGGTGCATCTTTGGCTTGGCCTCTGGAGATTTCAATGAAGTAACCTAAAATTTTATTATAACGAATTTTTAAACTAGAAATTCCAGATGCTTTTTTCTCTTTTTCTTCGAGTTCCAAGATCCAGTCTTTACCCTTTTCTTTTGCTAAGATGGCATGGTCATATTCTTTCGAATATCCTGATTTCAGAAACGGAGAGTTTCCTAGGAAAACCGGCAGCTCTCCCTCGCTCAGCCTAGTATCAAATTTTAAATTTAATTCCTGAAGATTGGTATGAAGAGAAGAAAACGAAAAACCTATCTCATCTAAAATAGTTTTAATCTGAGTATAAGAAGTGATACTCTTTTGGATCCCACGAAAATCTCTAGGACTTGCCTTGCCTCCACGGAAACGAGATAACACGCGTTCAATGTCAATCACTTCATCCAATAGAGATAAAAGTTTTGTTCTTTCTTTTTTAAAGGAAGTTAAAATTTGGATTTTGTCCCAATGCGAACGAATCATCTCAGGATTGGAGGATGGAAATAGGATACGCTGTTTTAAATGGCGTTTGCCTTGAGGGGTGACGCAGCGATTGAGAACGCCAAATAAAGTATGATTTTTTTGGTTTTCATTCTCTACTAACTCCAAATGTTCGATGGTTCTTTCGTCCAGTCCTAGAAATTCGGATTCATCAATCAATCTGGGTGATTTAAATTTGAAATCATGCCGCCGGTAGTTATATTTTAAATATGCATCTAAGACATGAACGACAGTATCTATTCCTTTCGTTTTCGCATCGGGTAGGAAGTCGGGTCTGACAGGCGTTAGTGTTAATTTTTTATCTTGTGTGGCAGGCCCCAGATACTTTTCTGATTCCGGGGAATACAAAACTTCTTTTGGAGAAAACCTTTGGATGGTGTCTTTGATCCGATCAGAATCAGATTCTGGTAGATAAAAATAAATGAGTTCTGCGGTAGATACATCTGCGAAGGCAATATAGACATACTTTTTATCACACAATACCAAAGATAGATAGTTGTTCTGGTAACTTCCAAGGAGATTCTCTTCGACAACAGTGCCAGGTGTGATGATCCTTACCACTTCTCGCTGCATGATTTTTGCTTTCGGATCGTCTGATTTTATTTGTTCACAGACGACAACTTTTTTACCAGCATTGATAAGCCGAGCGATGTAGCTTTCTGTTGCATGGTAGGGGATGCCTGCCATGGGAATCTGGTTTTGCCTTTTAGTGAGTGTGATATCGAGTATGAGAGCTGCTTCTTTGGCATCTTCAAGAAACATCTCATAGAAATCACCCATGCGAAAGAAGAGGATGGCATCAGGGTGTAATACTTTAATTTCTAAATACTGCCGCATAACGGGCGTACTTAGAGCGTCATTATCCTCGGACATTTTTTACCAAGGCCTCAATTTTAGTTTGGTCTTTTTTACCGTTCGTTTCCACTCCACTAGCTACATCAATTCCAAAAGGCTTCAAATATCGTATCGCATCTACTACGTTATCTGGAGTGATCCCACCTGCTAATAGATAAGGACGTTTGACTTCCTTTACATATTCCCACGGAAAAGTATGGCCTGTTCCACCTCCAAGGTCCTTTTTGTAACTGTCTAAAATGACAAAGGGTAAGTCTGGGCAAAGTAGGGATTCATCTCCCACTCGACCTTGTAAACGAAAGGCTGGAAGTAAGGTTTTAGAACTTCGGTATCTTTCCCAGACTCCAGTAATGTCAATGGGATCGCCAGCAATGAGTTGGACGTAGTCTGGATTGTATTGATTTACCAGTTTTGTGATTTGTTTCTCCTCGTTTTGAAAGAATAGGAAGACAATTTTAGGAAAATGTTCCTTCTCTCGGAAAGCGAGGAGGGCTTCAATTTCGGATTCCGAGATATTACGAGGCGAATTCGGGGAAAAATTAAAACCTAGAAAATCGATCCTAAGAGCATGGCATAGGTCTACAGTTTCTAAGTCGCGGATGCCGCAGATTTTTATTTTGATTCCCATGCTTCGAGAACCAAAATGATTTAATTCAAATCAGAAGCAATCGATCCTTTATAACCATAATGCAAAAATTTCAGCATGCTGTCTTCATAAAGGAGCATTTCCTCCTTAGGAATATTTTGTCTGATCATTTGAACAAAAATGTTAAGAAAGTAGGAAAGGATATTTCTGACTACAAATTCACCAACTTCACCTTTGTAATTGGGGTTCGAAAGTTTGAATTGTTTGTATTGTTCATAGTTCAAACTTGTGAGTCGAGTCAGAATTTTTTCAGGAAAATCTTCCAGAGTAGATCCTTGAGACTTTAAGAGAAGTAAGGTGAAATCATCCCTATTGGTATCCACATAATCAAGCGCCACATTGAAACGTTCTCTCCATGTCTCGTAAGAATCATTGAATCGTTTTTCAAAATAATTTGGTTGGGAAATGAACTGAAATGCCTTCTCTAACCCCGAGAGAATGGGATTTAGGATCTCCATCAACAAGTGTTCTTTATTCTCAAAGTAGTTGTAGATATTGCTCGTGGAGACCTTTGCCTTTTTGGCAATGGTACGCATCGATGCTTTTTCAAAACCCATTTGGATGAATTCTTCGCGCGCGGCGACCAAAATCTCTCGTCTCGTGTGTTCTTTAGGGGTCTGCATGGGCCTGAACGTCGTTTCCTAAAAAAATATTGCAACCACTCATGGATTTGTAAAGTCGAAAATTACAAAATGACACGGTTCTGGTACAAACTTGTTAAAACTGGGTAGAGACGAAAGCTACCTAGAGCAAGAACGGGACCAGCCTCTGCGTCCAAGGCTTCCTTCAGCTCCTTCTCTGAATGTAAAAATTTTCCAGTTGTACTTGGCAATGCATCCGACCACTTGTAAAATCCTTCTGCTTCATAAAAGAAAATCTCCTGCCAAGCCTCGGCCGAGATCTCCTTCCATATGGAGTCTGTATCCTTATCTGGCAAACACCCACAGAGCAAGCTTGGCTTGTTTTGCCATTCTGGCGATTTTCGTAGCGTTGCAATCGTATGTTTGACGGCATCCGGGTTATGTGCAGGATCGAAAACAAGAAGCGGAGTCTCCCTTATGGTTTCCAGTCGTCCAGGTGGACGTTTGAGCGTCTCAAAAGAAGGCAAAAGACTGGGATCTAAAATGTGAAGGTCTTCTAACACCCATTTCACAAAATTGAAGTTATACTGTAAGTAATCTGGATAATTATTTTCATCAAAAAAATGGACTTCTAATCGTAAGGATTTGGCAATCGAAACAATCTCGGATCTTAATTTTCCCGTAACAGGAAAGCTATAAATAACTTTCGAGTTATTGCCTGCTATGTGTATTTTTTCAAAGGCTATTTTTTCTAAGGTGTCACCCAATATCTCACTATGATCGATGCCAATTTTTGTGAGTATGATCACATCAGGATTCGCTAATTTTGTCGCATCAAGCCTACCACCGAGACCTGCCTCCCAGACTTCAAACGAGCATCCCATTTTTTTAAAAAAACAAAAACAAAGAAGAGTCATGCATTCAAAATAAGACAGTGCCTTTAATTGAGACGCATCTATCCTCTCCAATTGTGTAATGATTTCGTCTGATTCGATCTCGCTGATCATCTTTCCATTACAAATAATTCTTTCGAAAGGAGAAAGTAGGTGAGGAGATGTATAAAGACCAATATTTTGATCTAATTTTACTTTTTGCAAAAGTTCCGAAAGATAATAAGATGTACTTCCCTTTCCATTCGTCCCAATGACTGCAAAACGAAAAGGCCGATAGGAAGGATCAAATTCTAAAAGCTTTCCATACTTTTCGATTTGTGATTGAAACTCATCCAGGGAATAGTTTTTAAAAACATTAAAATTTCTAGTCTTTTCTGGGTTTTGTAACTCGGAAAGAAGATTTAGAAATAAACTCATTTCTTAAGTTAGCTTATTTAGCAAAAGCGTATCGATCGCCTTGATCCATTTTTGCTTCGGTTCTATTTTGGTAAAATATTCAAACTGTCTGATCCCTTGGTAAAGTAACATGGAATAACCTGGAATGATTTGTGATCTCTTTTTTTTCGCTAATTTGACTAATGGTGTCTCTAGCGGATTGTATACGATATCAAAGAGTGTGGTGTCTTTATGGAAAAAATCTTTTCCCAGTAAGGCATCACCACCTATCCCTTTCATACCAACGGGCGTGGTATGAATCACGAGCGAGATGTTTTTAGATTCTTCGTATGCCGCATCCAAAGTGATTGGCTGAATCATATTTCCAGCATCCAAGGATTCTATCATCTCCTGAACAGCTGTAGTATTTCTTGCTAATATTCTTATTTTCTTGTGAATAGGCTTGTTCTGATTTTTTAAGTATTCAGCGATTGAGAATAATATTCCTTTGGCACTTCCGCCGCTCCCTAAGATTAAAATTTGGGAAGAATCGTCTGATCGAAGTAAGGACTTGTCTTGAACCAAAATGGATTTTAAAGCTCCTTCCCCGTCGGTATTTTTTGCCAAAACTTTACCTTCTTCAAAAAGTAAAGTATTTGAAGCTTTCATCGTTTTAGAAGCAGTGCAGGCTTCATCGGCAGTTTGAAAAGCCCATTCCTTAAAGGGAATCGTAACAGAAAGCCCCCAAACCCCCATCATTTGAAGGGAACCGAGGCCGACCGCTGGCCAATCCTGTCTTTCAAATACGAGATAAACCCCGTCGTAATTTGCAAGTTGAAAGAGAGTGTTATGAATCCAAGGGGAGAGCGTGTGGCTTAGAGGAAACCCCAGGATGCCATAAATCTTTGTATTGTTAGTATACATTTCTTTCCTCTGGAATCTAAAATTTTATCTTCTCGACGTCGAGGCATATTACCGAAAATTGAGTATAGATAGGTAAATGCTTTATGTTTTTAACGCCGATAGCGGCTCCTTCTGAGCCTTGGACCATTCTCGTTGACATTTTATTCTTTTTTCTTGCTTCCGCTGCTTGTGCCTATTACTTTTATTATTATAAGCGAAAAGATCTTCTGGGTAAATTCTGGGGGTCAACTTTCGTAGCAGGGATTGGAGCTCTCATCGTATTTGCAACTTTACAAACTTATATTCGAGATGTGATCATGTGGCTCATGTCACCTAAGATTGGTTCGACTCAGTTATCGAATGTGAATCTTGTCGCGATTTTTTTGGGTGGTTTTATCGCTCTCTATATTATGAATCGGATCAACCATAACAAGGAAAGGAGAGACTGACAATTTTTGATGCTTTTCAAATAGCTTCAAATATTTTAAGAAATTATAATAAAACCCAAGTGTAGCCAGCACGAACCCTTGTTTGCCGTCTAGAGCCCCAAGACGAACAAAATACATATAAAAAGCTTTAAAACATCCTTTGGCGAAAGCCCAACCGATAGAACTTTTTTTACCTTTGCGAAATTCTTCTTCTGCAAACAAACTGGAATACCTATCGATAAAACTCAGATGGTCTGAAATATTTTGATAAGAAAAATGATATAATGGATGCATCAACTTTTTTGGCGGAGTTGGCAAGACAACTCTTTCGTGTACGAGCCCACCACTAAACTTTCCCTTTGATTTTGGAAATAGTCTTGTTTGGTAATTTGGATAAAAACCGCCGAATTTGATCCACTTACCGAGATACCAAGTTAATCTTGGAATTAGATAGCCTTCGTTAGGTGGAATCTTGTTTGGATTTTGAAATAAAGACTCTATCTCCAAACGCAAGGCTGGTGAGACTACCTCGTCAGCATCAAGTGCTAACACCCAGTCATTTTTGGTTTGTTCTAAAGCAAAGTTTTTCTGGCTGGCATAGTTATCAAATTCGCGATGGAAGACTCTCGTTTTGTACTGCTCCGCAATTCTCAGCGTTCGATCTGTTGAGCCTGAATCGACGATAACGATATCGTTAATGAATCCAAGTGCCGCAAGAGTGCGTTCTAAATTATCCTCTTCATTTAAAGTGATGATGGTCGCAGAAAGAGGAAAAGGCATGAATATTTAAGAGGTTTTATTTTCGCGAACTGATGTAAAGCTTTTTGAAAGGGGTATTTCCAATCGTGCGATCGTCGAATCTTCACCGATGATGATCCTAAAAAAATTCGGGTCGATCCCTTCCCCTTTCAGCATGATGAGTATGAGTGCCAATCCTAAGCCCGCACCCTCGGTGTTGTCTGCATTGTCCATATAAAACTGTGCAATGTCGTCATAGGCCATCCCTTTTTCCAGTCTTTCCCGAATGGCTTTCTCTTCCTGTTTGGCGATAGGTGTGTTATTGATTACTTCTACCGTGATACCGTGATCGGTAAAATTGAAATTGATCAAACAATAATAACCTTTCTTCTTCGCTTTTGCACCAAACTCGTTCGACATTTCTTCTGAGAAAAGCTCTCGGTATTCTTTTACACCTTGCGCGTATTCGGTGGGATTTGAAAAAGAATAACCTCTTTCTTCGAAAAACACTCGTTTTTGATTGGCTTTGCAGGCATTGATCGCTAGTTCCTTGATGATGGTATAAAGTGTGGGTATGAGTGTAGTATGGGTAAGACGGTCAAGTATGAGCTCGACTGCTTTTTTGATATGTTCTTCCACAGTCTTGGAAATACGATGCGTCTTCATGGAAAGTATCTTTCCATTTTCCACATGTAGTTTTATGTGGTCAGAAATCTCGCTTGTTTCCTTTCCCATACCCGAAATCATTTAAATAATAGCCCCATTGTCAAGATACTATGACGACAAATATGAAAAACAAGACGCGATATTGCCTAACCTGCTTCCTCTATTTATCGGCCTTCTTACCCACGATTCTTTTGTCTCAGAACCTGAAAATGATCGGAGTGAGGGTCTGGGACACTGAAAAAAAATCTTTTGGAGAGATAAGCGACATAGAAATCCAAAAAGGACTGATCAAGTCGATACGTCCTAGCTCTATTGCAAAAAAAGAAATGGTACGTTATCTACTCCCTGGCTTTTGTGATGCAAGTGTCACACTCAGCTCCAATTCTTTGGGTGGTGAAATGACAAAGGAAGCGCTTCCATTTCATCTCCTCGGTTTTCTCTCCACTGGCTTTAGCCATGTAGAATCCGTAGCAGATCCAAATTTGCAAGCCGTCAGGGAAGAGATATCCAAGGGCAGACTCATCGGACCCATCATTTCCCAGTCTCAAAAACCGGTCCTACTTCCTTCCCACTTTCCAGAGGATGACAGGCCGACCAAACAATACCAGTTCGTCTCGGAGTTAGGCACAACTCCTTCTCTCTTTCACGAGAAGGAAGACCGTTCGAAAATTTTACCAGTTTTTCTGAAGCGTTCCCAAAACAATTCTTATCCGCAGACGGAACTGTTTCGGTTGAGAGCGGAAGCCGAAAAAAATGGACTGAAGCCTGTCATTTATTCTTTCATAGACCCTCTTTCGTGGGAGGACGCGATCGATGCTGGATATGAAATTATATTTCATGCCATTCCACCTAAGACAAATTTGGGGCTCATCCAAAGGCGTAGTTACACTTGGTCTCCCATGTTAAATATTACATATATCAAATCTATGAAGGAAGACCCAGAAAATTTAAAGAAAAAATTTAGAGCTATCGCCAAACATCATAAAGTTTATTCGGGAAAATTTGCAGAAACATTTGAAGCAGCTCTGAATGCCACGGGCGATCCAACGAAGGCGAGCCTGTCCCAAAGAGAGTTCCTCGAGTTAGAAAAGGCGATGATTGCATTTCCCAAAGATAGATTATTATTTTCTTCTGGTTCTGGACATTTCGGATCCTATCCGGGAGTAGGGGCAATCCTTGAGTCGGAACTTTGGCTCCAAAGTTGGAAGCAGTCTCCCCAAGTTAAAAAAGTTTCTATCGAGGAAGAGAAGGAGCCTAGCTTCTGGAAGAAAATTTGGGGGAGTCTGAGTGGAGAAAGGCTACTTCAAAAAACCAACATCGATCCCGAGACTCTATCCCCAGAAGGGATGGCACTCGTCGACATTTTGACAAGGAAAACATGCAATTTCCTGGGTGCCGATCATAAGGGTCTTATCAAGGAGGGCGGGCCGGCGCATTTCTCTGTCCATACGCAAAATCCATTTGTGGGTCCTTTGGGAATATTTGCAATTGAATCCATGGTCTTGGGTGGAAAACTGGTTTATACCCCAAAACTAGAAAAAGTAGGTAAGAAGCCATGAAAGGGAATTCCCACCCAGCTAATGAATTTGATCGACTATTGGAAGAAAGTTTTAAAAAAAGAAAGTCGATTGAGCCTGGTTCTAGACAAGAAGGAAAAGTAGTCTCTGTCAAAAATGACTATGTCTTTATACGAACCGTCGGATCAAATATAGTAGGTAACATCGCTTTTGAAGAATGGAAGGACGAGACTCCCCCCAAGCCAGGAGATCTCCTTACCGTATATTTCTTAAAGGAAGAATCTGGAGATTATTATTTCACATCTTGCCTTTCAGGTGAGTCTATCACAGAAGATCATTTAGCAATCGCTATATCTTCCGAGATCCCAGTTTGGGGGCAGGTGGCAATGGAGTCTAACGGTGGTTATGAAGTAAAACTAGGATCTTTACACGGATTTGTTCCGTATTCCCAACTTGATGCCGAGTTTAAAGGGAAAGAGTTATACGGCAAAAAATTCAAATTCATTGTTACCGAGCTAAATACAAAATCTCAAAAAGCCATACTCTCGCAGAAAAAAATCAGCGATAGAGAAAAGGAAACTAAAAAACGAATCCTGCAAGCAGAACTGAAAGAAGGAATGTTTGTTACGTGTCGAATCAAATCAATTCATAAATTTGGTCTCATTGTAGATATGGATGGATTCGATGCGCTTGTTCCTGCGAGTGAAGCGACCTTTAGAAAAAACGCAGACCTTGAAAAAGAGTTCCAAGTCGGAGAATCTCTGCGCGCAAAAATCATCGCATTAAATTGGGAAGAAGGAAAATTTTCGCTTAGCGCTAAAGACTTTTTACAAGATCCATGGGCCTTAAAGGTTCCCTTTCGAGAGTCTGATATTTTGACAGCAGAAATTGAATCTATTAAACCATTTGGAATCTTTGTTAGGCTGAATGAGTCTTTTAACGGGCTCATTCCAAACAAAGAAACAGGTGTGCCTATGCGAACACCTGTTAATACGGTGTATTCTCCTGGACAAAAAGTAGAAGTTTTTGTTTTGGAAGTGAATCCAGAAAAAAAGCAGATCGCACTTTCGATTACAAAAGCGGCAGAAGCAAAGGATCGACTCGAATACCAGCAGTATCTGAAACCAGAAGAAGACCCGAAGGCAGTCTCCAGCTTCGGTCTGCTTTTGAAACAATCGCTCGATAAAAAAAAGAAGTAGGCTTTCCTATTTGGAAATTGCTCTTTTTGAACCTGAAATCCCGCCAAATACGGGAAACATAGCGCGACTTTGTGTCAATGCCGATGTCCCTCTTTGCATCATCGGTAAGCCAGCCTTTGATCTGTCAGAAAAGGCAGTGAGAAGGGCGGGGCTTGACTACTGGCAGGATTTGGACCTACACCTTTTTTCTGATTATGAAACATTCCTAGCAGAAAAACAGAAACGATCACAAAGGATCTTTCTGGTTTCGAAGTTTGGAGAAACAACCTATTGGGACAACCGGTTTCAGGCAGATGATGTCCTGGTTTTTGGTAAAGAAACGAGTGGCCTACCAGAAATCATCCGCGCCTCACACCCCAAAGAACGCATTCTTTCCATTCCGATGGGTGCTAAATCGCGTTCCATCAATTTGTCCAATGCCGTCGCGATCGTACTTTATGAAGCACTGCGTCAAAGAATATTAGAATGAGCCTAGTTATATAAAACAATTTACAACTCTTTCCTTACCAATGAAATGGGAATATTATGGCGTTCCCTCTATCAAAGTCAGAGCTCGAAACAGAGATTAAAGCTCTCTTTTCTTCTGGAGTCTCCGGGAATGCGAAAGATTTCTACTCTTGGGTGCAGATGGAAGTTTTTCGAAAGTTTAAGGATTTGCCTAATTGCACATTTGAAAATGTCCAAAGCTTTGTGGACCACCTAGTTTCCCAAGGAGATGTGGCGACAAATCCCCTTGATGCACGCGAATACCTACTTGCAGAAAAATCGAGTCTCATACGAAAGATCGGAACTACCGAAAAGTTCACCATCCTTGGTGCCCTGAATTACAACCCCATGCAGTATGTGCGTGCACGGTTGGATCATTTCCTAAATCGAAATGGAGTGATTGAAGACATCCGCATGGACCTTTGCATAGCGACTGTAGAAGCAGTCGAAAATGCAGCTAAGTATGGTGATGGACTCAATGTTGATATTATTTTTAGCATCGATAAATCCAAAGTTTTTACTCTTGAAATGACAAATACGGTGAAAGACTTCAATCTAGAAGACGATATCTTACGTGGTAAGTTTTCATCTACGGCCACTTTGATGCGGGGCATGATGGTGATGCAGAAACTTTTTGATTCTGTAGATCTTGATATCATAGATAATCGAAAACAAGCATACTTAAAAGCACAACGCAAACTCTAAGTTATATGGCGAAATTCAAAATGGTTTCACCCTTCTCTGCGGCAGGTGACCAAATCCAAGCAATCGAATCCATCGGTCAGGCTTATCAGTCTGGTAAAAATAAGGTCACTCTCGTTGGTGTCACTGGTTCGGGTAAAACCTTTACAATGGGCGAAGTCATAGCCAAAATCGGTAAGCCTACCCTTATACTTTCGCATAACAAAACGCTCGCGGCGCAACTCTTTCGAGAGTTCAAAGAATTTTTCCCTGAAAATGCCGTCGAATATTTTGTTTCTTATTACGATTATTATCAGCCCGAAGCCTATGTTCCATCCTCCGATACATTTATCGAGAAGGATATGGCAATGAATGAAGAGATTGATAAACTGAGATTGCGTGCGACTTCCAGTTTGTTAGAAAGGGATGATGTAATCATTGTTAGTTCCGTATCCTGTATTTATGGTTTAGGGTCTCCGGAAGATTATATGAATTCCGTTGTCATGCTGAAAGTCGGCGATAAAATTGACCGGGATCAAATCATACGTAAATTCCTTCAAATCCAGTACAACCGTAATGACATAGAATTTAGCCGAGGTAATTTCCGTGTCCGAGGAGATTCGGTAGAAATTATGCCTTCTTACCAGGAAGAGGGGATTCGTATCGAGTTGTTTGGAGATGAGGTTGAGGCAATTTCCAAATTTGATCCCATAACTGGGAAAACAAAGGCAAAATTAGATCGGATGGTCATCTATCCTGCGAAACACTTTATCACCTCTGGACCAAAGGTAAAAGATGCCATCGTTAAAATCAGAGAAGAAATGGCCCTGCAAAAAGAAATGTTTCTTAAAATGGGAAAACATTTAGAAGCAGAACGTATCGAGTCTCGAACGAATTATGATATGGAGATGCTAACAGAGCTTGGTTACTGCAACGGGATTGAAAATTATTCACGTCATTTAACAGGTCGCAATGAAGGGGATAGGCCAGCCTGTCTTATCGATTATTTTCCTAATCTAGATTTTTTAATGATTATAGACGAGTCACATGTTACCTTGCCCCAGATTGGTGGAATGTATGCGGGTGACAGGTCTCGCAAACAGACGCTAGTCGATTTTGGGTTTCGTTTGCCCAGTGCACTCGACAATCGGCCTTTGAACTTTGCTGAATTTGAAAGCCTAACACCAAGGACATTGTACGTATCGGCAACCCCAGATGAAAGGGAATTAGGAAAAAGCGAAGTCATTGTCGAACAAATCATTCGACCTACGGGGCTGCTCGATCCAGTTGTCGAAGTTAGACCGACTGCCAATCAAATCGAAGATCTCCTTCAGGAAATCCACCTTAGAATTCAAAATAAGGAAAGAGTGCTGATCACGACTTTGACAAAAAAGATGTCCGAGGATCTGACGGATTATTATAAGGAAGTCGGACTCAAAATCGCCTATCTACATTCTGAAATTGATACCATTGAAAGAGTCGAAATCATTCGAGATTTACGCAAAGGGATTTATGATTGTTTGGTGGGAATCAATCTCTTGCGGGAAGGTTTAGATATTCCAGAAGTTTCACTTGTTGCAATCTTAGATGCAGACAAGGAAGGATTTCTTCGTAATTTTAAATCCCTAATCCAAACGATTGGTCGCGCGGCGAGAAATGTGAACGGTAAAGCGATACTTTATGCGGATCGGATGACAGATTCGATTAACAAAGCCATTAGCGAAACGGATCGTCGACGTAAAATCCAGGAAGACCATAATACAAAGTTCGGCATCACGCCTCAGACCATTCTCAAAGAAATCCATGACATGCTTCCGAGGGAGATGGCAGAGGAAACAGCACAAGAAGAAGCACTTCACGAAATGGAAAAGGAATTCACTCTCAAAAAATACAAAACGAAGGAAAAATTGAGAGAAGCACTAAAAAAGGAAATGTTGAGATTTGCGAGCAATCTTGATTTTGAAAAGGCAGCCATGTTCCGCGATAAAATGCTCTCCCTTGGTCCTGATAGCATTGAAAAGAAGTAACTAAAAATCGTTGCAAGGTACTTTCCATTCTAACACATTGAATGGGAACAGTTAGGAGTGTCCATTGGATCAAAACGACTCTTGGGAAAGTCCCACAAAATTAGTCAGGATTGAGGATGCCTTACCAAAGCAAATATTCTTATTACCGATCAAAGTAAGACCTGTATTTCCAGGAATCATTACACCGCTCATTGTCCCTGCGGGCAGATTTATACCCTCCATTGAGGAGACGACAAAAGGCGCAGGATTCGTTGGCCTCATCTTACTCAAAGATGACGAAAGTGAGACTCCATCAGAAGATAACATTTATCAAGTGGGAGTGATGGCTCGCATTTTAAAAAAAATCAATCTACCTGATGGCGGGATGAATATCCTCGTGAATACCATGCAGAGATTCCAGATTGAAAAAATCACACACAAAAATCCATTCCTGATGGCTAATGTAAGTTATCCAAAGGAAGAGGCTGGCACTTCGAAGAATAATATCAAGGCGCTCATGAGAACTCTTTTGATTCTAACGAAGGAACTTGCACAGAACAATCCTCTCTTTACGGAAGATATGAAGTTGACGATGATGAACGTAAATGAACCAGGCAAAATGTCTGATTTTGTTTGTTCGATTCTCAATCTTGAAAAAGAAGAATACCAAAGCGTAATCGAAGCAATCACGTTAAATGATCGTTTAGAAAAGGTGCTACTGTTTTTAAAAAAAGAAATCGAATTAGTGGTTTTGCAAAGAAAAATCCAAGATCAAATTAATGATAAAATTGATAACCAGCAAAGACAGTTTTTTCTTAGAGAACAATTAAAAGCCATTCAACAGGAACTTGGTATTGGTGAAGATAAATCTGAGATCAAATATGATAAACTCCTTGAACGATTGAAGAGCATCCCAGTTCCCGAAGAAGTAATCAAGGAAGTGGAGAGGGAAGTAGACAAAATCAAAAATACAGATCCTATTGGTAGTGATTACAACGTCATCCGAAACTACCTTGATCTTGTGGAAGCTCTCCCTTGGGAAGAGCCGAAACCTAAGGAAATCAATATTTTACATGCAAAAAAAATATTAAATAGAGACCATTATAAATTAGAAGACGTCAAGGAACGTATATTAGAGTACCTTGCAGTGCGTAAGTTAAACCCTCATTCGCGGGGAACTATTCTCTGTTTGGTGGGGCCACCTGGTGTTGGTAAAACTTCTATCGCAAAGTCAATTGCAGAAGCGATAGGTCGGAAATATTTTAGATTTTCTGTGGGTGGAGTCAGGGACGAAGCCGAGATCAAAGGCCATCGAAGAACCTATATCGGGGCTATGCCAGGAAAAATCATTAACGCGCTAAAAATATCAAAAGAAAGAGATCCTGTCATACTGTTAGATGAAATTGATAAAATGTCGCAGGGTTTTCAAGGCGATCCGCAGTCGGCACTACTTGAAGTCCTAGACCCAGAACAGAATGGCACGTTTCGTGATCATTATCTTGATTTGCCGTTTGACCTTTCGCAAGTCTTTTTCATTGCTACGGCAAATACGTACGAACCTATTCCCAGAGTACTACTCGATCGAATGGAAGTCATTCAACTGTCTGGATATATTACAGAAGAGAAGGTTCAAATTTTCGAAAAGTATCTCTGGAAAAAGATTTTTGAGAAAAATGGGCTGAAAGCTGATTCCTTTTCTATGAAAAAAGAGGCCATCGTACACTTGATCAATTCATATTCGCGCGAGTCTGGGTTACGGGGTCTTGAAAAGACATTCGATAAACTCGTTCGAAAGTTGGCTTTGAAACAAGTGTTAAAGGAAAAGTATTCAAAAGAAATCAGAGAAAAAGATTTACTCGAAAATTTAGGTCCTCCACCTTTTGTAGACGACCGCATGACAATACCAAGTGTTCCAGGCACCGCACTCGGGCTTGCTTGGACAAGTGCAGGTGGATCGACTCTTCTCATCGAAGCAGTATTTGTTCCAGGCAAAGGTGGTATTTTACTTACTGGCCAGATGGGTAAAATGATGGAGGAGTCAGCAAACATAGCACTTTCCTTTATTAAAAATTATCTAAAAGATGATTCTATCTTTGATAAAAAATCAGTTCATTTGCATGTTCCGGATGGAGCCACACCCAAAGACGGTCCAAGTGCTGGAGTCACTATGGCGACAGCTCTTTTCTCACTCGCGCAACATACCACAGTTGCCCCGGGTTTTGGGATGACGGGAGAGTTAACGCTCACAGGCGAGGTATTGGCAATCGGCGGACTCAGAGAAAAGATCGTTGCAGCCAAACGTGTCGGAATTAAAAAAATTATATTTCCAAAGGACAATGAAAAAGCATTTCAAGAAATTCCTGATTATGTGAAACGTGGAGTGAAATTTTTTCCTGTTACTACTTTTGAAGAAGTGGTATTACTGATGTTTCCGAAAATTAAGAAAACATTATTAAAGAATAAGAATAAATGATTAATAAAAATTCAACCATGCTTCTTGTCCTATCTGCGTTGGCAGAGCACATTAAAGTTTTTGCACTCCGAATTTGGCAAAAGCGTACGTTTGTTTTTTTTCTTGGTCTTTTTACTGTTGTATTCTTAAGTTTCTTTTTTCTTGGCGGTGCTTATGTGGTTTGGTCGAGTGAACAGCAACGAGTCGAACGTTCTCTTGAAAAATACAGATCGGAAGTATCAAATTTTTATGATACATTTCAGCCAAAATCGGTAAAAATTTTAGATAGAAACAGCAAGGTGATCGGAGAATTTTACCGTCGTAATTTCAGACCCATCAGAACAGATAATCTAAAAAAACATCACATGCTTCTCTGGGCAGTACTTTCCTCTGAAGATAGAGAGTTTTTTACTCATGGCGGAGTCAACTATGCAGCCATAGGTCGTGCCGTATTTACCAACCTAATTCAGTTTCGACTTTCTCAAGGGGGTTCAACGATCACTCAGCAGCTCGCCAAACTTACATTAAATTTAGGGAAAAGAAATTTATTTAATAAGATTACTGAACTTTATTGTACATTTTATATTGAAAGTAAATTTTCCAAAGAAGAAATTTTGGCAATGTATTTAAATCAGATATTTCTGGGAGAAGGAAATACCGGCGTAGAAGAGGCGGCGAGATACTACTTCCGCAAGCCTGCCTCGGAATTATCTGCAGAAGAGGCTGCAATGCTCGTCGGGACCATCCCTGCTCCTAGTATCTTTAATCCGATACGTAACTTAGGCATTGCCTTAAATAGGCAAAAACGAGTGTTATACGACATGGCTAGGAATGAAGAGTTACATCTAGTACCCTCTGAAATTCCAAAAAAATTCGGCGATTCCATAGAAGGAAATCTTCGTAAATTTAGGTCGATTTATAAAGTAAAAGAATTCAAGGATGAAGAGGGAAATTCAAAATTTAGCAGTGAAATTGGCAAATACGGCTCGGATAAAGATTTCCGCATCAATTTAGCTCCTGATTTTAATACGGAAATTAGAAGATTTGTCTTAGATACTTTCTCGAATGAAGATTTAGAAGAGAGAGGCATGGTTGTATTTACTACTCTTGATCTGGAAAAACAGAGAATGGCAGAAGAGTCCCTGCGACAGGGTGTGGATTCTGTTCGAGGAGATCTGGCAAAACAAGAATCTGAGTTAAATAGCAAAGGGCAAAAAGATCTATCTGAATTGACAAAAACGATATTGCCACAGATGACTGGTTCTCTCATTTCCTTGGATCCAGAAACAGGCGACATTGAAGCGTTAGTTGGTGGCTATAAAATATCAAATACATTTCGATTTAACAGAGCAGAAGATGCAAGAAGGCAACCTGGCTCCACGATCAAGGCCCTCGTTTATACACTTGCCTTTGAGAAGCGAATTGTGAATCCCTCTTCCCGCATTAAGGACGAGAAATTAGACTTTTCCGGATACTCACCTAAAAATTGGTATAAGGGATATCGGGGTGAGATGACAGTAAGGACAGCCCTTGCTCAATCCGTTAATACTATCTCTGTAAAACTTTTAGATCAGATTGGGACAGGGTATTTTCTTTCAAAGCTCGGGAAAATTCTATCCTTATCAGAAGAAGAAATTGCAAGTCGCTTTCAAAGGAATCTTTCTCTTGCGCTCGGGTCAGGTGAGCTTTCGCCAATGGAACTCGCAATCATCTATTCGACGATCGCAAATGGCGGACGAAGGGTAACACCAAGAAAGATTATAAAAATCACGGACATTGATGGCAATGAGTTTTATCAAACGACTCCCAATGAAGCTGCCGAACAATTATTAGATCCTGTCGCCTGCGCAATGGCGATCAATACGTTAGAATCTGTTCTTACAGAAGAAGGAACGATGAATATCAAACGAGTTCCTGGTGAACCAAACTTGTTTGCTGGAAAAACAGGTACGGTCCAATCGCCCAAAACGAAAAATAGCAGATGGAAAGGATTAAAGGGAGTCAGGGATGTCTGGTTTGCTGGTCTTGCACCAAGAAATATAACCGTTGTTTGGGTAGGGCATGATGAGGGAGCACCTTTCCCGGGATCGGGCTCTGGTGTATCTGGGGGTATTTGGCTGAGGTTTACTCAAAATGTGAAATCTAAGCTAGGTTTCGGCAATAGGTTAATTACGCCCTTTGTGGGAGATTTTGTCAAAGTTGATGTCTGCGCCGATGACGGAACACTTTTGGAAAATTCTACAGAGTATATATGTAAGATGCCACTCTACCAACAATATTATTATATAGGAGATCTTCCCCAAAAACGTGCAGGCTTTGCAAAAGTTGAAATCACCCCTCCCACCAATTTACAGTTAAACGAAGAAGAGGAAGAATCCGAAAACACTTATTATAACGAGACAGGTAATAAGGAAAAACCTGCCGGAGTAGACAGTGTGGAACTTGAGCCTCCCGTCATAGAAAATCCGAAAGTGCTTCGTGATGAATAAATCTCTCAGAGACTAAATAATTTTCTTGGATCGACCATAGAAAAATCCAAGGTGCATCTTCTTCGATCTCTTTGATCACTGAAAGTGCATCCATTAGACTTTCTTTTTTATCTAAACGCTTAGTTAAATTTTTGTTAGCATAGAGGGCTCGATTTCCACCATTCCCCAATTTACTTTCATGAAAAAGTGGATCCAGAAAATTCCAGACAGATGGATAATCAACATACCATGTAAGTAAGGTTAGATCTCCTTTTCCTTCTCCATTTTCTTTATACAGAGGAGCTTTTTCAAGTCCGAGGAGACGAACTTTTAATCCGATATCACGTAATGCCTGTACAATGGCCCTACCTTTTGCCTGATTTTCATCATCTCCTCTCATCCGAAATTCTAATTCGGATTCTAATATTTTGGGATAACATTTTGAATTGCGAAGAAATGATTCACTCTTTTGTTTATCGAAGTCAAATTTTGAATGAGAACTGTTTTTAAAAATAGATTCAAAAAACGGTTTTGGGATCGGACCAATGACCGCATCAGCCCGACCTTCCAATAATTTTGTGATAATCAGATCCCGAGGAATGGCAAAATTGAGGGCGTACCGAAAATTTTTATCAAAACAAGGATTTTGAGAATTGATAGCAACATATTGTATCGATCTTCCGCGCTTAATGATGGTATGCCGCGAGTCAGCTTCAGGAATCGTCAATAGAAAGTCTGTGAGTTTTAAAGAATCAATTTTATCCTTTTTATAAAGAAAAAGAGACGTTGTGGATTGAGGTAATATTTGAATGAGAATCGAATCAGGCAATGCCTGATGATTATTTTGATTTTTTTTTAACATTAGATATTCATTTTTTTTCCATTCAATAACAGAATAAGGTCCAAAAGAAGAAAATTCTTTGGAAGAATTAAAAACAGATTCTTTAATGATTGATGCAAATGGTAGGGCTAACTTTTCCTTCACCAATGATTCTGTTGTATTCGCTTCTAATAAAATCGTTAACGAAGATCCCGAGGTTTTGAAGATCTGCTTTAACATTCCATAATCACTCTGCCTTGGTGAATTTCCTAGCCTCAGTCGATTGAGTGAAAAAATAACATCTTCTGGTTTTATACCTGAATCCATTCGTAATTGAACCTCCAATCTCGGTTCCATTTTTGAAGGGATGAAGGTGTCTCTTGCAACGAGTTTCGGTATGACTTTTGAATTTTGAAATTCATAAAGCCCAGCAAAAATAAACTTCGCTAATTTTTGGCTCACAAGATCGGTAGAAAGAAGTGGATCTAGACTTGGCGGGTCACTTGGAAATGCTAAGGCAATGTCGAAGTCCCTTGTCTCTTTGGCACAAAAAGTGAGGGACAATATGAGGAAAATGAGGGATATAGTTCTCATACGTGAAGATCTATCGAAAACTTTGGCCATATTTATTAAAATACAAATACAGACTCTCTGTAGGCATTTTTTTATCAATTTTCGTATCCATTTTCAATGGAGCCTCTCTCACATCACTCATTCCCATCTTTGATTCTTTGGGTTCTGGAGAAAACTACAAGTTTCAACTTTCCCTAACTAAAAAAGACCAAGAGATGCTCAAAAAAACAGAAAAGGATGTTCCTGGTTATACTCTCGAGTATGGCCAATTTTTTTTCGCACAAACAAAAGTATATATCAACTCGGAACTTTCAAAGCGGACTCCAGATGAGCTAGTATTTTTGTTCTGTCTCGTGATCCTGCCGATATATCTTTTGAAATTAATCTGTCTCGCTGGTACGATCTATTTTGTCAATTCTGCAGGTCTACTCTCTGTCAGGGATCTGCGTCAGTCGCTCTATGAAAAGCTTCAAGAACTGCCGTTAAACGATTTTCTTCGGGAAAAAACAGGCATTCTAATGAGCCGCATTATAAATGATGTGGATACTGTCGGAAAAGTAGTTTCAAATGATTTAAAAGATGCAATCAATGATTTTTTTTCAATCATAATACATCTCGTCATATTACTTGTGTTAAGCTGGCAGTTGTTCTTTTTGGTTTTTATCATCATTCCTTTCATTTTAGGTCCCGTTAGTACCCTCGCGGATCGAATTCGACGCTCCACAAAAAGCCAACAAGATAGACTGTCCGCATTGAACGGAGATTTGCAAGAAGTGATTTCAGGTATCCGGGTGATACGTGCTTTTTCTATGGAAGATAAAGAGGCTGAGCGTTTTTATGAAGTAAATCATGACCTCTCAGAGAAAACGTTCAAAACACATTTTTATCACCAAATCGGGCCAGCATTAATCGAATTATCTGGCTCTATCGTTACCATGATATTTTTAGGAATTGGAGCATATCTCCTTGAGGATCCTAGTTTTTCAAAAGGAAGATTTCTCGTATTCTTCATCACTCTCATTTTTCTCATGCGCCCACTCAAACAAATGGGTATTCTTGTGAATCTAGTTCAGGCTTCTGCTTCGGCTGGGGAAAGAGTTTTTGAAATTCTCTCTCGAGAAACAGACATTAAAGATCCTGACGTAGCAAATGATCTTGGCCCTCTTCAGAAAAATATATGTTATCAAAATGTTTCGTATATTTATCCAGGCACTGAAACATATGCACTGAAGGAGCTAAATCTTGTGATTCCCAAAGGGGGAACAATCGCCATAGTTGGATCATCAGGTGCGGGAAAATCTACGCTAATAGATTTACTGCCAAGGCTAATCGATCCTACCGCAGGTAGCATTTTGTGGGATGGAGTAGATGCGAAAAACCTAAAATTGGATAATTTACGATGTAGGATAGGTGTAGTTTCCCAAAATATATTTTTATTCAATGGTTCTGTTCGAGAAAACATTTCCTATGGATTCCCTCAAGCTACAGAAAGCCAAATACGACAGGCAGCAGACGATGCTTTTGCAACTGAATTTATCGAATCTTTCGAAGAAGGTTTTGATACTATTGTTGGCGAAAGAGGTGTCATGCTTAGCGGTGGCCAACGCCAACGTATATCGATAGCAAGAACTTTACTCGCTAATCCAGAAGTATTGATTTTAGACGAAGCTACGAGCGCGCTCGATACAGAATCAGAAAGGTTGATTCAACAGGCTTTCGTTAGGTTATATTCTCAAAAGACAGTCATCATTATCGCTCATCGACTTTCTACTGTTAAAATAGCTGATACAATATACTATATAGAGAATGGAGAAATTGTAGAAAGTGGCAGCCATACCGAGTTACTAGCCAATCAAGCCTCAAAGTACAAACGTTTGTATGAAATGCAATTTACACCTTCACAAGATTCTTAAGCCATTCTTGAGGATCCGCACTCAGGGCAAAATTTTGCTTTTGGGACTTGGATCAGAGATCCACAATTAGAACATTTCCAATCGCCCGAAATTTTTACAGGTTCCAATGTTTGTGGAATGGCCCTCGTTTTTAAGACCGTGAGTTGTGCTTCGATAGAATCGAGTTCGTTTAAATAAGGTATGCTGATCGATTGAAATTCTTCCTCGGAAATTTTGCCAGAATGGAAATCCGAACGTAAATCCTTTAAAGAGTCCAAAGTATTCGATTTTTTTTGTTTGAGGGGCATGAGCGATTCATTCGAGTCACTGCCAAACGTAGATCTATTTTCCTGAAATTTGAAATGAAATAATAAAAATGGCGTAAGGAGGATGATAGAGAATAGTAGGTAGTAGCTATAAAGTAAAAAATCCATAAGTATAGCATTCCAGTGAATTCACGAATGGCAATCTCTTTATCACCAAACGATTTTGAATTTCAGTTGACAGATTAAATACCCCAAGGGGTATTCGCTTCATGGTCAGCCAAGAAGAGAAAACAAAACTCATACACCGTATCAATCGCATCCAGGGACAACTGGAAGCCATAAAAAAAACAATTCTTGAAGATGAGAAGGACTGTGAAAAAGCCATCTTATTGCTCAAAGCATCGCATCAGGCAATGAAAAAATTTGGTGAGGCGTACATTCAAGAGTATATGGATTCTTGTTTTAAAGAGAGAAAAAATACGAATTCCATCGAACTAGATGTGAAAAAGGCCATCAAGGCAGCCTTTTCTCTCTAAGCTTACCCTCTCCTACCTTAAAAAAATCGCAAAACCAACTTGACGCCAACATACCCCCACGGGTATCTTGGCGTTGTGACTAGCATACTATAGGGGGTATGGTAATGTATTTAGCTTCAACCAAAACATGGTATTTAGAAAGGACTATTTTTTTGCTCGCAGGTTTGTTTAGCCTCGCAGGCATTTCCATCGGCTATTTAGTTTCCCCATTTGGGTATTTACTGAATTTGCTTGTAGGGATCAATCTAGTGGTTTTCGCAACCACGGGATTTTGCGTTATGTCCGTAATATTGAATAAGCTTGGTTTTGCAGCTAAGTGTAACCGGGAGTAGAACATGAAACGCGCGTTAATGATTGTTGTCCATTCACTACTGATGGTTCCAGGATTCTTGTTTGCGGATTCACTTTCGTTTGAAGAACTTTGGCAAAAAGTAGAAAGCCACTCCCTTGGTAGGCAGGCAAAACAGCTTGAATACAAGGCCTCGGAAGTAGCAAAGGAAAGAAGCGATAGACATTGGCTCCCGCGTGTTTACACAGACGTTCGAGCCTATAATACGAACGATCCGGCTTTGAACTTACTCGGTAAATTAGGGCAAAGATCTGCCACTGATGCGGACTTTTCAACCGCGTCCGCTCGAGTTAGACCGGGTAATTTTCTAGATAGCAATAACCAACCGTATAACACTCTTAATTCGGATACAGCCAATCTATTTGCTAAAGACACTCTGAACAATCCTGGTTCCAATACATATTCTCGTGGAAGTCTCGGGATAGACTTACCTGTGTATGAGGGTGGTGCAAGTCAGACTTTATCCAAAATACAAGAAAAGAGATCTATTGGTATAAAATTTGAGAAAGAGGCTTTGAGGGATAGAGAGTTTGCCAACTTGGCACTTTATTATAGAGGATTACAATCGATTGCAGAATATAAAACAAGACTGGAACAAATCTCCAAGACAGAGTCTCGTTTCCAGTCAGGATACCAACTGGCAAACAAGAGTAATCCTGTCGGGTATTCTGGATATTTGGCACTCAAGTCCTTAAAAAATCGTTTGGATGCAATGAGCAAAGAATCTTCCAACCAACTTCTCGAATTCAAAGAAAATCTTTCCCTACTCTCAGGTATGGAAGCAGAACAAATCCAGACGATCTCAGCAGATCTATTTCCCTTTGTAGATACCCACTTCCCTAAATTAGGTGAAAAAGGTGATTCAAATTATACAAAGGCACTCTCTATTTATACGGAAACTGAGGGGTTAAAATCAGAAATGGAAATGTCAAAGTTTTTACCTAGAGTGGGAGTCTACTCGGAAGCAAATGCCTATAGTGGAAGCCGAAGCACCCAAACGGCATACAACGCGGGTTTTTATGTGCAAATGAATCTCTATAACCCAAAGGACATGGGTGCCGTGGAAGAGGCAAAACTGCAAGCAGAGGCCATGCGAAAGAGATTGGAAGAAACAAGAAATAAAGAAGAGGCCTTTGTAAAAACTTTAACAAATCAAGAAGTTGCTTTGAGAGAAAACTATCTACTCATCAAAGATTCTTTGAAAAACCAAGAGGAGCAGGTGGTTTACATGCAGAGGTTATTTCAATCCGGTGCTGTTAATGCGATTCAGTTTGCGGAAGTTTTAAATCGTTCCATTGATGTTGCAAAGTCAATGTTAGATATTGAGCTAAATTACATACGCGTCAGATCCGAGTTACATTTAATACAAAAAGGAAATAGTAATGAACCAGCTTCAACTAATTAAAAGAGGATTTGCGGGAAAACTCGCTGAGATGTTTATGTTTTCGAAACTAACTCCCGTCATAGCAATCGGAAGCTTGCTCATCGGCGTTATTTCCGTTTTTTTAACTCCCAAAGAAGAAGAGCCACAAATTAGCGTGCCCATGGTAGATATACAGATCCCTGCACCAGGTTTCTCTCCTGAGGAGACCGAGCGAAAGGTAATCGAGGTGGTTGAGCGGGCGATTTGGGGAATTGAAGGCGTGGAGTACATCTATTCAACAAGCAAATGGCATGGAGGGCTCGTTACGGTTCGGTTCAAGGTAGGAGAGCCCATAGAACCATCTCTGGTTAAAATTCATCATAAGCTCATGGAAACAAGGCAATGGCTTCCAAAAAATGTAATGGATCCACTAGTCAAATCTTTCTCGATAGATGATGTTCCTTTTTTAACACTTACGTTTAGTTCTGAGACTATGGATGACTATAGTTTAAGAGGTAAGATCGCGCCATTGGCAAGAGAGTTATCATCTACTCCTGATTTGGCGAATGTGGAACTGTTGGGTGGAAGAAAAAAAGTAGTTCGAGTGATTGTAAATCCAGGAGATATGGCGCGTTATGGAGTTACCCTTTTAGAAGTTGCTAGTTCACTTCAAGCGAACGATAGTTTTCTCCCTGCTGGTAATAATTGGTCGAAAGATAAGGTCATGGATGTTGAAGTTGGTGGTCAAATTAATGGAATCTTAGAAGTAGAAAGGCTTCCCATTGTTCAACGTGGTGGGCGAGTCATTCGTTTGAACGATATAGCAAAAGTTTTTGAAGGTCCAGAAGAGAGAACAAAATCATCATATCTCTATGATAAAGAATATGGAGCTAAAAAGCGCAATGCTGTTTCCATTGTTTTTGCGAAAAGAAAAGGCACGAATGTTGTGACTCTTGCAGAAGATTTACTTACTCGTGCACAAGCTTACCAATCAGAATTACCAAGTGATGTTAAATTATCAGTCGTAAGGAATTATGGAAGCACTGCAGCAGATAAATCTCATGAATTGATCGAACACTTAATGATCGCAACTTTATCAGTTACCATACTCATCGCGCTTTGGATGGGTTGGAGAGCATCACTTGTTGTCGCCATTGCGATTCCTGTGACGCTTGCGCTTACGTTAGCAGTGTATTACTTTATGGACTATACACTAAATCGTGTCACCCTGTTTGCACTGATTTTTTCCATCGGAATTCTAGTAGATGATGCAATCGTCGTTGTAGAAAATATTGAACGTCATATGGAAGAGAATCCGCATCTAGGTATCGTCAAAGCGACGTTACAAGGTGTATCTGAAGTAGGGAATCCAACAATACTTGCAACATTTACTGTAATTGCAGCAATCTTGCCAATGGCTTTTGTTCGGGGTCTCATGGGTCCGTATATGAAACCGATTCCCGTGGGTGCAAGTCTTGCGATGATTCTTTCACTTTTTGTTGCATTTATCATCACTCCGTGGGCTTCCGTAAGATTGCTAAAGCACAAGCAGAAAGAAAAACATAGTGATTCGAAGGAAGAGTCGATATCTAAGCTCGATAAAATTTATATTATCTTCACGAATTGGCTACTAGCGACAAAGAAGAATGCAAGTTTGTTTGGAATCATCATCATTGGTTTGCTATTCATATCCATGGGATTCGTTGCCTTAAAATTAGTAAAAGTCAAGATGCTTCCTTTTGATAACAAAGAGGAATTCCAAGTGCTACTTGATTATCCACCGATGACAAGTAGAGAAGTCGGGTTACTTAAAAGTGAAGAGTTGATCGCGTCCCTTCTCGCTAACGAAAATGTGATGAAAATTCAAGTTTACACTGGTGATTCCGCACCGTTCTCCTTTTCGGGAATGGTAAAACATTCTTTTCTAAGAAATTTGGAATCCATGAATGATTTACAAATTGTTTTGAAAAATAAATCGGATCGAAAAGAATCGAGTCATGAAGTGATTGAATCTCTTCGTCCGCTCATACGTAGTTTTGGAAAGAAACACGGTGTCATCACAAAGGTTTTAGAAATTCCACCGGGTCCACCTGTTATGGCGACAATGGTTGCGGAAATTTATGGACCAAATTCCGCCGAACGAAAGAAAGTTGCCGATGAAGTTTACAATATCTTTGCGGCAGAGCCTAGTGTTGTGGATTTAGATACGAGTCTACGCAATGGCCGTCCAAAAATTGTCTATCCAATCGCTTATGATAAGGCTGGGACTTTTGGGATTCGAGCCATGTCACTTGCGGGAACTGGCAGGTATTTATTTTCAGAATCGCCCTTGGTAAGTCTTTCTGATGCTTCGGAGCCTGAGGAAGTTACCGTAAATCTTTCCGTCGAACAGACGTTTCGTTCAAATAAAAGTCCTTTTAGCGGTCAGAATCTTCTGTCCATGGAAACGGGTGTAATCCCTGCCTCCTTGGTTCTCGGAACTCCAAGGATCGAAGAAGATAGGGCTTTATTTCGTAAAAATCTGAAACCCGTTTCTTACGTTACAAGTGAACTCTCTGGGGCAGAAGAATCTCCCGTTTATGGTATGTTAAAGATTGCGCCAAAAATTCAATATGAAACAAGGACAGCGGAAGTTCCATGGAATACTACAAAGCCTGTAGTCAAGTGGGATGGAGAATGGTATATCACCTATGAAGTTTTCCGTGATTTAGGAGGAGCATTTGCTGTTGTCATGGTATTGATTTATATTCTGGTGCTTGGTTGGTTTCGAAGTTATACCGTACCACTCATCATCATGGCTCCCATTCCGATTTCACTTATCGGGATCTTGCCTGGACATTGGATCATGGGTGCTTATTTTACTGCTACTTCAATGATAGGATTTATAGCCGGCGCGGGGATCATCGTAAGAAATTCGATCATTCTCGTGGATTTCATTGAAGCGGAAATAAAAAAAGGCGTCGAGGTGAAAGAAGCGGTGATCCATGCTGGGGTGGTTCGTTTTAGACCAATGTTACTGACGGCTTCAGCGGTAATCGTCGGTTCCTTCATTATGCTTTTTGACCCTATCTTTCAGGGGTTAGCCGTCTCATTAATGTTTGGTGAAATTGCAGCTACCATTCTCAGTCGCTTTGCTGTCCCAGTACTATACTATTCCTTTGTAGGGAATGCGCGGAAAAGAGAATTGTTAAGGAAGGAAGAAGAACATTTGTTCGTCTAATTGGGTAATAATATGAGTGCTCTTTGGATTGGTATCATCATTGGATTTGTGATGGGACTCACCGGTTCCGGAGGGGCACTCATCTCAATTCCCCTTTTCATTCTCAACTTTGAGATGACTTTGAAAGAAGCGACGAGCTTCTCGCTTGTAGCCGTCGCGCTCTCTGCTTTTTTCAATCTCCTCACGCAATGGGAGGAAGTTGATCTGAAGCTTGCTCTTTGGATCATTCCTTTTTCAATCATCTCTAGTTTTCTGTTTATTCCAGTAAAAGTTTTGTTGTCTGAATGGATTATTTTTATATTACTCTTTGTCGTATCCCTCTTTGGATTGATTAGTGTTTGGTGGCCAAACAAGAACAAAAATGATTCCAGGATACGAAAAGAAAACATTCCCATCCTTGGTTCCATGTTAGGCGTTGCTTTAGGAATTCTTACTACGCTTACTGGACTTGGAGGAGGAGTGCTTATGATGCCCGCCTTGATATCTTTTTTTCAGTTCCCTCATGAAAAGGCTGTAGCAACGAGCTTGCTCCCGATTTTTGTGACTTCTGTAGCTGCGTTTCTGTTCCAATGGAAAGACGGATTGCAACTTCCAGAACCAAAACTATTTTTTTATCTATTTATGGGGATTCTACTGGTGGCGATCCTCTTTCCTATTTTGACACGAAACATCCCGAAGACATTTACACTATTACTCAGGAAAATTTCTTTTAGTCTCATTGCCATTTTTTCCCTATCAAGTATTTTGGAGGCACTACCATGAAGGTGCAGCATTTTTTTGACTCGGATACCTTTACTCTCACCTATCTTGTATACGATGAGGATTCAGAAGATGGGATTTTGATTGATCCCGTCTTAGATTTTGATCCAAACTCGGGCAATGTTTCGACTAAAAACTTGCAAAGAGTTATCAACTATATACAATCAAAAAAAATCAAATTGCGAGCAATTCTTGAAACACACGTACATGCAGATCACTTATCAGGCTCTCAATTTTTAAAAAAGCACTTCCCGGAAGCCGTCATCGGTGTTGGAGAAAGGATCAAGTTAGTCCAAGAGACATTTAAAAAACACTTCAATCTGCTATCTCTAAAAACAGATGGTTCCCAATTCGATCATTTGTTTACCGATTTTGAGAAAGTAAAGTTCGGCAGCATTTTCCTTGAGGCAATTCCCACTCCAGGTCATACGCCAGCTTGCATGAGTTACCTAATCGGTGATCTTTTATTTACAGGCGATGCACTCTTTATGCCAGATTACGGAACTGGGAGATGCGATTTTCCGAATGGAAGCGCCAAGGACCTATACCAATCGATCTCAAAAAATCTATATACGTTGCCAGAGCAGACACGAGCATTCGTGGGCCATGACTATCTACCAAACGGTAGAGAATTGAAATTTGAAACAACAATAGGCAATTGCAAAAGTAATAATATACAACTTTCTGAGCATACAACGGAGTCAGACTACATCGCCTTTAGAGAAAATCGAGATCAAGGTCTTGCAGTTCCTCGGCTGCTTTTGCCAAGCATACAAGTGAATATCAATGCCGGAATTTTGCCAGAGCCAGAATCCAATGGTACGTCATATTTGAAATGGCCTCTACATTTTATCCTTGAGAATCCTTGAGTGCTAATTATCCCTTTCTTATGGATGTTTCCCTTGGCTTGATTTATGTGTTTTTAGGTGGAGGAATAGGCAGTGTGCTTCGGTTTTCCATCGAACGATGGACTGGTAAAGCATTTCCATCTAGTTTTCCGTATTCCACTCTCACTGTGAATTTGATCGGTTCCTTTTTTATCGGCGTACTATTTGTTTGTTTGGATCGTTTGTCCCTCCCATCGCAGTATCGATTGTTCATCGGCACGGGCCTGCTTGGCGGATTCACCACTTTCTCAACTTTCTCTCTTGAAAATGCGTTACTCATCCGTAATGCGAGTTACCAGGCAGCAGTTGTTAATATTGCCACTAGTATCCTATTAGGTCTTTCGTTCGTGATCCTAGGGATTTATTTTGCAAGTCTTGTCATCAAAAAATAGAAAAGGTTCAAACAAAAAAAAAGCCCGACTTTTACATCGGGCCTTTCGTCCAACCGCTCAGGGATGGGAGTGATTACTTATCTGTAACCTTCCTTTGTGATTTCGCTATGGTTTAAGTAGAGACCAGTTGCTGTAACAGAAGCCGCTCTGTAGTGACCAGAATACTGAGTATACGTCACGTTAGAGTTAAAAGGCCAAATTCCTTCACTTTGAGTGAGTGAAGATTGGCATTTGTTCAGCCCGCCTGCTTTGTTGTATCCACATGACGAGTGGTAAGCGACGGCATAGTCGTCTTCACCTGGAAGGATCGCAGAAGCGCCTATGAGTCCTTTGTAACCTGGAACATGGTAAATACCAATCGATCCAGTGTTGTTATGGTTGAAAGCACCGCGAGCAGTTCCTACGATGAGAGCTTTGTCCATTGCATTTCCGCCGAAACCGAAAGTTGCTCCATTCAAAGCAGAAGCAAGTTCAGATCCACCAGAAGCCGCTGCTAGAGCCGTTACTTTTGTCAGGTTGAATCCTTTAGAAGAAGCGGTTCCACCTAAGTTAGAAAGCCAAAACTCGATCGCATAACAACCCGCAGAGTGACAAACGATTTTACAAGAGTTTGCACCTTTGCAATAGTTTGTAAGACCTGTTGTTACGTTAGTTTGTGCACGAGAAGCACCGTACGTTCTAGGGTCAGTGGTTCCATCGTAACCGATGAAAATTTTGGAACCAGATACGGAACTAGGAGCAGTACCCCAATAATTGTTCACATCAGTTGTTCCCACACCGTTGTGGTTCGAGCCTGATTTTCCATGGATGAAAACTGTGTAAGTCTGTGCACTGACGCTCGCTGTGAAAAGCAGGACCGCCAGAATGGTAAGTAGGTTGCGCATTTAAATCTCCCAAATGAGGTATATGCTTCAAGGTAGCGAAATGTAATAAATGTGGCAATAAAAAAATAAAATGTGGCAAATTATTTATTTAGGTGTCGTACTAATGAATTCTCTTTGGGAATTCCCTTAGTTTTGGGCGTCCGGGCAGGCTACTTTGGGGTTCGCTCCGCTTCCGTCTGCCGTAGCAGACCAAGCCCGTCGTATCCTTGACGCAAGTATTCCCTTGGGCAAAAAAAAAGCCAGCGAAGCGCTGGCTTTTTCTCAGGAGAAGGAGAGAGTGAGGAAACTTATCTCCAACCTTCTTTCGTGATTTCGCTGTGGTTTAAGTACAACCCAGACGAACCAACCGAAGGAGCTCGGTAGTGACCCGAGTATTGGTTGTAAGTTTGGTTTCCACCAAAAGGCCAGATTCCTTCATACTGCGTGAGGGAAGATTGACATTTGTTGAGACCACCAGATCTGTTATACCCACAAGAAGAATGGTAAGCGACAGCATAATCATCTTCGCCAGGTAGGATCGCAGAGGCTCCGATGAGTCCTTTGTAACCTGGAACATGGTAAACACCAATAGAAGCCGTGTTGTTATGGTTGAAAGCACCACGAGCAGTTCCTACGATGAGAGCTTTGTCCATTGCGTTTCCAGCGAAACCAAAAGTGATACCGTTCAAAGCAGAAGCGAGTTCCGATCCACCAGAAGCAGCTGCGAGCGCCGTTACTTTTGTCAGGTTGAATCCTTTAGAAGAAGCAGTTCCACCAAGGTTCGACAACCAATACTCGATGGCATAACAACCAGCAGAGTGACAGACCACTTTGCAGGATTTAGTTCCCTTGCAGTAGTTTGTGAGACCCGTTGTGACATTTGTTTGAGCGCGAGAAGAACCGTAAGTTCTAGGGTCAGTGGTTCCATCGTATCCGATGAAGATTTTAGAACCAGAAACGGAACTAGGAGCCGAACCCCAATAATTGTTCACATCAGTTGTTCCCACACCGTTGTGGTTCGAGCCTGATTTTCCGTGTATGAAAACAGTATAAGTTTGTGCGCTTAGGGATCCCGCTAAGGTAAGTGCAAAGAGTGCTGTTAAGGTTTTGAGTAAAGTTCGCTTCGTCATTTTTGTCTCCGAGTGTATGCTATAATTGTTGTAGAAGATTGGCAAAAATATGGCAAGAATAATTTTTTAAGGAAATCCCTAAAAAATAGAAAAAATGAATAAAAATCGCAGTCCGTTTTAGTTTTTCATTGAAAGTCCTGGAATTAAATTAAGATTCGATAGATTTTCCATACTCTCGAAAGTGCAAGGTGACCATTGAAATCCATCAAAGAAGCTAGTGAAACGTTAATAGAATCCAGAAAAGAAATGCACAAAGGCATCGTCGGGCAAGAAGACCTAGTAGATGGCCTTCTCCTTGCCATGCTCTCCAATGGACACGTGCTCATCGAAGGACTTCCTGGTCTGGCAAAAACGAGAGCAGTCAATTTGCTCTCTCAGGTTTGCAGAGTAGATTTTCGAAGGATTCAATTTACACCGGATTTGTTGCCAGCAGATATTGTAGGTACACGGATATTCAATCAAAACAAGGCTACGTTTGAAAATCAATACGGTCCGATCTTCGGTAATTTTATCCTGGCTGACGAAATCAACCGAGCTCCCGCAAAAGTACAGTCCGCCCTTCTTGAGGCGATGCAAGAGCGTCAAATCACTGTGGGTGAGGAGACGAAAAAGTTGCCTGCCCCTTTCCTTGTATTTGCGACGCAAAACCCGATCGAACAAGAAGGAACCTATCCTCTTCCAGAGGCACAACTTGATAGGTTCCTTCTGAAACTTGTCGTAGGTTACCCGAAAAAAGAAGAAGAGGCAGAAATCGTAAAGATGGTTGTTTCTGAGACAAAATTCCCTGAAATGAAAGCCTTCTTTTCGGATAAAGACATCATCAGCTTGCAAGAGTTAGGTAGGACTGTCCATCTAGAGGACAAATTGATACACTACATCGCCGAGATTGTACTTTCGACGCGAAATCCCGAAAATTATGGGCTTCCAGATTATAAACAATGGATTGGGCACGGAGCTTCTCCGCGAGCTTCGCTTGCATTGGCACAAACTGCCAGGTCTGTGGCTTTGATGCATGGTCGAGATTTTGCTACGGCGGAAGACGTACGTTCGGTGGCGCTATCGGTGCTTCGGCATCGAGTATCTCTAAATTATATGGCAGAAGCCGAAGGCATGAAATCGGAAGATCTAATCCTTAAGATATTACAAACGGTAAAAGCTCCCGCCTAGCGAGAAGTTAATTTAGTGAGCCAAACTTCCTCAATCGAAATACTTAAGCGAGTGCATCTTTTGGAATTGATTTCCAAGAAAAATGCATCATCTCTGTTAGATGGACATTACTTAACGGAAATTCCTGGAAAGGGAACAGAATTCAAAGAAGCTAGAAAGTATGTCAATGGCGAATCAATTCGGCTCATAGATTGGAATATGACTGCTCGATTAGGTGAGCCCTACGTTAAAATATTCCAGGAAGAGAGAGAGCGTAATATCTATATTGCTATGGATGTTAGTCCTTCCATGTATACAGGCTGGCAGGAGAAGACTAAAATTGAACATGCTGTAGAGCTTGCGGCAACTCTCGCATATAGCACGATTAAGACGGGCGATCGATTGGGATATGTTTTTTTTAATGACCAGATACTCGCTGAGTCTCCTGCCAAGACCGGTAGACGACAGCTATATCAAATGTTAGAGAGACTTGTTTATCATCGTGACAATCCTTCTCTTTCAGGTAAAACTGATATTCGTAGCGCGATCCATTCTCTTCAAAGAAGAAAAGGACATCGATTTGTCGTCTTTTTGATCTCAGATTTTATTGATTTAGATATGCCGGATGACCTGCGTTATTTGGTAAGTTCGCATGATTTGGCTCTCATGCATGTATATGAGCCTTTTGAATACTCTCAATCAAAATATTTAAAATTTCAATTCAAAGATCCGGAAAATGAACAGAACATTTTACATACATCTGCTCGCTCCATTCGGACGCTAGTGGAACAAGAAGATCATTTAAAAGAACTTTCTTTAAAATACGGGCTCACTTGGGGATCTTTCCCAAGTAATGTTTCCGCAAACCATTCGTTAGGTCATTTTTTTGCGCGCAAAAGAAGGATCTCAACATCATGAAACTTTCAATAAGTGAACTGCTCCCTATGGAAATTTTATCTGAAAGTGAGGTTTATTTTTTGAGGGTAATTGTTCCCATATTGCTTTTAATGCCTTGGGTTATCGGAATCGGATTTTATCTAATCTATAAGTTGTTCAAGTGGTTAGCATCCCTTAAGCCGAAAGTGAATCCTGCACAAACAGTGAAAGATGAAAAATTATCTCTTCATCCTATCTCATTCGTTGATCAAGCGCCAAAGTTAAAACAAATTGAAGAACTGGCACAAACAAGCCCGCGTTTGGCGATCATGGAGCTAAGTAAGTTTATTCGAATCGTAAATCTTGCCAAAGGCTATGAAAAATCTTCTTTGGAATTTTACATAAAGTCTATGAATCCAAAGTCGACGCATGCTTGGACAAACGTCCTATCGAAAAGTTTTAAGTCTGTTTTAAAGGCCCCACACGATCTTTTTGCGGAGATTGTGCTCTCTTCTTATCAAGTTGAAGAACCGACGACTGCCCTCGCTCTCAGTTATATAGAAAAAGTAAGAACTCTAAAAACAAAGTCTAAGGAAAAATTAACTTGAGTTTCGAATATCCTTACGCACTTCTTTTGTTAATTGGTGTTTACTTTGTCCATAAGTATGGATATAAGACGGATACGATTCTATTTGCCCCATTAGGTTGGAATGCGGATAAAAAAAATCAATCCTCCTTTTTGGAGAAACTTGTAAAGAAATCGGAAATATTGGCTTATTCTTTTTTGGTTTTTGGTCTTTCTGGACCTTCTTTATCCTTACCAAGGGATTCCATTCATCTAGAGGGGATTGATTTGACCATCACACTCGATCTCTCCGCAAGTATGCAGGCTGCAGATTTTCGTCCCAATAGACTCGAGGCAATGAAAGAACTCGTAAAAGAGTATTTGGATGATACTCGAGGAAATCGAACAGAAATCATTGTCTTTAGTGGAAAGGTATATTTACATTATCCGTTTACTAATAACAAAACAGCGATGAAAAAGGCTATTGATAGCATCCACTTTCAAACCATTGATCATAATAAAGCGGGAGGAACTAACATAGGAGATGCGATACTCTATTCATTAGAAGAGCTAAAGAAAGTTAAGGTAGAGAATAGAGAACAAGCGATTCTAATCATTACAGATGGTGAAAATTCTGGCGGTATCGATCCGTTGATTTCAGCAAAAGCCGCCATCAAAGAAGGCGTTCATTTATACATAGTCGGACTTGCTGGTGAAACGCCTATTGAAGTGTATGAGTCAGATGGTTCTCCCTTTATCGGTGCTGATGGAAAACAAGTTGTAACAAGCCTTAAAGATGAAAGTTTACAGAAGATTGCGAATGAAGCGGCAGGATTATATTACAGAGCAAAAGAGGGGGATTCGTTAAAATCGATATTAAGAGAAATTAGTGAATTAGAAAAACATCCCTTAGAAGTCAAAAAAGTAACAGAGAGAGTGTCACTATTTCTTCCCATTTCAATACTTTCTGTAATCTTCTTTTTTATATTTTTTCTCGGGAATGGCATTTGGTTTCGGAGGCCACTTCGATAATGGGCTTTCTCTACCCGTTAGTATTACTTTTATCCGTACCGGCTCTCCTGTTTTGCATTTGGTTTATCCGAATGCAATACCTGGCTATAAGAGAAATTAGTAATTTAGTTCATCCTTCCAAAGTCAGTAAACTAACAATGCTTTTGAGCAGTAAAGATGGCAAATTGTCGGGATATTGGAAATTTTGGTTCTATCAAATTTTCTTATCCATTTCTTTTCTATCTTTAGTTGTCTCCTTAGCGGGGCCAAACATTAGTGGAGATTCCAAAATTGAGTCAAATCAAACATCTGTTTATTTTGTATTCGACGGATCTTGGAGTATGGATGCAGAAGATGTCAAGATCCTCGATGGTTATTCTTTTGTCCCTCGAACCAGATTCGAAGAGTCAAGATTCCACTCGATGGAATTATTAAAACGAAATTCCGATCAAGTTTCTTTTGGTGTCATAACATTTGCTGGATCAGCTGTACAACACTCCCATCCACTACCGGACCCTGTTTGGATCAATGATATCCTTTTTAATCAGATGAACCAGCATAACACCTTTTATAGCGGCACAAATTATGTTTCGGCATTTCAAGAATTGATAAATTCCTCAAGATATTTAGGAGAAGGGTTTCAGGTTGTCTTATATTCAGATGGGGATGCCTCAGAAGATGAAAAAGCTAAGGGGTTGGAATATATTAAAAATTTCTCGAGGCTAGGCATTCCCGTTCATGTTGTAGCTTTGGGTACGATACAAGGCGCTGAAACAGATCTAACATTTAACTTACTTAAGTCAGTTGTATCAAATAAAAATCTATCAGGCGATGCTGCAGGCAATGACTATGAAATTTCTTCAAATGTTTCCGTTCAAAAGCGTAAGAGTGTTCCCGATTTTGAGTTTCTACGGAGGATAGCAGTGGAGACAGGTGGCGCCTTTATTCGTACGAATGAAGGCTATGCAGGTTTTGATGAGTTATCGGATGCGATCCACACAGCAAAAGCCAAGAAACAGACCTTACTCTGGGAAGCTGGCGGTAGAGAAGTTATTAGCCCCTACTTCTTTTTGCTTCCTTTCTTAT
>NZ_RQGD01000023.1 GCF_004770745.1 Leptospira ognonensis | reverse complement strand
AAATAATATAGTGGATTTTCCTTAGTAAAATTAAATAGCCGATAAACTTTTGAGCGAGATAAAATCGATAGACCGTGCTTATCCCTACGATCTTTAAAGAGAATCTGTATTTTTTGAAGCACGCTTATTTTTTTATTTTCTTTAAAATTAAAATGGAAGTGTAAGTCGAGATGGCTTCAGTTTTAAAATGTTCCGAATCTAATAGATCAAATTTATCAATCATCTCGAACCCATTATTTAAGAAAAACTTTTTTATTTCTGTTAAATTATGACTAAATGTAATATCAAAAAAGTAATTCGATGAATTTTTGGGGGTTCCCTTCGAAATTGAAATTCCAGTACGTTTCAATAAGAAAGAAAATATTGTCCGGATCGAACGATAAACATATTTTAATTTAAGAAGGAAATCAAGGTCATCTTTATTTAGACCTGATTTAAGTTTGTCAACGAAGTTAGGAATACTAAAATCCTTTGCATTAAATATCTGTAAGATTACGAAATCCTTAGAAACACTGGCGATTTTATTAACCATTGCTTCAATTTTAGTAGGAGTTATCAAATGAAACAGTCGGAAAGAAATAAATAAATCTGCTTCCCCATATTCTTCCTTTTTATAGTCTAATAGATCAGAACTTAGTAGTTTTACTTGGTCAGATATACCGAGTAGTTCCATTTTATTTTTGCTCTCTTTCAACATATCAGGCGAAATATCAACTCCCGTGATTTTTGCATTGAGAGTTTTATAAATTGAAAAGAATCGTCCAGTACCTACTGGACAATCGACTATTGTGTTTATTTTCTTTCCATCTTGAAGAATCTTCGACAATGTTTCATGTTCCCATTTCCAAAATCTATCATTGACACGATTTGATTCGTAGCTTTTCGCAACATCGTCAACATAGAAAGTGTTAATATCTGGTATAACTTGTTTTTCATTCATATGATTTTAATCCTTAATAAATATTCCAACAATGATCATCTGATAGCTACTATCATTCACCTCAAATATGCTTTTATCCTTCACATCTTCATAGGCGACTCCTTGCAAAAACAAACAAGAAGTTGCAACATTTCCAAAAGTTAACAAAGTGCAATTCTCCTTTCGAAAAACAAGCTGTGCTAATTTTGAAAGCGAATGATCAGTAAATCTCCAATAGTCTCCCCAGCGTTCATAATCATACTTGGAAATTTGGGATATCCCACCGACCGTTAATAAGGCTGATCCACCAGGCCTTAAGAGTTTGTATATGGATCTCATCGCCTTTTCAAGATCAAAAATAAAGTTTAGTGTTTGGGTACAGATGATGGTATCGAAGATTGCTTCGGGTATTGCCTCTGGATTTCCAAGATCACAAAACAATGCTGTTTGGGTTAGAAGAGTTTTCTCGGAATCAAACTCTAGAATACGAATGGATTTTGTACTCCCAAATTTTTTTGCATAAACCGAATCACCTACTTCTAAACAATCACCTGAAATCCTTTCCCGATTTTTTGATAAAAATTTTTCAATGTAATGCCTATCTATTGGCGTGCCTCTCTCTAAACCGAATATGGAAGAAACAGGCTTTGTATCGATAGCATCGGTAAACACAACTGTCTTTAAAATGTTACGGACTAAAAATTGATTTATATAAGTTTTAAATTTTCCAATCATCTGCTTCCGTTCGCTAGTATCAAAGTCTCAAAAAGAGAGATGTATTTTTTTGCAATTTTCGAAGCTTCAAATTGCGCTGCTTTGCTTGCACAAGACTTGAGCATCGAAACCTTTCCTAACTTATAAACAAAATTAATGCCATCTGCGTAGTCTGTAAGATCATACGGGGAAACCAGATATCCATTTTTCCTGTGAGTAATCAATTCAGGGATTCCTCCGACACGAAAGGCAACTGAAGGAGTACCACAACTTAGTGCCTCTAAAATGACATAAGGAAAATTTTCCGACTTTGAGGCGACAAGCAAACAGTCGATCGACGAATAAACCAAACCCATCAGATAATCAGAACTGATGATGCCCATATTTATAATTTTCACACCTTCGATTTTGAGATCCACTCTGTCCTTATTCCCGAATACCAATAATGTGATGTTCTTTGCTTTTAATTTTCCCGATTGTAAAACCGCAACGACCTCTTTAAATCCCTTATTTGGGTCGGAGACCACTGCATTTCCACCGAAACCTAATACAAAACTCGAATCAGGAAGGTTCAATACTTCTCGAGCAAATTTTTGATTTAAAGGTTTAAATACTTTTTGGTTTAAAGGATTTCCAAGCGTCTCGATTGGTTTATTTTTTAATAAACTACTGGATCGAGCTGCACCCGCCAGCCACTGACTGGGGGATACGAATGTTATATTTGATTGAATAAATACTTTATTTTTTCTGTACCAGTTAATAGTAGATAAATCAAAGGAGCTCTTTGCCTGTAAACTGAGACAGCCTCCACATTTTGCCTGGTATCTAAGGCAATCGAAAGGAAGATGGCAGCCTCCCGTAAAGACCCAGGAATCATGCATCGTCCAAACAATCGGTTTCTTTAAACTTTTTAAATATTCAAGACTGATAAATCCATTATTCACCCAATGTAAATTGATAATATCTGCTTCAGCAAACTTCCGTTTCACCTCGCCTTCAACAGGTAAAAATGAATTAGAAAATGGGTACTTTAAACGATTGGGGTAAAAAATCTGCGGTAATCTATCTAGCCTAGAGCGAATCGCTACTTTTAATTTATTAAGCTTTCCACTGTTTCCAGTCACACCCTCTGCCATCGAACTTTTGGTCTGCACCAAAAACTCGGAACTGATGCCAAAATCTAAAAATTCTTTATGCAAAGTTAGCGCCGATTTTGCAGACCCACCTTCAATATCACTGGTATTTACAATTAGCACTTTCATTGGCTAATAATTGATCCACGCATAAACCTGCGTAACAAATTTTTCCGGTACTCTTTGATAGTAAAATCACTCGTGATACTAACTCTAGGTAATGAGAATAAAAGACTTTTATGCTCTGGAAATATATTTCCAAACCTTGTCGTAGTAGCCGTTTTGTATCCGACCTCTCTCGCAATACCAAACTCTCTCTGCCCACATTCATTACGTGAGCCGTAAGGATAACAAAAATGTGAAATGCTTGTTTCTAACTTTTTTTCAAGATACGACTTACTTAAAGAAAGTTCTTTCCTAACTTCCTCTTCAGAACATTCCGCTAAATTCGGATGGTTGATCGTATGTGACCCAAAGGAAACAAGGTTCGACTTTTGCATCACGCAGGTGTCCTCCCAACTCAGTGCTAGCTGGCGATTGAGGGATATCCAATCTAAGTTTCCAAATAATTGTTTGAACGCATTTTCCTTTGATTCTGTTGATTTTAGAATCTGTTCGCGCCAGCTGAGAAACAAATGTAACTTTTGATTTAAACTTAATCCTGTGTATTTGTTTCCTGCGGGATCTACTTTTTCACCTTCCGAATCCAAATAAGCCTCGAGAGCAAACCACCAAAGTTGGGCCGTACCATCCAAAAAGGAAGTTGTCAAATAAATCAAAAAAGGAATCTTTTTAGATTCAAAGTATGGCAAAGCAATATCAAAGTTATCTTTATAACCATCATCAAAGGTGATCGTGATGATTTTTTTGGCATTTGATTTTTGTTCGATTTCCTTCACAAACGCATCAAAGGAAATAAAAGAATAGCCTGATTTCAAAAACGTATCGATGACTAGGTTTAAATGATCAATATCAACAAAAAGAGAAGAATTCAGAGAATCTTTTTTTTTGAGACTGACTCGGTGGAGGCAAAGTATCAGACCCAACCCTTCAACGGAGATCGTATAACGTTTTATGATTTCTAAAAGATTCAATTTGCGATCTCTTGGTTTTATATCAAATGACATTTGCTGGTTTGGTGAGCATTTGATTGATATGAAGAAAAGCTTGCGTTCGACCTTCTTCCTCTTTGGTTCTAAAGGAGGAAAACTGGGTAACAGAAATATAACAGGAAACTGATGATCCTGCACAATTCAAAAGAAAAGCGGATGCTTCACCCGTTAAAATGTCTATTTTCAAAAAAGATAATAACATTTCTCCAGGAATGACTCTTAGAGTTTTTGGAAGTATATCGTTTACAAAAATGACTTCGCAACCGATTTCCCGCAGATCTTTGGTAAGTGCCCCTCTCTCCTCTTTGGTGAGCGGTAAATAAGATTTATGTTCTTTGACAAATACTCTTATTTGCGCTTTCAGATTTTCTGACCTTAAAACCAACTGAACGCTTCTAACATGCGCCTCTAAATATTTCAAAAAATTCGAAGGATTAGCATCCCCTGGGTGCACAGGCTCATCTCCAGTGATCAGAAGCATGATATGCACAAAGTCTCCCTTTTCCGGTAACTTACGATCAAACTGAATTCCATATTGAGCCTTTACCAAATCGACGTGGATGGTTTTCAGACTAGGAAACTGTATCCGGATAGGAGAGATAATGATTTGTTTTTTGAAAAGCGCTGCCAGCTTGAGCTTTCCATTTAAAATCCGCTTGATGAACGTTTTCAGTTTAAACGATAACTTATCATCCGCAATTTCTTGAAGCTCATTGGCTGAATGATATAAAAATATCATTTCCGTCATTTCAAATAAAATTTTGGCTACTGGATTGTTCTTATAATTTCCTATGATTGTAAATGAGTCGATATTTGCTTTTTTTAAATCAACGAGGAAGCCATGATCAACAGATTCTTTAACTCTTCCTTCCCAAAATTTATCAGAATCAATCTCAATGAGCCGTTCAGATGCTATAGGAATGCCAGACAAAATTAACTTCATGGTTTCCATATATTCTGTTACATTCTTTCTTTTTGGATCAAATACATAGATGATATGAAGTTCAAAATTACTTTCTAAAACTTGGCTGAGCATTAGAGCATTGATAGGAGAGTCAATGATCGCCAAAAGTTTCTTATTTTCGAAGATGTTATTTTCCAGCATGCTCTGTTTTTGTGAATTGGTATAACGAGTGTTCCGTTTTTAAATTCGTAATGTTTAAAAACGATTAGAGTGAATTGCTGTATCCCGCCATTTTTGAATAAATAGTGATCATTCGCACCTGCTCCTCCAGAGAACAAATGTTTGCGATTTCATCTTTCAAAAATGCTTGGGTTTGCCTGAATAAACCGGGTTTAAATTCGCGATCCATTGCATCGTCCAAAGTTACCGATTCCAAGGTAACAGATCCAAGCTTTACTTTATGCAATTGTTCC
This sequence comes from Leptospira ognonensis, assembly GCF_004770745.1. GTDB lineage: Bacteria > Spirochaetota > Leptospiria > Leptospirales > Leptospiraceae > Leptospira_A > Leptospira_A ognonensis. The sequence goes on along the minus strand of NZ_RQGD01000023.1, from coordinate 134,942 downwards.
ATGGGTCGGAAGATATATCGATTCTCGCGGGTCATGACTTCTACACCCCATCTGCCAGGTGCCTGCCAATCCGCAATATAGCTAAACAAGGCACCCGTTTCTGTCTCGCCCGATCCGGCAAACCGTGCAGACCTAGTATGCCAAGAAATCTCGCCGCTATGATAGCTCTGCATGTTTTTGGGTTTCCCACATAAAAAGAAAGCCAAATCAATCACATGGGATGAGTTAGCAATGAGAAGGTGATTTTTGATATCGAGCGAGACATTCCAATCTTCTATCGTAGACGCCCATTCCGTAAACTCAAAATGACAGCTGAGCGCACCACCTTCGGCGGCAATTTGTCTACGTGCATAGATTGCTGCCTCGTAAAAGCGCCTGTTATAGCCGATATAAACTTTTGTCTTATGGATTGATGCCGCGGAGTGGATCGCTGTGATCTCCTGTAAATTGAGTCCACCGGGTTTTTCAATCAAAAGATTTTTAACTCCAGCATGGATGAGTTCAATAGAAACTTGAGCAAGCTGGTCAAAACTAACAGAAACTATGGCATAGTCTGGTGCACCGATTCTCTTGAGAGATTGAGTTAGGTCGCGAGATAATACATTTTTTCCTGTTAACGTAGAAAATTCAGAGGCTGATATTTCACTGCGACCAATCACTTCATATTCCGTTGCCATCTCGCTTAACACTTTCACATAGGCTCTCGCATGCGGCCCCGTGCCGAGGAGCCATAAATTTTTACGTGCTTCGATCATGTGATTGGCAATACCTTTGCATCCGGATCCATGTTGATCTGCCAATGTTCCAATAGTGCGATTAATAAAATCTCGTGCATACGTATCGAATCAATAAGCGGACATAAATTGCATTTTCCTGTATTGAGAATTTCGTCGACAAGAGCTCCCGTCATTTCACTTTGAAATGGAAGTCTACCCAAAATCTCATTTCCTTTTTTAGATCTTGCTATCCCTGTCTCTTCATTAATTGTCCACTCGTCTATGTTATCTGAGATATTGATTAGAATCGTTTTTTCACCTTCCTCAAAGGAAGTAAGGACTAACTTGGAACCACCAGAGTATTCCGCTATCAATGTGCCGAATACTTCCCAATATCCATTTCTCTTTGCTGGTTGCCATTGTGCTTCTAGAGCGCTTGTATGGAGTTTGATTAGTTTTTCATTTGTAAACCAAACCACCAGATCTATAAAATGAATGGCGTTACAGGCAAGTCCCCAGGGACCACTCTCTAAAACTATGTCCAAGGGTGGGACGGTTTTCAGAGAATTCTTGATGGATCGGTACCAAGGTATATTTCTAAGCGGAGTGTTCACCCAAGCATTCGCTCCCCTTCCCAATGTAGTCTCAATTAGATTTAAACCAGCGAGGCTCTGAGCCAATACTTTCTCAAGAATCCAGTTCTCAACAATTGCATTTGCCTTGATCTCTGCAATCTGATTGGGACGTTGAGTGGATGTAGAGGAAACGATTGCAAGATGTATCGATTTTGGGATCTCGTTTAAATCTGTTAGATACCGTACAGAGTGTTTTATTTCCTTCTCATTTGCCTCTCCCCATCTATCTTCCGCTAGTTTTAGGGAATCGGAGGACAGATCATGGACATAAATATTTAGTGGATTTTGACACTTTGACAATCCTTGCAAGTAACGAGAGCCTAATTGGCCTGCACCTGAAATGAGAATATTTTTGTTTAGCATAACTTAAAGGTGAAAGAAATCATTTCGAATTCAAGGCAGCATCAACCTATGAATTAAAAATTGCCCCCATGTCCTTACCAGAAAATACTTTCTTCTTAAATACCATATGCATCGATTTGGTTACACGCTGTATTTTTGATTTTAGAGTTACTAGAATATGTTCTTTCAACCGTAGGTGTCTTGTCTTAATTTTGGAGATTTGGTATTGTCGTAGTTCTTCTAACAGTAAACTTTTATCGATCTCAGGAAGGTAACTGGATAACTGATTTACCAAAAAATGGAAGCTATGATGGAAATTCTGATCCAAACACAGATCGAATTTATGTTTTTCAGAAAACCCGGCATCTTGGGAACCCACTGAATTGGCTAATCGTATGTAATAGTAGTTTGGTAACACCTTCGGTCTTGACATTGCGATTGAAAAATAAGTTTGAAATTCTTCGACTAAATAAGGGCTGACAGTTCCTGACTCTACAAACAATTCAAAAATCTTTTTCTGAATTTTCGTTTCTGAAATGCAATAGAAAAGTGAATAATAAGTAGAAAGGCATACTTTTATATTCTCATAAGCTGTTCCATTAGAAAGATGATGGTCCCAGTTTGAAATCTTTGAAAAGTTACCTTCTTTCTCTTCTACCACTCTTCCGACTGTTCCTTGCACGAGCGTGATTTCACGATTCTGGTCTAAATAATCCATGATCTGATTGAGACCATCTCTGATTAGAAAATCATCATTATCGGCATACAAAACAAATCTTGTTTTAATTTCATTTAATGATTTTAAACGCTTCTGAATATAAATAGGATAGGTACTATCTGGAACAAAACGAATGTAATTCACATTTTCTAAATTTACTTGACTAAATATTTTTTGATTATGGTCAGCATAACTACCATCAGCTATCACGTAGTAAAAATCAGGAAAGATATTTTGGTCAATCCACCTTTGTGTATAAACCTCGCGATCCTTTAATGCCAAAAGTATTGTCAAATCTCTCATATTGGGATTGATTTTATCTGTTTCCATTTGTTCGATTTCCAAGAAGAGCCATCGTTTCCCCTATCCCTTTACGGATATCGCCGTTAAAAACAAATCCTGTAGTTTCGAATTTTTTTGAAGCAACTTCATAGGACAATTGGTTCATGATTTGGTTGTCAACAAAGTGAATCGTGAGATCATACTTGAATTCTTTGATGCAATCCACGACTTCGCGAACGGTAATATTTTTAGTTAATACATTGTAAATCTCGCCATCAAATAGATCTGTTTTTATGATATGTACGAGTGCACGACAAGCATCTCGTAAATCTAGATAAGGCCGAAGCTGATCGTAGGCTGTCCGCCAAACAGTGATGGGTTGGTTAAATGATGCCTGCCAACAAAATTTATTAACCGCTGTATGGAATCGCATCCCCGGTGAGACTCCATAAATGGTTCCGAACCTTAGAATCGAAGCTTTTAGCCCCGACGATTTCACTAGAGATTGCACGAACTCTTCTTCTTTGAGCTTGGTGATGGCATAAGGACTTTGTGGTTTCAATTCGGCAGCAGAACAATTTTCATCGACCAAAGTTGCGCTCGTCCCGTATACACTCGTGGATGATAAAGTGATTAGCTTAGCCCCTGACTTTGCACATGCTTCTGCGACTAGTTTTGTTGAGGAAAGATTGTTCTTTTCCACAAGTTCCGCTTTCCCAAAACTTCCTGCTGCATCTGTAATGGCTGCAAGGTGGATCACATAGTCAACGTGATCTAAAATTTGACTTAGATCTAAATTTTCTAAACTTGCATCGATAAATTCATACTCCGCATTGTTTGGAAGATTAAAGAGAGAACAGTATCTCTGCGTCATTAGATTATCGATTAGGATTATCTTTAAATCAGAGAAATGTTCAGGTAAGACTCGAATGAATGAGGAGCCGATGTGTCCAAGGGCGCCTGTAACAACTATTTTCATTTAAATTTTAAAAAACCTCGAAAGGATTTGGGAGCTGGCAACATCAGGAGAGCACTCCGTCGTCAAGATACGAAAGTCTGGCGCATCTGGCGCCTCATACGGTGAACTAATACCGGTAAAGTTTTTGATCTCACCCGTTCTTGCTTTTTTGTATAAACCTTTGGGATCGCGAGACTCTGCAACATCCAGTGGTGTATCTACAAATACTTCAAAAAATTCACCTTTCTTAAATAGATTACGGGCTAGATTTCTATCGGCACGAAACGGTGAAATTAAAGTAACGATGACGATCAGGCCAGCATCAAAAAGAAGCTTCGATACTTCTGCCACTCTACGTATGTTCTCCACTCGATCTGATTCGCTAAACCCTAAATCTTTATTTAACCCATGTCTTACGTTATCACCGTCCAAAATGAAAGTGTGTTTTCCCGCTTGGTGTAATTTTTCTTCCAGACGATTGGCAATCGTACTTTTGCCGGAACCAGATAATCCAGTAAACCAAACCACGAGTGGAGTCTGATTTTTCATCTTAGCTCTGTCAGACTGACTGACCGTAAAATCAAATAAAGTCATGAGGCTTTACGTCCCTTTTCTAAATTCTAAAAAATCATCGTAGTTACGAAGGTAATCGTTCTCATCAAAAGGGAGATCACAAGCAACAACGAGTACGGTATTATCTGATTCTGAGTTTTGTTCGGCCCAAATGTGATTCGGTATCTTTAGTGCTAGATTGGGTCGGTCAAGAAGGTATTCCTTTTTTTCCTGACCATCATCTACGAGTACCCGACAGCTACCACTGACACAAATGAGGATTTGCGTCAGAGCTTTATGCGCATGTTTTCCTCTCTGCGCATTTTTGTGACTAGAAACGATGAAAAAACGTTTCACATCGATTTGAAAATCCTTTGCCGCATCAAAAGCTGCCAGATATCCCTGGTCATTTAAATGAATCGGCATTTCCTTAATACTAACACTTGATATATGATTCAAAATGTAACCTTCCTTTCTTGAAAACCTATAATCGAACGAATGGCATTGCAATACTCTAGTAAATTCTGTGCGTCCGTTTGGAATGCTGCCGGAAGACAAATCCCTCTCTTCGAAAGATCGTAGGCGATCGGATTTTTGGCTTCCTTCTCCGGTGAGGCACCGCCATATGCAGGCATGCAACTGAGCGGATAGAAAAATGGCCTTCCTTCCAATCCCTTTTCATTCAATGCCTTCATGACAGATTCCTTCGTCACATTGTGGCTATGTCCAAAAATGAGAGACGTACACCAAGCTCCATTCCTACCTTCTGGTGGCTCTGGATTTAAATAGAGATCGGGAATGTCGGAAAAGATTTCCCGATAAAATAATAGCAATTTACGTTTTGCTAACACTAACTCTTCCACTCTTTGGAATTGGGCAAATCCGAGCGAGGCAAGTAAGTTGGTAGGCATATATTTGAACGCAACTTCTGTGTTAAAATAATGAACTTCTTTGGATCTTCCATGGTCTCTCAGAAAATGGCATCTCTCAAATATCTTTTTGTCATCGAGTAAAAGCATTCCACCTTCGCCTGTAGTAATCGTTTTTGTTCTGTGGAAGCTAAATACAGATCCTACACCAAAGCTACCCGCCTTTTGGCCTTTGTATACAGAACCGAGAGCCCCAGCGGAATCTTCAATGAGATAGATTCCATGTTTTTTTGTGATCTCTCGAATGGCATCCATATCAGGCATATTTCCATACAGATCAACGACGATGACCGCTTTTGTTTTTGGTGTGATCGTCTTTTCCAAACTTTCAGCAGACATGCACCATGTTTTTTCATCAATATCAGCAAACACTGTTTTGGCGCCGACATGAGTGATGTGAGTCGCAGAGGCAATCCATGTACACTCGGGAACGATCACTTCATCCCCTGGACCGATCCCAAGTCCAAGCAATAAAAGGTGAATCGCCGTTGTACAATTTGGAGTCATAATCGCATAAGCGCGACCATGGTATTTGGCAAATTCTTTTTCAAAATTTTCCACATACCAATACTTTTTCTCACCATACCAACCATTTTTCATGGCATCCATGACAGTGTTGATTTCTAGATCCGTTATTGATGGACCAAACAGTTCAAAATTCATATTTGTCACCTGATGCTTGTTCCTTGCTATTTGTCTTTATCATGGGATAACCATATTTTGCTAAATTTAAATGATACTTCTGATCAAGTTCTGAATTTTCGACTGCATATAATCCTGAAATTTTCTTTTTGATTTCATCGTTTAGAGGAATTTTTGCAGCTGTTCCTTGTTCCAGGAAACCATAAAACTTCCGTACCAACGGATTGCCAAAAGGTATAAATTTGGAAAACTTTACGCCCCAAAAAAAATTGGTTCGGAAGTGATTGTAAGTAAGCATTCTGCCTGTGTATCGTTTTCTCTCGTGTCTTCCTTCAAGAGCTTCCAAAATTTCTTTCACTTCAATCTTCAATAAATCACCAAGCTTTTCTGCAAATTTCTTCTTATCCTGTTGGAATTCTTCAAATAATAATATATGAATATTATCTGCCCCAAACAAATTTTCATAAATGGAAACCAAGGTATTGTATTTAAAACTTGCGAGTGCCCCATACTTGATAAAAATTTCTTGGAAAGATATCCATTCCTGTAAAGATACATGCCTTCTAAAGTAAGAAGGTGGTGCTGGTTTTAAAAAAGCGCCATGGTTGGCATAAAAAGAGGGAACAGCCGTGAACTGATTTCGAGTGACAAGTAGTACCTTTGCGTTTGGCAGAAAGGAGTGAAGTCGTTTGGCACAAGCGACAGGAACAGTACTTGTTAGTACATCTTCGCTAGAAAAAACTAATGTTTTGTCTTCTCGGGACGCGAGGTTGTTTTCAAATAATTTTTTACATTCCTCTTTTTGGTAGTAAAGGTCATCATCGTAAATCAAAGAGTTCAAAGCATTCGCATAATCAGGATAGCCAATCCCATCTTCACCAATGTACTGCAGATGGTTGCTTTTCGAAAACAATGCTCTCTGCAATGTGGTAGAAGCAGTTTTATTGGCTCCTATATGGATGATCGTATTTCTCATGAGATTTGCTCAATTACCTTCAACGTGATTTCTATTTTTTAATGCTAGAGACCTGGATCATACGATCTCTGTCCCCTTTCCAATCAAAAAAGCTTAACTCGACAATCTCAAATCCAAGTTTACCGAGCATTGCGCGGATTTTACCTTCCGTATAACAGTTTTTATGGAACTGTCCGGGGCTGTTTTGTGGACCAAACAAACTCGCTGTTAAGTATCCCCACCGGCTTTTCGTCGCATAAGAATAATGACCAAACCAATGTTGTTTGGCGATCGCCTCATCGTCGTTACGATAAAATTCTCTCCAATCATCTTCGGCACTGAGCCACTTTTTTACTGTGTCTTCGAAATCTGGAACAGAGAAGACCAATCTCCCACCCGGCCTGAGTACTCGGACCATTTCAAGGAAAAATTCCTTTTCCTCTAGATAAGATAAATGTTCTAACATGGAATCACTACGAACTTCAGATACTTCGCTGTCCCGATAAGGCAAATGGAAGATATCATACTGAAAGATTTCCAACCCCTCTTCAAATTGAAGGTTGGGATATCTCTCTTTCATTTGGTCAATAGTATCAATATCTATATTCACATATCCTTTTAGAGGACGAGACGCGCAGCCAAGGTTTAGTTTTATTTCTTCCATAAGGATTCCTTATATTTTCTCGAGAGGTATTTCATGCGGTAATTTATCAATTGTGAGATCTGCAAGTTTCAAATAAGCAGCGTCGCGAGCAGTAACCTTCGGAGTTTGAATGGGCCATGCAATGCCGACGTCTGGATCATTCCAGAAAAGGCCTGATTCATCTGAATGGTCATAAGCTCGACTCACTTTGTAGTGTAAGTCTGCAAAGTCCGACAAAACACAGAAACCATGGGCAATGCCTGGTGGCATATAAATCTGCCTGGGACCTACATCGCTGAGTTCGATGCCATACCACTTACCAAAAGTTTCTGATGACTTTCGTAAATCCACGCAAACATCAAAAATCTTTCCTCGCATAACGGTCAGCAGTTGTGCCTGTGGTCGTTTGACCTGGAAATGCATGCCACGAAGAACCCCATTCTCAGACCGAGAATGGTTGTCCTGGACAAAATCCTCTGGAACGCCTACGGCTTTATACCTAGACCTTTCATAGGTTTCTAAAAAGAAACCTCTCTCGTCCGTGTAAGTTTTTGGCTCGAGGAGAATGAGTCCGTCTAAGTTGGTTTTAGTAACTTTCAATTTTGCTGATACAAGTCGACATTCTAATCGTCGAGATTCTAATTACAAAACCTGGACTTTAGGAACATGGATGATCCACTTTCCACCAGATTCTACGTATTTTTTTTCTTTTCCCATAATCTCTTCTGCGTGGTTCCATGCGAGAAGGAAAGCATAGTCAGGCGAATTGGCAGCAAAAGTTTCATAAGGAACCACAGGTATATGCATTCCTGGAGAAAGTTTTCCTTGTTTGATGGGAGTTGTATCACATATATACTCGATTAAGTCTGGACCAATTCCGCAATAATTTAAGACTGTCGTGCTCTTAGAAGTGGCCGCATAACCGACTACCTTTTTACCTTTTGCTTTTAAGTCTTTGAGTAAATTTACCAAATCGATTTTTGACTGTTCCACGGACTCTCTAAATTTATCGAAAGTTTCTAATTTATCCAGACCTTGTGCCATTTCTTTCGCGAGGATTTCTGGAACAGAGTTTTTAACGGGATAAGCACCTTTGTGAGCCAAGACGTAACGCATAGAGCCGCCATGAGTTTTCTGAGGTTGTAAATCAATGAGTTCCATATCACAAAGTCCAAATAGATATTTGATGGATAGAGCTGAGAACAAGAACACATGCTCATCATAGATCTGGTCATAAGAAGTTTTTGCAATGACATCGCCTAGGTATGGATCTTCAAACATCACGACACCCGTTGGTTTAAGCAGTTTTTTGATTCCTTTGACAACACCGAGTATATCTGGAATGTGACACATCACATTTGCTGCAAGAAAGGCATCGATTTGGCCTTCTTCTTTAACGATAGTCTCTGCTAACTCTTCCGAAAAAAACTCTGACCTGGTTCTGACTCCATGTTTGTTAGCTTCTTTGGCGACATTTAACGAAGGTTCTATGCCCAAATGTTGAATTCCTTTCGAGGCAAAATTCTTTAGCATAATTCCATCGTTACAACCCAATTCAATGACAAAGGGACTGGTCTTTGAGAGATAACCAGAATTGATAACTTCCTCCGCAAATTGTTTAAAATGATTTGCCATGAAACCAGAGGTACTGGAGTAAAAAGCATAATGATCGTGAAACATAATTTCAGGATTTGGTTGCTCAAGCAACTGAAACATCATACTTACTTCTGAAAATCCCACAGACATTGGAAAAAAATATTCATTGGCGAAATCTTTTTTTTCTAAAAATCCATTACCTAATGGTTGCTTACCAAAATCCAGAACTTGTTTTAAAGGAGTGTTACTCACTCTGCAGAGCTTTGCTGTCATTTTTATTTTTTCCTTGGTTCATTTTTCATTCTTTTTAATACTATAAATTGATTGCTGATTCTTATTTAAGATTATGTATTGAGAATTTCTTTCAAAATCCTGATATTCAAATACTCATTCTAAGTAAGGGATACAATGTTATCACAATTTTCAATCGTACTCAAGCGGTGTGCGATGATGATGATGGTCAGGCTTTTATCTAATTGATTGATCGCTTCCATTACCGCTTGTTCGGTTTCGTTGTCTAGGGCACTCGTTGCTTCATCAAAAACAATGACGGAAGCCTCTTTATACAAAGCCCTAGCGATTCCAATTCTTTGTTTTTGACCACCAGAGAGCCTAACACCGCGTTCCCCGACATACGTGTTGTATCCATCTGGCAAAGATTCTACAAATTCCCCGATCTGAGCTTGTCTTGCCGCCAATTTGATTTTATCGATATCGATTTGGCCTTTGGGAATGCCGAGAGCTATATTTTCTAAGATCGAAGTGTCAGCGAGAAAGATCGATTGCGGTACGTGTGCTAAATTTCTCTGCCAAGGTCTTAAATTTTGCGCATCTAAGGCAACACCATCTATGAGGATCTTTCCACTTTCAGGTTCGAGTAGTCCCATGATGATATCTACAAGCGTGCTCTTTCCTGCCCCTGTCTTTCCAATGATGCCGACCCTAGAACCTTTTTCGATTTTAAGATTAAAATTTGTAAGAATCGGAGGTAACTCAGAATTATATCTAAAATTTAAGTCTTTAACTTCGATTAAATTTTCAAATTTCAATTTTTTTTGGTTTCCATCTGAATCTGAGGTCTCAGGCATTTTCTGGCCAAGTAAACCAAGTACATCATCCATAATTTTTTCAGCTCCCTTTACATTGGCCCAGGAAGCGTAAACCTGTTGAAAAATGGGGAGTAATTTTTGAGCACCTAATGCAAGTGAGCCCAGAATGGGCACAATCGCTAAGATCGAATTTGTATTTACTGCGGATACATAGGCAAAGATGGCCATGGCGGCCATTCCAAACGCTTCCATAATATAGCGCGGCTTGGATGATAGATAACTATTGTCTGCCATTGCCTTTCGATAAGGAAGATCGGACTGACTATATAACTCGATATAAAACTTTTGACTACCATCTAATATGACTTCGCGAATTCCGCCTAAGCCTTCTTGTAATGATTTATAAATATAGGTTAGATTTTTATTGATAACCTCTCCATTGGAGACCAATTTTCGTTTGGTTCTATATGCTATATAAATATACATAAAACCAAACATGGAAAAAGAACCGATCGTAACATACGGTTCCATAAGCATTAGGCTAGCGAGAATTGCAGAAATGATAAAAAAGGAAGAGAGAACCGTTAGAATGGGTTGCAATACGTAACTAATTACGTTATTTGATTTTCCCATAATCCCACTAATGACTTCAGAACTGTTGCGATTGTTATGTACCGCAAAAGGCTGATATAAAGTTTTTTGGTAAATCTCTTTACTCATTTCCGCTCCTGTAACAACAGAAAGCATATTGGTGGCATAACTTAAAAATAACCGTGTGGCCCCAGACAAGAGAGAGGCTACCATAAAGATCAAGGTCGCAGGCAATAATAACTCAGATGGTTTGTTGATATTTAAATTCTTTAAGAGAGGCACAAATCTCGCATCATTAAACAAGATTTCTGGAGATGTGATCGCAGCGAGAAAAGGGACGACGGATCCGATACTAAATACCTCGACGATGGAGGTAAACATCATAAAGATAAGTAAAATAATGTATTGCTTTTTGCGTCTTGGACTTAAGTAGTTCCACAATTTTACAATTTGTTCGAATTTCATATCAGCCAAATCACCATACGCTTCTACCACCGTCAGCTGACACTATCGCACCGTTCATATAACTAGCGCTATCACCCAGTAAAAATACAACTAACCCTTTATACTCATCCTTATTTGCCATTCTTCCCAAGGGAATTCTTGAGGTGACTTCTTTCATGAACTCTGGGTTCTGATTGTTTTCCACTCCACCAGGGCAAATCGCATTGCACCGAACATTTTTGTCTGCCCAATAGGTAGCCAGATATCTGGTAAGTCCTATGAGTCCAGCTTTCACGACAGAGTATGTCACTGGTTTAACCGGTTGGAGCTCTTCGGGAAGTCCTGGCTTTTGGTAAAGCCTTTGGTCAGGGGCAATGATACCTAAATCCGAAGAAATGTTGAGGATACACCCTCCCTTTGGGTTCTTAGAGATCTCAAAGCCATAATACTTAGAACATAAGAATGCACCGGAAAGTCCGACCGCGAGATCATCATTCCAAACATGAAATTGGAAATTTTCTAAACGAGAGAAATTTTTATCCGAAGACTCTTCGACTTTCGGATTGTTCGCTGCATTGTTCACTAAGCCATCGATCCTTCCAAAAGTTTGAACAATTTCCGTACAATTTGCACGAATCTCCTCTTCCTTTGTAATGTTCACTTGAAAGCCTATTGCTCTGACTCCGTATTTTTCTTGCAGGACTTTTGCATATTCTTCTACGGGCTCTTTGTATAAATCAAGTAGGATCGGAATTCCTCCGGCCGAGGCTATAGCGTCAGCGTGCTGTCTTCCGAGCAGTCCCGCCGCACCTGTAATTACAATCACTTTGTCTTTTAAAGAAAATAGTTCGTTCATAACATATCCTTTAGTGAAGGCTTACCGTTTGTCCACCATCAACGATGAGACAACTTCCTGTGATAAAAGTAGCTCTCTCTGAACTTAAAAACAAAACAGCATCAGCGATCTCTTCCGGAGTGCCAAAACGTTTCATGGGAACTGTCGTTTGTATGATTAGGTTCACACGATCGGGATCTTGTTTTACCTTCTCCTCCCAGCTACCACCAGGAAAAAAAATATTACCAGGTGCAATACAGTTCACCCTGATGTTAGGCGCAAGTTTGCGTGCCAAGTTCTTGGATAAGGCAATCAAGGCTGATTTTGCCACCGAATAATCAGTGGGTGCTCCGATGGCCTCAACTCCCGCAATGGAAGAGATGAAAAGAATAGAGGAATCTTTCGGGGTTAAGTAGTTCATACCGACTCGCACTAAATTTTCTGCGGAGGTAAAATTCGTTTCCCAAACGGTGCGAAATTGGTCTTTTGCGGGAAGAGGATCTGGAACACTTTTTCCATTTCCTATATTTGAGACTAATATATCAATCGTTCCAAATCTTTCGGTAACTTTCTTTAGGCTCGAAACTAACTCTTCTTCCTGGGTGGCATCCGCTTTCAGACAAAGTAGATTCTCTTCCAAATATTCTTGTTTTAGCTCCGAAGCGATCCTAGCAATTAAGTCTTCATTTCTAGCGATGCAGGCTACCTTGCAACCTTCGCCAAGAAAACCTTTCACAATGGCAAGACCTATCCCTTTTGTCCCACCAGAAACAAACACAGTTTTATCCTTTAGATTTAAGTTCAAATGTATCTTTTCTTAGACTTTGGTCTCTTTATATGCTGAGCCAACTAACATAAGTTCGCGTGACCATCGAAAAAATTTATTTTTAGTGCGAACGGGAATGAAGGGACTGATCATAGCGCAAAAATAATTTAAAATCGGGTATTTCCATACAATCGGGAGCTGTCTGAAAATATAAACATTGATATTAGAGAAATCGCAGATTTTAAAAATATCATTTAAGGAAACTTTGGTGAATGGGGTCCTATGGGTAAAATCATCAAAATAGATTTTATAATTAGATTCCCAGTCTGGAACAAGGCATAATATCAAACCGCCAGGCTTTAAGATTCGTCTTGCTTCCTTTAAAAAATGATCTGGCTCTCTTAAATGCTCTAAGAAACTTTTATTATAGATGATATCAAAAGTATCGTCATCAAAGGGCAATCGATCCTTATCGGCATTACATATCTCGACTGGTATTTTACTTTTTGCCAAAAAAGTTTTCGCTTCAAGTGAAAGGTCTACGCCATAACAATCCAATCCCAGCTTCTGAAAATTCAGTAAAAAATCTCCACGCCCACACCCAGGCTCTAAAAATTTCATACCAGGTTTCATTTGAAACGATTGAAACAGATAGGAAACAAGTTGCTCAGGATAATTTGTATATGGATGAGATTTCTCATCGTATACGACTTTTAGATAATCTGCCATTACATAATCTCCTCAACTAATTCCAAAAGTACCCCTTCTGGATCATGGCAATAGGCAACCTTTACCAGTCCATTCGCAGATAGGGCTGGCGGATTCACAAGCGAGCCGCCTTGTTGCAAAATAAAATCACATGTTTTATCAATATCAATCACACTAAAAGCGATATGCGAACAACCCAACTGATTGGAAGGTGCGTTTACAATTTCTTTTTCTTTCGGATGGGAGTGATACTGTAACAACTCTAACATAGAATTGTCGGGTGCTTTCAATTTTGCTGTCTCCACTTTCACGTTTTCAATCCCGACAACAGTACTAATGAAATCCCCAGATTCAACTTCGCGTTTCCAGAGTTTAAAGCCTAAAGCTTCATAAAACCTAAAAGCTCTGTCTAAATCCCTAACAACGATTCCCGTATGACGAGTGTTTTTAATCATGGATGTTTTTTGATTCCATCGGCTATGGCCCCAGAAAGAACGCCAAGTCCCTCGAATAGTGCATCCTCAGTGATGCTTAAGGGAGGTGCCAATTTCATGGATTCGCGTCCTGTATGAACAAGAATGAGCCCTCGTTGCAGACAGTATTCTGCAATCGTATCACAGAGAGAAGCGAGTGGCTTTCCAGATGGATCATTAAAGATGACTGCAGCCAAAAGTCCAACGCCCTGTATCGAACTAATATGATTCGGAAATTGTTCTCTCATTTTTTGTAACTGGTCATGAAAGATTTTTCCAAGTTTCTCAGAGTTTGTTATGAGTCCATCTTCAAGTAAAGCTTCTAAATTTGCTTTCCCTGCAGCACATACCATCGGATTCGCTGAGTGAGTGGAGCTCATCGATCCAATGTCTGGTAAGTCCATCACTTCGGCAGAACCTAACACGATGGATAGTGGAAGACTTGAAGCCGCACCTTTTCCACAACACAATAGATCTGGCTCTACACCATAATGCATATAGCCAAATAATTTTCCAGTTCGCCCAAAGCCTGCCTGCATTTCATCAAAGGCGACAAGAATCTGATTCTGATGAGCAAATTCCACGACTGCTTGCACAAATTCTTTGGGATAAAAAATGGCGCCCCAGCCCTGAAACGTTTCCAACATAAAGCCAGAGATATCTGTCTGAGGATCAATTTGATTCTTTAGACACATCTCTGTTAGACTGTCCTTAAAGAATTGGACTGGATTTTTCATTGCCTCTTCTCTCCAAGGATACGGAAAAGGAAGATGAAAGATATTAGGATCCAAATATCCTATCCATTCTTTTTGCGCAGGATTCCAACCCATCATTTGGGCGCCCAGAGTTCGTCCGTGCCAATTGCCCTCAAAACAAATAATGCCGCCTCTTTTTTTTCCCTGCTTTTTCCCATTCAATCTCATCAACTTAAAAGCGCACTCAGTGGCTTCTGTTCCAGCGGACAATAGAAACGCTTTTTCAAATTGTTTAGGCGTATTTTCAATGAGATAATCGATATATTCAATTCTTTCTAGATTTGCATACGTATAGGTATGTAACAAAGGTTTATCGAGAACTTTTCTCAGAGCTTCGATGATTCTCTTATTTCCATGTCCCGCATTTGTAACAAATATCGTGCTACTAAAATCTATCCAAGCATTTCCCCAAGGATCAAAAACCTGAAATCCTTCTGCCCGGTCCCAAATGATTGGCATTTGACCATGCATAGAGCGAGATTCGGTTTTGTACATTTTTTCTAATAAAGGCAGGCTCTCAGGCACGGGAATCTGAGTCTGAATCTTTCTATATTTGGTATTCACCTTTTCTACGTTTTGTGGAATATGACTAAAACCATGACCGGCCATTTATTTTTTCTCCATTTCATTCAAATAATTTAAAAGTGGTGATCCGTACTTTTTAATTTGGAACTCTAAGAGATCCAATTCTTCCTTTGAATCTACTTCTGTGCATGCAGGCGACACATATCCAATCACCCGGTTTCCATGCATTAATTCCGTATTCAATACGAAGGAACTGCGCACGATATCTACATAACCATCTGGAATATAAACATCTGGATAAGATTGTCTCGGAAGGTTGAACCTGTCTAAAGAAGTTTCGTCGGACACAAGCGCCGTAAGATACCCGCTATCATTCTTCCGAAACCATTTAAAAGGCGACTCGGGACAGAGATGCGCCGAACGTAAGGAAGTTGCTTCCCCATTCGCTTGCAAGGTTTCCAATGCTTGGTCCAAATGGATCGGATCCCTTAGAGGAGTGGTTGGGCGTAAGTGTACCCAATATTCTGGCACAGCCTCCTCGTTTTCTCTCATCCACAACATAGCATGGAACATGAAATCCCTATCCGTTGCAGTGTCTGTAGAAAACTCTGCTGGTCTCATAAAGGGAACTTCTGCCCCATATTTTTTGGCAATCGTGGCGTAAACTTCTGAGTCAGTAGAAACAAGGGTCCGGCTTACTTTTTTTGAAAGTATGCCTGCGGCAATGCTATACGCAATCAGCGGATGACCACCTAACAAGGCCAAATTTTTGTCTTTTATACTCTTAGAACCGCTTCTTGCGGGGATGATGGCAATTGTATCGTTCAATTTTTAATTCCTTCCAAAAAATTCTTTCTTACCCATTCTAACTGTTTCTTAAAAATCTCTAAGCCTTCCTCATCGCGGTAAGCTTGCATGATGAATGGTCCTGTATAACCTAACTTGTTGATCAGGGCAATGACCGTCGGAAAATCTGCATTCCCTGTTCCAAGTTCCACGGACCCAGAATTTAATTTTCTGTCTTTAATATGGATATCTGTGATGAATTTTCCATAGGCAGCAAACTCTTCTTCTGGCTTGAATCCAAGCGAGGCACTATTACCGATATCGTAATTCACAGACACTGCTTTAGAGCCAAACATCTGAAGGATCTCTAAGAATTCGGACGCGTTTAAATCCGTTTCTAAAGAGAGCCGAATCTCTTTTTCTTCCGCAATTTTTACAAAAGGTAGAAGATTGTTATAGAATGTCGTCTTATCACTTTTCGATTTCAAAGAGGATTGATCCACACACGGGATGACAATATCTTTTACTCCCAGGATGCTTGCGTGATTTAGTAGAAGTGAAAGCACTTGCTTACTCTCCTCGACGACAGCAATATCAGGAGAGTGCAGAGGAGCTTCCATAAAATAATCCGCACAAATGGATACGACAGAAACATCTGTCTCACCTATCACTTGTTTAAGTTCCTGGATTCCCTTCTCAGAGGAAAGAGGGTTTTTCTCGAAATCGTTGTAGTCGAGTATAAATTCGATGCAATCCAATCCAAGCGACTTGGCAATGGGGAACTCCTCTTGCCAATATCCTACTGGATGTGCTTGGTAACGACCTTTGTATTTGGGAAGAAGTCTTCCCTGCATGACGCCTAGTTGATTTTTCATGAAAGAAAATAACCATCCTCCACCAAACCACAAATAATGTGTCCGATCATGATATGCGATTCTTGGATTCTTTCTGTCCGTGAGGAAGGTACACAGATGCAAGGAACTAGTGACTTTAACTTTCCACCCGATTCCCCTGTGAGACCAACGACATGTAAGTTTTTGGCCTTTGCGGTTTCTAGGGTCGCCAAGATATTTTGACTGTTACCACTCGTGGAGATCGGTATAAAAACATCTCCTGGCAGAGCGATCGCTTTTAGTTCTCTCACAAAAACTTGGTCATATCCATAATCATTTCCAATCGCCGTCGTTGAGGAACTATTGGTTCCTAGGGCAACCGAGGCTAATGGGTCTCTGTCAAACTGAAGCCTCGAAATAAACTCGGCAGCTAAATGTTGGGAATCTGCAAAACTGCCACCATTTCCAGCGAAGATAATTTTGCCACCAGCTTTCAGGGATTGTAAACAAAGAGCAGCAAGATCCGTAATCTGTTTGAGCAAAGGTTCTGAGTCGTATATACTTCTTTTGACTTCGATCGATGATTGGATGATACTTCGAACTTTTTCTCGTGACATTACAAGATCCCTTCCAACTTTTCAAGAGCGATCCAGAAGCCTTCCCCACCATTTTTATGTCCTTGCCATATTTCGGGAATAAACCATGCGTTAGGTGCAAATTCAGAAAAGATTTTTCCTAATCTCTGGAAATCTATTTCTCCTTCACCTACCTGAAGACCCTCGCCATTGAACCCCTTAGCATCACCCATATGAATGTGCGCAGTGAAAGGAGCGATTCTTTTGGAAAAATCATAAAAATCCAGACCGAAGTGATTGCAGGTCAGCATCGTGTGAGAAACATCATAACACATGCGCAAATTTAATTTTTTACACCACTCTTCAATTTCACCGATTTGCACAAAAATATTTTGATACCTTTGGCCCCCAAAGTGCCAAGGGAAGGGAGCCATCGTTTGCGGGATCAATTCAACACCCTCCATATCTAACTGCTGCAAGCTTTTACCAAAACGCTCGTAATAAGACGGGAGGATTTCCTTTGGCAGGTTTCCATCCATGGAGATACCGCCAATGTTTGCGACAATAAAGGGCTTTTTTGTTTTTGGAAAGTATTTCTTGAGAGACCTTGTAATATCAATGACTCTTTGCGTTTCTTTTAAAGAAATGTTTCGATACGCATCATCAGGTGTTGCCAAATCCATAAGATGGCTACCTTCAAATAACTCAGGTGCATGGATCACGAATTCACAATCATAGGTGCCATTTAAAAACTTACTTGGGTCGAGTTCCATATCTGAGTAAGACAAATGGAATTCAAATAAATCTGGCTTCACTCGAGCATAGTATTCTTGGAAGTCATGATAACGAACAGGTACTCCCCAAGGTCTTTTAAATCGATATTGCTTTGGTTCTATTTTCTTTTCCGAAAGATCGGAAGGAAAAAAATAATCTTCTTCCAACATATCGCGTTTGATTTTTTTCCCGATCAAATCATTGATTTTTTGAGGTGAAAGTCCTTGTCCCGGACTCAGAACTTTGATCATCTCTTTGGTAATCGTGGTTCCCTTTGTAATGGGTTTGGCAGCGACACAACTTTTCGCAAGGTTTTCGCGATTGATCATTTCTCCTTGGCTGAGTTTTCGTTCCTGTTGGCCTGTACCCAAAGCCTGCTCAATCTCTCTAATTCCTTGGACGAGTTTCGTAAACTCTCCTACTTCAAGACTTGCTGCATGGTCAGGACCTTCCATATTGCGATCGAGTGTTAGATGGCGTTCCACTACCATTGCACCCATGGCAATCGATGCCAAGGTCACATTGATACCTCTTTCATGTCCTGAATAGCCGATATAAGGATGAAACCCTTTCAACTGGGTCATCCAGTTGAGATTGATGTCCTGTAGTGGTGCTGGATATGTACTATTACAATGTAAAAAAACAAATTGTGCTTTTGCATTTTGAAGATAATTTCTCGTAAATAAAATTTCTTCTGTGTTGCTCATTCCCGTTGAAAGAATCAGAGGCTTTTTCGTTTCTATGAGACGGTCTAACAGATAAACATTCGTTAGATCGGCAGATGCTACCTTATAAGCAGGAACAGGAAAAGTTTCAAGTATATCAACACTTTTATTGTCCCAAGGCGTGCAGAGATACAGTATGCCTTTCTCTATACAATACGCATTTAGCTTTCGATGGAATTCTTTATCCAATTCAAATCTTTCAAGAAGATCTAAAATATATTCCGTTCCTAAGTCCTCACCCGATTTGTTCAAACTTTTCTGGCGATACACTTCATCTAGGTGACGCATCTGGAATTTGGCACAATCGGCACCGACGGATACTGCTACGTCAACTAGCTGATACGCTTTATTCAGATCGCCATTATGGTTGTTCCCGATCTCGGCAATGATAAATGCTCGTCCCGAACCAATTTCAAATTTTCCAATATTTATCATATAACAGCAATATCCTTTTTTACTAAATCCTCTCTAATCGTCCACGCTTGCAGCCCTTCTGCATCAAATCGAAAGGGTCGATAGTTAAGACCTGCAGACTCAATCCAATTTAAAAGTTTATGTTTGGCAAAAGGCGGAACATAAAATAAGAAAAAGCCACCCCCGCCTGCTCCCAAAAGCTTGCCACCAATCGCACCATTTAACATGGCATCTTCATAAATTCTATCTAAGAATAGATTCGAAATTTTGGAACTTAATCCACGTTTGATTTCCCATGCTTTGTGAAGGCACTGCCCAAATTGAAACAATCGTCCCCTCAGCAAATGATTTCGCATCTCATATGTAAGTTCAACATTTGATTGTACTTTTAATTTTATATCTGATTGTTTCATCGATTCCCTTTGGTCATCGTGGATGTTTCCGGAGTCATGAGTCGTCGCCGTATCACAAAGAATCAAACTTTCCTCGAGCTCAATGATGGTGTCTTTTGAGAGTCGCAAGGGATGGACAATGTTTTGGTCCATCGCAAATTCCATAAAGTTAAACCCACCAAAGACGGTAGCATACTGGTCCTGCCAACCACCCGCGATTCCTAAATCCAATCTTTCCGCTTGGAATGCCAACTCGGAGATTTCATGGTTGTCCCATTTATCTTTTCTAAATTGATTGAAGCAACCAAGGATGGCTGAAGAAACCACGGCGGATCCACCTAGTCCTGAGTTCATGGGATAGTCAGAATGAACAAACAATTCAAAACCAAAATTTGGACGTGCGACTTTAATGATGGATTGGAAAAGTTTAAAATTTGATTCGCGCTTAAGTAAATCTTCGTAATCTTCAAACTCAATGGATTCATTTAAATCCCGTGAGTATAATATGATTTTAAAATCTTCCCTGATTCTTAGAGTCGCATGCGTATATAAGGATACTGTAGAATTGATGACGGCACCTTTTTCATTCGTAAAAAAGTGAGTCAGGTCGGATCCTCCACCACCAAAGCTAATGCGAACGGGCGATCTTGCCCTGGCATAGACTTTACGCTCTTCCAGATGAGGCATCTCATCTTTCGTCACAACGCCTACTAATTTATGATTCTCATCCAGGATAGGAATGAACTGAATTCTGGAATCAAGCATCTTTAACAAATGTTCACGAGGAGCCTGGCTTGGTGCCCAAATAAACTCCCGATTCATACATTCTAAAATCGGGGTGCTTAAACTTTTTCCGTTTAACAGATTTCTTCGAATGTCTCCATCCGTTACAAGGCCAATAATTTTCAAATTTTGATCTTGGACCAAACTAAAACCTAAGTGATTTAAATCAATTTTGGCTAATGTTTTTTCAATCGTACTATCAAAGTTAACCAAATACATATCGAAATTCATAGCTTTTCCTTCCTGTCCGATCCTATCCAATTTTGGAAACGTCTATAATCCTCAGGGATTCCTATATCGATAAACTCAGTATCAAGTGCCACCGCTTGCAATTTCCTTTCGCTTGCGAGTGCAGGAAAGATCTCTTTCTCCATAGAAAACTCTCCACTCTTGCCAAGAAAGTTACTTGAATTTAATTTATAAATGCCGGCATTGATCCAACCCTGACCTGCGTTATCTTTTTTTTCCTCAAAGGCAAGAATGGTTTGGCCTTCGATCGTTACTTTGCCATAACGAGAAACATCAGAAATATGGATCACACCTATGGAGGGTGCCTGGGAGCCTTCAAGCGCTGCCATTGATTCTGCATCTACCCAAGTATCCGCATTCACTATCAAAAACTCTCCTTCAAATTTTAGGGACTCTAATGTGTAGGCAACCGCCCCGCCCGTACCTAGGAGTGCGGGTTCGATCGAGTAAAACACTTCCGATTCACGCAGGATATTTTCCTTCAAACTTTCCACACATTGGATGATTTGATCGGCTTTGAAATGGAGCAAAAAGTAAAATTTTCTAAAACCTTGGCCCGTATAGTTTTCTAATAGATATTGCAAAAAAGGTTTTCCATTTACAGGCGCTAGTGGCTTAGGTACATCACTCACCACGGATGCCAAACGAGTTCCTCTACCGCCAGCCAAAATAAAAATAGGAAGGTGATTCTTTTCTGCCATTTATGATTCGATTTTGTTCTCTAACGCAAGAAAGCTGACAACTTCTTGTAAGGATTTGATTCCAATCGCGCGACTGTCCATAGACTGCTTCTTTTTCTCGGGGTTATATAAGAGAAAATTTTTACCAATGCCAGCGTTTATTCCAGCCTCAATGTCAGTTTCCTGGTCCCCGACCAAAAGGGAACTTGCTAGATCGACCTCAAATCGCTTGGCAGCCTTAAGAATCATACCTGGTGCAGGTTTTCGAAAAGCAGAGACGCGTTTGTATTTTTCGTTTCCATATTCAGGGTGGTAGGGACAATAATAGACCTTGGAAACAAAACATCCCTCTCTTCGAAAATCATTTAACATCCATTTTGTGAGAAGTATAAAATCTCGCTCAGAGTAATAACCGCGAGCTATCCCTGCTTGGTTGGTAATGATAAAAATAAGATAACCTTGATGATTTGCCATTCGGCATAAATCAAAAATACCTTCTTGGAATTCAAA
This sequence comes from Leptospira ognonensis, assembly GCF_004770745.1. Lineage (GTDB taxonomy): Bacteria > Spirochaetota > Leptospiria > Leptospirales > Leptospiraceae > Leptospira_A > Leptospira_A ognonensis. The sequence continues at coordinate 113,107 of NZ_RQGD01000023.1, read as the reverse complement.
GTCTTTAATCCGGTGCACATAATCTTTATCCTTATTAACAACTCCATCTCGATCCAGAAATAATGCTTTTTGCATATGTAGTGTCATTTGGATGTATTACTTTATAAATATCTTTTCGCTTGGTTTTCGGCCTTATTTTATTGGCAAACTTAAAGAAACCAGAAAACCAGATCTCAAACGACCCGATCTTTCACGCTCTGCCCTTTAAAAAACGAAACCAAATTCTCCGCTGCTTCCTTCTCCATTGCTTCCCTACAGTCTTCACTACAGGATCCCATATGTTGTGTCAATATGACCTGCTCCAGTTCTTTCAATGGACCATAGTATGGTTCTTCCTCAAAGACATCTAAGGCCGCAGCTGCGATGACTTTATCTTGGAGTGCCTTAAGGAGATCGGTTTCATTTACGATTTCACCTCGAGAGGTATTGACGAGCACTGCCTTATTTTTCATAGAGCGAAATATATTTTCCTGGAACAGGTTTATATTTTCCTTTTCCAAGGGGATATGAATGGTGATGGCATCAGAAGACTTTAGCAACTCGACAAATGATACCTGTTTGATGGCCGTAGGATTCCAATTTTTCCCCACCTTTGCGTTAAAATGATAAATTTGATTCGATAAAACTTGCAATTCTGCAATTTCATTCGACTGGTCTAACAAATCACAGACTAAAATTTCTTTGGGCAAATAACCGAGCAAATGAGAAGCGACTCGTTTTCCAATCCTTCCGAAACCCAAAATGCCGATGGATGCTCCACCGATTCGATCTCCATAGGGTCTTGACCATTTACTCTGTCTGATCTCTCTATCTGCATACGTAAGCTTGCGCATAGCATCGACGATGAGGCAAACGGCCATTTCGGAGACCGCAGGTGAAACGGCATCTGGAGTATAGGTTACAGCAATCCCCCTTTCTGTACAAAGTCCGAGGGGAACGCTATCAAGTCCTACCCCAACTCGAGAAATGAGCTTCAAGGCATCTGATTCTTTTACGAGAGGTAATAAATCTTCCGTCCCGGCAATGAGTGCGTCAAATGATTTTGCCGCTTCTGCCACTTCATTTGGCTTCATCTTACGACCGTTTGGGTTTACAACTACTTGATGTCCATTTTCTTCTAAAATTTGGAGAGCTCTGGGTGAGGTGCGACAAAAAGGAAAGGTAGAAACAAAAACGTTTGCCATCTGATTATTTTAAAAGTACCAATTAAACTTTGAAACCAAACTCCGGACCGTGTTTCGAATTTTCTGCCTTTTCTTTGGCAAGCTTCTCGACTTCCCCTTTTAATTCTTCATATTCTAATTTCTTAACTTCAAAAAAGTGCATCGTAAGCCGTGCTTTTTCTTCTACACCTTGGGGTGTCAATAGATAGGCATAGGTGGATTTGTTTTTGTTATTCTTAAAATTCTTAATCTTGATCATTCCTTTTTCAATCAGGGCATTGATCACATAGTTGGTTTTACCCAAACTGAGCCCTAACACATCGGAGGCCTCACGTTGGGATAGGTGTGGATTTTCCTGCAGTAGGCGCAGTACCTTTAATGTATAATCTTCTGCCATGGTTGTTTTCGTATTCGCGGTTTCTCGAAAAGGTAGAAAGGAAAAGGACAGCTTCGCCCCTTCAGTCCCACTTTTTCGAAAGGGGATTCTTGTCAGGGACATCGTTCATTTCATGAACATTTCAGTCAAGCAAAGCGTTCACGCTATGAACGCATTATTGATTCAAATACCAATCTACCGTTTTTAAGATTCCTGATTCAAAATTTTCGTGTGCTTGCCAACCAAGTTCCGTTTCGATTTTGGTCGCATCAATCGCATAACGCAGATCATGACCTGGTCTGTCAGCGACAAAAGTGATGAGAGATTTATAGCTTTTCCCATCGGACCTAGGCCTTTTCACATCAAGGATTTCACAAATTTTGTTCACGATGTAATTATTATTACGTTCATTTCGTCCGCCAATGTTATACGTTTCCCCACTGACTCCCTTATGGAAGGCAAGTTCAATGCCGATGGCATGATCCAAGACATAAAGCCAATCCCGTACATTTGTCCCCTGTCCATAAATCGGAATCTTTTCATTGGCGATGGCCTTTCTGATGATCGTTGGTATTAGTTTTTCTGAATGCTGCTTAGGTCCATAATTATTGGAACAGTTGGTTGTAACTGTATTCATGCCGTAGGTATGGTGATAACTTCTTACGACAAAATCACTTCCCGCCTTACTAGCACTATAGGGAGAATTTGGTGCATAGGCTGTCGTCTCTTCAAAGAGCCCTGTCTCACCAAGTGTTCCATAAACTTCATCCGTGGACACATGATGAAACCTTGAGGATTCATAACCCGGTTTATAAACAAAAGGTTTCTCCATCCAATGCTTATAGGCAGCATGAACTAAAACAAATGTTCCGATCACATTTGTTTGGAGGAATACTTCTGGGTTTGAGATGGAATTGTCCACATGGCTTTCCGCTGCAAAGTGAATCACTCCTCTGATATCATATTTTGTAAAAAGAGAAGTGATCAGATTTTGATCTTTAATATCGCCTTTAACGAATGTATAACGAGGATTTCCTTCGACTTCCTTTAAATTTTCTAAATTTCCAGCATAGGTAAGAAGATCCAAATTGATCAAGTGGGTATCGGGATTTTTTTCCAAAAAATAAGGTACAAAATTGGATCCGATAAATCCAGCTCCGCCAGTCACTAGAATAGATTTCAACATTACTTCTTCCTCTTTGTTTGTTCCATATTAAACGTAGACTCAACTACATATAAGGGTCGACCCTTAACCTCTTCAAAAATTCGCGCTATGTATTCACCCAAAATACCTATCGAAATCAAAATTGAACCACCGATAATACAAAGTAAGGCGACAATGGTTGCCCAACCTGGATTGTACACCAAATCTGGATATAAGCCCGAATAGTGCATCCAAGCCTTAACTACGGCGGTCAGTCCCACAACAAAACCGACAAATGCAATCACAAACCCAAGAGATAAACTAAGCCTGAGTGGAAGTGGCGAAAATGAAATCGCGGCATTCATAGCAAGTGTCAGCATTTTGCGTAAAGGGTATTTTGTTTCTCCTGCGGCACGTGCGGCTCGTTTATAGATAACGGGAGTTTGCGGGAATCCGACCCAAGCTCCCATGCCTCTTAGGAACCGATGTTTTTCCCGCATGAGCTTAATCGCATCCAGACAATTCCTTGAAATGAGCCTAAAGTCACCAGAGTCGAGCGGTAAATCTTTATGTACTAGAACCTTCATCAAACGATAAAATAGCCAAGCCGTTGCTAGTTTAAAAAAAGATTCCCCTACTCTTTCTTCTCTTTTTCCGTAAACTACATCGTATCCATCGCGGTATTTTGCCAACATTTCCAAAATCACTTCAGGGGGGTCTTGCAAATCGGCATCCATAATGACGATAGCATCACCTAACGCAAAATCCATCCCAGCTGTCACCGCTATCTGATGCCCAAAATTCCTGGCAAAACTGAGAATTTTCACTCTTTTTTCTTCCTGGGACCATTTGATAAGCTCTTCAATCGTAGTGTCGGAACTCCCATCATTGACTAGGAGAATTTCCACCTGTGATGGAATTTGTGGAAGAATCTGCTTCAAGGATTCCTTAAGATAAGGAATCACCTTTTCCTCGTTATAGCAAGGAATGATAAGAGTAAGCAAATTAGGATTCTTTCTTTTTTTTAGAACGTAATGTGTAGCCAAATCAGTTTGCCTTAAATTTAAAAAAATTCAATCCAATTCGGAAAGACACACTTTTAAGCTGTCCTTCCAATGAGGAATCTCGATCTCTAAAGTTTGTTTTATCTTTTTCTTGTTTAACACAGAATATGTGGGACGAGTCGCGGGCGTTGGATATTCGCTTGTTTCAATCGGAAGAATCTTGGTTTTTAGATTACTTAAATCTAATATCTCTTTGGCAAAGTCATACCAGCTGGCGATGCCTTCATTCGAATAGTGGTAAAAACCAGAAAGATCTTTGGTCTGAATCATTTTTAAGATCACTCGAGCCAAGTCACGTGCCCAAGTAGGCGTTCCGATTTGATCATAAATGATTTTTAATTCAGGCCTTTCTTTTCCGAGCCTACGGATGGTTTTCAAAAAGTTATTTCCATACTTGGAATAGACCCAGGATGTTCTTAAGATAATGGCCTTCGGCAGTTCTTTTAAGACTTCTCTTTCTCCTTCCTCTTTTGTTTTTCCATAGATGGAAATAGGTGAAGTCAAATCGTCCTCTTTGTAGGGTTTGCCAGATTTTCCGTCGAATGCAAAATCCGTGGATACATGCAGCATCTTGATTTTGTGTCGGTTGGCAATTTTTGCTAAAAGTTTCGGAATGACAACATTGCTCGACCTTGCCTTTTCCGGTTCTTTTTCTGCCAAGTCAACTGCAGTGTAGGCGGCAGTGTTGACGATTGCTTGGATTTGATTGGCAGAAATAAATGTTTCAATCTCGGATTCACTCTCCAGATTTAAGTTTTCACGTGTTACAAAGAATAGTCGAAGTTTGTCTGCAAATTCTGGGGCAACCTCACGAATTTCACAACCCAATTGTCCATTACCACCTGTTACTAATACGTTAAGCATACAAATCGCTACTTGGAAAGATGTCTACCTCAGAGAGCTGTTTCCCAACCTTATCCTTTTCAGAGAGAACCAAATGGGATTCTGACAATTGCCAGTCCACTCCAATGCTAGGGTCATTCCAAAGGATAGACCGTTCCGATTCTTTGGAATAATAATTATCTACTTTATAAGAGAAAATGGCAGTGTCACTTAGGACGAGAAATCCATGAGCGAATCCTCTTGGAATGAGTACTTGTTTCTTATTTTCTTCACTCAATTCAATTGTCATATGTTTTCCAAAATTTGGTGAACCTTTCCGAATGTCAACGGCCACATCAAGGACAGATCCTCGTATGACGCGCACAAGTTTGGACTGCGCAAATGGAGGTAGCTGGTAGTGCAAGCCACGAAGGACTCCCTTAACCGACAAGGATTCATTGTCTTGAACCCAATGAAATTTTCGAAGGTGTTTTGAAATGAGATCCTCTCTATAACTTTCAAAAAAGTAGCCTCTCTCATCGCCCCAAACTTTCGGTTCAATGATGAAGACATCCGCCAATGTTGACTCATATATATTCATATTCTTAGTTTTTTAATGTTTTCGTTTTTCGTTTCACGATCTCAAAGAGATATTGACCATACTGATTTTTTTTCAAAGGTTCCGCCAATTTCAGAAGTTTTTCTTCGGAAATATAACCCATTTCGAAAGCAATTTCTTCAAGACATGCGATTTTTAATCCTTGTCTTCTCTCGATCACCTCTATAAAGTTAGATGCTTCCAGTAGACTTTCATGCGTCCCTGTATCGAGCCAGGCATAACCACGACCCATTACGTTTACATCGAGATTGCCCTGATCTAAATACACCTGATTGACGGTGGTTATCTCTAACTCGCCTCTATCAGATGGTTTGATGCTCTTTGCAACGGCAACAACATCGGCCGTATAGAAATAAAGTCCGATGACTGCATAATTGCTTTTGGGAGTTTTTGGTTTTTCTTCAATGGAGAGCGCTTTTCCCGATGAATCAAACTCGACCACTCCATATCTCTCTGGATCCTTTACATAGTATCCGAAAACGACAGACCGACGTTCCTCTTTCACTTTTTTTACTGAATTTTGTAGAAGCTCCGTAAATCCATGTCCGTAAAAAATATTATCACCTAATACGAGACAGGCATCTTCCCCATTTAAAAATTCTTCCCCAAGCAAAAAGGCCTGTGCTAGTCCGTCGGGAGACGGCTGCACCTTATAAAATATTTTCAGACCGAGATCCGATCCATCACCAAAAATTTCCTGGAACCTATGCGTGTCGGCAGGAGTGGAAATGATCAAAATTTCACGAATGCCGGCGAGCATTAAGACGGAAAGCGGGTAGTAAATCATCGGTTTATCGTAAACGGGGAGAAGTTGTTTTACGACACCGCGTGTGATGGGATAGAGTCTGGTTCCAGAACCACCAGCGAGAATAATGCCTTTCATATTTTATGCCTACGGATTGATTTTGTAGAATTTTGGCGATCGGATTCGGTCTGGACGCAGCTTCGCCCCTTGAGTCCCATGCATTTCAATTTTTGGTCGTCCCAATCGCCAGTCAAGCAAACCGTTCAAACCTTGAACAGAAAACCTAGCCGAATTATGTCTTATATTTTCTGCTTGTACCGTTCTGCGACCGGAAAAGAATCGGTGAAAATGGAAAAACGAAGTGCTCCCCTCCGCCAGACCCTCCTGATCCGTTGCCCTGACAAACCTGGTCTGATCCATGGAATCACAGGCTTACTCCTGGAAACCGGTTGCAATATCGTTTCCAATCATGAATTCGTCGATCCAGTAGATTCTATCTTTTTTATGCGGACAGAATTCTTTGGCCATCCAGAAAACACGGACCATCTGAACCGCATCAAAGCCCTTCTTCCACAGGATGCCGAAATCAAGGTGCATGCCGAGAAAAGGCAGAAAGTGATTTTGTTTGCCACGAGAGAAAGCCATTGCCTAGGAGACCTGCTCCTGCGCCACCGTTCCAAGGAATTGGACATTGACATTCCCTGTGTAATCTCGAATCATAAAGAACTACAGTCCTTAGTTGAAGATTTTCATTTGCCCTTCCAATTCATAGACCACGAAGGTTTGTCGAGGGAAGAGCATGAGGGCAAAATCCTAAATTTTCTGCAAACAATACCGTTTGATTTTATCGTCCTTGCAAAATACATGCGCATCCTCTCCGAAAACTTTGTCTCACAATTTCCGGAACGGATTGTCAATATCCACCACTCCTTCCTTCCTGCCTTCGTGGGTGCAAGCCCATACAAGCAAGCGTATGAAAGAGGAGTGAAACTCATTGGTGCAACTGCACACTTTGTCACAAGCTCACTGGATGAAGGTCCGATACTCGCCCAAGACGTGATTCCCGTTGATCACAGTTTTACTAAAGACAAACTCGTATTAAATGGTAGGGATATTGAAAAAGTGGTACTAGCTCGAGCAATCCGATTTGTACTCGAACATAGAGTCATTGTATGGAAAAATAAGACTGTGATTTTCAAATAATTTTTCATTCTATGGAAGCAGAAAGTCTTGACTCAAAGGAGTTGGTATCTTTTCCTTTTTTAGAACTTTATGACTGATATCAAAAACGCCACACTCGCCTACAACATTCTCATTCGCCTTGTAGAAAAATCGGGAAATCTCTTTTTTTCCGAAGTCGAGGAACACTTCCTACATGAATCAAAGACATTGATTTCGCCTTATCCTACAGCCATCATTGGAAATCATGTTTCTGAGACGGACATTCCGGCACTGGCCATTGTTTATACCCGCCTATCGCCTCAAATCAAAATGACGATTCCGACTCGAGAGGACATTATGAGAAAAGGCTTTCTAATTAAGGAATTTCGATCGAAAGGTTTGACCAGGTTACTCCTGAGCCTCATTGATAAATCAAATATCATTCCCTCTCTTCTTGGATACATCGGTTGCATGGCGATAAAACGTCCGTTCCGTGACAATTCAAGAGAGCTTTTAAAAAAAGGGGAACTGAGAGATACGGTGGATGCTGAGTGGAATACTCTAGTTGAGAACATCGATAAGGGTAGAAATTTATTTATGTTTCCGGAGGGAACCTACAACCAAGACGGTTATTTAAATCTGATCAAAAAAGGAGTCTTTTATCTAAAAAACAAAGTGGAAGATATCCAATTCAACTCCTTCAACCTCACCTACGATTCTCTATCCTTTAAAAAAGCCAAACTTCATATCACATACGGGGCACCATTCAAAATCACTAAAGAAGAAAATTCCGATGCGGTTACAAAAATCATTCAAGATAAACTTGGCGGAACCTATGCCATTACACTTGGAAATTTAGTCTCTTATCTGCTTTTAAAGTGGGAAGAATCCTCTCAATTTTCGATTGAAAAATTTGGACAGAGTCTGATGCACTTTAAAAATCAAATCATGGAGTTACATCCTGAATTAAAAGTGGGCTCTGAACTTCGCAAACTGACAGACACGAAACCGTTAGAGTTCGTGCTAGAAAAATTACAAAAATTAAAATATGTGGAACTCTCTGAAAGCAAAGTAAAAATTTTAGGTGCACTCACTGCGATTCCTAAATCTATGAATCACTTAAAGAAACAAAATTTGGTATTGTATCACAAAAACCAACTGACCAAACATTTAAACAAATTGGATGCTATTTTTGAATCTTCTGCTAAAATAAGTACGATTTAAAAACTCATTTTTTGGATTTCTTTAGGTTATAAGTTAATGCTTCGGTGATGCATTCCTTTACGATCTCTAATGGAATTTCCTCATCCAACTCAAACAGAATTGCCCGATTCCCACTAAATTTTAGTTTGGTGGGGTATTTTTGATGAAACCTGTTTATCAAATCAGTTTTACAATTAAAATACATTGCATATTGATTTGGATGATTCTTGACTGTATGGACACGAATCGTACTTCCAGATTTTGATTCTGTTGTCAAAAAACTAGGCTCCCCCCATCGTAAACCTTCCTCAATCCGACCAACACCTTCGGTTTGACGAGCAACCAAAAGCACCAATGCACGCAGTTGGAGTAGCTTTTCCCTGATGGCAACAGGGTAGTTAAAATATACCTCTGCCACCATCGGATTTTGAAGATCCATTTTCGTTTGCTTATGCATTCATCTCATAAGTATCAGCCAAAGTTAGAAGCTGATCCTTATAAATACGGTGAAACCTTTCCTCATTCGGAACCGGCTTTTGCAACATCCTTAAACATATTTCCTGTTGCACGGGTGTGCTCGACGGTTTAGAATATAGTTGTGTTGCAAATTTAGAAAAGTCGCGAATTAAAAAATCAAATATTTGATCCACTAGATCGTCATTTGTTTTCTCGAGACTTGCACTCTCTAGAATCAATTGACCATAGGCGACCAAGGTAAAGATTTCTCCGACAGTTAGCATATAACCTAGATCAGCCGATTGTTCTTTGCTTGGCGCGGCTTTTTCAAGAAACTCCTTAAACTTTTCAATTTGTTTTTTGAATACTTCTATGTTTGGCAATTGATAGAGATCGTATGCTTTCTTATAGTCATGGAAAACAATTTTATCAAATCCTTTTGTTGTCGCTCCTTGGTTGAATAGATACGTATCATCCTTGGTATCATAGACTCTTGGAATGGCAGGCAAGCTATCATCAGATTTAAAAAAGTAATTTTGCATGAATTTCATGATGAGAATCATATTTACATGGACAGTACCTTCAAGTCTTGGTAGCATCTGAATGTCTCGAATTGCCAATTCAAAATAAGCGTCTTTGTTTACACCTTTTGCCGCAATCACATCCCAAAGACCAATGACAACCTCTTCCCCTTGTGTGGTGACCTTCATCTTTTCCATAGGATTAAAAAGGAGATATCGTTTGTCCGTCGCTGAGGCGGTCCGCATATAATCCGTTGCACGCATCGAAAAGAGTTTCATGGCCGTTAGACGAGTAAAACAATCCATGAAAATTTGTTTGATATGAGTAAAATCAGTTACATATTGATTGAACAGTCTTCTATGAGATGCATGATTGAGGGCTTCATAAAAAGCATGTGTGCAAATTCCAACGCTGCCCCAACCTAAATTGAACTTACAAAAGGCAATCGTCGCAAGTGAAGTATCCCAAGCCGCTCTTCCTTTTGAAATGATATCATCTTCGGTGATCGGATAATCATGGAGTTCAAATTCAGCCACGTAGTTTTGAGATGTAACAATATTTGGTTTTAACTCATATTTTTCATGTTGCGAATTGACTCCAAAGAATACGAACTCGCCGGTATCTGACATTTTACCGAATGTAGAAACAATTGCCGCCTTATTTCCGTTACCTATATAGAATTTATCTCCGCTTGCTTTATAGGTTCCATCACCATTCGGAATCAGCATCATATCGCTACCGATTAAATCTGCACCATGTTCTTTTTCGGAAAGTCCGAAGGCAAAAATTTCACCATCTTCTAGTAATTTAGCAGTTTTCTTTTTTATGGTTTCATTTTTACTAATCCATATAGGTCCGACACCTAGCATGGAAACCTGCCAAGTATACCAATAGCAGAGTCCATAAAAACCAAGAATCTCATTGAAAGCCATGATTCGATTGGAATCCCAACGAGAGTCACTTGCCCCATATCCACTCGGTGTCATGAGGATCGCAAAAGCCTTTTCTTTTTTTACAAATTCGAGAAAATCGGCATACCAAACTTTATCATGGTCGTCTTTTAGGATTTTCTGTTTGCCCTTCTTCTCAAAAAACTCTATCGTTTTTAACATTAAATTTCTAGACTTTTCATCTAAATGAGCATATTTTTCAAGTTTTGGATTTAGTAAGTTCACACGGTTTCCTTTGGATTCAATTTATGTCGTCACTGTTTTATCCCCTGATTGCTGAACTTTGTAAAGGGATTTTCCTCCTCCGAATTGCAAGTTCAAGGGATTCTTCTTTTATACCTAACGAGATTAAATTCTATAATTGTTTCGGTTCATTGATTTCTTCTTGGATGAGACGAGCCCCCGCTCGGAAAGTGAGATAGCTCCAAATCCAACTCAGAAGTGTGCTCATCTTATTCTTAAATCCAACTTGGTAGACCAAGTGGACAAATAGCCAGCCCATCCATCCAAAAAATCCTTTTAAGCGAAAGATGGAAAACTCTGCAACCGCATCGGTCCTACCAATTGTTGCCATATTGCCTTTGTCAAAATAAGTAAATGGTCGCATCCTTGATTCATCGAGACCATTTCTAAGAAAGGATGCCACAAATCTACCTTGCTGCATCGCCACAGGAGAAACACCAGGTAACGGACGTTTCATGTTATATGAAAAACTGGCGGCATCACCAATGACATATACATTTGGTTTTTCACTGATTCGACAATACCCGTCCACAATGAGCCTACCTGACCTGTCTTTGGAAAAGGGAAGAGCACGTGTGATCCCTGCAGCTTCGACTCCTGCTGCCCAAATTACAGTTTTTGATTTTATCTTTCGATTCGTAAGCTCGATACCATCTGCATCAATGGACTTAACAGGTGAGTTAAGTAAAATTTCAACACCACGCTCTTCCAATTTCTTTTTCGTGAACTCACTTAAGTCCTCATGAAAATTGGATAGAAGACGGGGACCTGCTTCTATGAGAGTCACTTTTGTATTTGCAGAATCAATGATGCGAAAATCCTTGCGGATAATATTATGGGATAATTCAGCGATTGAGCCTGCGAGTTCAACCCCAGTTGGACCTCCTCCAATGATTACATAATTTAACATCTGTTCAATCTTTTCGGGATCGCCAGAAAGTTCTGCTTCCTCAAAAGAAAGGAGAATCTGCCGACGAATCGCTAGCGCATCCTTTAAATTTTTCAGCCCAAAGGTGTGTTTTTTCCATTCCTCATTTCCGAAATAACTTGTCTGAGCGCCGGTGGCGATCACAAGAAAATCATAGGTCTCCTTCCCATTTCCGAAATACACTTCGTTAGTTTCAAAGTCAATTTTGTCCACACGCGCCATATAGAGTTTCACATTTTTATAATTGGTCGTGATGGAACGAGTAGGAATCGCAATGTCTGCAGGAGAGAGGACGGCCGTTGCCACTTGGTATAAAAGAGGCTGGAACAAATGATGGTTCGTTTTATCAATAACGATGACTTCAAAGTCTTTCCGATTGGCAAGAGTATGAACCACCTGCAGTCCACCAAAACCTGCCCCGATCACAATCACCTTCTTTTTGGTTTTCATTTTTACCTCTATTCATTAGAAGCTTGCAAAAGTAAAATGACCTTACCTTTCTCTCTTTTCTTTAAGATTTCGTCTTAAAGGCAAAGTGAAAAGATACATATCACCTAGTTGGAAGATGTCAGGTCCTAGGTCAAAAACGGGGCAAAGCTATGAAAGAGTAATTTTATAGTAATGTGCTCGCACGCAAGCAAACTAAAAAAACAAAATTGATACTTTTCTTATCATATGATTCGATCAAACCATGAAAAAACTATTTCTATTCTCTTCGCTATTTTTGGTCGGCTGCGGTTCTCTTTCGAGAGGGTGTGCCAAATACTTCGGTTCCGATGAAGTGTGTGTAGATGGAGTAAAGTATCTACAATTTACATCAGGTGCCAGCGTGAAATACAACACTGATGGCACCATTGCAACATGTAAATGATCTAGATACTGGCTGCTAAACGGGTTCCCTGGTCTATCGCGCGTTTGGCATCCAATTCCGATGCAAGGTCGGCACCACCAATCAGGTGCACTGTGGCCCCACCCGTCTGGAGCGGTTCCAATAGTTCTCTTCTGGAATCTTGTCCAGCACAGATGACAACCGTATCTGCAGGAATCTTTTTTTCAACTCCTTTCACAGAAATCAATACTCCTTCTTTATCAATGGATTTATATTCCACCCCAGAGATTTGTTCAACTTTTCGATCTTCGAGTGATGTCTTATGAATCCATCCCGTCGTTTTTCCGAGAGTCGCGCCAAATTTACTGTTCGAACGCTTAAGCATTGTTATATGACGATCTGATTTCATTTCTGTTTTTTCGGAAAGTCCGCCATTTTTTTGGATCGAAGTATCAATCCCCCATTCCTTCAAATAGTTTTCCTTTGTAAATGGATGGCCTGCATCTGTTAAATAGATACTAACGTCATACCCGATCCCACCGGCACCGATGACCGCCACATTTTTCCCAGCAGGTTTTCCGTGCAAAATCAAATCCACATAACTGAGTACTTGTGCACCCTCCACACCAGGAATGGAAGGCATCCGTGGACTCACACCAGTCGCAAGGACAATTTCATCAAATTTTTCGGAAAGCAACTCCTCGGCAGATACTTTTTTACCCAGTTGCAGTTTAACGCCTGTAATTTTGATCTGATTTGAGAAGTAACGTATGGTCTCTTTGAATTCTTCTTTGCCTGGGATGCGACGAGCTATGTTTAACTGTCCACCCAGTTCGTTCGCTGCGTCATACAAAGTAACATCGTGCCCTCTCATGCCAAGTGTAGTGGCACAAGACATGCCTCCAGGACCTGCCCCCACCACAGCGATTCTCTTCTTTTTTAAGGCCGGCTCAATGACGAGTTCTGTTTCGTGGCAGGCTCTAGGATTTACAAGACAGCTGGCCGTTTTTCCTACAAAGATATGATCTAAACAGGCTTGGTTGCAGGCGATGCAGGTATTGATCTCCTCTGGTTTTCCGGCCATGGCTTTGTTTACAAATTGAGAATCCGCAAGGAAAGGCCTTGCCATAGAAACCATATCCGCATCGCCACGAGCAAGTACTCTCTCAGCAATCTCGGGTGTATTGATACGGTTGGAAGTGACAAGTGGAATTTGGACATGGCCTTTTACTTTTGCCGTCACCCAAGTGAAGGCAGCACGAGGGACCATCATGGCAATCGTAGGAATTCTTGCTTCATGCCAGCCAATGCCTGTATTGATGATGGTAGCTCCAGCTTTTTCAACTTCTTTTGCAAGCAGTAGCACCTCATCAATGTTACCTCCTTCATCCACCAGATCTAACATTGATAAACGATAAATAATAATAAAGTCCTTCCCTACTTTTTTTCGGACTGCCCTGATGACTTCGAGCGGGAAACGAATTCTATTTTCGAAACTTCCACCCCATTCGTCTTCTCGGTTGTTTGTCCGACGAGCGATGAATTGATTGATGAGGTACCCTTCACTTCCCATAATCTCAACTCCATCATACCCTGCCTCACGGGCAAGGCTCGCACAGGTTGCAAATTCTTCGATGGTTCCGAGAATCTCTTCATGAGTCAAAGGATGTGGCTTGAACATATTGATCGGAGCTCGAAGCGTTGAGGCTCCTACGATCTTATCATGATAGCCATACCTGCCCGTATGGAGGATTTGCATGGCAATTTTGCCGCCTTCGGCATGAACGGCACCTGTAACTACCTTGTGATGGTTTGCCTCTTCCAGACTATCCATCACGCTACCACCCTTGGCCACTCTACCTGCCATGCTTGGGGCAATGCCTCCCGTTACGATCAGAGCACAACCACCTTTCGCTCTCTCCGCGTAAAAAGCAGCCATTCGTGCATAGCCATTCTCTGCTTCTTCAAGGCCAGTATGCATTGACCCCATAAGGGTTCTGTTCTTTAAAGTTGTAAATCCAAGATCAAGAGGTGCGAGTAAGTGCGGATAAGAATTCATTCCTCAAACACAAAATACAATCTCAATTTTGGCAAGAAGAAGATATTCAACCTTGTGCTCTGATTTAAGGAATTCCTTACTTTACTTTTTTACTTTCCAGCCATTGGTAGATTTTCAAAGGGAAAAATAAAAAGCGGTCAAAAAAGAGAGTGAAACTAAACATTAACGAAGGATAGACGGAAGTCGCATCAGAACGAATGCCTGCAAGGATTTTTTTCGCTACGGTTTGGGCTGTCTGGCTTGGAAAGGGAACGGCCACTCTTTCCCCGGCTGCACCAAAGAATTGGGTGCGAGTGGCAATCGGGTAGACAACCATGATTCGATTGCCTGCTTTTAATTCAAATCTGTAGACATCCATAAAAGAATGTATTGCCGCCTTAGTGGATGAATACATCGCATAACCTGGTAAAGGGAGATGACTCATCGCAGAGGCAGTGACGATAAACAAAAAGGGATCTTTTCTTTCCGTGTTGAGTAAGGTTACGGTAAAGATAGGAGAATACACATTGGTTTTATAAATCCTATCGATCCTTCCCCAATCGCCTTTTTGAATTCTTTCATAATACGCAAATCCTGCATTGGCAAAAAAAATATCAATACCACCGATGAATCTATCGGCTTTGCTGATCAAATTCCGAATGTTCACATCTAGTGATACATCACATCTAACAGGATAAATATTATCGGCTACTTGGATTTCTTTATCTTGAAGATCAGCTGCTAAAATTTTAACACCTTTTACCTTGGAGAGCATGGCAAGTGTCGCCTGACCGATACCCGAGGCCGCGCCTGTAATGACAATACGTTTGTTTTCTAAATCCATATTTCTAAACTTAAATTCTTCCTAGTCAAGAAATACGGTTCGCGCCTCTATTTGAAACAGAAAATTCACTTTCTCCTTGACGATTTTTCAAATATAACATACTACCATTTTGTGCATAAACGAATCGTAATACCAATCGTTCTACTATTATCAATCCTGCTCAGTGCAGAAACCTCTAGATACTTTGAAAATTCCCCGTTCCGTTCCGAGAAAGTAGATCCAAAAATCGCATGGCAAATTCAAAACAGTTTGGTATTGGATACGAACGGAGAAAATATCTTTAGCTTTCAGTATCTCCCGGATGGCAAGTCCATCATACTTGGTACGACCGATTTCAATCTATATCGCATCCAGTTGAAAGATGGTTCACAAATCTGGAAAGCAAACGCAAAGATGATGTTTCAAAAGGAATATGATGGTCCGGCAATCTTTGATATCTCGCCCGATGGAAAATCGTTCTTATCTTTTGGACAGACAGATCCAAATATCCAAGCGTCGGAAAGATTTCTAGTTTTGAGGTCCACGGATAATGGGCAAATTCAAAAGTCATTTCCCGTCATCCAATCCGAATTTCACAGCTTAACCGCTGCTATAGATTATCGTTTTCCAGGGGAAGAAGAAGCAAAACAAAGGGAAGAAGCCGAATTAGGTATGAATTGGATTATGACCATTGACCGAGCCGTTTTTATCCATGGTGGGAAAAGAATTCTTGCATCTTACAAGCATAATATGGAAGGACCTAATTTCTATGATCGTCGGTTTATCATTTATGATACGAAATCAGGAAAGGCTCTACTTGATTATCAATTAACCTGCGATCCAGAAACAGCAAACTGGGACCAACCTGCAGGATTTGAAATCGCACACTTCCAATTGCCCTTTGTTTATTCCGAAAATCGGAAATCCATACTCTTCGGAACTGCACATGGGCGCATAATAGAAATCACAGAACAGACAATGATAAAAAATAAAAATACCTCATTAGTCGAGAACAAACTTGCTGGCGATGTCCTATTTATCCCACTAAGCGAATCGGAAGATTTAGCCACAAAAGATAGACAAACGATTCGGAGTTTATCAATCTCACCGGACAATCGGTATCTATTTATTTCTGCGGGTGTGGAATCGGGCTACATTCAATTCCATGTGTTTGATCTAAAAATAAAAAAGGAAATTTTCATCTCTTCGAAAGTAGAGGCCGGAAAAATCATCTCCGCCTCTAATGATTTCATCGTGATTGGTGGGAATCATTCTTCTAATGATTTTTATATCATCCATGCCTCAAAGGGAACTTTAGTCTTTTCGAATGTTGGTTTGGAATCAAATCTAAGTACGTCTAATTTTGCCTCGAATCCGGTAGGAAAAGAGGTCATTGCCGTATCGGGCGGAAACAAGATATCCTTTCTGCGCCCGCCAGGTCCCCTCACTCCCTGGTAACCCATGCGCTTATCGATTGTTTTTTTACTGCTAACGATGCATTGTACAACCGTTGGATTTCATGAAGATTCAATCAGGGAGACGATGGATTTTGGACAAATGCGAGAAATCAAAGTCTGCACTCTTTCTGAAAATGGGATCGAAGCAGAAGAGATTGAGTCCTTGTTTTCCGCTTGGAATGAAGAACTAAAGCTCTACTCGCTGCGCGCGATTTATGTCGATCAGGGGAAAATGGAACGTCCAGGGTTCACTGGATTTGATATTTTATCCTTTCTCTATACCGTTCCTTTAACAAAAGAATGTGATCGTATTCTATACTTAAAGGGCAGACAGTGGAAGGACCTTCTGTATGAATTTTTCACTCTAGGAATCTTTGCAGGTATTGGAATCAAGCTTGAGATGCAAGGAGCTGTTGAAACTCATACAAACACGAGAGGTTACATCAAAGCTAAATACATCTCCACGTTACAACTCCTCTTCACGAGTCCGAAATCCACCCTCGTACATGAAGGTTACCATTTGCTTGGCTGCGGACACCAATTATTCATGCAGGCTTGTTATGAAGACATCCAAAAGCTAAAAAGCATCAGTGCCCAACCCGACGTGGAAGCAGGATTTTTTCCGAGCCGCACAACAACGGACAATCGCTTTTTACGAAGAGTGGACGTGAATGGAGTTTTTTACAAAAAGGACTGAATCCGTTTTGCTACCTCTTCTCCGATGGAAGGAGAGGAAGTGAGACCAGGACTTTCAATCCCTAGTAAGTGTAGCCAAGGACGATCTACTGGATGCTGTTCGATTAAAAAGTCTGTGTGAGCGCTACCGTTTTTAAAAAGACGTGGCCTGAGTCCTACATACCCTTCACTCAAATCGTCTTCCTTATAATAATTAGTGATATTGCAAAGAGATTCATAAAAGGCATCCCTTGGTGTTTCCATCTTATAGTCATCTTTACTGCTAGACCAATTGGAATTGGGACCAGCATAGGCTTCCCCGTTCAAATGGAAGGTATAATGTACTCCCAGAGCTGTGCTATGTTCTTCAGGAAGGGGGTAAACTAACTTCTGTAATGGCAAAGTTTTCTTTAGTCTAA
This sequence comes from Leptospira ognonensis, assembly GCF_004770745.1. Lineage (GTDB taxonomy): Bacteria > Spirochaetota > Leptospiria > Leptospirales > Leptospiraceae > Leptospira_A > Leptospira_A ognonensis. Next base: position 95,470 of record NZ_RQGD01000023.1, on the reverse strand, counting down.
AGTATTCACCCTTATTTGGACGAATTTCATACTGATGATTCCCAGCTTGCCTTATGATCTCGTCAGAATACAAACCTGCTGCATTCACAAAACCAGATACTTCCGCAAGCTCCTTGCTACCATCCTGAACATCTGTTAAATAGATAGATCCATTTTCTATGCTACATTTTTTACCTTTTAGAAAAAGAACACCGCTTGCCTCACACATTTCCCAAAGACGTTTCAAATATTCAGGAACGGCAACAACACCTGTTTTTTGTATGTTAAGTGCCAAATTCCCCTTTAAAAAGGGATGAATAGATTCGAGATGATCAATGAGATTCGTTTCATTGATTTCATATTGAAGTGCTTTTTCATATAATAAATGTAATTTTTCTGATTTGTGAGAAAGATCTCCGTTTCCTCCAACGGTAATGTATTTTCCACAAAGATCAAAAGGTATATGGTTCTCCTTTAGGAATTCGAGTGTTAGATGATAACCTCGTAGACAGTGTTTTAGTTTTTCTGATTCCTTTGGATAATAAATACCTGAATGTAGAACTCCGGAATTTCTTCCGCTGATCCCATCGCCTCGATGTTCCGCGTAATCGCAAACAACCACATCTTCCTTTGAAATTTTGCTAATTTGGTAGGCCACCCAAGAACCCACGATGCCTGATCCGACTACAAGTATCACTTTGATTAATCCTTACTTAAATTGGATATGATTTTGATTCCCGAATCCAGGCTATCAGCAATTGCCGATCCAAGTTTTTTTTTCTATCTACCAAAAGGAAAGTTTGTCCAAACGCGCGATGAGGAAAATACTCTGCCTTTTGTATGCCCTACTCGAAGATCGCAAGCTCACTCGGTTAAATCCGTTTTTTACTTCAAAAAAGTGAGAGAAGGAAAAGAGCTTGGGCTTGACAGCTATAAAAAAAAGAGTGAAAACAGTGTTTGATCGCATCAAATTTTCCTCTTGCAGGGGCGAGACAAACTTCAGGGTAGTTCTCCCTGTCGAAGGGAAGCAGAAATATCAATGAATGATACAAGATTAGAAACCCTTACGAAACCTGCGATCCTCTGCGTCGATGATGAGCCAATCTTGTTACTTTCGCTTGTACAGGAACTAAAAAGAGAGTTTGGAAACCAATTCTATTTTGAAAGCGCGTTAAATCCGAAGGAAGCCTTGGAAATGATCGATGAGCTTTTCCTCTCTGGTGTCCATGTCATTCTTGTCCTCTCAGACTGGCTGATGCCCGAAATGAAAGGCGATGAGTTTTTAATCAAAATCCATCAAAAACACCCTCAAGTGAAATCCATTCTGATCACTGGTCATGCAGATGCAATCGCCATGGAAAGGCTAAAAACAGAGGCAAATACGATTGCTTTTTTTACCAAACCTTGGAATTCCAAGGAATTGATGGAACAGGTTCGCGCTTGTTGCTTAAACACCTAACATAATCTCAACTTCCACAAAAACAATGATTGCCAATTTTTCGGGATAGTACTATAATATCACTATGGCCTTGGATGATTTGAAAAAAAGAGAATTGGAAAAAAAAACGCATCACATTCGAAACGAAGCTTCCCTATTTTGGAAGATCCTCCTCCGGCAGCCGGAAATCGGCGAAGGTTCGGTTCAGCTATTGAAAGATACATTTTTGAAAAACTTTGAAACCAGTTTTTCAAGTCTAGAGAACTCCGACGATCCAAGCTTTAAAGAATCCTTTCATAAACTGTTACTGAGTGCGGGACGATTCCGCATCGTGGATATTAAAGATTTTGTGAATCGGGTTGTTTTAAGTTATCAAAAAGAACAAATGTATCGGAAAGATAGACGGAACCACTTTTCCTTGGACATTCTATTTCAAACCATTGATTTCCTCAGTGCTGGAAAATCTGAAGATGTTGCCGAACAGAATTTAGCTTCAAAACAGGATGATGGACTTTCTCCACAAGAAAGAGAAAACCTGATCATCAATTACCGCGCGTATAATGCGATGAATGCTAAAATATTAGCGATTGGTAACTTGAAAGATGCCCTATTTAAAAAAGACAACATTGTCTCCGAAGTTGCCCTCCTTCATAAGGACCTGACCATTACAGCACTCGAATTTATGTTTCGCAATATTGTTGCCCAACAACTCCTCTCTAAAAAGTACAACTGTGATACACTCATCAATGAGTGGGGTAAAGAGTATAACTTTGATGATGACATGAAAATTCGTATCCTCAGCTACATTTCCGCAGACACTCCGCTTTTGAAATTTCGACCAAAGTATGCCCAAGCGATCCAAGCGATCAAAAATACAGATTTCTCAAAATCGAATGTTCTCGATTCTGATTTATTTTTACTCAGATCTCTTGCGAACTTTTATACATCTTGGATCATGCAAGTCTCAGAAATGATCGCCGCCTAATATTGCTTAAATAAAAAAAGGAACCCATGAAACAATTGATAGTCTTATTTATGTTTTTACTCTCAAGTGCCGTATTTGCCGACAACTGCGATCAAGTCAAAGAAGGCTTTGATGGATTGTATTGCTTACAAAAAGTATACTTCCAAGCGGATAAAGAATTAAATGATTCCTACAAAAAGCTAAACACTTTGATTGATGCTAAATTAAAAAAGAAACTCAAAGAAACCCAGCTTACTTGGATTCAAGAGCGCAATACAGAATGCAGCTGGAAGGATGAAAGAGGATCTTTTGTCAATATGGACTGTGCAAAAAATAAAACGGTAAGCAGAACGAATTTCTTAAACGACCGAATCCGAGAATGCAAAAGTACCGGATGCCAACCAAGCGAATTTAACGCCCCATGATTCATTTCATTGTCTCGATACTACTGCAAGCCATCGTTGTCCTCTTTGTCTTTCCGTGGATTCATTCGGATTTTAGAGTCAAGGGCGATGCCACCAATGCCATCTGGATTGTCATTGGGTTTATCGTTCTCAACTGGATTGTCCGTTGGCTATTTGTAATTTCTACTCTTGGACTTGGGTGGCTCCTCTACTATCTCAGTCTCGGACTGCTCGGACTACTTGCCAATGCGATTGTACTCATTTTGCTTAGCCGAATGTTCCCAAATCTTCTAGGTGTTCCCAGTTTCTCTGCGGCGTTCTGGGGCGGGCTCTGTCTTTCCCTTGCTTCCCTACTCATGCGGAGGTAGCAACTTGGAAGTGCAGATGACTTGACAGGACATCTCAAAATCCGAATCTGAACCAAGTAACGAAAGTGTCGGAACGTTTCCGTTACCAACAAATAGACAAGGAAATCCATGAAAGTCCACGAATACCAGGCCAAAGAAATCCTACGTAGACATAATGCTAACGTCCCCTTCGGAAAAATCGTCGAAACGGCGAGTGACTGGGAAAAAGCATATAACGAAGTCGTACAAAAATCACCCGTCGTTGTCGTAAAAGCACAGATTCATGCCGGTGGGCGTGGAAAAGGTGGCGGTGTCAAGGTTACAAAGACCAAAGAAGATGCTAAGGCAGCCATTGACAAAATCCTAGGCATGCAACTCGTTACACCGCAAACAGGTCCCGAAGGTAAAAAAGTCCTAAAAGTATATCTCGAACAAGGACTCGAAATCGCAAAGGAATATTACCTATCTATCCTTCTTGATCGAGCTTATCGCAAAACGATTCTTATGGCTTCGACTGAAGGTGGCATGGACATTGAAGAAGTGGCTCATGACACTCCCGAAAAAATCATTAAAATCCAAATCGATCCGGGCATTGGCGTGCAACCGGCTCAGATTCGAGAACTTGCTTTTGCACTTGGCATTCCAGCCGAAGCACAAAAATCTTTTGCAAGTTTAGTTGCAGCAATCTACAACGCTTACATCAAAGAAGATGCTGCGATGCTTGAGATAAACCCTCTTATTCTCACCAAACAAAACGAAATCGTTGCAGGCGACTGTAAACTCGATCTAGACGAAAACGCATTATTCAGACATCCAGAAAACGTTGCGCTACGTGACATTACTGAAGAAGACCCTTACGAAGTAAAAGCCAAAGAATTTGACCTAAATTATGTTAAACTCGATGGTAACATTGGCTGTATGGTAAATGGGGCTGGTCTTGCGATGGCAACTATGGACATCGTTAAGCTTGCAGGAGCCGAACCAGCGAACTTCCTTGATGTTGGGGGCGGGGCAAATCCTGTTACAGTAGAAAATGGCTTTCGTTTGATCCTATCAGATCCAAATGTAAAAGGTATTTTTGTTAATATTTTCGGTGGCATTGTGCGTTGTGACCGAGTGGCAAATGGAGTCATTGAAGCTGCTAAAAAAGTAAACATTCACGTACCAGTCGTCGTGAGACTCAAAGGAACAAATGCTGAAGAAGGCAAAAAAATCCTAAATGAATCAGGACTAAATATTGTCGGAGTTGAAGGACTTCGTGATGCGGCGGACAAAATCGTTTCGCTCATTGGAAAGTAGGGAGAAATCATGAGTGTTTTAGTAGACGCGAATACAAAAGTTGTTGTCCAAGGGATTACGGGAAAGGAAGGATCCTTCCACGCCACACAGATGTTAGAGTATGGCACAAAGGTGGTTGCAGGTGTGACGCCTGGAAAAGGTGGCCAAACTTGGACATCCGAGACTGGAAAATCAGTTCCCGTTCGCAATACGATTAAGGATGCGATGAAAGAAGATGGAGCTAATGCGGCCATCATTTTTGTTCCTCCTCCCTTTGCTGCGGATGCCATCCTCGAAGGTTTGTTTGCTGAGATCCCTCTCATTGTTTGTATCACAGAAGGGATTCCGACTCACGATATGCTCAAGGTTTATAGTGTCTTACGCAATTCCAAATCGAAGTTAGTGGGACCCAACTGTCCTGGTGTGATCAACCCTCTTCATAAAGTGAAAATGGGTATTATGCCTGGTTTCATTCACACTCCAGGGAAGATCGGGATTGTTTCTCGTTCTGGCACTTTGACCTATGAATCCGTTGCCTCCCTAACAGCTGCAGGCCTTGGCCAATCCACTTGTATCGGTATTGGCGGGGATCCTGTTCCTGGAATGAACCATACGGAAGCGGTGCGCCTTTTAAATGAAGATCCTGACACCCAGGGGATCGTGATGATTGGTGAGATTGGTGGTACTTCGGAAGAAGAAGCGGCAGCCTATATCAAAGCCCATTGCAAAAAGCCTGTGGTTGGTTTTATTGCAGGCCAAACAGCCCCTCCTGGAAAACGTATGGGCCACGCGGGTGCCATCATTTCAGGAGGCATGGGAACAGCGACTTCCAAAATTGCGGCGATGAAAGACGCTGGGATTAGTATCTGTGCCCATATTGGCGAAGTCGGCGAAAAAATGAAGGTTGCGCTCGGAAAATAAGAGCGGATCGATACCTTGAGGGAGTCTTATATAGTGAATATGGAACGACGTTCAATACTTTCTGTGGTCATAATGGCTCTCTCAAGTCTTGCCCTCCTCGCGGCAGAGACAGATTCTGGATTCTCTCTCAATCTAAAAGAGGCTGTAAAATATACAATAGCCAATAACAGAGAAGTGATGCGCGCTCGTCTTGAGTTAGCCAAAGCAGATACAGATCTGATGAAATTCGAAGGTAGATATACCTACCGTGCCTTTGCGAATGCGGATTTACAACAGAACAAATTTCCATACAACCAAAACAATATATTTTCGGGAACGAGAACGCAAACGACTACCTATTCTGCAGGTATCGACAGGCTCTTCACGACAGGAACCTACTTTAAACTCGACGCTAAATCAACTCGTTTTGACTCAAACGCCTTTGAAGACCCGACGAAAACTCCCGCAGGTTTTGGTGCCCTTGGGCTCCCTCCACTTTACACAGACTCCTTAAACGTGACCATCTCCCAAGACCTTTGGAAAAACGCGTTCGGTAGCAAGGAAAGGAACCAAGAGAAGATAATTGAAAACCAATCTCTGATCTTGAAAGACCAGTTGGAAGAGCAAGTGGCGCAAAAAGTGGTCAATGCCCTCGTCGACTATTGGAATTTTTCCGTAAAAGATTCAAGCTACCAAACTTTTGAACAATTACTTACAAATACAAAAACAATCCGTGATCTCACGATCCGCAAACAAGGGTTAGGTCTATCTGAATCTTTCGAAGTGAACCAGTGGAATGCCCTACTTGCACAAGTGGAAGGCCAGATGGCACAAGCTTTGGCTGAAAAAGATGAGGCTAGACGAAAGCTAATTCGGTCCTTAAATTTACCTGAAAATTCTAAATTTTCAAAAGTAAGTCCTTTATCTGATGAACTTCCACAAAACATAGACTACGATAAAGATATAGCATATGCATTTCTCAACCGTGCCGATTTTAAAAATATCAAACGCAAAAAAGAGAATGCGGAGCTAGCGCTCAAAAATGCAAAGAACGATGCTATGCCTACCTTAAAAGCTGCTGGAACATACGGTTACCAAGCTCAGAACCTAGAAGGGCCTAGCGTAAATTATACGAATTCCAAGTCGGGTGTCTTTTCTTATAACTATCCCGTGATCCAAGGTTCGGTGGACCTCAGTTACCCGATCGGAGATGTGGGTGTGAAAGCCGGTCTTCGAGATGCAGAAATCCAAAGAAGACAAGTCAATTTGGAAGAAGACGATTTGACGAAATCAGTAGCGGATGATGTTAGAACTCGTATCGATGTTTTAAAAGCATCCTATAAAATGTTGGAAAATGCCAAAAAGACCGAAGAGGAAGCTAAAAAATATTATAGCGGTGTCGTAAGATCTTTTCAGCAAGGGAGATTTAACGCACTCACAGTGAAAAACGCGCTAGATACATTGGTCCAAGACCAACTCGCTTTAGTTAGAGCACGTGTAGATTACAACATCAATCTTCATCGATATTATGTTTCGAAAAATGCACTTTTTGAAGAATATGGCGTGGACAGAACCAAACTCCTTCCAGAAGACTTTCAAAATTAATCGCCCAGGATCGCCATTGTGATACGCTCGCGCGTCTTTCTCGCTATGAGTTGCCTTTTGGTCCTTGTAGCGTTTGGAATATTTTTGTTCGTCGATTTTCGAGATTTGGAAGATCGGGCATACGGTCATTTCCAAAAATCAGAATTTGAAAGAATCTTGGATCTGTATCCTCCGTCAAAAAAGATAGAAAGTGAACTTAGTATCTCTCTTCTCTCGCAATCCATCTCAGCGCTTGAAAGAAAAGCGAATGAAACAAAAACCAAAGAGAGCACATTAAAATTTTTAAAAGAAGAGCACCCAGAGCTCATTGTAAAGGAATGGGAAACATCTCTTGGAATTTATTATCATATAGAAGATCCTTATATTCTAAAACTCAAAAAACATGGCATACATTACAAAAAATCACTGATTGCCAAAATTCAAAACATTCAGAAACCCATCCCCAAAGACAAAGTGAGCCATTACCTCCTACAATTAGTCTTAGAAGACCCGAGAGGACTTGAGGCTGGTTACAGTCAGGCGCTTGCGAATATTGTCCGATACCCGATGGAAACGATCGGCGAATTGGAATCCGCATTTCTCTTAGAAACCTTACACTATCTTTCCAGCTCCAGCTTATCTTTGTTTTATGAGAACCTATTCACAGTCTCAGGAACGAATGTCAATTTACGAAGTGGACCAGGAAAAGAAAATAAAGAAGTAGGAAAAGTCAGCATACCCGAGACTACCTTTTGTTTTGAGAAAGATGGACAATCAGAGACAGTCGCAGGAAAAACTGGATACTTCGTTCAATGTTTCTATCCTCACCTTAGCAAGTCTGCTTGGATCTTCTCTGGCTTTTTAGAAAATATTCCAGCAAATCAGAAATACATTTCTGATCTAGAGAATCGTTTTAACACAACGGATAGCGAGGAGCGGTTTGATTTCGTGAGTTGGCTCGGAGAAAAAATGCCTCCAGGATTTTATGGAACCTACATTCCGAGAGAACGAATCTTGGAATCGGGCGCTGTAGGCTTTCCACTTTATGGAAATCAGACAAAAGAGTTTAGAAAGATCTGCAAAAAATTAAGTGGTGAGAAAAAATATTTTGAATTTTCATACATGACAGATATTACCAAAGAAGCTGTTCCCCTACTCGAACTGAATCTAAGCTATAAAGACAATAACCAACCTGTTTACCTAATTGAGTTAGACCATGAATCCATTTGGATCAATCGAAATCGATATATTCTAGACCAGGGGAATCAAAAGCAAAATTTGTCTTTATACATTGAATCTAGAGATGGGGACAAACTGGTGGGAAGTCTGAAAGAACGAAACATAGGACTTCTACAAAACTTAAAATCATATCCAATCGCCATGGATGCATATCAATCCGGCAAGTCACATTGGGAGATTTGTTTGCCACTGGCAAAAAACCCGACCAGGGACAAAGTGTTACTTTTCGAAATTAAATCAGGCATAAATTAACCTAACGGAGGAAATATGGCAACTTACGATTATTCATGTAAAACATGTGGAAAACAATTCGAACACGTTCAGTCAATGAAAGACGATGCCCTCACGGAATGTCTCTGTGGTAAAAAAGGTAAAGTGGAGCGAATGATTACTGGAACCGCAGGGATTATTTTTAAAGGAACTGGATTTTACGTTACCGATTATAAGAAATCTGACTCCAAATCCGAGTCGTCTTCCTTGCCTCCGGCATCAGCCAAAAGTAACGAAGCCACTCCTGTGGCACCACCACCCCAAGCGCCTCAGACGCCAAGCCAAGGGTCGTAATGGGAAGGCTCGGGATCATTGCTGGAGGCGGAGAACTCCCTCATATAGGAATGAATGAGGCTCTTGCTTCGGGTGAGGATCCCTTATTCTTAGGCCTCAAAGAATCCGACTTTGAGCCAAGAGAACATGCAAAAAGAACTATCCCTGTACATATCACGCAAATTGGAAAAATACTAAAAACCATCAAACAAGAAAAGCTTTCAAGAATCTTGATGTTAGGAAAGGTAAGAAAGGATCTTCTATTCCAAGGACTCAAGTTTGATTTGAAGGCCTTGTCGATACTGGCAAAAACGATCAATCGCAATGATTATCCTATCTTTCTTGCCATTGCTGATGAATTCGAAACCCTAGGAGTGAAAGTCATATCCCAAAAGATATACTTAAAATCTCTTTTACTCCCAGAAGGTAGATACACTCCAAAAAGGTTTGATAAAGATGAGTTAAAAGACATTTCTTTTGGAATGAGTTATGCTGAAAAAATGGCGGATTTGGATGTAGGCCAAATGGTTGTGGTCTGTGACGAAAGCATCATTGCTGTAGAAGCAGTAGAAGGAACTGACGCCACCATCCGTAGAGGTGGTGAATACACCAAAAAGAAGGGAACAGCTGTTGTCTGTAAATCAGCCAAAACGAAACAGGATGAACGGTTCGATCTTCCTACGATCGGTTTGCAAACTTTAGAGGTCATGAAAGAAAGTGGTTGCAAAACGCTATGCATACGAGAAGGTGAAACGCTTGTTGTGAACCCAGAAGAAGTTATCGATTACGCCACCAAAAATAAGTTAAATTTCGCTGTTTATGGACCGAACGGCACGAGAGGTCTCAGTGGTAGCCAAAAAAAAATCCCAAAAGCATATAAGTAACAAAAATCAAAACGTTCTCGTTTTTACGGGGGAACATTCTGGTGATTTACTGGGTGGCGATTTAATTTCTGAATTAAAAAATCTACGACCCGAGCTCACCTATTACGGTGTAGGCGGAGTCAATATGGAAGCACAGGGGTTTGAATCTCTAGAAGAGCTGGAAAAACTCGCGGTTATTGGTTTTTCCGAAGCCATCAAAAAGTATAGTTTTCTAAAGAAACTTCTGTTTCGAATCGTTGAGGAAGCAAAACAACGAGAGACTAAATTTGCTATATTAATCGATTATCCTGGATTTAATCTTAGGCTTGCAAAGGAACTAAAAGGTATCGGAATTCCGTCAGTTTTTTATGTATCTCCTCAAATTTGGGCATGGAAATTTAAGCGTATTTTTTATATCAAAGAACACATTGCTTTGATGCTAACTCTTTTTAAATTCGAAGAGTCCATTTACAAAGAGTACGGCGTTAATTCAAAGTTTGTTGGTCATCCGATCACTAAACGAATACCTGAAAAGTTAAAAAAAGAGCCTGCACTTCCATCAGGTTTACCAGAGATGGGTGAAGGATTCGTGATAGGACTGCTACCTGGTTCTAGAAAAGGAGAAATTAGCAAACTGATTGATCCGATTCTCGGAACAGCGAAATTACTTCATGAACACTTCCAAGGGACAAAGAAGGAAATCGTTTTCCTACTTCCAAATATCAATAAAGGTCTAGAACCATTCATACTCTCGAAAATTGAAAATTTAAAATCGCAAGTTCCTACTCTAAAAATTCATTATCTTTGGGATAGTTCTCTTCGAGTGATGAGTGCGAGCGATTTGCTTTTGATTGCTTCAGGAACTGCCACATTAGAAGGGCTTTTCTTTGAGAAACCGATGGTCATACTATACAAAGTTAGCTTATTCACTTACTTGATCGGTTCTTTGCTCATTAAATCAAAGTATATAGGGCTAGCCAATATACTATCTGGAACAGAAGTTGCGAGAGAAATCACACAAAACGAAGTCAAACCGAAGTATATTCTAAAAGAAGCTTTGGAAATTCTAGAAAATAGAAAATATCGAAATAAAATTATAAAGATCTTGCAGGAAACTAAAGAACGAGAGCTCGGAACACTCAATGGTGCCCGTTTGGCTGCTAAAGAAATTTCGCACTTCTATGGTGAACTTATCGAGCCAAACGAATGACTCTATCTTCCCAACTTCCGACCCAGGTGTGTTCTTTGATTTCTGAAAATAAGAAATATCCCACAGCATTTTCCCTGTCATCTGCCTTTATCCGAAGACCTAGAGAATCCAGTTCCAAATCATAAGACTCATTTCCAAGCATTGCTTTATGATTTTCGGGATCTAAAAAAATAATGTTCACTGGTTTTGCTTTCATAGGATCATATTCCATTCCTTGTATTTTCCACTGTCCGGCAAAAGAAGGAATATTTTTTAAATCTGGCGGAACATCCGCAGGATTTTTCTCTTCATGACAACCTCCAAGGAACAGGCATAATGTGACAAAAAGGAGCGCTTTCCCTAGATACTTATTCATTTGACTTGGCATCGTTTATTTTCTTCCTCAGAGAAAGTCCAGCTACCGCGAGCCTCACCAATCAGTCCATAGACGTTATATACAAAATATCCAGTTTTATTTTGGGCATAGCCTTTTAAGTCAATACTAGCAGAAGTTAAACTTAAATTCCGCATATAATCCATGTCGAAATAATGATCTAATGTAAACTCAAGCGTGATGGGATCTTGTATGGCCTTTTCAGGTAAATTCAATTTGGTCCAGAGCTCCTTCCCAACGACTTTTACGCGTTCGAGTTTTGCCGTATAATTGATTCTAGAATCTTTTACCAAAGTATAATAATCACTGCCTTGGCTTGCAAATGAATAATCAAGATTCACGCTTTCAGGTAGGAGATTCATTCCGCAAACATCCGTCCATGGTCGGTTCCAAGGGTACTCATTTAGAAAAAGCGTAAATGAAAAATTAGGAGTTTTAGTCGCAAAATACGAGGAGATACCAAGCTTTGATCCCGTTTTTGGCAGCAAAAGTGAAGTGTTCCATCGCCCATCTTTAATGGTGAGCGATCCTTTCAATTCACCGCTGCTAGCACTCCCCTCATAAGGAAAATAATGATTCACTAACAGGGTTAGATCGAAGTTCATCGCTTCCAAAAAGTATTTATAAATTTTTTTCTGATAGAAGTATTCCTCAGGGATCAGCTTTTCTTGCCTCTCTTTTATATCTTCCAAGGTTTCCTTTTTCCAAGCATCATACATCGGAGCCCAGTTTTTAGCCAATAGTTCATGGATTTGGAGAGTGGCTTTTGTTTTGGAATTTAGCGGATAGTAATAAGTCCCATCGGTTTTTTTGGATCTCGACCATTCCAGATTTGAACTCAAATCGAAGTTTGCTGGTTTATCAAAGACTTCCCCTTTGACTGTTAAACTCACAGTATTTCCCTCCGCAATGTTCAGCTGACTGACACCATTTCGAAAAGAGAAACGTTCTGATTGCCATTCCAAATCTTCTAAGGCGATCGCACCTCTTACTTTAAACCATTTGTTTTTATCACCCGTTTCATCAATTTCTATACTGCCTCTAGCCTTTCCGACGAGTGGTAGTCCTTCACTCGTTGCTAAATCAATAAAGAGGGAGGAGATAGGCTCTAAATCATCTACTTTAAAATCAATTTTACGTTTTAGTAAATTCTCTTTTCCCTTCAAAATTTCGTCTTCAATTTTCAGCTGAAAATCGAGAGAGGAATAGTCTCGAGTTTCTTTATTGTCTTGAAATAAAAATTTTTCCTGAAACCTTAATCCGTTAACCACATAACCTGGCAACTGCGAGATCAAGAAATTTGAATTTTCAAATTCAACATCACCTTTAATGATGTCTTCTCCCTTCTCGGAACGTTCCCAACTTCCATTACCTGACAGAACTGCAGATTGAATACTCGATCCGAAAAGATAACTTACAAGAAGTGGTGCTTCCTCTGATGGATAATTTTTCCACTGTAAAGAAAATTTAAAATGATTCGCATCTGCCTCAGCTAATGTGCCCTCACCTTTGACTCTCGTAGCATTCGGTAACCAATAAATACCGTTATCATACTCGACTTCGATCTTTCCATTTTTACGCAAAAATCGAATATCCCAGCCTTCTTTCCATTCAAGTACAGACATATCTTCTTTCTTAAAGCTAACACGAGTATCATGAAATACGACTTCTTTGACCTTCGTAGATTTAAAATATTCGAGTAAGGTTTTCTCAAGTGCCTCATCATTATTTAAAGTCAGTTGAGGACTAAAAAAATCTATCCGGTCAATCTGAGGGATCGAACTGAAAAGAGAGGATAGATGGAAGGTAACACGTTTCACTTTGAGTAAATTCGTGTTGAACGAAAAATCTTCCTCTCTCGAAATTACTAAATCTTCCAGGATGAGGCCTTCGCGAATAGAAAAATCGACAACCCCGAGATCGACGGCTTTACCGATTTTTTGATTGATCGTTGAGGTCACGATGGACCGGATCGCGACGAGCGGTACTTTTTTTGTTTTTAGAAAGTATTCCAAACCAAAATAGCATAGGACAACTACGAAAAAAAAGGCAGCAAGAGCCAGGCTTGAAAATAGATGCTTTTTATAAAGACGAGTTAGGTTTTGAAATTGGGAGAGGTTTGCCCTCACATCCTTTTCGGAAATGAGGGACTGCGGATACTTCAAGAGTAGATTAGAGCTTACCGTCCGGCTGGAGTACTTCTAAACAATCCCTTTGGATGGATTTGAGCATCTCATTTTCAGGAAAGTCTTCTAATCCCATATTGGTCACTTGAAGGCTTTTTTGATAAAAACTGGAATTCTTATATTCGAAACCCATTTTTAGATAGGTTTTAGCAGCCGTTTCATAATAGAATTCGTCTTTCTTCTGGTTTCCTTTATGATAGGTTTTTGTAAGCGCAGCAAGTGCCGGATAATATTCTCTTTCTGCGACCAGAGATTGCACCACAAGCTTCTTTCGTTCCGGATTGTAGACTTTGTCCAGTTTTTCCGATTGGTTGAGATAAAGAATCGCTTTCGAGTATTGGTTTTTACCGATGTAGGCCTTTCCCAAATATAAATTCAGTTCACCCGTGTTCACAGTTGCATTTTTAGCAACGTTGATAGCAGACAATGTGCCGATCGAATCATCATATTTTCCGAGCTCTAACTGCAATCTTCCTTTCGCAAGGAGCAATTTAGATTTTGCTTCTTCTGTCTGTGCGGATTTTAATTCCCTGTCAATCTGATCAATCTGGGATAGATGCGAGCTCGTGTTGATTTTTGAGCCGGCACTCGTGCGAACGGAATCTTCCGTGGAAGCACAGTTTCCCATTGATACCGCCAACACCGTGAGTAGGGTTAGTGGATAAAGTCGTTTCATTAGCATACCTTTAATTTCTCTAATTCCTCAAGGAAATTTTGAGTTTCAGCTTCCTTGTCCTTCGTTTCCATCGGAAAGTAAAGAACTGCGTCCCGAGAAAGCTCTTCTAAAAATCGTGAGGGCGCACTCCCGATTTGTTCCCCAAATTTGCGTCTTGTACGAGCCCCAGTCAAGTACAATTTGAGTCTGGGACGGGTCATTCCAACGTAAAGAAGCCTTCTTTCTTCATCGACAGCTTCTCCAATATCTATAACACGTGAGTTCGGTAAAATTCCCTCTTCTAGACCCACTAAAAATACTAAATCGTATTCAAGCCCCTTGGACTGGTGCATGGTCAAAAGCTGAATTCTGCGGTCCGTCTCTTCTTCTTTCGGCTCATCTTCCATTAATAGAGCCAATCTTTGCAAAAAATCGAATAATTTTGGCTTTTCTGTACGTTCTTCCTCATCCTCGAAGTAGGAAAGCATGTTCACAAGCTCACTCAAATTGTAAATTCTGGCTTTGATCACCTTTTCCTCGGATTCCTCCATGGAAATTTCCCGCTCGAAGCCGATTTGGGAGATCATTTCCTTTAGCACAGGCGCTAGTTTTGGGGAAAGGCTGAACTTTTTTTTGAAGGTTTCAATGAGTTCGACAAAGTGGTAGATCTCTTGGCGGACCTTGGTTTTCACCTCAGTCAGGTAGTCCACATCCTCGATGATTTTTAGAAACACGTCGAAGAGTGAGCAGTTCCTATGATAGCTTTCTTCTTGTAGTTTTTGGATCGTTCCCGGTCCGATCCCACGTTTCGGGTAATTGAGAATCCGAAGGAGAGAATAATCATCCTTTGGGTTTGCCACATAACGAAGGTAGGAAATGCAATCCCTAACCTCTTTTCGGTCAAAAAAATTATAGCCACCGACTACCTTATACGGTATATTTCGATTTCTTAGTTCCTCTTCGAAAGGTCGTGACTGGAAGTTGGTACGAAAAAGAATCGCGATCTCATTTCCTTTATACTCATTCTTTATTAGGAAATTTTGTATCCGACTGGCAACAAAAATAGCCTCCTCTTTTTCATCTGCAGTTTCATAATATTCAACTAACTCTGATGAGTGGATCCGACTATAAAGTTCTTTTTCTTTTCTTCCTATATTATTTTTGATGAGCGAGTTTGCCGCTGCAATGATCGGAGAAGTAGATCTATAATTTTCAAGCAATCGAACAACTTTTGCCTGTGGAAATTCTTTTTCAAAATTTAAAATAAGTTCTACGTTAGATCCCCGAAATGCGTAAATACTTTGGTCATCGTCGCCCACTACACAAAGATTATCGCTTTTTCCACGAAAAAGAGATAAAAACTCATACTGGAGTTGGTTTGTATCCTGAAATTCATCCACCATAAAATATTGGTATTTCTTATGATAAATTTCTGCTACTTCAGGAATTTCACCTAACAGACGCTTTGGCAACAAGATCAAATCATCGAAGTCGACAGCATTTTTTTCCTTTAGACCAGATTCATACAAAGGATACATTTCCTGGGCAATTAAATTGAATTCATCCATCACGTCCAGAGATTGGCTCTTGGCAGTTCCCAATGTATTCTTATAATAAGAGATTCTGCGAAGGATTTCTTTAGGTGGAATTTTTTTAGGATCTAATTTTTTGATTTTTAAAAGTTCGGAGACAAAGGATTCTTGGTCTCCGGAATTGAAAAGTAAAAACGTCTCATGGTAACCAAGTTTGGTGATATGATCTTTTAAGATTTTTAACCCTAACGAGTGAAACGTGGAAAGAATGATCCCTTTTAATTTTTCACGGGGGACCATCTTGCGCAATCGTTCTGCCATCTCTTTTGCCGATTTGTTGGTAAAAGAGAGAGCCACAATTTTGCCCGCTGGGATGTGTTTGTTCTCGATCATATGACCGATGCGGTTCGTGATGACCCGCGTTTTTCCTGAACCAGCCCCCGCAAATACGAGGAGCGGTCCTTCGACCGTATTGACAGCTTCCATTTGTGCAGGGTTCAGTTTCATAATTCGTAAAAACGTGAGTCGGTAAGGGACATAATTCGACCGAACCTGGCTCGGTCGAGTGAAAAAGCACCTTTTAGCCCCGGGGAGGAGCCGTTTTTTCTAGATGGGGGTGAGATCCGTGGGTTGCCAGAAATCCGGAGAATTCTGAGTGGTCCGCCACAGGATAGACATTTC
Organism: Leptospira ognonensis; assembly: GCF_004770745.1. GTDB lineage: Bacteria > Spirochaetota > Leptospiria > Leptospirales > Leptospiraceae > Leptospira_A > Leptospira_A ognonensis. Next base: position 79,294 of record NZ_RQGD01000023.1, on the reverse strand, counting down.
GGAGCTGGTACCAATCGAGAGCAGTGTAGAGATTGAGTTCCGCAACTCCCATTCGTTTCTCTGAGAAAAAATAGCCCTCTTTTAGCTTTGTTTTGAGATATGTCATAACAGACTCGATGCGGTTTTTTTGCTTCTGTAGATAAGGCGTGGTTTCAGGGCTCACACCCTCCTTTGTTAGATAAAACAAATTGATGCCTGCATCGAGTGCCCCATCGATGGCGTAGATCAGATTTGATTCTTCGATATGAGATCCAAACGTTTGGGGACGTAAACTTCCGTATCCATACTTCTCAAAGAGATAGTCCATTATCGCGTGGCTGTCCCAAATTTTGACTTCTTCGAATTCCACATAAGGAACTTTCCATATGGGATTCTTTTGACGGAGTTCGGCCTGCCCCTCCTCTGTCATCGTATCCACTAGAGTATGCGCGATACCTAGCTCCAAAGCTAAAAAGCGAATCCGTCGTACATAAGGTGAGGTCAGACTTCCAAAAAGTTTCATAGTCATAAGTTTTAAATTTTGAATGAAATGAAAATCACTTTCCCATCTGCCCTTTAGATTTTAAGAAGGAAAGGTCAATGGAAAACCGAGAACGTAAGAACTGGAAAGAACACTTCCCCACGCCAATCTATACTCTTTCAAGTTTTGAAATCAAACTTCCTAGAGCCGATAAGCTCAGAACCTATTTTGTTTTGAAATCAAAGGATTGGGTAAATGTAATCCCCATTACGGAAGACGGTAGGATTCTACTCATCAAACAGTATCGGCACGGAATAGGAGAAATCAGCCTGGAACTACCAGGGGGTATCGTGGATGAGGAAGGTCAAAACTATGAGGCGGCCCTTATTTCCGCTAAACGCGAATTACGTGAAGAAACTGGATTTACCGCATTAGATAACGATTATGAATATTTAAATAAGTTCTCTGGAAACCCGGCTATGTTCACGAACTGGTCTTACTCTTTTATCGCTAGGAATGTAAAAGAGACAGAACCTGTTGAATTCGATGAAGGTGAGGATATTGAAATCTTGTTTGCTACCCCACAAGAGGTAAAAGAGTATCTATTTGATGGTCAAATCCATCATCCGCATATGGTGGCGGCATTGGGATTGTATTTTCTAAAATATCCTTCATGACAAAACTTTTCTCATCTCCCATATTTAAACATCGAGACTTTCGTTTTTTCATTGTCGCTCGCTTCTTTATGGTTCTCGCGATCAATATCCAGGCAACGATCGTTGGCTGGCAAGTTTATGAGCTTACGGGAAATCTGTTAGACTTAGGACTTGTTGGTCTTTTTGAAGCCATACCCTCCATCATCGTAGCCTTGTATGCAGGACACCTTGCAGACCTAAGGGAACGTCGAGCAATCATCCTTATCTGTCTCGTGGTTTTATTTTTCTGCTCTGTCTCACTTCTTCTTTTTACAGGTTCGCTTTCCCATCTGCTTATAACTTTTGGTGCCTACCCCATTTTTTTAGTCATCTTTGTATCTGGCATTGCTCGGGGTTTTATCTCTCCAGCTATTTTTAGTTTTGTGACCCAGCTTGTTCCGAGAGAACATTACCCGCATTCGGCGGCTTGGATGGGGACATCTTTTCAGGCTGGTGCCGTCATTGGTCCTGCCCTGGGTGGGCTTATGTATGGTTGGTTTGGAATCAAGTCCGCTTACCTCATGGACTGTTTTTGTATAGGATTGCCTTTTCTTTTATTTTTATTTATTTCTCCAAGACCACTACTCGAGAAAAAAATTAGAGAGCCACTGATACAAAGTTTAAAGGCGGGGTTAAGTTTTGTCTGGAACCATCAAATTATGTTAGGTGCAATGGCGCTAGACATGTTTGCAGTCTTATTTGGCGGTGCCATTGCCCTTCTCCCTGTATTTGCCAAAGACATACTTTTTGTCGGCTCCGAAGGACTTGGCATTTTGAGATCAGCGCCATCATTTGGCGCACTCGTCATGGCCTACTTTTTAACCCATCGCCCTCCTCTACACAAATCTGGAAAAGTTCTACTTTTCAGTGTTTTTGGTTTTGGACTGTGTATGCTCGTCTTCGGAATTTCGACTTCCTTTTGGCTTTCTGTCATCGCGTTGTTTGCATCTGGAGTTTTTGACAGTGCCTCCGTTGTGATTCGCTCAACGATAATGCAGACGATGACACCTGAGGATATGAGAGGTCGGGTAAGTTCGATCAATAAAATTTTCATTGGAAGTTCCAATGAAATCGGAGCTTTCGAGTCGGGTGTGAGTGCCAAATTTTTCGGTCCTGTCGGGTCCGTCCTTGTTGGTGGTGTAATGACACTTCTCATTGTGAGTATTGCATTTCGTTTTGCGCCGAAATTGAGAGAACTCGAATTAAAAGACCACCTTTAAAAAATGATGGATTGTTTCATTTTCGTTTTTCAAACTGGTATTCTATATGAGCGATATTGTTTTTCAATCTAAATTGCCCGATTCACAAAAAGCAGAATTGGATAGGCTCATTAAGTCTTTGTTAAACGATGTCAATACTAAGATCACCCACTTAGGTATTAATAATTTTATTCGTCTCAATGATGAGATAGCGAAAATTCTAGTGCCGATTCTTGAAGACAAAATCGACTAAAAACTAACGCATTCTTTTTTTTTAAAATCTTTCAGGTATTCTAATTGTAAGAAATAAGAGATCCATCTCGAGGATTTATCTCTCTTTTTTCTTGTACAAGAAAAATAAGTTCTGTTTTCCGTAATGAATAACACGAGCTGTTCCTGACGCAATAGATCCATTAGGCTGACAGAAAATTGACGGTCCGAAAGTGCGGGAAAACTGATTGGTGATTTTTTACCATCCCAAATGATGATTTTTCTAATCTCTAGATTCGGGATGGTATCAATTTGAAGTTTGTTCCAAAGCATCAATACAGAAAAGGAACTGATTTGTGTGAGTTCAGAATTTAACCAATCTAAAGAATTTGGTAAGGCAATCTCCCCTATAGAATCTCTCTCTTGGATGAATCTTGGATATTCCGATGCAGGAATCATATCGACAAGTTTAAATGACTGGTTTATCTCCTTTACGAGGCCGCTGCTATTTTTATTAAAAAACGGCTTTGCTTCCGCTCTCTCGGCTACAAGTGCTAACGGGATAAAAGATGGTACCAATCGATAAATTTTTTGACTGTTTGATTCTTCCTCTTCCTCAGTGGTAATATCTCGCGCAAAACTTTTGAGGCGGTTCCACTCACCTAAAAATTCTTCTATGCTCGAAGGGTCCTCAAATTCTGTATAAAACTCCCTGTTCTCATCTCGAGCGGAGACAGTGAAATTAAAAGATCCAACGAGCACCTTCTTGGAATCAATCATCATTGTTTTATGATGCAGAAGGCCACCGCTATAATTTCCATCCTGATACAATACATCAACATTGCCATCAGCATACACTTTACAAGGAAATGGAAGGGTTTTTCCGAGTATCTTTCCCTCCGGGTTTACTGGATCATTATAAATTCCCTCTACCTTTACTCCACGCCTACAGGCTGCACGCAATTCTGCAGTTAGCAGCGGGTCATAGTGCGTGTAGATAAGAAACTTAATACTTCTTTTGGCGTTTCTCACCGCATCTAAAATCGAATTCTGTATCATGTAACCAGCCTCAGGTGCAAAATAGAATTTTGCGTTGCCTAATCGGAGAATGCCTATCGACTCCTCCTCCTTTAGAATTGCCTGGAGGGAGGCGTAGGAAGATTCGGTTAAGTCAACTTCCCAGAAAACATTATTGTCACGGACAAGCCCCCCTGTGGTAAAATTCCCTGTCCCAAGAAGCATCGTCTCCTTATCAAAAATCATTATTTTTAAATGATGAATTCCGGATCCATTCCATCGGTTCACAGTTAGACCAAACTCGGTCGCCTCGCTGTAATCCTCTTCCTTGTCCCCCTGCAAATATAATTTCACACCTCTTTCTTTCGCCGAACGTAGTGCGATCAAAATATCTAGATCATTCAATCCATAAATGTATCCAGTGATCTCTGCGTTCGCCTTCCCAATCTTTCTTAGAATTAAATTTTTTGCCTTCAATTTAGAGTCTTCGGCGACATCTCGACCAGGAAATGTAAATAAAAACTTTGATTCTCTAGGCAATACTAGCTGTAAGAGTGCATTTGGATCCAAGGATTCATTTGGCTTTGCTTTGCAGTAGAAACAAAGGAAAATAGAAAAAGGAATGAGGATAAAGGTAAATTTCAAAAGATGACACTGCCATATATTTGTAACATAGTACCACGGATGTTTAGAGTGTCAGGCGAAGTCAAATAACTAAGCGTAAGTCCGATTTGGCTTTCCTCCGTTTTAAACGAAAGATCGTATGAAAATTCCGTAAGGGAAAATTTTTCATAATTTTCTTTCTTTAAACTGATTTTTCCATCACTCTCTCCACTCCCTAGGTAGGGAATGATGATGGCTGCAGTAAATTTCATTAAAATGTCATACAACTGGATACTGAAAAAAGATTCTCCATACATGGATTGCGGGCTACCAGAAAGCAAAGTCTGATTTCTCTCATAGCCTCGTTCTGAAAATTGGGAAGAAGGGAATATTCTAAAATATTGAGAAAGAAAATAGGTACTCCCGATATGAGTCCCTGTATTCATATAACCAAGCTTAATGATTCGATTTTGGGAGTCGCGCGCTTCTCGATCACTGAAGAAAGCCGATAGACCAAAATGAAAATAGCCACCCGTATAACCAAAACCAAACGAAAATGCCTCTCCTTCTATCAAAAACGAACCAGGAGTCGCAGTCCTTTGGTTGTAAGAGCGATCGACACCTTTACTCCAAAGAAATTCCGTCTTTGCGTAAAAACCTCGATTCTCATAATTTAAACCTAAATTTCCTTGAACCACAGAATCACCATCTGCGCCATAAAGAGAAACATTCTGATTTAATTCTTTAGAATTTTTTCCCGAGGCACCAAACTCAAGATAAGAGACTCCGAATGTAAAATTTAAAATCCCTTGATAGGAAAATCCGAAGGAATGTCGCCTTCTCTGGCCTCCACTTTTCAGCTCTTCTTTACCACTCAATAATTCAGGAGAAAGATATTCTTTCTCTAAAAGACGAAATCCTCGATAATCATCATATAGAAATAATTGGAACCTCCACTTTTGGTTCATTCTTTTTTCTAAAAATAATCCTTCGCCACCATCCGCATAACCGACAAATGGAGAATTTCTAAAACAAAATTCCTTTTTACCTACGCCGATAAGAATCTCATTTAAATGAAGAGAAAGAAAACTATTTTTTCCTGTATAAAATCGATCACGGCTTACTTCACTTCCTTTTACCATATCAAAATCTAAATTTATATCTACTTGATTGATTGATTTCACATATTTAAGTCCAGCACTTAGCAGTTGATTTGAATTTCTATTCAAGTAACTTTTCCCAACTTCATTTTTTTCCGGAAAATCGTTATACAAATTCCAGCCAGGGGGACTTGCTTCTGCATTGTTTTTATCGGGGAAGATGAGTTGAGTCTCAAAATAACGAGCGCTTGTTTTTACAGAAAGAGGTAGAGATTCTGCGTAGATCCTTTCTATTTTTAAACAAACGAGCAAAAAAAGCAGGATCCGAATCATTCAGGGATCTCTCGAAAAATTTGGAATTCGCTTGGCTTGTTGCCAAGGTATTCTCTTTTCAAAAGTGAATATTCAAGATTGGCTAACGGTATTTGAAAAGGTGAAGATGAGGTTTTATTTCCATAAGAGGAAAGAAGAAGCCTACTCCCAGGAATCTCTTGGTAGATATCAAGTCGCTCTGCATTCGAAATCCCATTACCAATCGTTTGCGAACTAGCCACTGTTAGCAATAAGTCAGTATTTTTTGCGAAGGGAGGAAGATACCAATTGTTTCCATCGGGATCAACGATAAAAGCACAATCTCCTGGGTTTAAAATGGAATCCGAATGACGAAGTGACGTCCCTGGTTTAAAATTAGGTATTTGGTTGGGAAAGCGAACGGCATAGGGAACAATTTGATCGGTTGCAGATTCATCTTCGATCACATAACCAACAACAGATATCTGGTGCAAAGTTACATTGCAAAAATAAACCCATTCATTTTGGGGATTCGTTGGAGAAGGATAGACGCTCTCGATTCGAATTTCACCCAAACGAAAGATTTGGGATTGATGTATCGAACGCGCACTGTCTTCCCAATCCAGGTAGATAAGCTCCGAGTCAAAGAAGGTAGAGGAAACATTTTCGGAAGTAAGATCGAGAACATTTTGAAAAACTGAGGAAAAGATTGTTTGTAATTTCGTAAGACTCTTAAAGCGAAAGAGAGAATTTACATCTGGAGTGTTTAAAAAAGTGAAAGATTTTACAAACGGTTTCCCTTCAGCGCCTAAGGTAACGTTTGCGGCAAACTGATTTACCTTTTGATTGGATCTTCCTGGAGTTGCCTCTGAAAAAGGTGAGCAAGGCTCGGTGAAGGAATGGATTCGACTTACACTGTAACCAAAGGGTTGTGGTTCAGGATGTATGCTGATTCTTGAGCTTGCGCTAAGTCCAAGAGATTCGTATAGGGATTTGTTATATGAAAATGTGGAACTCAGTGAAACAAGATGGCCATTCGCATCTAAATTCGAAATTTTCATTTCGAGGTTAGTTAGACTTCCTTCGGGTAAAAGTACCCCTTGATTCGGTAGACAATTGCCTGTTCCATTTTTTACATATGGAAAGGGATCATTTTCATCTTTATAGAATAAGTATCTAACTATTCTAGCATTCTCAATTTTGAAGTATACAAAGCCTGATTGGTGGTTAGCACCCTCCCATTCAATAAATCGTTCCGGATAACTAGCGCTATTATCCTTTGTTCCGTTGATAAGTAATTCTGAAATGGACAGGTTTAAGAAAGGAATGTCATTTACATCTGTACTTTCCCCAGGACTGATATAGATTCCTGTCTCTGAAAAAAGACGATTGCTTTTTTCACTTGGATGTGGATATAGAAAACCGCTACTACTAAAAACAATGGATCGTTCGTTCAGACCATTTCGATTTGTAAGGATTATATCATTTATACTTTGTGGAAAATAGTTTACTTCTTTGGATTCGCTAGAACGCAACGCAAGTAATGGAATCTCATTTTTATAATCTTTGGAGCTAAACGTGCGGTTGATACTGAGAAAAGGCCAACCGTTCCAAAGTTCTTTGGAAACAAGCAGATACTCATTTTTTCCAATAAGTCGTTCTTTAGCTGATAAATAAAAAGTATCGTCTGCATATGTCAGTTGAATGCTACTTAAATCGCAAATTTCTTCTTTATTTTCAATTTCAACATAGGCAGGTATACTCTTGGGAGTAACGGCACCGGCAAAATATTCTGTAATAGCAAGCTGAGTTGGCTTGCAACTTGGAAACACAAAGACATTCGCAACTGAAAGATCATTTGGAATGCCAGGATTCATACACGAAGCTAGGCTTGCAAATTGGTACTGATATTGATTGCGACAGCTGAGATCAGAACTTGTCTGACTAAAAAATTCATCTCCTTGCTTGAACGAAAATTTCGTTTGCGGGAAAATCTTATTCGCAAAATGCCACACTCCTGCCTTACCAATTTGCATTAGGAGCTCATCACTTACCTTAACGCCCGATAACTGCTCGCTTGTGCTCAAGAGAAATGAAGAATGTGCAAGTAAGATTCGATGTTTTTCTTCTATCTGACGGAGAGATTCGGGATCAAGACTCAAGATAGATCCTGTGATTCCATCTTCAAAACTAAAATGTTGGTATCTGGGACAATGAATTTGATCCGTTTCATTGGACCATTCTATAAATCTTCCGAATGGTGACTCCGAATGTCGGAAGGATTCCGTTTGGCTGGGTGGACTTTCCACGCATTCTCGAAGCCACATTTCATTTTGAGAAATAATTTTTTCTTTAATTTCAATTTGCGTGCAAGTAAATCGAACACTCAACAATTTCCATGAATTTTTGGTCTCACCGATACGACGGGAAGGAAAAAGGATCTCACAGTGGTTTGTATCCCATTGATACAAACTTGCCGATGGGACATCAAACCTAGCATATGCGATCGTTCCATCGAATGTTTTTAAATCGACGAAGGATTCAAGTGGAATGATTCCTTCCTTTTCTTTCTGCCACTTTCCAAGCGTTGTTTCCTCTGCTTCCCAGGAAAAACTTTTGGCATGAAAAATTGTTTTGGTATTCGTTTCCTCATCAAGTGTGCGAAAACCTTTGGAAACATCTTCTAACTCCTGTATCGTGGCCGGTAAACAAATTTTAAATTTTGCACCAGTCTCCAAAAAATATAAACTTTCAGGTAGTGAGTACAAACAAATTCCCGAGTTTTCCGATTTGAAGAAATCGTTCGAATAACTCCCGATTTGTTCCTGTGTTCCATATTCAAAATAAAAAGTTGGTTGCGTGACGACGTCTACCAGAGGTAGGGAAAAGGAATTCCAATCAGGACCGTGCTGTTTGCACGAAATACTGACTAGTAGAAGGAAAATTATCGGTCTCATGCACAGTCTCCTCATAATAAGGGAGGAAAATGTTTCCACTTTACCGAACTAAAAAAGGCTTCTATTCGCCTTTGTGGCCTAGATTAGGTTTTTTTTTGTAATCGCTCAAATATCTTTTCTGCCAATTTTTCTCCAATTCCTGGGACTAACCTAAGTTCCGAAAGTTTGGCATCTTGCACTTTCTTTTTCCCTTGAAAGTAACGCAGGAGTTCTTTCCGTCTAACAGATCCAATATCCGCAATATCATCGAGTACGGATTGTAGAGTTTTCTTTTTTCGTAAGACTCTATGGTAACTCACTCCAAATCGGTGTGCCTCATCTCTAACGGAACGAATCAGTCTCATCATTGGCGAATGAATATCAAAGGTATAAGGATCTTTTTCACCTGGAAAAAAAATCTCTTCACGCTTTTTTGCAAGTCCTATCATGGGTATACTCCCTAAATCCAATGCAATGGCTGCTTCCGCTGCGCGTGTTAGCTGAGTAGGCCCTCCATCAATGACGATCAAATCTGGAAGTGGTTCCTCTTCATTCACTAAATGCGATAACCTTCGAGCAATCACTTCGTGCATCATACCAGGATCATTGATCCCTTCATAACCTCTAATCTTATAATGTCTATATCCTGGTTTATAAGGCTTTCCCTCCACAAACATTACCCCACTAGCAACAGGAGAGCTTCCTTGGAAATGTGAGATATCATAACATTCGATGACCCGAGGGAGATGATTTAATTTTAATTTTTCTTGGATTTCTTTCATCGCGACCGTTTGGTCTTTGAGCTTGGTTGCGAGGATTCTTTCCGTAAGCGATAGCTCTGCATTTTTTTCTGCCAATCGCAATAAGGATTTCTTTTGGCCACTCTCGGGAAATTTGAGTTTGGGAAGGATGTTGCATTGCTCATGGATGGCAGCAAGCACGGCATCATAATTTCCTTTTGCTGTTTTCGGAAGGATGATTTGATTTGGGAGGAGTGAAATGTTCAGATAATAATCTCTTAAAAACGCTTGGATGATTTCCTCTTCTGTACTCATTTCTAGTCCCGTGATCGGAAAAGATTTTTTATTCTCGAGTCGACCTCCTCGCACCTCCAAAACTACAACCTGGCCTTCATTATCCCTTCTAGCGAAGGCGATCACATCTTCTTCTCCTCCATCCAAACTGACAACTGTTTGTCTTTCTCGAATTTGATTGATTTGATCAATTTTCTTTTTTATGAAACCAGCTCTTTCATACTCTAATTTCTCTGAAGCAACAATCATGCTTTTCTTTAGCGATTGGACCAAACCTTCCTTTTTTCCTTCCAGAAAGCTTATGATTTCCTGGATGAGTTCATTGTAAATATCCATACTCACATTCCCTTGACAAGGTCCAAGGCAACGATGCATATGAAAGTTCAGACAAGGTCTGCCTGGTTTGGCGAGAGGAAGCTTTAGTTTCGTTTTTCTCACAGGAAAAATTTGATGGATCAATTCTAATGTGTCCCGAGCTGCCCTAACATCTGTAAAAGGTCCAAAATATCGATCCCCATTGTCCCTGACTTTACGTGTCAAAAACACCATCGGATAAGGCTCGCTAAGTGAAATACAGATAAATGGGAACTTTTTATCATCCTTTAGCCGGACATTGAATTTTGGATTGTACTTTTTGATTAAGGTAGCTTCAAGAATCAATGCCTCAGATTCTGTTCTCGTGACAATCCAATCGAGATCCTGAATTTCAATGAAAAGTGACCTAGTTTTTCGATCTGGATGGTTTGGATTTAAATAGGACCGTATGCGAGATTCAAGTTTGATCGCTTTTCCCACATAAATGACATCTCCTTTCTGATTCTTCCAAAGATAGCATCCAGGTACGGCACCTAAATTTTTGATCTTTTCTTGAATCGATTTAAGTAAGAAAGATTCTTTCATTTTGGTGTGCAATTTAGACAGATCGTCCCATGAATTTAATTTGATTTTATAGGAGCTACCTGAAACGATTATTTTATGAAAATTCGAAGCTTTCTAAATTTTTTTATCATTCGGGCGGAGGTTTTCAATTTTGTTTTTGCTGTTCCCGCATTGCTATCCTATCTCTTTTATTTCACAGAATGGAGGGCCGATCAGATAGAGGAGATCCTCTTTGGCTCTGTGATCGCTACCTTATTTTATATTCTTTTTTCTATCCTGACTTATTACGTTCGCTTTTCTGCATTCCGAAACTACGAATCTGAGGCAAAATCTGGCACTGTCTCAAACGAAACCATACATTCGGTTGTCTTTTGGACCTCACATTTTACGACCGCTTCCTGTTTTGATATCATCTTTCGTTATGCGTCTTCTTCCCTTGTTTTTTTTGGTTATTTACTTTTCCAGCTTCCCTCTGCGAATGTTATTTTATTTGGCGAGATTGGTATCGCGATTTTTTTCACAATTACCTTCTCCCTTTTATTTATATTTATCTTTTCTGAATACACTCTCAGAAAATTTGGCTTAGATACACTATTTCCTTTATTAAAAACCAAATTACCTGACGGCTTTGCCAAAGACCATTTAGCACGTATACTGACAGCACAAACACTACTTTCTTTTCTTTTTGTGATTATGTTGATTTTTGTCGTCAATTACCGGCTCAATTTCAAAGAAGAAACGGCCGTAATACGAGACTCCATGAAATCTGGAGTCTTTGGTTCAGAAACCGTTCTCAGACTCACACTAGTAGAATTTAGAGACAAACTAACAACATCGATATTTGGTTCAACCAACTTAAGAAAACCGATTTTTGCTCGCAAGAAAGATCAGATCCAAGCCGTTCTAAATGCCATACATCTTGCAAATACCAATCATGCCACAGAAGCATTATTTTATTATAATCCAAGTGAAGGGATTTTCATTTCCACAAACGATTACAAGATTAAAGATCAAAAAAATGCTTTTACGATTAGAGATGAAGCCCTTTCCAAATCTGGACCCATGCGACACACATCTATAAAGTCCCCCCTCTCTGGCGAAATGATTTCTCCTTACACATTACCAGTTTATGAAGATAATGTATTCCAAGGATATGTTGGAGGTTTTCTAAACATTGGTAAATTAGGACATTTCATTCTAGGTAATATCAGTATCGGCCAAGGTGGAAAATCAGGTCTGATAGATGAAGAAGGGATCATCGTATATTCACCTGACAGAAAACTAATCGGATCGAGCGGAAAAGCAGAAAGCAAATTCAAACCCTTTTTTGGAACCGCAGAAGCATTTCAAATTTTTGACATCATTGAAAATAGAAAGCCAGTCAGAGTGGCATTCATTCACAATCCAGAATTCCAATATTACATTTATACCACTTACGAAATTTCCGAACTGTATGAAAGGTCCATGCTTTCGCTATTAAACACGCTCATTATATCAGTGATTAGCCTTGTGATCATTGGAGTATTAACAGTCATCGCCATTGAATCAAAATTAACTCCGCTTGCAATGATGAAAGAAAATCTAAATCATATGGTTCGCGGAAATCTATCTTCTCAATTCTCTACCAATAGCCAGGATGAAATCGGAAATATGGCTCAGTCTCTCATCACATTCCAACAAAAATTGAAATTTATTGTCGCAAACACTCAAAATACAGCGGTTCAACTGTCCGAATCAAGTCTTGAAATCTTAGAATCCATGGTTCAACTCTCCGATGCAGCGCAAAGCCAGGCTGCTGGTTCAGAAGAGATATCCGCGTCTGTCGAACAAATCACCGCTGGGATAGAAAGTGTTGCCGCGAGGGCAGATACACAAAGCTTCACTTTAAAATCGCTGATGCGAAAAATGGAAGACCTTAATGAAGCGATTAGCGACATCGATAAAAGTTTTACACAAGCTGACATCAAGGTCGATGAGATAACCAAAGAAGCAAAACTTGGAGAAATTTCTCTTAACGATATGAAAAAATCAATGGATAAAATTTATGAATCATCGACAGAGATGACAAGTGTCATTGAAATCATTCATAATATCTCCGAACAAATCAACTTACTGTCGCTAAACGCTGCTATTGAAGCTGCGAGAGCTGGGGCAAGTGGTAGAGGATTTGCCGTGGTTGCTGACGAAATTTCAAAACTTGCCGACAAGACAGCTAAATCAATAGATGATATCGAAGCCCTCATCGAACAAAACGAAGATGAAATCAAAGTTGGCCAAGAGAAAATCGATCACTCGATTCATACTCTCTCAGGAACGATCTCTGGTGTAAATGCCATCAACGAAATGACCAAAAAAATCAGAACTGTTGTAAAAAGACAAATGGATACAAACGAAGAAGTTAACGAGGGAGTCATCCAAATTCGAGAGCTTTCTGATATGATCAAAAATGCGACCGAAGAGCAAAAGATTGCAATGATGGAGATAAGTCGTTCCATAGCCGAAATCAATAACCATGCGCAAACAACTGCCCTTTCAAGTGAGGGAGTCAGAGACAATGCTCAAAATATGACCCATCTTTCAGAAAACTTGCAAGCGGAGATCAACTACTTCCATGTCTAAATCAAAAAACAACCTAACACCGAAAGATCATTTCCTTCGGGTAGGATTTCCCTTGCTTATCGCTATCGTAAGCGTATTGATTGTGAAAAGTAAAATATTCACTCCCTTAGAGATTACAAATTCATTTATGCTCCCTACCTATAAATCAGGAGATACTGTTTATATCAACCGCCTTAGCCTGGCAAAAAATCTATTGGTTGGCGATGTGGTTCTGGTTCGCTCTCCTTTACAAAAGGATGTTTACCTACTTGCCCGCATCTTAGGAAAATCTGGAGACGAAATTCAGATCACGGGAAGAGAAGCTTTCAGAAATGGCAGTTTGGTATCTTCGGAAATTTTTCCGACGCCAAAGGAAACAAAACTTCCCATCCTTCCACAGGGGAAAAGTGAATCCGATCATGTGTCTAAAGTTACTGTTCCCGAAAAAAGCCTATTTTTGTTAGTTGATAATCGGGAAATGGGCATCGATTCACGGGAATTAGGTCCCATTTCCGAGGATTTGCTTGTGGGAAAGGTTTGGTAATTGGTTATTTTTCGACCAGGGCTTTTAGGTTTTGAAGTCCGCCTTCAAAATCTGGGCCTACGAGTCCATCGAGGAAGGGTCCGAAATACCTTCCTACTGGGTATTCCAACTCACCCGTATTTGACCAAGTAACTTTCGTTCCGCCAGAAACTTCTTCAAATTTCATTTTAGCCGTTGACTTCATAGGATTTGGCTCCAAAAATTCTAAGGAAAACACGATTTCTTGGTCTGGAAGCAAAGACGTGATGGTTTGCCTTCCCTTCCCATTGATTTGCCCGTCCCATTCTTGGGTGTGTCCCAATTGACAGGGCGCGCCAGTGATGGTCATTTTTTGAGAAACATCTTTCATGGCCCAAACACTCCAATTTTTCCATGTCCCGTAATCGCAGACTATTTTATAAACTGTTGCGGGTGGTTTTGAAATCACTATGGACCTTTCCACGCTAAAAGTTGATTTTAAAAATATCGGTATAATCAAGATAACAGCAATTATGCCAATGATTCCGATTGTGATTTTTTTTCCCATACGACCACCTAAATTGTTTGATCCTAACGATTTCAGGTGAAATTTACATTTGTGTCAATTTATTTTTAGCGCAGATATCACAATGGTCACAACTACAGTTCGGTTCTCCAAAATAATTGTATAAAAATTCTCTACGACAATTTGTTGATTTGATGTACATTAACATTTCATAGAGCCTCTTTAAGGAATCTTGTCTCTTCCGTTCGAGAATTTCTGTAGAAACTAACTCAGGAGGAAGCCTATCAGCGATTAATTTTAAGTTATGAGTTTCAAGCTCCCCTTTCGTAACATGGTATCTTTCAAAGAGATTTAATACTGTTTGCAAACGATGATCTCCCCGATTTTTATGAACAACCTTTGCCTGTAAATCTGAGTATTCCATGGAGGACAATCTTTCGGATTGGATGGCAAGAACTTCAAAAACCCGGCGGATAAAACTAACATCTGGGTTTTGCCATTCAATAAAATCCATGAGTACAGCGAGGTCACTCTCTTCATAGAAGAGGTAGCAGTCTGAATTGAAACCGTCTCTACCTGCCCTGCCAATTTCTTGATAATAAGATTCTAAGGAAAGTGGCAATTCTGCATGTACCACCAAACGTATATTTGGCTTATCAACACCCATTCCGAAAGCATTTGTTGCTAGAAGAATTTGTGAATCATGAGTTAGAAATTGATTTTGAATTCGTTTGCGTTCTTTGGGAGGCAATTTGCCATGATACATTCGATGTTCTAATTTCTTCGAATCTAGATACTCCGAAAACTTTTGTAACTTCTCGATTAGATTAAAATAAACAATCTTCGGACCTGGTGAAGATTTTTTTAAATGCTCATAAATAGCTTCCCGTTTTAAAGTCTCATCAACAAAACTCTCTACATGCAGATACAAATTTGAACGTGCAATTCCCGAATGAAAAAGTTTTACCTCGGTAGCCTCGAATCCCATAGAACGGATAATATCACTTTGCACCTGTTTTGTGGCAGTAGCAGTCAATGCAATTGTCGTTGGCCGATTCAAAAGTGTACGAATTTCGGCAATTCGGGAATAATCTGGACGAAAGTCATGTCCCCATTGGCTGATGCAATGAGCCTCATCAATGGCAAGCAAAGAAACGTTTCTGCCCTGAATCAGATTTCTAAATTTTATACTTCTAAACCTTTCGGGTGTTACATATACGATTTTATATTTTCCATTTTTGATTGCTTCATATCGATTTTCTCTCTCCTCTTTGGACAGTGAAGAATTGATATATGTGGCATCAATATCAAGTTTTCTAAGAGCAGTAACTTGATCGTACATCAAAGCAATTAAGGGTGATATGACTAAGGTCATCCCATCGAATACCAAAGCCGGTATTTGAAAACAGAAGGACTTACCCATTCCAGTAGGCATTATCACGAGCAAATTTTCACCATTTAACAGACGAACTATGATTTCTTCTTGGTGAGAGCGAAATTCGGAAATTTTAAATATTTTTTTGACGGAATCTAAATCTAACACGTGCGACCAAAGTAAAATTCAATTTCTAGCTCACCCATGGCTTGTCATCCATTATCTAATTTGATACGAATTCCTACTTTTGCGATTTTTAGTTGCCAAGCCGAAACGTATCCTTTAAGATTGAAGCCCTCTACATTAAATTATGAAAAATTTGTTATTCCTACTTCTCATTGTCTCTCTTCATTGTGCACAAGCTCCCAAGGAACGAACCATGGAACCGGAACATGTTACAAAACACCGTGAGATATGCGAAGAAGATGGGGAGGAGATCTTTGAATCTTTATTCTTCGAAAAATCGAAAGAAACCGTACAAACAAAAACTGGCCAGGTGACCTCTGTTGTCGCCACGGGCGGAACGGCGCTGACAGAAACTTTGGTTTATTTAGGCGGAGGTGCAGTCGTAGGGCTACTCATTTGCTCCCCTATGCTTGCGGCAGAAGCTGCAAGTAAATCCAAATCGAGCCAAGGTGCTAGTTGCGTTTTAGAAGTGGGTTCCAAGGTTTCAGCGGCACTTATAGCAGAAAATGGATATGAGTATACAAAGAGAGTTTGGAACGAGACAAGCCAACTTCGAGATTATGATTTTGATGAATTATCATCTCTAGTGCGAGAGAATTGCCAATGTTATATGAAAACCGGACAGAAAAGAGATCTCGAAACTGCTTGGAAACAAATTCGCGAATGGAAAAAAGAAAATGGAATTTGGGAACACCTTTCCGGAAAAGAGAAAGAGAAAGTAGAAGGATTGGAAAGAGAAATTTTTATGATGATAGAAAAGCCCGGAAAAATTTCTAACTGATTCCCAAAGAGAAAATTACTAGGTATGTTCAGTCAAAATATTCTTCCATTTCTCACCGAATTAAAATCGAATCACAATCGGGAATGGTTTTTGGATCAAAAACAAAGATTCCAAGAAATCCAAAATGAGTTAGTTGACTTCACTGGGAGGCTTCTTGCGGAAATAGAAAAGTTATGCGGTTATCAAAAAGCTAAATGATTCTGAACGCACATCTAAATCGATGCTAAAAGAAACAATTCAAAGTTTTAAAACCGTTTTTATCTTAAACCAATTCTTAAATCAAATTTTACACTCAGCCAAAAACACGACCCTCGCGATTCGTACCAAACTGCCAATTCCTTAGATTTTGAGGGGTAAAATGCGTGACAGGGGCAAAGAATACAGGATTCTGTAATTAGAAATAGAAAATAACTCTAGAATTGCCCTTTAGGAGAATCTCATGGTAAAAATCGCAATCAATGGTTTTGGTCGAATTGGCCGCCTTGTCCTTCGTTCAGGAATTAACGACCCAAATATAGAATTTGTGGCCATCAATGACCTTGTCACTCCAGACAACCTCTCTTATCTTTTTAAATATGACTCTACCCACGGCATTTTTGATGGCGAAGTATCGCATACGGAAAATGAAATCATCATCAACGGAAAAAAAGTAAAAACTTTTGCAGAAAGAGACCCAGAACAACTTCCTTGGAAAGCCATGGGCGTTGACTTCGTGATCGAATCCACAGGACATTTTACGGACCGAGTGGGTGCAGAAAAGCACATCAAAGCGGGGGCAAAAAAAGTTGTGATTTCGGCACCAGCAAAGGACAAAGACATCCCTACATTTGTTATGGGAGTGAATCATGAAAAATACAACCCGAGCTCTGACAATGTCGTCTCAAATGCATCTTGCACGACAAACTGTTTAGCACCAATTACCAAAGTGGTTCTTGATAACTTCGGAATCGTCGAAGGTCTCATGACAACCATCCATGCGATGACTGCCACACAACCAACGGTAGACGGACCCTCTAAAAAGGATTTCCGTGGCGGTCGGGGTGCGGCTCAAAATATCATCCCTGCTTCTACGGGAGCTGCAAAAGCAGTCGGTTTGTGTATCCCTGAGGTCAATGGGAAACTCACTGGTATGTCTTTCCGTGTTCCCACTCCGGACGTATCAGTAGTGGATCTAACGGTTCGCACAGAAAAGCCAACTACACTTGCAGAGATTAAAAAGAAAATGAAAGAAGCGAGCGAAGGTTCTATGAAAGGAATCTTAGGCTATACAGAAGAGATGGTTGTTTCCTCTGATTTTATTGGCGATATTCGATCTTCCATTTTTGATGCGGATGCTTGTATCGAACTTTCTTCTACTTTTTTCAAACTCGTTTCTTGGTATGACAATGAGATGGGTTATTCTAACCGAGTATTAGACTTGGTAAGATACATGGCAAAAAAAGGCTAAGATGAAACTTCTTAAAATTGAAGACCAAAATTTCAAAGGGAAACGTATCTTCCTTCGGGTTGACTTCAATGTCCCGGTGGAAGATGAGAAAGTAACGGACATTACGCGAATTGAAAAAACCTTACCAACAATAGAGCTCCTTCTCTCGAAGGGAGCTCGTCTCGTCATCGGAAGCCATTTGGGCCGACCGAAAGGTGGCCCGGATCCTAAGTATTCCATGAAACCAGTTTTTGATGCATTTCAAAAATTAGTAAAGGCTAAGGTTACTTTTTCAGAACAAGTTGTCGGTCCAGAAGCCGTTTCTAAAAGTAAGGCTTTGGCAGACGGTGAGATTTTATTACTGGAAAATTTACGATTCCATAAAGAGGAAGAGGAAAACGAAAAAGGTTTCTGTAAAAAGTTAGCAGAACTTGCTGACGTTTACGTGAACGATGCGTTTGGTACAGCCCACAGAGCACATGCTTCAACGGAAGGCATTGCTCACCTAATCCCGTGTTATGCGGGACTTCTGATGCGCAAAGAAATCGAGATGTTGGGAAGTCTGATCGTTAGACCCCAGCGTCCATTTGTCGCAATCATCGGTGGATCCAAAGTATCTTCAAAAATTGCCATCCTCAAAAATCTGATCGATAAAGTGGATCACATACTCATCGGAGGCGGAATGGCATATACCTTCCTCCGTTCCCGAGCGGTTCCGATTGGCAAAAGTCTTTTCGAGAAGGAATTCGAATCAGAAGCCTTCCAAATCATTGACCGAGCTGGAGTGCAGGGCATTGACCTTCAGATTCCAGTAGATCATGTGATTGCGGATCAATTCGATGCCAATGCAAAGACCAAAACCGTTGATAAAATGGGAATTTTAGACGGCTGGATGGGAATGGACATCGGACCAAAAACGATTGATAATTATAGCAAAGTGATCAAAAATGCAAAGACGATTCTCTGGAATGGACCTATGGGCGTTTTCGAGATGGATAAATTTGCAAAAGGAACGATTGAAATTGCTAAGGCAATTAGCAAATCCAGCGCCAAATCTGTCGTAGGTGGTGGAGATTCCATAGCCGCTATCAATAAAGCAGGCGTAGCTGAGAAAATTACGCATGTTTCTACTGGTGGTGGTGCATCTCTTGAATTTTTAGAAGGCAAAACCTTACCAGGCGTGGCCTGTTTACTCGTAAAGGAAGAGGATTGATATGAGAAGAAAAATCATTGCTGGCAATTGGAAGATGAATTTAACTCTGCCTGAGGCTAAGGCGATTGCATCAGGTTTGAAAGAGAAGGTCAGTTCGCAAACTGCCGTTGAAGTGATGGTTTTTCCCTCCGCCTTACACCTCCATGCTGTGGCAGAAATCCTTTCTGGTTCTCCTGTCATCACTGGCGCCCAAAACGCCTACCCTGCGGTGCTTACTGCGATGACTGGGGAAATCTGTCCCGCTCAGCTCTCCGATTTTGGAATCAAAACGATTCTCGTTGGTCACTCAGAAAGACGTCAATTCCTTGGTGAAACGAGCGAAATCTGCAATGAAAAAATAAAGTTTTTCTTAAATTCTGGCGTTCGGGTGGTCTATTGCATCGGGGAAACACTTGCCGAACGTGAGTCGCAAAACACCTTTACTGTGTTAAAGGATCAAATCAAAAAGGGACTTTTTGGAATCGAAAGTGCGAAGTTTAAAGATTTGGTCATTGCCTATGAGCCTGTTTGGGCCATTGGAACTGGAAAAGTAGCGACTCCTGAACAAGCAGAAGAAGCACATGCATTTGTGCGAAAAGAAATCGGTGCTCTCTTTGTTGGTGCGGACAAGGTAGCAGAATCCATCCAAATTTTATATGGTGGATCCGTTAAACCAGATAACATTGCCTCCCTTCTCGCCAAACCCAACATCGATGGTGGCCTTGTTGGTGGAGCAAGCCAAAAACTGGATTCATTTTTAGGACTTATTAAATAAAGGAAATTAATATGGGATTTTTTATCGGAACAATTTTAACTCTTTTCATTCTTCTTTCACTCTTTCTCATTTTACTCGTAATGATACAGACGGGAAAAGGTGGCTCTGCGGGGATGCTTGGTGGTTCTACTGCTAGCCAATCTGTGTTTGGTGCCTCCACAGCAGACGTCATGACAAAGACGACACGTGTGGCAGCTGTACTTTTCATAGCTCTGTCTTTGACTCTTTCCTTCCTCTTTGCGAAGAAAGATGAAGTCCTGCTTCCGGAAATTGAACCTTCTCTGGAAGCACCGGTCAACGCCAGTGAAACTCTTCCTGAAAACACCACTCCAGCTACTCCTTAACTCAATCCTTCTGATATGTGCTGTTTCTGCCCCTGCGGAGACTGCACATTCTGAACGTGAAAAACTTCTAGATAAAGAAATTTTATCTCTTTATAAAGAACTTTCTCGGGCGCGCGAATTACTCAGCTATGAAAACATCATAAGTTTACCAAACAATACCACTGTCAATTTTATCGGGAAGTATCCGAATCGGACAGGGGTTCGGATACGAAAGTTTCTTGTAGACACGGATCCGGGAAACAAATCAAAAATGCGTACGTCGGATGAAAAATCGATACTTCTCGAGTTCAACGGTACTACGCTTTCAAAAATTGAAATTTCAGTGATCACCGAAGATGTCCAAATCCAACAGAAAACAAAAACCAGGATTCTAGATCTGACGCCGCTTGATGACAATGTAAACGACATGGAACTGAATTTTAATGGTCTAGACGGTTCTAATAAATTTTTACTTTCTGATCTTAGTAATGATCCTTCTAAATCAGAAAGAAATGATTTCAAAAAAGATTTCTATATTAAATTTCTGTTAGACTTTCACTCCCAAATCTCCTCCATCCTCGCCTCACAGAAGGAACGAGGGCTGAAGGGTCAGAAAAATATGTTACAACAATTGAATGGATCCTTAAAATACTAAATCTAATGCATAGCCGAAAGGAAAGTCCATCTTCGATCGAACAAATTACGGAAAAAGCCCGAGAATTAGAAGCCATTTATGATGTTGTGGAAGATCCTCTTGTTCTGATAGACTCGGATTTTAAGATTCAAAGAACCAATCTTGCTACGATAAATTTCACCAAAGGCTTTACCTTTGATTCCATATTGAATCAAAAATGTTATCAAGTATTATACGGCAGGAAAGATATCTGTCCCTATTGTCCTTTCGCATCAAATATCTCTAAAACTCAGAATGGAAAAAGTTCACCGACAGCTAGAGAAATCTTCTTTAAGGTGGAAGGTAAAAAACAGACACTAAATCTAGAATTTTATCCATATCCAAAAACTGAAGGTGAAAATTGGATTGTTGAAAAAATTTCAGATGTGACAAAACAAAGGGAAAAGGAAGAAGAATCTTTTCGAATGCGAAATTTAGCATCTCTTGGAATATTAATCTCAGGAATTGCCCACGAATTAAATAACCCTCTAACGGGCATAAGTCTAACTTTACAAAATCTTAAAGCTAACCTAATCACAGCCACCCCCGAACAAATTGATAAAAGACTAGAAATGATAAAAAATGACACAGCCCGTGCGGCGATGATTGTCTCGGATATCATTTCATTTGCAAAATCGGACAAAGTAAAAATTACACTCGGAGATATCGTAGAGACGATCAAGCGAGCCAAGGATACAGTCTCAAGACTGTTTCCGCACCTAAGTAAAAACATAAACTGGAAAATTCAGTACGATAATGAATACCAATTTCCTTTCCATCCCGCCAAGATGGAACGTTTGTTTATGAATTTGTTTCGTAATTCACTCCAAGCATTTGATTATCGTGCTGGCGAAATTTGCATAGACATTCGTAAAACGAGAAATTGGATCCATATCATCGTGGAAGATGATGCGGGAGGGATCCCTGATTCCATCATCCATAAAATCTTCGATCCATTTTTTACAAATAATAAATCTGGAACAGGTACAGGTCTTGGCTTATCCATTTGCCACTCCATAGTTAAGGAACATGACGGCAATATTTCAGTAAAATCTATGGATCAAAAGACTAGGTTTACGATTTCCTTTCCCGTTGGCGATAGTTCGGAACAAACGATATGAATAAAAAATCTATCCTCATTGTTGAAGATATCCATTCGATCCGTGAGGCAATCATGGATTTACTTACGAGTACCTACCAAGTTTTTGGAGCAGAAAACTTTGATGAGGCCATACATCACCTAAAGAGTCAGAAAATAGATCTTGCCATCACTGACATTCGCCTACCTGGTAAGTCTGGCATTGATATCGTAAAATACATTCAAACGGAATTTCCAGATACTTTGTACGCGCTCATGACAGCTTACAACATCAATGATTATATACATTATGCTAAGGAATTTCAAATTTGGAATATCATTCCTAAATATTCTTTTCTGGATATTCACCTAATCGAGGTAATGGTTGAGAAAATATTGTCGAATGATATTTTCGGCGTAGAAAAATATTTTGATAAACACTTCAAAATTATAGACTCAAGGCTAATGAGTGATTTTGAAGAAGCACCTTCGAATGGACTTATTTATAAGCAAATTAAATCAGATCAGGAAAGATCCATACTCTGTGGTAAAATCTCAAAGTATCTCATCGGACTTGGCGCCCCAAAATCGATCCAACAAGTATTGGAAGAATTAACCTCCAATGCTATGATACGTGCACCAAGAACCTTCTCAGGTGATTATAAATACCAGTTTGAAATCCCGTCGCATGATATGGTGGTTCCTGTTGATAATATCGAGTTATCTAAGGAAGATTATTTTACGATTGGTTATGGTTCTACTGAAACGACTCTCTTCATTGTCGTTCGGGATCAGTTTGGATCGCTCAAAAAAGAAGAAATCTTACACAGGCTCGATAGACATATAAGTATCGATGAGACTACTGGATTGCCCAAAGGTCTTGGAGATAGTCATGGAAGGGGGCTATACATTTGCAGGGAAATCAGTGATCATTTGATTTTCAACATTCATCCAGGCAAGTGCACGGAAACCATAGCTATGATCAATCGGGAAGGACGATCAGGTTTTAAATCCTTATCTATTTACGAGGTTCCCGCTAGCGAAAAATTGTAAACTGGAAGATATCTTTTTTCGTTTCCATATAAAGGGTGTTCTTATCTCGACCTGGGAAAAATCGAATGGGCGCTTCGGAACTTGAGATTGCTTTCGTTCGGATTTCATTCCCATTCTCATTTAGAAAAATGACATCTTTCTCAAAGATATATGCGAAAATTTCGGATTGAGAATATACTGTCTGGTAGATTGCTCCCGTTTTTGTTTTCTGTTTTTCCCATTTCAATTCATCTTCTTCAAAAAAAAGCACTTTTTCAGGTAGGTTTACAAGCGAGTTTAGCGAATCAGAAAGAGAAAAATAAATCTTATGCGGATAAAAGCCTGGCAACTCCCATTCATTTTGGACATCTCCTTTCGAATTTAAAATCATTAAATGATCTTTTTGTCCTAAAGAAAAATGAATTAGGGAGTGCTCTCCATTAGGTGAAAGGGAGATACTTTTAAAAAATGAATTTTGCCTATTTTCGGAAAGATCTTTCCTAAAAATTATGTTGCCTTTCTCATCTACTCGGTATACCTCACCACCGGAAAAAAGTACCGAGGCTCCCTTTCCTGCCTTATCAAAATCATAATCAGTTAAAAACCTACCATTTAGCTCAGAGGCTCCAACGGGGTTTCCACTCATATCTAGTAAAAAAACCGTGTTATTATCACCCGATAGATACAAAACAGGAGAACCATGATACCCGGAGCGAGGATAAGAGTTCAGTGGCTTATTCCAAAACAATTCTCCGTTAGCTGAAAAAAAGTTAACGGCGTCTCCAATTTTTTCATATTCGATATAGCCAGGAACTAACTGAGCAAAATCCACGCTGAACGGCTCAATGTAATTTGTAAATTTTCTGGTTGAAAAGGAATAATAGCTTTGATTCGTTTTATAACCGTTCAAAGTTTTTAATGGATTTTCTCCATCTTTTGGAATTCCTGTTCCAAAAGCCCCTTCCTTATTCCAAAGCCAAGTTTCTTTTATCGAATCTTGCATTGGCAATCGTACATCCCAAAGAAAAAACAAAAGAGAAAAGAAAACGATTACACTAAATATAAATTGCATTTTGATATCCTATAAAATTTGATTTAACAAAAATAAGGCGGTATTGGCAGCATTCTCACGGATGGTATCTCGATTGCCAGGGAAAACGTATTTAAATGCTTCCGCATTTGCTCCTTTTCGTTTCCTGCCAATCCAAACCGTTCCGACTGGTTTTTCCTCAGTTCCGCCTTCGGGGCCAGCAATACCTGTAATTGATAGAGATAAGTCGGAATTTGAAATTTGTTCTAGACCATTTAACATCGATTTACAAGTTTCTTCGCTAACGGCACCATGGGACTTTAAGATTTCAGGATCAACAGAGAGTAATTTTGTTTTCTGCGAATTTGAGTAAACAATAACACCACCATTAAAATAGATACTAGCTCCCGGCAGGTCGGTAATTTTTTTTCCGAGCAATCCCCCCGTGCAACTCTCAGCCACTGACAACTGTAAGCCAGCGATACTCAATTTTTGATGTACACTCGCAAACACATCAGATGTGGACTCACTTCCGTAAAATTTTTCGACTCTGAGAGCTGCTTCCTCTACTTGTTTTTTTTCTTTTGACTGAAAAATGGCCTTTATAAAACCCTTTTGCGCCGTTACTCCCCACTCCATTCCATCTGCGAGAAGATCAGAGACCTGAGGAATGAATTCAGCCTGAAAAAGCGATTCGCCTATATTCCATACCCACCTGGTTTCCTGAAAGAGACTTTCCTTCCTATAGGTTCTCTTTAAAAAGGGAACCAAACGCCTATTAAACATATCCTTCATTTCAGAAGGAACACCAGGCATACATACTAAATAAGATTGATTTGATAAAGATTCGACAAATCCTACGGCAAGGCCACTCGCGTTATCTAAGGTGACACTTCCCTCGGGAACGTAAACCTGTCTCAAAACTACTGGTAAAATATCAGAATAGGACTTCCCTCTTGTTTCGTAAAACTTTTGTAATTTGAGCCTTGCTTTCTCACTTGGCTCCGATTTCTTATCATTCAGTTCTAAGGCACACTGCAATGTATAATCATCTTCAGTTGCACCAAGCCCTCCTGTCATGATCACAAGTACTGGTTCCTCTGGATTTTGAATGGATATTTCCTTAAGATTCTTTAGTTCATCGGTAATGACTTTCGGGTCGTCAGGTAATACTAAAAAATTTCTTACCTTCCATCCCAACTCAAACAATTGACCCGCGATCCATGTCGAGTTTGTATCCGAACTTCTTCCTGCAGTGAGCTCTGATCCTGTTGAAATAATCGTGATTCGCAGATTTTTCATGTGATGACAGATTCTTCTTTCGACATTTTTTCTGGAGCAGAGATCCCAAGGAGAGCAAGTCCATGCGAAATGGCGATTTTTGCACAGGCAATGAGAAGCAGTAACATTTCCCGTTCCATTCCCAATTTGTCTTTGATGCGATTCTCTTTATTCCCATAAAATTTCGTAAAGGCCTTACTCAATGCTTGGAGATAGTTTGTAATGCGATGAGGTTCCAGAGAACTGGCAGCATCGAAGACTTCCTCGGGAAATCTAGCAATCCAAAAAAGCAATCTAGCTCGATCCTCAGATTGAATGAGATTCATATCCACAGATTTTGAAATTTCACTCTTGGAGATTAGATCCGATTCTCCCAGCTCCCTATTGATGGAACAAATTCGTGCATGAGCATATTGAATGTAAAAAACAGGATTCTTATCAGATTCGTCCTTTGCTAAATCCAAATCAAAATCTAAGGGCATGTCTGCCGAACGCATAAGGAAAAAATACCTTCCTACATCGCGAGCATTTTTACCTAAATAGGCAAGAAGATCGTTCATGGTTTGAAAGATTCCCAATCGTTTGCTCATCTTAACTTTTTCTTTATTTTCAATCAGGTTTACTTGCTGTGCAATGAGAACTTTAAAACTATCTTCCGGTTTACCAAAGGATACAAGGGCACCTTTCAATCGGGCGATATAACCATAATGATCCGGTCCCCAGATATCAATGAGTTCGTCAAACCCCCGTTTGAATTTGTTTATATGATATGCGATATCCGCCATCAGGTAAGTTGGCCTGCCATCATCGCGCCTGATGACTCGATCCTTGTCATCATTGTATTTCGTAGATAAAAAATATAACTTTCCCTCATCTATCCTCAAGTCATCTTTTTTTAGTAAGTCAGAAACGGCATCAACACTTCCCTCTTCATGTAATGTACGTTCGCTAAAAAACTGATCAAAATGAACACCAAAGGATTTTAAATCATCCTTCTGTCTGCTTAAATTAAATTGAACTGCATATACGGAGAGTCGTTCTATGATTTCACCCCAATTTTTTGCCTGAATGTATTTCTCTAAATCTTCCCTCTCTTTATTATTTTGCGAATATGCAATCGCTATGTCCTTAATATACTCTCCGCGATAGCTTTCCTTTGGCAGAATCCTTGCTTCGATCAATTCATATACTGATCGATCATCCTCCTCGTCTTGAAAGGAGATGGTTTCGCCTTTTGCTTCGAGATATCTAAGCAGTACTGCCACACCTAACAAATTTACTTGGTTTCCGAAATCATTCACATAAAATTCTCGTTGTACCTGATGTCCCATGGAACCCAAAAGATGAGCAAGTGAATCACCGTATGCGGCAGATCTAGCAGATACTATGTTCATGGGACCGGTTGGATTGGCGGAAACGAATTCTAAACAAATCTTTTTGGGATCGGAAACTTTTGCATAAATTTGATCTTTGTCCAGGAAATGGAGAATGAACTCCCAAAGAAATTGTTTATCGATACGGAAATTGATAAAACCAGGCATTGAAAAACTGACATCGCTAAACATTTTACTTTTCGTTAAGTTTGGAATTAGAAGTTCAGAAATATCTTTGGGATTTTTTCCTAGGGCATTCTTGTTTTCAAGTGCAAAGGGAGAAGAATAATCTCCAAATTTTTCGTCTCGCGAATATTCGATTCTAATCTTCAGTTGAGAGAGTTCAACTGTTGGAAAAAATTCCATCAATGTTGCAGAGATAGCTGCCGTTAGTTCATGTAATACTCTGTTTTTAATTAGGCTTTGTGGATTCATTTTATACTATTTTTTTTGTTGATTTGGAAAACTTTTTTCCCATAGAGCAAAAGACTGATACTGGTATCGTTTGATAAATAGGGGAATTGGTTCAGATTCTTTTCGGATCGTTTCTTTATGGATGTAGGTCAACTGATTGTGACTTGACCTATCTTTTCGGCCATTTTCTGCCTTTAGCAGTATCTGCAAAAGGGCAAAAAAAACAGAAAAAGTCATCAGAAAAAGCAGTGTTTTGGGAAACTGATTCACTAGAACGAGTCTCCAATCGTTTTATAAAATTCAAAGTAAGATTTAAATTCTTTGCCTGTAATGGATCTTAAGAATTGATTTAATACCAAATCTGCTTCCTTGACTGCCTCTTTTTTGGTTTCAAGTTCCATGAGTTTCGAGAACCTGTGTGTCAAAATGGTCTGAAAGAATCGGATCATCGGCAGTTGGTCTCTAGCCAGTGTATGGCAGTCTCCACACAAAAATTCACGTGTCTCCAATGCAAACATTGCGGACCTCTTTTGTAAGACGCTTTCACCGCAGGTATGACAAAAAAACTCAGTGGGAAAGTGACCAAGATTGGCGAGAGCGCGCAACTTGAAGAAAGGAAGTAGCTCTATCGTAAATTTGTTTTGATCAGCATACTCAAAAGACCCAACAAGAATTTGATTTAGGAAGGGATGGGACTCCCCCTCTGGATATAAAGTGGCTATCATTTCACAGAAATAAAAGATTAGCATTGTTCCCAGATAAGTAGACTTCAAAGTATCGAAGCGATTGACTAAATTGATTTCTTTGATCGATTTCCAATCCTTTTCTGCCTGATCATAATAATCAATTTCAATGAGCGAACCTAGCTCTGTTGAGGAAATTGCCCTTCGCTTTGATTTGCGAATGCCCTTCGATATAAACTTCATCCTAACATCGGCCTCCCCAGCAAGGCTAATCATCCTGTCAGAATCTCCAAAGTCCATACTCTGAATGACGATACCCTTTTCTTTTTTAAGAGCCATGAAATCTATCAAAAATCAATGCTAAGCATTCATCTTCCTTTTCTCTCATGAGGATAGCATCATTCTCATTGGTTTCGTGATCATAACCAAACAAATGAAGAACACCATGTACTAACAACCGATAGAATTCATCCAATTCGGAATGTCCAATTTCTATGGCTTGTTTTTTCAAAGTGTCTAAGGAGATGATGATCTCTCCCATCATTTGGTATGGTATAGGTGGATACAGATGAAACAATGGGAAAGAAAGAACGTCCGTAGTTTTATTAAATCCTCGCCTGTCTCGATTTACTTTCTGCATGAGCGCATCATCACAAATCAAGAGATCAAGTTCAGCTCCCTTTAAAAAACTAGGAGACAGATAAGAAATTACTGTATTTAAGTTTTTTGAGATTAAAGATTCCTCAAAAAAATTACTTTGCGTAGCATCTTCAAAATGGAGTTGGAGATCAACTTCTCCCATTTTTATTTTTTCTTTTTCTGACCAGAAGCCTCTAACGCCTTCGTATCTTCTGGCTTCGGATATTTTGGTCTTTGGTGCAGACTTGAAATCAAAACTTCTTTAAAACTAGATTTGATAACTTCCAAATCTCCAATCGTGAGTCCGCTCTGATCTAGCTGATTCTCTGCCAATTTAGAATTAACAATCTTTCTAATCAATTCATCCAAACTCTCGTTAGATACCTCATCTAAGGATCTTGAAGCGGCTTCTAAGGAATCAGCCAACATCACAATTGCCGTTTCTTTTGACTGAGGGATTGGTCCTGGATATTGAAAGTCAGATTTTCTAATATTTTTCCGAGCAGAAGCAGGTAGATCCTGAAGCGCCTTATGATAGAAAAAAGCCATCGTTGAAGTTCCATGGTGCTCTGGAATAAAGCTGATGATCTCTCTCGGTAAGCGGGCTTTTTTTGCCATCTCAATGCCATCCAAGACATGATCAATCACAGTCTTTGCAGCAAGAGAAGGATTATTCTTGTCGATATGTTCGGGCTTAGGAATCAAGTGTTGGTTCTCAATAAAAAATCCTGCATTTGGAATTTTACCAATATCATGAAAATAAACACCAACACGAACGAGCAACCAGTTGAGACCCAGATTCTGTGCCGCCCTTTCGGACATCGCCGCGACCATAAACGTATGCGTGTAAGTCGAGGGAGCCTTTGTTAATAGTTGCTGTAAAAGAGGATGGCCCGTATCGGCAAGTTCAATCAATTTAAATCTAGTAGGTATGTTAAAAATATATTCATAAATCGGAAGCATGAATTGAACGGCGGTCGCACTTGCAAAACCATTGATCATACATAACATGACAAGGTGAAATACATTTGAGCTAATTAAATTTGTGAAAAAACTTGCATTGGGATTGTCCACCCAGAAGTCTCTTCCATCGAAAAGATAACCCGCCGTGGATATCAATACTTGAACGAAACTTAAAATAAACCCAGCTTTTAAGAAATCGATCCGTTTTTTAAGCCTCCTTCCGTAAACAGCACTAACGACGGCTATCGTGAATGCTAACATAAACGAAGTGGGATTATACCTCGAAGCAAAAAATACAGTAAAAGAAAGAAAGAAGCCTATGGCGATCGAAAGTTGCTCATCGTAAGTAAAACCAAGCAATAAACATATCATCCCAATAGGAACGAACAAGCCGAAATAATACTTACCGGCCCATTCCACATCATTCGCATAATATGTCTTTGACACAATGTATATTGCAAATATGACGATCCAGATAGTAATAAAAATGATAAGATTACTTGATAAATCGTTTAGGCGATTCGGGCGATAACGAATCAAATAATATCCTATGATGGCAATCAAGACACATTGTGAAATAAAAATAGAAGTGATGGAGGCGATATTGGCTCTAGTCGCATACAAATTCATCATATCAATTTTTAATTTGACTGCAGGCGTGATCACTTCACCTGCGCGAACGATGACTTCATTTGCTTGGATCCGACTTCTCTGCACTGTGACAGAATCGGAGGCTTTCTTTCTTGTGAGTTCCGTTTCCTCAGGATTAAATACACAAGCAGGATAAGAATAAATATAATAGAGTCCGATACGAGAAACTGACTTTAACAGAATAGGAGAAACATTCGGAAGCTTATCCTCAGCCAATCTTTGTAAGGTACTAAGAATCGGACCCTCTTTGTAAATTTGCGACCTTGGGATCACGAGACTTCCATCGATAGACGTGCTTGATTCCTGCGTACCTAGATTACGAATTCTTGCGCCCGATTTATCTAAATCTTTTTGAAAATTTAATTCTTCCTTAACAATGCAATATCTAGAAAAAATTAAATTTGTATATTGTTGAATGAAAGATTTTAACTTATCCTTTCTCGGATAATCTAATATTGCCTGTATCTCTTCATTGGTTCTATTACGCCACCGCGAAATCTTGTCTTTTACGAGTGCAGGCGTCGCCTTGGATCCGTCAGTCGAAATCGATTTTAAAATTTCAATGTCCTCTGACAAATTCACATCGATTCCACTACTTAGGACGTTAAAATCTTTATCGAAAGAAAAGGGGATGTTTGAAGTTGCCTTCAATTTTTCTTGTTTCGTTTTTTCTTCGTCTTCATAATAAAATTCTTTAACGGATTGGATGGTCTCAGGCGCAATTTTTCCTTCGGAAAAGGCACCTTCTACGCTGGTATTGATCTTCTTTTGTCCGAAAAAAGGAACAGAAAGATTATAGGTAACAAAAAGTAGTGTTAGAAAAACGAATAGAATTTGAACATTACGTACAACTGATACCGGTCTAACTCTTGTTAAAAAGTCAGTTAAATTCGCCATTGTAGTTTCAAATATAGATTTCATCGTTTTTCGAATAGCCCCTCATTTTCTTCAAACCGTCTGACGATTGCTTCCACAATATGATGCCTTGTGATGTCTTCGCGACCAAAAAAAATAGTTTCTATACCATTTAATCCACGAAGGGTGTGGACTGTCTTCTCCAATCCAGATCGTCCCTGGCTTAGATCAATCTGAGTCGCATCTCCAGAGATAGCCATTTTTGAATTTTTTCCGAATCTCGTAAGAAACATCTTTAGCTGAGGCAAGGTACAGTTTTGTGCCTCATCTAATATGATAAAAGAGTTGGCAAGTGTTCTACCACGCATAAAGGCAATGGGTGCAATTTCAATTTTATTTACCGAAATGTATTCAGTTGTCTTCTCAAATCCGATACATTCATGTAACGCATCGTAGATGGGACGAAGGTATGGATTTACCTTTTGTGTCAAATCACCTGGTAGAAATCCCAGGTTTTCACCTGCTTCCACAGCTGGCCTTGTCAAAACCAGACGATCTACCTCTCCTGTTTGCATCATTCGACAAGCAGTGGCTATGGAAAGAAACGTTTTACCTGTCCCTGCAGGACCCATGGCAACAGTGATATAATTTTTTTTGAGACTTTCAACAAAGTGCTCTTGGTTCTTTGTCCTCGGAAAGATTGGTTTGCCCTTGAAGGTAACAAAAAGTTTTTCTTTTGGTGACCAATCTCCAGAAACACCATCGGTTTCAAATTCTTTGCTACCAGGAGTCGGCCAACCTTTGCTTGTATCTTTTGCTTGGTTGATCATATAATCAATGTCAAATGCAGAGAAATTTGTTTTGTCGGGACGTTTTCGAAAATTTTCTTCCAATCTTTGGAACGTCTCACCTGCCACTCGCACATAGTCCGAATCTCCTTGTAAGATTAATGATTTCCCACGAGGAATCAACTTCACTTTCAAGCGAGTTTCCCACATGGGAATTTGCGAATCACCGATTCCACAAATCACCTGATAGAGGGATTCACTCTCGAAAGTATAACTGGTATCCATAGGACTATATTATATGGTAACGACTCTTAATTTCAACTCTTCTAATTGTTTTCCTTCCACAAAACCAGGAGCTTCACTCATCAGGCACTGTCCCTTTTGTGTTTTTGGGAAGGCGATTACGTCGCGAATCGACTGACCTTTTGTGAGAATCATCATGACTCTGTCGATACCAAAGGCAATTCCCCCGTGGGGAGGTGCCCCGAAAGAAAGCGCTTCCAGTAAAAAACCAAACTTGTCTTTGGCGCTGGCTTCATCAATGCCAATGGCCTCGAGAACAAGAGATTGAATTTCCGAATTATGAATCCGAATGCTTCCGCCGCCAATTTCTGTTCCGTTTAGAACAAGGTCATATGCCTTTGCATCGATCTTGGATAGATCCACCGTTTTCCCTGCCTTCCAATCTCTCAGCATTTCCCAGTGTTCTTCTTTTGGTGAGGTAAATGGATGGTGTAAGAAAGTCCAAGTTTTTGAAGCATCATCATATTCAAACATAGGAAAATCAACAACCCAGTGAAAATTGTATTCTGTTTTAGGAGGATCGTATTTTTCAGATAACTTTAAACGTAGAGCGCCTAGCGAAGCGTTAACGATCTTGGAACTATCTGCTCCAAAAAAGAGCATATCCCCTTCCTTTGATCCTACTGCTTTGGCAATGGCTTCCAAAACCTCTGGTTTGAAACGTTTGGTGATGGTCGACTCAAGGCCACTCGCCCCATGTTTCATATATGCAAGTCCCTTGGCTCGGTAATCTCGGTTCAGCCAAGACGTGAGGTCTTCAATTTCTTTCCGAGAAATATTAGCTCCGCCTGGTACACAAATTACCTTCACAACACCACCGGTAGTGACGGCTCCAGAGAAAACTTGAAAATCTGAATCCTTTACGAGCTCAGATACATTTACAAGCTTCATTCCAAAACGTATGTCTGGTTTGTCGCTTCCATATTCTTCCATTGCAACATGGTAAGGCATAGTTTCAAAAGGAGTGTTTATCTTTACGCCAAAAACTTTATCAAGTGCGAATTTCCACATAGCCTCGATTTCACGACGAATGTCTTCTTCTGAAACAAATGCAAATTCCATATCAAGCTGGGTGAATTCAGGTTGGCGATCGGCACGAAGATCTTCATCTCTAAAACATTTTACAATTTGAAAGTATCGCTCCATACCACCAATCATCAGAATCTGCTTGAAAAGCTGTGGTGATTGTGGCAGGGCATAAAACTGCCCTTGGTTTAAGCGAGAAGGAACCAGAAAGTCTCGCGCACCTTCTGGCGTAGATTTATTGAGAATGGGTGTCTCGATCTCTAAAAACGACTCATCGTTTAAATATTGGCGGATTGCAAAAATCAATTTGTGCCTACTGATGAGTCGTTCTTTCAATTCTTCTCGGCGCATATCTAAATAACGATACTTGAGTCGAACCTCTTCTCCTGTTGGATCAAATTCATCTAAGGCAAAAGGAGGCGTTTTCGAAGCATTTAAGATTTCAATTTTTTCAACTATGAGTTCATATTTCCCCGTAACCATTTTTGGATTAACGGAATCTGAATCACGAAAAGCCAGAGTTCCACTCACACCGATTACATACTCAGAACGGATCTTTTCAACTTTTGAAAATTCTTCACCCAAAAGTTCTTTTCTGCATACCACTTGAATGACACCGGAGCGATCGCGTAAATCCACAAAGATCACTCCACCTTGGTCGCGGTAGCGGAAGGCCCATCCAGCAAAAAACAGACGTTTGCCGACAAGAGAATCATTTACAGATTCTGCTTGGATTCTATTTCGATATTCTTGTTCTATCCAGTTTTTCAAACTATTTTCCTTTAAATTGGCACGTTATCGAATCTAGAAATTTTCGGATTGAACATCAATGGAAAATCTCCAGTCGCCCCTGCTCTGTTTTTTGCTATAATAATTTCAGCCATACCCTTCTTCGTAGCCTCAAGCTCCTCAGGTGGTTTTACCATTTCTTCTCGGTAGATAAAACAGACAATATCGGCATCTTGCTCTATGGCACCTGACTCCCGTAAGTCGGAAAGTTGCGGCCTTTGGTCTTTGGAACGTGATTCAATGGAACGATTCATCTGAGAAAGCGCAATCACTGGACAACCAATTTCCCGCGCCATCTGTTTGAGTCCCCTCGATATGCTCGCAACTTCTTGCTGCCTTCCACCTTGTGCCGACCTTGGGTCGCTCATAAGCTGTAAGTAATCTACAATCACGAGTCCGATGTCCTCAGTGGTTCTCAACTGGCGGATTCTCGCCGAGAATTCTTGAATTGTTAAATATCCCGAGTCATCTATAAAAATGCTAGCAGTCGTCACAGTACCTACTGCATCTTTTAATTGGCTCATTTGTGTCGGAGTTAAGGATCCCGATTTCATGGAGTAAGAGTCAATGCGTGCCTCGGCGCTTAAGAGCTTTAACAAAAGTTCGCGCCTGCTCATCTCAAGTGAAAATATAGCGACTGTTTTTCGCTCTTTGAGGGCGACATTCGAAGCGATATTCAAAGCAAAGGTCGTTTTCCCGTTTCCAGGTCGAGCTGCCAAAATCATAAGTTCGTGGGGTTTTAATCCCGTCGTTGCCAAATCGAGTCCGTGGTAGTGAGTTTTCAGTCCGCTGACACCACCACCACTTTGGCTGTTTTTTACCACGGCCATCAGGTATTCGATCAGATCATTGGCATCCTCACGCACTTTCCGAAGTCCCTTGGATCTCTCTTGTCTTGAGATGTCCATAAGCGACTGTTCGATGAAACTAAATACCGTATCATTTTCACCGGGTTCGGATTTAACTTTGTCTATGGCAAGAGTTAAACTTTCGACATACTTACGTCTGTCGCTGACTCGCTTTACTCGCTTGATATAATAATCTAATGTTTGTGACTGTACGGTATCTTTATAAAGAGAAGTTAAATACTCTAAGTCGCGAGCCTCATCTTTGAAAAGATGTTTCTCTCGCATATGGCTTGTGACCGTGATTAAATCAAGAGCCACACCATCCTGAATCAAATCCAGCATGGCGGTAAAAATTCTTCTGTTATTTTCTAGGTAGAAATCATCGGGGGCGAGCCCCATGTCTTCCTGCCCCGCAACACCGCGCGAAAGCAGGTAGCCAATTAGGTTCTTCTCAGATTCTATCTCCTGAAGAGGGTTAGAATTCATAGAAGGTTAGGAGAAGAAATTAACCTTCTCCGATTACTTTAACTTGGATTTGTGGAGTTACACCTTCCGCCAAACGTACTTTTATTTTGTAATCGCCTACGTTTTTGAGTGGTTCACCTAGATCAAGTTTACGTTTATCAAGTTCAATGCCTGATTTCTTCATCGCATTCGCGATATCAGTCGCAGTAACAGAACCGAACATCTTGTCTTTTTCGCCGACTTTGACTTTAATTTCATACGTCTGGCCTTCGATAGATGCAGCAAGATCCTTCATTACTTTTACACGCTTATCTCGTTTGAGACTCGCAAGTTTTTTCTGATGGATAGCCATCTTCGTATTTCCGTCGTTAGCTCTAACGGCAAGTCTTCGGGGAATGAGGAAGTTACGAGCGTAACCGTCCGCTACTTCCTTAATGTCACCAGCATCTCCTAAATTCAATACATCTTTTTGTAATACTACTTTCATCTTGTATCTCCTAAAGAACCTTGTGTGGAAGTAATACGATCGATCTCGCTTTACGAATCTCACGAGCAAGTACTCGTTGGTGTTTCGCACAAGTGCCTGTAATACGACGAGGAATGATCTTTCCTCGGTTGGTTACAAATCTTTCTAGAATATCAATACGTTTGTAATCTAAACCTGCAAGAAGTGCTTTGTCCGCACAGAATTTGCAAACTTTCTTTTTGTATTTTGCATTCTTACGGCCAAATTTGCCTTCGCCATCTTTACCGCGAAAACCACCCTTCTCGTCATCGTCCATAGATTCCATGCTATCTCGGGAATCCATTCTTTTGTCTTCTTGTTGTTCACTCATTGTCATTACCTATTAAAATGGAATGTCTTCATCTCCGGCAGAAAATTCATCATAACCACTACTTTGTCCGGAATCATAAGTAGATGGGGAAGACTCACCACGGTCAGAGGGGCCACCACCGCTATTAGATGCATTGCCACCTAACAGTTGTGCAGATTCCACATAAATGCGGATCTTCGAAGCTTTCTTTCCTTCTGGCGTCTCCCAAGATTGCTGTTGAAGTCGTCCTTCAATCGCTACCTGCTTTCCTTTCCCTGCATATTGCTTAAGAATGTCAGCTAACTTACCCCATGCTACGCAATCGAAGTAATTCGTTTCTTCTTTTTTGTCCCCATTGGAAACATAAATACGATTACTTGCGAGAGAGAAGTTCACTACAGAACTTCCATTCACCGATTTGAACTCGGGATCACGTGTCATGCGTCCGATCAGCAGGACCTTATTAAGATCATTAGCCATGGGATCTGATTACGAGGGTTTTAAGTATGTTCGTGTTTAGTTTGAATTCGTGTTCAATCTTTGCGATTTCAGCCGGTGCGCCAGTACATTTAATTAATGTAAAGTGACCTTGTTCGTCGTTACCGATTGGGTGCCAGAGTCTTTTAGAACCCCAGTCTTCTTCATTCTGAATCGTGATCGCGTGTTTAGCAAGAATGTCTTTTACGGCAGTCTTCGCCTCTTCCACAGCGCCTTCACGAAGAATATTCGTGATTTCGTAGTTTCTCATTGTTTCTCCTATGGGTATACCCCCATTACTACTTTGTATGGGAGTAGAAGAATAAAAATTAGTGATAGGATTAGGTTTTTTCGAGAGGGACCCAGGGTCAATGTAATTTCTTCTTGGTTCCCTAGAAATGACTGATTTCCTGGTATTTTCTAAGAGAATGAAAGAGAAAATCAACTTTCCAGAGATTTGGGGCCTGGGCCTCGGTGTTTTTCTCCTCCTTTATTCTGGTTTTTTGAATCATTTTTCTCCTGCGGAAGCCTACTCCGAAACACATTCTGGTTTTCATTCCCCCATCATTGCTCTGGAAACAGCAGAAACTCCAAAACAAGTTCAGGACATCATCGGGACCATCGATACCGAAGAGTTCCCTGGCCTTACCAATCAATACCGAATTTTAAATTATTTCGATTTTGGGTTTATTTTTTGTTATATGGCATTTCTTGCATATACGGGCCATTATGCGGGAAGGCGCGTCAGATCGATTTTTTTAAAAATTTTCCTCTGTATGGTCGTTTTACTCATTATAGGTGGCTTTTGTGATTTAGTCGAAAACATTCTGATTCTAAATTTGTTAGATTCTAAAAATGCAGAAGAAATGTTACCTTCTCTTGAATATTTGAAATCCACCAGTCAATTGAAATGGTTCTGTCTGCTCTTGTATGTTGCTATTGTTGGCATTTATTTCTGGTTATATGAAAGAGGTTGGTTACTCCGTATCTCTTCTGTTTTACTTTTGACTGCTTTTTTTCTCGGCCTATTTTCTCTCATTCGAATCAGTTTACTTGAAATCGCGTTTGGTTTCATGTCACTCGGACTGCTTCTAGCCTGGCTTCAATACGGTTTTACATTGGCCTTTAGTTCTTTATCCAAAAAGACGTAACCCCTTCCTCCCGAAATTACAAGTTCAGTTCCTAAATTTTTACATAAAAGCGCATATTCTTTAAGAAATTCTTCCGACTCCTCTCCGCCTAAGGGAAAAAAGTATTGATCACCTGGTAATGTTTGGTGCTTTCCGAAAACTGGGATAATTTCTGCGCACACAAGTGCCGTACCAACAAAGTGCAATACCACGGATATGTTATGCTTTAAATAAGAATTTTTTGATCCAAAAAGAAAATTACCTAGTGAGTAGATGGCAATGCCCTTGGGAAACACTTCGATGCCTTGAGGAACATGAGGATGATGACCAAGGATAACCTGATAACCAGCATTAACTAGATACTTGGCTGTTTTCCTTTGCACCTCGGTAGGCTCTGGACTGTATTCTACACCCCAATGGAGGGAAAGCATATTTACTTGGTTTAGTTTCGCTTTTTTGATCAGTCTTTCCGCCGTTCCAACTCGGAAATAGGCAGCACCCGCTGACTTTGCACTCGCAAACAAACGATTTTCTCCAATATCTGAAAAAGAGAATGTTCGGTATTCAATATTGTCTTTTTTGAATATAAGAGGTCGAAGAGACTCCTCCTCATTTCGACCCGCACCTGCAAAATTGATTTTAGATTCTTCAAGGGAGAGTATCGTATCTTTAAGTCCTGTCTCACCCAAGTCCATCGTATGATTATTTCCTAAAAAAACACCATCAATTTGTAGAGCAGTGAGTACACGAAGGTCTTTCTTTTCCCCATAAAAGACATAGGATTTCAGTTTATCGAGTGTCGGAGTTTTATGCAAAATCGGTGTTTCAAGATTTAGCATGCGATAATCCATATTGTATAAAAGAGAAGTAAAACTCCGAAAAGGCAAAATCGGATCCTCCCCTTTCATGGCATCGCGAACTCCCCAGTTGAACATTACATCACCGCCTACCCAAATCTTTGTCGTATGCTTAATGCGATATCCACTACCCGTCGAAGTTTTATATCTAAAATAATCTTCGTAAGGCGGAGTGATGATTCCTTCATAATCCTCGGGAGGCTCTGGAACATCTGCATGCACACTTCTTTGAAAATACGTATGCGATGTTAAGAGAAAGAGGAATACAAAGACAAGAAAACGAAACATGAAAGTTAAAATTTAAAAATCGATTCTGGGATCTCGGTTTTCACAATTTTTTTCATGGTAATGAGTATGAGGGCATTGTCCTTTTCATCATCCAAAGTCATCACTTTTGAAAGTATCGATTTGGCAGGATGCACATTTTTCGGATCCTTTTCCTTTACAAGTGAAACCGCTTTGATTCCGCGACCTGGACTTGAGAGTTCTATTCTTATAGGTAAATGGTTCTCAAAAAAATATTCGTATAGTCCATCTTTCTTATCTACGAGAATTCGACTTTCTTTCGTTAGAAATTTTGCTTTAGGTGACAAAATTTCTGTTTGGAAGGAACCGGAAAGGTATTGATAGATAACGGGAAACGGAAGTTGGATCGTTTTTTTTGTATTTGGATCTTGTAGAATGATATCTCCCATGGCTTGAGAAGTCGGCTTTGTCTGTCCAGATGGTTTGATGAGAATTTCTGTTGGACTAGCGATCAATTCAGAAAACACGAGTCCAAAAAAAGTATCCATAAGCTGGATTTTCAGAAGACCACCTTGTTTCGTGAAAAAAACTTTTCCATCCACATTAAAATTATCTTTTTTGGGAACTAATACCTGTATGTTCATAGAAAATTCACCCCGAAAGGAGGTAAAGTTTTCGGTTTCAGTAGCGATCCCGGCAAGTAGTGATTTTGCCGCAGGATCATTCGCTCCCGTATATTTTGAAGTATCCTTTCCGATAAAGGAAACATCATCTACACCGGTCGTTCGACAGTGAACTATTGTTAAAAGAATCATCAGAATCCGAAAAATCATTTTGATAGTTCCTTATTGATTGTCTGTTTTTTTTGTTTGATCTTTGCTTTCTCCTTCTCATCTTTACTGAGAAGAAGTGCCTTTTCAAAATAATGGTCGGCCTTGATCAAATCTGCTTTTTTAGAATAAACATCTCCCAGGTGATCCAAAATAACTGGGTCTTCCATATCTCTGTCTATCGATATGAGTTCGGCAAAATGCAGATGAAGAAGTGCATCCTGCAAACGGGCTTGTTTAAAATACACCCAACCGATACTATCTTGGTAGGCTGGATTGTCGGGCTCAAGTTCTGTTGCTTTCAATAATAATTTTTCTGAAACGTCGACATTGATTCCTTTCTCAGCATAAAGATATCCCAAATAATTATAGGAATTTGAGGCACCAGGGCTAATTTCAATCGCCGTCTTTAAACAAATTTCCGCATTTGGGAAATCATTTAATTTATCGTAGGCGATCGCTAAATAAAATAAATGATTTGGATTTTTCGGATCATAATCAACCGATTTTTTGAGTGATAGCATCGCATTTTTAAAGTCTTCTTTTTGAAGGAAAAGAAGTCCTTTTAAATAATGATAATTTCCCGAGGTAGGATTAGATGTAATCAGCTCATCGCTCAAACGAATCGCTTCTGAATATTTTTTTACGGATTCGTTCATTAAAAGATAGGAAAGTCGAAATTTAAAAGCATCTCGCATCTCATCTGTTTTTGCAAGGCCAAGTGCAAGGCGCATGGAAAGTATGGCAGATTGAATATGAGATTGGGACTCTTTGCAATGAGATATCTTTTCGTATAACAAAGGAATATCTGATTCAAATTCAGGCGTACTTTTAGCTAAATCTAATGCTCTCAAAAAATATTTCTCAGCAGTTACGTATTGGCGGTATTGGAATGCCCATTGTCCTGCATCGAGTGTTGCTTTGTATCTTTTTGATCCAACTTCCCCCGACATCAAATCTGCATAAAGTATCCTTGTACTCAAACGATTTGGATTTTTTGTTATAAATGTATCTACTTCCGCTGAAAGACCTTCAGTTTCTTGTCTTAGAAACCTCGATATCAAATAGATCGCACCTTCTTTCGGAATTTTTTTCTCAGATTCGAGGACAGTAAAATATTGGGAGGCAAAAAGACGCGAATCGATAAAATACAGTTCACCCAACATATGGGATGCATCAATATCCCTAGGATTTGAGGTTCGCATTTGAGATAAATATTTTTTAGCATTCCCAAATTCCCCGAGCGTAAAATAGATTTGAGCGATTCGGAATTGAACCTCGATGTCATTATTAATATAGCGGGAATAATTCTGGTAATGGAAGATAGACCTTCTCGAGTAATCGAGTCTATAGTTTAAGTCGCCCAGAAATTTTAATATGGTGGGCTTTAACTTGGAGTTTGTATCTCTACGTTCAATCACATCGGCGAGAGAAATAAAATACAATATGGACTGATTCCATTTTTTTAAATCATAATGAATGTTTCCGAGGTAGTATAAAAAATCGATGTCGAAAGGGTAATTTTTTAAATTGCTTTCCAGGGTCGAACCTGCAGCTTCAAGCTCCCCTTTTCGCAATAATATTCTTGATTTCAGCAAAATGATTTCTCTTGGAGGGACCTTTGGGCTAAGAAACATCTGGTAAGCGACTTCACTCCAGTTAAGAGCCTCATCCAGATTTCCAAGTTCCATATAACTTGTCGCAAGCGACATGGAGCTTAGATAGGTTGGTGTTTCTCCATTTTCTTTTTGGCACGTATGAAATTTTTCAAAAAATTGAACCGCTGTTTCATGGTGTTTTTTTGCTTCTTCTGGCTTTCTCTGGTCGGTTTTATGAAATCCCTCTCTCTGTTCTCCGTAGGCTCGGGAGAGAAAGAATGCAACGGGAGTGCCGTCTTTTACCAAGCTACATGTCTTTTTACCTGTTTCTGGGCTCGCATCGAGCCAAGCAGAGCTGAGTAAAAGGAGAAAGAAAATACGAAAAGTGGGTGGGTTGATTTGGTTAATTGCTTGAAACATCCGTGGAATCCGACAAAGTTCGGGAACAGGGACAATCCTTGAACCAGATCTTCCGAGAAAACTTAAAATACATCTTCGCTGTTCTCTTTGTTTGGGCAATCACTTTCCCGATGGTTTTACAAAACAAGGACACCATTCTTGCAAATTTAACTCTATATTATAATAGTTTTTATGGCTACCCTAGTCCGCTCATTGCCCACCGGCTGATCGCAAAAGGTGATGCCATCATTACTGGACGGCAAGAGGGTTCCTCGGGTTTCTTTTCTCGCATCAGTTCTCTTTTTTCAGGCTCCGACGATACCAAACATCTCGGGCTCGCACTTGATCTAAACCTGATGGAAAAAGCATGTCTTTATTATCGATCGAAACAGCATATCGAGGATACGTTTCTCGAACCGACTTGGATGGAAAAAACAGTCGATTGGAATTCTAAACTTTTTCCAAACGCAGGTGGTAACGAACAAAGGGACCAAATGTCAAACGAAGTCTCCCTTGGACCAAATCCCAAAGATTACTGGAATTCACATCTTGAAGCAGTACTCGAAGCCTTGGATTATTACAAACGTGCCCTTCGCTTTTCTGGACCAGAATTTCTGGCTCCAAAAAAAATTGAGAGCGTAGCTTGGGCTGCATGTAGGCCTGCCGAAATCTTACTCGCTTACAAAACGTATATGCTTGAAACAGAAAATTACGTGCTCGAAAAATTGAAGAAGGAAAACAAGCTTCCTTCAAAGCTAAGCGAAAAACAACAATTAAATCATATTTTGTCTTCCATTAAAAATAACGGATTCAATGAAGTAAATCCAAACGATTATATGGAAGCGCTCCTTCGCCAGATCCTTTTAACAGGTATGAAATCCTTCTCTCCGAAAGAAATGGATGAGGTTTTTGAAAGGATTATCTATTTTGTTGCCCATAGCGATAAAGAGTATCTCAAATTTGAAGAGCGCCGTGGTGATTTATATTTTCAGTTGGGACAGGACGAGCCTGAGTATTACAAACGAGCCATTTCGAAATACGCGGTTTCCACAAATATCGTTTTGGCCGAAAATGTCGATTCTTCTGATTTGCCTCTCCTTTTAGTCCATCAATTTGAGGCAAACCTTGCTATTGTAAAATGTTATTATGCATTAGATGAGTATAAACTTGCTCTTAGTCAGTTGGATAAATTGACACCCGTCCTGAGAAATGTCGACGAACGAAGTGTTGGTGGAAGAAAGATCAATATTCTAAGTGATTATTTTGAAACCAGAAGAAAGGTCCTACGTAAATTACAGCGTTTCGAAGAGGCAGATGAAATCCCTCTCACCAACTAATATAGATTATTTTGACTATAATGCCACGCACCCACCGTTGCGCGGTCTCATTGAAGAAGCTTATTCTGAATACC
Source organism: Leptospira ognonensis (assembly GCF_004770745.1). Classification (GTDB taxonomy): domain Bacteria; phylum Spirochaetota; class Leptospiria; order Leptospirales; family Leptospiraceae; genus Leptospira_A; species Leptospira_A ognonensis. The sequence continues at coordinate 36,532 of NZ_RQGD01000023.1, read as the reverse complement.
TAGAAGATTTTTATAATCCGTCTGGTGCTACACGATTCTCTTTAAAAAACCAAGGTCGTATCGAGAGTGTCAGAAAGTATTTTGCTGAACTTACAAACTCTCCCGAAAAAAACATAGTTTTTTGCTCAACAGGTACGGAAGCAAACTACCTCCTCATTCGCGCATTACGAGAGCGGTTTCCAGAAACCTCGGCTGTCATTGTCAGTCCGTTTGAACATGCAAGTATGTACAGCGCCCTAAGTGACCATCACTTTGAGATGAAAGTGCTCTCTTCGGATCCATCGGGCACGATCGATTTAGAGCATCTCGAAGAATTGCTGAAATTAGAACCTTTACCCATTGTCTGTTTGCATACTGGAAATGAAACAGGTGTGATCCAACCAACGCTTGCCATTAAAAAGTTAGCTGATAGGTTTCAAGTCGATTTCCTCAGTGATTTGATGCAAGGCTTTGGGAAAACGAATTTAGACTTTGAACATTTTTCTGGTTTTTCCTTCTCTTCTCATAAAATTGGCGGGGGTATGGGTTCGGCACTCACGGGATTTAAATTCCCTTTGGAAAAGTATGCTCTGTTTGGTGGTGGGAACCAGGAAAACGGCCATAGGGCGGGGACTGAAAATCTACCCGCAATCCTTTCCTTTCGCTCAGCCAGTGAATTTCAAATAAAACACCTCATAGAAAAAAACAAAAAGTTAAGTCAATTCCGAACCATGATCGAAACGGAACTTGAGACTCTTGGCTGTAAAATTATCGCAAGGGATGCACCAAGGGTCCCTAACACTAGTTTCATACTCCTACCAATCGAAGAAATCGATTTTTTCCTCTTAGGGATGGAGGAAAAAGGGATCATGATATCCACTGGTAGTTCTTGTAAATCGAGAGCACGAGAGGCCTCTGCTTCACTGATTGCCATGGGTTATAGTAAAGAAGAATCTCTCCGCTGCATTCGCATCTCGACTGGATCATTCACAACAAATGAGGAAGTCATCCGCCTCACTGAAACCATTAAAGAGTTATTAACTACTTTCGGGAACGTTGGTTAATGTGAAAATTCGTATCATTGCAAAACCCAACCAACAAGGAGAAGTATTGTGGGAAGACTCTGCCAATTCATTCCATCCGGTAGAAATCATATGCCCCATTGAAAAAAACGCACTCCAAGTCTTTCAAAAGGATTGGGAGCAGTTCCTCTCGAGGCTCATGTCAAATGCGCCCTCCCTTAGCGAATGCAAAGAAAAACTAATCAAAAAATCGATAAGCTTGGAGCAAATTGTTTTTGGAAACAGAGATCTACCTTGGAAAAATCCAAAATTTAAGGAAGAAATTTTTTTACAAACGGATCCAGAATTTACGGTCTACCCTTGGGAAATTCTTACGTCCAATGGACTTTTCTTTTTTGAGAAAGAAAATTTTTATCGAGGTATAAGGTCCGAGAATCATACCTCCGAAAAACGCGAAGGCACTTCCTTCTTACTCATTGAAAATCCCGTTTTAGAAACACTCATCTCAAGTGTGAAATCTGAGGGCAGACGAATTTCCGAAATATTTGAAGATCAAAAAGAGCAAACATTTGTTCGATTAAAATCAGAGCAGTTTAAATTGGCGCGATTCTGGGATGAGATCTCGACTGCCTCCTACCTTCATTATGCTGGACATGCGGAAAAAGGCAAAATCCCGTTGCCCGAAGAAGGACTCTCTCTGGGTGAAGAAATTGGTAGAGCACAGTTATCAAATTTAAAAATTGTGTTCCTGAACAGTTGCCACTCAGCCTTCGAAGGCGAAAACACATCAGGTCTTGCGACTCAGTTTTTAAAATCGGGGGCTTCGTATGTTCTCGGTTTTTTAACTCCGGTAGAGACGGAAATTGCGGAGAAGATTGGTAACGATTTTTGGGTGGCTTACCAGAAGACACATAAACCACGATTGGCCTTTCACAAGGTACAACGAAGCTTACGAAACGGTAGCGCGAGAGAGTATACAAGCAGCCTTTCCTTTGTATGTTTTTCTCCCGAGGACAAAAAAACTTCCAAGAATATGGTCCTCACCCTTCTCATTTGTAGTTTTTTACTTTTGGTTCTTTTTACATTCCATTGGATCCGAGGAAATTCTGTTCCTGTTTCGAATTCGGAAGAGAAATCATTGCCGAAAACCGATCGAAGCAAACAGAACCATCAGAAAAATCAAACGAACTTGAAAGAGAAAATCGCATCCCTAAAAGATCAAAATTTTAAAACAAAAATAAGCCAATTCCTGAAAGAAGAAAATCCTTTTCTCGACCAGAATGAGAAACTAAGAATCCTCGAGGAAGTATTCGCAACCAATGGCACCGAAGCCGTTAAATTTTATCATTTCAAACAGCTAACAGGTATGGAATGAAATTGATTCTGCTTTTTATGCTTCTCCTTTTCCATGAGGTTCCTCTCCGAGCGGAAAGCTCTCCCGAAGAAGACTGGGAAAATTTTAAAAAGTCAAAATGTCCGATCACCCAAGTGAACCTGGACTATGAAACGTCCGTTACACCTGAAGAGGATGAAATAGATTCTGACATCACTTATTATGAAAAGAAATGCAAACAGGAAACTCTAAAAAATTTTTCCACCCTCCTTTCTCATTTTTCAAAAGTCGATAGTTTGATCTTACTCGAAGAATGTGCAAGCGCCAAAGTTAAAAACTGGAAACCGTTAGAGGAGAAAACCAAACAGAAAATCTTTACGCTCTCAAAATTTCCTAAATTTGAGATTCTAACGGTTGGTGATTCGGACGAAGGTATCAGTGAACTTACAAGGAAAGTGACTCAAGTTTGGCAAGAACGGGTATATACATTTTCAAATTTTTATCATCAACGCTCGCTCCTATGGCTCGGAGAAGAGAAAGAATTTACTGATGAAATCAATCGAGTCCTTTATACGGACATGAATGAAAAAAGGAAAACGAATCTTTTGCGAAAACTCATTCAAGATTTGGAAGCAAGCAACCAACGGATCTATCATCTCTTCCAGTATTCGAGTAGAAATCCCTTTCAAGCCAAAAGCCTTTACGAGGAAAACCAACGGTCGAAAGAAACAATGCAGAGATTCTTACAAAACGTATCAAAGGAAGATGAAATCTCTGCTCATCAAAAAGAGAAATTGGAATCATTTAACTCCTGTTTGGATAACATCAACCTTAGAGGACAGGGAGTTCGACTGTCTGGTTTTCTCGGTTTTTGGCAAGACTATGAATTTTTAAATGAACTGACACCGAAGATCAAAGGGGAAAAAAGCCAATCGATTCCAAAATTTTTAAAAAAAACCATTTATAACTCACATCATTTTGAAGGTCGCCTCGAAAAAGGTTTGAATGCCTGTAGGGCATTGGCACAGTTAAAATTGAATGATGAGTGAGGATATCAGAAAACTTCTAGATGAGTGCAGTTTAGCCAAAGAATCCGCCTGGAAATCATTCATAGACAAGTTTCACAAATTGATCTCTGGAACGGTTGCTCATTACGTGCCAGAAGCAGAGATCGCTGATACCGTTCAGCTTGTATATATCCGCATAACACATAATAGCTTTGCTTTACTTCGAAGATTTAAAGGCGATAGCTATCCTGCCTTTATCATTTATCTGAGCGAAATTGCCAAAAATGTCAGCCTTTCGCAAACAAGAGTGCTTCGCAGAATTGATTTCCGTGAAGGGATCGGTTTAGATGCTACGATCGATATTTTAGACGAAAGGGCCATTCCTGAGAACGTATACTTTGAACTCGAAGAACAAAATGAAATCTACAAATACATTGCCAAGCTAGATGAACCCTCCCGCGAAATCTTGGTTTTACGTCTCCGAGGACATAAATTTAAGGATATCGCCGAAATTCTAGAAGTTCCCTTAGGAACAGTACTCGCCAGGGCGAATCGAGCCAAAGAAAAACTAAAAAAAATCGTCCAAAAGGAAATAAACACGTGATAGGAGGTAATCTATTATATGGAAGCATTTGATCCGAACTCATTTATGAATCAATTAAAATTGAAAGAAGCCTTTTATCTCATGAGCCACGGTCAGGAGGCAGATCCGAGTACCGCACGTCAGATTCTTGCTCAAATCCTGCCCAAGGAAGACAAAAACACCCTGTTTTTGCGTTTTAAGAAGGCTGCTTTACAGGTTCTCTCCGCAAAGGGTGAACCCGAAGAAATTTTACCGATGCCAGGTCTCGCGTTTCGAGGCGAAACGACCTCCGCTTTCCAAGTAGAGAGGGTGCTTGGTGCCCACCTCATTACCTTTCTTTTTTCCCCAAATTCCGAACAAACGGAAATCCATCTAGCGGTTGAGACAAAACCGAAAGCTCCATTCCGCGTAAAATTAAAATTGGACGGAGATACGATAGAAACCATCCAGGATTTACAGAAAGAAAAGATGTTTGATTCTCCCATCCAAACGGAAACGGCACCCGAAGTTGTATTCTTTCAGAGTAATAAAGAAGTTGGGAGATTCCAACTTTTTCTTGAGACAGAATAAATGTTCAAATATTCTTTTTTTTTGCAATAAAACGCAAGCTTAAGGTAATCTATGTGTAGGTAGTATTTTTTTTAGAAAAGTCCTGCCTTCTTTTCCAAACTAATACATTAAATGCCGACGAATTCAAACCTCGTCGGCTTTTTTTTAGGCGTTCACTCGGAAGTAAATGACATCTCCGTCTTGGACAATATACTCTTTTCCTTCGATTTTCAGTTTGCCCTCGTCTTTGACTTTTGCCGGATCTCCCGTACGGTCCAGGTCCTCGAACCTAAGAACTTCGGCCCGTATGTAACCCTTCTCAAAGTCCGAGTGGATGACTGCCGCTGCCTGAGGCCCTGTGCTACCCTTGAGGGTGGTCCAGGCTCTTACCTCCTCCACTCCTGCGGTGAGAAAGGTGATGAGTCCGAGTAATTTGTAAGAGGCCTGAATCATACGTGTCAATCCAGACTGGGTTTCTCCAATCTCTTCCAGAAACGCGGCCTGATCTTCTTTTTCAAGACCAGAAATCTCTTCTTCAAATCGGCCGCAGAGAACAACCGACTCGGCTCCTTCCTTAGCAGCGTAGTCTTTTATCGTTTGCACGTGTGGATTTTTAGTATTTTTAACGTCTGTCTCTAAAATATTTGCTACATATAACACGGGCTTAATGGTAATTAAATTGAACTTCTTTGCAATTTTAGTTTCTTCCTCGTTTAGTTTGACCGAGGCAGCCCGGTCGCCCTTTCGTAAAGCCTCTAAAATTTTCTCCATCACACTCGCTATTTCGGATGCCTCTTTATTCCCTGCCTTGGCTGACTTTGCGATCCGCTGGTGCTGCTTTTCGAGACTGTCTAAATCAGCAAGAATCAATTCATAATTGATGACAGTAATATCTTCGATTGGGTCCACTTTTCCGTGAACATGTGTTATGTTTTCGTCTTCAAAGGCACGGACAACATGACAGATCGCCTCAACTTCCCGGATATGGGATAAAAATTGATTCCCCAATCCTTCCCCATCGCTAGCTCCTTTCACAAGCCCAGCGATATCCACAAATTCAATCGTTGTGGGGAGGATCCGCTTTGGTTTATAAATTTCCGCAAGCCTTGCGAGTCTAGGGTCTGGAACTTCTACGATACCTGTATTTGGTTCAATAGTACAAAAAGGATAATTTGCCATCTGGGCGCCGGCTTTTGTCAGCGCGTTAAAAATAGTTGATTTTCCAACATTAGGAAGTCCGACGATACCACAATTCAATGCCATACGGATAGAATTGAAAATCGGGACCTAGAGACAAGGAAAATCGCAAGCTCCTTAGGGACGCGAAAAACCTGTCTCTAAAAAATCCAGAGTCAAATACGTGCATAAAAATAGAACCGTAAAGAGGTAAACGATGAGATAAGCTAAGCCTATTTTGCTCCAGGGCAATCTTTGATCCAGTCGAAACAAGCCGATGATGCCCTCTGCTTGCAACTTACCATAATCAACTTTAGAATCAAAAAGATTTAAATTACGTGCTAATGAGTCTAGTATTTCGCTTCTATAATGTTCTGTTAGCTGAAATATTTTCGCGTCATCCCTTTCTTTCAGAACATCCTGTATACATCTTGGAATCTCAAATACTTTGAGGAAAATCAGACCCGATACTGAAGTATATAGAGCTAGATAATTCAGAATGACAATAGAGGGACTCGCTGTATAAGAAACAGAAAAAAGAAAATAGAAAAAAACCAAGAGGAAAGTATAACTGATTGATTTGCGAAGCAAGGTTAGCCTCTTGATGGTTCTTTTCTCTTTTAAATACTCTAAATAAAGGATAGGATGGTTCATAGTAAGGTGTTTATATCTGGAAAGAGCTTTAAAAATTCACTTGGAGGCGGACAAAGGATCTCAATTTCGCTCATGTCCTTTTTCACGAATTTCAATTTAAAAGAATGAAGGTAGGTTCGTTTCCATTTTTGGTTAACCGGTCCATAAACCGTGTCTCCTAAAATGGGGAAACCAAGGCTTGCGCTGGAGATGCGGATTTGATGCCTTCGACCTGTGAGTAACTTTGCCTTGGCTAAAAATATTTTCTGTGAAGTGTTGGAAGCCAGTATCTTAAAATGTGTAATTGATTTTTTTCCCCCACTACGAACGATTGTTACTTTTTTATTTCCGTCTTTCAAAAAACACTCAAATTTGTTTTCCGTCCAATCAGGAATTCCCGAGCCAATCAGAATGTATTCCTTTTCCGCCGTAAGAAAGATCTCATCGATCTCCTTGTTTTTGTCTGGATTTTTGCCAAAAACGACGATTCCACTCGTTCCTAGATCTAGTCGATTCACGGTTCTTAATGATTCAAACCCTAGTCTTTCTTGTATTTGTCTAGTGAAATCGGCTCGCATGGGATCCTTTGTTTCATGAACAGGAATGCCCGCTGGCTTATTTGCGATCAAAAATAGATCATCTTCGTATAAAATTGACATGGCATCAAATCCTATTGTTTTTTAATTATCGACTGTCAGTTGGAAATGGTATCCACCGTAGCTTCTGATATTGATGACACCGGATGAAAACAAAAGGTATTGCCCCTTGACACCGACGAGAGTGTCTTCTATTGCTTCGGATTCACTTAACTTTAAAGATTTGATTTTTTTGGGATAAGATTGAATGGGATATGAAATCTCAGACACTTCATTTGATATGACAGGCTGCCATTTTAAGGGGATATTTTTCCCATCTTTTGTTTCCAATGCAAACTCTTTTGTCGCCAAATGTTTTAAATATTTTTCTTTTTCTTTCACCAAATCAAAGTATGGTGGATCTCCCTGGACTAATTTTTGCCATGCTGTTTTATCGGGTAAAAATTTCGTCAGGTAATGTTCAATTGTCCCCGCAGCTACTCTTGAATCTACTTCTAAAATCGGCAATCCGAACCTTGCGCCTTGGTCAACCCAACGGTTGCTCACAGGATTTTCTTTCGTGATACCTACCTTCAGGCCACTCGAATTGGCAAAATAAACCGTATGTTTTTTAAAACAGTTTGCCTTACCCCATTCGGGCTCTCTGCAAGTGCCCTTATGAAAATGACAAGTTTCTGGTCGAAGGATGCACATATCATTTTCGGCCTTCGTCGAAAAACAGGCATAACATGCTCCTTGACCGAAGGATTTTTTGGTAGGTCTACCACAGTTGGTGCAACGAATTTTGCCATTTGATGTTAAGGTGATTTTTTTTCCAATCCATTGGTTCACGGACTCCTCGGATTCATGTTCTAAACTCGCAGATTTGTCTGGCTTCTTTCCTAATGCTTCATCCTCATACGTAGCGTAGTTCCACTTGTATTCTACTGGATCAAGTCCAGTATGATCCATCATGCGAAGGTATCCTTGGAGAAACATGGAAGTTAAAACTCGATTTCCTTACCGGCAATAGGAAAATGATTGGAATCCAATTTTAATGTGAGCACTCCAAGTAGAGTCCTCGTATTTTCCACAGCCTTCCATTTAAAAACAGTAACATATGTTTGAAATGTATAATGAGAGAGATAACCTTCTTTGTCATAAAAAAGCCGAAGCATATCCTCATCATCCCCTAACTTGACAACCGATCCGTTGAAGTTCGGAGATTTTGTCTTTGAGAGCAAAACGATTACTTTTCCACCAAGTAAATCGTCTGGGTTTGGTTCGGTAGCTGAGGATTCGGCATCTACTATCGTATTTGTTTCTTCTACGTAAACAGCTTCCTCATCCCAGTTTAGCAAACTACACGGAAAATCTCCGAGGAGAACTGGGAAATCTGGGGAGCAAGGCACATAACGAATTTCCTTCGGCTCGGTGAAGGCATACTCTTTGATGATGGAGGTACGTATGGTGGCAAAGGCAATTCCTTTTAGTTTACCTACTAATTTCTGTTTGGGGATTTCTTTTAAAACGTGTTCATTTGGCGTCGGAACAAGAGTTGAGAAAGAGATCACAATCAAAATCAACACGAGAGTTATGATTTTCAAATAACGCATAAAAATCTCCTAATACAATAAATAAGGTTTAATCTTACTTTTTTCAGCTAATTCTTCTTTTATGAAAGTTTCATGAAATTTTTTATAAGGTATCGAGTCATTTATTGAATTACGAAAGTGATCATTGCCCCAAAGCTGATCAGCCCAATGATTCTGACTTCCTTTGTTCCACTTAAAATCTTTTGGATAGAGTTCTTTCAAATTGCGTATCAGCTCATAAGAAAGTTCAATGGGATCATAATCAGGAGTGACTAGATTCATTTTTAAACCAGAACATATTTTTCCTTTATGCGGACCGAACGTGGGCTTAAAAAATACAGGTGTGAAATAATAGGCTTTGTTTCCGTAGGTTTGGAGTTTTGTAGCTAGGTTTGCAGGTTCTGTCATCCAGGGAGCTCCAAAATAGACAAATGGTGCTTGCGTACCACGACCAACCGAAACATTTACGCCCTCTAACATAACGAGAGATAAATAATGCCTAGCACTCTCCACCATAGGAAGATTTGGTGATGGGGTAAACCAAGGCAGACCGGTTTCTTCAAAATACATTCCGCGTTTGTATCCCCGCACAGGAACGACCGTCACTTTTGCTTTGCCGCCTAAGTATTCTTTGGCGTAAAAATTAGCAGATTCTCCTAGAGTCATTCCGGATATGAGTAAGGATGGGAATTCACCTGCAAAATTTAAATGTTTAGGATCCATTTTTTCCCCCATGGGTGGTAGATGCATGGCGATGTGAATGTGATCGAGAAGGATCATTTCTGATTTTAAACCAGAAATACCGTCAAGGAGTCGCTTCATCACGCTCACATAGGTATAACATCTCATCCCAACGTCTTGCACGTCAAAAAGGACAACATCCACTTCTGAAAGCAGATCACGTAGTTCGGAATCTTTTACTTTGTAAATATGATACAGGGGCCGAGAAAAAGTCGAATCCATCGTGACCGGTGTCGGACTAAATTCTTCTTCCAGCCCTAAAAATCCATGTTCGAGACCGATGAGATGTTCGAGTCGCACATTGTATTTCTCAAATTCGGATAGGATTCGGGAGGGACTGCTGCCAATCCCAGAGGGATTGGTCACGAGCATCACTTTTTTGCCTGCAAGCTTGGGTAAGATTTCCGAGTAAAAGATCTCGCTTGAAGGAGTGATTTTCGAGTCAGAAGGATGCACCCGGTACTGAGGGACCGTATTTCCCTGGCAAGCAGCCAAAATAAAGAGTAGGTAAAACCGAAAAAAGTATTTGGTCATGTAAGTAGAAGATTATAAGATATGGCAAATCTTCAAGGAGAAATGCTCCCCTATGCTCAAACGTATCCTTCCTTCCCTCATCCCAGGCACCTTCCTGCTTCTCATTTTAAGCTGTGCCAGTCCCGCAGGGGCAGAAAAGACTGAAAATCTGCCTGATAATGTCGTTACTGCCATGGGCGAGGCCCCTATTTACCAGGGCGACTTGGCCCTTGCACGAAATAAGGCATTAAAAGACGCTAAGCTCAATGCCATTCGAAAATTAGTGGGTGAACAAATCACAGAAAAATCGGGAGTCTCGGATGGTCAATCCCTGGGCTCGAAACTTTATGGTAAAACAGATTCCTTCGTTAAAAAATACGAAATCATCAGCGAATCCACTTGGAAACTAGACACCCAAGACATGATCCGATTGAATGTTCGCTGTGAAGTAGAAGCAACCAAACTTTCGACAGCTGTGGATGCCTTACTCGATGATGTAGGAAATCCGAGAATTGCTGTACTTGTGCAATCTACGATCCAAGGAAGAAGCTATCCCATCGGTTCTGCGACAAATATCGCCGAAGCAGAGTTAATTGAAAAACTAAGAAACAAAGGAAACAAAGTTGTCGATAGCTCTCAACTCACAGCTTTGCTCAAAAAAAATCCGGCTCTTGCAAAGTTAGACTTAAATTCTGTGGAAGAAGGTAGCCCTCTTCTGTCTCTTGCGCAAGAATCAGGAGCAGAGGTTCTCATCATTGGCAGAGTGGAAACAGTAGACCAAAAGCCAATTGTTCTACCAGGCGGGAAAAAAACAGATTTCCTCAGTGCAGCTGCCACCGGTCCATACAGAATCATTCAATTATGGGGAGATGGTAAAATATTCGGCTCGGGCTCACACGAAGGACGAGGTGCAGATATCACACAAGAAGTTTCAAGAGAACAAGCCACAAAAGATTGGGCGAAACTGGTTTCAGAAAAAGTCGCAAAACAAATCAAAGACGAATGGTTTAAATTAACAGAACAAAATACAGTCATTCTAAAGTTTAAAGGCTTGGAACTTGAAGATGCGATCAATTTCAAAAACGACCTTAGTGAATATACGTCCGTAAAGCAAATAAATGACCGTAAAACAGATGTTAACAATTCTGAATGGGAACTGACGTATCCAGGAAAGGAAACAATGTTTGCTGAAGAGCTTATGTATAAAAAAGACTCCAGCTTTCGCTTTCTTTCTAAAAAGGTTTTAAACATGAAAAGTTCAAAACGCGGAGTTGTTGAGATCGAATTTAAAAATAAGTAGAAATTAGAAAAGGCTAGGTCATCTCTTCACCTAGCCTTTTTCTTTATGAACGAATTCTCCCGTGGTTTCCAAAAAGAACTGGTAATCTTTTTTTCCGATTTGTATGATTTGCAAAGATCCACTTGCAGATTTGATCTCGATCTCTCCAAAAAACCAACCCAATCGTCCCTGTATGGAAACCACCGAGCCAAGAGGCATTTCAAAATGATGTAGCGAGGAGATCAGAGATTTTTGAAGAAAATGTAATTTTTTATCGGTAGCCACGATCGTCCATTTGCCCGCACGAATTCCTGAGTGGTCTCCCTCAAGCAAACCAAACACATATCCTTTCAGGTGCTCATTGTCTTCGATTACCGTATGCAACTCGTTCAATGCTGAGGAAAATCTAAATAGATTTTCAACATCTACACCTTTCACATGTTTCAAAAGTTCTGCCACTTGCAATTTTATCTCTTCTGGTTTTCTCATCTATTTACCTTTCTAATCCACTCCAACCCTCATTCAAATCACCACCACTCTCGCCCGTATCCACACGCATCAATCGTTCCAATTCGGCTGTTCTTTGTTTAGCAAGACTAATGTAAACTTTTCGGTCCTTTCTATGCTCGTACAACTCATCAAAGGAATCTGTATCATGTTTTAAAAAGGTAGAAGCGGCACGTCTTGCCTGGTAACTTCGAAATCCCAAGTCCTTTAAAGCGTCAATTCCAAGTTCAATGGCAGTTTCGCGAGTTTCCCGATAAACCAGATCGGCACCAAGTTCTTTTAACTCGTATGCTTCTTCTCTATCGCCTGCCCTTGCTAAAATTTTCAATTGAGGGAAGTGTTTTTTTACAATGTCAATTAACTCTTTTTGCTTTTCGAAACTATCAAGTGCTGCAATCAGGAGCTTTGCCTTCCCTGCCCCTGCACCCGATAATAACTCGCTTCTAGTTGCATCTCCAAAGTAGACTTTAAAATCAAATTTTCTTAGCATGGAAACTCTGTCAGCATCATAGTCTAGAACTGTAACGGCAATTCCATTGACTCGCAAAAATCGACCGATCATATTTCCAAATTTACCAAAACCTGCGATGATGACTGGATTTTCTTCATTTTCAATCTTATCTGATTCCAGTTTATTTTTGGAATCGTCTTCCAAAAGGTTTTTAAATAGCTTTTCATATAACAATAATATGATGGGAGTTAACGCCATGCTAATCGCAACAGATGCAACTAAACTGGATACCAAATCATGCGGAAGGATGCCATTTTGTTCTGAGTAGCTAAATAGTACGAAAGAGAATTCGCCGACCTGTGACAGACCGAGTGCAAAGTATAAATTTTGATCCAGCGGGATTCGAAATACCAATCCGAGTAGTAAGAGTATCAAGGCTTTGCCTGCGATGATGACAAAAACAATGGCAGAAATTTTTAATGGATTTTGGAAGATCACATCCACGTTCATAGAAGCGCCTACGCTGAGAAAAAACAACCCCAGGAGCAGGCCCTTAAACGGTTCGATATCGCTTTCCAGTTCATGCCTAAATTCACTCGAAGCAAGTACTACACCCGCAAGAAAAGTACCTAGAGCTGCAGACAAACCAATGGCACCCATTAATAACGAGATGCTGATGACTAGCAGTAAGCTCGCGCCAGTAAATACTTCTCTCAAACCTGTATTTGCTAGCACTCGGAATAGTGGACTCAATAAAAATTTTCCAACAAGGATGATCGCGCAAATGGTGCTGATGATAATCATACCCTGCATCCAAGCAGGATACTGTTGGATCATCGAAGAGCTATGGCTACCTTCACTAGAAAGGCTAACGGTTGCTAGAAGTGGAAAAATGGCAAGCATAGGAATCACAGCCATATCCTGAAAAAGTAAGACAGAAAAGGATGCCTGCCCTGAGAGTGATTTCATCAGACCTTTTTCCTTTAGGGTTTGTAGGACTATGGCAGTCGAGGAAAGGGAAAGTATCATGCCGATTGCTAGCGCAGGTTTCCAATCGATTGCGAAAAAGATGGAAATCAGGGAGAAAAAAATGGTAGTAATGACTACCTGTAAACCGCCAAGACCGAGTAACCAGACTTTTAGCCTCCAGAGTAAATCTAATTCCAATTCTAGTCCGATCACGAAAAGCATCATCACAACACCAAACTCGGCAAAATGCATCAAAGCTTCCCCTTCCGCTCCCACCAAACCGAGCATAGCTGGTCCAATCCCAATACCTGCGAGTAAATAACCGAGGACGGATCCAAGACCTAACTTATGGGCAATTGGAACCATGAGTATGGCAGCAGTAAGGTAAATGAGTGCTTGAACGAAAAAACCAGTCTCACCCATGAGAAGGTACCTCAAGCAATTGTTCCAACAACTCGGAAAAACGATTCCCTTCTTTCTCTAAATCAGATTCTTGCAGCTTGAAAGTCCCTTTTAGAGTAAATGGTTCGTGGTAGGACATGTGACAAAGCTCCGCCGTTCTCTTAAAAGGCAAGAGGAAATCCTGCAATTCATGCTTGTGGAATCCGTCCTTCGAGTAGGCAACCTCGTCACCGCCCGTTGTTAGCACCTGCATCCAGATCTTACCGACCAAAGCAGTTCCGCCTGCCCCATACGCCCAACCGTGCTCGAGTACGGAATCGATCCACTGCTTGAACAAAGGCGGACAACTATACCAATATAGAGGATGCTGTATCATGATGATTTCATGCGACAAGAGGAGCTCTTTTTCTCGCTTCACATCGATATCAAATGTGGGATAAAGTTCATAGAGATCATGCCTGGTAATGCATTCCAAATTCGGAATGTGATTTAGAAGGACTTTGTTTGCCCTTGATTTCTCGTAACTTGGATGAACCAATATATGCAGAAGTTTTTTCATTTCCCCTTTTTGAACAATATGGACCATTGTTCACTCTTTAATCAATAAATTTCACTAAAAAAACACAGATTTGAAAAAAATGCTCTCCATTCTAGGAGGTACGAGTATCTCATTACTATGTTCAAGATTTTAAAAAATTCCACAGTCATTCCGATGATTCTCTTGTCTCTCCTCTCGTGTAAAAAAGAGAAAGAAGACACTACGAATGATCTTCTCCTTGTTGGTCTTGTATCTGCTACGAGCACACCCTACATCGCGATTACGCCCACTGCCGGCTCCATCTCGATCGCAGGAACGAACCTTACGACGACAAAATCATACGATCCAAAATGCAGTGGTGTTAGCGGAAATCAAACGTTTAAGTTTTTTCTAAAGAAAGGAAACTCGAAAAATCTTCTCGTGAACTTTATGGGAGGAGGCGCTTGTTGGGATGGTAAGAATTGTTTCGGAACCAATACGACCACTTACTTTAAAGCAATGGACAGTCTTTCAACGCTAGCTGTTCGTTACGCTTTTAGTGGGATTTTAGACGAAAGACAAGCATCAAATCCTTTCAAAGATTATAATGTACTTTTTATCCCTTATTGCACGGGAGATTTACACTGGGGTTCCAAGGCCACTACTTATACCGATCCTACGACAAATACAGAATCCACGCTTCAGCATAGAGGGTTTGATAACTTCCTCGCGAGTATTGATTACGTAAAAAAGAATACGGAATGGACGCCTGGATCAACAGATAAAATTTTCGTGGTTGGACAATCGGCGGGAGCCTATGGTGCCATATTTAATTTCCCATACATTAAAGAAATCTTTCCATCTAACGAAGTGAATGTTCTAGCAGACGCTGGAAACGGAATTGTACCTGCCAATTGGCAAACGGAAGCAGCCGTTACGAAATGGGGAGCAAATACCAATTTACCTTCTTGGATTACTGGTATCTCTATCACAGCCGAACTGGGAGAGTTTTTTAAAAAAGTAGCGGCTTTCTACCCGACGAGCCGCATAGGCCAATATTCATCTAACTTTGATGGAACGCAGCGCTATTTCTATAACCTCCAACAATTATTACAGACAAACCTAACATATTCTGATTCCTCAACATTATACGGGAAAGGTGATGGATCACAGGTGGCTGATTCTGTCACTTGTGATTGGGTTACAAAGTCTCGTATCAATTTTGCCACGGCGAAAACGGAAAGTAACTATCGGTATTATATTGCAGGGGGCGATGTCCACACGATTACCTCAAATAACAACGTTTTTACGGAAGCCTCTGCCGGATCAAGTTTGCTAACCTGGATCAACGGAATGATCGCAAATAACAGTGCCTGGGCGAACAAAGATTGTAAAAATGTTGGCACTTGCTCACCTCCTGCAACTTCTGCTTCTCCCAATGGAGTCAGTTGCACTTTCTCCTCATTTTAAAACTTTAAGAACGATCCAAGGATAACTTTCCTGACATGCGAAAGGTATCCTTGGAAATTATGAATGAAATGATAAAAACGAATCTAATCCAATGATTAGAAAAAGCAAAAGAGTCCATGGAACAAATTCCAAATGAGGTTGGAGCGATATACCAATAAATCCCTTCTTACTGGATCACAGCCTTCACCAATGAGCTTTGTTACGAAAAAGAATTTTGAATTTCTTACCAAACCTCAATTTTCCATACGAATTCGGATTTACAACTTCAAGCATACGTTTTAAAAATTCTATAACGTTGTGAATCATTTCTTTTTCATTCTCTTTAGCACATTAATTTCAGAAGACATTACTTGTATCTCCACTGGAATATTAATCCAGCAGGGATTGTTAGACCCCATAGTTGGTGTGACCGCCTGCACACTTGGGATTTTTATCGGGGATTTTTTACTTTATCTCACAGGTAAAGAACTTCATGGATTTTTAAGAAAAAGAAAATCCTTCCAATTTCTTTTTGAATCTGCAACTTATGAGAAACTTTCCGAAAATCTAGAAAATAATTATGCTAGAACCATTTTTCTCTCGCGATTTATGCCGGGAACGAGACTTCCGATATATACATTTGCAGGTATGATTTCAAAATCAAACCTTCCTTTTTTGTTATATACCTTCGTTGCATCCGTCCTTTGGACCCCTCTTATGATTTTAATTTCCTATTACTACGGAGAAGCCTTCAAAATTTTTTATGAATCGAATCAGTTTTATCTGTTTCTTTTTATGTGCATAGGCTCATTATTTCTCCTTTATCAAATCCTACTTTTTAGCATCATAAAACGGAGAAGAGAGGAAATTTTATTATCCATTTCTAAAATATCTCGTCTTGAATTTTGGCCTATGTGGGCTTTTTACATCCCACTTGTACCTTATGTTTGTTATTTGATGATAAGATATGGTTCGATTCGAAACATCAGCATATCCAATCCAGGGATACCTTTTTCAGGAATCGCAAATGAATCCAAATCAGAAATTCTTTCACAACTACCGAAGGAATATATAGCAAAATTTGCCCTGATCAAATACGGCAATCAAAAGGAAATTGAAACTCAATTCGAGAATGCAATCAAGGAAAACAACTTCAAGTTTCCATTGATCCTAAAGCCAGATGTAGGTGAAAGAGGTGCTGGCGTTAAACTGATCCATTCCGTAAAAGATTTAATGCCAGCCATTCTTGATTCTAAAGTTGACTGCATCTTACAGGAGTATCACCCAGGACCTTTTGAATTGGGAATTTTTTATACGAGAATCCCCTCAGAAAATAAGGGAAAAATTTTTTCGATTACAGACAAAATATTTCCATTCGTAATCGGTGATGAAAAAAGAACACTCTCAGAACTGATCGTAACTCACCCGCGATACCGATTCCAGAAAGAAGTATTTTTAACACGTCTCTCAAAAAATTTAAAGTATATTCCTAAAGAAGGGGAAATATATTCATTGGGCTTTGCGGGGAACCACATACAAGGATGTCTGTTCTGCGACGGCGCGCACCTCTTTACAGAAATATTGGAAGCAAAAATTGATACGATCTCTAAAGAATTTAAAGGATTCTTTTTTGGAAGGTATGATATACGATATGCAAACGTTGAAGATTTAAAAAATGGTAAAAATTTTAAAATCATCGAATTAAATGGTGCCATGAGTGAATCCACAAATCTTTATGATCCGAAATTCTCTATCCTTAAGTCTTATCAAATTTTATTCAAACAGTGGAAAACACTCTTTATCATATCTCATATGAACCTGCAGCTTGGTCAAGTCCCCCCAACCTGGAAATCATTCTTTGATATGATGAAAGAATACAATCAATATAAAAAACAAATCGATCCCCTTGCTAAATCCATGTAGGCTTAAGGAATCCTATTAAAGGGAATAAAAGTTCCATTTTTGATCGTTGCTAATTTTCTAGTTCCATTATACTTTTAACTACCAAATCATGCTGTGTCCAAGGTATAAAATGATTCTCGTCTTCAATTACAATTGTCTTTGTTAATTTATTTCCTAAAATTAAAAGGTTCTTAAAAAATTTCACATTTTCGATCGGTACAAGCATATCGTGATCACCGTGTAAAACGATAAATTGTTTTGCTTGTGATTTCCAATCCTTTACCAATCCGGATAGCTGCTCTCGTAAAGGCATCATCTCCTCATTGCTATGATTCATTTCCTTTGATAGTAAAAATCGGATAAGAGAATAGGAAGCGATCCGATTGTACCATCTAATTTCTTCTAAACTTGGATCGATGGGTGAAGATATAAAAATAAACTGATCAAATTTCGAACTTCTGGTTTTTGCAATGGAAGCGATGATGGGTCCACCATAAGAATGCCCGACAAAAACCGTTCCCTCTTTTAATTTAGAAAACTGTCTTCTAAAATCTTGCATCGCTTCATAGATTAAGTCGGCTTGTTTTTCAATATCGGGCATGGACATATCGACCATAGAATTTCCAAAACCTGGTCTATCTAATGTTACCAAACAGTATTTATTTCTTAATGTTTCATCCAAAATGAACTTTTTATAATCTCTCCAGCTTCCCGGTGAACCATGGACAAAAACAACTATCTCTTTGGGGAATTCTTTGCAACTAGAATGAACTAAAAATAATTTTTGATCCGCTCCAAAATAGCCGGCGGATATATCTCTATAAGAAATTTGTAAATCTCTTATGTACTTTTCATCCCCCGATTGACAGCAAAATATGGATGTTACAAAAAAGAGAAAAAAAAGTTTATATCTCATCATCCGTTTTTAGTGCTAAATACAAATCCTTGAAGATAGAATTGGGTTTGAGTGGGTCGACTGGATCTTGAAAGTTTTTACGAATCGATTTTACAAGATACATATCTATCTCACCCTTGTTTTTAGCTTGAATTTTTCCCCGATGTTCACATTCAAAAAACTCGCTCACCAGATCGTAAGTAGCTTTCGAAATGTTTACCTCTCCCACGATCCCTGAACTTTCCAAACGACTCGCTGTATTGACGCTATCCCCCCAAATATCATAGGCAAATTTATCGGTGCCCACGACTCCAGCAATCGCATGACCAGTATGAATACCCAAACGAAGTTCCCAAACGGGAAGATTTTGCATCTGACGGATTTCTTTATGATCTGCCATAAATCTCTGAAACTCTAGACCACATAACACCGAATCTATCGCATGCGTTAAATTTGTTTTCGGTAGACCGCCTGCTGCCATGTAAGCATCACCAATCGTTTTTATTTTTTCCATTTTATGTTTTTTGATGATCGCATCAAAACCACGAAAATAATAATCCAGTTCACCGACCAATTCTTGCGGAGACATTTTCTCAGCAACTTTCGTAAACCCAGCCATATCTGTGAAAAGAATCGAGATACTATCATAACTTTTTGGAACAACAGAATTATGATGTTTTAACTCATCCGCAATGGATTCTGGCAATATGTTTAGCAAAAGGGAATCGGATTTTTTTCGCTCAATATTCAGGTTTCGAGAAAGTATGAAAATCAAAATCCCTGTCAGTATTTGAACAAATATATAATTTCCGCCTGCATCTAGATAACGGTCTTGTTCACTGGAATAATTTACAATGAGATCCCTTCGGAAAAACTCGATAGCATACAAACCCGCAGTCACAGAAATATAAAAAAGGTAAAGCAGCCAAACTTTTTGATTCCTGAGTAAGATGGTCGCAATTACAAGTGCTGGTATAAAATAATAATGATTGCCACCAATCGAACCTCCATTATAAAACCACATCGCAGAGAGGTATGTTAGGATGGTTAAATTAAACGGCCAGAATAGATTATAATAAATGCTTTTCAATCGCGAGATAAAATACATCGAAATCATTAAGAGTCCCGAGGCAAGATTCAGCATGAATATGATTTCGAAATTCGGCAGGTAGATAGATCCTACCGCTCCGAGTATGTTCAACACACCATTGACAAGCGCAATCGTATTAAATAGTCTATGTTCCAGGGAGTTCTTTTTAGGGTCACCAAATAGTAAATAGATAAAAGAAATAAGTGTTTCTGTCATGATGTTTTGATATTAGACTTGGTTGAGTATGGAATCAATTAAGTAATCAAAAAAGTGTATTGAGTTAGAGATTTATTTCGTAGTTTTAGAACTCGGTTTGTCGTCGGTAAAGAAGCCTTTGATGCTTTGAAATGTATTCTTCACACCGCCTATGGTTTCATCCACCTTTTCGGAAGCCTTCGATCCCGCCATACTTCCGAGTACAGTTCCCAGTGGACCTCCGAGCATAGTACCTGTATATACGGTTGCCAACCAAACAGGATCAATAAACGCAAAGTTCTTACCATAATAACCTCTGTAAATGATAGGCAATTTGACGGCCCGACCAACCACCCCGGCTAAAGCGACAGTGAACTTCATGTCAATTTTTCCACCTTGGTCATACACACCTGAGCCTGTGGCATTCAGCCCGACCCCTTTCATTTCAAATGAATGTAGCTGTACTCGTTGGTTGATTAGAAGTATTGAACCATCAATCGATTCAAAAGAGGTGCTATCTCCGCTTGCACCAGAAAAATTGAATAACTTTCCCACTTCTGCGACTGGTTTGATGAAATTGGCGTAACCGAGTAACTGTCCTTTATCGATGTGAAATGCCGATTTCAGTCGTAACGTTGTTTGCGGCCTACCTTTTTGGCTTAAATATAAATCAACAGTTGCATTGGATCTAAGTTTACCTTTTAAAAGTTTATCTTTAGTGGCAGATCCAATCGCTTTCTCGACGTTAATGCCTGTCAATTTAGCATCGGTATGCAAATACATAGATTTCAGATCAAACTTACCAGTTGCTGATATGCTTCCATCAAAAATGCCTATTTGCAGATTCTTAAACTGCAGGTTTGGATCTTTAAACTCGAGTGGACCTTTGAGAAAGGAGATATACCTTCCACTCGCAACTAACTGATGCAAATCTAGGTCTACCGCGATGTCAGGTAGTTTCGAAGTTGGTGTAGGATTTTTCTTTTGTTCCTTTGAGTCCAAATTCTCTTTAAAATAATTAGATTTAGAGAGATCAGTTGCAGAAAGTAAATTTATATAGGTCAATAACTTATCTACATCCAAACGGTCGGATGCCAATCGAAAAGAGGAAACGGAGCCTGGGTCCTTAAAATACTCGCCAGTAGCGCTTAGATTTGCAATCTTTCCGTAATCCATTTTGAATTCACGTAAGTTTAATTCTTGTTTCTCGGACTGAAGCATCAATTTTGTGCTCATACTAAAGAATGGGAACGTATCCCCTTTTTTATTTTTTACCCCTGTAAACAAAAATTTTGCAACCTCAAGCGACACGTGATTTTCGGATTCCTTATCAAGCTTTACAAAAACATCAAAGTATGCATCCGTTAGCTCGGCCTTGGGGAAAATTTGTATGAAATCACCCATTTGACTCAAAACAAAATGATCCATTTTTAACTGGGAATTTGTGCGTAGGGAAGAAAAGTTCCAGTCGTTCTTAACAAGTGAGGTGACTGAGATAAGGTTAATCGGATTTTTATTTAACTCTCCAAACAAATTTAAATGTATGGAAGTATCCTCTTTATCAATTTTCATTTCTAATTCTTTTACTAAGAACTCGTTATGTGTTTGGTTTGAAAAATCCGAATAAATCAATAGAATCCCATCGATTTTTAGTTTTTTAGGCAGTAAACGAAACAAGGCCTGAGGGCCTTCTTCTGCCTTTTCTCTACCTTCTTCCAATTCTTCGGCATCGGATTTAAATTTTGATTGTATCGGAAAACTACCATCGGATGCACGTTCAATGGCAATCTCACCTTGACTGATTTCCACAGATCGTATTTGAAATTCTTGATTTAAAATGCGACTGAGATCAAATTTTAAAACAATGCTTTCTATAGAACATATTAATTTGCTCGAATCCTCAATTCGTAAGCCTGTTATCTCGATTCCTGGAAACGGGAATAGAATTGTTTCCACAGAAGTGTAATTTACATTTAAGTTGACGAAATGTTCTATTTTTTCCTTTACCAACGATTTAACGGCTGATTGGTCAAGTATTTGTTTTAAACCTAACAGTAAAAAAGTGAAAGCAACAAGTAAAACTGAAAAAATACCAAATACGTATCTGAGAGTTTTTTTGAAATTCATTTTGTTGTTTGTGGTAATTCACCAGATTCAAGTTCTTTTCCCTCAAAGGGAATTTTTGTCGTTTTCACATCTAAGAGCGGACCCAGTTCATAAACATTTTTATAACCGTATGCCTTTAAAGAAGTGAATGTGGAAAGGTTGAGTGAGGCAGCGGGCGCCTTGGCAGCAAAAGATTCTGGACTGCCTTCAAAATTATTATTACAATAAATGAGAATTTTGAGATCTTTTTTGGGGATCAAAGCAGCTAGGGATTGTTCTGTAAAATCAGTAAAGGGAAGATTTATTGCCCCTTTGATATGTCTCAGAAGATAACGTGATTCGGATCTTGCATCCAAAAGGACCACATCTGGGATAGAAAGCATCTTTAGGAATTCGGATTCTGTAAGCCGGTGCGATTCACGCTCTTCGGATGAGGTATCGACAATCTTCTGAAATTCGCCGTAGTCGATCAGGGGATTCTGAATTTTAGATTTTGCCTGTTTCTTTTGTTTTTTCTTCGCAGATTCAGGGCAAAGGGTACCACAAACGAACATAAAAATAAGGAGGGAGCTGAGAATTTTCATAATTTGGGACTTCCTGTCTGTAGCGTAGGTTCTCACTCGTCGAAGTAAAGTATTTTAACTTGCGAAATAAACCGAGTCCCGATCTCTTAATTTTATGGGACAACTTACAGCAAAGATCAAAACAAATAAAGGTGAGATTCGAATCACACTTTTTGCAGAAAAAACACCAAACACCGTCGCAAATTTTGTAAATTTGGCGAAACGTAATTTTTATAATGGGCTGAAGTTCCATCGCGTCATCGAAGATTTTATGGTTCAAGGTGGATGCCCTCTGGGAACAGGTACAGGTGGACCTGGCTATAAATTTCGAGACGAATTCACATCGGAACTAAAACACAATAAGCCGGGTATTTTATCGATGGCAAATGCGGGACCTGGGACGAATGGAAGCCAATTTTTCATTACCCATGTGGCGACACCTTGGTTAGATGGAAAACATACTGTTTTTGGTGCCGTTATAGACGCGACGGATCAAAAAGTTGTCAATGATATCAAACAAGGAGACATCATTGAAACGATCAGCTTTGAAGGCGATGTCGACTCGGTTCTCGAAATTGCTAAAGCGAATGTAGAGGAATGGAATCTCATCTTAGATAAAAAATAATAAATTTCCCAGCTCCATCGTCTAACTTATAACTATATTAAAAGGGAGAATCAAATGGGAAACAAAAAGCAATGGAACCAAGTGAAGCAGGTAAAGCAAGTTTCAAGACTTGTATTTACTTTAAAACCGACTAAGGTAAAGCCTTCTGGAAAACTTTATTCCAGGAAGAGTAAAAATCTTCCTGGAAATCTTTTTACTTTACTTTTCCCAAATCAACATACGCTCCATCGTTCATAATCACAAAACTTCGCGTTTCTACCTCTACTTTCTTATCTCCGTCAAATCGAATCACTTGCATCGCTCCCATTCCATATCCCATGGGTCCTCTACTATAATAATGGGCTTCTAAGCGGTAAGGAAAGGCCTTCGGATTGACGATCCTAAAACACTCAGGTCCATATCCACCCGTGAGATCTGCATAGAGCTCTCCACCTGACGCAAGTTTCTTTTCGCTGTAAAAGGCATGGTGGTTGTCTTTGTCATAGATATGAAAATCAACATCGTTGGCATCCGTTTCCCAAACGAGAATGAATCGAATCTCTGGACCAAGGGTTTTCCCTTTCAACTTCAATGGTGCTTCGTTTACCTTGATCTCCTTTTCCTTCTCTGTATTTTTTAAGATGGTAAGGAGCAAATCTAAATCGTCATAGAGAATGTCATGTACGGATTGAAATCGACTTGAGAATTTTTGATTTAACCCGAGACTGATCACGTTATAAGATTTTTTCCATTGACCTGTTTTGATATAAGCAATGGCGAGTAGATGGTAGGAACTCGGATGGTCAGGACGTTCGACAAGCGCCTTCGAGAGTGTATCGATCGAATCCTCATACATACCGATGGAAAGTAATTTTTCCCCAGCCCAACGTCGAATGTCCGCGCGTCTAGGAAAGTAATCTACAAAAGATGTATAGGATCTTACTGCATTTTTCCTGTCACCTAATGCAAAGTAAGCATCGCCCATAGCAAGTAAGGCAAGCACATCGTCAGGCGCATTTTTTCTCCAATCCCTTGCAAAACTCAGTGCTTTGAGATTTTCGCCTGCACGAAATAAAACATTAAATTCCTTAAGATTTCCTTGGTATGGCTCAATCTTTTCTCGCTTTTCCGGCGTTTGTGGACGAGTCCGATCAGACAGTTGTGAGTTCACTTGGTAGGTATTACGGTTGGGTATATTGCCATCGCTTGCTTCTCCGGACTTTGGAGGTGGCAATGATTCATCAAAGTCAATATTTGCCTCTTCGGCAGACTCAGTCAGAGGTGTACTCAGTTCCGCCTCACTTCTGACCAAATCGTTTGAAACGCTTGGAGCGGATTCCATCTTCTTTACGTCATCTTTGGCGCCTTCGCTTTGGGATTTTTTTTCTTTTTCCCTTAAAATGCGAAGCCGTTCTTCTCTTTCTCGCTTGCGAACTTCAATATTTTCGGGATTTAAAAATTCATATCCTAACTGTGTCTTACGATTGATGACCTCTATTCCACCTAACCCTATTGTCATAATATCAGTTAAAGAATTTCGGGAAATTTGGAATCTTTCATAGTCTTCTGCCGTTTCTAAAACGAGAAAGGATGTGAGGGGGCATTGGATACGGAAGCTTGTGGAAAGGTTGATCGCTTGCAAACGCATCCCCTTTGCGACATCCGCATTGTTTTGGCTGTCTGCAATCGACAGAAGGCGACCTATCCTAGCGGCAGTTACTTCACGTTCAAGTAAAATGGGTTCCGTTGTTACAGCATTCAAATTTTTGATTTTTTTGCCATTAGCGAGCACCTTCAATTTGTCAGGTAGAAGTGCTTCCTTAGTTTCTCCAAAAACCATGATGGAATCTCCTGGTTGGAGTGAGGTGACACTATCAATATACAACCAGTTCACATCCTCCACATCAATTTGTGGGACAGAAGAGACAGGCGATTTCAATCTTCTAATGATTTCACTGGTATCACTCTGAAAAGGAATCGCAATACCTGATTCTTTTCCTGAAGTCACTAAAGTTTCGATCATTTCTTTGTCTTTATAAGCGGAAGGAATGGCCACATCAAGTCTTTCAATCCACGTCTGTTTCTTTAAAACTTCAGCGATTTGTTTTTTGTCTATTTTTCCGGCGGTCAGCACAGAATCACTAACAACTAACAAACGAAATCTCTGATCCCCTATGATTTTTCCCAGCTCAACAATAGATTTACTAAAATTACTTGAACCCAATGGCTCATTTTCTTTTAATTTCCGAAGTCCTTCTTTTCCTTTGCCATAACTAGAAAGCGAAGTATCAAAACCGAATATATAAGATTCTCTTAACTCTAATTTTGCAAGTAAAGACTCTAGATTTGAAATCGTATCTTTGAAATGTAAGTAAGCGGAAGCAGATGTATCGACAAGTATTACGAGTTGTTCTAAGGGAATTTTGTTTTCTTTTGAAACTGGATAGGGAACCAATTTGAGAGCAAAATTCTTTCCTGAGGTAGTTAATAAATTTTCTTTGGTTTTGTGCTCAAAAACATAATTTTGTTTGGGCTTAAAATTCTTTTTGATTATGGAAAAAACCTTACGATTGACAACTTTAGATTCTTCGCTGCCATTCGTTACTGCACCTTCTGCTTTAAATTCTTCATCTTCAAACATCACGCGAAGTGCAAAATCCTCGATTTCGGGAAGGCCAAGGAGAGGCAAAGTAAAAGTAGGAGGGAAACCCCCTAAGGCTTGCGAATAGGATAAAATGAGCTTTTTTTCAGACTTTGCTGGGATGGGAAAGATGCGGGCACTAAATTCATTACCAGCATCCGTTTCTAGTAAAGCAGGGTCCTGTTTCCTATGTAAAAAATCTTCATAAACACGAGTTGCCTTCTCCCTCTCGACAACTTCTCCTTCCTGCCACCTATCGGCGATTTGCATAGAGAATCTCGCTAAATGTGCGTTATCTGGAAGTGTGATCCTGAACCTTCCTTCTCTTTGCCTGTCCTCAGGATTATAAAAAGTCAATTTGATTTCAGTAAAAGAAAAAAATCCATCGAGTACCGTATTCGATTCATAAGATTTAAGAATGAGTCCAGCTCCGTCGGATGAGGTAAGTGAAATGGGAGAGTTCGGAATATTCTCTTTTTCTAAGTTTTTATTTGCGGGAAAAACTAAAAAAATTATCAAAAGCAATAGAATTTTTCCAATAGAATTGGGATACATAGAGTTACCTTCCAGAAATTTCTTTATCCTTAACTCACAAAATATCTCAGATGTTTTATCATCTTCAATCAATTTTCTAGAACCATCTGAAATTGAGTTTTTGATATATTAGAAATAATTCTATTCCTGATTAGATTATTTTGCGAGACCCGTAGTCACATCCAACACGGCTAGTCTGTTTTGTGTTTTACCGCCTAACGTAGAAAAATTTCCTCCCAAGTATATATTGGAATCAATCACTTTGATTTCTCCATACTGAGGAGAACTGGTGTATACTGCACTAGGATACCAAGAGGTAGGTGATCCTGAACTGATATCGATTGCCCCAATATTGGACCGAGTTTGACCATTGATCGTTGAAAAGTCTCCACAGACATAAACCGTGAATTCCTTTATTGCCATAACTTGCACACGCAGCCCGCTGATATTTGGATTCCATGTTTCGGCATTGTTTAGATTTATCGTTGTATTTAAAGCAGCAATTCTATTCCTCGTTTGCCCCCCCGCGCTAGAAAATTCTCCCGCTACATATAAAACAATACCATCTAATACGAGGTCTGAAACGAAACTATCTACTGCAGGATCCCAAGATGTCGCGAGCCCTGACGTCGTATTTAAGGCAGCTAAACCGATCCTAGCGGAACCTCCTATATTTGAAAACTCACCGCCAACGTAGATCGTGCTCTCACCTACTAAGATCTTCGCTACTGGTCCATCTGCATTCGGATTCCAGGATGTGACAAGTCCGCTGGTAAGATCCAAGGCCGCGATGTAATTTCTAGTACTCCCGCCGACATTCGTAAATTCGCCTCCAACGTAAGCCAACCCATTGCTTAAAACCAGTTCAGATACGGAAGAATCTGCATTTGGATTCCAAGAAGTGGCAAGACCTGTATTTATATCAAGCGCTGCCAGATAATTTCTAGTCTGTCCACCAATGTTCGAAAATCCTCCCGATATATAGGCGGTAGTTCCACTCAACTTAATATTTGTTACATTTCCATCGGCAGAAGGGTTCCAATCTGTTACTCGACCAGTCAAGAGATCGATAGCAGCAATTCTACTGCGTTCCGTTGCTCCCACAGTGATGAAACTCCCGGCAATAAAAATTTTCGATGATTCCAAAATTAGCGTATTTACAGCATAACTTACATTAGGATTCCAGTTTTTGGCAAGTCCGGAAGAAGTATCTAACTCCGAAAGATAATTTCTTGTCTGTCCCCCAATCGTTGTAAACAATCCTCCAACATAAACACTCGATCCACTCACTTTGATGTTATAAACAAGATTGTTTGCGTTCGGGTCCCAAGAAGAGACTGCAGCCGTCGATGCGTCTAAGGCCGCGATTCGGTTCCTAGTTTGTCCTCCGATGGTTGTGAAATTCCCGCCAACATACACTGTGGAACCATTTACAAAAATCGTATAGATCGCGTTATTCGAATCAGGATTCCAGGATGTGGCTAAACCGGTTGATTTGTCTAATGCCGCGATACGATTCCGAGTCTGGCCGCCTATTGAAGTAAAACTACCGCCAACATATACGCTCGACCCATCTATAGTGATCGAATCGACGCCATTATTCGAATTCGGATCCCAAGATGTCGCCAAACCTGTTGAAGTATCGATTGCCGCGATTCGATTCCGAGTTTGCCCACCAATGGTTGTAAAAGTTCCACCTACATAAACGTTAGAGCCATTGACAAATAACGTTTTGATGAAAGCATTGGCATTTGGATTCCAAGAGGAAACCACACCAGTAGTTGCATCAATGGCTGCAATACGGTTCCGTGATTGTCCACCGACGGAAATAAAATGACCACCTACATAAACCGTTGAACCGACCAAAACAACGGAATTTACAATGCTGTCCGCCCCAGGATTCCAATCGGAGTCGACTGTACAGTCTGGTTTGATGTGAGCCAAATTCTGTCTTTCTTTCGCTTGAACAACCGTAAATTGACCGCCGATATAATATCCACCGTTCCCATCAGATACAGCAGTGTTTATCGTTCCATTGCTTTGTGGAAACGGACAGGCCGATTTTGAAACAATCTCTCCGCTCGTAAGATCAATATGTGCTGCAGATCCCGTATTTGGACCAATAAGGTTAAAACTTCCACCAACATAAAGAAGATCACCTTCTTTGGTTATAGCAGAGACCGTGTCATTGGTAACCCATAATTCGTTTGAAGCGGCAACCGTTACGCCAGAAGCTACTTCAGCACTATTACTTCTCGGTGGGGATTCATTTTTACCACAAGGAACATAAGAATTATTGAATATTTTACTAATCAATACCGATTCTATGAATTTTTTTGATGATGTATCGCAAATGTTTGAAAACTCAGGTGTTCTACAATGACTCAATGTGATAAGAAGACAAAAAATTCCGAACCCAACTCGTAAGATAGATATCAAGCGATGTTTAAATTCTAACATTGAAATCACCAAACTTTTCATATTCTCTTTTCAGATAAAATATATGTCCGTACAAAGAAAATTCAAGCATTCTATTTTGAATTATTTATGTAATTTTGAGTCTGCAAAGCTAGTTTAAATAAAAAAATTTAGAAATATGATAAACACTATCAATAGAAAAAAGCCCCTCTCTATGGATTGCTCCATGAAAAGGGGCCAATGCTATTGGCAACTCGTGCCGAAATGCGTTCTTATACGTTAGATAAGAGGCGCATCACCGAATTTGACCTAACATTTGATTGCGCGAGCATCGCCGTACCGCTTTGCACCAGAATTTGTTTCGTGGTAAACGCAACCATCTCTTCAGCCATATCCGCGTCCCTGATCCTTGATTCGGATGCTTGCATATTCTCATATGCACCCATGAGACCTTTCGCAGTACTTTCGAGTCTATTTTGGTAGGCTCCCATGTCTGCTCGTTGTTTCATGATCTTCGTCAAGGCAAAATCCGCGAGAGCAATCGCCGCATCCGCTTTTCCTGGTGTAGAGAGAGACATATCTCCCTTTCCCATTTTTAAAGCTTTTGCAGTCATAGTTCCAATGTAGAAACGTTCTCTTTGGTTAGAGTTTGCTCCCATATGGAACCACATCGACGCCTTCTTAGATCCTCGAGCGAAATCACCTTCAAACAGTTTAAACTTGTTAAACTCTGCTTGAGAAGCTACTCGATCGAGCTCATCCACTAGCGCAGATACTTCTACCTGCACGAGCTGCCTGTCCTCTGGGGTGTAGATCCCGTTCGCTGTCTGGATCGCGAGAGTACGTATTCTCTGAACGATGTCAGAGGACTGATTGAGGAAACCCTCAGCAGTCGAGATGAAACTAATTCCATCTTCCGTATTCCTTTCTGCCTGACGCAAGCCGCGAATTTGTGTTCGCAACTTTTCCGAAACCGCAAGTCCAGAAGCATCGTCTCCAGCCTGGTTGATCCTTTGGCCGGTCGACAAATTCCTCATGGTCTTGTCTACATCCCATTGTGTAAACTTGAGTGAGCGATGCGATTGTATCGCGCTCATGTTGTGATTGATAATCATTGGCCTACACTCCTTTGTGTATTACCAAGTACAGTTAGCTGCACTTAGCCGGACAATCCCTGTCCGGTGTCAAGGATGAGCTTTCTCATTGCCACCTGGCAGGGAAGGCCGGCCGATTATCATATTACAACTGCTAAGTTTACACTACCCTCTATTTAAATACTCTCGCCTCACCTAAAGTGCATGAAGCGATTCTTCTAATTTAACGAAGGAGAGACAGAACACCCTGTGGTCTGACGTTTGCTTGCGCGAGCATGGCAGTTCCAGATTGAATTAAAATCTGGTTCTTAGTGAACGCAACGGTCTCTTCAGCCATATCAACATCTCGGATCCTGGATTCAGAAGCTTGTGTATTTTCATACGCATTCATGAGACCCTTTGCAGTGTGCTCCATGCGGTTGAAATAGGCACCAAGGTTAGCTCTTTGTTTGCTAATCTTGTGTAATGCTTCGTCCAATGTTCCAATTGCTTCATTAGCTTTATCAGCCGTAGAAAGTGTTAAGAGAATATTGTTCTGACCTTTCATTCCAAGAGACTTGGATGTCATTGTCGCAATATATACTCTTTCTCTTTGGTGCTGGTTTGGACCTATGTGAAACCACATAGAAGCCGCCCGAGAACCACGAGCAAAGTCACCTTGCAATAGGTTCATTTTATTGAACTCTGCTTGAGAAGCAATACGGTCCACCTCATCGATGAGCTGTGATACTTCTACTTGGATCGTTTGCCTGTCTTCGTCTGTGTAGATACCGTTAGACGACTGAATCGCAAGCACTCGAATTCTTTGGATGATATCATTCGATTCCTGAAGAAAACCTTCAGTTGTCTGAATCATGCTCATACCGTCTTCGGTGTTTCGCTCAGCCATTCTAAGGCCATTCACTTGAGATCTCATTTTTTCTGAGACTGCAAGTCCGGATGCATCGTCAGCGGCGCTGTTAATGCGGAGACCTGAAGAGAGTTTCGACATGTTTTTCGAAACTTCTTCGTTTTGGAATTTGAGCACGCGGTGGGAGTTGATCGCGGCTATATTGTGATTTATGATCATTGGTTTCCTCCTTGAAACTTGTTGATCGATAAAGAGGGAGAATCCTTTCCCCCTCTCTGGTTTTTTGTGTCTGGTTTTTAGGCCCTTGCGCGCCCAAAATTCTATATTACTTCCCTTAGAGTGTCGGAGGTTGGTGTTGGGATATTAATCTGACGATTTAGATATGTTTTTACAATATTTTGAATTATATTGCTGTTTTTTGGGCTATTTTGGTTACTTTAGCACTTTATTTTTTTTAAAAAAAAGTGTAAATTTTTCCTAATACGAGGATCGACGAAATTGAAAATTCCTTAAGCCTTTTTCCAATAAAGTCAGATTTTTCAGGGAAAACACCAAATAGTAGCTCCATTTACCAAAAGAGCAAGGCAGCTAGCAATCCATATGAATTCTCATCTACTTTTAAGGTGGCATTTGGTATAAATACTTTCATTCGCGTTATAAATATTTACCCGCGGCAATTCTTGGGACGCCACGATCTTCCAACCATACCACCAATGCATTTGGTTTTTTTAGTAAATTTGACGGCATAACAAATATTATATTTTTTCCGTTCTCTAATGCGCCTAAGGTGCCATATTTTAATACAACAAAGTCATGGTATAAATCTTTTCCAGAATTTTCGCCTCGCGTCACTTTACTTTTGAGATCATTACCCAACCAGGCATAATAAATTTGTAAGTTTTGTTCTACTAAAACTGTTTCTACTTTCAATTGGATCTGCATCCAAGTGATTTTTAACCTACCCTTAAGTGGGAGAAACTTAGAATTGATATACGACTCTTTCCCCTGTTAGACGATCCCGGGAGTATAAACGGTAGAAGAATGCCACAGATTGGCGTAATATCT
This sequence comes from Leptospira ognonensis, assembly GCF_004770745.1. Lineage (GTDB taxonomy): Bacteria > Spirochaetota > Leptospiria > Leptospirales > Leptospiraceae > Leptospira_A > Leptospira_A ognonensis. Next base: position 5,295 of record NZ_RQGD01000023.1, on the reverse strand, counting down.
TTGTCGAGCACCATGTGTTTTATGTGCAAATTTATCCTTCCATCGAGTAAAATCCCAGTAATCGACATGAAACGAGAGTAGAGCAACTTTCTTCCAAAGATCCTCTGAATTTTTTAAGGAAGAAATCCATGCGTCTGCCGGAGGACAGGGGGAGCATCCTTCCGAAGTATAAATCTCTAATAACTGGCAGGAACCTTTTAAAAACTTACTTCTCGACGATCCGGAATATTTTTTTCCCGATCCGGAACTGGTCTCCAGGCTTCAGCTGATAGGGTTCCGTAATCCTTACAAAAACACCATTTTTACTATTTAGGTCCTCAATTTTGATGGTATCTGCCGTAGTCGTAATGACGCAGTGGATACGACTTACCGACGGATCCTCAACGATATAATCCCCTTGCGCTCGCCCAATGGCTAGCTCCGAATCGAAGGAAAACTCATCTAGACAATTCCCCTCACCGTCCAAGGATTGCAAACGATAGGTTTTACTTCCTTTGGTCTTGAGTAATTTATCGAAAGAGTCCATTTACTATCACTAGTTTCGGCGGGTTTGCCTGAACCCTTAAAGCATGTTTTCCTTTAAAAATGTCTATGCAAATGGGAAAAGAGACCAAAGATTTCCGAAATGGCAAACAAGCCCTTAACTCTCTCGCAGATCAATAGCAGGATGGAAGCTCTGGAAACTGAGCTAAATCTGCTGAAAGCCGAAGTTCAAAAGTTAAATCCAAAGACAACTTACGTAAACCCCTACAGGCAAGAAAAACTAGAAACAAAACCAGTTCCTTTGTCCGTGGAAGCGGATGCCTCGTCTGCTGGCAAACCTGGATTTTTTTCGAAATGGGAATCCTTTCTGGGCGAAAATTTATTTATCAAACTTGGCTTACTCACGATGTTACTCGGAGCGATTTGGTTCCTCAACCTTGCCTTTGAGGAATACTGGATCAATGAATCAGTGCGGATTTGGCTTGGCATTCTCTTTGGCATCGTCTTATTCCTGCAAGGCACAAGACTTTTGCGAAATTGGCCTTTGATTGGTCCTTCTCTTGTTGGAACAGGCGCCTCACTCACGTTTACATCCTACTTCTTAGGGTATTTTGCCTATGATCTATACTCCATGGAACTGGCATTTGTGGGTCTGGTCTTACTTTCTCTTCTTACAGTAACATTTGCTTTTTTATTTTCTAGCGAAGTTATTTTTGGATTTGGAATTCTTGGTGCTTTTCTCGTACCCACCTTACTTTCCACAGGTGAAAACTCCTACCAGTTTTTGTTTATTTATCTTCTTCTCTGGAATTTGGTTTTTCTAGCCATTTCGCCCAGAACCAAATGGCGCATCACACCCCTCATCCTTCTCGCAGGAAACCATCTTATGTTTGGCGGTTGGGCGTATGATAAATTAGAAGTATCCACTTGGCAAATTCCTCTATTTTTCCAAGTTTCAATCTTTCTCATTTATCTGGTCCGAGAACACATTCTTGTTCCTAGACAAACACAAAAAGATACGATTCTATCCACCATCACTGTAGGTTTATCTCTCTTTTTTGTGTATCTCCAAGGGTATTATATATCCTCTGTATTTTTTATAGGATATCAAAATGCCCTACTCATCGGACTGGTTGTCATCTATTTTTCTTTTTTACTAAATACTTGGGAAAAAAATCGGAAACGGAATGTTCAAGACTCCCTGTTTACTTCTACGAACGGCCTTGTCGGCTTGCTCTTTTTACTCGTGACACTCGTAAATGGTTTTGAAGGAAAATCTCTTTCTTTTGTTGTCCTCACCTTCGCCATCTTACTGAGTGCTGTCGGAGCTAGAGCAGGAATCGCCGCACTCTACACGAGCGCCCTTCTCTTCTGGTTTGTCGGAATCTTTAATTTAATCGCCGCCAATCGCTGGCCAGGTGAAGATGGATACTTCTTGTTCAACGGTTATTTCCTTCTTTTCTTATTTGCCAGCATACTTCTTTTCTTACTCTCCAGAATGGGAAAAGGCATCTTGCACGTGAGCGAAATATACAAATGGTCTGCGTTTCCTGTTCTACTGATTGGAAGTTGGCTAGATGTTTACTACCACATACCAGAACCATATTTGTTGCTCGGATATACATCTTTCCTAGCTGGCTACGGCCTCATTTTTACTCTCATCAGCTTCATACGACCAAATGCCGATTTACGAAAAATCGGTCTCGCTTGTTTAAGTTTGGTGGTAGTCAAACTGTATCTTTATGATTTCTGGAATATGGGTACGCTCGCTCGCATACTGGCTGGATTTGGACTGGGTGCGGCACTTGTCTTCACTGGAATCATTTACAATCGATCTAAAAAGAATAATTCTCAAACAAAGGACCAAATATGATCAGATTTTTAATTCTCGTTTGCTTCTCTCTTTCGCTCCCTGCCTCCCCTTTTAAAGCAGAGACCTATAAATTTCTGAAAGAGGTTACGATCAAAAATATTCCTAAAGGAGAAGAAAACTCTCGAGTCACAAAACTTTCTCTCGATGAGGAAATATTTTTAAATTCATTTTATGGAGACCTTCGATTGATTGCAGATGGAACTCCCATTCCCTATATTAGAAAAAATGTAATCCTGAAAAATAAAAGTGAAGAAACCATTGAAACGACCCAGCTCATAAACAAAAGAGAGAATGAACAGCGCATCCTAGTTCTAGAATTGCCAAAACTACCCAAAGACCATGTCTATACTTCGATTCTTGCGAGCAGCGAGGGAAATGAGGAGGCGACACTGCAAGTTTCAACGGGTGCTTCTCCTGATACGATGAGCTTCTCTACAGAATCCTTAGTCTATACTTACAGCGACCAACCCCAAAATAGAATCAAGATTGGTCCCACCAAACATAGATTTGTTCGAATCACTTATCCCGTCGGTTCCAACTTTCGTTTCGAAATGGCTACGAGAGAAAAAATTCAATCCAATGCATACTTCACTAAAGAAATTGAAAAAGTTGAAGGAATAAAAACGGAGGACAAAGTAGTTTACTCTATCGAGAATCCAGTCCGATCCCCTTTCTCAAATTTAAAATTATATTTTAAGGAATCAAAATTTGAAAGAGATTTAAAAATTGAACATTTCAAAAACGGAAAACAATGGGAAACCGTTTTCGATGCCAAGGTTTCGCACTCTGATTCCGATGATCCTGATTTATTTTTATCATTAAACCAAATGATCAGCAATAACTATCGTATTACAATTACAAACGGAGAAAATCCTCCTTTGCATTTAACGAATCTTACACAATTGCAAGCGAAGGAGGAATTAATATTCTATTTACCGAACGTGGAATTCAACACTCTAAAACTCTATTACGGCAATCGATACGCTAGAAATCCTGATTTTGATCCGAATCTTCTTCCAAACGATCGGGACGAGACTGCAATGAACGCATCTATTGGCCCCGCGATAGAGAATCCCGATTTTGGGTTTAGTCTCGTTGAGCCACCTATCTCTGGTTACGTAGCCAATGGATTGTTTTATTTGGGTATCTTCATCTTACTTGGCCTAGGATATCGAACCTATAAAATTCTTGGATCGCCGAAATTATTTGCCGGCGAAAACTAAGCCGACTTAGCCTTGGCTCTCCAACTCTCTAGAATCGGATCGATCATCCGAAACCAAAGAGTTGGGACTAAGGCTATTAGTATCATCACTTCGTATCCATAAGGAAGTTGAGGTGCCTCTTCGAAATGGCGAAGCGCCTGGTACCTTCGACCCGCATTCGCATGGTGATCGGAATGTCTCTGCAACTGAAATAGAAAAGCATTTGATACTAAATAATTTTGATTCCAAGAATGTACAGGCAGTACCTTCTCAAATTTTCCGGGAAAAAGTTCTTTTCTCTCCAATCCATAGTGTTCGATATAATTGGTAAGCTCAAGCAAAGTAAAGGCTATGATGGACTGAAGGAGAAAAAAAACAATGACATCCCAAGCAATGGCTCCCCGATATAACGAACCTAACGTAAATAGAAAGCCAATAAAACTGATCGTGATTACCTGATACCAAATCATTTCATTCTTATAATGAAATGCAGGTAAGCCTTGTTTCTGTAATTTTTTTTTCTCGATATTCCAAGCTGACTGATAGCCACCAAACACTGATTTCACATAAAATGCGTAGAATGTTTGCCCTTTTTTTGAAGAAGCATTGTCCCCAGGAGTGGAAACATGAACATGGTGACCGAAATTATGCTCTATAAAAAAATGCATATAGCAGACAGTCATATAAATCAACTTCGAAAGCCCCTGCTCCCATTTGGATGCTTTATGACCAAGTTCATGACCGACAGTAATCCCAATTCCGCCTGTAACAATTCCAACCGATAAGGCAAACATCAGAAACTCCCAAATAGAATAGTTATTTGTAGAAATTTCAAAAATAGCCCATATAATAAAGATAAGCTGAACAAAAGCCCATATCATCGTTAGAGCCCGGTAATAATAATCATTTTGCAAGGAAAGGAAGTCTTTTTCCCCAGGATTAGATGTATCCTTACCAACACCCAAATCAAGGAGAGGAAGAAAAACAAATACTGTCAAAGGGATGACTAAATGAAACATTCCACCTAAATAATTTGTAAGAACAACTATCACCGGGAGGACAAAACTAATTAAAAACGTAATCTTTTTTAAAGTCGACATATATCACCTAACCTTTACTAACATTTCCAATAAAATGAGAAATCTGACCGAATCCTTCCAGAAGCTCTGACCAAGACAAAACCTTGCTTTTTGAATATTTTAATACCAGCGCTCCCACAAAAAAGGAAAGGAATACCTCGCCTGAATTGGGAACCTGATCGGTTCTAAACATTTTAGTTAACTCCTCCACATAAGAATTCCAAGAATCATCCACAATTTGGGTGAGTTCCATAGATTGAGAATGATGCCTCTTTACATCAAGTGCCAGAAGAATGATGTTTTTAAAATGGTCTTCCTTTGCGGAAATAAATTGAATTAAATTATTGAGTACATCACTCGACTGAGAAATCGCAGCAATCTCCTGAGCATCCTTTTTCACAATATAATGGACCATGGAGGTAAAGAGAACTTCCTTCGTGGGAAAGTAATGGTAAAGCGTACCTGTCGAAATTTCTAATGCCCCAGCCAAATCCCGCATCGATACCCCACTCACCCCCTTCCTCACGAAAACAGGCAGAGACTTGTTCAAAAGCTCCTCCCGGTAAAGAACATGGTCTACAATCTTTGGCAATTCTAGAACTAGGATGCGCTGTTCATTCTCTCTTTTGTTTATGAGCTGGGTCGTTTCAATGGTTTC
>NZ_RQGD01000045.1 GCF_004770745.1 Leptospira ognonensis | reverse complement strand
TTTATAAAGGAACAATTTAACCATCCCTTGTTAGATGAATCGGAATGGTCACGCTACGTTGTATATTGTAAATGATTTCTTTCTCTCACCCTTCGGTACGCTTCGCTACTCAGGGTTCGGTAAGAGTATGATAAACCTCACCAGGATTTGGTGGGGTTTTTTTGTGTCTTGAGGGTGAGGCTTTGAAATGGACAAATCCATTTTCGGCATGCCAAAATCGTGATCGCTTTGACTTGATTTAATTTTTTATCCAAGTGAAACTTTTCGTATGGGTTTAGCCTACGGCAATTTACAAATAAAGAATCCAAAGCGGACATATCTTCAACCGATTAGTGTAATTGCATTGGCTGATACGGGTTTAGTTTACTTGATCATTCCTGAACATGTTAAGGTGCAATTAGAACTCGAGGAACATTCTAGAAAAGAAATTGAATTGGCGGATGGATCGAAGCAATTTCTTCCATATGTAGGTCCTATAGAAATTGCATTCAAGAATAGAATTGCGTTTGTCGGAGCAATTGTGATGGGAAATGAAGTGCTGTTAGGCGCAATCCCAATGGAAGACGTGGATTTAATTGTGATTTCGAAAGATAGAAGAGTGGATGTGAATCCTGAAAATCCTAATTTTGCTGCGGCGAAGGCGAAGTAGAATATTGTTTAGATGACTTTTTCTAACCGACCGCTAAGGAAAATCCTAGCCTTTTGATAAGATCCAGTCTCCGAATCCAAAGGAAGGTCCAATATTCGCGTCAGATTGCCCATTACTTGCGGTGAGCCCGCCGTATCGTGGGAAGACAGTCGAGGCAACAGGCGATTATTTTTTTTATTTGCAAGAATTGAAAGCAATGAAACTCCTACTCGATGCTTTCCATTGCTTCCATTTAATCGAAATTATATCCCAACAAAAATAAATGATTACGGCCGAATCCAATTTTGACTTACCCCATTTACGGAGACCGAAAGTATAGCCCACTTCTGCGATTTTATCCGTACGAAATGTACTTAATATTTCAAAAAGGATCTTAAACCCCCGTGGATTAAATTTCTCTCTTATTTGTAAATAAACCGATCTTCGTATCCCAAAAAAACCACTCATAGGATCCGTAATCGGCACTTTAAATAACCATTCAGAAATTTTTGTTGCGAATCTGGAAGCGAACTGACGTATTATTGGAAAATTACCATAACCGCCGTCAGTACTTCTTCGTGAGGCAACGACTATATCGTTATCATTAAGTAATTTAATGACTTCAGGAATTTTACTATAATCATGTTGGAAATCTGCATCAACGACTACCAAATTATCGCCTTTTGCCATTCCATATCCGAACGTTACAGCAGAACTTAATCCGCGTTCTGTCATTCGAACAAAAGGAAAAATTCGTTTGTCATATTCTGCAAGGACTCTTGCGACTTCATACGTTCCGTCTGGGGAATTATCATCTACAATGATAATTTCAAAGTCGAAAGATGCTCTATCGAGAATTTTTGAAATTGCATCTACGCAGTTTTTGATATTCCCTACTTCGTTAAATGTTGGAAGAATGATACTTGTTTTTGGATACATGACTGGTCATTTAACTTTTTTATAAAATTAAAAAAGCCCTCGGGTTTGATTTTTAATACATGCCTCACCACCTTCACATGAAGTTTCGATGGATTTGAAACATTCGGAAAACAGTTGGAATTGTTTGGTGCAAAGAATCTCACAGGCTAAGTGATAAAGTTTTGGATCTTGTAATTTCAGTTGGTCCTCGTTTAAACATGAGGTTACTTTTTCGCATAGGATTTTACATTGATTGGTTTGTTCCCCTGTGGCTTTAACTCCAAATCTCGTGAAATTGTCTTTGGAAAAATCCCAAAGGGAAACAAGAATTAGCAGGAAGACGACGAGACCGTATTTTTTCATTTGATTTCTTTTCGTTTCCAAACACTCACTTCTGTTTGAAAGTCAATTTTGTCCCTCTTTAATAGTGCTTGGACTATTTGAAGCAAATCTAGATTCAGATGTTGTTTCCATCGATACCAGGAGCCAATTTTTTCCCATTCATCTGATAATTTTAGATCATTAAAAACTACTAGGGTAGATGAAACGGGACATGACTCTGCATAGGTAAGAGGAAGAGAAAATGTTACATGATAATTCATAAGTTTATTTTGTACATCCATCCCGGTCCATGGGTTCTCTGCGATAACACAGACCTCTTTTTGGACCAGACCCGATAGTTGTTCTGCTGTATCAGGATCAGCCATTGGACGAATCAAAAATAACATCGTAATAGGTACAATTAATAGCTGAGGTAGAAATATTTGATAAAAATTTGCATTTACTTTTTGATTCTGAAATAGAAATCCTAAAGTAAAAAAAATCGCAATCAATGAAAAACCGAAAAGTGCTGGAAGCCGCAAAACGATTGCTATGACAAGAATTAAAGTATAAGGCATGAGAATCGACATTCGATTGATTTTTGAAAGTATCACTGTCTCCCAGGTCGCATTGCTTAGCGCTGGCAATAAAAAAAGAAAAGGGATGAAAGGTGTTACATAATAAGGATCTTTTCTATTTGGTAGTAAGTGAAAGATTGTCACGAAAAGTAAAAATACTAGAAATCCGGATGTAAAAAGTTGATTTCGATGGTTCGATTTTTTTCTCACTGTCTGCCAAATTTGAAGAATGATGGGTATCGAAAACGGAGCCGAGTAGAGCAGCCAACCTCCCCAAATCCTAAGACCGGATTGATTGGCACCATAAAATTTTCCCATATTTTCTGTCATAAAAAAGAATCGTAGCAGTTCTTTTCCAGCGGTACTATAAAAGTACAAATAGCAAATCCAAGAAAGTGGAATAATGAGGGAAAGCGAAAAAAGGGAAAGAGTTAATCTTTCTTCTTTTATATAGGAAAAGGAGATATGAAGTTTTCCCTTTCTAACACGAATCATTTTGATATAAAGATAACTCAATAAAAAAATGCTAATATAGACATGAAGGATTGGCCCTTTCAGTAAATAACCAAATCCGACTAAGAAGCTACCCCATGCAACGTAAGTTATGTTTTTCTCAATTTTGGATTTGTAGAACAAAAAGACATAAAGCAAAGTAAAAAACACCATTGCTCCTTCCATCATCAGTATTCCAAAAAACTTCAAAGATAGGAAGGAAAAGCCAAAAGCCAAGGTAGCTAATTTCGACTCTTTAACTGATTTTGATAAAGAAAGATAAAAAATGTAAAACAAAGTTAACGTTCCCATGCCATACAGAAAAGAAACCAACCTCTCCGAGAGATAGTTCACGCCGAAAATAGTATCAAAAATCATTCCCATCCAAAACAACAGGGGAGGTTTGTAAGGGTTGGGTAGACCAGATAATGCCGGTAAGGCGTAACTTCCTGCTTCCAAGCTCTCCCGAATGGAACGAATGTGCATGATCTCATCCCCCTGGGGAAAAGGGGCATCCGGTATAGAAAGGGTCATCGCCAAAATTGAAGTAAGAAATAAGATCAGTCCAATAAACATATTTGTTATTTATTTATGAAAAATAAAAGCTGACCAGTCAGTCAATATTAATATTAAAAATTTGATTTAATTTAGGACTAGAGAAAAGCGACTTGTTTTGAAAAAGTTGAAAACATTCTTAGAAAAGTGGCGATTTTTGTGGCAGGCTTCCTCTAGTTTTACTTAATCCGAGGACCAATCGTCGGTTCCTTAGGATTTCTATCGGAAACAGAGGAGCCAGTCCGCTTAAAGGCGACTATAGGTTCTTGTTTTCCGCTTTAGTTAAAATAGAAATCTAAGTTGATTCAAAAGGGATTCGCAGGCTATAGGTTTATTTCTAACAAATTTTATTTATAACCTAAATTGGCAGTAGCTGCATTTGAGAACGATAGGACCTGGGTTCGAATCCTAATGCATATCATCTACAAATCGGTAGAGCAAAGGGATAAATTCCGCCCACAATCGAAGGGAAGAAATAGTGCACAAGCTCTTTAATCATACATTTAAAATAGGAGAAAATTATGTCAGAAAAAAATAAAAAAATAGCGTATTGGTTTTTTACTCTTTGGTTGTCTTTGGGTATGGTATCGACTGCGATTGTACAACTTATGAAACATCCTGAAGAAGTAGAAAAAATAAACCAATTGGGTTATCCCACTTATTTTTTAATCCTTCTCGGTGTTTGGAAATTACTCGGCGTGATAGCTGTTCTTATTCCAAAGTTCATTCTATTAAAAGAATGGGCTTATGCTGGTTTTTTCTTTGCTATGTCAGGGGCAGTGATTTCGCATTTAGTTTCTGGTCATTCAATTGGAGAAATATTTCCTTCCCTTCTTCTTTTGTCACTAACGGTGAGTTCTTGGTACTTACGTCCAGCAAATCGTAAGTTTTAAAGAGGACGCGCTGATTTAGATAAAAAATGATCCGATTAAAGTTTTGAATTCGTCTCGACGGTGCTGGTTCCTAAGTTTAAAATTTAACTACTTAGGAAAGTATTTCGCCTTATCATAATGGAAAGGTGTACTCGGACGATGTGTACTTCAAACTAAATTGATTAACGAATGGTAGCAAAGACATTCGTCCAATAATGGGCGTAATCTGCTTGTGCATTGACTCCTTCGCGAGCTGTATATCCAATGCCCACATGGGTGTAATTGCAATTCTCCATATTGGCTCTATGTCCCGAAGAATTCCACCACTGGTCAAAAGTGCCTTCCGCTGTGGAGACGCCTGCGGCAATGTTTTCGCCAGCACCAACGTTGAGTCCTTCTGCCTTCACACGGGTACTAGGTGTAGAGCCGTCTTGTCCCGTATGAGAAAAAAAATTCAAACTTACCATATTATCATTATGCTTTTGTGCTGCTCGGTTCAGAGCGGGATGTTGCGCCGTTGTTCCCGAACATTTTGAACCATTTAAAAAACTTCGAGAGCTTCCATTTGAGAGTGTAAAAGATCCCTTATTTCGGTAAGATTCTAAAATATTATAAAATTCTAGTGCTTTGCCAGAAAGACTACCGGATGAACTGACAGTGGCAGCTGCAAGTCCCAGAAGCAGATTCCTATCTGTCTGTTTTTGATTGCTGTCGCATTCCTTCTTTAATGTTAAAGTATCGACGGGACAGTCAGCTAAATTTTGGATGCAGTTGGTAAAAAACAGAACTATCAAAAGAGAAAAGAGAATCGTATAAGATTTTGGTTTGTGAAGATACTTGAACATAAGTAGGATCTAACAAACACGACATTTGTAAAGGAAAAATATGTCAAAGTAAATTGTTGGAACGCTTTCCAAATAAGTTTAATCCGCATCTAAAGGAATCTACTTATTGCCGTCAGTAGTTAATGGTCTTATCATATAAGTTAAGATAAAATGGAAATTTCTTATTTCCAGTTGCACGCTATTCTTTAGTCATTGCTTCTCTCAACCTTTTCGCTTGAACCAAACTTTTTCAGAAGAGGAAGAATTTCTCGCTGTTAGAGTATCAAACATAAGGGTAAGTTCTCTACTTATTTCCTACATTTTTACACACTTACTGTTTCATTCATTCACGGAAGGTGTAGCTTTTTAAAAAGAAAACTAACAACGGATCAGAAATGTATAGGGGAGGCCTTCAATGATAAATTTTATGATCCGTATAATCAGTGTCTTAAGATTGCCCATTTTACGAGACTATATGGTGCGAATGAACATTATATTTTATTTAGAAACACAGCATCGGATACATACATTGCATTGATCACAGTTTTTCCGATGATCTCTTTCTCCAACACTATTTTGCGTTCGGGAAGTTGGATCACTTTTAAGTGATTGCGAATGCCTAGTTTTTGGTCATAGCTTCTCTTAATAAAAACGATGTAAGGTTCAAGAGTTGTTAGATCCGATTCATTAGAACTCTTATGATAACTAACTGGCATCATGCTAACAAATTGATAGCCATCTGGAACTTTGAAATCTTCCACTTTGCCTGTCCTTCCATCTACTAACTTCCAATTTTGAATTTTATCTTCTATGTCTGCAATCTCGTCGGTAAATAAAAATAAGCTGGATTGATTTAACACTCTGAATTCTGGATTGGATAGGTTGAAGGTGCCAGTGGGACCTTTTATACTCATTTTAAATGTGAATAATTTCTTTCGCTTTTTTTCGTTAATATCATAAGTTTCTAGATTGTAAGATTTGGATTCAGGATCAACAGAGACAGGTGTGAAAAACGCAACCAATCTACCATCATCGATGAGACGTGCACTCAAAATGGCTCGATCAGATAAAATTTCTTCAGGTTTGCAATTTAGAGAACTGCAGTATAACAATTTTTGGGAATAACCATCGTTTGCACCCACAAACGAATTTTCTATTTTTTGAATCGATCTGTCTTTTTCTAAAATTCTGAAGATATGAGCGCCACTTGGCAAAAAATCATCTAACCTAACAGTCTTTCTGTATTTGTCAAAGTGAGGAAAGAACAATGGTTTATCGCCTTCCCATTCAAAGAGCCTTTGGTAACCTACCTGATGGATTTCTTGAAAGACAGAGCGATTTAGACCTTCCAAGTACGAGATAAACTCTCTTAAGATTTTGATGCCAGTATCCAGCGGATTTTTTTGCTCGGTCACTCTGCCCGTTCTCCACTCGTAAGATGTAATCTTACGGTTTGAGCTATAGGAACTACTAAAAGAGAGGATTCTTTCTTTTGAAATTTGGATTCGATCCTTAATTTGAAAATCAGTCGGAAATTCAAAGGTAGTTTCAGAATCTTGATTTATAAGGATTAGATGACTTTGTTGATTTGAGGCAATTACATTCAATAATAATGTGCCTGTTTCGGCATATACTAGGGAATGCATTGAGAATGTAGCATATACCAAAACGAGTTTTATGAGAACGGCTGATGATTTCATTCGCCTTAAAAATCATAAATTCGAGACAAAGTCAATCAGATTGTGATCATAGAATTATGGCTTTTTGTGGAGACTCAGTATAAGTTTTCCATTCCATATTACACGTCTGGAAGCCAGATGGTGCGAATTGCGATTATCTTATGTATTTCGAAACTTTGGTTACGATATTTCGAAATAAGATAGCGTACTTCCTTATATTAAAATATACAAAAATGATCTAATGTATATCAAAACTCAATTGTAACCCATAGATTTTAATTTGTCAAAAAGTTCTCTGTCGCGGGAAATTAAGTATTCCATGAGAGGGATTTTTAATTCATCTGTTACAGTCCCTGTGGCTTCCACTTTTGTTCGCACAATTCCGCCGTATTCACTTGGAACTTGTTTTGTCTTTTTGATTTAAATTTACTCCTCCGCTGATTTTTTAAACGTTCACAAACAACGTCTCATCTCCTTAGAATTCTATAAACTGTTTTCCCATTTGAGTTTGGGATAGTCGAGGGCCGTCCCAAAATTCCAAATAGTTGTATCCCAAGAGGTATAAATGGCAGTTGTAGCGCAAGAATCGTTCGGGACCACTGGACATTTCAACTGTGTTGTCGTTTTCGGAATCCCACGCGTGTCATTGTCTGCCTGATTGGCAACATTAATATTATAATATGACTCCTCTGATGAGCTCGTTATCGAGCCGATGAGTCCACCTAAGCTGGATGTGCCTGTTACTGAACCAACGGAGTAAGAAAATTTTGTTTTACCATCCGTTAGTTGACCCTTTCCCATGATTCCGCCAACTTCGGTACTCCCAGTAACCGATCCCATCCAATACGAATTTAATACGAGAGTACCAGCGGCTCGCCCAATGATTCCGCCGACGGCGCCATTCCCCGTAATAGTTCCCTTCCCTTTACATCGAACGACCTCATCCCCCCCAAAAGAGTCACCAACGAGACCACCAGTATACGAGCCGCCACCTACAACCGTTCCAGAAAACGAGGAATCGTATATGGAGCCTACACCGGAGAATCTGCCAACAAGTCCACCTGTCCCATCCGCAAATCCATCGACAACTGCCCCATAGGAATGGATATTTTTAGCGTATGCGTTTAACAATCCGATGACTGAACCAGACTGTGCATTCCCTCTGACATTCGCATTACTAAGTCTTAAATTTCGAATCTCAGTAGTCGCACCACCTACCACATAACCAAATAGACCTTGATGGCTCGTTGCATTATTATCAATCGTAAGATTATGAACTGTATGATTCTGACCATCAAATACTCCAGTAAATTGGTTTGTGATATTGCTTATGGGAGTAAAATTTGAAATCGAGGAAAGATCTATATCTTGCGTTAGTTGGTAATAAGATCCCGGATTGGAAATATGATGAGTGCTCATGGATTGCAATTGGAGAGGGTTACAAATCTGGAAAGGATCGGCAAGCGTTCCAACACCGGTAGTGATGGAGACGTCTGCACATGCTGCTGGGATGACGGAAGAAATTCGAATCGTCGTTTGGGCACTCTTTGCATCAGCAGTTCCCGTGATGGTAAAATCGGCATTTGTGACAACCTCTGAGATCGTTCCCGATATAGAGCCTGATCCTGAATCTAGTTTCAATCCAAAAGGTAAATCAGGTGAGACAGTAAAATAAGTAGGGTTTCCAGACAAAACTGGAGATTCGTTTAAGGAAGACACTCCTGTCGTTAAGGAGAATGGTGAATTCACGTAGTTGATTTGAACGGATACTGATCCATCTGTTGAACAGTTACTCGTACAGTCCGAGCTACTTTCTCCTTCGGAATTGTTACTTTGGGAATTGTTATCTTGAGAATGATTAGATTTTTCCAAAACGCGAAGTGCTGATAAAAATTCTATGGGATTTGTATCTAAAGAGGGAAGAACCTTACACGAATTTCCAAGAAACGATATGAATAAAAAGAGGAAGACACGGATTATTTGCTTCTTTTGATTCAAATCATTGTTGCAAGTCCATGTTCGCATCCACTGAGTGTGAGCTAGAAATTAAATATAGTCAATCAGAGAAAAAAAATAAAATCTGAAGTGTATAGAAAATATTGTAGCAAATATTTGCATGTATTATGAAAATTTCCTCGATTTTACTCGAGCTCTTACGAAAGTTCTTCGCCTTATCTTAAATAAAGCCCCAAAGCCAGAAATGATTTTCAAAATTCCTTACAGATACCCATTCTGGAAAGTCAAAATCAAAAGGAGAAGAAGATCGAAAAAACGGTCCCCGGTTTATTTCTGTGGCTTTTTGATAAAGAACAATCTAAATATCACTTGTTAGATGGAGGGGAATGGTCAGTCTACAATGTATTCTGTATCTGAGGAGTTTGAAAACATAAAAAGGCTAACTCCAGTTTAATGGTATAAAGGGGATTTAGTGGGACATAATCAGAGGTGGATTGATCGAACCCCCGCCCGAGTTAGGGTGGAGGGGAGTGGCTCGTGGGAAGGCGCAAGTTTTCCTTTAATCACAAAAATCTAATCCTTACAATCAGAAACAAACTTATTAATTTTTTTTATTTTGTTTAGTGCGCAGTTTCTTCCTGTATCAGCGGCAGTTACACTTGCGGCCGGTAGAGGGAATAAGGATACAAACTTTTCGGAATCTCTGAATGTCTCGTTTCTCTTACTGATAGGCATCGGACGGATGAAACCACAAAACGTTAGTTAACTTGAATCATCTCTTTCGTTTCTCTTTCTCGCGATTAGCAACAGTTATTTTAAGGTTAAGTCAAAGATACGGAAGCGCCGACTCTCGAAGAGACCTTAAGCCCACCGTTTGTGGTGAGCTTGTAGAACCAAAGGAAGCAAGTCGTGATAAATACGACTGTTTCTATTTTTTTGTTTTTGCTGGAGCTGCCGTGCTTTCTTTCACTGGTATCCCTTCAACATTAATGCAGCTGGTGAAAAGATAACGAAAGTTTACGGCAGAAACAGTAACGTCTTTTAAACCTGTCGTACCTGCGGGTGCCTTTGCGATTGCATCTCGTATAGCATCCGCTACATTGTTTCTGAACCATTGATTAGAAACAAAAGAACAATCATTTCCTGTTACAGGCTCGCCCAAAGTTTCCAGATTGGTGGGTGCTTGTAGTTCGTAAGATTTAAAATTTCCCCATTTGTGGGTACAGTTAACTAATAATACAAATGTAGTTGCGATAAAAATATTTTTCATTTGATTACCTATTTAATTGCCTTGTATTGCAAACAGCTTTTACCAAATCCAGTTGAAAATTCGAGCCCTATGTTCTCATATTTCTCTTTTCCTGCTGCTTTCAGTTTTGCATTTCCATCTTCCAACATATTTGTGATCAGCGTTGCGCAATGTTCTGCGATTGGGGTTTGATCTAATTCTGCCATTTCTGTTGCGGCAGGGACCGCATAACCAATTTTTCCAAAAGTAAAACAATTCACTAAAAGGAACGACATCGATAGGATTAATAACTTGATTTTCATCCTTACCTCTTTTGTTTTTTCCCAATCAAATCTGATCGCCTTACCAGAGTCAAATTATTTTTCATAACAACATGAGGAAATTCTTGTGAATGAAATACAAAATGGACTCTCCCGACTGTAGTGACTAATTCTACAAACGAGACTAACGATTAGATTACCATTCTCTGAGGATGCTGCTATCGTATTCCATTTTTGGCGATGCAGTAAATGATCTAGTGGAAAAATATACATTTTTAAGATTCCGCGGAAACGCTAAGGGCTATGTCAAAATGTGCGATGTTAGAAGTTAAACGTCGATCAGATAGAACACAAAATTTCGTATGAGCAAGGGTCAAAAGTTTCCTCAGGATTCGACCCGAACTTAACCTTAACAAAAAAAACTCCAGAAATATAGAACAGGACGCCAAGATCGGCTTTGTGCGTTAGGATTGATACCCATGCTCATGAATCCTGCAATTGCCTCCGCTCGATTATTAGGTTTTGCAACGAGACGAGGTTTGGCGTTGCCCCTATCCCTCTTTCTCGTTTATTCCTGTGCGCCTTTGAACTTAGAAAATTCAAACGATCCGGGGAGTAGAACAAATCTTTACCTTCAGGCTATCAACTGCATTTTAAAAAATCCTTACTGTTCCGCTGGTAGGGCAGGTGGTTCTGGGACAAATGCGGAAATAGCACCAACGTTTCGTTATGCTGGTAGTCCCTACACGTTTACACTGAATCTTCCCATTTCTACCATTACACCCGATGTGACAGGCACGATTACCACCTGTTCTTCCAATCCCTCGCTTCCTTCAGGTCTTGTACTCGGCAACGAGAATTGTGTTATATCCGGTACACCAACTGTAAACCAATCTCCTACCTCTTATGAAATTAAGGCAAGCAATGCCATCGGAAACTCTAAAGAAACAATCAACATTACCGTTAGTCAAACCACGTACACTATAGGAGGAACACTCACGGGACTGACGGCACCAGGATTGGTATTACAGAATAATTCCGGTGATGATTTAGCAGTTTCAAGTGGTGCCAGTACATTTACCTTTAGTTCCTCGATTGCAAGCGGAGCAAATTATTCTGTGACAGTGCAGACACAACCACCTGGATTATACTGTTCCATTACGAACGGAAATGGAACGGCAAATGCAAACATTACTTCTATAGCTTTGGCATGCGTATTTGCGATAACGCGCAATTGGGGAACATTTGTGGATAATAATGATGGAACCGTAAAATTGA
Organism: Leptospira ognonensis; assembly: GCF_004770745.1. Classification (GTDB taxonomy): domain Bacteria; phylum Spirochaetota; class Leptospiria; order Leptospirales; family Leptospiraceae; genus Leptospira_A; species Leptospira_A ognonensis. The sequence continues at coordinate 138,850 of NZ_RQGD01000045.1, read as the reverse complement.
TGGGCAATGCGGGAACCTTTGGTGGACAAGTTTATACGGCGGAGACTCTGACGTGGATGAAATGCATTCATGGACAAGTCTGGAATTCAGGAACGAATGATTGTACTGGAACAGGATCTGGTCCTACCTACGGGGCGATAACAACTCCCTATTGTAGTATAGCTGACGAATCCTGTAATGATGTAGGAACGAAACTTTTGAATGGCACTGGCACGTCTGGTGCATGGTCGGCATGCGAGTCGCTGAACACTGCAAACGCGGGAGCTGGGACAAATGGCAAAACAAACTGGCGTGTTCCTACTAAAAATGAATTTAAATTATTAATTGCGTGTACTAATACAACCGTAATTTCAAACGATCTTGGAACTTGCCCTGGCGGTTCGCCAAATCCAGCTATTAATAGTTTTTTTCCAAACACGATTTCTAGCACTTATTGGTCTGCATTGACCTACGTTGGTAATACAAACCTAGCGTGGTATGTGCAGTTCACCACTGGTGCTCAGGTGTCCTACAACACAAAGTCCAATGGCCTTTACGTTCGTTGTGTCTCGGGCCAATGATCACCTGACAATCAGTTTGGTGAATGGTTATTTCTCCTTCGCATTGCAAAGGGAAAATTTTTCTTATGAATGAATGTTCCATTACAATATGGATCAATTTCGTTACACATTCTGGCTTAAAGCTGATCCTAGGGATTTGAATTAACGGCCAGTAAGGAAAGCCGCGAAGTGGTTCAACCTTTTTTTATGATGAAAAAAATCAAAAGATAACGTAAGATTTGCGACACTTAATTCTAAAAATATATTTTTAATAAAAGTATCTATCCCAGGGGAGATAGATACTTTTTAATTTTCTTAAAGTTTGTCTGCTTCAGCCTGGTATTTTGCAGCTTCATCTAATGCTTTTTTGGAAAGATCTTTATACTTCTTTTCATTTTGCATTTCTGATGTTGCTTTTCCGCCTTGCGGACCTTTTGCGAGAGCATCATATTTTTTAGAAAGTTCTTTGTAATCCGCAGCTCTCTTAATAAAATATTCTTTCGTTGTTTTTTTTGCTTCCGGTGCAACGGCTTCCTTGAGTAATAAATTTTCAAGTTCCGAAATCGCAAATACTTGTGATGTGATAACCAATAACCCAATCATTAAAAGTTTCTTCATAGTTTTAATCTCCTATAAACACAAATTATACTTTTCTAAATATTGTAAATTTATTTTTCAAAATATATAACATGTAATATATGTTTGACGATCATGCTTATGAAATAGGAAATCTGTACAAATATTGTGGGTTATAAAATGATTCTAATTCTCTTTTTGTGCCTGCTTTTCTTTCGATTACTTTTCAAAAGGGATACGTTTGCCGATTTCTTAAGGTGATCTTTACATTGAAACACAGCGCACGCCAGTTAGCGAAGGAAATACATAATGTATCTTCCAGAAATCGCGAAAATACTTCGAATGCACTTTTCATTGCCTCCTTCTTTGGACTTTGACGGATGATGGTGTCTGCTCGGTACAAGGCGGCATTTAAAAAACTTAAGATTAAGTAGATTTATAGGTATCAATTCGTTCATCACTTCTTCAAAAACCGCCGTAAATTCGTATCTGGTAGAGGAACCTCCCTAAAAGCTGAATTTGATCAAACCTGAATTAGCGGATGTATTATTATAATTTTCTTAAAAATCCGATTTTTCTCGCTATTGATCTGAAATATGCATTCACTCATAGCAAGGAACGGCTGATTTCAATGAAGTCATATAGCGATTTGGACCAAAAAGGAAAAAAAATTCTCTACGTGGAAGACGAAGCTTTGATCGCCATTTTAGAATCAAAACAATTAAAGAGTAAAAACTACGTGGTACATCACGTTTCCTCTGGGGAAGACGCAGTTGCCAGCATAATGGACGATCACTCAAATTTTGATTTGGTGCTCATGGATATTGATCTGGGAGAAGGTATGGACGGTACGAAAGCAGCGGAAGAAATTTTAAGAATCAAAGACATACCGATCCTTTTTTATTCTTCGCATACCGAGCCTGAAGTCGTGAATAAAACGGAGAGCATTTCGGGTTATGGATATCTGGTGAAAAATTCGGGAATTTTTGTCTTAGATGCTGCGATCAAAATGGCCTTAAAGCTATTCCAGACAAAACAAGAACGCAATCAGGCTGAGATCTCCATGAAACGGGCATTTCACGAATTGAGCGTCCATCAGGAGGAACTTTCGGCTCAAAACATTGAGTTGCGTAGAGTACATTCTGAACTAGAAATTTCCAAGTCTCGTTATTTTGATCTTTATGATCTCGCACCACTTGGTTATCTTACTGTCGGTGAATTAGGCCAGATTTTGGAAACAAACCTTACGGCTGCGACTCTTCTAGGTCTTACTCGACCTGAACTTCTCAAAATGAATCTGACTGATTTCGTATTACCCGCAGACCAAGATATATTTTATCTACACAGAAAAAATCTTTTTGAAAGCAGAATCCCCCAATCCTTTAGCCTGTATTTAATTAAAAAAGATAGTGAAAAGATTAAGGCGACTCTCAGCACGTGTTTATCTTTGGATGAAAGTGGCAGAACTGCTTATAGAGTCATCATAAGTCTTTGAGTAAGAAAAGCACCAAAGTAATCCCTGAACATAGGAAAGTGTAAATGAAAAAAGCAGAGTCATTTGCTATCGTTGGTATCGGTGCCTCCGCAGGTGGACTTGCTGCGTTTGAAGCTTTTTTCGCGGGTATGCCTACTGATAAAGATCCAAATATGGCTTTTGTTCTCGTGCAACACCTGGCACCAGATCATAAAAGCATACTTGCGGATTTGGTTCGACGTTACACCCGAATGGAAGTATTTGAAGTCGAAGACGGTATGGTTCTGAAGCCAAATTGCGCCTACATCAAACCACCTAATACGAATCTGTCTTTTCAACAAGGCCATCTAAAACTCAGCGAACCGTCTACGTTACGAGGGCAACGTATGACAATTGACTTTTTTTTTAAAACATTGGCTGAGGACCTCCGCGAGCGTGCCATCGGCATTGTTCTTTCGGGCACTGGATTTGATGGAACCCTTGGTGCAAGGGCAATTAAAGCTGAAGGTGGAATGGTTATGGCACAATTGCCAGAGTCAACAGAATACGAAAGTATGCCACGAAGTGTCATCGATTCTGTTCTCGTTGATTTCGTGTTAACTCCTGCAGAAATGCCAGCGCAATTGATCCGTTATGCGGAGCATTCCCTAGGTAAATTGCCGAAAAAAGAATTCATTTCTTCTGTGAGTACGGACACACTTCAAAGAATATTTACCTTATTACGAACTCAAAGCGGCCATGATTTTTCACAGTATAAACCTAGCACAATACTTCGAAGGATTGAGCGCCGGATTGCCATCCACCAACTTATGACGATAGATGAATATGTTGCGTTCGCGAGTCAAACGCCTACAGAGGTGGATGCATTATTTAGAGATGTCCTTATCGGAGTTACAAATTTTTTCCGAGATCCAGATGCTTTTGCAGAAATAGAAGAAAAGATCATACCTCAACTCTGCGATAAAAAAACTGCTGATGCCTCTCTTCGAATTTGGGTTCCTGCCTGTTCCACTGGAGAGGAGGCATATACGATTGCCATCCTGATTTCAGAAGAGATGGAGAAGAGAAAAATCCATTTTCCAGTCCAACTTTTTGCCACCGATATAGACCCGAAGGCGATAGCAACTGCTAGAGCAGGAGTCTATCCTGAGACGATCGCAGAGGACATCACGCCAGAGAGACTTGCGCGGTTTTTTGTAAGAGAATCTGTAGGAAATACCTATAGGGTGCATAAAGGCATTCGAGATATGCTTGTATTTTCAGAACAGGATCTAACGCGTGATCCACCTTTTTCTAAACTCGATTTGATCAGCTGCCGCAATCTCCTCATCTATCTAAGTAGTGACCTACAAAAAAGAATCATAATTCTTTTTCATTATGCTTTAAATCCAAAGGGATATCTTTTTCTTGGAAATTCGGAATCGGTTGGTGATAACTACCATCTCTTCACCTCCTTAAACAGAATGCTTCGAATATTCCAAAAAAAGGAAGATATCATTAGTTTTCAACGTTCTTTTTCTGCTAGGATCATTCCACCAGGTAACGATTTGATACCGTCGCCTTCGAAGGGTAGAGTCAAATTTCCACTAAGAGATATCGCCGAACAGGCGCTACTCAAGCAATTTGCACCAGCAGCAGCACTGGTTGATGACAAAGGCAATATCCTTTATTTACACGGTCGCACGGGTATGTTTTTCGAACCCGCACCAGGTGAGACTATTGCACCAAATATCATGAAAATGGCCAGAGAAGGGCTCAGAAGGGACCTCTCGCTGTCATTTCACAAAGCAGTGACGAGTCGAAAGCAAATAGAATGTAAAGAGCTTCAAGTCAAAACCAATGGGAGTTACTCCACTATCAATCTTACGATTAGTCCTTTAGGTGATTCAGATCATGCCAACACGGAAGTTCCTTTATTTTTAGTAGTTCTAGAAATTATTTCGGCGGAAGGTATCGTAGCTATACCTTCCGCTGATAAATCAACGGAAAGCGCGATGATTCTTTCCCTTCAAAAAGAGTTACAATCCAACCAAGAATATTTACAATCAACGTTAGAAGAACTGGAAACAGCAAATGAAGAATTAAAATTCTCAAACGAGGAGATGCAATCTGTCAATGAGGAAATGCAATCGACTAACGAGGAGCTGGAGACTTCCAAAGAGGAACTCCAATCCGTAAACGAAGAGCTAGCAACGGTAAATCACGAATTGCAATCCAAAGTCACAGACTTATCTCGTGTAAATAATGATATGAACAATTTACTCTCTGGTACTGGGATCGCCACAATCTTCGTCGATTACTCTTTGCGTATCTTACGATTTACTCCAATGGCGACAAAAATTATCAACTTGATCGAGAGCGACATCGATAGACCAGTCAATCATATACTTTCTAATCTAAAAAACTACGAAACATTAACCTCTGATATACAAGCAGTTTTAGATACACTCGTACATAAGGAACTAGAGGTTCAAACCACTGCCGGTATCTGGTATTCCATGCGCATTCTGCCGTATCGGACTCTAAATAATGTGATTGAAGGCGCTGTACTCACTTTTGTCGATATCAATGAAGTCAAACGATTGCAAGCTTTGCGAGAAGCCGTACTTACCACACTCCAGAATCGCGAAAGAGATCTGAAGGAGTCACAAAGAATTGCTCATGTTGGTAGTTGGCACATAAACATGATCACAAATGAAGTAGATTGGTCAGTTGAACTGTATCGAATCTATGAAATAGATTCCTCTCTTCCTCCACTGCCTTTTGTGGAGCAGATGAATCTATATTCACTGGCGAGTCGAGAATCATTCGCTTCGGCAATTACAATTTTACAGGAGAAAGGAACACCATATAGTCTTGAGCTCCAATCTGAGAGAAAAGATGGGAGTGTCCGATGGATGTTTGTGAAAGGTGAGGCCGAGTATGACATGATTGGAAAAATGATCGGTCTCTGGGGTGCAGTCCAAGATATCACCAAACAAAAACAGGTGGAAGAGGAAATCACAAAACAACTAACAGAAAAAGAGATCTTGTTGAAGGAAGTTCACCACAGAATTAAAAACAACTTGGCATCCGTAGAAGGTCTTCTCACCTTACAGTCCGAAGAGACCGAGATCGAAGAGGTGAAGCTTGCTTTAAGAGAATCTATCTCACGCATCCAAAGTATTCGTCTTCTTTACGAAAAGTTACTTGCTGGTCGGGATTATCAGGACATAGCTATAAAAGATTATCTCAATAGTTTACTTGATTCGATTTTATTGGTATTTGCTGGTGGTAAAACCGTTTCTATCGAGAGGAGGATCGATGATTTTTCCCTCAACTCGAAAAAAGCGATCACTCTTGGCATCATCGTGAATGAACTCATTACTAATATCTTCAACCATGCGTTTACCGAAAAAGATCATGGAAACATTCGAATCGATCTGGTGAAAGATGAAAATCGGATCACTTTTAGTATCAAAGACGATGGCACGGGCATAGTTCCAAAAGAAGTCCCATCAAAATCTACTGGCTTTGGCCAGCTAGTCATTAAGATGCTCGCCGAACAGCTCAAAGGTACATTTCGCGTTGAAAATGACTTTGGAACAAGAAGTATTCTAAAATTTGAAATCTAAAGGTTTCAGATTCGTTCCTAATTTATCTGAAGATCACCTATATAAAATTCTGGTAAAATCTGAGTTGCGAATTTTGAATGAGGTTTTCCTTTTTTTTGATCTTTTGTATTGAAGGCTGCTGTAGATTCTTTCCCACACCATTTGAGTATCACGTCCGGCGGTGCTGGATGATCCTGATTGTAGTCCGTTACATCAAAAATTTGATTTTTAATTACGATCCAACAGGATGTTGCTGAATTGTGTTGGCTAACTTCTTCCATTCTATAAAATTTATGAACTGATTTGCTTTCTGTATGATCACCATAAAAATAAAAAAAAGAAAAGGATAAGATAAAGAATGCTGTGGTAATGTTATAAATTATTTTCATAAACGTAAATCAAATTGCTCGTAATGTATAGATTGATGAGAAACACCTTTTGAGTAAAGCCAAAGAACTAATTCATTCATTAAAGTAGGAGGACCACAGATAAAAAAATCTATTTCTTGTAATTCGTAAAAAGTTTCCATTTCGTGAAACAAGGGTTTAAGATTTTTATCTGTTTCAATCAATTTGAATTGGAAATATTTTTTTTGATCGTTGAAATTTTCGAATATTGGCACAAAGGGAGAGTCTTTTCTGTGTTTCAGTAACAGATACATTTTTGTTGGTTTTGTTATTTGTTGATTATAAATGAAGGATAGAAATGGAGTAGCTCCGATTCCCGCAGCGATCCAAATTTCTTTCTTCATTGTATTGCCTGAATGAAAATTTCCGAATGGTCCGAGCACGTTCGCTTTAACTCCAGCTTGCATTTTTAAAATATTTTTCGTACATTCTCCTAAAGATTTTACAGCAATCATTAGATTTCCATTCTCCAAAAATTGAATGATGGAAAAAGGATGAAACTCTCCACAACCTTTGAAGCCGGGTCCTTCATAAAAGGCGACAAAAATGTATTGTCCGGAAGAAACAATCAGACTTCGTTTCATGGGTTTTAATTCAATTTCTATAATTTCGGAAGAAGAAAATTTTACGGATTCAACAAGGAAGGGAATGGAAATTCCCTTATGATCCAAGCCAAACAGTCTGAGAAACAAGATTAGGAGAGGCGGTATTCCCATAATGGAATAAAAAGAATAAAAGCCTTTTACCAATAAAACATGATGAAAACCTAAGAGATAGGCGATGGCGAGTATTGTATGAGAATATTTCCAAGCTCGGTAGGGAAGCTGGACATTGAATGTAAAAAATAAACCTAATATAAATAATACGATCGAAATCCATCCAGTGGACATGGACCATGAATTCTGAAATCGTAAAATTTGAATCCAGAGATTTGGCTGATTATGAAAAAACAAATCCCAACCAAGAAGTAGTGGATGCATAAGAATGAACGCATAACCAATAGTTGCGAATTGATGGTGCCAAAGGTTCATCCTTTCAAGACTTCCTAACCAAAAAGCCAACCTAGGAGATTTAAGAATTAAAAGTAGGGAAAGAGACAGTAATAACATTCCGGAGAAGGCAAAAATGAGGCTGATACTATGCCAAAAGTGGTTAGTTAAAAATTGATTTATGCTCATCTTACGAATCTTTATTTCCTATCCAATGAATCTATTGCTATTGATTCCTCTTTACAGAGGAGCTACTTTGAGAACCGTTCGAGAATACATGCTGCCCTGCTAAATAGCGGCCTTACCATATGTCTTGAGTGCAAAATGAACCAGCGCTTCCATCTCTTCTGGATTCATTACATCCTTTTTAAAAAATGATACCTTGCCGCCCACAGAACAAAAAACAATCAAAAAGCGATGAAGTCCTTTCGCATTCAAGCTTAGCTTGCTATCTTACAATTCAAGTTGAATTTATCTATTCATGCCTAAATTTGTACAGTAAACTGTTTCGGATTGAAAGTTAAGACTTCATTTGGAATGTGCTTCAACAAAATCTTGTTAAAAAAGTGATTGCTAGTTTATCGGATTGTGATTTCAATAAGTATACAATTTATTTAGTATAATACTTGTTTGATCATAGCATAGGACAAGGGAATTTTAGAATGATTCCTCGATTGCGATAAAATATTTTTTGTATCGTATCATCGAAGGAGCCGCGCCCAGTGCAAACGAAAAATCATTCTCTGAAGAATCCTTTCATTATTAAAGAATTTTTTTGCAAATGAAACGAATTGGTTTCATCGGAAATTATGCTCCACGCCAATGTGGAATTGCAACCTTTACAACGGACTTATGTGAATCTGTTTCGGTGGAATATCCGGAAATCACATGTATAGCAATACCAGTCAATGATATAGAAGCTGGTTATGCCTACCCATCTCGAGTCAGATTCGAAATCAGTGAGAAAGATATTAATTCTTATTATCGGGCAGCAGACTTTTTAAATATAAACAATGTCGATCTAGTTTCCCTTCAGTTTGAATACGGAATTTTCGGAGGAAAAGCAGGAGGACATGTATTGGCACTCCTACGTGATCTCCGTATGCCCATTGTTACTACTCTTCATACAATATTAAAAACACCAGACGAAGATCAAAAATCGGTTTTAGAGCAACTCGTCGCACTCTCAGATCGTGTCGTCGTGATGAGCGAACATGGTGCTGAAATGTTAACTCAAGTATATAATATCAATTCTGAAAAGATAGATATCATACCTCACGGTATCCCCGACGTACCTTTTTTTGACCCAAGTTTTCACAAAGATATCTTCGGTGTAGAAGGTAAAATTGTTCTGATGAGTTTTGGATTGATATCACAAAATAAAGGTCTAGAGAATGTCATTCTTGCCTTACCTGAAATCGTGAAACATTTTCCGAATGTCGTTTACCTTATCATCGGTGCCACACACCCTCAAGTCATTAGAAATGAAGGGGAGGCTTATCGAATTTCTTTACAGTTGTTAGCGAAGGAGCATAAAGTAGAGAAAAATGTAATATTCTATAATAAATTCATAAGCCAAACGGAACTGATGGAATTTATCGGAGCGACTGATATTTATATTACACCTTACCTTGAGCCGAATCAAACTGTTTCAGGAACACTTGCGTATACGTTAGGTGCCGGAAAGGCAATTATTTCGACTCCTTATTGGTATGCAGAAGAAATTTTAGCGGAAGGAAGAGGTGTATTGGTTCCTTTTAGAGATCATGGCGCTCTTAGCCATGAAGTGATTAATCTTTTAAGAAATGAATCAGATCGGCATGCGATGCGCAAGAAAGCCTATATTTATGCTAGGAATATGGTTTGGTCAGAGGTGTCGAAACGATATATGGAATCTTTTCAGAGAGCCAGAAAAGAGAAGAGATACTTTTCATCGCAGGGCCTCGTCAAAAAATATCGGCAGACCCCAACGGCTGAACTACCTAGTTTAAATTTGAATCACCTTTCTCATATGACAGATGACACAGGACTTTTACAACATGCTTTTTTTACTTTGCCTAACTATAATGAAGGTTATACGACAGACGATAATGCCAGGGCGCTCATTGTCTGCACTCTCATAGAGGAACTAGATAGTGAAATAGTGTTTAATTTAGGGTACCGATACTTAGCCTTCTTATGGTATGCATATAATCAGAAAACAAAAAGATTTAGAAATTTTATGGATTATCAAAGAAATTGGCTCGAGGAGTCAGGTTCAGAAGATAGCCATGGACGTGCCTTACTAGCCCTTGGAACTGTTCTTGGACGTGCTATCTCTCCTAAGTTACCGACGATCGCAGGACGACTATTTGAGGAAGCATTGCCATCGATTCTTACGACAAAAAGCCCCCGCGCCTGGGCATTTGGACTCTTAGGAATCAATGAATATTTAAAAAGATTTTCTGGTGATAGACGTGCAGAAAATGCCAGAGAGGAATTAACAGGTCGATTTTTTACCTTGTACAAAGAGAATCGCAAACAAGATTGGCCTTGGTTTGAACAAGAGTTAAGTTACTGTAACGCATCAATTCCGCATGCTCTCATTGTTTCTGGTTCCTCAATGATGAACCAAGAATTAATGCAAATTGGTTTTGATTCACTCCATTGGTTGCTCGATTTACAGCAGGCAAAAGCAGAGGGAGGTCATTTTATACCAATTGGAACGAATGGTTTTTATGCACGAGGAGGACAGATAGCAAGGTTTGACCAACAGCCAGTTGAGGCCCAGACTATGATCTCTGCCTGTCTAGATTCTTTTCGTATTACAAAAGAAGTCGTTTGGAAAAATGAAGCACAACGAATTTTCGAATGGTATCTTGGTCGAAATGATTTAAAAGTTTCTCTTTATGATCCTTCGACGGGCGGCTGTAGAGATGGACTCCATCAGGACCGAGTGAATGAAAATCAAGGTGCAGAATCAACTCTCGCATTTTTACAAAGTAATTTAGAAATGAGACTTTTAGAAAATCACTCGAGATCTTTATCCACTTGAACCAACTTACAAAAGGTATTTTTCAGAGATTTTCAGATAATCCAATACTAACGAAAGATATATGGCCGTATGAAATCAATTCCGTATTCAATCCAGGCTCTATCTTACTCGAAGACGGAAGTACACTGCTCTTTTGCCGAGTTGAAGATAAAACCGGGAAATCACATCTAACAAAAGCTATCTCTAAGGATGGATTGCATCATTGGAAAATTGACGAGAATCCCACTTTTTTACCTAATTATGACATTCATGACAGTTGGGGTGTTGAAGATCCGCGAATCACTTATTTGGAAGAACTTAAAAAATACGCGATCGTTTATACGGCTTACGGAAAACCTGGTCCGTCTGTCGCGTTAACATTAACAAAAGACTTTATTCATTTTGAGAGAATGGGAACCATCCTTCAAGCAGATGATAAGGACGCAGCTTTATTTCCCAAAAAAATAAAGGGAAGGTATGTAATGGTCCATCGGCCGAGGACTGATTCCGGATCTCATATGTGGATATCGTATTCCAATGATTTAATTCATTGGGGAGACAATAAGCCAATGATAGAAACACGAGCCGGCAGTTTTTGGGATGCAAATAAAATTGGTTTAGCGACTCCGCCTATCGAAACAGAAGGCGGATGGTTGGTTTTATATCATGGAGTTAAAAATACTTCTGCAGGAGCTGTTTACCGAATCGGGCTCGCACTTTTTGATTTAGAAAATCCTGAAATTTGCATCAAAAGAGGCGCAGAATGGGTGTTTGCTCCTGAAACCTTTTATGAGAGAGTAGGTGATGTAGGCAATGTCGTATTCCCGTGTGGTTATGTAATATTATCGGATCGTGATACAATTCATTTGTATTATGGTGCCGCAGATACGTGCATAGGAGTCGCAATGGGTAAAATTTCAAATATGTTGGCTTGGTTACATGAACAATAATGTTTCTGTCTTTCGAACTGGAATCGAACTCACACCTGACTATCGACGTGTTTTGTACCGTCCTCTCATCATTTCACCAGACGAGAGGGTCATTAAAATCATCGGAAGAATTCAATCTCTAACGGAAGATCTGGTGATACAGGAATTAGGTGAATTGTTAAGTGAGTTCGAAGAAAGACATAGAAGATTAAAGATATTTTTTCTTCAACGTTTCCATCAAATGAAACGATTTCTTCTAACAGACCTTCCCTTAAGTGAAGAAAGAAAACTTTTAATTGGAGCCTATTTTACTCAAGAGTATGCTCTTGAGTCAGCTGCTCTTTTTAATCCATCCATGATCTGGCATCCCGACCAAAACAATTTACCCGAAGGGAGTCGAAGATTCATTCTAAGTTTGAGGGCAACCGGAGAAGGGCATATTTCCTCCATTACTTTTCGATCAGGATTTATCGATGCTGAAAACCATATCGCAGTAGCAATACCAACACGTTATGTTTCCACTGCAGAAAAAATTCAAAATCCGGAATATAACAAAGAAATATTTGAACGAAAATTAAGTGAGCTCGATTTGCAGAGTGATTTTTCGATCAGTATTCTTGCCAGTTTAGAAGAACGTTTTTCCATTGAAGATTTAAAGAAAAGCATAGGAAATTATTTTCGAATTTATAAAAGAAAAGTAAGCGAATATGAATCTTTAGCAAATGGAATACTCAGTCTTGCCCTCTCCAACTACGAAATCATTTACGAAAGTGAAGAGAGGTTGTCCGAGCGTATTATTTTTCCTCATTCACCTTCTGAAAGCAATGGTATCGAGGATGCTAGATTTGTTGATTTTGTAGATGATGATAACAATCATATCTATTATGCCACCTATACCGCGTATGATGGACGAGTGATTTTTCCGCAACTTCTTGAAACAAAAGATTTTTTACATTTCAAAATCTGTACTTTGAATGGGCCAGAAGTAAAAAATAAAGGAATGGCCCTTTTCCCGAGAAAAATTAATGGAAATTATGCGATGATTTCCAGGCAAGATAACGAAAATTTATACCTTATGTATTCTGAGGATATTCATTTTTGGCATTCAAAAACTCTGATCGTAAAGCCTACTTATCCATGGGAGTTTCTACAAATTGGAAACTGTGGCTCACCGATTGAAACGAAAGCGGGGTGGCTGGTTTTGAGTCACGGAGTCGGAGCTATGAGGAAGTATTCCATTGGCGCTTTTTTACTTCACTTAAATGATCCGACTAAGGTTATCGGACGACTTACGAAACCACTCTTGACACCCAATGAGAAAGAACGAGAAGGTTACGTTCCAAATGTTGTTTACAGTTGTGGCGCAGCGGTGAATGGAGATCAGCTAATATTGCCTTATGCAATGTCAGATCGATCGGTGGGCATTGCTCTGATCAGTTTGAAAGAGCTTTTAGAGAATATGACGTACGAGACTGACAATTTCTCGTCAGCTGGGTAGGGCGGTTTGCCCTATGCCAATCAGGTAGACTTGAGGATGATTTCCAAAATGAAGTTCCTTTACGATTCTTTTGGGAAATACATTCTTACATTCAATAAAAAAATAGAATGTTTTTTAGTCTAAGTCTATTCTCTGTCTCAAAAAATCTTGCAGACTTCAGCCGAAAACATTTCTTTTGATAGTAGTATGAGCGTTTTAGAAACGATTCCGCGAATGAGTGAGATTGCTAGCATGCTTGGCAATGAATCGCGTCTTTTACTGCTCCAACTCATTGCTGAGGGAGAAAAATCAGTGGAAACACTTTCTGAGCACTCAGGCCTGCCAGTTGCAAGTACCTCACAACAACTTCAGCTTTTGAAAAAATCGAGGATGGTCGCCACCCGTCGAGAGGGGAAAAGAATACTTTATCGGCTCGAACCTGGACCTATTCGAGAGTTACTCGAAGCCTTAGAGAAATTTGCAGTCTTCAAAGAAGTTCAGGAAACTAAGAGGATTCGCAACGAAGCTCCCGAAAACCATTCTGGCATTTCTAATTTAGAACTTCAGGCAAAAATGAAAAAGGGGGGAATACTTGTCGTTGATGTCCGTTCTAGTGAAGAATATAAGAAAGGACACATTGCAAACGCGATAAGCGTCCCATTGCAGGAGTTAGGTGCGCATAAATTTCCAAAAAACAAAGAAGTGATCGTTTATTGCAGAGGTCCACTTTGTATTTTGTCCGTTAATGCCCTTGCTGTTCTCCATGCACGTGAGATCACGGCATCAAGATTAGCGACAGGGTATTCAGGTTGGGCTTCTGAAAATCTATAGAGATTTAGGAGAGCAGAATGCTGTAAATATGATTCATATAAATTATTTTGTTAGAGCACTTAAATATTTTAATGCAAAATAAATTTTTAGGATCAATTTCGGATCAATTTGCCAGCCGTTTCAAAAATAGTAGGGTTTATATCCTTATCAATAATATAGATAATTCTTTGCGAGATAGCAGCTTGAGATCCGAGATCGATGAGTGGTCTTCTTCGATCCATTCTGATTTGTGATAAATCAAAATTATCAATCATATATTTATAAGATTTTCGAAAGACTGGTTTGATAGAACCTATTCTTTGTAATATTGGTAAACTTTGAAATCTATCAACTTGATGAACCATACATAAGTCGAATAAAAAATGATTTTCTGAATCAAAGGAAGTCGTAATTAAAAAATCACCAGGATTGATGATCCTTTCATTATGATTCAATGCAGAACCGATATAGTCGAGTAGCAGTCGAATGTTTTTATTATTATAGGAAAAAAAGGAATTGTTTACAATGATTTTGAGTGCTTGTGATGAATTATAAGCAGGTCTCCACGATTGGTTGGTAGTTAAAGAGGCATATTCACTAGCCAATGATAAGATAGCAATATCTTCATCCTGAGTCGCATTCATTACTTGATGCTGTTGTAGGAATAATTGTTTTTCAATGTCTTCAATGATATTCTCTTTATTTGCTTCACCAGTATATTTATCTCTCACTGCCATTAGCTTTGTAAATGTAGATTTCGTGGTTGGAAAATTATTGTTTAATCCGACTCCGTGAAAGGGTCTATGGTGATTTAGAATCAAGGTTTTCACTTCCGATGAGATTTCCCGCGCCGCGAGTGTCATTAAATAACTTATGATGGGATGTTGTTTAATCGTTTGGTATTGGACTTTTGTTAATGGTTGTTCGTCGTTTATGTCTAATCTCGCATAACCAATGTCTGCTAAATAAGCCGCCATCATGATAGAGAGATATTCGGCGTGAGAATGGTTTGCCTCCTCTCTTAGTAGATGATTTTTTGCTTTGATCTTCATACCCATAGCTACGATCGTGCGTTTTGTCATCAATTCTGATCTTAAAGGTAGTTCACTTTGTCCCAGAAATTCGAGTATACTAAAAAATCCTGATTCAAATTCAGGATGGTGCATAAAATCAGTTAAGATATCTTGAATTGAATTTTGTACCAAGATGGCTTGGTTCGAAGTAAAAGCTTCCTTTCTCAGTTGGTCTATGAAATCATTCGTCTGTTTTGAAAATTTATCGATATGCTCTTTGTCAAGAGTATGGATCTTTCCTTTGTTAAATTTATGGCCACGCACTTCTTCTTTAAGTCGATTTAATTCTGAAACCAGAATGAAAATGCCATGCAACTCAAATTTGAGAAGCCTTTCGAAATCATCCTTGGTGAGGTGTTTTTTCTTTTCGAATACTAGATGTCCTTCTGAATTGTATAGATTGAACGGGACACTGTCATTGCTTTTGAAAGCGTTTAGTGTTTCACCTAGAAAGGTAAATTTGGCAAGCAAGTTGGGGGAAACATTTTGATTTACGTTCATAACTTTCTAATCCATTGGACGAAAGTAATAAAGAATTTCAAAAGTTTCGCAAAATGACAATTGTCAATGCGTTAGCAGTTTAGAATCAATCTTAAATTTATCCTATTCTAGACCAAAACCTTTTATGAAAAATCGTATCCGTAGGCGCGAATGGTTACGGTAAAGATAAACCAACCAGATAACAAGAGTTTGGAAGATGATAATTTTATTTACGATTTTTTCGTTGGTCTTTTTTTCCCCGTTCCAATAGAGAGTGTCTTTTCTAAGTTCTCATGGAGTTCGATCAAATTATTATTTAGATCCATCATCTCCTCAACAATCATAAGATAAGGCACTAAATCGTTAAGATGTGATTTTCCTTTTTTTACTCTTTTGATTTGGTCTTTGTGAATGGAGTATTTTAAATTGGCGAGTTTTTTCTGAAATGGTTTGGTGGAGGTGACCTTTGCGCTATTCTTATTCGAGATTTTTTCCACTGCTTTGAAGAGCTCGTGAATTGATTTTTTCAAATCGGAAAGATCTGTATCCTCTTCTTTACTCAGTGCCGTAAAATAATTTTCCAACTTAAAGGAAACGGAGTCTCTAATTGATATGATATTGTTTATAACTCTGCGGAAATTATGAAGAGAACTCTCAATACTAAATGCACTCAGCCAGGCGATTTCGGATAGGTCTGAATCATCTATTTCTGCGATACGACTCATATGAGTTGAGTATTGAAGGCTCAACCTTTGTAAGATTTTTTTTGTCCCTTTCAAAGATTTGGCATTTCCTGTTGAATGTGCAAGCAAGATATTATCTAAAGTTTTTCCTGCCTCGATCACGTTTTGTGAAAGTGTGGTAAGCATAGAGTGTATCGAACTCTCTGGGTTTGTCCTAAGCATGTTTATACTTTCAAGCGATTCTTTGAAGTCGATTTCTCTGGCTTTATGAATTTTGGAAAAATAATAAACCAAAAATAGCAAGATAGGAATGAGTAATATGAGAGCGTAAAAGTGGAAAAAATAAAAGAAAGTAACTACTGCGGCACTAACAATCGTTGTTACCATAGCCGTTACAAACCATCCTGCAATGACTGTTAATACGCCACTAACACGACTCACTGAGCTTTGTCGAGTCCAGGCCTTGTCTGCAAGGGAACTACCCATTGCCACCATAAAAGTTACAAAGGTAGTTGAGAGTGGAAGTTTATAAAGAGAGCCGGTCATGATGATGAGGCTGGCAGTTGTGATGTTTACGCTCGCACGCAAAGGATCAAATGCTTTTGATTCAGTTTCAGAGTCTTTATTTCTTTTATACCTATTCTTAATCAAGGTTTTAAACGAATCAGGAAGTATCGCTTTCAAAGCTGTCCAGAAATCTAAAAATACGGCAACAAGCCTTCTACCAATGATATTAGAAGAAAATAATTCATGTTCATTCTTTTCGCTCGCTAATGAAATCTCAGTTTTTGTTACCGTATGGGCTTTTTTGGACAAGAGCAAAGTGAGGATCATGATAAAGGCAGAAAATATAAGAAACATCTGCGGAACCTTCACCTTACCGGTTAATCCTGTTCCGAACGCTTGCGGATCTCCTGTTTCCTGAATCAATTGTACCGTGTTGTAACCCGCGATCGGCACACCAACAAAGTTCACCAAATCATTTCCGGCGAAGGCAACTGCTAAAGCAAATGTACCAAACAATATAATAAATTTAAATATATTATAATTTAGCAGAATAAGACTTTGAAAGGCGACCCATAACACTAAAGTTGTGCCCGAAATTAAAAGGAAAAAATTATTTGATACAAAAGTGTTTATTTCTGTTGAGCTTAGGGAAGAATCTTTCAGCGCAGAGATTATAATAAAAAACGAGACAATGGAGGTAGAAATGGCGGCAAAAAACCCACCAAAATATTTCATTGATTCTTTGAAATTAAATGTAAAAATCAATCTGCTGATACCTTGGGCGATCATTCCCATGATAAAAGCCACGAGAATGCTAAGAAAGATTCCTGAGATGATTTTGATCGCACTTTGAGAATTGATGTAATCGAATGCATCAGTTCCTACTGGTTTAGTAAGAAATGCCATCATCAAACTTGCGCCAAATAATTCGAATACAAGAGATACCGTTGTGGAAGTAGGTAATCCAAAAGTATTATAAAAATCTAGTAACAAGATATCGGTGATCATCACGGATAGAAAAATGAAGATCAGATTTTCAAGACTGAATAATTCTGGACGAAAGATTCCTTTACGGGCAACCTCCATCATTCCCGTGGAACTGATGGATCCAATCAATATACCTAAACTCGCAACAATGAGTATAACGCTTCTAGAACTTACTTTGGAACCGACAGCTGAATTCGTAAAGTTGACTGCATCGTTGGCAACACCAACAATGAGATCACTAATGGCAAGTAAGAACATGAGTAATATGACGGTTTGATAAATATTAAAATCCAATTTTTCTCTTCTCGCTAGTTTTCCATATCAGGAGCCAACAATTTTGGATTAGCAATAGAAATTGGATTCCACATTGTTACAAATAGATTAATCTTAAGTGTTCTGCTAGAAGTTACGATTTTGTTACAAAAGATACCTCTGTAGAAACAAGTCTTAGCACCAACAAAACACTGTTCGTTGTAAGGAGCTGATTTCTAAGTAGGAAGGAGTTGCCGTTACATTTTGGGATCGCTCTTCGATCCTCTTTTAAATTGTTTTCTCCATTGCTTTTTTTTCTTAAATTCGGAATTCTGAATTCTCGCTAGCCGTATCATTTGATGGTTTTTTAAGTCTAAAGGGCAGATTTACCTTATGAGCAATTTAATTAAGAAAATCCTGCCTTTTTGGGGTAAGGGTACCGAAAAAAAGAGCTTCCGCAGCCTCCCTGAGCACGATTCCCTCGAAAGTCGATTCCAATCTATCATCTCCTTCTTTCAGTTTCGCAATGGGGTTAAAAATTTTCCGAGCGATATCCTGACAATCATCAATGATTATGATTTTGGTTCTAGAAAGAGTACCATCGAAGGTTTAGCCGAGATCATTCGAGTCATTCCTAAAAAATTTAATCTCATCATGAAACTGCATGATCTGAGTATCTTGGAAATTCGATCCTATGTAACTGAAAGTTCCCCTTTGTTGGTGATCCTAGGGAATGAGAATGGCATGATTCAGGACATGTTTGCGATTGAGGGATATAGTGGTCTCTCTTATCACCTCGTGGACATTCAGACCAATGAGAAAATGAAACTTTCAGAGTCGAAGTTAATTGAATTATTTTCTTTAAAAAATTTATCTCAAAAGATTAAAATTTTGAGTGCAGAACCTACCTCCCGATTTTTAAGCCCGATCAAAAAAGAGAAAAAGGCGGATAAGTTTTTTTCCGCGATTCGCCAAATCTTCTTTCTAATGAAATTAGAAAGAAAAGATATTTGGATCATAACTATTTATGGTATCGGAATTGGGATTCTTTCCCTAGTGATACCGATTTCTACTTCTTCATTGGTTAACGTTGTCACGTTTGGTGTTATGTTACAGCCGGTTTATGTTTTAACATTTATCGTGGTCTGTTTTATGGGTTTTGCTGGGCTCATGCAAGTGGTCCAAACATATGTAATCGAAATCCTTCAAAGAAGGATTTTTGTTCGTATCGCTATCGAGTTTTCTGAAAAATTCCCTCAGATTAATAACGACACCTTTTCTACAAAACATAGGCCGGAACTTGCGAATCGTTTTTTCGATACAGTTACGATTCAAAAATCAATTAACTCACTTCTCGTGGATGGTCTGTCGGTAGTCCTTACCGCCATTATTGGATTCACTTTGATCGCAACGTATCATCCATTGTTTCTAGTTTTTGACGTTTTTGTTTTGTTCATCGGAGCCTACCTGATTATTTATCGCCGTGGTGTTAAAGCGGCGTATAACTACCTCGATGTATCTTTAGAGAAGTATAGAGTGGGCGCATGGATAGAGGAAATTTCTAGACACGAATCACTTTTTCATTCCAATATCGGTAGGAACTTCGCATATGAGAAAATGGAAAATCTGATGAAAGACTACCTCTGGACAAGAGAAAGATTTTTTCATAATTACATTCGACAAGTCGTTGGACTTGTATCGGTTCAAACCATTGCCAGCGGAGTTCTCCTGGGCATAGGTGGTTATTTAGTCATAGAAAGGCAACTAACAATCGGACAGCTGGTTGCCGCCGAAATCGTTATCTCTAAAGTTTTAAGTGATATGGCAAAATTTGGAAAACATTTGGAGGGCTTCTATTCTCTTGTTGCATCAGTTGACAAAGTCACATCTGTGTTGGATGCCGCTTCTGATGAAACGCCGAACAATTTATATTTTGGACAGGAAAGTAAAAATGTTTTAGAGGTTCATGGTCTGAGCTATGAAAATGCTCTAGGTAAGAAGTTACTTGAGGACATTCATTTTTCCATTCTTATGAATCGAAAAATAGCATTAAAAATAACAGATGTACAGGCAAAAGATGCTCTCTTTGATATTCTCATTGGGCTGATCCGGCCAGATTCGGGAGAGGTTTTGGTGGGTGGGCAGAATGTATTAAATACAGATTATTTTTTACATCACAATAACATAATTCTTCTTAGGCGAAACGAGTTGGTGGAAGGAGATTTAACGGAAAATATTCGATTGGGTGATAGTCAGATTTCACATCTCGACATTATCCGAGCTATCGATATTCTTGGTGGAAGTGAAATTTTAAAAAGCCTACCTGATGGTTTAAAAACATCAGTAGCAACGTTTGGAGCCCCGCTAAATCAAATGGAAAGGTCCTTGATTCAGCTTGTTCGATTTGTAGTACACAAGCCAAAACTTGCAATCATAGATGGCCTGCTGGATGAAATTCCAGAATTTATGGTAAACCGATTTTTCGAGTATGCCAACGGAAAGGACTCTCATGGAACAGTATTGCTTTATTCGAAACTGCCAACGGTTCTTTCAAAAGTTGATTCAGTTATCATCCTGGAAGATACTTCGGCAAAAAAAATAATGGAAAAGCAAGGGAAGAAGAGAAATGTTTAAGGTTAAGGCAGAATCGAATCTTTCATTATCAAGTTTTCAATTGGTGCAATCTTCATTACCGGCAAGAACACTCGCTTACACATTGGCCTTGCTTTTTATTTTTTCGCTCCTCATCCTTCCCTTTGTGCCCTGGCAGCAGACAACCGTGGGCATCGGACGAGTCGTAGCCTATGCACCTTTGGATAGGCAGCAACTGATAGAATCTCCGATCAATGGAAGGGTTGTTAAATGGCACGTTCATGAAGGAACACGTGTGAAGAAGGGCGATCCCATTATAAATATTTCTGACAATGACCCTGACTTTATAGATCGGATACGTTCAGAAAAAAATGCGCTTTTGTCCCGACTCGAAGCAGCCAGATCAAGAGAGGATTCCATTCGGGCACGTATTATTTCTTTGAGATCCTCGAAGGGAAGCGCGGTTGATGCTGCTGAGTCAAGAAGGCTCATGGCACTTGACCGAGTGCGCGGCGCCGAACAGGCAGTTGATGCTGCGAAAGCGAATCTGAAGGCAACTGACATACAACTAGATCGACAAAAGCTGCTCGTGGAAAAGGGGCTTGCCTCCAAAAGGAATCTAGAGCTTGCCGAGTTAGACCATACAAATGCGGTTACTGGACTCGACCGAGCGAGAGCAGCTCTGGACGCAGCCAAAAAAGAAGCGCGGGCCTTTGGCTCCGATACTGGGAAGGTAGGAGAAGATGCAGAAGCTATGATCAATGATGCACGAGCTTCTCTTGCCAGCGCACAGGCAGAAGTTGCTCGCGTATTGGAAGAGCTACCACGTATCGAGGCAAGGCTTTCGCGGCAGCAAACCCAAGAAGTGTATGCCTCACGAGATGGCACCATCATGCGAATCTTGGTCAATCCCGATACGCAACAGTTGAAAGAAGGTGACGGTGTGGCCATTATCGTTCCTGACTCTGAAGACAAAGCCGTAGAGCTTTATGTCAATGGCGATGACATTCCGCTAATCAGAGAAGGCAGGAAAGTGCGATTGCAATTCCAAGGTTACCCCGTATTGCAGTTAGCCGGTTGGCCTGAAGTTGCCGTTGGTACTTTTGGAGGGATTGTAAAATTGGTAGACGTTTCGGATAATGGGTCCGGCAGCTTTAGAATTCTTGTTGAGCCAGACAAAGAAGACCGAGCGTGGCCTTCGAGCGCTTACCTTAGGCAAGGTGTTCGCGTAAGAGGATGGATTTTCCTGAATCGTGTGAGTTTAGGATTCGAGCTTTGGAGAAAGTTTAATGACTTTCCACCAATGTTGCCCCTCGAAGAGATGAATAAAATTGAGTGAAGAGAGTGAGTGTGCGCTTATGCTAAAAAAGAGTTTCATTTTTTTAAAATCAATCTTCATCATTCCTTTCGGGATTTTAGCTGGAGAATTTGAAATTGACCCCATTCAAAAGAGCGACTTTGACAATCTTCACGGACCAAATATTTACTCTGAGGACTATATAAACAAACAGCCTGGTGTCTTGAGTTTGGCTGAACTCTTGAAATCAGTTGAAAAATCTTATCCCTTGGTCCTTGCTGCTGAAAAATTATTAACCGAAGCAGAATACAACTATTTGGCGGCAGAAGGAGCATTTGATCTTCAGTTTCGATCCATTGGCACCACAAAGCCCCTTGGATTCTATCAAAACAATGCATCCGATAGTTTCATTGAAAAGCCAACTCCGTTAGGTGGCACTTCCTTCTTTGCTGGTTATCGCATTGGTCGCGGAAATTTTCCAGCTTATGATGGTCGCAGAGAGACAAATGATTTGGGAGAGGTTAGAGCCGGTGCACTCATTCCTTTGTTTCGAAACCAACAAATTGATAAAAATCGTGCGGATCTAAGAAAAGCAGAGATTGATCGAAAACTTGCTGAGTTATCCATTCAAAAGTTGAAGATCGAATTGATCCGAGAAGCTACGAGAAGGTATTGGAAATGGGTAGCCACTGGACAAGATTATTTGGTCTATAAGGACTTACTTGAGATCGCAAGAGTTAGGGAAGGACAAATTATAGATCGTATCAAACTTGGAGACCTTCCAAAGATTGAAAGTTCCGATAACAGAAGAGCCATTTTGCAGAGAGAATCTCAATTTGTCACAGCGGAAAGAGAACTCCATAAGGCTGCGATTGATCTTTCCTTATTCTTACGTGAGCCCGATGGAAAATTAATCACACCAAATAACAATCGATTGCCGATCGGATTTCCCAAGACTGTCGATCCGAAAGAATTAGACATAGAGCTCTCACTCAAAAAAGCAATTAAGAACCGACCTGAGATTAAAGACATGGAGTTCAAACGAGATAAGGTCAGCGTGGACCGCGATCTTGGTTATAACGCCGCCAAACCACAGGTTGATTTGCTCGTTGCTGCCTCGCAAGACTTTGGTCCAGGTTCGATCACGCGTGCAAAGCCCGAACTTGAAGCTTCTTTAGTTCTAAATGTTCCCTTACAAACCAGAAGACCTCGTGGACTGATTGGGGCGAGTGAGGCGAAACTCTCTCAATTGGATCAGGAACTACAGTTTACCAAAGATAAGATACAAACCGAGATTCATGATACGATTTCAGAAGTGATTGCGACTGGGAAACGGGTGGCGATTGCAAAAAGTGAATTTGAACTGGCTAAAAAGCTGGAAGAATTAGAGAGAGAACGATTCTTCTTGGGGGATTCCACTCTTCTAATTGTAAACATTCGTGAGCAAACAACTTCCGAGGCAGCGATTCGGGAAATCAAAGCCTTGTTTGATCACCACACAGCAGTAGCTAACTATAAAGCTGCAATTGCTTCTTTCTAAACTCAAGTGGTGTCAAAGATTCATGTTTTCGAAAAGCCTCATTAAAAACTGACTTTGAAGTAAACCCGCATTCTAAAGCCACATCCAAAACTGGTTTTCTTACATCTTCGACGAGGAGGCGTTTTGCCTCCTCGATACGATACTTTTTTAAAAGGTCCGCAAAAGAAATTTTTAAAATCTGATTCAGTATTTCGGATGTTTGGTGGACTGTCAATCCGAGTAGTGCCGCCAGATCCGATAGCCTCAACTCCTCTTCTAAAAAAACTTTGTCTTCTGTCATCAGTGAGGTTAATTTTTCAATTACCTCTTCAATATTAACCCCGTTAAGATATGATTTTCTGTCGGAGGAATTTGCCATTGGTAGCGAAAGATTTAGATCTCTTTTAAATTTTAAAATTTCAAGTTTAGTTAATGTTAGTTCTGTTTCGATATCGTAGATGTGAGCTCGAATGGTTCTAGATACGAAAAATGCATTAGCAGGAATAAATATGGAGAGAAAGAATAAATAAATTTTGCTATCGTGTGAATCGAATGTTTCGTAAGAAAAAATATTTAATACTTCAAAGATGAGTAAGCACAGTAAGCTAAGTATGAGCCACGGTGTCGGTCGAAGTTGGTCTTTTAGGTTGGTGAGGGCAAGACGAATCGATAAAATGGTTAGAGCCAGATAAAGGCCCGTATATAAAACCGAAATGAGAACCCTTGGTGTATCGGTAAAACTACAGAAAATTAAAAAGACAGCTAAAACTGTTGCGGCTTGAAACGAGCGGTGAGAGATAGGATACCTGATTTTCGTTTGGAAATAATCGGAAAGCCAGGCACAACCAGTGAGGATCAAAATTCCGATGATCACTTTTTTGAATAGAGATAGGGGGATGGCATAATTAGGAAAAAGATAGTAATTGGCAAGTCCTGATCCGAAAATGAAAACAAGAAAAATTGCAAAATGAAATGCAGTTAAAAAGTACAGCCACCTCTTTTTATAAAGCAGACAAAAATAGATCAGTCGGAATAAAAACGCTAAAATTAAGATTAAGAAACTAAAGACAAGACCCGTTTGCCAGTTGATGATTTCGAAAAGTTCTTCCGTCGTAATGAGTTTGATTTCTGATTCGATAAAATTTTTAGATCGAATGCGAATGGCGATTTCCTTTTCCCCATTTGGTGGTAATTCGAGCGGGAACGTCGGGAAAATTTGCATCACTGGCCAGGCCGATACTGGATGCGAATACCCTGCTTTTGTGCAAGTTTCCTTCTGAATGCAAACTTCTACTTCATCCAGGTGGCTCCAGAGAAAGATCAGAAAATAGGATTTGGTTTTTGTTGCTTGGTTTTTTGCGAGTATGGAGAATTGAACATCCTCTTTCTGAAATCCATAGTGGATGACCATAGATTTCTCGTCTAACTGACGCAATTCTTTTTGTATAGTTTCAATCGGTTGGAGAGACACGACTTGGGTCAAATCACGCGCGTAGGAATCGGAAACAGTAATCAAAGCGATACCCAGAAGGAATATATGCTTACAGAATGTTCGAGCCATACTTTTTTAGTTCCAACTTATAAGATGGGACGACTTAATTCCCCATATCTGTTATAAATAGAGTAGGTTAAAAAAGGGAAAGAAACATTTCTAGCACCTGAAAAATACGGGGTTTGAAAGGTCTAGGGACGTCTTACAGTCGAATAGGATAGAGCCACCGAATCAAGGACGGCATTGCCAGAACGCAGGCATAAGTTTTGTGAGAAGACAAGGAAATGAGTAAATAAGGACCAAAATGGAAAATGCATTAAACGGACAAACGGTTATCATTACAGGGATTACGGATGCGTCGTCCCTTGCGCTTTCAATTGCAAAGGAGTGCAAAAATCAGGGTGCACAATTGCTTTGTACAGGTCTAGGAAGGACCCCACATCATAAAAATGTTTCAGAGAATGGACTGGCTTACCTGGAGAAAACATACAGTGACTTCGTAAAAACGGTTCAGACCGAACTCGGGCAGGAAATTAAAACCTATGCATTGGATGTGGGAATCCAAGAAAGCATTGATGATTTTGCTTCCCTTCTGAAAAAAGAAGGCATTTCGGTGAATGGACTTCTGCATTCTATCGCAATGGATAAAACGATCCGTCAAGGGAAAGTGAAACCAATCATGGATGTGACAAGAGATGAATTTATGGACGCTATGAACATATCTGCATTCTCTCTTCTTGCTTTGACAAAGGCGTTATACCAACAGTCTCTATTGCAAAAAAAATCCTCAATCATCGCCTTGAGTTATTTAGGTGCTGAAAAAATTGCAAGCCATCCTTATAAAAATATTGGAATGGCAAAAGCAGCATTAGAGCGATTAGTAAAGGAGCTTGCCTGGGAGCTTGGAAAAACAGATGGTATTCAAGTAAATGCCATACGGTTCTCTGCATATACTGCCAGTAAGGCGGGAGGTGCTATCGAAGGACTCGCTGCAGCAGTCGCGGAAGCAGAAGAAAAATCTCCGCTAGGAAATGCAATTCCTCAAGATTTAGCAGATGAAGTCGTATATCTTTTTAGAAAGAACAATAGAATCACAGGTGAGATTCGCAATGTAGATGGTGGATACCATATCCGAGGATAGATTCAATTCCAATACGGATTTCTTTCAGAAGGATATGTTTTCCAATATTTATCGTGAAACGTGATTAGCGCCGTTTTGCTATATAAGATTCGCAATGTTTCCTTTGCGGAGATTGCTTTTGGTCCTTGAAAGAGCATTTTTTCGCAAAGAAGCTTTAGGGATTCCTTCGATTTTTCCTTTTCTAAAAGCCGCTCTCGAATCATAAACAAATGAATTCCAAATATATAAGGATCGGTTAATACAAGCTTCAATGCATTTGTCGGCGTAATTTCTGATTTTTCAGTTAAGTTTGATGGATGCGTTTGGACAGTGACGAGAGAAGACACAACTGCGATGAGCGGCGCGAGTATCCATGAGGCCCAAATAGGAGAAATCCAAATCAATAATTGAGTTTCTGTGTGCCATAAAAGTATAAAAATTAAAATACCACTTATAAATGGCATTTTGAAATTTTGAAATGCGATAAAAAAAGGAAGTGCTTTTGAAATGTCCCGATTTTGATTTTTCCAAATCACTTTTTTGCCTGATAAGGTAAAGAGTACAAATTGTACATACATAAACATGTTGGTCGGCGCCATCAGGAAAGATACGAAAGTTTCTATGAGAAAAAAGCTCGTCAGTTTGAGTCTAGAAATCGGAATTCGTTCGGGTTTTATCAATTCGACAAGGAATGCTAAAATTTTAGGCACAAAAAGAAGACAGAGCGTAATTGCCTGAAGTTGAATCGCTTTTCCAATATAATACTGTTTGAATATGATTTCAAATTCTCTGGAATTAAATGCCAATCTAAAAAAGCGTAAATCATCTAAATACAAGATCAGGGACAAAACGATAAATAGAAGCCAAAGTACACTGGAAAGATAGGAAAAAATTCCAAGCAATATTGAAATCTTAGACTGGAAATTTAATTCGCGGGCTCCTAAAAACCAAAAGTGTTGTAAATTTCCTTGGCACCATCTTTGGTCTCTCTGCAGAGATTCAATCCAGGTCGGAGGATATTCTTCGAAACTCCCCGGCAGATCTGTTGTGAATTGTACGGAATATCCAGCTCTTCGAATTAGAGCGGCCTCAATCGTATCATGGCTTAAAATTTTGCCACCAAGAGCACCTAACTTAGGGAGCTTGGGAAGTGCGCAATGCTCGATAAAAGGCTCAAGCCTGATAATGGCGTTATGGCCCCAAAAAGAACTAGAATTCATCTGCCAATAACTAGCACCCGTTAGATAATACTCGCTATATAGCTTTTGAGAATATGCGAAAAGTTTTTGGAATAAGGACTGGGTTTTGTAAATTTGGGGATTTGTTTGCAAGATTCCTAAGGTTGGTTCCGATTCCATTTTTTTTGCGAGAAGAAGCATGGCATCGGCTTCCATATAACTATCCGCATCGAGAACAATCATATACCGGTAATTTTTTCCAAACCGCCTACAAAAATCCGAAATATTCCCGCTTTTTCCATTCGTATTGGACTTTCGGCGACGATAGTAAATCCTTCCCCAACCCTCTGTTTTTTTTATCAGTTTGATATATTCTAATTCTTCTTCGATCCAAACATGTGGTTGGTTTGAGTCGCTAAGTATAAAAAAATCGAAAGAGTTGCATTCGTTAGATGATTTGATCGCGGAATACATGGATGATATTCTCTCATAGACCTCCGTTGGATTTTCATTATAGATAGGTACAACAATGGCGACAGGTACTTTATCGATTTCGATAGATTTAAGAAGGTCTTTTTCGATGATGCATCTCTTTGCATCGCCTCCTTTGAAGTATTGAAAGAATCCAAAAAGGGCGATGGTTGCCCCATAAGATAGGTGCAAAAATAAAATGGAAAATGTAAAAAGTAGGATTCCGTCAATCCAATCAAACTGTCGAAAAGATAGAAATTCAAAGTAGACAAGTGTGCCATAACCTGAAAGTAAATTTACAAAACCCCAAAAAGAAAAAATCCTAAATGTATAAGTATTAAATTTGATAAATGGCATATGCGAATTAAATAAAATAAAGAATTAGAGAATATATAATAATCCAAAACAATATGGTGAAAATGACAGTTTTTTTATCGATTTTTTCTTCTGATAATCTTGCGAATCCGGAAAAATCAATGGGACGCGGAACCATTTTCCCAAATCCTTTTCCCCGTGAAGAAAATTGATTCTTTAAGGTAACTGCTATCTGATTGAAATCTGGATGGTTTCGAAATTCTTTTAATACTAGACTCTCAAATTTTAAATCTGGAAAGCGATCTTGTTCGAGTCCAAGTTCTGCCAAGGAAGACCTTTCGACTTCCGTTTCAAATCTGTCCATTGCTTCCGTTAAGGTAAGTTCTTTATCCTCAGATAAAATCTTGCGGATTATATCTGCGATGTAAATGGGATCATCATTTCCTAAGGCTCGCAGTCTTTTCTCGAGAGCTAAAACAAGTTTACTGGTTGGCATGGTCCCACGTTGTTATCCATGTTTCTGAGATCACCTCGGAATTGTCTTTTAGATAGGCTTTTAACTCCGTATTTTTATTTCCAAGTTTTGCTGGTATTTGAAACGAGATTCGAAATTTTTCTGATTCGGGAATTTTCTGGATTATCACATTTGTTACTTCAATTGGTTCATTCCAAGATTCAACGACGGGCGTCGGTAATTTTTCTTCTGTATAGGATTGTAATTTTTCACCTTTAAAATCGATGAAAAAATTTCGTTCTCCATCCTTTCCGAGATTAGTTCTCGTTCCCACAACATAAGCTAACTTTTTGGGTGGGTAAACATTCCAAAGGATACTATACTGCAAACGGAGTGGCTCACCGACTTCCGGTAGGTTGGATGGTACCCAAAATAGTGTGACATTATCGTCTGAATCTTGTTTTGTGGGAAATCGAAATAAATGTATCTGCCCCTTTCCAAAGCTGTCTCCTGGTTCTATCCAAGCACTAGGCCTCAACTGGTACTTCATGTTAGTGTCTTCGTAACTTGCAAAGTCTTTATCTCTTTGGATGAGGCCAAATCCTTTGGGATTCTCTAAATCAATGATATGGGTATGTGGTTTCTTTGGATTATCTATGGGTCTCCAATAATAATCACCGGTTTCTGTCTGATACTGCAGCCCATCCGAATCGTGGACTTCAGGATAAGCTTGGCCTTGCGGAACTTGCGAGTTTTCGCCATACCAAAACATACTGGTTAGGGGAGAGATGCCTAGTTTTTCTACAGGCTTTCTTAAATATATTTCTGCATTGATGATTGTTTTGGAAATCTCGCCAGGAACGATTTCAATTTCATACGCGCCAGTTACCGATTTTCCATCTAACAAGGCATAAA
Organism: Leptospira ognonensis; assembly: GCF_004770745.1. Taxonomy (GTDB): domain Bacteria; phylum Spirochaetota; class Leptospiria; order Leptospirales; family Leptospiraceae; genus Leptospira_A; species Leptospira_A ognonensis. Next base: position 109,708 of record NZ_RQGD01000045.1, on the reverse strand, counting down.
CGAATATCGTAGAATCAAATTTACCAGGTTTTTTAATCCAAAATTCTTTGAAGACAGGAAACTCTTCTTGAGTGTTTGCCATACCAGTGTTAATGCCAAGACCTCGTGCTGACAAACCATAGAATTGCCCTTTCGAAACGATCCGAAAGTAGCTTGCCCCTTGGAAGACGGCAAACTCATCCGTATGTTCATCGGTATTGATAGGATAATGGATCTTAAATCCCGTATGTCCAATCTCCGCGTTGAGCTTGATTTCTCCTACTTCACTCCAATCAAAATATTCTTCTAGGAAAGGAATACGTTGGTAGTTTGATCCAACCATTTCGTTGATATTGATCGCATAATTATATAAGTGACCTGGAGGCATGAATTGAATTTGAAAAGCACTACCTTCGCTCCTCCATAATGATTTTTCAGTTCGAAAGCGAATGTTTTTATAGCGATCGTATGGTAAGGAAGAAAGTTCTTTCGAGGTATGAGGTTTGATTTCAATGTAAGGTGATTCTAAAAGCTTACGTGCCTTTTCCTTTAGTTTGGAAAAATCCATTTCAGGCCGAACCACCTCATGAGGTGTCGTGATCGTTACATTTCCGTTATTCTGGTTGGGGTCTTTGGTGATGCCAGTTGCTATGAGCAAGGCAGCAATCGCTCCAAGTATTAAATTGACCAACCCCATAAGTCATAGTCCGAAATGTTTCGTATATTTCCTCATTTTTTTAACTCTTCTGTCTACTAAAATGGCTAGCTTCCCTTCCCTAGCTGGGACCTTAAAAATTTTCCATACCCTTTTTCTTTGCCAAGTTTTGATACGGGAACACCATTCTTAATAGCAAGCTTCCCGTTGATGTAGACATTTTTGATCGTCTCATCATTTCTTCTCACCCATCGCTTGAAGTCGTTCATAAATGGCATCGGAGCCTCGACATCTTTTGCCAGATCTTCATTCAATTTCTCTGGATCAATTAGCACAAGATCCGCACGTTTTCCCTTTCGAAGGTAACCTGCGTCGATTCCAAACCAATCGGCAATTTCCCCGGTCAAACGAAATACAGCATATTCTAAACTCATAAATGGCTTCTTGGATTTTTCTGCATCGTAGGCCAGTTTTAACATACGCAAGGGAAAATTATAGTGCGCCATCCCCCGCAAGTGAGCACCTGCATCAGAAAAGCCGATGAGAACATCGGGATGAGAAATGATTTTTTGAAGCGGGGCTAAGCGATGGTTTGCCATGACTGTATACCAACGGATGGAGTTTCCATGCTCAGCCACTAGGTCGAGAAAGGCCGTTGCCGAATCTACTTTTCTTTCTTTAGCGATGTCATCGATTGACTTTCCGATCAGACTATTATCTGGAGCCGAGACAACTTTCGTTTCACGAAAATCACGATGGAAGACTCTAGGTAAAAACCAATTATTCCATTGTCTTTTGAACCAAGATCTGTATTTTGTATCCTTCATTAATTTTTTACGTTCCAATTCATCTTCAAGATGGTTGGCTGCGGCTCCCGCACCAAACTCTTCAAAGACGACAACGTCCATACCATCTGCATAAAGATCAAAAGGTTCAGGAAGGGATTGGTATCTGAAATCCGATCGGAAAAGTTTATTGATGATACGGCCAATGAAACCAAGAAGTTTATAAAGATGAGGATCATACTTTACGTCCATCATAGAAATGATGGTCGTCTTTAGTGGTTTGCGAATGATTCCCAATGCTTCCCAAAGAAACATGAGTAGATTGATTTTAGTCGATACGTTTGGCACACCTTGGAATACCTTTCCACGTTCTCTCAAAATCTGATTGAAAGCTCGGTACTCGCTCCAACTCGCATAGGTAGAAGGTAGGGGACGGGAACGAAAACGATTGCCATCCATTTTGTCCCAAACCAAGGTATTGATTGACATCCCGAGAAAGCCAGCATCGAGTGCTTCGGTTAAGTGATCTTTCATCTTACTAAGTTCTTGTTTCGTTGGATTTTCGCCTTTGGTAAGTGCTCTTTCTAATCCCATAACATGCGTTCGTATCGCAGAGTGGCCAGCAAAGGATACAACATTTGGCCCGAGTGAAATGGAATTTAGATGATCAACGTATTCCTGAGCGGAATTCCAATTCTTATTTTTTTGCAGAATTTCAAGGACATTTTTTCTTGGTATTGCCTCGACACGGCTGAACATATCAGCTAAATCTACTGGCTCTCCAATCGCAAGGCTCAAGGAGCAGCTTCCCAGGGCAATGGTTGTCACGCCATGACGAACCGATTCGGACAAGTCTGGCGCTACCTCAATCTCAGCATCATAATGCGTGTGAAAGTCAATAAATCCAGGCGTGAGCCAAAGCCCATGGGCATCGATGATTTCATCATCAGGTTCAGGTGTGAGGGATGTATCAAGGTCCTGAACCATTCCATCTTTGATTCTTAAATCACCGATAAAAGAATCTTTTTTTGAACCATCAAAAATGCGAGCACCTTGAATCAAAGTAGTGGCCATATATCATCCTCAAGCAACGAACAATGCGTAGGTCAAAATATGTAACCATAGGCAATTGAATGTCAACTCTGAAATATTTTGTTAGAGATTTTTGGACCAAGCAATGAGTTCCTCAACTTCAATCGCTCGATTGCCTTGTGAACTGGAAACTTCTTTGGCTTTATGGAACAAAATTTGAATTTTCTCATTTTCCAGTATTTTTCCTACTCCATCTAACATGTATTTTATCGCCTTGGCACCAGATTGATTTGTAAAGCGAATGGATTCCTCATCTGTTCGTCCAACAAATTCAGGTGTAAAGGTTCTGTAAGCTCCCTTCTTTTGACCCATCGTTTTGGTGACTCCATCTTGGTGGATTCCGCTTCTATGAGCAAAGATATCTGAACCAACGATTGGTGCTTTTTCTCCAATCGGAATTCCTGTCAGGTCTGCAATGAACTTTGCAGTTGGATAGATTCTTTGAAAATTTAAATCCAATTTCTGACCGCATTCATGAAGAGCGATCGCAGTTTCATATAGATTCGTATTCCCTGCTCTTTCACCTAATCCATTCAAGGCAACTTCCACTTGGGTCACTCCCGCAAAACAACTTTCGACAGTTGTAGCTGTTGCCATACCTAAGTCGTTATGCGTATGAACAGAGATTGTGATATGTTCTGGAATCTGTTCTGCCAACTTTCTCACCATTTCGACGAATAAGAAGGGTCTGTATCTTTCGACTGTGTTTGGAAGATTGATCACATTGGCTCCTGCCTCAATAGATGTCTGGAAAGCTTTCACTGCGAAGTCAAAGTTATCTAAGGCATCTCCAAAATGTTCACCTGAAAATTGGATGCTCGTTTGTTTTCCGCTGATTTTTCTAGCAAAACTTACTGCATTGTATATTTTCTCTAACACTTGCTCGGGTGAAATTCTAAGCACATTTTGAATTTGAAAGGCACTCACTGGGTAGACGATGTGCAATCTTGGAAGTTTGGCATGGGAGATCGCTTCCCAAGTGACTTCAATTTCTTTTTGAATCGCACGAGAAAGCCCGGCGATGGTGATATGTGCAGGTGCTTTTTTTGCCAGAGTTGCGGAAGCCTCAAATTCACTGCTGTTTGAAGAAGGAAATCCAACTTCGATACCGTTTACGTTCAGCTCAACTAACTTATCAAAGACGGATTCTTTTTCAGAAAGTGTCCATGGCTTTTTTAATGCCTGATTGCCGTCACGCAAAGTTACATCTTGGATCCAGATTTTTTTCTGGAAGTTTTGATCTTGATACATTTTTTCCCCCCTTCCATCGCCAGAGGACTCTCATTGGAAGGGGTTTTTGTCTGCAGGAGGCTACAAACAAAAAAGCCCGAATCCTTTGAGGGACTCGGGCTCCATTGACAAAGCACTCTCTCCCTCGAACTTATATGAGTCCGAGGAGGAGGAGAGAACTAGGAATGTTGATAGAAGATTTCATATTCTGACTTTATAGACGTAAGAATTCTCCATTTCGTCAACTTTTTTTTCATCCCTTAGGGGTTTATTTCCCTATTCAAATTGGCTTGGTTCTCAATTCTGGAAAGATATACGTAGGCAACCCTTGCATAAAAAAATCGAAACATTTTCCGAGCTATCGCTCGATCCCCACATTCTCAAGGCAGTGAACGAGACTGGTTATACGAAACCAACCCCGATTCAAATACAGGCTGTACCATTATTACTTGAAAAACGTGACCTTCTTGGTTGTGCGCAAACAGGAACAGGTAAAACGGCAGCTTTTGCCCTTCCCATCCTTCATAATTTGATGCTTGATAATCGTAAAACCATGCCAAAACAACCGCGGACTCTTGTGCTCGTTCCCACACGTGAGCTAGCCGTGCAAGTACATGATAGTTTTAAAATATACGGAAAATACCTTCAAATCAAGACAGCTGTTCTGTTTGGTGGTGTAGGTCAATCGCCACAAGTAAAAGCTCTTGCGAGTGGAGTCGATGTGCTCGTTGCGACTCCGGGTAGACTCGTGGATCTCATGGACCAAAGATATGTCTCACTTGCAAACTTAGAAGTTTTTATACTCGATGAGGCAGATCGAATGCTCGATATGGGCTTTATTCATGCCATCAGAAAGATATTAACTTTTTTACCCAAAAAACGGCACAATTTATTTTTCTCAGCAACAATGCCACCTGACATCGAAAAGCTGGCGCAATCCATTCTTGTAAATCCCATTCGTATTGACGTAACACCCGTTTCATCGACTGTAGAACTCATTGCGCAATCGGTTATGTATGTTGATAAAGACCAAAAAAAGGATCTGCTCCTTCACATCTTTAAAGACAAAGCTCTAAAAAGAGCCATCGTTTTTACAAAAACGAAACATGGTGCCAATAAGGTCGCGGAACTTTTGGCAAAAAACGGTGTGAGAGTAGATGTCATCCATGGAAACAAATCACAATCGGCAAGACAGCGTGCTTTAGAAGACTTCCGATCGGGAAAAAATCGGGCACTCGTTGCGACAGACTTAGCCGCACGTGGTATCGATATTGATGACATCACTCATGTGATTAATTTTGAAATCCCATATGTCCCTGAAACCTACGTGCATCGGATTGGCAGAACAGCAAGAGCAGGTGCAAAAGGTATTGCCATTTCCATCTGTGAGGCTGACGAACGTTCGTTGATCAAAGACATTGAGAAGGTGATTGGAATCTCCATACCAGTGGACAGGGAACAACCTTTTCATTCCAAAAATGTAGAATCACATACTGGAAAAGCTCCGAAGATTCATGGATCTGGCGGCGGCGGAGGTGGAGGCGGAAGAAGGCCACAAAGACCAGGTGGTGGTGGAAACGGTGGTGGAAATAGAGGGCCAGCTTCTAAAAAAACAAGAAGGCGATAGTCCAAATTCCATTTTAGTTTAGAATTTATCTTTACAGTAAGATTTGCCCAAGGGATAACCTAGGGATACTTTGCTGTAAAGAAAATTGATGAATCAAAGAACCACAATCCCTGCCGATCTCGCACTGGAATTAATTAAGACGATTCGGGTCCTTGCACTTGCAGGCAAAAAAAACTTCAATAAGTATCTATATGAATCTTTAGTCTACGGTGGTTGGGAGCGAGATAAGGCTCATTTAGCAACGACAGCATCTAGACTGATGGACAAAATCCAGGAAGACCTGAAAGATCCTGCCTATGAAAAAACGATTCCTCATCAGTGTAAGCGACTCATCTCCCAGGCGATTGCTGAAAGTCTCTCTGCATTAGGTGACTCGTGCATTTTTTTTCTCGAACATATTAGAGAGATTCCCTTGCTTGCGAAGTCGGAGGAAGCTAGAGAGTTTGTTTTTATCATAGAACGACCACTAAAGACATTCGCAAAGGAAACTGCGGAAACAAATGAGAAACGCTTCGAAGATTCGATTCAAACATTGAGCCTAGATGAAATGAAAGAGGCCTTCGATACAGTCCGTTTAGATGGGACTCGCAAAAAAGTTTATTTGGAAAAAACCATTCATAATCTTTACCAACAGGTATTACTTGCTACAAAATCAAATAACTTATCTAGGTGTAAAAAACTCTTATCCCAATACATTCTTACGTATCATGAAACTGAAACCTATAACAAAGCCGAAGTAGAAACCTTGTTAAACGCTTTGGATAAAAGAGAAGAGGGCTTTCGAAAAAATATTTGGGATTCACTCGCAATTGAAATCTATTATTCTGTGACGCGAGGGATTTTAGAAGGGAATGCCAAAAAGGCCATTCAAGGCATACGCAAATATGCATATATTTTCGAGGGAGACCCCGATTCTAAGTTCTATTTTGAAATCGATGGTTTGGAAAGAAAACTTTATAAAATCATTCAAGACAAAGACATGATGAAAAATTTAAGGAAAGCATAATGGAAAAATTAACAATCGTTGAAAAGAAATCGGGAAATCCTTCCATACTTCAAATTACGGGCGAGATTGATGCAAAGACGGCTCCCGATCTAAAACTTCAACTTGAACTCTTGATAGGAAACGGTATCACTAATGTTATATTAGATTTTACAAGTCTCACCTATATTTCGTCAGCTGGAATCGGCGTCTTAAGTGCTACACTTAAGTATTTGAAGGAAAAATCAGGAGATCTTGTCCTCTGCAATCTTTCAAAAGAGGTAAAGGATACGCTCGATCTTATGTATTTCACTAAAAAAGTAAAAGTGTTTCCAAGCGTGGACGGTGCTTTAGCAAACTTTTAGTGAGTATATGCGATCCCTTGCCGAAAGAGTTCTCTTTTTAGATCCAAGCGTTGAACATTTATCAGGTTTTCGTAATGAAATTCGCAAATTTCTTGCAGAGGAAGGCTCTTCAATTCTCAGAAACCGGATCATTTTTTGCATGGATGAACTGGTAAGCAATATCATAGAACATGGCAATTTAAATTCTAGAAAACAAAAAATTGAAATCAGGCTCTTATCGTTTCCGACGTTTTGGAAAATGGTAATTGTGGACGACGCGCTTGCTTTTGATCCCAATCATGCGATCGGTCCAACCTTGGAATCTCTTTATGATTCGGGTGCGGAAGGCGGCTTCGGTCTAAGTGCATTAAAAAAGTTAACTCGACTTTATTATAAGCGGATTTCGTTAGAAAATAAAAACCAAGTAACGCTATTTTTTCGGAAAGGAAATCATGAATAAAAAACAAGTCTTGCGAATCATCTCGCCTGGCATTCGTATCAAACTTTCATTTTTTACGGTCTTGCTTATTTTTGCAATCGTCTCTGTGACCACGGTGATCAATTACAATCAGCAAAAGAATGCCTTAAGCCAAAAAATAAATGCAGAAATCAAAATGCCTTTAGAGTTCGTAAATACAATCGTTTTGGATTTGGAAAACCTGAATCGAAGTTTAGTTTTGATTGAAGAATTTAAGATTCGTGTTCGTGAAAAGAAAAAAGAACTAACTAAGTTTAGGCGAGTTGTTGTAAAACAGGAAACAGGTTTTTTGGGCACTCTGAAAGATCTTGGAAAATCCTTAGGGTTAAATCTTAAGAAAAAAAATATTTATAGTTCCGAGGATACCTATTTCTCAAAATACCTTTCCGAAAAGGAAATATCTGATTTTGAAGCGAAAGTAAAAAATCAGTTAAAAAAAAGATCAGGAGCATTGATTGACGAGCGGTCATTGTCGAAGTTGCAAATGCTGGCAGAAAAGGCTGCGATTCAGAAGATTACAAAGGAGAAAGCAAGCCAAGAACTCCAAGATGCGGAAAATGAAATTACGGCATTAAAAGCGGCAGTAAATGCTGTCAAAGAATCGGAAGCCAATCAAACCGAGATAAAACGAAAGCTCACAACGCTTGAGTCTTTATCGATTCAATTAGCCCAGAGAGGCAAGGTTGCAAAAGCAAAAGAAATTTCGTTTGAATCTGCTTTAAACAAGGCATTGCAAATTTTTTTCAGAGATTCATTTCAAGATCAAATCTTGGCCTTGGGTCTAAGTCCCGAAAAAATTAGAATTCTTTCTTACGATCATACAGGGAAGGAAAATATGGATACAGGGCAGATCATGTCTAACTCTAGTCAGACGGGGAAAAAATTGTTTGGAAATCAAAGTTTTATATCCGAAAAAAAATCCTTCTTTAACGAAAACCAAACGAAACTACAGATCGGTCAACTAAGTTCCAAAACGTACGATATTAATGGTAGGCAGTATGAAGTTTCTTACCGGCCGATTTTCAAAAATCCTACTTCGGCCGTTCGAGCAATTAAAATCTATGAATCAATTGCCAGTGGAAACACAACGTACGATAAAATTTTAGAAGAGGATCGAACCATCGCTGGAGAAATCAAATTATTGTCCACGAAACTTCGCGCCCGGATCACTGAGCTACGCACGAGTAGCAAGAAGAAGCCAGGATCCGATAAAGAATTTGTCAATTTATCGTCAGCCTATCGGAAATTATTGGATAAGCGAGAAAATCTGTTTAACGAACTCTCTCCTGCAAAAGCGGGACTCGTCACTTATTACAAAAACTGGAAGAAGAATCTCGAAGATCTAAAATTGCAACTTGGGAAAATAGATTCAGACATCGTGAAATTACAGACGAGTTTAAAAACAAATTTAAGTCCGAATGAGAAACCAATCGATCCAGAGGAAATTCAATTCGAAATTCAAAAACTAGAATCACTGGCTGAAGAAAAGAAAGACGAAATAGAGCGATTAACAGTTGCAAAGGATGATTATTCTGGTTTTAATGAACAGATATTAGATGATTCTTATCGACATCTGCGAGATTTTGCTTTGCAAGATTTTGTCTTTGTCTCTTTTCAGTCAAACAAACAACAATTAGATCATTACTTTAAAGATTTGCAGACTCGAAAAATGGAAGCTCAAAAGTTAAAACTTCTAAGAGAGTGGATTCTTTCTGGGAATTCTGAAACTGAACTGCCCAGTTTTAAAGGGGTTTCCGTTTTTGAAGATTCAGGCGTTCATATTCGAAGCAGATCAGAAGCAGAGGAAATGATGTGGTATCTCGATACAACGCCGATCATACAATCGAAAAGTGAATCTAAAGGTTTGCTTTATGATATTCTGCAAAGGGACTTGCTTGGTTATAATCTTCTTATCATCGATCGAACGGAAGGTCTAAGGCAAATTCGAAACAATAGGGATGAAACCATTCGCTACGTAGGAATCATCTGTCTTGTCGCTGTTTTTCTCGCGTATCTATTTGCCTGGTTTTTTGTTCGCAAATTAAAACTCATTAGTAAAAAAGCGGAAGAAATTGAAAAAGGAAATCTGCAAGTATCCTTTCCAAAAGCTGGTTATGATGAAGTCGGAATTTTGAGTGACTCTTTAAACGACATGGTGGTGGGATTAAGAGAGCGAGAAGAAATGCGTGGTGAACTTGCCGCTGCAGAAGAAATACAAAAAAGATTACTCCCCGAGAAACTACCCACGAGTCTTTCTGATACATTGGAACTAACTGGATTCTATAAGGCCATGACAGGCGTTGGTGGAGATTATTATGATTTTATAGACCTTTCCGAGGGCAAACTCGCATTTTGTATCGGAGATGTTTCCAATCATGGGGTAGGTCCTGCCATCATCATGGCCTTATTTCGCTCTCAACTACGATCGATTTTACGAAGAGGGGAAAGAAATCTTAAAAAAATCTTATTGGAACTAAATGCTTATCTTTATGAAGAAACGCCTGATCATATTTTTATTACATTCTTTTTGGGAGTTTATGATTCTAAAAATACACAAATAGAATATATCTCAGCAGGTCACATCAAACCTTTGTTTTATGATGCTTCAAAGCATAAAATCCATGAACTCCCAGCGGGGGGCTTACCACTCGGGATGGATGAAAATTCATTTTTCGAAACAACCATTGAGAGACGTGGAGTGATACTGGATGAAGGTGATATATTTTTCGAACATACAGATGGCTTAGATGAAGCCAGAGATCAAAATAGAATTTTTTTTGGCAGGGAACGAATCAATGAAATCCTTCTCTCTAATGGGAAAAATTCTGCCTCAGATTTCATGGCAATCTTAGTGAATGAGGCAGAGAGACATACGGGAGAGATATTGACGAAACCAGGAGTCTCTACATTAAACGATGATATGGCTATGATCGCGATCCGGAGAAAGCCAAGTGGAGGAGCGTCCAGCCTGAGCTAAAAATAAAGATGCCTGCCGGAATCAAGGTTGTGAAGGGCAATTTGATGCTCTGGGTTAGTATAATAAGTATTAAGATAGAGCCAAATAACAAGGGTGAAATGATCCAGTTGGGGAATTTTGGCTTCGACCTTTTTGACGCAAATAAAAATAGTGCGATCGTTGGGCCAAGCGTATAAGAAAAAATCGTTAAACCAACTTCTAATATTCCTTTCTCAAGTTGTTCGCTGAGCGCAAACGGAACAAGTGAGGAGAAAAATAAAATAACTCCAAAGATCAAACTAATGAGTTTGGGACTAAAAAATCGATCCATTCCCCAGTCTCTGGCCCAAGTCAAAGAAAGAGAATTGATGGTAGAAGAAAGTGTAGACATGGCACTAGCAAGGATGGCTGAGAGTAGTAAGCCAAGAAAAGGAGATGGAATTTCTTCTATGATAAATAAGCTAAAGGCTTTATCGGGAGCTACCGTTTTGCCCTGGAAAAATATATAGAGAAGTGATCCTATAGATAAAAATAACAAAAATTGAATGCAGACAAAAATGCCGCTAGAGATTAAAATCTTTTGTCCTGTTTGTAAATCTTTTGAAGCAATGATCCTTTGGACTAACATCAAATCAGTGCCGTGCGACCCGATGGAAATGAATGCACCTCCTAATATGGCAAATAAAAAAAAGTAGGAATTATCTGTATCCAGCCAATGCAAATGAAAAATCGAAAGTTTGCCTGAGTCAAATAGTTGAGTGAATGTTCCGTAGAGATTATTTTGGTGGGAGGTTAAGTGTATCAGGAGACCAAGAGAAAACAATCCACCTAGCAAATAAATGACTAACTGCAGGGAATCAGTAAAAACGATGGCTCTAAAACCGCCATACACTGAATAGATGATTGTCGCGATCGAAAGTAAAAATAGAGAAATGATGCCTACGTGTGTTTCATTCCAAGCAAAAAGATTCATACGACTGATTAAAAATGCGATTGGCAACGAAGTTACATACAAACGAATGCCATCGCCGAGAATCCGTGAGACAGTGAAAATGAGAGACATCGATCTCTGCGCAGATGTTCCAAATCTTTCTTTCAGATATTCATAAATTGAAATTCGTTCGCCTCCAAAATAGGCAGGGAGGAGTAGGTAGGCGACGATTGTCCGCCCGAAAATATATCCTATGCTAACTTGTAGAAATGAGTAGTCCCCTTTATAGGACAGAGAAGGTATAGAAAGAAAGGTCAAACTCGATGTCTCGGTAGCGACAAGGGAGAATAAAAGCCATACCCAATGAATCTGTTTTTTACCTAGATAAAAATCCTCTTCCGAGGATTTGCGTTTTGAAAAATGAAATCCAAAATAGAAAACGGCGATGAAGTAGAATAATATGACAAATATGTCTGTGATATAGTTCTTGGGCATAGAAGGCAGTTTTTTATCAGGCTAGGAGAGTAAAACCAGGAAATTTTACGATGGCCCGAATTAAATCAGTTCGGGTGATGATTCCGATGATTTCACCACTTGAATCTAAAATAGGCAAAGATCCTACTTTTTCATCTAACATGACCTTGGCGGCATATCGAATTTCTGTCTGTAGGCTTCCGCTGAGGACGCGCTCGGTCATGATTTCGGTTATTAAAATATTGCTTGGGCTCTCATCAATTGCAACCGATCTCAAAACATCCCGATCGGAGACAATCCCAATCAATACTTGTTTTTCATTTACAACAGGAATGTGACGAAATCGCTTTTCTAAAAAAAGGAGTTTTGCATCGGATACGAGTGCATGGGAAGGGAGAGTCGTCACGGGAGAGCTCATCAGCTGGTTAGCAAAGAGAAGAGGGGAAGTCTCATTTTCGGGCGCAAGTTGCTCCTCCGTGTAAGCCGATTTTGGATTCTGGAAGATGTGGCTGGTATTCGCGGCGAGGGGTGCCTCCTCATCCGGGTCAAAGGCCTGAAGCCCATGGCCTTCGGAAAGAAGATGGATCTTAGGAACAGTCGGCTTGGATACCGCTGGCAATCGGGGTGTTAGGATCCCGTTTTGAACCCAAAAAAACATATCATTGTCCTAATTTGGCCTAAATTTGTCAAAAAATCACAAAAAAACTTGAAAAAAGAACACTGGTTTTTTATCCTTCAGAGACCAAAGCGGTTCCGAAGGAGAAGAAATTTATGACAAGTCAGCCGACCTTACTATATCATGTACTTGGTTCTGTAGCAACTCGCTTTCCTAATAAAGTCAGTTTTCGTAAGCGAGACAAAGCCGGAATGTTCCCCGGCTTTAGTTTTTTAGAGCAAAAAGAAAGAGTGGATGCTTACTCCGCTGGCTGGATCTCCTCTGGACTTGCCATCGGGGATCGTGTCGCCTACTTTTGTGATGCGACGACAAACTGGCTCACGATGGATCTTTCCATTTTATCTGCGGGTGGTGTTGTCGTTCCGCGTGGAACAGACATTGTGGAAGATGAAATTCTCTATATATTAAATCACTCCGAAGCAAAATATTTAGTTGTACAAAAAGATAAGGATTTAGACAGAATTCAAAAATTACAGGACAAGTTGAAATTTCTTGAGCAGATATATGTTTTAGAAAATGATAATGGCGAACTTGAGTTAGGTGAAAAATCGGCTTCACTCCTGTCCACTTTAGGAAAAAAATCCTTGGCAGACAATCCAAATCTTCTAGCTGAAAGATTGCAAAAGATTGATCCAAATTCACTTGCCACACTTATCTATACATCTGGAACAACAGGAAATCCGAAAGGTGTCATGCTTTCGCAGGCGGGTTGGTTAACAGCGATACAAAATACAATCGCTAGATTAGACATGTCATCTCAGGATACGGCTGTTAGCTTACTTCCGCCCTGGCATGCATTTGAACGTGCGATTGAATACGCGACTCTTTCCCTAGGAATTGACTTTTTGGTTTCGAATATGACCTCTTTAAAAGACGACCTCAGGGACTTCCGTCCGACCATCTTTCCGTCCGTTCCGAGAATCTGGGAATCTGTTTATAATGGAATCATGGTGAAAGTAGCAAAAGAAGGCGGATTCAAAGAAAAATTATTCCATTTTTTCTTGAGGGTCGGCAAAACTTGGGCAAAACACAAAGCAGTGGTTTTTGGCTATGAACTTCAGATTCTAAAGGAGAATCTATTTCTGAAACTTTCCAAAAGATTATTTTCTATCTTCATACTCATTGGCTTAGCACCATTGAAGCTAGCATCTATTAAAATTTTTGCACCAATACATCGAGCGTTAGGTGGTAGGATTCGAATCTGTATCTCGGCAGGTTCTGCTCTTCCTAGTGTCGTGGATGGATTTTTATCTGCCATCGGATTGAAAGTTCTGGAAGGTTATGGCATGACAGAAACCTCCGCCGTTGTTTCGATTCGGTCCGATGCAAAACCTACGAAAGGAACTGTCGGAAATCCCATCGATGGCTACGATGTCATTCTCAAAGATGATTCGGGAAGGATTTTGACAGAACCCGGTGCCAAAGGAACACTATGGATCAAATCTGCTCAGATACTATCCGGATATTTCAAGCGCCCTGATTTGAATCAGGTTGTTTTTGATTCCAATGGATTTTTCGATACAGGTGATTTGATGCAGATTACATTTCGGAATGAATTGGTCTTTTCGGGAAGATCAAAGGATACCATCGCTCTCATTGGTGGCGAAAATATTGAGCCGATTCCGATTGAAGACAAGTTATTAACTTCGACTTATATTGATCAGGTGATGGTCATCGGACACGACAGAAAGACATTGGGCGCACTGATCGTGCCAAATTTTGAGGCGGTGATGAGCCGAATTGCAGGTATCAATAATGATTATACGACCTGGAACGAGGAGCCCAGGGTTAGAGAATTATATAAGTCCGAAATATCTCGGATCATAGCCAAATCAAACGGATTCAAAGCATTTGAGCTTGTTCCTGCAAATAATTTCTATATTGTCCCTAGGCAGTTTGATCCAGACAAGGAAATGACCCGTACTCTTAAAATGAAACGTAATGTAATCGCCGATACCTTTGCAAATGAAATTAATAGGATATACCAATGAGACACCCAAAACTGAATCCGTATTTGACCGAAGCTGATAAAGACTTCTTTGAAACTGTATTTGATTTTTCACGCGATAAGGTCCTGCCTTCCGCTGAGGAGAGAGACGAAAAAGAAATTTGGTCAAATGAGTTATGGAAAGAATTTAGCAAAGCTGGACTCACAGGTCTTTCCATCCCTTCCGAATATGGCGGGCAAGGTGCGAGTTGTTTACAGTGCTCTCACGCAACCGATGCTTTCTCTGCGGGCTCCCTTGATGGCGGGATGGGTTTGTCATGGGCAGCCCATATGATTATAGGGGCTATGCCCATAGTCTTTCAAGGTACGGAGGCTCAGAAGAAAAAATATTTACCTAAAATATCCTCTGGAGAATGGATCGCTGGTTTTGCGTTAAGTGAACCTGCATCTGGATCGGATGCTGCCGCCTTACTTACTCGAGCCGAAGAAGTAGATGGAGGGTGGAAGCTCAACGGATCCAAAATGTTCATCACGAACGGTCCAGTTGGACAGGTATTTGTTGTCATGGCTCGAACTTCTGAAAAAGGAAGAGGGCCACTTGGCATCTCGGCCTTTATCGTTGAAGATAAAACAAAAGGTTTCAAAGTAAGTAAGATACTAAAAAAATTAGGTCATCATACGTCTATGACAGCCGAACTGGTGTTTGAAGATATGGTCATACCGAAAGAAAATTTGTTAGGTCCTCTCAATTCGGGTTTCCTCAGAATCGGTAAGGAAACTCTTGAATGGGAAAGAACTGTATTTGTAGCTGGTCTTGCTGGCGCGATGGAGTTTTGTTTTCGTTCGGGTATGCGTTATGCGAAAGAGCGAGTACAATTTGGAAAATCCATCTCTTCTTTTTTTGGAATGAAAGATATTTTGGTACGAAATTGGGTATATATCCAAGCGGCAAGGCGATTGATTTACTGGGTTGCTGAGAGAAAAGATGCTGGCATTCCTTCTCCGCTGGAAAGTTCACTTGGAAAATTGATCTCCTCTGAAATCTCGGAAGATGTTGCACGCGACTCGGTCCAACTCTTCGGAGGATATGGCTATATGAAAGAGTACGCTGTAGAAAGGTTCTATAGAGATGTAAAACTTGGAACAATCGGTGGTGGTACGAGTGAGGTCCAGAGATCTATCATCGCTTCCATTTATCCTGGTAAGGCGAAATTTATGGCAGATTTCTCAAAAATTGAAAATCCTTCTTCTCCCTCCGATACCATTCAAAATCATCTCTTTGAGATCCTAGTCAAAATGGATACCGAAAATGATCGGAAAAGATTCCAGTCCATTGAATTTGCTTTTGCAGATGCCTTATCTTTGTTTGTCATACTTTCACTCTCAAAAAAAGATTCAGTTGAGGAATTCGTACATTATTCTGGGAAAGCGAAGTTAGCCGATAGAAGCTTGTTGACTTTTTACTTGGTAGGAAAATACTTAGGCTCACTCTCCAGGCTAGCAAAATATGCACCGGATGAGTTAAACCAAATTTGGACAAGTTATCAAAAGATTAGCGAATCCATAGAAATATCGGTCAATGAAAGATTTAATGAATTGCAGGATTTCTCATAACAAATGAAGGCAGCACTCCGAGTTTCTTTAATATATTTTTTGCTCGGAGTGATTTGGATTTTCGTATCAGATCATTTATTGGCTTTAGCCATCTACCAGATGGACTCCGTACGCTTTGCCCAATCGTTAAAAGGTTGGTTTTTTGTGATCGTCTCGGCCTTCTTAATTTTCTTTTTATTAAGAAGAGAGATCCTTCGAGAGTACAAAACAATCCGTGAAAAAAACCAAAATGAGTTATTATATCAAAATATATTAGAGCAAGTTCAAGATTCTGTTATTGTTTTTAACCTAAAAACATGGCAGATTGAATTATTATCCTTTCAGACGGCAAAATTTTTTGAGCTTTCTCGCGAAGAAATTCTGAAAGACTCAAGACTTTTGATCGAGCGGCTTCATCCAGAAGATAGAGACCGTATGTCCGATATCTGGATGAATCATTTAACGGAAAATTTTGTCGGCATTCTTTTCCGATTAAAACTTCCTGATGGTCGAGTGAAATGGGGTTTGGAGAACAGACTCTATATTTATGACGAGGAAGAAAAGGAAGGCCGTGCCATTGCCATCACTACAGATATCACAGACTATATCGATAAACAATCCCGTTTGGAAATATCCTTAAAAGAAAATAAAATACTGTTAACCGAAGTTCATCATAGAGTTAAAAATAATTTGGCCGTCATCATCTCCTTCATGCAGCTTCAATCTTATACAGCACCGAAAGAATCAGCAGTCATTCTTGAGCAAAGCATAGCACGTATTAAGGCCATTGCGTTGGTTCATGAAAAGCTTTACGGTTCCAGAAATTTAGCAACCCTAAATGCTTTAGAATACATCGAAAGTTTAGTCGAAAACATCAAACTTATGTACATGAGAATGGATGTATCCATCAATTTAGAAATTGATTCTAAAGAATTAAGTCCGGCTGATGCGATACCTCTCGGACTCATCATTACAGAAATGCTGACAAATTCATTTCGTCACGCCTTCCCGAGCACAAAGGCTGCACTCATTTCCATAACTCTAAGAGTGCAAGATAATGGAGAGATGGAGTTGATCTATATGGATAACGGGAAAGGCTTTCCTGAAGGTTCCGATATTCAAAAAGCGGAGTCGGTAGGGCTATCTGTCATTTTTTCACTTTGTAGTCAGCTAGCTGGAAAAGCCGTCGATGTTTCTTCGGCACCTAACGAAAGAGTTTGTTTTCATTTTAAATTTGAATCTAAAAAAAAGAGAGTATTAGAATGAGCTACCAAAAAGGAAAAACGTTTCAAGAAATTCAAATAAATGATACGGCTTCCTTTTCGAAAACCATCACCGAAACTGATGTGTATCTATTTGCCGGAATCAGCGGGGATTTTAATCCTCTTCACACAGACGAGGAGTACGCCAAAACAACTGTCTTTGGAACTCGTATTGCCCATGGTGGCCTTGCTGCGTCCTTGCTAGCACCAGTGCTTGGGATGAAGCTACCGGGTCTTGGGACTGTTGCCTTGGAAACAACAACGAAGTTTCGGAAACCGGTTTTCTTTGGAGATACAATCACCTGTAAGGTGGAAGTGATCGAGAAAGTGGATAGATTGAAAGCGGTGAAAATGAAAATTATATGGACAAATCAGAAAAATGAAATTGTGAGCAAGGGCGAAACACTCGTCATTCCTCCGAGCTAAGAAACTGGCCTATGAGTCCGATCTCATCTTCCACGAACTCTGCGACTTCTTCAAGCTCATCTGGATCGAGGATCTCTTCTAGTATCTCGTCACCATTGTCATCGTTACTGAGTCGTAAAACGATATAACCAGGAACATCAGATTCAGGATCATCCATATCCACATTTACTAAGTAATATTCCGCTTCCGAAGTGGGAAGAAATACCAAATATTCATTGCCACTTAAGGAAAAAGAATAGAAAACTTCCCATTGAAAGGTATTACCTCGTTCATCGACGAGGTCAATTTCTTCAGAAGATCGATTTGGTAGAAAGTCGTCTCCCTGAAATCCTAAATCATTTAATTCCATTACCCGAAGAAGTCCTTTTCGAAGGGTAGGCTATGTTTTTTCTTCGAATTACACTCTTTGCAGGATGGGACTAAATTGGCCTTAATAGAAAGACCGCCTCGTATGATAGGGATTAAATGGTCCATGGTCAGCTCTTCCACTTTGAATTTTTGACCACAATAATGACAAATTCCATTAGAGCGTTTATTTTTCCACCAGGCAGAATTTTTTAGTTCTTTTGCTTTTCTTCTCTCTCGTGCTATCTCTTCATCAGAGATCGTAGAAAAAAAACGTTCTATTTCTGGTTCCGGCTCCATACGAAAATTTGGACTAATGGAAGACAGTATGTCAATCAAAGAAAAAGAATCGACGGCAGGTGGAACTCTTCTTATTCCAGAAGTAGGAATGGGTCGATTATTTTATCTAGACAATCTTCGTTCGTTTGCCCTCTTTCTTGGCATCCTATTCCATGCTGCAATCGTCTATGCACCAAAAATTGGTTATGCGATCCAAGCCAAAGAAAGAGCCGATGTCTTTGGCTATTTTTGTTACTATATTCATAGTTTTCGGATGCCACTCTTCTATTTAATTTCTGGATATTTTTCAGCTCTCGTTTGGCAAAAGAAAGGCATGGGAAACTATATATTGGGCAGGATCCAGAGAATCTTGATTCCTATGGTCCTTGGTCTCGTTTTTCTTGCGCCCATTCAGTATTTTCTCGTCGTTAAGATCCATCATCCAAACTTATCCTACTTCCAGTTTTATCCAAATTTTTTTTCTATGGATTATTTTGCGCATTCCCATATTTGGTTTCTCGTTGATCTTACGCTTTTCAGCATTCTCTTCTTTTTATTTCCGAAATTATGGATCGAAAAAATTGCGGGGCTCTTTCCGAAAAATGAAAATTTTTGTTTCTTGGGTTACGTAATCCTGACAGTTTCTTTAACAATCCTTGGACATTCATTTTTTCCTAGAGGAGATGATGTTTACGGCATTGATAAACTGACATTCATTTACCAGTTTGGTTTTTTCCTTGTTGGTATTCTTTCTTTTTATGGAAAAACTATTTTTGAAGTTATAGAAAGAGGTTCTACTATTGCGAGTTTGAATTGGCTACTTGCTGGTCTCGTTGTGTTTTTAAGTTTTTATCAGCTCGAAATTTCTGATCCTCTATGGATGCCTTATTTTACTTATGGCATTGAAAAACGCGGATTACATATTTTGTTATGGTGCCTCTCTCCTTTCATCTGGACAAAGTTTTTTGTATTAGCATTTGAACGTTATCTAAACGTTTCGAATTCCTTTACCGTTTATCTCGTGGATTCCAGTTTGCCCATCTATCTCTTACACCATCCGATTTCGCTTTTGATAGCATACTATTTTAGAGAATGGGATGCGAATGTGTATTTGAAATTTTTGTTACATACGATGATCGTATTTTCATCAAGTTTTCTGATTTACGATACCTTGATTAAAAATACGACCATACTTAGAAAAGCATTCGGTTTAAAATGATTTTTTAGATTCGACTCACTGCCTGAATCGCAGAGGACAAAGCTGCATCCATTGTGCCTGAGTGTTTGGCTAGATGTTCTCCGGCGAAAAACACCCGTTCGTAGGACTCAAACCAAGGATCCTTTATGCCGAAAGAACCTGCCGGAAAAAGAGAAACAAATCCGCTATGCCCCGTATGCTTTTTGAAAGAGTGAAAGATAAATCCATTCTCCAGAGGTTCGGCAGCTTCCAATTGTTTTTGTTCTTGTAAGGAAAGTTTTAATAAAACTTTTCTTTGGTTGTCTGACGCCTTTTCAAATAGGAGAGCTCTATCACCGCTCGTGAGAGTCGTAATCGCGAAAGCATTTTCGCCAATGGCTTCCGGAGTACTCAAATACATCGTCTGCGCTGGTGTGTCGGTTACGTTTAGGAAAGGAGAGAACGTTTCTTTACTTTTGCACAAGATTAAATTTTTCACAAGTCGACCTGATTGCATACGCAAACTAGAATACACGATATCTTTTGGGAGACTAGGAGTCCATTTGATATCCAATATACTTTGCGGTGGAATGGTACAGATGAGAACATTTGCTTTGATCACTTTGCCGGAGGCAAGGTCAACTTGTACGGAATTCTTTATTTGACTAACCTTGGTTACGCTGTCTCCGAGTGAGATTTCCGTTTCGGGACCCAAGAGTTCTGCCAGTCCTTTGATCATATTTTCTGCTCCACCAGATATAAAATATTCTGGACGAAGAGCGGATTCTTGTGAGGAAAGATCACTGAGTAAGGACTCACTAGAAATTTGTGTTAAATCCCCTCCAAGCAATACTCTGTAAACTTCATTGATGGATTTCACTTCTTCATCCGCAATGCCTTGGTAACGGGCATAAGCCGCAAAGTTGATTCTATCGAGGCCTTGTTTTTGGGATTCGCCAAGAGATTTATGAAGTTCTATCACTTTTTCTAAGGTTTCAATCGAAGACGGAGAGATATTGACCAAAGAAGTCCCACCTTCATTTCGGAGCTTAAACTTTGCCGCAAGTGGTGAACTTTTTAAGGTGAGACCCAATTGTTTTGTAAGAGATTTGATATCAGATTGGCCTTCACCGATCCATTCCCCACCTAAGTCCTGAGTGATTCCGAGTGTTTTATCTGTAAAGGTTGCGATTCTGCCACCCAACCTCTCTCCTCGTTCCACTAGAGAGACTTGGTATCCTGATTGTTTCAGTAGGTAGGCAGCATAAAGACCAGAGAGTCCGCCGCCCAGAACGATTGCTTTTTTTGAAGGATTGGTTTTGGTCGGTGCTTTCACTTCTGTTCGGGATTCGGTTTGCCCAAACGAGTCGGAACTTTTTGCCAGTGTGAGTAGAGTACCTGTGATGCTGAGTTTTTTAAGGAAATCTTTTCGATTCATAAATCTTTCCCCTAAAATATTCAGAATCCGAAAAAAGGCTAGAAAAAATACGAAAATACCGTGCAATAGTTTTGGCTTTTTTGCGAATCACAGACGAATATTTGGAATTTTAATTTGAAAACACTTTTGACGTATCTAATTACCCTCTTTGCGTTACTCTATGGGCTTCCCGTTTTCGCTGAAGTTGCTTTTCCGATCAAAGCAGATACGGCGGGAAAAAATCTATTACCCTATCTTTACCTCTTGGAAGATAAGACATCGTCTGTCACGGCAGAAGAGATTCTTTCAGGGAGCCTTGATTCGAAATTTAAGCGCGTGCTTTCCGAAAATCTTGGTTTTTCCTCCTCTCAATTCTGGGTGCGATTGCCTGTGGCTAATAAATCTGACAATGCAATCCATTGGTTTTTAGAGTTTAATTTTCCCTTGATTGATGAGATTGAAATTTACTCATCAAATCTATCGCCTCAGTTAAAACGCTTAACGGGCGATCAGTTCCCGTTCTCTGAGCGTAATGAAAATTATAGAAACGTAATATTTCCATTAATTGAATCACCAAATTCGGAAGCAGTCTATTATTTAAGAATTAAGTCCGAGTCAACTATACCACTCACATTAGAGGCTTGGTCCATGACAGAAGGCATAAGTAAGATGAATAAGGAGCAGATTATCTTTGGTCTGTTTTATGGCATCATGCTAGTCATGATTTTTTATAACTTTTCTATATATGTTTTCACTCGAGATAAAAGTTATTTGCTTTATGTGCTGTTTATTACTTCTATTTCCCTTTTTCATCTAGCTAATAACGGAATTGCTTTTCAATATCTATGGCCAGAATCTGTTTGGTGGGCAAATTATTGCCTACCTTTCTTTATCATCACATCCTGCTTTTCCGGAGTCTTTTTCGCGATTCACTTTTTAAGTCTCCAAAAACTATCGCATGCTCTAGCGAAGTTTATGCTGCAATGGGGATACATACTGATCGCTGTTTCTATCATAACTTTCTTTTTTTCATATAGGACAAGTATTCTTTTGGCGATCGGTTTTGCCCTGATCTCTTTAATCATTATGGTGTCGAGTGGTGTCGTCGCCTTTATCAGAAAAGGTAGAACGGCGACGTTTTATTTAATCGCTTGGACTTTCTTTTTGTTAGGTGTTGGACTGTACTCTTTGAAAAGTTTAGGTCTGCTCCCTGATAATCAGATTACCCGCTGGACCATTCAAATAGGAACGGCACTTGAAGTCACTCTGCTCTCACTAGGTCTTGCAGATCGAATCAATTCTCTTTCGCGGAGTCTTAGAGAAAATCTCAGGGAATTATCACATGTTAATGCCAAAATTGAAGATTCGGAAAAACGATTTAGAGAAATCTTCCAAGGTGCAGATGAAGTAATTTTACTTTTAAATGAAGATACCGAAATCATCAATGCAAACCGGGCGCTTGCAAAACACTTAGGATACAGGACAGATGATATCAAAGGGAAAAAGCTAGCGGATCTACTCTTTCCCATGAAGGGCAAAAAGGCGGGATTCAATCTTCTTTATTTAAATGATAAATTTGCTGAATTGAAAATGATCGGAAAAGTGGGAACGTTTCGCGTGGAGTTTGCTCAAAAATACGTAAAAGAACCCAAGGATATGTATATTAAATTTCAATTCATTGAGTTCGAAAAAAATAGAGAAATTTTGGCAACTTTAACACCACAGTATGATGATACTTTGTTAGGTTTTATTGATTCCGAGCGTATTGAATTTACGATCAATAATTATTTAAGAAATGCGGAGCTTGTATCTCAACAAGTGACAACACACTTGGGAAAACACATTAGTCCCATTAGTCAAACAGAGATTCGGACTTCTCTAAGAGAAATCATCATCAATGCCATTGAACATGGAAATTTAAACATAGGTTTTGATGAAAAATCAGAGGCTCTATTAGAAGGAAATTATCTCGATTTCATTCAAAAAAGACAAGAAGATCCAAGATACAACCGTAAGGTGATAAAAATTGAGTATGTCTTAAACGATGATTATGTTGCCTATCGAATTACGGACGAAGGAAATGGTTTTGATCACAAAAAAGTTTTAGAGCGTCCGATAGAAGATTTAAACGATGCACACGAACAGCATGGTAGAGGCATTTACTTAACAAAATCTGTTTTTGATCGGATCGAGTACAACGAAGTTGGTAATCAAGTAAGGCTGATAAAGTTTTTTAAGAAGGGCTAATGTTTAACCCAATCTAGCACCCACCATTCATTCCACTCGTGAGAGTGGAGTAGGGAGCCAGGAAGGTTCGTTTTTAGTAGCTCCAAGAACTCATCTTTTTTTTCCGTGATGATGCCCGAGAAAATAAATCGTTTTGATTTGATTTTAGCCAAATTACGAATGTTTTGAGAGAGGACAGCGAATGTAATGTTTGCGATGGCAAGATCATATTCATCCTTCAAACAATTTTCATTGTCAAGTCCCGACTCTTCGACTGTGAATTTTATATCCTTTGAAAAATCATTTTCTTGCCAATTCGACCAAGCAGCCTTAACAGCATTTTGATCAATATCCAGTGCAAAAATTCTTTTGGTTCCGAGTTTTGCAAGGCCGATTGACAAAATTCCCGACCCAGTACCTAAATCACAAGCCGATTGAAAAATAGAACCCTCGTCCGTGAGACTATCTAATCTTTCCAATATGAGTTTGGTTGTCTCATGGTGACCAGTTCCAAAGGCTACACCCGGGTTGATATACAGAGGAATCCCGCCATTATGTTGCCATAGAGCCTTTGTTATTTCTGAATCTTTTTCCCAAGTAGGGATCACCCAAAGTTTTTTTCCTATGGAGAAAGGCTTATAAAATTCTTTATAGGCTTCTTCGTAGTCTCTAGTTTCAATATTTCGAGTTTCGTAATTTGAGTTATGCGGAAAATTGGATTTTAAAAAAATGAGTATTTGAATTTCTTTTTGAATCTCTTCCGTATTTAAGTAGATTCGAATGTTTGTATTCTCTTTGAGTATGCCTTGCTCAGGTTCTTTGGGAGCATCGCCATCGAAAAGAATTTCATAATATCCTGCGACTTGTAAAAGTTCTAACAGAGAATAGAGATCATCTGAGCCTGATTTCGGAAGATTGACTTTTAATTCTCTATATTCCAAGTTTTTAATTATCCAACTTCATCTGTATAATCCATGACAAGATACATGAGAGTTTCCCCATCTGTTGGATTGGAATATTCATGAGAAATATCTGCTTTAAAAAAAACGGAATCTCTTGGATCTAACTCTACTACCTTTTCCCCGACGCGGAGTCTGAGTTTTCCTGTCACGACTACGATATTTTCCGTCGTGCCCGTCTTATGAGGTTCTGCCACTTCATGTCCGCCTGGTTTTAAAACGAGTTCATAGAATTCCGTTTTACGGTTTCCTAAAAAAGGAAATAAGGCACGGCTCGCAAACACTTTGGAATTGGAGTAGAGAACTTTAGAATTTTCAGCCTTGAGGACGTGGATCCCGTCTTGGTTCTTTTCTTTGAGAAGTTCTGAAAAGGGAACGCTCAGACCATTGGCAATCTTCCACAAAACGGAGATGGTCGGCACGGACTTTCCCTGTTCAATTTGGCTCAGCATGGCTCGACTCACACCACAGCGGTTGGCAAGCTTATCGAGCGAAAAGCCTTTGGTATGTCGTATGAGTTTTAGGTTTTCTTTGACAACATCTGTTATATAATCACCAGCTTCAGCAAAAGCCAATTCCTTTTCCGCATCAGAAGGTTCGAGTTTAGAGACCATGACTCAAATTCCAATATAACAGAGGGAAGTCAAGAAACTAACGATGCGTCTTAGAATTTTTCTCTTCGATCACGAATACAGGCATGGCTTTCGCATTGGACTGCACGGACTGAAACAATTCTTTTGCAGCACCTCGATAACTTTTTTCAAATTTTAGGGAGATATCGAGATTTAAAAAAATACGTCGATTGGCAGGAACGACTTTCGCCAATGATTCTAACATATGTTTGGTCCTGTATGGCGTTTCATAAAAAACAAGGGTGTGTCCTAGGTTTAAATACGTTTTTAAGTCCCTTTCTCTCTCTCTTTGGTCCTTGGGAAAAAATCCAACGAACGTAAAGGGCGAAGATTGAAAGCCAGAGGCAGCAAGCGCAGCCATAGCCGCTGTCGGCCCAGGTGCGGAATGTACGCTCATGCCAAAATCCCACGCCTTGGGAACGAGTTTTCGAGCTGGATCTTCGATCCCAGGGCTCCCGGAATCGGAAATGATGCAAGTAAGGGGTATCTGAAGCATTCGTAGGAGAATTTCTTCTATCTCACTTTCTGTAGAATGCTCATTTATAATTTCAAAGTCTCTTTGGATGCCTAGTTTTTTGAGCAAAGTGGAGGTAGTGCGCCTTTCCTCACCTAACACTAAATCTGCTTTTTCTAATAATTCTTTGGTCCTGGGAGGTAGATCCCTGTCGTCACCGAGGGAATTTGATACTAAATAGAGTGTGGGAGTCATATGATTAAACGTGATTCATAAAAGGCTGAATTAAAATTCCTTCTTTTCGGCAGGCATCTACAAATTCAGGATTGCCCTTGTCCATGGCAACTGCTTTTCGTTTGGCAGAGCATAACATAGGAAAGTCGTTAAACGAATCCCCAAAGGCTAGGTCAGGCAAATTTCCTATCCGAGAAAGTATGGCAGCAACCTTGCCCTTGCCGTAGGTATAGGGTTCGATGATTACTGGAAGGGTTTTGCCCTCGGGTGAAAAAGCCTGTCTCATTCCGATCACTTGAGATTCCGGAATGGCAAAATGATCCGAAATCGCAGCAATTCCTAGCTCGGGCGAGGCAGTCACAATATATACAATCCAATCTTTTTTGTTTAGAAATGTAATGAGATCAAGTAGCTCGGGTTGTGGGAAGACTGCTTCCTCAGTTCTATGTCCACTTACCTTGGCCCAATTGGCTCTGCTAAAGTCATAGAACTCTTCTTTTGTCATTCCCTGGAAGAGAAAACTCGTCCATCTGTAACCTGCTTCGATTCCAAATTCTTTTAAAAAGTAGGTATACTCTTCCCAGATTAGAGCTGCCTTCTCTTCGGTGGGGTGGCTTCTATGATCTTTCCAATAAGAATGGTTTCTAAAATAAGGACTGAGATCGTTGGGGAGGTTGACCATGCCATCGTTGACAACAGCTTCCATTAACTTTTCGCCAAAATCATTATAGATGAGAGTGTTATCGAAATCAAAGCAAGCGATTCCAGGGGCACTGGAAATGATTTGTGTTAGGTTCCCATGTATCTCGGGAACCCAACGTCTCAAGGGAAAAGGATCAGTCACTCTTCTAGTGTGCGAAACTCACCATGCTCGTAGCAACACCTTCTTCAAAGGGTGTGAGAAAGTTTTCTGGATTCAGATACACATTATGATAACGAACTTCGAAGTGCACATGCGGACCTGTGGATTTTCCTGTATTTCCAGAATACGCGATGATCTGCCCTTTCTTTACGATATCTCCCGCTTTCACGAGTAACTGGCTATTATGTCCGTAAACCGTATGAAAATGATTCAAATCATGGTGGTAGATTTTGATCGTATTTCCGTAATCACCACTCCGACCAGAAATCTCAACGACACCATCTGCAGCCGCAAGAACGATCGATTCTTTTGGGATCGCAATATCGACTCCCGTATGGAGCGTATTCCAACGGCGTCCGATGCGAGAAGAAATCCGAGACCGGTTGTTTGGGAGAACAGGCCAAATGAATTGGTCGATTTGCGAATCAACGGCTTCGCGATAAAATCCGGATTCCTGGAGTTTCGCAGAATACGCATTGCCATAAGCGATGAAGACTGGTCGGTTCAGTTTCTTTTTTTCTTTCTCAGTAATCGCATTCAAGGAATGCACTTCCTCTAAATCAGCTCCAAACTCCTGAACCTTGGCTTCTAAGGACTTCTTTTCGAAGCGGAAATCTACCCACATGCCCCATTTGTCTCCATATCTCTGGAAGACTTGGTTGTCTAAAAACACTGGCTCGTTTTTTTTCTTTTGGTAGGAAGCAAATGCAGAGAAGGAGACTACCAGAAGGATGGCTCCCAAAATACTGAACAAGGATCTTTTTCGTTTCATCTTTTTCGCCCTCACATTTTATTGTGCACTGCCAAAATCTCACGCCAAGGATTTCGGTCAAGGAAAAGGAACCGAAAAAAAGCGTCAAAAAAGGCACTCATGAGACATAGTAAAGACATCCCTGCGCGTATGGCGAGCCAAATCGAAAGGGAACGGGGAAGTTTGCCTTAACGGGAGTTAAGCATAGGAAGCGTGCGCAGCCGATGGAGCCGCGCACTGAGGAGAATTAGGAGTTAATAGGAGGGACTTGCATTCCGAGAGGGCAGATTTGCCTGCCGTTTGTAGAAATGAAATCCTGCCATCATCAGAAAGGTGATGCCAATCCCGTAAGAGGTCCAACCGAGACCAAAATAGCCAAGGAGAAGGAAACCAAAGATCAGTCGGGTAATCTCTGCGGTGGTCGCCCAAGACTTCCCCTCAATCATCGCATTGACCGAGACGAGCGAAAGGGTCACCCAGACTGCAAATAAAGTCTGAGAGAGAAGCGTAAATTTGGCCACGAAGAGTAGAAAGGCAAAAGAAAGGAGTAAGATTCCGACAAACCAGGCTGTCGTGTACGAGCGAACCTCCGCACTTGGCTTTGGATCGTACTTCACGAAGGACTCCGGTTTCACTTCCGGGATGGGGAGGTATCTTGCAGGCTCATTTCCATTGGGCGGGACCCAACCAGGTCGCTTGATAAAAACCAGCAGTTTGTTGAGGAGGCCTTTCGTTGCAGCTGCCTGCTGAATCAATTCCCAATAGTAATGAACATTGGCGTAAACTGGATTGAAACTACGAAGGGGTTTCACCGTTCCATAGACACATGGCTCCGTTTCTTCTTGGAAGGTTCCAAAAAGTCGGTCCCAGATGATAAAGATGCCGCCGTGATTTCTATCTATGTAGATCGGATTGATGGCGTGGTGGGCACGGTGGTGAGACGGGGTGGAGAGTAAAAATTCCCCAACCTTTCCAATCTTGCCTACAGCCTTTGTATGAACCCAAAACTGGTAAATGAGATTGATCTGGCCACTGCCCAAGTACATCCAAGGGTGAAAACCAACAAGAGCCAAGGGCACATAGAAAATCCAAGACACGAGACCACCAAGACCGGTCTGTCTGAGTGCCACTACAAGATTGTATTCTTCGCTGTGGTGGTGGATGACATGTCCTGCCCAAAGGAAATTGACTTCGTGGGCAAGGCGGTGCGACCAGTAATAGCAGAAGTCCTGGCCTACAATGCATAAAACCCAAGCCCAAGGATTGTTTAAGGCAAATTCGAAAATGCGGAAGTGTTCATAGATATAGAAATAGGCAAATAGTCCGATCCCTTTCTGAAAGAGTCCCCAGAGCTGGGATAAAATCCCGGTGCTTAGGTCGGCAATGGAATCATTCAGCCGGTAAAAACTTCTGTTTTTCCAGGCACCAATCGCAACTTCGATGCCAATGAGAACGAAAAAACCAGGTATGGCATACGTTACAAAAGGAGGGGGAGTAAAGTTAGCAAACATAAGAATCTCTTATGACATCAATTTGACAAGGAGTCAAGTAATTCCTGACCCAGATTCAGAAATTGTTTCCGGTTCAATTCTTCCGGTCTCGTTTTTGGCGAGATGCCTGCTGCTTCCATGGAGCGTGAGACTGCTGCTTGAAAGATAGGGTCCTGCGAGAAAGGGGATTCCCGTAGGCTAACTTGCATTTGCTTTCGTTTCCCCCAAAAAAAGCTTCGGAGCATTCGGGACCAAACAGCCAATTCGTTCTTGTTTTTAAAAATGCGATCTTTTGAGGCGTGCGGCAAGAGGAGGATCAAACTGGAATCTATCTTGGGAGCTGGATAAAAGCACTTTTTGTTTACATGTTTGAGAAGTGTGGTTTTACCGATTGCTTCGAGAAAAACAGATAGGGAGGATATCTCACCCGTAAGCCTTTCGGCAAATTCTTTTTGCACCATGAACAAGCCGCCTTTCCAATCGGAAAAATCTGTAGAAATTGTAGTGATGATTTCAGTTGTTAGGTGGTAAGGCAAGTTTCCAAATACAAAGATTGGTATATTGGAAATTTGATTTAAATTTTCGAGCGCGTCTCCAGGATAGAGTTTTCCATTTATGAAGTTTTTGAGATAGGAGTCTTTTGCCAACTGGATGTATGCATGATCGATTTCAAATAAATGTGTAATCAAACCCATTTCCAAGATAGGATACGTAAGAGTTCCAAGGCCTATACCGATTTCTGCAATCTCCATCGGTTCAGAAAAAATGATAGGCTTTGCTTTTTCGATGATGAATTTTACAATGTTTTGATCGACGAGAAAATTTTGACCAAACTTCTTCTGCGCATTCAGTCCGTTAGTGGAAAGAAAGCTTTGAATTTCGGTTGGTGTTGTGTACCTGTCCTGCAAGAAGTTCCTCTACGCTCATAATTTTCCAGTCGTAGGAAATCCCAAGTAGTTTTTGGTATTTTTTCCAATCCTCTGGTTTTTCTTTTGACCAAACCGGAAAATCCAATACCAAATAGTTTGCGGAACTGATGTGATATTTTCCTTGTACAGATTCAATTTCCTTTAATTTGTTCATAAGCTGGAAGATATTCCGTTTGTTTCCATCATATCTAATGAGTGCGGACATGGACTCGCCTTGATTAAAAAAAACGGGAAGGACTGCACCAGGTTTTACAGTAAAAAAATGAACTTCTTTTCCATTTCTTCGTTCAATGTTGGATCGAAGCTGCAAAGCAAGTTTTTTACAATTGGCGTGTTCTATGTAGATTGTATCAATCTTTGCTAAAGATAATTCAGAGTCCACTTTCTTAAAAAAGGACTCCGCATAACAATTTCCAAGAAAATAGAATGTATTCTCGAAACGCAAAAAAGAATTTCCTTTATGGAACCAAGCCTGGAATTTTGGACCCAAATCGTTTTGGCAGTTGAAATACCATATCCCAAAAGGTTGAAAGCCAAAGAATAATAGGAAAAGAAAAATAGAGTATAACCGATTCATTGGTAATTCTTTTCCAAGAATCCTTCTCTTCTCTTTTAAGTTCTGGAAAAAGAAATGTTTAAGGTAGGAACAGAAAAACGCGAAAAAGATAAGGAGGAAGTAAACTACGATGGGTACAGGAATTTCCTGCCATTGAAAAAAAAAAGAAATCGAATTGGTTAGACTTTTGAGTAACTTCATGAAGAGACCGAGGACGTAGTCGGTAAAGATCCAAAGATAGGAGACAATGGGACCTCCAAACAACCATTCAAAAGATAAGTTTAAATACAAAAGAGGAAGTAGAAGGGAGGCAAAAGGAACAACTGCTAGGTTGATCCAAAAGCTGCCGAAGGAAAACGCGTGAAAATAATAGACAAGGATAGGGAAAGTTGCATATGTGCAGGCGAGCGATAATGTCAGATTGTCTTTAATAAGGCGATTCTGGTTTGGGAAAAAATAGATATCGAGGGCTGGTTTCAGGTAAAATATACCGAAGACGGCGCTGAAAGAGAGTAAAAAACCTACGCTCAAAAAATCAGAGGGTAAGAAGATGGCGATAGTCGCCGAGGCATAGGAGAGCGTGTCGGCTGGCTGAGTTTTTTTATGGGCTAGGATTCCGAGCAAACTATAAACGGCAAAACAATAGGCACGTAAAAAGGAAACAGGAAAGCCAAGCAGAAACAAATATAAAAATCCCAAGAGCAAAGCGATAAAATAAGGAAGAGCCCTTTGGAAAAAGAATATTTTTTTGAAGATAAAGAGAGCGAATCCGATGAAAATTCCTAGGTGGAGGCCAGATGCTGCGAATAGATGGAGGATTCCTCCTTCACGCGCTCTGATCTTAATTTCGTCTGGCAGATACCGACTGGAACCCAGAACCAAACCTTTCGTGATGGCTTGCGACTGAGTGGTCAATCCTGAGCGCAAAAGTAGTTCACTGATCTGGTTGCTGAAGGCAATAGAAGAAATTGTGTCACGATTGGAATAGCGCTTCTCAACTTTCTCGAGTTTGTTTAGATTCAAAATATGAAAAAGTATCGCACCCAAGAAAAAAAGTTTCAAGAGGTTAGCAACGTTCTTGGATAGAAAAGAAAAAATACCAACAATCATTAGTAAGGCGAGAGAATCTATTATGATGGAGACCGCGTTTTGACCTTTGAAATTCAATTTGGAAAACGTTGCGGCAAAACAGATACCGAGGGAGAGAATCCCTCCATGGGAAACAGGAAAAATCCTCGGTAGTTTTCCCTTCCGCATAGTAAGGAAGGGTAGGTTTTCGTGTTATTTTTCGTTAGAAAATGATAGGATGTTAAAAATCAGAAGAATAGATACCAATAGCAGCACGAATTTCTTTGATTTTGCCGAATGCAACAGATCGGGCTTTATCTCTACCGGTTTTTAAGGAAGATTGGACGTAACCTAAATCAGCACTCAATTCTTCCCTTTTTTTCCGATAGGGAGCAAATCTGTCTAGAATGGCTTCTAAAAGAGATTTTTTTAGATCCCCATAGCCAACACCGCCTTTCCTAAATCTATCACGTAGCGTCTGTTTGCCTGTTTCGTCCAAAAATAAAGAATGGATTTGAAATATGATGGAATCATCAGGATCTTTTGGCTCTTCGATGCCCTTTGAATCACTTACGATGGACATTACCGACTTTTTGATCTCTTTCTCAGAAGCAAAAAGGTCAATTGTGTTTTTATATGATTTCGACATTTTTGCACCATCAACACCAGGTACGGTAGCAGTATGCTCATCAATATCGGGTTCGGGTATCACAAGTAAGTCTCCAAACTGGGCATTGAAACGTTCTGCAATATCACGGGCAAATTCCAAATGTTGTTTTTGGTCTTTCCCCACGGGAACTCGATCCGCCGAAAAAAGCAAAATATCTGCCGCCATGAGTATTGGATATGTAAACAATCCTGCACCCGGGCTAAAACCTTTGGCGACCTTATCCTTAAACGAATGTGCAAGTTCAAGTTTGGATACTGTGATCACTTGAGAGAGATACCATGTAAGTTCTGTTACCTCAGGAATATCACTCTGCATCCAAAAAATAGATTTTTCTGGGTCCACTCCGAGTGCGAGTAGATCGAGCGCCGCTGACATTGTATTCTCTTCCAATTCTTTTTTCGATGAGAAGGTAGTTAAAGCATGCAAATTAGCAACAAATAGGAATAATTCCTCTTTGTGTTGGTATTCTAAAATTTTACGGATCGCTGAAAAATAATTTCCTAAGTGGAGTTTTCCTGAGGGTTGCACACCCGTTAGTATTCTCATGAAAAATTTATTCCCCAAGATCGCCAGGTTCATCATCGGGAACGGCAAGCGCTAACCCTGAACCATCAGTATTGAAAGTGGAATATGTAAGTCTTTCATACTCTTTATGTAAATTGATGAGCTCTTGTTCAATCTTTCTGTGAGCCGTCAGTTTTTGAGATGTTTGTGGATCTTTGAAGATGACTGCATAATTATAAAGATATTTCGTAAATTGTAAAAAAACTTCTTCAACGCTAAGTCCATTGATTCTTTCTTTTGATACCACTGCTTTGTCGAAATGAGTCAAAAAACGTTGCTGCAGTTTGATCTCTTCAATGACCTTTTCTTTGGTCACAAGCATTTTATCAGAACCCTTTCCTTTCGATTCAGAACTTTTTGCCATCAAATGACTTTCAATCAACATATTTAGCTTATTTGCAAACGATCCAAAAAACTCTGCAGATTCTGTTAGTGCACCTAAGATATTATTGATGATTTGGTCTGTTGTTCCCTTATTGAAATCACTATTGTACTGCTGGAAAGTGTATTGAAAACTGGGAAATTTCTTATTAAAATTTTCAATGGTTCGCACAAGATTGTTCATTGTTTCAATTTCCGATCGGAACAAGCCTGGTTGCACAATGAGCAAATCTTGGTTTTGATTTTTGTCACCTAATTTGACATAGCCTTCTATCATGTTAATATAAACTGTTTGAAGGTCACGGAGGAGGAGATGCAGCAATCTATGGGGCATAGATTTATAAGTGTTTTTAATCGATTGGCTCTTGGCTGCATCCGGTAAATGTTTGATCACATAATCATCAACAACCGCGTTCAGAAATTCAAAACTGATTTTTCCTTTATCATCAATGCTGAAATAACGTGTACGAAGATTCTGGAGTTCTTCTTTTTTAAAGACTCTGGCATTGATATCGTCTGATATCTTGGCAACTGTCACTTCGACTTCTTTTTGAATCTCTCTTGCCGCTTGAAATTTATGCTCTTGAATGGGAGGGACTCTTAAATCGGTAACGATATCGGCCCAAGTATGCATTTTCTTTTTTGAAACAATATAGAAAGCTGTGATAACCTCAGATAGCTTTGGTTTGGTGTTTTCTAGGTTCAATCCAAAATTGATTCCATCGGTGATGACAGATAACCGAGGAATTAATTTTTCATCCATTTTTACAAGTTCTGGTAAGTTGTTTATGATGATTTCTCTTGCATCGTCTCTTTGTAAAAAACGGACATAGAACATTTGCATTTTTAAAGATCGATCCAGGAAAATTTCAGGCGAGATCTTATCTAAGAATAAGGAATCCAATGAGACAAACGCGTTAAAAAATTTATTAAAATTACTAAATACATTATAAACGAGCGGAGTCCAAATCCTCCATCCTTGTTGTTCTGCCATTCGCAGAGTTTGGATGGTGGGAATGATAGTATCTTCTTTTAAGGTTCGGAACAGTCTTTCAGAAGCAGAGGAGATGGTCGGATTTCTCCCAAAAAGTCCAAGATCTAATGCTCCTGTTTCCTTGCCAAATTTTGCAATAGAATTTGCTGGGTTGCCACCGCCGCCACCTCCAAAAAGCCCTGCAAATAAACCACCACCTTGTTTGGCGGCTTCAGGTTTCTTTTTGGCGGAATTTTGCTTTTGTTTGGCGGAATCAACACTTACAAGTTCCGAGGCAGATTTCGATTTCGGCTTTTGTTCTTGTTTCTGTCTATTCTCTTGTTTTTCTCGATGCTCTCTCGCGTTTCGATCTTCTGGTAATGCAGGCTTTGCTGGTTTATTTTTGTTTTGGAAGTCTTCGTCTACTTTTTTAATCAAGTCAATACGGATAAAAACATCATTGGAGCGTAAGATTGCCTCGTCTATCAACTGTTGGTGGTCAGGAGTTCTCGTCTTACGATAGAGATCTGCAAAAACTCGATGGGCTTCTGTTCTCGAAACGGGTGTCATCTTTCACTCCTTTTGGTTAAGAGGATTTTCGACAATTTGTGAATTTGTTGGTGGTTGGAAGTTGAATAGACTTGTTCCCAGACCAATATTAGTTGCGATTCCAGAAAATGAAATTTCGGTAACTTCTTCGTCATCTCGTTTCATTTTAATCACTCTTGGTATATCATTATCGGATACAATCAAGATGATTTCATTGATTTTTTTAGTGGAGGAGGTAAGGCGGAAGGTTTTACCACTTACTGTGACATTTTCATAGCCGCTAAGAAGGCCACCAAGTCCCCCGGTACCGCCCTTTAGGTCTTGCTTTCCGGAAAGAGAGGAGTCGGGACTGTAAAACCAGAGTACTTTCCCGTTGGCAGAAATAATGCGTCCGTCATTTAGCCGGACATGCAATTGGTAAGGATTTTTATAGGACAAAACTCCAGTTAGGCCACCATTGATGGTCACCGTTGCTCGAAAGGTATCGAGAGAGTTTAATTTAGAGATGACTGCGTTTAGTTTTTCTTTTCCGTCCTGTGCCAACACTGCATTTGAAGTGATAGACAGGACGAAAGAAAGGAGGAGGATTCTTAAACTTGAGTACACCACTCCAATTCAAATGGAAGGCTCGGATTACCCGAGCACTTTTTTGAATTCTGAGGTCACGGCTGGCACAACCTCGAAAAGATCGGCCACGATTCCGTAAGTTGCCACTTTGAAGATAGGAGCATCACCATCTTTGTTGATGGCAACGATGTATTTTGAGGAGCCCATACCAGCCAAATGCTGGATCGCGCCCGAAATACCACAGGCAATGTAACAATTTGGAGAGACTGTTTTTCCTGTTTGTCCTACTTGGTGGGAGTGGGAAATCCATCCAGCATCTACCGTTGCACGCGAAGCACCAAGAGCAGCGCCAAGAGTGTCTGCGAGATCTTGTAAAAGAGGCCAGTTTTCTGGTCCTTTGATCCCTCGACCACCGGAAACGATGATGGATGCATCTGCCAACTGGACTTTGTTTCCACCTGAAAGATCTTTAGAAATAGATTTAAGTCTGACATCACCTGCGCTAGCAGAGGATTTTTCAACTGCACCAGCACCGTCTTTCGGAGTGACTTCTTGGGAATTCGCTCTTACAGTAAAGATTTGTATGTCCGAAGAAATTTTTAAGTTTGCGTATGCCTTTCCAGAATAAATCGGCTTTTTAGCAACTACCTTGCCGCCATCTACCGAAAGACCAACCGCATCAGCAACGATCCCAGCATTTACTTTGATCGCGACCCGAGCCGAATAGTCTTTTCCTTGAGAAGAATGAGGAATGAGAACCACTGCTGGTTTTTTCTCACTGATGATGGCACTGATACCATTTGCATAACCTTCAGGATTGAACTCTCCTAAGTTTGCTCCAATGATGGAATCCGCACCAACCGCCTTTAAATCAGCTGCATATTTGTCTGCATTGTCAGTGATCACAACTGTATGAACTTTGCCACCCAATGCATCAGCGATCTTGCGTGCCGCGGAAGTAAGTTCTTTTGAGATTTTTTTAAGTTCGCCGTCTTTTAATTCGCTAACTACGAGTACGTCTGCCATGTAATTCTCCTTAGATGACCTTCGCTTCTTCGCGAAGAGCTTTTACGAGTTGAGATGCAAAACCTGATGCGTCTGCCGCTTCTAGTTTTCTTCCAGAAATTCTTGGTGGTGGTGGTTCGATGGAAACCACTTCCAATTTCGAAGGTGTAGCTCCGAGTTCCTCTGGTTTTTTTACATCCACAGGTTTTTTCTTTGCCGACATGATTCCTTTTAAGCTAGGATAACGTGGTTCGTTCAGACCTTTCTGTGCCGTCACGGCAAGAGGAGCAGTCGTTTCTACAACTTCTGTTCCGCCTTCCACTTCGCGAGTGGCAGTTAATTTATTACCGTCAAATTCGAGTTTGAGTGCCATCGCAACGTGAGGGATGTTCAATCTCTCTGCTATTTGGATCACAACTTGCGAACTGTCTGTATCGATGGCTTGACGACCACCAATGACTAAGTCTGCATTTTCTGCTTTGATAAGATTTGCTAATAATTCTGATGTATACGTTGCGTCGAATGTGTTGTAATCATCAACTTTTACATGAACGGCACGATCAACGCCCATTGCATACGCAGTTCTGAGAGCCTCAACGACTCGGTCTGGTCCAAGGGAGACTGCTACAACTTCTCCACCGCTCTTCTCACGAATGCGGATACCTTCTTCGATTGCGAATTCATCATATGGAGATATGATCCATTTCACACCGGACTCATTGATAGATTTGTCTCCGGCTTTGATGCTGGTTTCCGTATCTGGAACCTGTTTTACAAGTACAAAAATTTTCATTCCTTACCCCGATTTCGTGGATTGCCTATTACCAGAAAAAGTGTGCTGTTCACCCTGGGAAGTCTTTTATTCTCTCCAGAATGTATATTTGGTCCAATTGTACGACCAAAGGATCCAAAAGATGACGACTACGACATTGGCGTCCGTTTTCAAATAGAGACTGAGGCCAAGGGTTAGGGGAAGTAACAAAAACAGCAGAAAGGAAGCGAAGTGAACCAGATGTGGAACGGAGTTCCAGTTTTGCAGGCTTGTTCTGAGAAGGAGGAGATTCCCTTGCGTAAGTACCGGCTCTTTTTTGCCTAAAATCAGAAATATATAAAGAAGAGAGAAAAAAAATAGAACCAAGTTTACGAGTGCGAAGATCATAAAACTAGATTTTGCAAACGAATACTTGGCGAATAGAAAAATTTAAAGAAAGTAATACACGAGGAAAGGTAAATAACTGAGCTCTAAAATGATTTTTCGTACATCGCTCGGATAAGCATTTAGGAATCTGGGGAGAAAGGCGAGCGTAGAAAAGTAAACTGCATATCCAATTCCGACTTTCTTTTGTACACCATCGAGTGTCGAAACGTATAAGGCAAGTAGCAGACCCAGAACAAGTAGAGAGATTAAAATCAGCTTGGATTTTTTTTGGCCCCAAGCCAAAACGAGAGTCATCTGCTGGTATTTTCTATCCCATTGAAAATCCTCCAAGGAAAGCAAAATCACTTCAACGAGAATGCTTAAGAAGAACATTGTGTAAACTAACACCTCGGTTAAGGTCTGCAAAGGGCGGAAGAAAATAACAGGGTAGGAAACACCCATACAATAGAGTAGAGCGATCAAGATTTCTTTTGGAAATAAAGAGAATGGGAAGAATAGATGCAGGATCAGATATGAGCCTACCAGAAAACCAATGAAGATCCCACCCAGGAGAAATTTTGTATCATTGGTAAGGAGAGCAAGAACCAACGCCAGGCTCAAAGCAAAGATTCCTAGCGGAATCGTATAAGAAACTTTTTTTATAAAGAAGGCACCTCTCCGGGTTTTTGCATCCGATCGTTCTTTTAATGCATCATACGAGCGATCCAAAAGATAAATTCCGAAAACCGATAAAAGAAGAACGAAGGTATCAACTCTGCGAATCTGGTATTGGAATGCAAAAGTGAATGCCGATAGATTGGCAAGCAGGGCCAAGATGACGTCCCCTCCCAGATAAAAGAAAGCTAATAACAAATGATTTTCTTCTTTCATTTCGTAAGCTACATCTTATAAAAGTCCGATTCCTATGCAATTCATTGATAAATTAAAATCCGTTTACTTATTTGATCAGGCGATGCCTGCAAATACAAGAAAGCTATTGAAAGAAGAGGAAATGCATGGTGCTTTAATGGCCAATCGATTTCGCTATATCGCCGGCATCGCTTTTTTAATGTCTGCCATCGCCAATCTATCAAATACATTTTCCATCTTTGGGTTTCTTACAAATTTCGGGGCCCTTTTTGCTTATTTCACAAATACCCTCATCCACGGACGCATCTTGAAGTCTGATCACGCAAAATGGAAATTAAAATATGAATATATTAGTATATTTATAGATAACACTTTAATCGCTATTACAATTTTGAATTGGTATCTAATCGTAGGAAAAGGGAACCCTAATTTTCTAATCAAAAATACGCTGATTTTTTATTTTCTAATCCCTCTAGCCTTCACACTCATCCAATTTCGGATCTCACTTGTTCTCAATACACTTATCTATTTTCTTTTTTATTACTTTTTGTTTTTCTTTTACGCGCAATTCAAAGGTGGAACTACTGGCCTCGATTGGTATGAGTACGTGCTCGGCGAAGAGGTCATTTTTGCTGATGCATTAGTCACAAAGCCGGTGTTATTTTCTTTTGTTTCTTTATCCGTAGCTTATGGAATTTATCGCTCTTACGTAATGCTCATCCGCATAGGTAAAGCGGAAGCACAAAAAACATCTCTTGCTAGATACTTCTCACCAGACTTAGTAGAGGAGATTACCTCAAAACCAGATTCGATCCAAACGGGGCGACGTCAGAAGGTAACGGTTCTATTTTCGGATATACGGGACTTTACCCATTTCTCAGAGGAGATGGACACCTCTGCTTTATCCGAGTTTTTAACAGACTATCGCAGAAGAATGACTAAAGCCGTTTTTGATCAATCAGGGACTCTCGATAAATTTGTAGGAGATGCCGTGATGGCAACATTTGGCACCCCTACACCTTCGGAAGAAGCAGGGCACGACTCTAAGAATGCCGTAGCTTCCGCAAAACAAATGTTTGTTGAGCTTGGAAAGTTTAATGAGGAAAGAAGGTTAAGAGGAGAAACAGAGATACGAATCGGTATCGGAATTCATTCGGGAGATGTATTTGCAGGAAATATAGGGACCGAAGATAGAATGGAATACACGGTTATCGGTGATACCGTAAATACAGCTTCAAGAATTGAATCGGCTTGCAAAACTTTAAATGCGATATTACTTATCTCTTCAGATGTCTGGAAAGAAATTGGCGAACCTCATGATTTTACAAAGACAAATGAAGTTAGATTAGCAGGTAAAGAAAAATCTGTGGAATTGTATTCCTGGACTCCTTCTTAAACGGCAGACTTGCTGAGTTTGTATACAGTATCAAATAGCGGTGCATTGAGATCTCTATCAATGATGTAAATGACACGGGTCGAGCCAGCTGCATGAGAGGCCAAATCAATGATGGCCTTTCTTCGATCCATACGAATTTGTGTTAGGTCAAAATCTGCAATTCTATATTTATTCGCCTTCTTGAATATCGGTTTGATGGTACAAAGCCTTTGCAATTTTGGACGGGTTTGGTATCTATCCACTTCGATCACCTGGCAGATGTCGAAGTGTACTTGTTTTTCGGAATCCACAGCAGCTGTAATGATAAAATCGCCGGGATTGATGATGTTTTCATTATTGGTTAAGCTAGCACCGACGTAATCCAAAAGATGGCGTATATTTTTGTTACTATAGGAGAAAAAAGAATCATTGACGATCATTTTAAGTGCCGTCGCGGAACTAAACGCAGGTCTCCAACTTTGTGCCGAGGTCAGAGAGGCATATTCACTTGCCAAGGATAGAATGGCAATATCATCCTCTCTGCTCGCGGTCGTAACTTGATTTTCCTGTTGGTGGAGCTGGGTTTCGATGTCTTCGACGATCCTCTCTTTGTTTGCTTCTTTTGTATAAATGTCTCTAACGGACATTAATTTTTGAAACACAACCCTTGGATCTGGAAAGTTGTTGTTCACTCCATTGCCGCGAAATGGTCTATGGTGATTTAAGATCAAAGTCCGAACGTCGGTTGAAATTTCTTGTGCAGGGAGAGTCATCAGATAACTTATGATCGGATGCTGTTGGATGATGGCGTATTCTTCTTTAGAAATTTTTGGATTTTCGGTAATATCAAGTTTCGCGTAACCTACATCAGCAAGATAACTAGCCATCATGATTGCTAAATGCTCTTTCTGGTAAGGCTTTTTGTCCGCATCTGAAACTATTTTTTTGGTTCTAACTTTCATCCCCATGGCAACAATCGTGCGTTTGGTCATGAGCTCAGATTGGAGAGAGACTCCTGCAACTCCTAAGATTTCGAGAATATTAAAAATACCAGATTCGAAATCCGGATTACTCGTAAAATCAGTTAGGATTTCATTGATCGAGTTTTGAACAAAAACCGCTTGTTCTGAAGTGAAAGATTGTTTGCGCAGATCTTCGATGAGGGTCGCAGACTGTTTGGCAAAATGATCGATTTTCTTCTGGTCAAAAAGTTTAACTGGTTCTTTCGCTGATTCGGCTAATTTCGCTGCCGTTTTACCCTTGTTAAGTTCTGATAAAAGAAAATATACACCTTGTAATTCGAATTTGAGTAATTTCCCAAAATCATCGGAAGTTGGATTTTTTTTCTTTGGGATAATGATCTGACCATTTTTGTTATACAGATCAATGGGAATACTATTATTACGCCGAAACGCATTCAGAGTTTCTTCATTTAACTCAAATTTTGCGAGCTTATCCTTTGCAACTTGTTGCAGGTCACTCATGAGATTGCTCCCCAGGCAGGAAACATGGGGCTAGGGAATACCCTAGCGAAATTTCTTGACTTCTAACTAAATCCCTTCGCATATATATGTCACTTAAAGATATCTAAAATTTTTGGGTACGTTCGTAAATAAATTTATAATTTAATATAAACTTAGAAGAAAGGAATTCTATGAGTAATCTTCGTTTTTGTAAAATTGATGAAACATTTGTTACCTCATCCTAGTAGATTACCTAGTATAGGGACTTGTCCGAGGGACGTAAGCAGAATTAGGTATGTTCTTATATTTTTTTAATTTATATTCGAGTATTAAAATATTCTAAAAAAATGTTTTATAAGTTTTTTTATTTAGATTTTTTTTAGCGTAAAGGAAACGGGCATCAACGTCTAAAAAATTTCAGTTTTACGACCCTGTCCTTCAAAAACGATCCAGGTTTGAATTTGTGCACTGAGGAAAAATGTGTACAGGTCTGGCAAATAAGTGCTATTTTTCGTTTACATTTATCGGTCTAGGATCAGTATTTTCGAATGAGCGTTACGAACCTTTCGAAAACATTTGATCTTTTTAATCCGTCCGAATCCCACCTGTCCTTAAGGGAATCAGTATCCACTTTTGCGGAAAAGGAAATGGATGACCAGGCAAAGGAACATGATGAAGCTGAGTCTTTTAATTTTGGCTTATTCAAAAGGCTAGGTTCGGAACTTGGTATTTTCGGAATCACGGTTGCAGAAGAGGATGGTGGCCACGGCCTTGATCCTGTTGCTAGTGTCATCATTCACGAAGAGATGTCTCGGTTTGATCCTGGGTTCACACTCTCTTATCTTGCCCATGAAGTTTTATTTGTGAATAATTTTTATCAGAGCTCGGATAAACGCCAAAGAGATAAATATCTCAGTAAGGTCATTTCAGGTGAGTGGATTGGCGGGATGGGGATGACAGAACCAGGAGCTGGGACAGATGTCCTCGGAATGACTACGACAGCTGTCAAAAAAGGAGATCGCTACATCATCAACGGAACCAAACAATACATTACCAACGGTTCCGTAGGACAGGTTTTTGTACTCTATACAAAACTCGATAAGAACGGAAGGAAGATGACTTCCTTTGTCATCGAATCAGGTTACAAGGGCTTTTCAGTGGGTAAAAAGGAAGAGAAAATGGGCATGCGTTCTTCGCCAACCACACAGTTAGTTTTCGAAGATATGGAAGTTCCAGAGGAAAATTTGTTGGGTAGTGAGAATGGTGCCATTACCCATATGATGAGGAACCTGGAAATCGAGCGTGTCACTCTCGCTGCTCAATCGGTTGGGATTGCTCGGCGTTGTATCGATGTTATGTGTGATTATACCATCCGTCATAGGGAAGCCTTCGGAAAAAAATTAGTGGAGTTCGGACAGATCCAGAGATTGGTCTCAGAATCCTATGCTGACTATTCTGCAGCTCGAGCCCTTGTCTATCAAGTAGCCTCGAGTCTTTCTCCTGAGTCTCGAAATTCTTTGGGTGCCGCCTCGGCAAAGCTAGTTGCCACTCAGATGGCAGAACGAGTTTCTCGAAATGCAATCCAAGTACTTGGCGGTTACGGCTATTGCAGGGAGTATCCTATAGAAAGATTGCATAGAGATTCCATTTTACTTTCTATAGGTGGGGGCACCAACGAGGCTATGCAGAAAAACATTGCCTCTGACTTAAAGAAAATCTGGAGCGAGTGATTTAAGCAACCTGAAGGTCACTCTCCATTTGGTGTGCTACTTTTACGATCCAAGAACTGAAATAATTTCCTATTGATCGTAAGAGTAGTAAGTCATATTCGGGTCTAGTGCTAGCACTCATTCCATGCAAGCTACGGATGGCATTTGTATAATTTCCACGAAAATCAAGTAGCGATGTGCCTGGAGGGAAAAAATTTGCAACAACAACATACTGGTTCTCATCAAACCCATACTCATTCATCCATCCACGTAACAAAGATTCACATGAATATTTTGTAGCAAGTGCATACTGAGCAACGAGTAAGTAAAACATAGATTCTAATGCAAGCCAGGTGATGTCTGGATAGGCACTGGCGATAGCAGAAAGAATTTGCTCACCATTTTCAATGGTTTTTTTTAAGCTGCTGGACTTGCTAAAATAGGCTCCTAACTTATTGAATGCCTTGATGTGACTGATGATCGACTCTACTTCCTTTTTATCTAGGCTCGTTTCTTTTTGTAAAACTTTTTCGATATCTTCTTTTTTCCCATCGGCACAGAGAAATTCAATGAATTGAAAAACAATATCAATTGAAAATCTTGAGTCAATTCCAGCGCTATAGGCAAGTTCTTTATGGT
Source organism: Leptospira ognonensis (assembly GCF_004770745.1). GTDB lineage: Bacteria > Spirochaetota > Leptospiria > Leptospirales > Leptospiraceae > Leptospira_A > Leptospira_A ognonensis. The sequence goes on along the minus strand of NZ_RQGD01000045.1, from coordinate 66,988 downwards.
AACATTCGTAAATTCTAAAGATCAAATATTCAATTTTCTCATTCTCTAGCGAAGCTACTGGCTTTAAAAGCTCCTTCATCGCCACGATGAATTCAAATCTTTCCGAATCTAAGTAGCGGTAATTTTGATTTTTAAAGGTTCTGAGAGTGATGTCTTGGTTCAGTCTCAAGGCACCTGCTTGAAATTCGGGCTGGCGTACCAGAGACTTCCAAAGTAAAACTGCGGAATCCACTTTCTTAAGAGATTCTGAAACCATGATATGCTTTCCTAACTAACAAATTGTATCTATTTTCAGCACGTATCTATTTTTTAGTGCCAGTCACTCATTGATTGCATAAGTCGTGCCAGTCTACAGAGAGAATGGAAAAGATTTGGGATTACGTCATTATCGGTTCAGGTATGGGGGGGCTTTCCGCCGGGGCCGTCCTTGCAAAAAATGGCCAATCAGTTCTCGTTCTCGAGCGGGGGTCAAGTCCTGGAGGATGTTGTTCCAGTTTTAAAAAAGGGTATTATGTATTTGAAGCTGGTGCCACCACACTTGTTGGCTTCGAAGAAGGACTCCCCATGTCTCATTTAGAACGCTTACTTGGAATCGAGTTTGCGAAACGAGACTTACCTCTTTCCATGCAAGTGCACATAAACGGAGAAACCATCCAGCGCTATTCAGACCGGAAGCTATGGATAGAAGAGTGCATTCGGGTTTTTGGGACGCCTTTGAGACAAAAAATGTTTTGGAATTTTACCTTCTTTCTCTCTTCTGCCGTTTGGGATATTTCCAAAAGGTATCTCTTATTTCCTTTTCGCAATATAAAAGAAGTCATACTTTCTTTATCATCCGTTAGATGGATTGATCCCATTGCATTTATTTTTTCGTTACTGAGGACAGAACAAGTATTGGCATTATTCGGATTAAAAAACCAGTTATTATTTAAAAAGTTTTTAACGGAACAATTGATGATCACAAACCAATGCGGTGTTAAGGAAGCCCCTTTTTTATCAGCCGCAGCTGGTCTTACTTATCCCAATCTTAAAAACTTTTATGTAGACGGGGGTATGGTCGAACTTCCGAACACTCTCATCCGTTTCATCTGCGAGCATTCTGGAGAATACCAATCAAAAGCAGAAGTGGTATCTTTTGAAAGAGTTCGCAACGTTCATGATACGGAACTCTGGCATGTGAAAACAAAAAATAAAGAATTCTTTTCATTAAATCTCATATCAAACGTTCCCATTTGGAATTTAGCCCAACTTCATAAGGAGAAAGAGGATTCCTTAACAGCTACTTCAAAATCTTTTAACTCGAGTATTTGGGGGGCCTTCACCGCGGGAATCGCTCTGAAGGCAAACATTCCCAAAGAAGAATGTTTACACCACCAATTGCATGTTAATGGACAGAATATACATGGTATCGGGGATTCCGTTTTTGTCTCCCTATCTCACGCTGAGGATGAGGTTCGTTCCAAGGAGGGGGTTCGCATTTTATCTCTTTCTACTCATCTAGCTATGCCAGAAAAGTGGGATCGAAGATCTTCTGACTACCAACAGAAAAAAAAGGAAGTGATGAACTTGTTCATCAGAATCCTTTCCGAAACATTTCCTTGGTTTCGTAGTGAGGATATTGTATTCCTGCATACCGCTACACCTGCTACCTGGTCGACTTGGACAGGGAGGCTGCACGGAAGAGTAGGTGGCATTCCGTCCCAATTTTTTCGCAATCCTTTTCGTTACATTTCTCCGGTGACACAAATCCCAAATTTTTATCTGACGGGGGATACCATCTACCCAGGCCAAGGCGTGCCTGCCGTAGTTCTCGGTGGGATGAATCTCGCAAAACGAATACTTAAGAACAAAGAGAGATTGATTTTAAGATAGGAGGGAAAACCCTGGGCGGAAGCAATGAACCTTCCGAAAATTCGCATCAAAGTACCAGGAACAAGTGCCAACTTGGGACCTGGTTTTGATCTTATGGGGATGGCTCTAAAAATATATAATGAGTTTGATTTCCATTTTCCGAAAGATGCTAAGTTTCATTTCACTCTGAAAAATGGAGAAGAACTTCCTTTTTCTGAAAAGGAAAACCTTGTTCTAGAATCCTATCTATCTTACTTTTCCCATTTTCTTCCAGAAATTTCACCGCCGCAATACCACTGTAAAATGGATCTTTCCTTGCCTTTGAAAGGTGGACTTGGTTCGAGTGCCTCCGCTATTGTTGCAGGCCTCTGTTTGGCGCGTGAAGTACATAAAGCATCAAAATGGAATCTACTCCCAACGGAAAAAGAATTTTTACAATTTTTATCAGAGTGGGAAAGGCATCCAGACAACACTCTACCTGCATACCTTGGAGGATTCGTTTTTGCCTATTCTACACATGGTGAAAAATTAAGATACTTCCGAAAAAAATTTCCTTCCTCTGTTTCGCTTTTTATTCTCACTCCCGAATTTTCGATTTCGACAGAAGAATCTAGAAAGACTCTTCCAAAGCAGTATCCGACAAGCGATGTCATTTTTAATTTATCGCGGTTAGGAGCTTGGATGCATTTTTTGGACAAACGAAAGTTTGGTGATCTTTTGGTGGCGCTTGAAGATAAAATGCATACGCCATACCGTATCATGAACGGTAGCCCCTTGCATAAAATTTCTAATCTTTTGGATTCCGTTCAGCTTGGTCACTGTTTATCTGGATCGGGACCGAGTTTGCTTGTTTTTATAGAACGAAAGAATGTGGCAAAAATTTTACCTAAATTGGAAGAAAAAATCAATTCCCTTATGAATGAGTTGGATCTCTCGTTTCGATTCAGTCGTGTCAAGGCTGACGATCTAGGTACGCAAATCTCCCTTCACTAAGTATCAGCATCCTCTTCTTCTTTTCCGAATCCATACGTATCATCTCTAAATCTTACTTTTCTGTTGATACCTGGTTGGATTTTTCCTATCGTAAAGGTAAATTTCATTCTTTCTTTACCCAAACGATTAAAATAGAAAGAAGAACTCAAAGCGATTTCAATAAAGTTAACCATACGTTCTTTGATAATTTTATCCGAAATTCGGAATTCGGCAGGATGTCCGATGATTTCGTAAGAGTCAAAGGTTTCTTTTGATTCCATTTTCCCATACATTTCCATCCGAGGAGGTTTATAAAAGGTAGGAGCATTTTTTAAAATTGTGATCGTATAATCTTCGCTATCTCTCCCTTTTTTGAATTGAAAGATAAGATGATCTTCTGAAATGGCATTACACCTTGTTGCCAAAAGTCCTGTTTTACATCCTATGGAAAATTGTGCAAATCTGCTCACTTCATCGACGACTAAGTCGTAATGATCACCTGTTTGCACTGGTACGAGTCTATTGGAATCCTTTCTCGAGACAAGAGGGAAGATAAACTGTTGGTAAATGATTCCAAGCAGTCCCAGGACAGACAGAAGTAACACGCCACCCAAAATAAATATAAATCCGTCCTGGATGGCAATCGCTAAGAAAATCAGAAAAACTACCGTTTGACGTCTACTTTATGTTCTTCATCTTTTGGAATCGGTGCACCTGTAACAAGAGATAGAATGTCCTTCACTTCTTTTTCTGAGATAATTTGATTCATTCTTTCTTCGAAGGAAGTAGGAGTTGGTTTTAAAACCAAATCTTCTGGTTTCACTTTTGAAGCTTTCTGCTTCTCTTTCTCTTGTTCCTTGTCTTGTTCTGTTTTACGTGCAGAGTCCACTTTTTCTTTTTCTAGCTGTGGCGATAGCTCACCGTCAATTGCATTTTGCTTTGCTGGTTGAGAGGGTATCATTTGCGGCACGACCCCAGGGGACATACCAGTTAGGGATGTTATATTCATAAACCCAAACCTCCGTTTTCATTCTGAGAGAATTCCCTTTCTCTCCATGTATATCATCGGTTGATCTCAAAATCAAATGAGTAAAATCTGGCATAAAATACGAAAATCTTATTAAATTCCTGATTTTTTTCCGTTTGATCTAGCAATTTAGCACATAAATGCTGGTTTTGATGGAAAATAGTACTCAAAAATGGATCGAACAACCTCTCTCAAAACTCGCAGTTGGAGCAGTTGTTTTACTTGCCGTAGTATCAGGGGTCTCAATCCCTTCGTTTATTTCGGCTCACTTCAAACAAGATGGTGTCTCAATCGCTGGAAAAAAATATGACCTCAGTGACGTTAAAAAAACATCACCGATCGCCTATTCCAAGTTTCAGACAGAATACGCAAGCCTCATCAAAAACACACTTGGTGAATTTGCTCAGGACAAACTGTTTGAAATCGTTGCCGAAGAAAAGAAAATCAAACCTAGCGATGTTTTAAAAGAAGGTTTTGTCGCACGCGAGCCTTCCGAAAAAGAACTGCTCGAAGTTTATAATACGTATAAGGCTCAGTTCAATGGGAAATCTTTTGCGCAAGTGAAAGATCAGATTTCAGGCCTTATGAAAAATCAGCAAGAACAAGAACATAACCAGAAAACGTATAAAGAAATCGTGGGAAAATATCCTGTGGAATTTCTAATTCGTGAGCCTGAAACCGTACGCGTGTCAGTTGAGAGAAAAAATAACCCTTCCATTGGAAAGTCTGGCGCGAAAGTTACAGTCATCGAATTTTCCGATTTTGAATGTCCTTTTTGCAAACGAAGCCAGGATGTAAACCGTAGACTGCGCGAAAAATACAAAGAAGAAGTAGAGTGGGTTTTTAGAGACTTTCCACTTCCATTCCATGAGAATGCTATGTATGCTCATATTGCAGCGAATTGCACGATCCCGCAAGGAAAGTATTGGCAAGCATTTGATGTTCTATTTGAAAATTCCGGCAATCTTTCGCCAGCTAACGTGGATTATCTTGTAACAAAGGCTGGTGTTGACAAAGAAAAATACCAATCGTGTATGAAAGATAAAGCAAAAATCCAAGCAGAAGTACAGGCAGATATCGAAGATGGACAAAAAGTAGGAGTCAATGGAACACCTGCCTTTTTTATCAATGGTATCTTCGTATCGGGTGCACTTCCGTTCGAGAGTTTTGACGAAATCATTCAAAAAGAATTAAATAAATAAAATCAGGAGAAAGTTGAATTATGGGTAATACAGTTAAAGTAGCCGTTACCGGAGCAGCCGGACAGATCGGATATGCATTATTATTTAGGATAGCCTCAGGTCAAATGTTTGGACCCGATACAGCGGTCGAGCTCCAGTTATTGGAACTTGAGCAAGCACTTCCCGCAGCCAAAGGCGTGATCATGGAACTCGACGATTGTGCCTTCCCACTTTTGCAGAAGGTCTCTGTGACTTCTAGTTTAGATGAAGCTTTCAAAGACATCAATTGGGCCCTTTTGGTCGGATCGGTTCCGAGAAAAGCGGGAATGGAACGAGGGGACCTTTTAAAAATCAATGGTGGAATTTTTACCACTCAAGGTAAAGCCATTGAGAAAAATGCAAACAGCGATGTAAGAGTTTTGGTTGTCGGAAATCCGTGCAATACTAACGCTCTCATCGCCATGAACAATGCAAAAGGCATACCAACTGACAGATGGTTTGCGATGACGGGACTAGATGAAAATCGTGCGAAAACACAACTAGCTCAAAAAGCAGGTGTACTCGTAAAAGATGTGTCGAATGTTGCGATTTGGGGAAACCATTCTGCTACTCAGTATCCTGATTTTTTTAACGCAAAAGTGAAAGGGAAACCTGCCACTGATGCGATTTCAGACCATGACTGGTTGAAGGGCGATTTTATTTCCACGGTTCAGAAGCGTGGAGCGGCCATTATCGCAGCCAGAGGAGCTTCTTCTGCGGCATCGGCAGCAAATGCCGTCGTTGATACGGTTCATAATATTGTAACGCCAACGAAAGCTGGAGATTGGTTTAGCGCCGCCTGTCATTCCAATGGAGAGTATGGCGTGGACAAAGGACTTATTTTTGGTTACCCTTTACGATCGGATGGTAAAAAAGTAGAAATCGTTTCTGGGATTGAGATCAATGCTTTTGGAAAAGAGAAGTTTGATATCACACACAAAGAATTGCAAGAAGAGCGCGACGAAGTAAAAGGAATGCTCGGTTAATTCATTTTTTCTCGGGGGGAGTGATCTCCCCGATTTTGACTTTCGGTATATTATTGACATTTAATATTGAGGATTCAAGTCTATTCAAAAGATGTTCGGAAATGCTTTTGACATACCTGTTATCATCTCTCTCCAAATTTTACTTTTTATTTTCTTAACTTTTTCCAAATCAAAGGTTTTCAATTTCGATAAGATTGGGCTGTTCTGGGTATTGCTCATTGGCTTAGCGATCATTCGGCGCATCCTGCATTTAAATGGAAGTTCTGAACCATTAAACTATTTTGTTAAATTTATCTTTTATCCTCTTGGTTACGGTCCATGTTTTTACCTTTATACTAAATACATTACAAATCCGAGAAGGTTCAATTCACGGGATCTGATTCATTTTTTTCCTTTTTTTCTTTGTATATTGTTTCCGTTCGCTCTCGATTACAATCTATCTGCCAATTTGGATTCCGATTCCAAATCTTCGCCTGTGGTTTATTTTTTTGTTTTTGGTTCTTCCTTCTCTCTAATTTCTTATTCTCTTCTAACTCGAAAGCTTCTAAAGCTTTACAATCAGAAACTTCAAGATCATTTTTCCTATCAGACTTTGCGTATGACAGTTTCCTGGCTCAATGGATTTATTTATTCGTATCTCTTCGTTTTGTTACTTCAGTTTATACTTTTTCTATTTCGGGATGCATTGGGAAAGAACAGCGTGTTTCCTCAAAGTCTCACCACACTCTTGTTTATTGGTTATTTTTATTTAGTTGGATATTTTTTATTAAAACAGGGATCCTTATTTAGATCAGAAGAAACGAGAATCATCCAAAAAAAAGAAAAGTATTCAAAATCAGGACTCACTAACAAAAAAATCGAGGAGATACAGAGAAAACTCATCTCATTTATGGAGGAGAGTAAAATCTATTTGAGGAATGATTTAAATATTGAAGATATTGTGAAAGAACTTGAAATCCCAGGATCACATCTCAGCCAGGTCTTGAACCAATCTATGGGTAAAAACTTCTTTTTGTTCGTGAACGAATACCGAGTCAATGAGGTGATCCGTAAACTGAATGACCCCAAATATACAAAACACGGAATCTTCCGAATTGCCTTAGAATCTGGATTTAATTCAAAATCATCCTTTAATGCAATCTTTCGAAAAGTGACGGGAAAAACGCCAAACGAATTTCGGGCTTAGTATCTAGCCTAACACAAGGGAGAGGCTAGATACTAAGACCTTGACTCTAATTAATTGGAAACAGAACCAGTAGTGCCATAAAAATAGGAGCCCATAAGCGTATCAATCGTTGCTGTACTATCATAAGCTAAATGGTAGTGATAGGTCGCGGTAGGGAAGTGAGTGGTTACTGCGGTATGACCATGAAGAGAATCAAGCGTAGGTGTGAAATCATCTGTAGTAGTTGCTGTCCCATTATCACACTTTTTACCATAGATCGCATAACCATCTAATATGATACCAACCAGGTTCGCGTCATTATTTGTGATTTTTGATGCTCCTGCATGGTGGTGGTAGACTCCCGAATTCTGTGGGTGCCCGCCATAATTGTCAAAGGTTAATGCTTCTACTGACAGATTGTCTGGAGGCGCTGCTGCATTATTGAAAATGGCAAGACCGTTCACAGTAATGCCGATGGAGGCAAGCCCACCTTGTGTGCTCACGGTTCCTGTTCCTTTCGTTGCTGTTGCCGGGATGGTATAGACCAATTTTTGACTAGAGACCTTGTTTGTCCCTGCCGCTGTGTTTCCAGAAGGAAGGGTCTCATACAATGGCGAAGTTGAACCATAATAAAAACTCTTCGTATTAGGAACGTTTTGCGATTTGAAGACATAGCTTGTTCCCGATACGTAAGCCGTCGCACATTTAAAGTTATTTTTGATCCAAGAAGGAAGAGCGGTATCCATACAAGTTGTCACGCCAGTGACGCATCCAGAAGTGGAATCAAGTGTAGCAGTGGAAGCCGTGACGGTTGTTCCGGTTGTGGCAGTTGAACCATTGCAGGTGCCGCTTGATGCTGTCAGGCTACTAGAAGCTAGGGCCAGAGCGACCAAAGAGGAATTGTCATCTTTGGAAGATTTTTTACATGTCAATACGATCGTTGAAAGTATAAGCAAGAATACGATTCTTTGGTACATTGTTTTATTCGCAATTCTTCATAAGCGAGAAAGAAAAACTGCAACTCCTTTGATTTCTTTTGTATATAATATCATACGATACCTGGTCCGTCGTCCGAACCAATTGGCATGGACTAAAAAAAATTATTTTTTTTCTCGTTCTAGCCATTGGAGCAATTCCGCATCAAAACTTTCTGATTCTTCCTTTTGTGGATTGTGAGCGCTTCTCTCGAAAACTCGTATGTGCAAGTTTTGGAATAAGTGCCGATAGGGATTCCAGGTATAAAAGGGTGCCACAAGATAATCGAATCTGCCGAGTGCCAAGTAGACAGGCAAATGCAATGATTCCAATCCCTCCTCGATTTTCAGATCCCGAAACACTTCTCCATATAAGTAATCGATACCTAAAGGATTGGCTGTGATTCCATCCCAAAGGGGCTCACTTTCATAGGATAAATCATACCAGGATTTGGATTCAGCACTGAGACAATAGAATACAAAAGCCCGACCTGGATCGTTTTCGATCTTAGGCAAAAATCGTTGCTGGTCTGCCTTCCATTTTTCTTTTCTAAGCGGGCAGGACAACTCCTCCCAGTCTTGCAGGGCATAAGCCATATGGCTCCCATGGCTTGGCCCTGTGCCAATGATGACGACACCTGATACGGACTCAGGAAATTTTTTTGCGTATTCCAATGCCATATAACCATGTGCAGAATGCCCGATCATCGTCACTTTTCCAAACCCAAAATGATTGCGTGCGATTTCGATATCTGACAGAATTTTATGTAATTCAAAATCAGACTTCTGAAAGTCATTCGTCGTTTCCGCGAATCCTCGATGGTCTAGAAACAAAGTTTTAAAATGCGATTTAAAGTTTTCCGAGAAGACCCTTGGATAATAGATCGCACTCCCCACAACGATCGCCTCGTGACCAATACCTTCTATTAGGTATTTTAAATTAAAACCCTCGATTGGTAAAATACCTGAAGCATAAATATTTTTAGTTTCCATATTGATACTCGCTAAAAAAAAAATATAGTTGCATTGTGTGACTATATAGTTGTAACTTGCAACTATATTATTTTATGAAAACAAAAAAAACAAATGATATCCGTACCTTACTTGGAATCCAATTGAGTGAGACCATGCTTTCGATGAAGGCCTTACTTGTTCGTGATTTTGAGGAGGCAGGTCAAAAACTTACTTTTGAAGAGTGGATGAATTTACTTCCCATCCTTGAAAAGGAAGGTCTCACGCAAAAAGAATATGGTAAAATTCTCGGAAAGGACAAAACAACGATCTCCCGGATGATCAAAGCTTGGGAATCGAATGGGATATTAAAAAGAGTAAAAAGTGAAAATGATGGCCGCGCGTTGGTATTGAGTCTTACTGATGAGGCGAGGCTACAGCATGAACTCGGCTTTCCTCTTGTGCGCGCTGCTGACAAAATTTTCAAAAAATCCATGAGTGCGAAGGAAGAAAGGGAACTCCTGAGACTCCTGGGTCAGATCAAACAAGAAACCAAACATTTCCTTGTTAATCGAGGGTAAAAATAAATCAGTTTTTTCGTAACAGGAGAAATCGTTTTTTGGCGGAACTATCCAATAGTATCTCTGCATCTGGAAACCCGAGCGTGCTTGCCATTTGTTTCAACTCCTCAATGTATTCCGGATGGGTTTCCAAGAGGAGGATTCCTTTCGGGTTTATTTTTTTAAAAGCCTCAGATAATAGAGTTTGATGGAATCCAAAAAAATCCTCAACGAAGAGTGCGAGATGTGGTTCATAACTGAGAACATCTTCCATGAGCGAGTCTTTTTCAGAAATCGGTATATAAGGTGGATTGGAAAGAATCACGTCGAATGTTAATTCCGCCGGAAAATTTTGAAATAGGTCGGATTGTAAAAAAAATACATCCCGTTTTTTCGGATTTGGAATGGTGAGATGGTTTCGCTTAGCGACAGTTAGAGCCTCATCAGAGAGGTCACTAAGCCATACATCTACATTCGGTAACAAACGTGAAAGAGAGAGACCAATACAACCACTTCCAGTGCAAAGGTCTAACACTTTGATCTGAGCTTCGTCTCCAAAGAAACCTTTATGATTTTTATAAAACCACTCTACAAGCTCTTCCGTTTCTGGCCTGGGAATCAAAACATGTTCGTTCACGTAAAAATCAAATTTATGAAAGCCCTTTTTTCCTGTGATATAGGCGACAGGCTTATGTTTGCCACGATCTACGATCCGTTCCCGGTATACCTTCGTTTCATTCTCAGTTAGGGGAGTTTCAAATTGAGCATAAAGCTTGATTCGAGGCAGATTGAGGAGATCAGATAGAATCCACTCCGCGTCGACTCTTGGATTGGGAATCCCTTTTTTCTCTAGAAACTCTGTTGATCTTTTTAAGAAATGAAGGATGTGGTTTGGTTCTGTCATAAATTTTGCCCCCGACAGGATTCGAACCTGTGTCCCCAGTTTAGGAAACTAGTGCTCTATCCACCTGAGCTACGGGAGCGATGTTTACGTAGGTTTACGTTTCTGATTCACAATTCTTTGAAAATCGTTGATATTGTGAATAACAATTTTGTCGGGATATAAATCTAATTTGCCTGTCTTTACAAACTGCATGATCACTTTTTGGACTTCGCCCACAGGTTGTGCACACCAATTCGCAATATCGTCTACAGAGGAATTTAAAATGATCTCGTTATAGGTATCGTTCGTATATTGTTTTTCGTATAACATTACAAAAACATCACAAACCTTGCCTATCATATCATCCATGAGAAGGATCATAAGCCTTCGCTTCTGATCATAAATCCGAGAGGAGAATATATGCAAAAGTTTCATGGCAAGTGCTGGGTTCTTTGTCATGAGCATTTCGAAGTTCGCGCGATTGAAATTGAGTGCTTTTACTTCCGTTACCGCAATCGCAGTCGCCGAACGAGGTTGTTCTTCGAGGATCGCCATTTCACCTAGGATATCGCCAGATTCGAGAATATCTAATGTTTTAATGGAGGTTCCAATCGTTTTGGTGATCTTAACTTTTCCTTCTTTGATGAGGTAAAAATCATTACCAGGTTCATATTCGCAAAATAAGACATCATTGGGTTCAAAAACTTTCCCGAATTTTCCAAACATGGATTCAAGCATTTGGTCATTCATTACGATTTACCCCCTTTGATTTTTTTCTTTGCATCTTCAGATAGACTGTCATCTAAAGGAGGGATACTCACAACTTTTTGATAAAACTGGATAGCCTTGTCTTTGTCGCCATTCGCTTCCGTAGCTAGTGCTAGGTGGTAAAGGTTTTCCTTTTGTAGTTGTCCCTTGGGATATTTTTTTATGAAATTCGAAAAGGTGCCAATGGCATTTGTAAGGTCTTTGGTTTTATATTGTACCTTACCATAGAAAAAAAGAGAATTTTCAACCATCTGCTCTTCTTCTTGTGTCATGGAATCTGTCCTAGCAGAAAGGGTTTTGTAGATCTGTCCTGCTTCCTCATATTTGAGTGCGTTAAAAAGCGTAGAGGCCTTGTCGAAAAGTGATTGAATGGAATTTGGATCTACTGTGGAAGGACTCTGGTCTTTTGTGACCGCCATAGTCTTTAGCATTTCTTGCAGCTTACCAGCATTAGCTCCTGGCTCAGGTTTATACACCAATTCCGGAATCGTAAGCGGAAAAGGAGTTTTTTTCGATGCTAAATCTTGTAGTTGTTTGGCACGGTCGATGTACATGCCGTCTGGATAATGGTTTATATACTGGTTAAAAGCATAAGCCGCATGCTCGCAGTTTCCATTTTTATAAAAAACTTCCGCGACATTCATGAGCTCAAAGGCAGGATTTTTTGCTTCGCCTTGGCCTAGGATTTCCCTTACTTGTCTGTGGACTTGTCTGAGCTGGCTTGAGAAGACCTTTAGCATTTTGATGATCAAATGCGTCTTATCACCTACAAATTTTTCAAACTCAGGAACTTTAAAAACTAAAACCGTAGCGGTTCCTATGACTTGTGCTGTTTCTTCCCGGGGGTAGCGCCCGATCGCACTCTTGACTCCAAAAAACTCGCCGATTTTTACATCTTCTTTTAGTTCGACGCCATTGATGTTGGTGAATGTGAGCACCACTCTGCCCTTTTGGAGGACAAAGATATCTTCTGCTTTGTCTTTTTCAAAGTAGACGATGGAACCACCTTTGTAATTTCGAACGATAGGGCCAGACAAGTTATTCCTCTTAGCGATTCATTTTTAAAAAATAGGTAAAAAAGCCAATTCCTTTTTATACCCAACACTGGCTGAAACTTGCTTTAATAAAGACAAAGGAGATCCAGCCACGATCTTATCTTTTCCTTCCAATTTGATGATCTCAAAATCAATGCCCAGATCAGAAAAAAGTTTTTTATGATGAATGGATGCCAGTCTCGGACTTCCATCAATGACTATCAAATCAATTTGTCCCGAACTTTTGTTGGAAATGGAAATTTCAGATGATTTTTCATCCTCCTCAAAGACGACAAAATCAGCCGAACATCCCGCCTTTAAGGAACCTATATTAGGAATTTTGAATGCTTTCGATGGATTCACTGTGATCCAATCAAGGAGAGTTCTGTCGGAGATTTCTTCCTCGTACAAATCAAAGAATAGTTTTTTGGCAAAACGCAGTTCTTCTAGTAAATTTGAGGATCCAGAAGGGGAGAAGTCGGTTCCCAAGCAAACATTGACACCCATATCCATAAACAGTTTTATATTCGTTGTTTTTCCAAAGATATGTAAATTTGAAGTGGGACACCAGACTACACTGGCCCCAGCCTTTGCAATTTTCTCGACCTCACGAGGTCCAAAAGGAAGGCAATGGATAAGAACACTAAATTCTCCAAGTGCCTCGGCTTTTTCTAATTTTTTTAAACTATTTATTGAATCCTCATCTAAACCTTCACCGAGGTGAGTGATAAAAGGTAAATTAGCCTGTGCGGCAAGCTTATATTCTAAAGCGGGACCTTCTCCCCATCCAAGGCTATAGTTTCCAAGGGAATGGGACAGATAGTAATTATGGATGAGTTTGACTGGTAGTGAATCCAAAAAGGGTTTATGTATGTTATGCGGAATATGATCTTGCACACTTGTCACGGCACCTAGAAGATTCTTATAAGCCCCGAGGTAGTGAAGTAGCTCGATTTCTATTTGTTGTCTCTCTGCAAAAACGCCTGATGATTTATAAAGATTATCATATGCAAGCCAAGAGTTGTGTTTGGTTGCTCCGCCGATTTTTGGAAGGTAGCTTGCTAAAAGATGGTCATGAGAATTGATAAAACCTGGGTAAACTATTTTCCCACGTAGATCATAACTAAGTTTGTTGCTAGGATCAACGTTTTTCACTAAAGCTGCATTAGGTGTTATATCTTTGACGAGTGAATCTTGGATGAGGAGGTCAACCTGTTTTGGCTCTCCTGATTCAAACAGAACTGCATTTGTATAGGTGATCAGGCTCATTTGAGAGAGTTACGTTCCTTGTTGTAAGAAGAGAGTAGGGTTCACTGGATTTTTCAATTGGTTTACTTGGAAGTAAAGTCCTCGATTTTTTGTTAGCGTTCCAATCCTTTCCCTTGCAGAAAGGACTTGCCCTTCGGTAACCTGCACTCGTTCTAAATTGGCGTATACAGAATACCATCCATTTTCATGTTCCAGGATCACATAATTTTCGTAGCCGTCCATATAATCGATATTGATCACCTTGCCGGGGAGACTGGATCTAACCCAACCGGATTTGTCATGTGAGTATTCAATCCCTTTATGAGGTAGGTGTGTGATATCAGAATATGGTCTTTCCGTTTTTTCAATACTTGGCAAGGGAAAAAAGGGTTTCTGTTTAGGTTTTTGTGCTTTTACTTCCTCCGCGGTGAGGCCAGTGCCTGAAATGCGAAGAAGTTCATTTTGGTACAAAGCATCCGATTCTTTTCTTCCATTTAGAAGCGCCAATTCGCTCGGAGTGAGTTTAAATTTCTTGGCAATGCCCCACCAGGAGTCCCCAGCCAGCACCCGATATGTATTTTGTTTTGGAACGGGAGCTTGTTTGGATCCGACTTCTGTAAACAAGCCGAAAGCAAAAAGAAAAAGCATCATCATCATCATTTGGTAACTTCGCATGAGTGGATCCATTTAATCTATCGACCAAGAAGAATGATCGGTAGAAACAAAAAAGGCGGGTGAGACCCGCCTTTTTCTGAAAACATAAGAGTAAAAAAGCTTACTCTTCGTCTCTGCTGTTGACTTTGTATTTTTTCATGAGCTCTTCGGCTACGTTTCTTGGCACCGGAGAGTATTTTGAAAATTCCATAGCAAATTCAGCCTTACCTTGAGTAGAGGACCTGAGAACCGTGGAGTAACCAAACATGTCCGCTAGAGGAACTTCGGCTTCAATCTTCGCATAACCATTTTCTTCGGTTGTGTTTAGAATCATCCCACGTCTTTGGTTGACAGAAGCTAGGATCGCTCCTTGGAATTCTGTCGGTCCTTCTACTTCCACTTTCATGATTGGCTCAAGAATGAGAGGTGCTGCTTTTTGGAATCCTTGTCGGAATGCATAGCGTGCGCCGATTTGGAAGGCCATGTCGGATGAATCCACATCATGGTAAGCTCCGTCATTGATCACGCAACGAACGCCGATGATAGGAAACCCGATGAGTGACCCTCTTTCTAGACAAGAGCGAAAGCCCTTATCGCAGGAGCCAATGTATTCTCTTGGTATCGATCCACCAACGACTTTGTCTACGAATTCGTAGTCTTTTCCTTCGTCGCCTTCGATCGGTTCCATGAACCCAGCAACTCGAGAGAACTGGCCTTGGCCGCCCGTTTGTTTTTTATGTGTGTAATCAAATTCGGCGGTTTTTGTTATCGTTTCACGGTAAGCAACTTGCGGTGCACCTGTGACAAGATCCACACCATACTCACGTTTCATCCGTTCAATATATACTTCTAAGTGGAGCTCGCCCATTCCTTTGATGATGGTTTGGCCTGACTCTTTGTCCATTTCTGTTTGGAAGGTTGGGTCTTCTTTTGTGAAACGGTTCAGTGCTTTGGCAAGGTTTGGAAGTTGTTTCGATTCTTTGCACTCAATCGTAAGTGAAATTACGGGAGTTGGAACAAACATAGATTCCATCGTAACTTTTGCTTTTCCATCTGTGAATGTATCCCCAGAGGCACAATCGATACCAAAAAGAGCTACGATATCACCAGCTTCTGCCTTTGTGATATCTTCCATGTCATTGGCACTCATTCGCACCAAACGACCGATGTTGTGGCGTTTGTTGTTCGAGGAATTATAAATGGTCATCCCTTTTTCAAGTCTACCTTGGTAAACCCGAACGTAAGTTAACTGACCGTATCTACCATCTTCCAATTTAAAGGCAAGACATACGAGAGGCTTCTCTGGATCAGATTCCATGATGACTTCATTTTCTTCGTTTCCAAGTTCTTTCCCTTTGTTGATGACATCATAAGGAGAAGCCAGGTAGTCCGCGACCCCATCTAAGAGTTTTTGCACGCCTTTGTTTTTGAAGGCAGAGCCCATAAACACGGGTACAAATTTTAGAGCGAGTACTCCACGACGGATTGCTTCTTTCACTCGTGCTTCTGTTACGTTGCCTTCGAGCATCTCTTCTGTGAGTTCATCACTGAATAGGGAAACGGCATCTAAGAGTGCTTCGCGTTTTTCGTTTGCGAGTTCTTGCATTTCCGCTGGAATGTCAGTGATCTTGATGTCCTGTCCATTTGGACCTTCAAAATAATATGCCTTCATTTCTACCAGGTCCACAATTCCGAGAAGATCGTTTTCAAGACCAATCGGAAGCTGAACTGCATGTGCATTTAGGAATAATTTTTCTCTAAGTTGTTCAATGACTCGCCAAGGGTTAGCACCCGTTCTGTCTAGCTTGTTAATGAACGCAACTCGTGGAACGCTATAGCGTTTCATCTGGCGGTCAACCGTGATAGATTGGGACTGAACACCTGCCACACCACAGAGAACCATAATCGCAGAATCAAGTACGCGAAGGGATCTCTCCACTTCAATCGTAAAATCTACGTGGCCAGGAGTATCGATGATGTTGATCGAGATGTCTTTCCATGTGCAATAGGTTGCAGCAGATTGGATGGTAATCCCTCTTTCTCTTTCGAGGTCCATACTGTCCATGGTAGCTCCAACGCCGTCTTTTCCGCGAACTTCGTGGATGGCATGGATTTTGTTCGTATAGAATAAAATTCGTTCTGTAAGAGTTGTCTTTCCAGAGTCAATATGGGCTGAAATTCCGATGTTACGGACTTTCTCTAGTTTTGGATCGCGTTTTGTCGCTGTAGTTGAGGTCATAAATTTCCCGCAAATATTAAATAAATATTCGTTGTGATTCTACCAAAATCCTAAATTGAGCTCTTTTGTAAAGTACTTGGGCTTTTTGTGCCTGGGTAAAACTTAGGATTTAGAAAGAGCTTTCACTCAAAATGCCATTATCACGTCTTAGGCGATTTTTTCGGACTATGTCCTTTGCTCGGGTGGTTTGCCTGGGATTTCTCTCGGCCATACTCCTTGGTTCGGTCGCCATCTATACAAGCGAGACCGGTTCGATTTCCTATATTGATTCTTTCTACCTTTCCGCTTCCGCCATCTGTGTTACGGGTCTTGCTCCCGTAGCGATCTCGACTTTGGAACCCGGGACCCACTGGATTCTCTTATTTTTAATCCAGCTTGGCGGTCTTGGAATCATCAGCTTTACTGTCATCATCGGATTTTTGATCATCAAGGGGATTTCGCGAAATACTAAGTTCAATGCCTTCGTAACAGCGGCGATAGATACCAAGGATGAAACGGAATCCATGAAATCCAACGAGGTAAATCGGATCCTTCTTTCTATTGTCAATATCTCCTTCGTACTAGAGATATTAGGTGCGATCGGACTTTTTCTTCACATGCCAGAAGGAACGGAAGGACCAAATGAAAGATGGTTCTATTCTCTTTTTACAGCTGTTTCTGCTTTCAATAACGCTGGTTTTTCGATTACCGATGATTTGAGTGCACTCCGTCATGAACCGTTTTGTCTCTACATCGTTAGTGGCCTTGTGATCTTGGGCGGGATTGGTTTTCCGGTTATCATACTTTTGGAAAAATTTTTACTTACCCTACTTTTTAGGATCGTTGATAAAATCGAAGTTGTAACAGAGACCGTAATGCTACAACAAGCGGTGCGAACAGGCAAAATTTCAAAATTTTTATACCTTCCGACACAGTTTTCTGCACACTTAGAAAATCGAATCGAGCGTTATAATATGCATTTGAGAGGTGAGACCACACGCATTCAGTCCCGCCTGCTTGTTTATGGATCACTCGTACTTGTTTTGTTTGGTGCCTTTGGCATTTACTTTCTTGAAAGAGGTAATCCACACTCCCTTCATCCACTTGACTTTTGGGATCGTGTAGCCAATGCCATCTTTATCTCGGTCTGCTCAAGAACTGCAGGATTTGCCACGATGGATTTCGGAAATCTAAGTGATGCTTCTGTCATCATCATTACCGTCCTCATGTTTATTGGTGGGGGGCCTCAGGGAACTGCCGGTGGTATAAAAATTACAACCTTTGTCTTGTTACTCGCATATTTAAAAAATGTGATCCAACCATCGAAGCCCGTAATGGTGTTTGGTGAGATTGTTTCGAAGAATTCGGTGGCAATAGCGATACGTGTATATTTTCTTGCCACGCTTGCACTTGCGGCAACATTTATTCTGCTTGGGATTGTAGATCAAAACCAACACTCCCTGCATGTTATATTTTTTGAAATGATTTCCTCTTTTTCGACCGTAGGATATTCACTCAATTTAACACCACAGCTAGGGGATTTTGAAAAATTAATTTATGCTTTTGTCATGTTTGTGGGAAGAGTCGGCATCTTTACCATTCTCATAGCGGCAACGGGACATTCAGGCGTTCCAAAGATGGGTACAACCGATGATGGTGTTAAGATCCAGGTGGGTTAGAGAAAATTACTTTACGCATCCAGATTCAAATTCAATTCTGCAATCACTGGAATCACTATGGCAACACTCGACCTGTTTAAAATAAATTTTAAAAAACCGGCACTCTCTACTGAGGATCAATTAAAAGAAGAAAAAAGATCTAAATTAAAATTGCTCATGGATGCTGCTTTTTCTCGATTGGAATCCGTCGAGATTCTAAATGCGAATTCCAAATTAGAAGATTCTATTCTCATTATACGTTTGTTAGCATTGGACTTGATCAATTTATCCTTATTCTATTATGGTAAACCATTAACGGAAGTAGGAAAAGATTGGAAGGTAGCGATTTCCTCGATAGGAAATGAAAAGCTAACAAATCTTTACTTAAAATACGAAGCTATTTTTTCCTTGTCTGCCATCGACTTAGAAAAAGAGGAAACAAAGATAGAAATTTTAGAGGGCAATCTATCGGACTTACTTTCTGATTTGGAAAGCTATTACCGAATTTTGAACAAAACTGAATTAAGAACAATGCTGTCGGAACAAAAGTTTCGTTGGAAAATTCAGGGTGCCGTCTTGGTTGCCCTCCTTTCCCTTGCGATAGGTTCTACTGGTTTTCGAAAGCTTAAATATCCAGAACTCGGAAAATCAAAGGTTCAGGTCTTTTATTTATCAAAATCCTTCCCTTCTCCAAAAGAGGAATATTCCATCATCAATGAGATCCAAATAGAGAAAAAAGGGGAATGGGTAGATTATGAATTCGTTTTACCAAAGTCGACGGATCTAATTGAAGTTCGCATCGATCCCGTCCAGCTCCCTCGCGTCCGATTTACAACGGAATCCATGAAATTTTTCGATGGAAAGGGGAAGCTCATCTATACTCATGACTTCGTTTGGGGAGAAGATCTTCTTCCCAAAGATAAAATGAGTTATGGCACTGTAAATGAAATGAAACTTTCTGGAAAATCCGTTCCAGGTGCATGGATAGAGATGGAATCGATTGGCTCTGATCCCTTCTTTCATATTAAACTTCCCGAAATCAAAGGCGTATCTAAAATCGTATTAAAGATGCGTCATATAGAAGCAAATAAAAAGTTTAATTAAATATCATGATCTTATTATATTTAAAATTAATGAGGCTTCCGCAATGGATCAAAAATTTGATCTTATTTGCCGGACTGATTTTTTCAAAACGAATTTTTGATGTGCCATCTCTATTACGCGTGACTATGGCTTTTGTTCTCTTCTCTTTGGTCGCAAGTTCGCAGTACGTCTTTAACGATTTTTTAGATAGAGAAGAAGATGCAAAACATCCAGAAAAAAAACACCGACCGCTCGCAAGTGGTGCATTAGATGCGGGACTCGCGCTTGTCATCACTGGTGCGATCCTTCCTTTCGCCTTGATTGGCGCATTTTTACTGTCGAAGCCGTTCTTCTTCCTCACACTCTTTTATTTGGCTTTCAATCTTGTATATAGTAAGATTCTAAAGCACATCGTCATTTTAGATGTAATGAGTATATCCATCGGATTTGTACTCAGGGCCATTGCCGGAGCCATTGTAATAGAAGTGGAATTTTCACACTGGCTTCTGCTTTGTACGTTCATGTTGGCATTGTTCTGGGGCTTTTCGAAACGTCGTGGCGAGATCTCGATCTTAAAATCTGATGCTGGAAAACATAGAAAGATTCTAGAAGAATACTCAATAGAATTTTTAGATTTGATGATGGGAGTTGTTGCCACCCTCACTCTTGTAAGTTACGTTATGTATACCGTAAGCCCGAGTACGGCAAAAAGTCTGGGAACGGAAAACATGGTCTATACAGTTCCGATTGTTGTTTATGCCATATTTAGAAGTCTTTACATCATCTATATTAAAAACATGGGTCACGATCCGACAAGAGCCATTTTAACGGATAGAGCTGTCCTCGTCTCTGGCTTACTTTGGTTGCTTCTCGTCCTCTTTTTAATGTTTAGTAACTTTTTCTATAGTGTACCTGTCTTACAATAAGAGGGTACAATGAAATTTTGGAAAGAGTGGCCTTATCCTGCCAAATTAGCGGTCGCATTTATATTCTTCTTCGCTGCGACACTTGGTTTTGCCATGCTTCGCGGGAAAAGTTCGCATCCGCGGATTTCGATTGAATCCTTAGCGACGACACCCATAGAGCAGACTCAATGGGAAAACAAACCGAAAGTGGTTTATTTTTGGGCAAGTTGGTGCAGCGTTTGTAAGGCCTACTCCTATCTTCTAGATAAAAACTTAAACTTACTTATGGGAGATACGGTTTTTCTCTCGGTGGTTGAAGATGAAGAGTCGAAAGATTTAGCAGAGTATATAATAGCTCGTAACATAAAATACCCCGTGTTAAAGGCCAAATACGACGTCCTTAAAGATTGGGGCGTGACTGCTTATCCAACCACGATTTTTTTAAATAGAAAGGGGGAAGTCCTATTTTTTGATACAGGAATTATCAGCCCTTTTAGCTTTTGGCTTCGATCTTTTCTCACGCAAGTCTTCTAATCCGCCGACCCTAATACTATGGAGTCCCAACCCTTCAAGCCAAAGCCTCTTTTAAATAAGTCGGAGCTCCGCCAAATCAAGCGTAGTCGGACGAGGATCGAGGGAAAAAAAGTTCTCACCGATGATGTACGAAAACTGAAATCGCTCAAGGTGACTCCAGATTTAAGTCCGGCAGAAAGCATTCACTATTATAAAGAACCCATTTGGATTGAATATTATATTCCCAAGGAATCTCGTTTCGCCTACGAAACAAAATATCTTTTCATTCGACTTTCAGATCCCGTTCCGACGGATGAAACCTGCGATGGAGCATTAAAATTAGCAATCAAAGAGAAAAGTATTATTGATATCTGGAAATTCTGTCAGGAGAATGAAGATAAAAGGGAGTTCATCCTCGGCTGTTACCATAGCACAAAAACAATGCTCGAAACAATCAGCCAGATCTATACAAATTTTTTTGAAACAAAAAATACAGAAGAACTTAAAACGGCATGCTACCTTACCGAAGCTTTGTTAAAGTATGAGCCAACACTTGCAAGTTTACAATACTTTCGTGACTACGTTTTGTATAATCTCAATTTTTTTATTAGGGAACTGAATCGTGCAAAAATTGAATTTTCTCTAGAAGATGCCACCGTTTCTCTTTTAATCAAAAGAAGAAATGAACTCTGGGAACTAAAAAACTATGTAGAAGATGAAGATTTTGATTTGTTAGCTGCGCTTTTTTTTGAGCAAGCATTTCCAAATCGCGGAGCTGCGGAACTCTCTTCAGATGATCTTCGTTTATTCGATTGAGCGATTGAAAAGCCATTGGAAAACCAGCACTAAATTTTTTATTTCTATCTGCTCCCTGGAATCATTTCCTTCTTCGAGATAAGAATCGATAAACTTATATCTTGTAGGTTTTATCTTTTCTTGAAACTCAAATACTAATTTTCGAATGCTAGTGCGCTTGCGTAGTGTCTGCGAATTTGGAGGATGAACAGGTAAAGATCTCACGATGAGTTCTACGATCTCTGTTATTGAAAAGAGAGATGGAGAAACATCAGAAATTCCGTAAGCCAAATCACGATATAAATGATCTTTTTCAAAATTTTTAATGCCTAAGAAAAGAATTTCTTTTTCTTCTTTTAACTTTCGAAGGATTGGAATTTTACTTTGAAGCTCAAGTTGTTTCTGGTCCCAATCTAAAATTACTAAATTGATCGGGCTTGTACGAAGTCTCGAAATGAGTTGGTCTGGCTCTCCCTCAATAGAAACCAATTGCCCAAAACTTTTTAAGATGAGACCTAAGTGTTTGTCTACTTTCGGGTGCGAAGTGCAAATGGACCAGAAACAAGAACTCTGCTTCATCATAAATATAGGCATTTGAAACAATTCCGTGATGGGACGATCCCATAAAAGAGACACACCTTCTTTTATGTAGCCTTCTTTTTCCGAGGAGGAGAAAGAACCATATAACAAAGGCTCAATGCTCCATTCTAAAAGTTCCCCTGCAAGAGAAGGACTTACTTTTGTAAATACCCGGATACCTTCCCTTTCATCCTTCCAGTTTTTTGGATTTACGTGATGGGCGGGAAGACCCTCCATTTTTAACCGTGCCAAAATCAGATCCAGATGGGATTCTGTTTCTGTGGAACAAAGGATTGCACCGTAGAGGGGAACCATTCAGATTGTATTTTAGTTGACCCCCACTATCGAAAAGCCATTTTAAATCCGTCCCTGCATGAAGCTTCTAAAACGTTACGCCAACCGAAGGTTGTATGATCCCGAAACCAGTTCCACAATCACCCTTGAGGATGTGGCTAAGATGATCATAGGTGGAGAGGAAGTGAAAGTTCTCGATAATATGAGTGGAGAAGACATCACTCCCAAGATCTTGGGACAGACCTTTCTAAAGGTCAGCCTTGGCCAGAGGAACGAATACTTTTCAAATTTCATGCTCACTTCACTGATCCGGGAAACGGGCAGAGACATCTCCGGCCTTTTTGAGAGACTGGTGCTAGGGGGAATTGGTGCGAATTATCTGACTTCAGAACGTTTAGAGAAAATTGTCACATCAATGGTGGATCTGGGAGAATTGAAGGAAGCTGACTTCAGCAATTACCGTGAAGACCTTTTACGGAAGATGGCCTCCCGTGCCAGTGAGAAAAAAGAACAGATCCAAAAGGATTTAGAAAAATTTTCCCTTTCCATACAAGAACAGGAATCCACAACTCTGGGGGACCTCTCGGAAAAACTGAAAGAGGTTGCTGAGAAGTTAAAAGATACCTAAGATCCTGCCTTTTCCGACTGCTTTCCGATTTTTCGCGGTGGCTTAGGATTAAAAAAAACGAAAGCCTCTGTTATATTAAATTTTTGTCGTCGACAAAAACAGAATTTATGTTTTTCTGATACATATTGGAGTTATTATGAAATTTAACAGCATATTGGAAGCCATAGGAAATACACCCCACGTTCGACTTTCCCGCCTCTTCGGAGACAGCCACCAGGTTTGGTTGAAATTGGAGAGACAGAATCCAGGCGGATCCATCAAGGATCGGATCGCACTCGCGATGATTGAAGATGCCGAAAAAAGCGGCAAACTGACGAAAAATTCTGTGATCATTGAGCCAACTTCTGGAAATACTGGGATTGGACTGGCGATGGTGGCAGCGGTAAAGGGTTATCCGATAACTCTCGTTATGCCTGAGCATATGTCTATCGAAAGAAGAAGGATCATGGCTGCTTATGGAGCAAATTTTGAACTGACTCCTCGCGAAAAGGGCATGCCTGGTGCCATTGCAAAAGCAACGGAACTCGTAGCCTCAAATCCAAATGCTTGGATGCCTCAACAGTTTGAAAATGAAGCAAACATTCAAGTACATAGAGACACCACAGCACAGGAGATAGCCAAAGACTTTCCAGAGGGATTGGACTACATCATCACAGGTGTAGGAACGGGTGGTCATATTTCTGGAGTGGCCGATGTACTGAAGAAAAAATTCCCTAATTTAAAAGTGTTTGCTGTAGAACCTGAAGGCTCACCTGTGTTAAGTGGTGGAAAGCCTGGTCCACATCCTCTGCAAGGGATAGGAGCTGGTTTCATCCCCAAAAACTGTAAAACAGAATTATTGGATGGGATCATAACAGTGGGAAAAGATGAAGCATTCGCTATGGCAGTCGAAATTGCTAAAAAAGAAGGAGTCTTTATCGGAGCCTCTTCCGGTGCAAGTCTCGCAGCAGTTGCAAAAAAATTAAAAGAGATTCCAGCTGGCTCCAAAATCCTTACTTTCTGCTATGATACAGGTGAGAGATATTTATCTGTCGACGGATTGTTTGTATAATCCTGGAGTAGGGTATCACCAAACTCATCATAGTTGAATCTCCAACAAAAGCAAAAGCCCTCCAATCCTATTTAACAAAGGATTGGGTGGTGCTTGCTACTAAAGGTCATATTAAAGACCTCCCACCTAAAGACTACGGCATCGATTTTGAAAACAACTTTTCTCCCACCTATGTTTGGTTAAAAGGAAAGAAAACATTATTTAGTTCCATTCAAAAAGCATCAAAATCGGCTAACCTTGTTTTTATCGCCTCAGATCCTGATAGAGAAGGCGAGATGATCGCAGAACATATCTCCTCTGAGCTTGGGAAAATATCTGGGAAGATTTATCGAATTAGGTTGCATGAGATTTCGAAAAAGGCATTAAACGATGCCATAAAAACTCCAGGTACAATTGATACTCATTTAGTTGAATCACAGATCTGTAGGCGACTCATTGATCGTATCTTTGGTTTCGAAATCTCCCCCGTGTTATGGAAGGATTTGAAAATTTCAGGCCTGTCCGCGGGAAGGGTGCAGTCTGCTGTGTTGAAGTGGATCTGTGAAAGAGAATTAGAAATTCGTAATTTTATATCCGAAAACTATGTTAGTTTAGAATCCGTCATAATAAACGATGCCCATCAAATTACATTGTCTTATGTTCTTCCTGATGAGGACAAAAGATTGGATCAATCTTCTGCAAATACCATTTTAAAAAAATATGGCATGTCCGTACCAGGAAAAACTCCCAAAGGGTTACATTTTGAACTAAAGAAGGTAGAAGAAAAAAAATATAAAATTTTACCGCCTCGACCTTTCTCCACAGCGAGTTTGCAAGAAACGGCCGCAAAGGCACTCGGATTTAGTTCCTCATACACGATGAAAATAGCTCAGAGCCTCTATGAAGGAATCAATGTCAAAGGAGAAATGATCGGACTCATCACCTATATGCGCTCTGATTCCACTCAGGTTTCTGAGCAAAAGAGTTTACGTGCGCGAGAATATTTAAAGCAAACTCGACCTGATTTAGATCTTGGAAAGGATCGAAGATCAAAATCAAAAATGCATGCCCAAGAAGCACATGAGGCAATCACTCCGACAGATCCTTTTCGAACGCCTGCATCTCTATTAAAATCTTTAACTGAGGATGAGGCGGCTTTGTATCAATTGATTTGGGAAAGAACTCTTGTTAGTTTTTTGGATTCCGAAACCGGATTGGAAAGGAGCTACACTTTTGAAGAAAAAGCTGAGTTCTGGAATTGTAGACAAAAAGAAGGCATATCACTGGGTTTTAAAAAATTTCATCCCAAGGTCGAATTGCCCAAAGATCCTCTTTCCAATCTCAAACTAGGATCCTCTGTTATCTGCGATCAAATATTAGCAGCAGAAAAACAAACGTTACCCAAAGAAAGATACACGGAAGGTCAAATCATTGCAAAAATGGAGAGAACCGGAATTGGAAGACCTTCTACATATTCACAAACGCTGGAAACATTGCAGAAACGAAAATACGTGATGGAAGTGAAGAAAAAGTTAGGCGCAACGGCATTAGGTGAAAAAGTAAATGGACATTTAGTTGCCAGTTTTTCTGAATTGATCGGAGAAAGTTTCACGAAAGAAATGGAAATTTCCTTGGACGTCCTAGCTTCTGGCAAGGGAGAAAAGTTAACATTATTAAAAATATTTTTTGAGAAAATCAGGCTTCTAAAATTAAACAGAATCGTTACATCACAATCGAATCTCGATAAAAAGGATGCGAAATCAAAAGTAAAAGTTCCGACAACAACGAAGACGGAAATGCTAACCACACTTTGTCCTGTATGTAAAGAAGGCAGGATCCGAAGTAAATTTTCAAAAACAGGAAAAACCATTTATTTTTGTTCCAGGTACCCGCACTGTGACTTTGTGTCCTATGAGCCAGTTAAAAAAGAATAGTTTTACTTTAGTCAACCTCGGAGGTCCGAGAAACAGGCAAGAGATAGAAGTTTTCTTAAGGGATCTTTTTTTGGATCCGTATGTTTTTGATCTTCCACTTTGGGAACCGTTACGTAAATTCATCGCAAGATACATCGCTCGGACGAGAGCACCGAAGGTAGCTTTGACTTACGAATCTATGGGTTATGGCGGTGGTTCTCCGTTAGTGGCGGAAACAGAAAAACAAGCGGAGGCTCTTTCCCATATACTCCAAAAGAAAACGGGCGAGGAGTGGATCGGATATGTATCTATGGCATGTGGATTTCCGAATCTTCGAGATCACCTAATAGAAGAAAATGCTCCTTCAAAATCTCACATTCACGTTCCTCTCTTTCCCCAGTTTTCGCGATCCACGATTTTATCCTTAGGCTCGATCTATCAAAATAAGATTGGGAATTGTCCTGTTGGAAAAGTAGGTTGGGTGGATCCATTTGCCCTGGACCCGAGATTCACTCGTTTGGTTGCTGAATTTATATTTGATTTCATGAATGGTAATCTTGAAACAAAGAATTTTCCTCACTTTAAAAATGTAGGTAGAATTCCCCGTTGGGAAACGTATCATTTAGTATTCTCTGCTCATGGCATTCCGATGAGACTGGTTGAAAAAGGAGATAGATACGTAACACAACTTGAGCAGATGATCACAGAAGTAGGAGAATTCCTGAAAAACCTAGGATTTCAGGGACAAATTTATCTTTCCTATCAAAGTCGGATTGGCAGAGCGAAATGGACCGAACCAAATACCAAAGATATATTGTCTAAGTTAGGTGGCGAAAAGAGGAACATTGCCATTTTTCCCATCAGCTTTGTGAGCGATCACTTAGAGACATTGGAAGAAATTGGAGTGGAACTACGTGATATTGCTTTGAGAGCAGGCGCTAAATCGTATCTAAGAATACCTGCTTTCGGGACCTACCCGAAATTTATTAATTTGATTGCTGATTTGATATTAGAATCGAGAGATAAAAAAAGAAACACGGATTGTCTTTGCCTAAGACTCGGGGGAGAGCGTCTACCTAGTTGCCATCTCGATTAGATTTCTAAGACCGATCCCACGCCTATAATTTCCTTTAAAGATGATCTTTATCCCTCGATCGAAATAATCCACTTCTAATTGATCCAATTTACGATTGAATTCATAGAGAGCCTTATCATAGACAGGAAATTTTCGGTGCCAATGAGTTACATAACTTTGAACTGGTGGCATAGCCGCAGCAACGATTCGTCTTCTATCCTGCATCAATAAATCTAGCAGTTCCTCGTCTGATCTTATTGTCTGCGGATCAGAGATAAAAATCCAAGTTTCAGACCAAAGATTCTCTTTTATAATCCGATGAGGAAAAATATCAGAATTTAATAAAACTCCACTTGCATTCATTCTTTCACCCTTAGGAAATAAAATTCCAAAACCAGGTTTCTTTGTTATTCGCTCCTGAACAAAGCAGGTAATCGTTGAAATATTAAGAAAATTTGGAATCTGTATCTGATCAACTATTTCTCTTAGATACGAATAACATTCATTTAATGGCAGACATATATGTAATGCGGGAGATTCGTATTCATTGAGCAAATCAGATAAATTTGGAGCCTTGCGATTTAGATAAATGACTGCTTTTGGTGAGATTGCTGATTCTAATGCTTGGATGACACTAACCATTCCATTTTCAAAGGATACCAGACCTAAGTTCTTTTTTTTGTTTTTTTTTGTCAGATACCTTCGAAAAAAACTTTGATTTTTTGACCAGTCCAGTTTCGAAAATAGCATTCGTGTATCCAGTTGATCGAGTTTTGCTCCATAAATACCACCTATCGCAGGTTCAATGATTTTGAGTGCGGTATTGATTCCGAAGATTCGGCTGCTCCATTGCAGGAAAGTTTCATTCACTCTTAGTTTGGAATTGAGGAACAAAAAACCAAATACGGCCCTAAAGAGGTCGCAGAACGATAGGGGGAACTGAGTGATTTTTCTATTCGAATAAAAATAGCGTCTCCTCGATTCCTTTTTTGCAGAGATAGGTTTAAGATTTAACTTATGCAGGAGATTTTGGATTTCGGATGTCAAGATAAATCCGTTGGCAGCAGATTCAACGATTCCATATTCCGTTTGAGTGGTAGAGATCAAGCCACCTAAGCGATCACTGGCTTCATAAATATAAACATTTTGATTGGCATTCTGTGCATAAAACGCGGATACCAAGCCTGATATACCGCCACCTAAAATGACCGTATTATTTTTCATCTAAATCGCTTTTGAAAATAACATTCCTTCTGGTTTCCCCTCTCTGAGTTTTTCATCAAAGGCAGTACCTATGATTCGGAGAAATGGTTTTCCTTTTTCGCAGACGAATAATTCATTTTCCTTCCATGTGATGAGTTCGTCATTTTCCATTTCTTGAAGGTATGTTTTAATATCAGAGACTAATACCTTAGGTACGGATACTCTCCATTTAGTCATGATGGAAAGGATCAACTGTCGTCTTAATTTGTCGGAGTCAGATAATTTATGACCTCGAAAATTGGGAATTTCGGAATTGTGAATTTGATTTCGATACTTGATTTCTAATTTCTGGTTCTGAAAAAAAATATCTTGGGTCTCGGAGATAGCAGACGCTCCTAGACCCAGCATAACATCTGTAGTATGGCTACTATAGCCCATAAAATTTCGGTGCAATTGGTTTGTTTGCGATGCGATTGCAAGTGGATCATGTTTAAGGGCAAAGTGGTCCATTCCAATTTCGATATAGCCTGCAGATTCTAATATTTCCCTACCTATTTCGTATAGTTCTCTTTTTTCTTCACTTTGAGGAAGATCTAACTCTGTAAATAATCTCTGCGATGGTTTGATCCAAGGAACATGAGCATAAGAGTAAAATGCGATTCGATCCGGCTTAAGGCTAAGTGTCTGTAGAAATGTTTTTCGCATGCTAAGGGCTGTTTGTTTTGGCAGTCCATAAATCAAATCGAAGTTTACTGAATTGTAACTCAGAGATCGAGCGCCCTCCGTAATGGTCTTAGTCTCTTCAAACGATTGGTTCCGATTTACAAGGCGTTGGACTTCTGGATCAAAATCTTGCACACCTAAGCTGATTCTGCGAAAGCCATATTCTTTTAAAATTTCTAGTTGCGAAAGTCTTGTTCTGCGAGGGTCTACTTCAATCGAAAACTCAGAATCATTCGTCTTCTTAAAGTTTTTTAACAAATCCTTAAGCAAGTGATCTAAATGTTGTTCCGAAAGATAAGTTGGTGTACCGCCTCCAAGATGAATATCTTTTAGAGTCGTCATTTCCATTGATGGTAATTTTTCTTGGTAAAGAAGTAATTCTTTTAAAACTGCGTCCACATACGGACGCTCAACGGAGTGATTTTTTGTAATGGACGTATTACATCCGCAAAAAGTACATAACGTTTCGCAAAATGGAATGTGTATATAAATAGAAAGTGCACTACCTGGCTTGCTTAGATTTGTTTCTAAGGAATCAAGCCATTCTTTAGTTGAAGGATTTTCGCTCCAATAAGGTACAGTCGGATAACTTGTATATCGCGGAGCAGGAATATCATACTTTTTAAGTAAATCAGACTTACTAAGCATCAAAAGTTTCTCTAATGTAATCGATCATATATTTTACATTTTCCTCTGGAGTATGTTGAAGCACTCCATGTCCAAGTCCCGAAACCCAACCAGCTCTCTCTTTTTGAGAAAGTAACTTGATCGGATTCAGGTAGTTTTCCAATTCTGTTTTAAAGTTTACTTTATCTAAAAAGAGTAGGGATTGGTCAAAATTTCCTTGGACGAAGCCTTTTTTATTCTCAGAGGTTAACATTTTTCTCAGATCGAATCTATGATCGATTCCATATCCAACTAACCCGTCAATTGTGGTAAGTAAGTCGTTTTGATCGTTTGTTGTACCTTTAGCATAGTAGCCAACCTTACCAGGATACAATTTACATAAAACTTTTAATGGCTCAATGGCCAATTTCTCAAACTGAGGCAAATGCAAATCACCAGCAGCCGTATCGAAAATCATGACGATTTCAGCACCACCGTCTAATTGGAGTTTCAAATTTTCGATCAGGAGAGGCAGCATCCTTTCGTAAAAGGCATTTATAAGTCCAGGATTGGTTTTAGGAAAACTTAAATTTCCCTCATGTTTGCCGCTAGCTGCGTAGGTGAATAAAGTCCAAGGTCCTCCGAGAAAACCAATGAGCGAGACATCTTTTGGCAGTATTTCTTTCGTTAGCTGTAGGGCTTTTTTTTGGAATTCTAGGTAAGGAAGCGCATCGTCTAATTTTCTGAGTGCATTCACATCCTTTTCTGTACGTAACTGGAAGGCAAGTTTTGGTCCAGGAGCATAATCCAAACCGATACCTAATGCTTCTAAAGGAAATAGTAGATCTGAAAATAAAATGGATACATCAAAGCCGAAAGCTTCTATCGGACCCAACGCTACCTCAGCCGCAAGGTTTGGATTCTTACACAACTCGAGAAAACTATATTTTTCCTTTAACCTTCTGTAGTGGGAATGATACCTACCAGCTTGGCGCATAAACCAAATGGGCGGTACTGCTTGAGGAATCTGGTGGATCGCGTTTGCAAATCTTTTATTAGTAATCATTTATTTTCAAATGCTGCTTTTGCTTTTTCGATGGTCTCTTCGATCACTACGTTGGTATGAGCAGTAGATAGAAATCCCACTTCATATCCGCTAGGTGCTAAGTAGATTCCAGCATTCAATAGTTTATGGAACATTTTCGCGAAATTTTCTTTATGACCATTTGGTATTGCGGAAACTCGGCGGATTGGTTCTACTGTTTTTTGTTTGAACCAAAACAAGGAACCAAAACAGACTTCCTCCCATTCTATGCTCGTTTCTTGATTGAAAATACTTACGAGACTCTGAGTTAGCGTCTGACAGGATTTTTCCAAAGTTTCGTACGGATTTTCTCTCAGTGCCTTTTTTAAAGTAGTAAGGCCAGCCCTCATACCGAGAGGATTGGCGGAAAGAGTTCCTGCCTGGTAAACTTTTCCCTGAGGTGCAACCAGATCCATATAAATCCCTTTCCCCGCATACGCTCCTACAGGGAAGCCTCCACCGATGATTTTTCCGTAACATACGAGATCCGGCTCAATGCCCAGAACTTTCGCCATCCCCTGAAAACCAACCCGAAATCCGGATATAACTTCATCAAATAATAATAAGGCGCCATACTCTTTTGTTAAATTTGCAATTTTCTTTAAAAATTCTACTCTTTGTACCAATAATCCATAGTTAGCTGGTAGTGGCTCAATCGCCACAGCGCAGATATTTTTTCCTTCTTTGTGAAATAGGTTTTCCAATGCTTCTTCATCATCCAGAGGTAATACTAAGGTATTTTGAATCATCTCCTGGTCAATTCCGGCACTATCACTCGAACTTGTGCCAGCAAGTCCTGAACCAGCTTTTACCAAAAGAGAGTCTAAATGACCATGGTAACAGCCATCAAATTTTAAAATCGTTTTCCTACCAGTTGCGGCACGTGCTATGCGTAAGGCACTCATAACTGCTTCCGTTCCCGAATTTACAAATCGGATTTTTTCGACCCAAGGAATATTTGCCGTTATAAACTCAGCTAATTCTAAAGAATATGGTTCACAGGCTCCGAAAGTCCATGCCGTCTCAACCGTCTCTCTCACTATGTTTGCTATCTCTTCATTTCTATGTCCAAATAGAAGTGGTCCAAAACTTTGACAATAATCAATATACTCCTTCCCTTCAACGTCTGTTAATCGAGCTCCCAAAGCAGATTGAAAAAATATAGGGCTTCCGCCAACGGAAGTAAATGACCTAACAGGTGAATGTACACCTCCAGGAGCTACTTTAAGAGATCTTTCAAATAATTCGGTGGATTTCATGAGAATATTTTTTTTGCCTCTCTGGCTGCATAAGTGATGAGAAAAGAAACGCCTGCTCGGCGAAACACATTCCAAGATTCGACAAGTCCGTCTTCTCTTTTTAGAAAATGATTCTCAGCTAATAGATTGATTGCCGCATACTCTCCACTCACTTGATACGCACCTATTGGTAAATTTGTTTTCTCCCGAATAGGCTGGATTAAATCCAAAGATGTGATTCCAGGTTTCAGCATCAAAAAATCAGCTCCTTCCTCCGCATCCCGCAGAGAGGCATAAATTGCAGAACTTCTATCTCTTACGTCAAGCTGGTAACTGGATCGATCTCCAAATTTAGGTGCTGATTCTGCTGCATCCCTGAAGGGTCCATACAATGTACTTTTGAATTTTGTCGAATAACTCATGATAGGAACAGGATGGAAACTCTTGTCGTCTAGGATCTTTCTATGCGACTTTACGCGACCATCCATCATATCACTTGGAGCAATGCCGTCGGCCCCTGCTTCTGCAAAGATTAAGGCAAGGGAAGAGAGTCTCCTTACGGAAGCTAGGTTGTCAATTTTCCCATCTAAGTCAAGTTGCCCACAATGACCGTGCGTGGTAACAGAACAAATGCAAGTGTCCAGCCAAAGAAAAATTGACGGGTGTGCGTCTTTGATTTTTCGGATGACTCTTTGATAAAAATCTACAGGGAATAAGGTATCAGATTTTACCTTTGGAATTGTAAAAAGAATAAATTGCTGAATTCCTTGCGCCACATCACGAGCAATCTGTTCCAAAATAGAATCTTCAGTCTCTCGGAAGACATTCGTGAGAGATGGAAGTGCTTCTCTTTCTTGTAATCCTTCGACTACAAACAAAGGCTGGATCATCTTTTTATAGTTCAATGAGCCTGTATCTGCAATTTCGAGTAATGCGGGATGACTTTTAATGCGATGTAAATGATATTTTTGCATGATTAATTTTCTAAATAGTTTTCTTCCCAGTATTTATATGAAGGACATATATATACAGTTGCTGATTCACCTAAATATTGTTTTATTTTGGAATATGTAGTTCCTGGTCCACAAAAATGAATTAAATTTTTCCAGTGAGGATAATGATTTATTAAATAAAAAAATTCAGAACCGCTACTCCAATATGCTGCTTGAATCTGCTCGTGATTTTCTATACCTTCAGATTTTTCCTGAAGCTCTAAATGATAAGTTTTTAACGTTGCCAAAAACTGATCCTGCGAATCATCATGTGTCAGTTTTAAAAAATTGAGCTTTCTCGGAACTAAATGGGAAAGATTCATTTCTTCTGCTTCACCGAGTCCGTCGGATGTTCCATGAACCCAGATATCTCTTGCAGCTAATTCGCTCCAAGTCTTAACTCCCGAACACCATACGATTCGATCATTTAATGTGTGCTCCGCGGAACGTGGAAGAGAGAATGATTTTGTAACGTAGAGGTCGAAAAGAGCCGGAATTTCTACATTTAACAGAAGTCTATTTTTCTTTAACTTGTTTGATTCGCTCGGCCATACCTCGGATTTCTTAAATTTTAAGGGATAAGTTCTCGTAAAAGAAATTTGATTTAGAATTTGTCCTTCGTCGGTTATTCCTCTCAAATAAGTTATTTCTCCATAATCTCTTTTTATGACACTGACTCCTATCTTTTGGTGGCAGCCGCCTCCGTAATTTTTTAGGATCGCTCTTTCTTTTAAGGCATTTGCTTCCGAATTTTTATCAACTATAGCATGAATATAATTTTGAGAGTGTAAATCGTTTGCACGCATTTCAACGCACAAGGCTCCCTGCGCGGGAGCACATGGATTTTGCGATAGAGGAATGACCATAAAAAAGCATTCTAGAAGTTTGGATTTTAAAAATTCTTGAGTTTCCTTGATCTCATGAATTTGAGTCAAAAAAATATCGGCGGATAAGATTCTATCAAGTGCAGCCTTCGCAATGAGTATGGCTGAGGCGTCGGATTCTATAAATTTTTTGAATCGAGTTTGAATGTTCCCTCTTACAGATTCAAATTCTAAGGCTTGATTTGCCAACGAAGAGGGAAAAAAGTTTCGTATAAATAAAGTTAGATTGTATTCTCGACGAGGAGACGATGTAAGGACTTTTAATTTTGAAGGAGGTTGGTTTCGATGGTCTTTCTTGAATAATAAAACATCTCTTTCGTCAGCTCTAGATAATACTGAAAATACCTTTGTAAGATCCCGGTCGTTTAATTCTAAGTCTTTCCATGAATGGACAATGGCATCTATTTTTCCGGCCAGCAATGCATCTTGTAAATCTTTAGTAAAGATGCTCTGACCAGATAATTTCCAAAGCGGGGTAACAAGGTCTTTATCACCTTTTGATTCCTGAAAGATATATTCAATTTCTAATTCAGGAAATGTCTCTTTGAGTTTTTCTCCCACCGAATAGCTTTGAATTTTTGCCAGAGTGGACGCACGAGATCCTATCTTTAATAACATACTTGAGGTAGATCTTCCCATCCGTTGATAAAATGAGTTTGTTCATCCTCTCGATTTTGCGTTAGTTCAAAAATCAAACTTCTCACTTTTGGTTTCAGTAGGTCTATTTTTATCTCGGTATTTTGAATCGTAGCCAAAATTTGAGAGAATGGTATATAATTTGATTTCTTTTTTCCGATTTCAGAAATCGTATTCTCTCGAAAGTCGAGAACAACCGAAGCAGCTTGGTGTTTTTGCATCATGTATTCAGAGTAGTAAGAGGATGCAATGATGACGGGATGGAAATCCGAAATATAATTTTCCCATTGGCCTGTTTGTACCTTAAATTCCTGTCTTAGCTCCGAGAGGCGTGCCTTATTTCGACCGTAGAGGACCACCGTTCGGTGGTGATCTAAAAGATAAGGGATAAGTGATTTTGCTAGATTTCCCGTTCCAAATAAATGGATATGAGAACTGCCAATTAAGAATTTTTCACACAAACTTCCATAACTTTGACGACCGAAGCCCGTAAGAAAAGTAGTTCTGACTATTTTAGAATGCTCTAATATTTGATCTCTTAGTTTTTGAAGCATTAGAGAAAGCGATGTGTTGTTCAGTTGGCTTTCTTTGAAACGATCCCGAAATTGTCCCTGGATTTCCGACTCTCCAAAAAGTTTAGAGTGGAGACCACAAACAATCTCTAGTAAGAAAGTATAAGCCTCAAAGCCAAAATAAATCTCGTATTTTTTTGAAATTAGCTCTTCAGAATCTACGGATAACAGACGCTTATCGCTTAAATACACTGATCTCATGCATGTATGCCAGGAGATAAAATTAGGTATTTCTTCCATAAGGCGAGACTTCTCTTCACTGTGCAAAAGGACGAGCGTTGACCACATATATTTTAGTATACCAGGGATTCCTAAACCATTGTCACGAGAATGTCAGAATTTTCATTAAAAAAATGAGATTTATTCTCAACAAATAAGTCAGGTAAGTGATTTCAAAATAGAATGTTCTGAGTGCGCCAGACCTCAAATGAGAGTGATATATGTAGTTTCAATTGAGGATCTGATTCTAGTTCCGACTTAATTTTTGTGTAGGTGGAGCCTGGGCTAACGAAATGTATTACTTTCTTTAGTTCGGGAAATCTCTTTGTTAGGATATCGAATTCGGTGCTGCTCCGCCAAAATGCTGCTTTGATTTTTGAAGGATCAAAATCAACGGGGATTTCAGGATATGACAGGCGATACGTGGAGATGAGAGGAAAAGTGTTGTGTGATGTTTCTGAGTCCATATGTGAGAGTTTCACAAAATTTAATTTACGAGCCATTATGCTTGTGAGTTTCATAGGCTCCGATTCTCCTAGTCCATCACTCGTTCCATGAACCCAGATATTTCGATTGGAAAGATCTTTCCAGGTAGTTAGTCCTGCTGCCCATACAATCTGTTGGCTCGGGTCGGGTGCTAAATCTAAGGGAAAGGCATAACCTCTTGAGATGTATAAATCGGAGGAGGAAGGTATTTTGTATTCCAATCTTTCTCTCTGTCTTGGAGCCATTTTAGCGTTAGGTGGCCATATTTCATGAATGCTAAATTTGTCAGAACACGAATCCGAAAGCCGACAAAGACAATAATTTTTTCCTCTGCCATATTCTATATTTCCATAGGGTCTGACTAAAACGGATGCATGAATTTTTTCGTTCACATCATTTTTTTGAGAGGCGAGTGTCAATTCTTGTCTCGCCACAAAATCGGATTCCGTATCGAAGATGGCACGGAGGCAATGATGGATACTGTCAGAGTTTGTTAAAATACGAACTCCCATGATCCCCGCTAAAGGGGCACTGGGACAATAGGAAAGCGGTGGAATTAAAAATAAGGAATCAAGCAATATCTGGCGAACCAATTCCCGGCATGTATCTAATTCGTCCTGGTTCGTTCGATTTATTAAAGCCGTTAAAAGTTTATCTATATAGTTTTTTGGAATCGCCAGGGCATCAAAGTTAGAAGATAGGTATTCTGAAAAAATTTTCGAAAGATCCTCGTTCCTCGTCACGAAATTGATTTCTCGATTCCTCATCAAAAGAGGTAAAAATTCTTTCAAAAAAGATGAGGTGTTCTCCGTATGTATCTCATCACAACATAGAATATTTAGCTGGTCATTCTCTTTTAAATAGGCAGTTTTTTTAAAGAAGATGATTTCTCGCTGGTCGGATCTGCTTAGAACAGGAAATACCTTTGTCGGACTATGAGATAGGTAATCGAATTCAGATAAATTGCCAATGATGGTATCGGCATTCAATAAATTTAGATCAGATTGGCTTTCTTTGAAAATATATTCAAGTTCCAGGTCTGGAAATTTAATCTTCAGCGCCTCTCCCACCATCAGAGTATGTAACTTTGCTAAGGTGGAATTCTTTGAGCCCAGTCTGATTTTTAACAAAATTTATTTCTCATCTCCTTAGATTAACATTCCAACTAGGCAAAAGTTGCGAGTAAGAATCATTTTTTTTTAAAAAGCTATGAATGAAATGATGAGTACAAGGTCTAATACCATATGGCAGAAAAAATCAAACTATCGGAAGAGGAATTGAAACGTAAGCTTTCACCGCTTGCATACCAGATAACACAAAACAAAGGTACGGAACGACCTTTTTCTGGGGATTACTACGAGAACAAAGAAAATGGTTCTTATTTGTGTGTATGCTGTGGACAGGAACTTTTTGAATCAAAAACAAAGTATGATTCTGGAAGTGGATGGCCAAGTTATTATGCCCCAGTAAATGCAGAAGTATTAGAATCAATCGAAGATGGCAGCCATGGAATGAGAAGGACCGAGGTGATCTGTAGTCGATGTGGTGCCCATTTGGGGCATGTGTTTCCTGATGGCCCGAAACCCACGGGCCTGCGTTATTGCATCAATTCTGCTAGTCTGGAGTTTAAGAAAACGTAATCAGTCTCTAAGCCAGCTGATCGTTTCTGCACACGCAAGGTGGGAAACTTTAACTGGCTCTTCTTCTAGTCTTACGGCACCAAAGTTAACGCCCATTTGTCGGTAGATTCTTATCGCTAATCTCTGAAGTTTTGAGGCTTCGCATCGGTTGCCCAGTTTGCTCTCAATAGCAGATACTTTCGTGAGGATATGTGCACTCCCTTCCGTTTGTTTCATGCCAATCGCTTGTCTAAGGACGAGCGCCTTTTGGAAATGGATTTTTGCTTCTTTCAACTGTTCCATTTCATACGCCCGCAAACCCATTTCTTCTAAAACTTCAATGATCTTTGGAATCCGAGAGATTCGGACTTCGCTTAATATTTCATCACTCGTTTTATCCTCGACTGGAACTGCGTACAGAATGGGCAAAGCAGTCAAAAAAAGTGCAAAAAAAGAGTAAAATCTGAAAGTTTTCATCGGATCACCATTACGAGAGAATGAATGCAGAAATCATGCCAAATTTTATGCGATTAACCTCTGGACGGAAAAAATAGGTGATTCATTTTGAGTTTGGCTCTGGTCGAGCGGTCGCCCTAAGATTTATCAAACATAGATCTTGGGGAGGAAAGTCCGGACACTAGGGGACAATCGGACCGAGTAACACTCGGGATGCGAAAGGGTGACTGATCGTATACGGAAAGTGCAACAGAAAAAATACCGCCATGCAAATGGTAAGGGCGAAATGGTGGGGTAAGAGCCCACCGCTTATTTTGTAAAAAATAAGGCAAGGTAAACCCTCCGATGTGCAATCTCAAGTAAGCAACCGTTATGAGCTGTCCCGCCAGGTTGTGGGTAGAGAGCATCAGATAGATGATCGCATAAAACAGAATCCGGCTTACGGGCCAGGGCCACTTTTTTTTAGTAGAAGATGAAGTTGGTTTTCTTCCTCTTCATCATATAACACGCATACTAAATCCCGAAAAAGCAAAACTGCTTTTGCAATTTCAGACCTAGTCTGTGGTAACTGCCAGTTTTTAAAACCTACAAGCATTCCACACTTATCCTCCATTCCGATAAATTCAGATAGGGTTAAAAAAGAGATGGAATGCTCTTTTAAAAACTGACCAAGTTCAGGTTGGCTTTTTTTAAAATTTTCGTCTGGGCAGATCACTCTGATTTCATCAGAGGATACATCTAGAATTTTTTTCGCATATCCTAAGCACCATTTTAATTTCTCGGAAATTGTATCTACTTTAGATACGGGAACTAGTTGAACATCGGTTAATGTTTCAAGTACGGATTCTCCTCCGTCACCGTTTGATAGCTGATTGGCGAAATTTGCGATTTCAGGAGAGTTTCTAATATTTCGAATGATATCCCACGACCGATGAGGAGTTTTTTCTAAAAAGGAAACAATATCCGAGTTTTTAGTTTTAAAACTCCTGCTCATAAACCATGTCCAGTTACAAGTCTTCCAAAAATTTTCGGATAGATAGTTGAATAAATCTTTTAAAGTGTTTGCTTCCATCCAATCTTCAACCTGGTCTATGATCAAATGATCGAACTTTTGGTTTTTGATCTCTGAGATATGATGGATAAGAATGGGTTTGGAAAAACTTTCCATTGCCTCAAGTTCATCCTTCCACAATTTGAAGAGAGAAGGGGATCCTTGCCAAATCACGAC
Organism: Leptospira ognonensis; assembly: GCF_004770745.1. Lineage (GTDB taxonomy): Bacteria > Spirochaetota > Leptospiria > Leptospirales > Leptospiraceae > Leptospira_A > Leptospira_A ognonensis. The sequence goes on along the minus strand of NZ_RQGD01000045.1, from coordinate 28,058 downwards.
AGATTTTTTTTCTTCGGCAAAAGTTAATCCTAATTGTCCTGCAAGTATCGATTTACCAGAACCAGGGACTCCATAGACAATGGATCTTGAGGCAATCGTAATTTCAGAGATCAGAGAAAACTGTTCTCTTGTAAGTGCGAGAAGTTTGTCATCTCTTGTGCTCGATTTTTTGGATAGATCTGAGACAAAGTTAAGATTTTTGACTAAAACTTCGTGGATCTGATTTAAGATCTCCTTATCAAGGGGCTTGCGAGTTTCTCGGTTTTGGATTTTGTCTATAATCTCTTGTAAGGAAAACTTTCCATCCTCAAGTTCATCCTTTCCAAATATCCAAGGTGATTCCGTATTTTTATGAAAAAATTCTCTTCTTTCGTTCTTAAGGAAAAAGAGAGCACAATCATAATACTCTTCAGGAAAAAAATCTTCTAACCCGTTATGATTTCTTAAAAATTCGCGAAACAAGGAAAGCTGTGTGGTTGATTGTTCAATCGGACTTCGGTATGACTTACCTTCAACTTCCTCCCATTCTCGCATGCGGACATTATAAAATTCCCATTTACCTCGATTGATCTTCCAGCGACCATTTTTTAACTCAATGGTGACGATCCCGTAAGGATTGACCACGACAAAGTCAATCTCGCGCATTGGGACATCCGGAGTGATGAGGGTCAGAGAATAGTAAACATTGTCCGAGTCATTAATTTCCCTGGAAAAGCGTCTATAAAAATGATGTTCGCTAGAAATGTCGTTGGTTGTGGCAGGAAATTGTTTCGGATAAATCATTTTTCGGTGAACGGAAAACCCATCATCGGAAAGAATTGCGAAATGAGGAATTTCTTTTTTTTAATTTCAGTCACAGCATTGATCAGTTTTTGTGCCGGCGGGAATCTTAAGGTAAAAGTTAAGTCTGACCTATCTGGTGAAATGCAAATCTATGAGAAAAAAATGAAGCGGAAGTCGGGTGGAATTTTTTTTGGTAGTGGCTTAAAGGCGGAGTATGAATCGGAGCTGCTAATCAAAGAACGATTCTACACCTTTCAAAATATCACCAAAATTTCACCTCCAGGACTGAGGTTCCTTCAATACCAGGAAGAAAACGATACGGCTCATAGCTTTATGGTAGTCATCGATACTAGCAATAAATCAAAGTTAATAGAAGCTCTTGGGATTAAAAAAGAAGAAATTCAAAATTTGATTTCTGAGGCAAAGAGTCGAGATGATTTAATGCGTTTCAATACCTTGTCAGAACATATTCAAATCGAATTATATCTGCCTTACCAAATAAAAGCTATAAAATTTACCGAACATCGAACACCAGGAGAATGGACGGCACGATCGGAAGGTAATGGAAAAGTGGTGATCAATATACCACTTTACTCCTGTTGGGAAAATGAATATCCACTAACGGAGATTCAAATCACCTATAAAGATTGATTCAATCGGATTTTTTTCGAAAGTATTTATTTTCGAGATCATGGATGATTGTCTTTAAAACGTTTCTTCGCTCAGCTAAATCGGGAAGTTTTTCTTTTAGTTCTCTTCTCATGGCGTATATCTTTTCAAAAAGTTCGGAATCCCCTTCGGGGAGAACCTCTTCAAATAACCGCCGTAAACTCGCTGTTAGACCAGCAAAATTACCGTCCGTGGAGATGGCAAAAGAAACCGCCCCTAGGTTGATTAGTGATGCGGAATAAAAATCGCAATTTCTTGGATCATCTACTGAATTTGCCCATGTTTTAAGTGACTTTGCGATACTTCTAAATTGCTGATTTGTCTCTGGATCATTTGTGGCTAGAAAAATGATGTCTCTGTCTTCTAAGTCTGCTGCTACCACATCTCGCAGTATCACCTTAATATGATTCTTACCATTGACAAAAGCTTGAACTTCTGGATGGAGATCTCGTGTAATGATGGTTATAATGGCTTCTGTATTCTCAAGACCTTGGAGTTTTTCGAGACAAGCAAGTCCTCCTCCCACAATTAGCAGATTTCTATTTTGTAGATTGAGAAAGATTGGATATTTTTTTATCATGATTCCATACTTCCAGACTCTTTCGGATAGCCTCGCCAACATAGAGTATACCGGGTCCGTTTGTTTCTTTCGGAATTCCTTTTTCTGAAGCCAAGTTAAGAGTGGAAAATGAGGAAGTGACTTTCCTTCCGCCGGCATTTTCAACGAGAGCAATCGGAGTCTCTGGTAAAATCCCTTTAGCAATTAATTTTAAGGATAATTCTTTTATTTTTTGAGTTCCCATCAAGATGACAATCGTTCCAAAAAAATTTTCCATACCCACCCAACTTCTGTTATCTTCCATGATCGTGTGACCATCCAAAATGATGATCTGTCTTGAAACGCCTCTAAGTGTAAGAGAAGAATTTAATGCACTCACACCTGCCGTGACAGAACTGACTCCTGGAATGATTTCAAAAGAGATTCCATTTTCTTGTAGGATTTCAATTTCTTCGCCGAGTCTCCCGAATACAGTTGCATCGCCTCCCTTAAGCCGCACGACGTGTTTGCCAGCCTTTGCGTATTCGAGTAGGAGTTCGCTGATTTCTTCTTGGGTTCGAGAGTGCTGACCGGAACGTTTTCCAACATAAAGGCAGATCGCACTTTCTGGGAAGATGTCCAAAAATTCTGGATCGAGAAGGGCATCATAGAGAATCACTTCTGCATTTTTGATGCGCTCGAGCCCTCTGAGAGTGAGCAAATCTACGGGACCAGGCCCTCCGCTCACAAAGCTGACCCGACCAATTTCTGTCTTATTGGACAACATATTCGTTATATTTTAAATAATCCCATTGATCGTCAAGTGAATCTCCCTCCTTTTTCCTATTGCTCCGCTCCGAATTCTCCTATGGATGTTAATATTTTTTACATTTTCTCCATTTTTTTGGTTTACCCATGCCTTTCTGAGTACGAACGTTCAATTTATCGGACTTTTTGGATGTTTTAATAGAATTATTGGCGGCATGCAAGCCCGATGAGCCATTTTGATCACCCAGGCAAAGGAATCGTAACGAACAATGCTCTCAGATGAGAAACGGAACAAGTTTTTTGAACTCTTAAAAGATTCATCCAAAGACGAGTGGGTCTGGATGAACGGATATTTGTCTGCACTGGTCATGCCCTTGGATGGACCCATCCCCTTAAAAAGTATAACAAATGATATGTCGGAAAGAATTGTCACAAGTTCAGTCCCGACAACGGTACTGGCTCCTGCTGTTCCGGCAACTCTACAGGTAACGGTTGTTTATGGAACAGAAACCGGAAATTCCAAAAAACTTGCGACCGGTCTGGTTAAAAAACTGAAAGATGCCGGACATAAAGCGACTTTAAAAAATACAGAAACATATAAAGCAAGCGAACTTGATCAGGAAAAAAACCTAATCGTTGTCGTATCAACTCATGGTGACGGTGAGCCACCAGCAGCAGCAAAAAATTTTTTAGAAATATTAAAAAATAAAACTTCAAAATTTAAAAAGTTAAATTTTGCGGTGATTGGATTGGGCGATACCTCGTATCCTTTATTTTGCCAAACGGGAGTTGATGTAGATTCATTGTTATTTGGACTTGGTGGAACCCGCATCCAAGAGGTAGCAAAATGCGATTTGGACATTGATACTACGGCTTCACCTTGGATCGATTTACTTCTATCCAATCTTTCCCAACTTGGCGAAAAAAATGGAGAAGTTACTGCAAAAGCTACTGAAAACAAAACGACGACCAATAAAAGAATCATTTATACTGGTAAGGTGACGACTAACCTTGTGCTGAATGACATTGGTTCAACGAAATCAACTCGCCATATCGAGATTGAATCCGATGCATCAATCCTTTACCTACCAGGAGATAGTGCAGGTTTTATCCCACAAAACAAAGAAGAAGAAGTGAACCAGATTTTGTCTTTGTTAAAAATTGGTCCAGAAGAGAGAGTCAGTCATGCAGGTGAAACATGGATGGCAAAAGATCTTTTACTCACAAAACTTTCCATTCGAAATCTTCCGGATCGTGTGATAAAAAAATATGCTGATTTTGTTAAGACCGATATTCCTACTACAAGATTTGACTTAGATGTCCTTCTCAGCGATTTCCCTTTACCCTCTGGAACAAACGCAGGCCAGGTTTTTGCGATTTTGGAAAATATGGTACCCAGATATTATTCCATCGCATCTTCTCCAAGTGCCCATGGGGAACATGCCATCCATCTAACAGTGGCCGAGGTGGCAATCGAAACAAAAACAGGAGTTAAAGAGGGGTTATGTTCTGGCTATCTCTCGAATTTTACAGTCGGTGAGGAAGTTTTGTTTTTCATTCAGAAAAATGATAATTTTAGACTCCCACCGGATGACGCATCACTCATTATGATCGGCCCGGGAACTGGGATTGCGCCATTTCGCTCCTTTTTAATGGAAAGGGACGCAGCCTCAGCTTCAGGAAAAAACTGGCTGTTTTTTGGAGAACGAAACTTTGTCTCCGATTTTTACTACCAAGCAGAATTGTTACAATTGATGGAAACAGGAATCCTGCAGAAGCTAAATGCAGCCTTTTCACGGGACACGAAAAACAAAGTATATGTTCAGGATCGGATGCTAGAAAATGCCTCTGAGTTATTAAAATGGATAGAAGAGGGTGCATATATTTACGTATGCGGTTCCAAAGATCCAATGAGTAAAGACGTAGAAAAGCAATTACTTCAAATACTCTCGGCCAGAGAATTTGAAACAAATCTATCTGCGGAAGATTATTTAAGTAGCCTGGAAGAATCTGGTCGCTACAAGAAAGATGTATATTAAGGATTTCATATGTCAACACCTGGAAAAAAAGAAACAGTTGCCGAAAGAGTAAAAAGGGAGAGTCGAGGACTTAGAGGAACGCTTGCTGAAAGTTTAAAAGATGAGCATACAGGTTCCCTTCGGGCTGACGACCAACTTCTTCTTAAATTTCATGGCATGTATCAGCAAGATGATCGTGATAGGAGAGAAGAAAGAACCCTAAAAAAGTTGGACAGATTGCACTCTTTTATGATTCGACTTCGGATTCCCGGTGGTATGGTCGGTCCAGTTCACTGGGAAGAGCTTCATAATGTGGCTGGCAAAAATTCTACTGGGACGATCAAAATTACGACCAGGCAAACTGTGCAATTGCATGGTATTTTGAAGACGCAGATCAAACCCACGATCAAGGCATTTGACCAGGTTTTCTTGGATTCGATTGCAGCTTGCGGTGATGTTAATCGTAACGTTACTTGCACATCGAATCCAACTGCCTCGCCGCTCCATAAAGAAGTTTTTGGTTATGCGGGAGAAATCAGCAGGTCCCTTCTTCCGAAAACGAGAGCATATTATGAAATATGGCTAGATGAGAAACAGCTCGTTGAAAAGGAAGAGCCAAAAGACCCTCTCTATAAAGATTTATACCTTCCGCGCAAATTTAAAATTGCGATTGCTATCCCTCCGCATAACGACGTCGATATTTTTACAAATGATATTGGTCTGATCGCGATTATTGAGAATGGTGCATTGATTGGGTTTAATGTATCCATAGGTGGAGGGCTCGGCACGACTCATGGAAATCCTGATACATATCCAAGGCTCGGAACAGTCATTGGCTTTATCGAAAAAAAAGATGTTTTGAAAGTCGTTTACGAAATTGTTACGGTTCAGCGAGATTTTGGTAATCGGGAAGATCGAAAGCTTTCTCGTTTGAAATACACCGTGGATCGTATGGGTATTGATACTTATAAGAAAGAAGTCGAAAGCAGAACAGGAATACCTTTCCAGCCAGCGAAAAATTATAAGTTCGAAACAAGAACCGACGAATTTGGCTGGAGACAGGACACAGCAGGAAACTGGCATTATACTGTTTTTGTAGAGAATGGTCGCGTATTGGATGAGAATGGATATAATTTAAAATCAGCTCTTCTGGAAGTTTCAAAGACGAGACGGGCGGTTTTTCGATTCACTTGCAATCAAAATGTCATTCTTTCGGATGTATTGCCAAAGGACAAAGAGCTGATCCATGAAATTCTAGTCCGTTATGATGTTGATAAAAAGACAACGGAAGCTTCTCCACTAAGAAAGAATTCGATAGCTTGTGTTGCACTGAGCACGTGTTCGCTTGCGCTCGCGGAGGGTCAAAGGTATCTACCATCGCTCGTGGATAAGATTGAAGGAATTTTAATAAAGTATGGTTTGAAAAATGAGCCCATCACGATTCGTATGACTGGTTGTCCGAATGGTTGTGCTAGACCGTATATTTCTGAAATAGGCTTAGTTGGAACAGCGTACGGAAAGTACAACCTTCACTTAGGAGCCGATTGGGAAGGTGCTAGGATGAATCGAAAGTATAAAGAAAGTTTAGACGAAGATCAAATCTTAAATGAACTTGATCTATTACTCGGAAGGTTTTCAAAAGAGAGAAAAAAATCAGAAAGCTTTGGTGACTTTATAAACAACCTAGGAATTTTATAGTATCTAGTCATTAAACTGATTGATGACGTCTAAAAGCTCCTCTTTCACTATGGGTTTTGTGAGATACCAATCACCGCCTGCTTCTAATCCTCGTTCGCGGTCCTCGACCATGGCCGCGGCGGATAAAAATACAATAGGAATGCGTTTTTGACTTATCTTCTCTTTTTCTAATGACCTAATTTCGGCTGTTGCCTCGAATCCAGTTTTATCTGGCATATGTACGTCCATTAAAATCAAATCGAATTCTTCTTCCTTGAATAAATCGACTGCTTCATTACCGTTACTTGCTGTGCTGACTATAAAACCAGCAGAGACAAGAATTTTTTTTGCCAAGATTTGATTGATGGTATCATCTTCTGCGATTAATATTTTGTTTTTCCTGGCCTTATAATTCGCGTTAGATTGTATTGCCGCTGATGTGGCAAATCCAGAATCTGAATCAAATGATTTGATAGGTAACATAATTTTAAAAAGAGATCCATGCTCTTCTCTAGTTGACGACGAAAATGAGATCGTCCCATTCATTTTTTCGATTAATTTTTTGGAGATAGTTAGACCAAGTCCTGTACCACCAAATTCTCTCGCATCGCTGAAATCTTCTTGCTGGAAAGGCAAAAAGATTCGTTCGAAATTTTCTGTCTTGATTCCTTTTCCTGTATCCTGAACAGAAATTTCAATTAGATCTTTTTGCAAACTTTTGAAACAAACTTCAATTTTTCCTTTTTCAGTAAATTTAATTGCGTTATTCACTAAATTTAAGATCACCTGTAAGATACGAAATTCATCTCCAAGCATCATTTTGGGTAAGTTGGAATCCACAGAGAGATGGAAGTGGAGATTTTTCTTTTTCTTATTCATTAAGATCGTTGCCGTTTCTTCTGTTCGTTTGGCAATTTCAAATATGGAGAACGGGAATTCGTTTATTTGCATTTGATTTGCATCAATCTTGGACAAATCCAAAATATCGTTGATGATGTTCAGCAATAAATTTCCGCTATTTTTTATTATAGCTAATTGTTGTTTTGTTTCATCAGAATGATTTTCATCCATCATCAGATCCGTATAACCAATTATTGCGTTCAATGGAGTTCTGATTTCGTGGGAAACGTTTGCAAGAAAAGAAGATTTGATTTTGTCTGCGGATTCTGCCTTTAATTTTGATTCGATTAAGGCTTCTTCCGTTTTCTTTCTCTCAGAAATATCATGAAATACAGCAAATACCTGAATTGCCTCTTTCGTATTTGGATGGTAGATCACCTGCGTATTGATCGATATCCAAGTCAAATTGCCATTTGCCTTTCTGACACCCATGATAAAATCCTTTATAGGAATTTTAGTTTGAATGGTTACCATCGCCGGATGGTTTTCGCCCGGAAGGTATTCGCCATGCTCATTTACAGCCTGCCATCTTGGGTCAATTGATGTAAGGCCGACCATCTGTTCAAAGGTAAGTCCTAAAATTTGTTCGGCACTCCGATTTGCAGAAAGAATTTTTCCACTCATATCATGAATGACGAGTCCCTCTTGCATTGTTTGAAACAGGAGCTTGTCTTTTTCTTGAATGATCGACATCGTTAGATCAGATGACTTACTCGTCGTTATATCTTGTATATATCCATACCATTGTATCTTTCCCTCTTTTTCAAAGGGAGTGGCATTTCCAGTTAACCAATATTGCCTCCCATCCTTTTCAATTCTCCATTCGAAATTCCAAGGCTTTAGCAGTTCTGCCGACTCACGAAAACTTGAAAGTAACGCGGGAAGCTCATCACAACCGATTGTATCAAAAAAGGAATGAACATCATAATGGCTTTCATAATCAATGAGTGAAAAAAGAGCAGCAAATTCATGGGATAAAAAGTCTATAGAAAAAGTGCCGTCCGGATTTAAGGATAATTGAAAGCGAAAGGATATTTGGGTAAGATTCGATTCGCCAAAGTAAACTGGATGCACAAACCATGGGACGAAAAAAACAAAAGAAATTTATGTATAAATCTCAAGCCAAGCGAAATTTATTTTAAAGGAATGCTTATTTGGTAAGCATTCCCGCCGCTACAGTTTGGTTTGTTCCTTCGTCAACTAGCACAAAACTTCCCGTTGCACGTATTGAGTCATACGTATCATACGCCACAGGTTTTGCTGTCCGAATGACGATTCTGCCAATCTGATTTAATTCCAGATTTGAAGCTTCTATCTTAGCATGTGTTTGAGTATCGACCCGAAATGAAATTTCTTTTACGGCTGATTTGACATTCCCAGTGGATTGACGTAAAAGATACTTTCCTCCAATATTGAGTGGTTTCGTGTCCATCCAGCAAACATCAGCCGTGAGATCTTGCGATACCGTGGGAATATTATTACTAGGAACTATCATATCTCCTCGACTCACATCAATATCATCTGTGAGTAATATCGTCACGGACATAGGTGAATATGCTTCTTCCTTTTTCCCCTCATAAGTATCAATTTGTTTAATTTTGGATTTTAATCCTGAAGGTAATACCGTCACCTCATCGCCAACCCGAAAGCTTCCGCTGCGAATTTGCCCCGCGTAACCACGATAATCATGAAATTCATCGGTCTGAGGTCTAATGACATACTGTACTGGAAATCGTGGATGTGTATCCTCTTCGTCAAAGTTAACTTCGACTTCTTCCAAAAAGCCGAGTAACGTATTGCCTTTCCACCAGAGCATATCCTTAGACGGTTCGACTACATTATCTCCACGTAATGCGGAAATTGGAATAAATTCAATGGCCTTCAACTTCAAATCTTTGGCAAAGTCTAAATATTGTTTACGAATTTCTTCGAAGCGAGATTCGGAAAAATCTACCAAATCCATTTTATTGACACATACAACTACAGAAGGTATACGAAGGAGTGATGTGATATATGAGTGTCTATACGTTTGTTCGATAACACCTTTTCTGGCATCTATTAAGATGATCGCCAAATCGGAATTTGATGCACCTGTAACCATGTTTCGTGTGTATTGGATGTGGCCTGGTGCATCGGCAATGATAAATTTCCTTTTCGGAGTCGAGAAATATTTATAGGCAATATCGATGGTAATTCCCTGTTCTCTTTCTGCCTTCAATCCATCAGTGAGAAGTGCTAGATTGATTTCGCCATTGACTTGGCCTGCGCGCTCAAGTGCGTCCAACTGGTCCTGGAAGACAGATTTGCTATCATAGAGTAGCCTACCAATGAGCGTTGATTTTCCATCATCTACGCTACCTGCTGTAATAAATCTTAACATATCCATTAAAAATAACCTCCGCGCTTTCTTTCTTCCATCGCAGCTTCTGATCTCTTATCATCTAACCTAGATCCACGTTCTGTTGTCCGAGAAATTTGAATTTCTCTGATGATATCGTCTATATGATTCGCTTCTGATTCAACGGCTGCTGTGCATGTCATGTCACCCACGGTCCTGAATCTGACGGTCTTTTCTTCAACCTTATCACTTGCATCCAAAGTTATGAATTTGGAAACCGGAAAGACAACGTTTTCGCGCCAAACAATCTCACGTTTATGAGAAAAATATAGGGAAGGTAGATCAATGTTTTCGGTGCGTATGTATTCCCATACATCAAGCTCAGTCCAATTGCTGATGGGAAACACTCTTACGTTCTCACCGACGTGAATTTTTCCATTATAAATATTCCAAAGTTCAGGCCTTTGCAATTTTGGATCCCAACTTCCGAACTCATCGCGTACGGAAAATACTCTTTCTTTCGCGCGTGCTTTCTCCTCATCTCTTCTAGCCCCACCGATGCAAGCGTCAAATTTGAATTCACTAATCGTATCAAGAAGGGTTACTGTTTGTATCGCATTGCGACTTGGAAATTTTCCTTTTTCTTCTACTGCTTTGCCTTGATCAATAGAGTCCTGGACATACCTTACGATTAATTTCTCTCCGATCCGTTTCGCTAAAGCGTCTCGAAAGTCGAGCGCTTCTTGAAAATTATGCCCTGTGTCAATATGAACTAAGGGAAATGGAAATTTACCAGGACGAAATGCTTTCAGTGCTAAATGAACGAGGGTGATCGAATCCTTTCCACCAGAAAAGAGGAGTGCCGGTCTTTCAAATTGAGCCGCCACTTCACGAAGTATATAGATGGATTCCGCTTCTAACTGTTGTAAGTGCGATAATTTCTTGAGTGTCATTATGCTTTCATTTCCTTTTTAGGTGTTAACTTGCCGTCTACCCAATGGAGACCGCATTCTTTTGTATTTTCATTTTCCCACCACCAGCGTCCCGCTCGAAAATCCTCTCCAGGCTCTATGGTGCGTGTGCATGGGGCACAACCTATGCTTGGATATCCTTTATCATGCAAACTATTATAAGGAATATGGTTTTCGCGAACGTATGTCCATGTATCCTCCCAAGTCCAATCCAAAATGGGATGAACTTTGATGATATCTTTGGCCACATCCAATTCCACCTTCGGCATGTCACCTCTCGTACCTGATTGTTCCTTACGAATTCCTGTGATCCAAATCTTGGCACTCTTTAATGCTCTGTCGAGAGGGATCACTTTACGTATATGGCAGCATTCCTTTCTTTGTTCGATGGATGCATAGAAGGAGTCGGGTCCATTTTTCAGAAGAAATGGTTCTAGATCAGAGGCATTCGGGAAGTAAGTTTCTATTTGCTTTCCATACTTATCTAGCGTCAGGCGATGAAGTTCATAAGTCTCTCGGAACAATCTGCCTGTGTCTAGAGTAACTACTCGAATTGAGTAGTTATTTTTAAAAATGGCATGCGTAATTGCTTGGTCTTCCAATCCAAAACTTGTCGTGAATACGGCATCTTTACCATACAATTCATTGATTTTACCAAGAGACTGTTCAAGGTTCAGTGGCGTCAAAAGATTTGAAATTTCAGTCATATTCATGTCAGTCATTCTATCCTCACCAGGCTGTAAAAATTTGTAAAAGTCCTTCTAATAACTTCAAAAATATTAAATGGAAAAATCATCATCAACGTATACCGTAGCTTTTTTAATGCGTAAATAAACAGTTTCACCCGGAAGTAAATTCAAAGCCTTATAATTTTCTTGTTCAAGAACTGATTCGATAAGAGTGCCTGTATCTTTACGTTTCAACTCCACGCGAACATTCCGTCCGGTCGAATGAATGTATTGTATTTCGGCTGCAATTCCTTGGTCTTTTGATCTCAATATTTCCACATCATAAGGACGTACGTAGGCTACTGCAGCAGAATTTTCCAGAGCAGCATGGTCAGGCGATTCGACATCTACATTTCCAATAACAGCTTTTCCTTCATGGATTCTGCCATGGAATAGGTTTACATCCCCTAAAAAGTTGAATACGAAGGGAGATTTTGGTTTGTTATAGACTTCGTCGGGGCTACCAATCTGCTCAATCTTGCCAGATCTAAGGATGACGACGGTATCGCTAACTTCCAGAGCTTCTTCTTGGTCATGAGTTACAAATACACTTGTGATATGAATTTCGTCATGCAAACGACGTACCCAATTTCTAAGTTCTTTTCTGACTTTTGCATCTAACGCACCAAAAGGTTCATCAAGTAATAAAAATTTTGGTTCAATCGCCAGTGCCCGTGCAAGTGCCACTCTTTGTCTTTGGCCACCGGATAGCTCGCTAGGATAGCGGTATTGAAAATTATCCAATTGCACTAACTTGAGTAAGCTGTGAACTTTTTCTTCAATCTCTGCTTTGCTTGGTCTTATATTTCTTTTTCGAACTTTCAAACCAAAGGCAACATTCTCGAAAATATTCATATGCCGAAAAAGCGCATAATGCTGAAACACAAAACCAACTTCGCCATTCTTGATTTTCGAAGTATTGGCCATCTCATCATGAAAAATGATTTCACCGCTATCAGGGGATTCAAGTCCCGCGATGATACGCAACAGAGTCGTTTTTCCACTTCCGCTTGGTCCAAGTAAGGCGGCTAGCTCACCATGTTTAATGGTTAGATTGATATTTGAAAGAGCCTCAAATGATCCGAACGATTTATTTATGTTTTTAATTTCGATAGACATGAGTTTTACTTTTTATGAATATTCTTTTCCAGGATAATCTTAACGATAAGTGTCAGTAACGATAAAAATACAAGTAGGGAAGCTGCAGTAAATGCCTCAACCGAGTTATATTCATTATATAAAACCTCGATTTGAAGGGGGAGAGTATTTGTCTGTCCTCGTATATGACCCGACAATACAGAAACTGCACCAAATTCTCCCATAGCACGAGCGTTACACAAAATGATTCCGTATATCAAGCCCCATTTGACATTCGGTAAAATGATCTTTCTTAGTGTCTGAAAAAAGCTTGCTCCGAGTAATAATCCTGCTTCTTCTTCTTCTTTCCCTTGAGACTGCATAAGCGGAATGAGTTCCCTTGCCACAAAGGGAAGGGTAATAAAGAGTGTCGCAATGACAAGTCCTGGTGTATTGAAAACAATCTTAATGTCCCAAGCATCGAGTGTTCCTCCAAGCCATCCCTGCCTTCCGAAAATTAGCAGGAAAATTAAACCGGCAATCACGGGTGATACGGCGAATGGGGAATCTATGATGGTCAGTATTATATTTTTACCAGGAAATTGGAACCGAGTGATTGTGAAGGCAGCAATGAAACCAAAAACAGTATTGATGGGGACAGTAATTGCTGCCACTTCAAGTGTGAGCATAAATGCTGAAATGGTATCGGGATCTTTGAGCGCTTCGATGTATCCAGAAATTCCTTTTGCGAATGCTTCTTGAAAGACAGTGAGTATTGGTAAAATTAGAATCACAAACGCAAAAAAATATACAAAACTGATCAATATCCACTTTGTAAAAGGAAATGTTGATTCTTTCATGTCAATCTCCGTGAGGCACGGTTTTGTAAGACATTGATAATGAACATGATAGAAAAAGAAATAACTAGCATAACAACCGCTATTCCAGTTGCCTTTGCATATTCATATTGTTCTAACTTTGTGATGATCAGTAGTGGCAATATCTCAGTTTTTCCTGGAATGTTTCCTGAAATAAAAACGACACTCCCATACTCACCAATGCCACGAGCAAAAGCCATTCCTGTTCCAGAAAGAATGGATGGCCACAACTCGGGAAAAATAACTCTTCGAAAGGTAGTGAAAGGCGAGGCACCTAAACATCTTGCGCCTTCTTCCATTTCTTTAGGCAAGTCTTCTAACACCGGTTGTACGGCGCGAACCACAAAGGGAAAACCAATAAAAACAAGTGCGATGATAATTCCAATTGGGGTATATGCGATTTTGATAGAAAACGGGGCAAAAATTTTCCCGACCCATCCATTTTGCGAATAGATGGTGGTAAGTGCTATGCCTGCAACCGCAGTTGGCAGCGTAAAGGGCAAGTCCACAAGGGTATCGATGATTTTTTTGCCTGGAAACTCATACCGAACAAGCACCCATGCAAAGAGAAAACCGACAAATAGATTGATGATTGCGGAAACAAAACCCACATAAAAACTTAAAAATAGCGCATTTCGCGTTCTGTCTTCGCTAAATACAGAGAAGATTCCTTCCCATCCAATTTGTGCCGTGGAAAAAAAAAGTCCGAGCAAGGGAATCATGACCATCAAGCTCAAATAAAATACCGTCACACCCAAGCTGAGTCCGAAACTCGTCTTTGTATATGGGCGGGTACTAATGAATGTGTCCATATTTGCGGGGTTATCCAGTAATTTTTACAATAAATCGGATCATTTGTCCAATTTATTGGATATTTGTCAAATTTTTCGCAAGGAGCGAGAATGTCAATAGAAATCACAGCCTTGGAGACATAGGGAGGGGAAGAATGAAGATAAATGTCTCAAGGTATTCTGTGGAAGTTCGATCCTTAGTTTGTAAGGAGATTTCCCATGAACATTTCTCGGGACTCAAGACAACTAACATCCGCTCTCAGTTTTGACATTAAGACTGTGGCCCTTGATGGCAATAAATCGGCAGAGACTGCTTCCGTTCCTTTCAGTGATCTATTGAAACGGGAAGCAGATAGTCTTGTATCTGCATTTGAATCTCCATTGAAGTCAGACCTAAATTCCGCTCGTAACAAAGACGAGTCAGCTAGCGCTCGCATAAATCCGAAGGAGCAAAAAGAAGAATCGAAACTAGAAACAGAAAACCAAAAGGTCGAAAGGCTGGACCTCGAGGAGGAGGAGGAGGCTTTTGCATTGGATTTAGATGAAGACGAAATAGAAGCGGAATCTGTAACCGATTCAATCGTGTATCTAGGACATGAATTTGCACACTCGTTCCAACGAAAAGAGACCCAAGAAAGTGTGGAAATAGAATCCACAAAGCAGGACAGGAAACCGACTCAATTTGCACTTCTAAAACAAAATGAAAAAAATGCACCTTATGCTAGCTCTGTAAAAGAAAATACAAACTTTATGGAGGAAGCGAAAAAAATCGCTGACTCAATCTTCAAAAAAGATAAAAAAGAATTTAAAGCGAAAGAATTAAATTCTCCGAACGAATTAAAACTGGAAATACCAAAAACTAGCTCAGAAAACATAGCGTTCACAAATCCGAAAATTCGAATCCAGAACGGAAATGTAACGTTTGCTAATTTTTCAAAAACCAAACAAGTTTCCAAATCAACAGAAAAACCGGGTGTTGGCTCGGGCGCGCCTTCTACCTTTTCAGCTGTCAGTAAAGAAGTAGTGAAAAAAGAATCGGAACTTCCTCCGGTTGCCAACCAATTGCCTAAGGAAAATGTATTTCAAAAAGAAATTCCTAAAAAGAAAAACGGGAGCAATGTTACCGATTTCAAAGAGGAACGAAAAGAAAATTTGGATTTACTAGCGCTAGGTGAAAAATCAACACGTAGCCTCGGAATCAAAGAGAAGGAATTTTTAAAAACCGAACCAAAATCAAATTCGGCAGCAGAAAAAATCAAAACAAAAGAGCAAACAGAGATTTCTTCTGCGATAAATACCAATGCCACATCTTCCAAGGAAGAAAATGGACAAATGAATAGTGGAAATAAAAATCCTTCCTCGCAGCGAGATGGATTTTCGTTTGCTGCAGAGACAAAATGGAACAGCCGTTCTGAGGAACTTAGTAAGTCGGAAAAATCGAATACTCCGACCCGTCAGGAAATGCAGAAGAATTTAGATGAACTAGTAAAACAGGCTCGCTTTGACATTGTGCAAAACGGAAAGTCCACTGCAGAAATCATAATGAATCCAAAAGAATTTGGAAGATTGACCCTACGTGTATCTGTCGATGGAGATAAGGTTGAAGGAAGGATCCTTGTTGAAACAGAAGAAATGAAAGATCTTCTTACAAATGAAATCGCAAAATTGAAAGAAAACTTCAAAGAATCGGGGCTATCTCTCGAGTCACTTCTCGTGGATGTATGGGATCAAAATGGTTCTAAGTTTTCTCAACAGAATTCGGAAGATCGGAAATTTGCGGAAGAAATGGTAAGATCTTCATATAACAGAAGTTCCGCCAGAGAGGAAGGAAATGATACCAAAAGTGAAGATGATGCTTATCTTAAGCCATCAGGTGCGCTTGAGATTTTCGCGTAAAGGACAATAGAGATGCCTGATTCGATACAAGATATATCCAGTCAAAACGCAGTTCGAAGTAGGTATCTCGATACCGAAAAGACGTTCAATATCCGTAAGCATTTAGATCAAATGGATAAGGAAGAGAAAAGCGGGCTCAAAGGGATTGAGATTCGAGAAAAACAAAAAGAATTAGGGAAAGATGATTTTCTTAAACTTCTTTTAACTCAACTTTCACACCAAGATCCGACAAATCCAGTCCAAGACAAAGACTTCATCGCACAAATGGCACAATTTTCTTCACTCGAACAGATGAAGAACATTTCATCGGGCATACAGAGAATGGAATCGAAACAAAGTTACTCGGTTGTCGGAAAGATGGTTTCTGGTCCGGATCTAGTCACTGGTGAGGATGTCACAGGAATAGCCGGTGCTATCATGTTTGATAATGAAGGTAAAACTTACGTTCGTGTCAGCGGACGTATGATAGACGTTACGAAAATAAATTTAATCTCTGATCCTGAATTGTTAAAAATGCAACCAGAATATCAGAGACAACCTGCTGTCGTAAAACAGGAACCAGTTGTTCCAGCGCAAGCTGAGTTAAAACTTCCGGAAATTCCAAATAATACACAAAGCAGACAAGAAGCTTATAAGGATTAATCAGAAAAGGTCGATAAGGTAAAAGAGGGATAAATATATGATGAGATCGCTTTACTCCGGAGTATCCGGATTAAAAAACCACCAAGTAAGAATGGACGTTATCGGGAATAACATATCAAACGTTAACACGCATGGTTTCAAGACTGAGCGTGTAACATTCCAAGATATGATCTCGCAAGAATTGCAAGGTGCGTCTGAGCCAAAAGAAAATATTGGTGGAACAAACCCAAAACAAGTTGGACTTGGTTCTCTCATTGCAGCGATTGATAAGATAATGACTCAAGGTGCTCTCCAGACTACTGGAAAAAACACAGACATCGCGATTTCCGGTGAAGGATTTTTTATTGTTAAGGATGGTGATAAGTCTTTTTATACGAGAGCTGGTGCCTTCAACGTAGACAAAAATGGTTATTACGTAAACCCTGCGAACGGATTGAAGGTGCAAGGTTGGAACTCCCGCCTAGATGATACCGGAAATAAGTATATTAATTCCGCTGGATCAGTAGAAGATATTATCATTCCCTTATACTCCAAGGAGCCGGCTCGAGCGACTCAAAAAGTAGACTTTCAATCAAATCTCAATTCCAATGTTCCTGCAGTTCCAGCAGATGCGACCGAAGAAGACATCAAAAGATACATTAACGATCCAGATCCACGTCAGAGAAGGGGTCATGTAACAAGCATAAACGTATATGATGAACAAGGTAATACACGCCAGCTAGGAGTTGAGTTTTATAAAGTCCGAGACAATGTTTGGAAGATGCGAATGAATTTAGATGAGTCTTCTCAACTTTCTGTGGATGTAAATGGAACGGGTGGAGAAAATACACAAGTTCCTGGAAACAATGAACTCGAGGTCTCCTTTACTCCAGACGGAAAAATTATCTCTGTATCCGATGGAGTTGATTCGCAAACCACAGGAAAACTAGAAGCAAAGGTTTCTTTCCGCTTGCCTGGCAATCCCACGACTCAAACTTTCAGTTTAAATTTAGGTGAAGCAGGACTCGTTGGCGGGATCACACAATTCTCCTCCGATTTTACGACCAAGGCTGTAAAACAGGATGGTTATGCGATGGGGTACATGGAATCCTTTTCCATTGATAACACAGGAACCGTGACGGGAGTTTTTTCGAACGGTGTGCGCCAACCACTCGCTCGGATTGCAATGGCCAATTTTACAAACCCAGCTGGTCTCAATAAAGAAGGAGACACAATGTATAGTTTTTCCATGAACTCGGGAGAGGCAAACATTGGAGAAGCGGGATCTCAAGGTCGGGGCAAGATCAATGCGGGACTTCTTGAGATGTCAAACGTTGACCTTTCTGACCAATTTACAGATATGATCGTTACACAGCGTGGTTTCCAAGCCAACTCGAGAACCATTGTCACTTCGGATCAGATGATTCAGGAAGTCCTTGGACTAAAACGATAATCGGTGGGGGGTGACCCCCATTTTTTCCTTGAATCTAGCAAAATTCTAAAGATAATGGGTCATATCATTATTTTTAGAATTGAACAAATCCTTGTCCCGCTTTCAAAAAAACGCATTACTCACTCTAATCTTTCTCGCGGCGATCGCATATCCTCCGCTATACTACTCTATTAAAAATACAATTCAGAAAGAAACGCTTCCGAAATCATACAATGCTCCCAGTATGATTCCAAAAATTTCTCTTTCCCCTTGGCGTTATAGTTCTGTTAAAGGCATCGATCTACATAACGATACGCTGAGTCATCTTGTCTCCCTTGAGTTCCAAAAAATGAGTAGCCTTGTATTTCTTGGCTTTGAAATCGAAAAAGCAGATTTTGAATCGACATTCGCCGACATTGCCTTAGGTGGAGATTTCGATGTTGATCGCTTCGGAATTACCTTCCAGGCGGAAATAAAATTTCCAAAACATTTTAAATCATATAGTGGTCAAAAATTGCGTGTTAGTTGGGATGAAATTGGTAAGGCGCCAATTCAAATTACAGAATCTTATCTTTCACTGATTCGAGAAAAAATTCGATTGAATCGATATTTGCTCTTGAATCCAAAATACGAGTCACTTCCTTTTGATATAAATCCAGAAATTCTTTCATCAAGTGAGTATTTAATCTACAAATCGGCTTTTGATAAGAGCGTTACTGAGCTTCAGCAACAAGCACTCATGAATCAATTGATTTCGGCAAAACCAAAATCTCCCTTTCTTCGTTTCGAGTCGCTGCTAAGTTCTTTAAAATGGAAAGGTAGCTCTGTTGGTAAGGATGTGTGGAAAGTTTGGACTGAAAATAAATTCATGTCCTCTGACTACACTTATCTCTTGTCATATGAGATTGCTAAAGGCTATTATAGCGAAAAACAGAATGATTTAGCTTTTGAATTTTTTCAACTCTCCCGAAAAGAACGCGAGAACCAAGGAAAGGTTTTTCATGAAGAGTATGCTGAGACTCTTTCGTTAATCGGTCGAATTTTAATTTCGCTTGGGAAGTCAGAAGAGGCGTTGTTTTATTTTACTTCTGCTAAAGAGATGTATGAAACGCTAGCGTATGAAAGAAAAAGTAATTATCTTGTAAACCAAATCCATTACTCATTGCTTCTTGCTCAATTAGGTCAAAGAGAAATTGCTCTAAATGAGTTCTATAAATTAGAAAAATCTATAAGTCAGTTCCATGATTTTGATCAGGCGTTGTTCTATTATAATTTTTCCAGGTTACAATTTTCTCTTTCTTCTTTTGAAGCAAGCCTTCATTTTGCAAATCTTTCCAAGAAAAAATTATTTCAAATTGGTCAAACGAATCACGAGCTCAGTTTTCATTTAATCCTTCTTTCCGGTGCTATCAATTTTAGTATGGGAAATTATAACCAGGCACAATTCTATTTTGAAGAAATCATTAATGCAAAAGCCTTTCTGCCAATAGAAGACAATCTTTATTATCGAAATGCTTTACTGAATCTTGCTTATATATACCAAATTAAAGGATCTGTTGACGAAACCGAATCGTACTATAAACAATATACTCGTTTGAGTCCTTACAGTGGTATTTTACCTTTGGAATCAAAACCGAATTTACAGATAACAAACTATATTCAATTCGGAACATTCGAAATTCCAAAAAATGATGCCTTTACAACCTATGAGGAAAGTGTGATCAAATCATCTACAGGACGTTATATTTTTAATGGCCAAGACGAGGAGATTAGGGCACGTACTTACCAAGACCGTCTTGAAGACACTAATGAATTTTTACGCGATTTACTGCATATAGATTTTTTTGGAACTCAAGCCTTAGCTTATTTAAAAAATTCACTTTTCCCTCCAAATAAAAGTTATGTGAAGGGAGAAAACGTAGTATTCATCGACATCGGTCCAGCGTTAAATAATGTGGATGCCCCTGGGATTACATCACAGTCGGTGGCATACCATTTTCCAAAAATGAATGTTATCCTTTGGGAGCTCCCGACGGAAGTAGAATTGTTTTTGAAAAAAGTTCCGAATGATAAGAAGGAACAATTGTATTCCTTTGGCAATATTAGAATCATCAGTGCGGATGGAGTCGGAAATTTTCTAGAATCTTATGAGGATACGAATCGATGGCTCTTCAGAAACCGTAACATTCCAAAGTTAAAGGATAAAACAATCATCATTCGCGCTGCAAACTCAATCGATATTTATGAAACATTTAACAAGATACAGCCTCATTTTAAAGATATTGGCGCCACTCTAATGGACAATCCTGTGCTTTATTTCTTCAATCGAAGTATTCTTTTTAAACCCATAGGAAGTACCAAGTTTACTATTATTGGTTACCAATCCGTTAGAGGCTTTCATCATAATTTCCAGAGTTTGGATCGCAACGGCGAGCCTCCCTATACGCTCGCAAAATATACATTGAATGAATACTGAAATGAACAAAACAATGATTGCCCCCGATTTACTCATAGTTTCGTTAGGACTCTCTATCCTTTTTTTAATTGGTGTGGTAACTTTTTTTTATGAAAGGAAAATGCATGCCAAAATTACATTTTACTCAACCGTCTTTCTTTTGTTTACGTATGTAATCTTTTTAGTTTTACAAATTTTTGGATTTCAGGACTCACTTCCCAACCAAGCGAGTGAAGTCACATTTTTGACGATGATGATAGTATTTCTCTCATTCGGATTCATCGCTACCTCTGGCATACTTTCACGTTTGTCCGATTTCTCTGCGATTTTTCTTTTACTTCTAATTTCAGGTGTTTCCTTTCCAATTTTCTTTTTTTTAATACATGATGGATTGTTTTTTGAGTTACATGTCATTGACCAGAGTAGGTCCTCTTTTCTGTTTCTTGCCTCTGGAAGCATGGTATGGTTTTTTGAAGTTTTTATGAAGGCAGAAAAGGACGAATTAGAATCACAAACGGATGATTTTAATGCCAAGTTTCTATTCTTTCTTGGCCTTCCCGTTTCCTTGCTTTGTTCTTTTGGTCACTTCCCAACGGAATCGATCCTTCCGTTAGCTCTGAAAGTTTTCTTTTCTTTTTGTGCAATGCTACTTGGCATCATGATTCTGAACAGGAAATCCGACCTGACAAAAGCATCTGCCTTAATGGCCTCTCTCGGTGCTTCCGGTTTTGTCCTGCAATCCATCACTGTTCCAATCGAATTACTCATGCCTTTCTGTTTTGTGCTCGGGATTTGTTTCGTGTTAGTTCGCGTTTGGCTTCAGGGAAGAAATTGGACTTTGCATGGGAGCATTTTAGCGGTCTCGCTCTTGATTTCTTCCTTCTTTTCAGTATACTCTGTTTTTCTCCTAATACCAGATACGAATTGGCCACATTCCCCCTTGGTATTGTTAGGGGTACAGACTCTCTATTTACTTTCCATTTTTCTAGTTTCCACATTTATTGCATCGGTTGTTTATTTTTTGCCCAAAAAGATAAACCCTTGAATTTTAAATTTAAAGCTAGACATTTCACGTACAATCCTCGATAAAATGAATGTGTTAAAAGATTCGTCTAGGACGCATAGGTATATCATCACAGATGATCCTTACTTTGAAGGTAGGGTTGTAGACTATGCAAAAAAAATAAGTGCTACGATTTTACCAGTTTCAGAGTTAGATAAAGTCGATTTAGAATCATCACAAAGCATTGCAAAGGTGCTATTCTACATTTCCAGATACGAACTCGAAAAATCTCATTCTGCATTTCACCAATATCTAAAAATGCATCCTTCTGTAATGTGTGCATTTTTGATTCGAGCGCCTATCGATTATACCGGTTTCCAAGCCCTCTCAATAGAAGAGGAATTGTTTTTCACCAATATTCCTGATGAAGCTCCCGTTATTTTTTTAGTAAAATCCTTAATAAATGCCTTCACCAACTTGCAGATGATTGTCGACAAGTTCGAGCTGCAAAAAAGAATCAATGTTTCTACAAATGAAATTTCAAAACTGACGAGGATTGGTATCAGTCTTGCCAATGAAAAAGATTTCACGAAACTTCTTCGAGATATTTTAAATTCTGCAAGAGAAATATCCAATTCAGATTCAGGATCCCTTTATCTTGTAGAAAAAGATGAAAAAGGAAATCCTAGAAACCTCAGATTTAAGATTTCAGCACTCGACCTGAATTCGGATGAATTCATCCTTCCGATCAATAAAAAGAGTATCGCCGGTTATGTGGCATTTACGGGTAAGCAGCTAAATATACCAAATGTTTACGAACTATCGGGCAAGGAAGAATTTCATTTTAATAGTGATTTCGATAAAATGGGAAACTACTATTCAAAATCAATGTTAGTTGTTCCCATGAAGGATCATCACGATGAGGTTGTGGGCGTTATTCAGCTCATCAATCGTAAGAAAAATTTTCATTCAAAACTGACAGTAGATCAGTTAAAATCTGATTCCGTTCTCGAGTATGATAAATACTCGGAAGAATTGGTGATGGCAGTTGCAGGTCAAGCTGCGGTTGCCATTCAAAACAATAATTTAGTACAAGAAATCGAAACATTATTTGAGGGATTTGTAACGGCCAGTGTTTCGGCCATTGAATCTCGAGACCCAACCACTTCAGGTCATTCCTTTCGCGTTGCACAGTATACTGTGAATTTGGCGGAGGCTGTAAATTCGATCGAAGCTGGTAGATTTAAAGACATTGTATTTAATCCATCACAGATCAAAGAGATAAGGTATGCATCGCTTTTGCATGATTTTGGAAAAGTAGGAGTGAGAGAGAAGGTTCTTGTAAAAGCTAAAAAACTTGAGGACCATGAGCTTGATCTGATCCGTTGGCGTTTTCATTTTATCATCAAGGATGTTGAGGCAAAACTCGCTCAGAAAAAAATTGAGTATTTGAAAAGACATGGCTCTGCTGGATATTCGCAATTCGAACAGTCCATCCAATTGGAATACGAGCTAGAAAAGCAGAAGATGGAAGAAATGGTACGTGTCATTCATCAGTCTAACGAGCCTTCCATTCTGGAAGAGGGTAATTCTAATTTCTTAGAGGAAATATCTAAACTAAGTTATATAACGACTGAAGGTGGGCAGATTTCTCTTTTACAGCCGCGTGAATTTGGTTTTCTTTCCATTCGAAAGGGTAGTTTGGATTTTGAGGAAAGACGAGAAATCGAATCTCATGTGGAACATACGTTTCAGTTTTTAAGCAAGATCCCCTGGACCAAGGAATTGAAAATGGTTCCATCAATCGCACACGGGCACCATGAAAAGCTAAATGGTGGAGGCTATCCTCGTGGCCTAACAGCTGTAGAAATTCCGATTCAGGCCAAAATGATGGCCATTGCTGACATCTTTGATGCGTTAACAGATAAAGATCGTCCTTACAAAAAAGCAGTCCCATTGGATAGGGCTTTTGATATTTTAAAAATGGAAGTGAGAGACCAACACATCGATGGTGATCTTCTTGATATTTTTATCGAATCAAAAGTTTACGAAAAAACACTTCATAAGAGACTCGAAAGTTAATCCACGATCAAAATCTATCTTCCGAAATACTGTTTCACCAGAGAAACGAAATGATCACCTCTTTCTGAAAAATTTTGATACTGATCGAAGCTCGCAGCTGCAGGTGAGAGAATCACTGTTGTCTGTTTTTCCCGATCAATCATCAATTTGATTAGTTGGATTGCCTCTTCCAGATTATTTACATAATTAATATTTTGTATTCCTGAATTCTCAAAATCCTTTCTCCAGACTACGGAAGCTTTACCGTAAATCAAAATATTTGCATCTAACTCCCTTACCCTCTGAATGAGGGGAGACAAATTTTCGTTTTTTGGCTCTCCACCTAAAATGAGAAATATAGGATCCTCTTTCGCATAGCCAGCAATTCCAGATAACATACTATGTAAATTTGTGGACTTGGAATCATTGATAAACCGAATCTTACCAAAAGTCGATTCGTCATACTCCTCTTTGGGAATGGATTGGAACCTATGAGGTAATCCCTGAAACGTGCTGATTCGTCCTTGGATTTCCTCTTGGGTCAGTCCAACTGTCTCTGCAAGAGCAATGGCTACGCTTAAGTTCTGTAAGTTGTGAAAACCCGAAAGATTAAAATCATTCGTATGATAAACTCCGTTTGGTGTCTTAATTAATTTTTCTTTATCTCGGATATCAATGGATTCAGAGATTCCAAAAAACAGCATCCTTCCCATGAATTCGGTCCTTTCTTTTGGTATAAGCTCCATTACCTTTTTTTGGGTAACCAAAGTATGATGTATGTCATTATGAGATACGATGTTCCATTTCGCTTTCGCATACCGTTCCATCGTTTTATGTCTTTCGAGGTGGTCTGGTGCCAAGGTGATGATGGCCGATGCCGTCAGTTTCAAATTAGGAGAATCTTCTAATTGGTAACTTGATAATTCTAATACTATAAGATCTAGATTTTCATCGCAGAACGAAGTAAAGGGTAACCCAAGATTTCCTCCGACCTCGGAATTTGGAAATTTAGCTTTGATTATATGATGGGTGAGTGCAGTAGTCGTTGATTTACCATCTGTGCCTGTTATGCCAATGAGAGTGCCATTAAAAAAAAGTCTTCCCAAATAGATTTCGGACAGAATGGGTATGTCTTTCTGTCGCGCTTGCGTTAGGAGGGGGTGCTCCGGAGAAATTCCCGGGCTTTTGATTATCATTTGAAACTTAGGCAATTCCTTCCATTCGGTCGTATCAGAAAATGTCGCGACGAAAACCGAATCCGTTTTTTGAACCGCGTTTTTGTCCGCAAGATAAACAGTCTTGCCATTCTTTGAGAGCAATCGACCGGCAGATTCACCAGAGAGGCCACCCCCTAAAACAAGAAAAGTGTCCCTTTGGAGGAGGGAGGATTTGTCAAAAATTGAGTGAGAAAACATTGATTGACAGTCAGCTAAAAACCGATGATTTTGTAAAATCATATCAGGTTCGGGTGCTATAGTGCTAAAACACGAGTTCAAAGAAGGAAAGCTAGTTGTCTATTTAGAAGGTCGTCTTGACGTTTCTGTGGCAAATGATGTCGAGGAAGGTCTTATGGATCTGATTGACAATGGTGGGCATAGAAAAGTCCTTTTGAACATGAAAGACGTAGAATATATGTCTTCTTCCGGTTTTAGAGCCTGCATTTCGACATTACGCAAACTCAACAGCAAAGAAGGGCAATTGAAAATTTCTAACATCAAACCTGCAGTAAAGCGCATCTTCGATGTGATTGAGCTGACATCTTTGTTTGATATCTATGAGTCGGAAGACGCTGCCTTAAAAGCATTCTAATTTTTAAAGGACTAGGTCACGAATCCTATCCTCCATAAAATCATTGAGACGAAACGTCAGGAAGTGACGGCCTTGAGGGGAAAAAAATTCCCCCGTCGTCTTTTACCAGTCTACCCTTGGGCCGAGCGCCTAAAAAAACCAAATACCGTCTCCATCATTGCGGAATGTAAAAAAGGAAGTCCCAGCTCAGGAATCCTCAGGCCAAATTATGACCCTGTTTCTATCGCAACCATTTACGCAGTGCAAGGGGCAGCGGCCATCTCAGTCCTTACGGACGAACAGTATTTTTTTGGCTCACTTAAGGATCTGATCAATGTTTCGCATGCAGTGGAAGTTCCGACGATACGAAAGGATTTCATTATTGATCCAGTTCAGATTGACGAGGCCTATTCGGCAGGCGCTTCTGCCATCCTTCTGATCGTAAGGATCCTTGAAATACCTCAGTTAACTTCTCTACTGCGGCACGCAAAGGGTCTCGGGCTAGGTGTACTTGTCGAAACACATAATGCAAGCGAAGTGAAAACAGCACTTGCCTGCGGTGCTGACACCATCGGAATCAATACCCGCGATTTAGATACGTTCCAAATACATCCCGGTCTGATCGAGGAGATGGCTCCCTTGATGGATGCAAAAATCATTCGCGTCGCTGAGTCAGGTATTCAGAGTTATGAAGACTGGCAGGCATATAAGGGTCTCGTGGATGCGATGCTCATCGGTACTTATTTTATGAAGTCTGAAAATATTCAATTGGCATATACAAATCTACTAACTCCCTAATACATTGTATTAGGATGAAAGACAAAGTTCTATTCTCTTTTTTATCCCTCTTTTTATATATCCTTACCGCAAAATTGGGGATGGGTTACCTCGCTTTTGAGCCAGGTAACTTGACTGTGCTCTGGCTTCCCTCTGGCATTGCTCTGATCACTTTTTTAAAATTAGGATACCGGGCTATACCGATCGTTTTTCTTTCCAGTTTTATCGCAAATTATGATGGATTGATTTCTTCCGCAAATGGGATCGAAAACTGGCAAATTTATGCAGCGCTTTTTTTCTCTGCCGGTTGTGATACTCTTCAGCCAATCATCGCGATGCTTTTTTGGCGCAAATTAGTCCAAAATGAATTGCTCTCCATTTCGGATTTTTATAAGTTTATTCTCTTTGTCGCTTTTATCCCGTGTTTTGTAGCGGTGTCATTTCTTTGTCTTAATTTATACTATTTCCATTTTTTTGATAAACACACGACCGAAGAAATCATTCGGATATTCAGCGTCATTGTGTTTGGCGATACGATTGGGATTTTTGCAAGCGTACCCCTCTATTTTTTTTGGAGAAGGAGCGAGTTTGATGGGAGAATTACCGTTTTCCTTTCCTTACTATTGGTTCAAACGGCGATCTTATTGATTGCCATTCGATACCTACCTTTCCTTTATTTCCTCTCTTATTTTGTTGTCGTAATGATCGGTTATTTCAATCGATTAAAGGGTGTTAGTGTCGCCATCTTTCACCTTTATATTTTTTCCATTGTTATGACAAAAATGGGTGTTGGTCCTTTCGTAAATCCAGATGTATATACATCCTATATTTACTTAATCTCCTTTCTAGTTCCTTTTTCTCTTCTGGCAGAGTTTATGACTATATTATATACGAGAGTAGAAAGCCATCAAGTTGAACTAGAAAAAAAAGTTTTAGAACGAACCAAATTGCTCCGACAGCAAATTAGTGAGAAAAACAAAGCCATTGAGGCTTTGAATTTATCAGAACAAAAACTTTCCGAGTCAAATAAGACCAAAGATAAGTTTTTTTCAATCATCGCTCACGATTTAAGAAATCCTTTGAGTAGCTACCAACATGTCACTCATATGCTAATTGAAGAATATGCTCGTTATACGGACGAGGAAATTCTTGAACTTCTGGGACAGATTTCAGATTCTTCAAATAAGGTTTATCAATTATTGGAACATCTTTTGGATTGGGCAAGAACACAAACAGATACCATACCCTTTTCCCCCCAATTCCTTAACCTTTATGATTTAGCGCGTGAGTGTATTTCAGAATCGGATAATAAGTTTCGGTCGAAAAAAATAACTGCGAATGTGATTGGCGATCACAAAACCTATGTATGTGCCGATGATTCGATGCTTCGCCTCGTCATTCGAAATCTCCTCTCCAATGCCTTAAAATTTACTCCAGAAAATGGAAACATAGAACTCTCGATAAGTGAAACTGCAGCACAAGTGAGACTTGATTGTAGAGATACAGGCGTCGGAATAGCGGATGTAAACTTAGAGAAAATGTTCCGAATTGATACTCAATTCAGTAGTGTTGGGCTGAATGGAGAGCGCGGAACAGGCCTAGGTCTTATATTGTGTAAAGAATTTATTTCCAAACATGGAGGGGATATTTACGCTGAAAGTCGAGTAAATATGGGAACGACAATGGTTGTGATCCTTCCGAAAAATCGATAATTGACCATAAATTGGCATTTAAAATCTCGCGACTCGTAAGATTTTCCTCCGATGAGGGCTTGTCAGCAATATGGAAAAGTTTGCAAAAACGGGTTAATAATAATAAAAAAGGATTGACAGTGCGGGTACATTCCCAATGATGGAAAAACGGTAATTGTAACAGGCCCGGAAGGGAAC
>NZ_RQGD01000005.1 GCF_004770745.1 Leptospira ognonensis | reverse complement strand
GAACCTTTCCGTTTCTACGAATGGGATATTTTTGATTTCATGATTTTCTCGGTCGACAACCCATAGTTTAGAACCACTAAGTAAAACACCTCGCACTGATTTGAGATTTGTCTTTATGGAACCTGTGATCTTACCCGATTTTACATCATACCGGTAAATGCTATTATCCGATGAATCGGATATCCAGAGTGAATCTCTTCCATAACAAATATCACGTGGTCGTGTACGATCCGTAAAAAAACCACCAACTAAGATTGAACTTCCCTTATCAAAAATTTGAACTTTAGATGTTTCTAAATCTAATAAGTAATAAAAATTTCCAACACTGGCAATTCCCGCAATATTTGGAATCGGAATCGAAATTTTATCTGTGATTCCACCAGTATTTGGATCAATCTTTAGTATTAATTTTGGTGCAACAACAAGCAAACGTCCCTCTCTCTGGTCGAAACTAATCCCCCTAAGATTTGCTAAACCTAAATTGAATATTTCTTGTTCCCCAATCTCATTGATTTTAATTAATGCACGTCGGCTCGTATCAATGAACCAAAAATTTACGCCGTCCCATGCTAGACCGTATGCTTTGTCCGTTAGTTTATATTCTTTGCTTTCCTGAGAAAATATAGGAAGCGTAATCAATAGAATAAAAATCGTTATTAAAATTTTTGTATGGAACATAGGTTTACCTCGAAAAAAAACTAATTAAGGAATTAAAAATCGTCTCAAGCATAGTCGGATCGTTCATTTCATTTCCTATCATGATAGGTCTCGGAACAAAAATGAAAATTAATGAAAATATGATTAGGTAACCAAACCATTTTCTCTTTTTACCAATTCCATCCGGGCTATCCATAATGAAGGGATGCTCGATTTTCAGAAGATAATAAATCAAGAATGCCCAAATGAGCCAGGTAAAATGTACTAAGGCAAGGAAAATAAATCCTACAAATAACCAGTAAATCCAGTTTCTATATTTTTCACCAAACACGGCATAAATAATATGACCGCCATCCAATTGACCAAAGGGAAGTAAGTTGATTGCAGTTATCAGTAAACCAACCCAGGCAGCTCTAGCCAGTGGATGAATGCTAACATCCATAAGATGAGAATCGAAAGGACCAAGAATCCATTGGTTTGAGTAATACGTAAAGATACTTTCACCAAAGATAGTATAGTTTTCTAGGTTAGCCATTTTGTCTAAAGGAACTAACTCGGAAAGATAAATTCCGATGATCCAAGCAACCATTGACAATACTAGACTTACGAAGGGCCCCCCGATCCCGATATCAAATAACGCTTTCTTATTTGGTATTGGTTCTTTGATCTGTATCACGGCTCCCATAGTTCCAATAGGTCCAAGGGGAAATGGTATGAAATAGGGGAGAGTGGCCTTTACACCATAATACCTAGCTGGTAAATAATGTCCCATTTCATGTCCCAAAAGAATAGCGAGCAAAGAAAGGGAGTACGGCCATTCAGACTGGAAAAGCAAAACGAAACCTTTCCAATCAAATGTAAAAAGTCCAAAAAATAAAAATTCTCGAAAGGTAAGCGTTAGAAATGTAAGGACAAACAAAGATATATGTAACGCGTAATTGTTTTTCAATGGGGAAACTTCTTAAGGAAAATTGCTATTCTGTAGAATGGACGAGCAGAAACATGGAATCAATTCAATTTTGTAGATGTTTTTACTATTTTCAAATCTTAAAATTGTAATGAATCGTTTGTTAAATCAAAGTTTGCCATGTTTGAAAATATAAAAGTTATCAGAAAATATGATCCAGCAGCGAAATCCTACTTGGAGATCATACTCTGCTATCCTGGACTACATGCCCTTTGGCTGCATACGATAGCCCATATTCTATTTCGTTGTGGTATCCCTCTTCTGCCGCGTATGATCAATTACTTTACCCGATTTCTCACTGGAATCGACATCCATCCTGGTGCTCAGATCGAAAAGGGAGTTTTCATTGACCATGGCACGGGAGTTGTCATAGGCGAAACCGCTATCATTGGAAAAGGATCATTGATCTTCCAGGGTGTGACTCTAGGTGGAACAGGTAAAGAATCTGGTAAAAGACATCCAACCATCGGTAGGCATGTAGTAATCGGAGCAGGCGCTAAAGTTCTCGGAAACATAACGATAGAAGATCATGTTCGGGTAGGTGCAGGTTCTGTCGTGATGAGAAATGTACCAGCTGGTTCGACGGTCGTAGGTATACCAGGAAAAGTGGTAAAAGGTCTAGACACTCAAGATTCCATTGAACAGATGTTAGATCACAATCAAATGCCAGATCCGATCGCAAAAGTATTTTCTGTTTTATTGGAAAAAGTGGAAAGCCAACAAATGCTGATCAATCAACTGATCGAGAAACAGAGAAAGTTTGAACAACCAACCACCATCGAAACCAATTCAAGTGAAGACTTTGACAATAATCGAATCATCCAAGAATTTATCAATGGTGATGGCATCTAAAGATCCTTTAAGATTTCTTTTTTTTTATCTCTATATTCCTCGTCCGTGAGCAACTGATTTCGTTTTAATTCTTCTAAAGTTTTTAATCTTTCGATTACGTCGTTTTTTTGTTTTTTAGTTTCGATCTCATCTATATCGGGTGTTCTGAATAGCAATGGATTTGATAAGTATTTTAAATCCTCAAATATGATGATACGATCGTAAAACTTTACATTATCTCCAACTTCTTCACGATAAATACTGAGATTGATTTGATTTGGTTTTATTTTAATTTCCTGCTTAATAGAAGAGCGAATTTTTGGAATTTGGTACAGTGACCAATCATCAAATTTGTATTGTGTGTTAAATGTTAAATTCTGGTTTAAATCCGGAATGGCAAATATATATCCTCCCTCTGTTTTTATGATCAAAAAACTGCTACGTAAAATTTTAAGCAAAGGTGAAAGTGGATCTTCCCGTTTTAGCAAAACTAGATATCCATAAGCGGGGTCAGCTAGAATCGATTTTGACAACAAATTTTGAATTTCACTCAGTTCCTCTTCTTTGATCAGTTGATCCCAATTTTCTGAGGACAGAACACTCTTTTTATAAGAGAGTAAAGGAACAAAAGTAGATAAATCGATGTTTTTTTCCCATTTTACGGCTGCTTTTGCGAGAGGAGCTGGTAAGATCGAGCCGTAGTCTTTTTCATGAATAGAAAAAACAGCAATTGAATCCGTTGATGAAGTGAGTCTTAGGTCTAAATTTTTATAATTTACTGATTTACATGTAAAAAGAAAAAACATTCCACCGATGCTTATTCTAAGGAACAGAAGATAAAACATGATATCGATTCGTCTCATTCTCTTGTTTTTCATTCCGATAGGCATCCTACCCAACAGTCTTCCTACCTTTTCTTTTCTAGATCAATATGAAAACAGAATCACTTCTAAAAATCTATTAGGAGGTCCTGTTGTCCTATTAGGATGCCAAAAAGAAGATATAGAAATTTGCCGCAAGGTTGGCAGAAAATTATATTGGAAGCTTCAAAATTTACTTTGGAATAATGCATCTAGAGTCAAATATGTAGCCTATTTGAATCTCAAAGAATCAAATGCACTGATTGAAAAATTCATTACTGATTCGAAAAATAGAGAATTCGAAAGTATTTTTTTAGATAGGAAGGGGGAATTAGAATCAGGACTGAAAACTGATTTTGCATTTTTACGAGTATTCAATGCAAAAGGATATGAAATTTATAAAGACTATCTCGATCAAATGACAAATGAAAATATCAATACCATACATGAACTACTTAAAAAAGAACTTAAAAAATAAATTCTTTTTACTCCTTTCTTTGCTTTTGTTATGCTCTTGCTTACAGAAGAATGACAAACAATTCAGATACTGGAAAGACTTTTACTCACTCCAATCCTCTATCAAATCCTCCACTAATTTCAGCCAATACTTAGCACTATCTGGAAATTTAACAAAAGAACGGGAAAAGGATTTAAAAGTGAATGAGGAAAGAAATTTTTATATTGAAATCGGCGGGAAAAAAAACTTAGAAAACTGGAACTTTCAACTATACCCAGCTAAATACGAAAAATTAGATTATCATTCAAAAGTAATTTTTACTCCCGCCAAGTGGGAAGACAAAGAAATCTATACCATCGAGAGAGAAACAAAAAGTAATTGGAATGGGTTCTTTCCTAGAGATTTTTTTACCTGGTTGAATTTATTTTCCTTAAGTGTGGTAGACCATCAGAAATTGCTCCAGCTTAAAAACTCTCTGCCAAGCTTTGTGTTTCTATGTAACACATTCTCTTGTCAGACGACGGAAGAAGCAAAATCAATCTTGCTAGAATTTGCATTCAATGAAATGACAGAATCCAAGTTTCCAAATTTTGCAGAGAGATTTGGAAATCGGCTAAACAAAACCCAATTGGAGATGAGAATTTTCGATGAAGACCATCCCGAAGACCAGATACTCATTTCAAACCAAGGAAAAATTTTACAATTCAGATTTCCCGTTTCACCTCGAAAGGAAATTTTTAAGAATCCAAGATCCCTTCTAGTATCAACGAACATCACGATCAAATCCTATGGTGTTACGTTAAATATCCAAGAAATCAAGTACAGACTCCATCTTATTTCCCAAAAGGATAAGGATGAGTTAAATGGGAAATTTCTAAGTTTTAAATCGCGTAAATTTACCGGAAATTTTTTATACTTTATACCAACTGGAGTTATCGATTTCTTTATTCCAGGCAATATAGATGAATATTTAAGTGACGCGTTAAAATTGTTAATTTACGGAACGCAAGGTAAAGGTGGCTCGCAATTTAAAGTTATTTATAAACGAATTGGAAATTCACAGACCAATATTCTGACCACATATATGGAAAGTCTAAGAAATCGATTTTCTTTGTTTGGCGCTGATGCAAGTCAGATGGATAATCCTGATCAAGATTTTTTTACACAATGGGAAAAAAATTTACTGCTGGATTTAAATTAACTAATTTGTTAAAAAATTCCGCAGCAGAAGTTTTCCTTCTTCCGAACCAAAAGACTCCGGATGAAATTGAACACCTTCAATGCTTAGAGTCTTATGCCGAAGTCCCATGATTTCGCCGAATTTAGTTCCATCGTTCACTCTAGCAGTCACCACCAATTCACTAGGAAGACTCTCTTCTTCCGCAACGAGCGAATGGTAGCGCATAATCTCTATGTTTTGCGTTAGTCCCTTAAACACTCCCAATCCATCATGCACGATTGGAGAAAGTTTGCCGTGCATCGCAATCTTGCCTCGAACAACTTTGCCACCAAATGTGGTCGCCATTCCTTGCATTCCCAAACAAATACCTAGTATTTTAATTTCTTTCCCTAAATGGAGGAGAATGTCACTAGAAACACCAAAATATGCGGGATCTGCTGGATGACCAGGACCTGGTGAAATGATAATTTTATCATACTTACCGTTGACGATATCCGAAAAGGGTTTCTCATCATTCCGAACTACATCCAAAACGAAAGGAATCTCTAAATCCTCTAAAATTTCGCCAATATATTGATACAGATTATAGGTGAAGGAATCGTAATTATCTAATAACAAAACTTTCATTTCTGTGCTTCCTTCATATGCGCCTGCAACGCTTTTTTGACAGAAGCCATCTTACTTATTATTTCGTTATATTCATTTTCGGCTAACGAATCGTAAACGATTCCCCCGGAAGCCCTTGCAAATCCTTTTCCATTGCATACATAAAAACTTCTAATTGGAATGGCAAATGTACAATCTCCGTTGAAACCAAAGCTTCCCACGGCACCACCATACGGTCCTCTCGGGGATTTTTCGATTCTTTCAATTATCTTCATAGATTCAATTTTAGGGGCACCAGATAAGGTACCCGCTGGAAAAGAAGCCGCTAAACCTGAAAACATATCCTCTTTCGATTTTAAAATGCCTACTACTTCGCTAGATATATGTTGGACGTGGCTAAATCTTTTGATATCAAATCTTCGTCTAACTTTCACTGTTCCAAACTTTGCTACGCGCCCAATATCATTTCTATGCAAGTCGATTAACATGTTATGTTCGGCAATCTCTTTGGGATCTGTTAGAAGTTTTCGAGCAAGTTCCGTATCTTCCTCCGCATTCTTACCCCTTCTTATTGTGCCAGCAAGAGGAAAAGACTCCATCTCACCTTGTCTCAATCTGAAGAGTAATTCAGGGCTAGCTCCAAGAATCACTCGATTTTCAAATTTCACATAGAACATATGCGGTGACGGATTAATTTTTCTCAGTGTTTCATAAATAGCTAAAGGATTTCCATCTACATCAAACGTTTCCTCAAAGCCAATCTGACATTGGAAAGTATTGCCTGAACGTACTTCTTCCAAGGTCTCCGCAACCATTTCACTATGTGTAGCCTGAGATACTTTAGTGCCCGTTGATTTTACGACGACCTCCGGTGATCGTTTTTTCGCTGTGGAAACTTCTTCCAAAATTTGTTCCAAAACGTTAGTTCTGTCTTCGCCATTTGTAAAATAAATAAGTTCACCAGTAAATTTATCATAGATCAAGCCATCGAGATAAAGACCAAACTCCATGGAAGGAAAATCTGGATGAGGATCTATCTTGATTTTTGGTTCAAAGAATGTCATCGAGTTATAACTTAAATAACCGACAAACCCTCCCGCATAACTGATACTTAACGAATCAAAGTTTGCCAAATCTCGCAGGGCATAGTATGGGTTTTCAACAGGGTAATTGACTCCATCTATGATCAAATGATTCTTATCACCTATGATTTTATGATTCGGATCAAAACCAATGACGGAATAACGAGAATCATATTGATTATCCCCGGCAGATTCTAATAAAAAGCAAGTTTCAAATTTTAAATCGAAAAATCTAAACAGTTCCCAAAATTCTATATCTTTCGGTAAGTCTAGATGGATGTATTTTGGTTTTTTAGGAATCTCAAATTTTGGTAATTTCATTCAAAATTAGTTTCTGCTAACAGAGGATCTAACAGTTTTCAGCAAATTTAAGATTTCATTATGAATGATTCCATTTGATGCAATTAATTCTGGTAAGCCGGTATAATAGTGTTTTCCATTCAAATCAGTAAGTTTTCCACCTGCCTCCGTTAGGATGACGGAAATAGCTGATATGTCCCAATGTTTGACACTCTTTTCCCAGATAGCATCCATTAACCCCTCGGCAATCCAACAACAGTCTAGTACAAAGGATCCAGTTCTGCGAAAGGATCTTGCGTAAGTTAAAAAGCCTGAGAGATCAGCCATAATCTCTTGGATCATGTGTGCTCTTTTGGTGGGTAGATTGGGGCTAAATATCGCCCGGTTCAATTCAGAAACGGAAGATGTAAATATGGTTTCTCCATTTTTTACCGCCCCTTCGCCTAGCACTGCCGAATAGACAGAATCTTGCGGAGGGATGATCACAACGCCGCCAACGGGTGTTTCACGATGTTCGACACCAAATGAAATGGCATAAAGAGGTAAGCCTCGAACAAAGTTCATAGAACCATCTACAGGATCTATGACCCAGCGAAAATCATTGCTCCCTTCAATCAAAGGTTTGTCCTCACATAGGATGCTATCTTTCGGAAACGCTTTTTGTAAAAACTTAGTGAATATATCACCTAGCACTCTGTCTGCGGCATGTATGCGTTCAAGCTCATCTGCGTCTGATTTGGAACGGATTCCAGACATTTCCTTTTGAATTTTTTTAGCTTCAAGGATAATTCCGTTTGCATTCGATTTGATAAATTCAACACGTTTGATTGTTTCATCGACGGGAAAATTAAGTGTGGGAGAGGAAATGCTCATGTCTTATCTCATTCCCTTGCATCATTAAATTCAGTAAAGTGGATTTTCCAAAGCATATTGCCTGATCTCGAAAGAGTTCTGGAAGTTTCATGCTTGAATAGATATTGGTGGTAGGCTTTGGTAATTTCTGGTGAAACGCCCTCTGTCCCCGGACTCAATATCCGGTAGTATTTGCGAAATTCTCGCATGATTTTAGGTAGAGATGGCTTTAAAAAACGCATTGAGAGAGCAAGATAGTCAATTCCGATGGGACTGTACACTCGGCCCATGGGCCAAATTTCTGAATTGATGCCGAGCTCTTCTCGAATTTTAGATTCTAAATCGGAAAAGTCTAATTCATCAAAGATTTCAGAAAACTTCCTAGGTTTATTTTCTGCCTCTCTGTCACTCTCGATACGAAAAACACCACCTTGGAATCTAACGGACTGAAAATCAGAAACTTGGTCTCCCTCTTCAATAAAACTTTCAACGGGAAATACTTTTGCCTGGAAATAAATGCGATCAGAAATGACACTCGGTGATAAATTTTGAGCGGCCGCTTTTTTAATTTCCTCAGGCTTAGCACCGCCTAAATATTGCATGTCTGTAGAAAAAACATACATAAACTTTTTATCTTCAAAGAGTATCGGTCTTACAAAGAATAATTTTCCCGTCTCCTTTTTTGGTCGGGGCTCAGGCAATAGACTTGTGCCTTCAATTGCTTCCGGTATAAATTTTACTAAAATTTGGACAAAATCAACAATCGCCGAAAATTCAGGTTTCGTTATGGAAGAAGCAGGTATAACAAACTCCTCACTAAATTTTATGTAAGGCGAATGAAGGTTATCAACATAAACCTCGCCTTTTTTATTTTTCCCTTCGAGATTCTGAAGTTGATGATTCAGGGATTTTAGGTCTTTAATTTGCATTGATTTTTTTAATCTTAAATTCAAAAGGCTGCATGCGTGTAAACCCTAACCATTTTATTTGATTCGAATGGTTCATGGTTATTTGGTAATTATA
This sequence comes from Leptospira ognonensis, assembly GCF_004770745.1. GTDB lineage: Bacteria > Spirochaetota > Leptospiria > Leptospirales > Leptospiraceae > Leptospira_A > Leptospira_A ognonensis. Next base: position 151,419 of record NZ_RQGD01000005.1, on the reverse strand, counting down.
TTTTTTTCCCGTTCGATAATGGCGTTCGATATTTTTACCTAAAAAACGGAAAGGAATTCCTGCCTCTTTCAAGACCTTACGGTAGAATAAAACCTGACTAAAGGGATCCAACGAAGTTCCTAGATAATATACCTTTCCCTTGCCAAATGAATTCACGGTGATCATCGGCTTGCCTTTATAAAACTTTTTAGAATCGGAATATCTAGCCACGACTCTTGCTGTGGTCGGCTCTAAGATTTCACAAAATTTTTTAGCAATCAGAGGAAAGAATCCCATTTTGGCTTTCACTTCGCCATTTCCAATTGCTTCAAATTGGTACACTTCCACCCCCGCCATTTCCTGAAACATTCCTGGAACGGGAGTTTCCACCATCCAATGGTCCTTATCTTTGATACCGGCTCGATATCCTAATACGAGAGTACCACCATTTTTAACATACTCACGTAACTTTAAAACGATGCGTTCCTCATACATGGTATAAAGTGGGAGAGACAATAGCTTGTATTGTGTCCAATCCATCTCTGATTCAATGGGTAGAAAATGGGTGTTCACATTCAATACATTTGTCCCAGCAAACCAAGTAGCCATTTCTATATCGTATCCCACCTTTGCAAACGGAACTGGTTCAAATTTTAAACCATCTGAAAGAGGTTGGTGCTTATAATTTCTCGAATTTTCGATATCATGAAGGAGAGCGACTTCTGCTTTATAAGGCACATCTTGAATGTCTTCTGCAAATTCACGAATCTTTTGGATCGTATCTTTTAGTTCATAAAATTTATGGGTCTTCTTTTTTCCATGATCGAGGATACCATAACATAGTTGCTCCTGTCCGAATCGAGCCGTTCGGTAGCGAAAAAAATAAATTTGATCGGCACCATTGACAACCGCTTGCGTTAACCAAAGTCCTATCAGACCTGGAGGAGGTAGGTATCCCAGTGTATCATGGCCCTGTACTCCAGAAAATTGTTCCATGATCGTATACGCTTTGTTTTTTAATCCTCGAGAATATTGCAATGTCGCAGACACTAAAGGATGTGGGTAGGGTTCGCTCTGGTTTCCCCAAACAGGATAATTGTCCCACGAAACATAATCGAGTGACTTAAACATTTCATACATATCAGTTATGGGCAAGAAAGGAGAAGGATAAAGATTGGTTGTAATAGGAATATTTTTGCAATATTTTTTGATGATATCAGCTTGTAGTTTGATATAAGAAATTAATTCCTCAGATTGAAATCTATAAAAATCCTGAATCATCGCAGGATTAAAGTTACTAGCAACATGAGAACCTGGTAAAGGAATCTCTGACCAGTCAGAATAAATAATTCCCCAAAAAACATTCCCCCAACGCTTGTTAAGCGAATCTAGATTTCGATATTTACTTTTTAGCCATTTTCTAAAATTTTTTAATGCTAAAGGGGAATAGTCTAAATCTGAACCTTCATGTCCAGGCTCATTATCTATTTGCCAGCCGATCACCGACGGATGACCTGCATAATGCTTAGCCATTTGCGTCACTACCCTTTCTGTGGCTTTGCGGTAAGCTGGCGAAGAAAAAGAAGCCTGTCGTCTTGTACCTATGATTCTTTTGATTCCCTCTTTGGAGACTTGGGCAATCTCAGGATATTTTTTAAACAACCAAGGGGGAAAGGTTGCCGTAGGCGTGCCTAAGATCGCGGTCATATTCGCTTTTCTGATTTTTTCTAAGATAGCATCGAAAAGAGAAAAATCAAATTTCCCTTCTTTCGGTTCAATCAGACCCCATGCAAACTCTGCAAGACGGACAGAGGTTAGCCCCATTTCTTGCATGTTTGCAAGATCTTCATCCCAATCCTTTTCTGTCCACTGCTCTGGATAATAATCCACACCAAAGATCATATTTTTCCTTTTTACGATTGCCTTATCTATCTGAAAACACAGACTGAATTTGAAAACATTCGCTTTCAATCAAATAATGACCGATCAAGTTATTTTAGGCATAGTTCCCAATAATCACTTCCGATTTTCTCTCGCAGATCTAACAAATACCGCCAGAGAAATCATTCACCTGCATGAATTGAATCGGGAAATGGCTGTCTTCCTTTCAAAAACAATGCTCGGTGCTTTATTCCTCGCGGAAATGACAAAAAACCAGCAACGAGTCAGTATCCAATGGAAGGATGAAACTAACAAATCTGCTTTAGCATATAGCGATCGCTATGGTCGGATGAAAGCAGTCGCCTACGGAGATAAACTCGAAGAGGGAGACATTCGAAATGAATTTATTTTAGGTCAAGGTATAATGAAAGTTATACGCTGGCAATATGATTCTGATTTTTATCAATCTTATACGAATCTAGTTGAAGATACCTTTGAATTTAATTTTCTGAAATATCTTACCGAGTCGGAACAAGTAAAATCGATCGTCGGAATGGATGTGGAATCAACAGATAGAAATCCTGATCATTTTCGAGTCAAGGGTGTTATGTTTGAAGCGCTTCCAGAAGCCACCGAAGAAGATTTCAAATATTTAAAGAACCGTATTGACCCTGTTATTTTAAAAGAAAATTTTTGGATTTTATCTTTAGAAGAAATGAGATCAGAACTTATGATTGCTCTCGAATCAGATTTACTCATTCTCTCGACGGAGGAACCAGCTTTCATCTGTGACTGCTCTAGATTCAAGGTATCAGAAATTATCCTTTCCTTGGGAAAAATAGAAGCAAATTCGATTGTAGAAGAAGTCGGACAAGTAGAGATCACTTGTGAATTTTGTAAAAAAGCATATCAGTTTAACTTAGAGGATGTAGAAACACTTTTTGATAATGAATGAGGAAACGTTTGAACTTCGTGAGGAGGAACTGGGACGATTTCTTAGTCGCTTAACGGCCGTAATCACGAAATCACTCGCCGTTAAACAAAACCCGTCTATTCTTCTTACAGGAGAGTTAGGAGCAGGAAAGACTACATTGGTTAGAGAATGGTTAAAGTATGTTGGCAGTGATGATCTAGCAAACTCGCCTACATTTGCTCTTCACCAAACTTACGAATGGAACCAAATCCCAATCCATCATTTTGACCTTTATCGAATCAAAGAGGCCACAGAAATAGAGGAACTCGGTTTTTCTGAAATTTGGGGACAGGAAGGAATATCTTTTATCGAGTGGTGGAACGTAGCGGAGCTTCTCATACCTAGTGCTGGGCGTATCTATATTGATATCCAATCTATAACCATAGATAATAGATCTTACAGATTGCGGTTCGAGAATTTATGAAACTTTTATTTTTCGATGCTACCCAGGATTGGATTCATATCTCACTCTCAATGATTGAAAGCGCGAAAACAATTAGTATGATTACGGAAACGGTTGCCATGTGTCCCAAGGAATCCTCTTTCCGCCTTGTTTCTGAAATCGATAAAAATTTTAAGATTACAAAATGGGAAAAGCCGGATATCATTGTTTGTTTAAATGGTCCTGGTTCTTTTACTGGCCTCCGCGTGACAGTCTCTACAGCTCGGAATTTATCTCAACTCTGGAACATTCCTGTTCTATCGATCGACAGTCTTGCTTCGTATTCTGCCTATTTTTCGAGTTTGTCCGGGTTGCCAGTACTGATTGCCATTGACGGAAAACAAAATAAACATTACTTCGGCAGACTTAAAGAAGGTTTATTTGAAGGAAGTTATGATTATAAGGAAGAAGAACTTGAGACTGAGGTCAATATCGCCAAGGAAACAAAACATCTGTATGTTTATTCTGGTATAAAACCTCGATGCTTTCCTGCAGATGCTACAAAAATTGAAGAGACTTTACCAAGATCTATGCCTATACTATTACAAAATATAGAAAATATATTGAAGTTAAATCTTCACGAATCTAACTACAATCACATAACGCCGAACTATATTCGTGGGAGTTATGTAGAAACCAACAAGCAATAATGGATATTTACAAATTACAAAAAAAAATCATAGACTATCTCGATTCCAAGGCGGGACGCGAAGTTACCAAACAAGAGATTAAAAACAAATTCATCGATCTCGTCGATAGACCCAAACAAATCGATAAAAAGAAAAAGACTTCCTCAAGAGGAAAAACAAAATCCACTCGAAAGGAATTAGAAACGAGTATAGACAACTTACTTTTCTCACTTGAAAAGGAAGGTTTACTTGAAACTCATAAAAAGGCCATACTTGTCAAAAATCCTTTTCGATTCATGGGCAGGGTGTCCATTTCGAGACGCGGTGATGGCTTTCTAAAACTTCCAAGTAAGAACGAGGTTTTCATACCTGGTCCTCTAACAAATACCGCTATCAGTGGAGATAAAGTAGAGGTACTTCCTTTAGGTATCGGCAGAAAAGATCGTTTTGAAGGCGAAGTGGTAAACATCACACGAAGGGGCCGCCAGCTCTATAGGATGAGAGTTAAGGAAAAGGCAGGGAAATACATTTTCGGAATATTTCTTGATATGTTAGGTGACGAAAAAGAAGGGGTAATTCATACAAAGTCTCTTTTAAAGGATACGATAGATGATATCAATGTAGGAGATATCTTGATCGTTAAATTAAAAGAAGGTTCAAGACCTGATGACAATCTATATGAAGTTAGTTTTGATAGATTCGAATCTGATACAAAAGAAGATCCCGATCTTATGCGTATTTTGATGAAGTATGATTATCACGTTCAACATCCAGATCATATTAAAATAGATTATGAGGAAGAGGTATCTGAGAAAACCGTAAAGGATTGGAACCATCGTACAGATTTGAGAGATCTATATACGGTAACCATTGATGGTGCCACAGCAAAAGATTTCGACGATGCTATCAGTTTTTCTGATGAGGGAAACAAATTAAGATTATGGATTCATATTGCGGATGTTTCTCATTATGTGAAGAAAGACTCCGATTTAGATGAAGAAGCTTATAATCGTGCGACTTCAGTTTATTTATCGGACAGGGTTGTACCCATGTTGCCACCCATACTCTCTGAAAATCTATGTAGTCTTGTCTCAGGAGTCAACAGACTGGCGTTTACCGTGGAAATCGAAGCCAGTAAAGAAGGCGATTTATTTAACGCCATATTCTATAAATCCATTATTAAAGTTAACAAAAGATATACTTATGAAATGGCTGAAGAAGAAATCATTACCGCTGATCCGAAAAATTGGATGTTCCAGATATCACAGTTTACGGATAATTTAAGAAAGAAACGAATTAAGGCTGGTAGAGTAGATCTAAATATTAAGGAGGCATCTGTTTCTTGGAATAAAGATAAAAAAACAAATGCCATTGAAATTAGGGAAAGATTGACTAGCCATCTTCTTATCGAAGAATTAATGCTTTCAGCAAATATGAAGGTCGATGAATTTTTAAGAAAGAAAAAAGCACCAACTTTACACCGTATTCATGAACCTATGGACGAAGAAAAATTGGAAATGTTAAACCAATTCCTTCAGTTGAATGGCCACAACATATCAATCAAGAATATCAGTTATCCTGAAATTATGAATGCCGTCACAGCGATAGAGAATAGTCCTGTGGCGAAAATTTTCAATTATCTTCTATTAAGAAGCTTTATGCAGGCTTACTATGGCGGAGAAACACTCGGTCATTGGGGTCTCGGATTTAAAGATTATTGTCACTTCACCTCACCGATCCGACGTTATCCTGATTTAATTGTTCATAGGGTTTTGCAGTCTGTTTTGCTTGAAGAAAAATTTCCGTATGATAATGGAGAAATCGGAATCATGGGAGTTCATTGCTCTGAGGAAGAAAGAAGAGCTGCCGATGCGGAACGAGATATTATCAAAATTAAATCCTTCCGTTATCTGGAATCTACCGGTATTACCGAATTTAAAGGTTTCATCATTGGAATTCGACCTTCACAAATTTTCATTGAACTTGCGGACACAAATTTAGAAGGAGTTCTAGACAAATCGGAATTTACTGACGAGTTCGAAGTAGTCATCAAATCTGATTTTTCTTTCTATTCGAAAAAATATACCAAGAATTTTTTCATTGGTGATGAAGTCTCTGTTTCTTTAGATCGAATTGATTATGAAGAAATAAAGGTGTTTCTAAAACTCAAGTCTTTTAAAAAGACAACTTAAAACAATCAATCCAAGTCGCCACGATTCCAAACTTTTCGAAAGAATGGTTTGGAATTTATTTTAATAGATTTTATCTTCTCAATAACATCAGCTTCGGAAATTTTATATGCAGACATCACTTCACGATTTAGACTTAAATGGGAATGAGTTATCCATTTAACAACTGATTGCTTTTCTCTCGCTGTTGGAGGAAGGAGTTCTGATAGTTCCTTAAAAAATATCTCATGCGTTAAAAAGGATGCTTTAGATACTTCCGGCATGGGCGCTGCACCATGATCTGCTGTTACCAACAAAATGAACGAATCGCCATAATGAGATCTTAAGAAATCGAATATTTTTCTAATCTCCATATCTGTAGCTATTAAAATCTTTTCTGATTCCTGAGATTCCCAGCCATACAGGTGACCTACAGCATCTGTAGCCTTTAAAGTCAAGAACGCAAGATCTGTTTTTCCATCTTTAAAGGCCTTTCTACTAATCAATTCTGATTGTAAACTATTTCGGAAAGTTTCGCCATCTAGAGCCACTTGAAATTCTGAGGCCTGAAAATGATGGAATTTCCTTGTAAAATCGAGCCTATTTTCTGCCTTAAAATTTGAACTTATATTTTGTTTGTTAGCTTGATAGAATTCGTAAAAATCATATTTGTTTATGCCATCAGGCATGCTATACGCAGGATTGAATGTATCCCAAAGTAGAGATTTACTATTTGCCCAATACACAAAATCCTTATCCGATAAACGATCAGATCTAAGTAATTGGGGGATCAGTAAACCATGCCCAGCCATTCCAATACTTGCACGTGCCGCATAACATTGGCTAATAATAACCGGATGATTATCCTCATCTCTATCCCATACATCTGCCAAGCTAAGCGTACTAAATTCTTCCAAATTAAGTTGCGAATCGTTTCCTTGATAGACAGTTTTTGATGTTACCTTTCCGTCCTTCCAAGCATAAATCTCATTAGAAAAGGTTTTCATCTCTTTTGGAAAACTACCGGTCCCGATTGCTGCATGACCCACTGCGGTATGCGCTTCCAAATGTCCTACTCTCGCATTTTTAAAATATACCGATTCATTCTTTAAAGTTTTCAAAAATGGAAATCCATTTGGATGAGCTTTATAAAGCTGTTCCCCACCTTGATCAACGACAATCGTTACGATAATTTCAGGAATTTCATTTGTATTTTTAAAAATTTTATCATAAGAAGAAATATCCAATACATTCGAAAATTTATATTTTAATATTTTGGAATAAATTGATGGAATGTGCTGTTGGAAAATGGTATCTGGATAAATCCCATTATTGAACCATTTTTGTCCAAAAATCCAAATGGGAATATTAATGTCATAAGAATAGTTAGTATAATGAGATGTATAGTTTACTTCTCGTTCAAAATGTTGTTCCTTTTCGTTCCATCCCCAATCCAATTTTAATTCTTCCCAAGATAAATTATGCTCTAACAAAATTTCTTTTAATTCATCTTTCGTATAATGAGAAAGAGTGATTGATTCTCTTGCCTCCTTATCAAAAATATTATATGGGTAAGGTACCAAAATGAGATCGGTATCAACTTGGAGGGATCTTTTTGCTGCGGCTTTGTAACTATCTTCCCAACTACATGCCGCTAGATTGAAAAGTATGATGAAACTTATTATGACAAAACAATTACTAACGATATTCTTCATCTTTTCCAACCTGATCCTGAATTGTACTACCTTCTCTCTTCGAGCAAAGAAAAAGCAAGTGAGAATTACGGTGGTCGGAGATATCATGTGTCATAGTTCCCAATTAAACTCATACTATAATCCGAAGACAAAAAATTATGATACTTCTAGGAGTTTCGAATTAATTAGAAACCGTTTCGAACAATCCGATTTGGTGTTGGGAAATCTGGAAACCACTTTAGTCAAAAATCCTTCGGATTACAGTGGTTATCCAAGATTTGGGTCTCCCATAGATTTGGCGACATCCTTAAAAAATGCAGGTTTTCATGTCCTATCTACTGCGAACAATCACTCCGCGGATAAGGGAAGCCCTGGAATCGATATTACGATAGAAACAGTAAGAAAAGAGAATATGGTTCCCATCGGTTCCTATCAATCGCAGCAGGACTATGACTTGCGGCGTCATTTTTCTGTAATAAAAAACAATTTAAAAATTGCCATTTATAATTATACATATTCAACAAACGGTATTAAGGTTCCTGATGGACGTATAGTACGTCTCATTGATGAAAAGACAATAACTGAAGATATGGAGCATGCTAAATCTATCGGAATGGATTTAATTATCGTCTGGTTTCATTTTGGGACGGAATACCAAATCAAGCCGGATGCTTCCCAATTGCGTTGGGTAAATTTTGCGCTCAATCTCGGGGCAGATGTGATTTTAGGTGGTCATCCACATGTCGTTCAGCGAATCGATAAAATTAATGACCAGTTAGTGGCATATTCTCTCGGTAACTTTCTCTCCGCTCAGAATCATCCATTTACAGATGGTGGAATCATTTTAAATTTCAATTTTTCTATCGATGGAAATGGACAAAAATTGATAACAGATGTCGCCTACGAATCTGTTTGGATTTATCCCCATGGATACCAAATTATTCCGATAAATGAAATTGATAGAGAAAATTTTAAAATTCCACTAAACAAGCATTATCGTAAAAAGGCTTCCGATTATAAAATGCAATTTGATAAGGTCATGTCGGAAAATAAGCTTTAAATTTCATCTTGGATCAAGTCGAAACCAAGACCTTCTCGGATCACTTTAATTTTGTCTTCAGTGCAATCTAGTATGGTAGAGACTTCCACCTTTACGATACCTCCGTCTATAATGGAGGCAACAGATTTTCCATAGATAGACTCTAAATCATCGATATCGATAATGAACTCGTCTTCTGTCGACGCCGATGCTGCCGTGATCGGTGAATCATGAATCTCTAACAAACTCTGCAAATAGATTTGGCCAGGAAATCGAATGCCAATATGTCTGTCTTTATGATGTGCAAAGGAAGGTTTTGGAAGGTTTTTACTAGCTTTTAGAATAAAAGTAAAGGGTCCTGGGGTAATTTTTTTCATTAAACGATAAGTGGGATTTGGTAAGTACTCTATCATATGGGAAGCCATCGATATATCCTTGCACAAAAGTGATAAAGGCTTATCTTTAGGTAACTTTTTCAACTTGTATAATGATTCCACGCCTAACTTTGAATTTGCATCAGCAATAATCGCGTATACTGTATCCGAAGGGAAAATAAATAATTCACCGTCTTTCAAGCGGTCCGAAATTTGTTTTAATTTACGAATCTCCGGATTTTGCGGATGCAGATACTCTATCATATTATTGTGCTGTTAACCCACCATCGATAACAATCGTTTGGCCAGTCATATAACTTGATGCATCGGAGACTAAATACTGAACAGCCCCTAGAATCTCTTCTGGTTTTCCAAGCCTTCCCATGGGAATGCCTGCCAATACTTGATTCATGATATATTCTTTATTTTTTATCATATCGGTCATTTCCGTGTCAATGAGTCCTGGACAAATGACATTGACACGATAACCTGAATTGCACCATTCAATGGCCAAAGCTTTTGATAACGAAATCACAGCACCTTTCGTACCGGAATAGACAGATGCTAACTTAGAGCCCACTAGACCTAAAACGGATGCAACATTGATAATATTTCCTCCGTCTTTTTTATGGTGTTTGTAATAGGCCTGGCAGCTTCTAAAAACTCCTGTATAGTTAGTCTGGATGATGTTTTGCAATTCCTCTTCCTTAAAGCCGGAGGCAGGTGTATTTGTTGCAATACCAGCATTATTGATCAGAGTATTGAGTTTTCCGTGCGTTTCTCTAATTTTACCGATTACCTGGAAGGCATCTGATTCTGATTTCACATTCAAGACCACACCCTGAATCCCTTCACCTGACATCCATTCTATTGATTCGGGACGGGAACCTGCGCCGTAAACAATGGCACCTGCATCTCTAAGTCCAAGTGCCAAATTTTTACCGATTCCACGACTAGCGCCCGTTATTAAAACTGTTTTACCTTTAATGTCAAAAATATTCATTTTACCTCATGATTAGCTGGATAGCATTCGCTATTTTCTGGTTTCGCATCTTCTAATAGTTTTTTATAATCTAGATTTCCATCGTCAGTAACTAAATCTCTTCTTATGTAATGAGTTTTTCCGTCATAATAATCAGCAATGGGATTGCAAGGATCCATGGGATCCTTTTCACGACAGCTAATTTTTACACTCATTGATTCAAAAGAATAAGTTCGATTCCAGAAATTGTGCGTGAACGATTCGCAGTCTATAAATTGAATCGTATTATTTTTACAACCTAATGTTAAATTGCACATGACTAGAAGGATAATGAGCGGAACTCTTAGAAACATATACTAAAGTTTTTATGACAATATGAGAAAGGCAAGAATTTGTTTATTTTAAAAAGTCGATCCCCTCGGCGGATAGAGATATTAAAAAACTTGGGATTTCAGTTTCAAATTGATCCCGAGGACATTGATGAAGCACAATTAGAATCAGAAACACATTTAGATTATCTAGAGCGAGTCGTAACCAGTAAATTGGGAGAGACTTTAAGATTTTCTAGGGAGGATTTCATCCTTGCTTGCGATACAATTGTAGTTCTAGAGGGAGCCATCCTCCATAAACCGAGCAATGAATGGGAAGCAATGACCACTCTCAGACAATTGAATGGCAAATCTCATTCCGTTTTCTCCGGTTGTATCCTTTTTCATAAGGGAACCTTAGATTATTTTTTCGAGGAAACTAGAATTTTTTTTAAATCTTGGAGTGAGGAGCAAATCAAAGAATACATTCAAAGATGCCTACCTTACGATAAAGCAGGAGCCTACGGTATACAAGACGAAAGAGGACCAGTTTTAAGATGGGAAGGATCGTATCAGAATGTAATGGGTTTTCCCATCCGAAGTTTTTTGAGCAGAAACCAAATATGGAAATCTGCTTGGAGTTAATTCTTGCTTGCTTTAAGCGTAAAGATTGACTAAGTCACCAGGCTTATACGTAGCTTTATCTTTGGGAGAGGACTGAATCGTCTCTGCCTTAGCACTTGTATCCTCAGAGGGAAATTTTGGCTTGTACTGGTTCGTTTGAATCGCTTCAATTTTCTCTACAGGTTGTGTATTGAAACTTGGAGAAATATAAGTAAGGGGTTCACCCAGACCGGAAACTCTTGCCACACCGCTTGCTATATCCATATTGTGATTATCGCTCCGAAACTGTCCAAAAATTAGACCTAAATAGAAAAATGGATACAAAAAAAAAACCTATCGAGATTTCTTCCCTTTTCCAGCTCCTCAAGCTAGGGGAAAAGGACTTACCGGAAGTTTTTGTCTACGTTGGAGAGGATTCCTTTGAATTCGAAATCGCTGTAGACCATTTTAAAGAAAAATTAGACCAACATGCTGATAAACTAGATGTTGTCGTGATCGTTGCAGAGTCGGGAGAGCATACCAATCTTTTTTCCGAACTTTTCACAGCGAATATGTTTTTTCCCAGGAAGCTGATCATCTTAAAGAGTGGTGCCGCTTTCTTTAAACCGATTCTTGAAGCGAAGCCCAAATCCGAACTGGCTGATTATGTCGCAGGCTTTAAGAAGAACATTCTGTCCATTTCGGACAACACGAACCTTTTGGTTCATTATGATGGGAAGGATTTACCTGCTAATTTCTCCGATCTCTTTCAAAATCATTATTCTTTTTATAAACCTAAGACAATTTATCAAAATGATATACCGAAAACATTAAAGGAAGTTTTAGACAAAGAATCAGTTCAATTAGAAGAAGATGCACGTGATGAATTCATCCACAGAATACCAGCAAATGTTGGTTCTTATATAAAAAGTATCCGTAAACTCAAACAGTATTTAAACAAAAATAAATTTTCTCTTGCGGATATCCATTCCATCCTCTTCTCACAAAATGAGATGAATGTTACCACTCTTGTGGATTCACTCATCCAATCTAAGAAATCTGAATTCTATAAAGAATTTACAAAATTTTCAGACGAAAATTCGGAGATCTTAGCTTTTTTAACACGCCTACTCTACAAACTAGATGAAATCCGAAAAATTAAAGTCATTCGTTCAAAACATAACGGAGAAATACCCATACCCATTATGGATGAATTATTAAAGACAGGTGGTTTTTCTGAGGCAAGAAAAGGATTTATGCGTAGGCAATTGGTGAACGATGCAAAATATTTTACAGAAAAAACTTTAAACGAATTTTATGATATTTTGATCGAGATGAATATTAAATACAAATCAGGTTTAAGAAACGAGGAAGGTAGAGTCTACTTCATTCAAAGAACTATGGAAATGTTTAAAATCATTCATGCCTCTTCTTCGAGCTGAAATTCTTTAATTTTTCGATAAAGATTTCGTTCTGAAATACCTAAGAGTTTTGCCGCTTTGGTTCGATTACCGTTAACCAATTTCAAATTTTCACTTATGATCGCCTTTTCATAATCACTTAAAGAGATTCCGGTTCTTACAGGAATAATGCTATCATGATTTTCAAAAAGGTGAATGGGTACTTGTTTTAGTTTGATTTGCTTCTTGGAAGAGAAAGCAACGAGTGAATATATAAAGTCTCTTAGTTCGTGTAAATTGTGTTTAAAATTTCTTTTCGTAAAATAATGATGAAAGTGCACATCCATGGAAGAAACGCTCTTTTTTAAATCTTTATTGGCATTTTCGAGAAAGCTAAGAACAAAAAAAGTTATATCAGATTGTCTTCTGTGCAGAGGTAGCAACTGAAAAGCAAACGATTTCATTTGATCAAAAAAATCTGATAGATATGGTAAAGATTCTATTTTCTTAAGCTCACCTGATTGGATCTCCCAGTAAATGTATAGACTTTCATCTAATAAATATTTCTTTTCCTTCCACCATTGCATCCAATTTCTAATTTCAGATTCTGATCCCAAGGACAGATTTTCCCAACAAAGGAATGTCAGTTTATGGGCATCAAGTTTCCGCATCGTATTCTCAAAAAAATCTGGTTTAAGCGAATAGTCCACTTTTACTAGCTGATATTTCTGCTCTCCTGCTCTTTGAGCGATGGACCTTTCAATCCAAAAAGTTTTACCAACACCGGAGTCACCTACGATAACTAACGGCAGTTTTGTTTTAGATGCTTCTAACCACTGTTCCTTTAATTTTTTACTTTCACCAAAATTTGCTATCCAAGTAGAGTTCAGATCATTTTTTTTTGACAACAGATACCACTCCTTGGATATAACCAGAAAATTGTTTCACTTTATTCTCTTCTAAAAATTTCTTCGCTTTGGATGGTAAGATGACAAGTGTTCTCGGATAGGATGCATTTGGTTTCATTAAAATGGTCTCGTTAGCAATGTTTTTAATCCCCCAACTCGAAAATGGATCTAACATGACAGATGTGCGAACTAAGTATTCTTTTCCAGATATTATATTCATCTCAAAAGGTATTTTTAACCAAATTGCTTCTCCGCGAGCTTCTAGTAGAATATTTTGGTAACGACCATCGTCGATATCAGATTTAATAATTTCGGATCCAATCAAAGATTCAATATTTGTATTTACTTCACTTCTTTCCAGAACCTTTTTCTCAGATATTTTCTCAAAAGCCTCTGCCATATTATAAGGAGTCACTACTTCAACGGCCGCACGTACTAAGGAAGCATCCCATTTTTTGAAAGGATCTACATCTAGTTGAAATGGCTGGGTTACTTCCTGATTCGTAAAATACAAGTTGAACTGATTTAGAAAAATTTGTTGGTAACCCTCTTCTGTTCCAATTCTCTGATAATCAGTAACGCCAAGAATTTTTGCAGAAGAAGATCTCGCAATTTTTTGCAATTCACGAATGACCGTTAATTCGGAATGATTTGGAATGATAACGTAAATTTCGATTCCCAATTGTCTGAGTTCATTGAGAGCTAAAATAATGGAACTACTCTTATCCTTTGCGGAACCAGAGAGAAGGAGAAAGAGTTTCTTAGAGGTTTTTTTACCAGAAGATAATTTTAATCGCAACGATTGGATCGCTTGGAGGACAGAATCTGCTTTGTTAATGCCTGACCAACTGACATCATCAAAAACTTTTTTTATATCTCCATGTTCAAGGGCAGGTGGTAGGGTAAGGATTTTGTCTTTTCTGATGACTGTGATCCCAAGAAATAAATTCTGATGATTCATCAAAGAATCTAAAGATCTAGAAAAATCTTTTCTATAATACGAATAGGCTCCGTTTGTATCGAAAAGAAAATGAACTTCATGGTAGATATTGTCATTCTTTAAAGTCCGATCATAATATTTCGGAGCTAAAAATCTGAAACTTTTTTCTATATGTTTTTCGATTGCGAGAACAAAATTAGAAATGATTTGGGATTGGATCACCTGACGTGATTTGTTTTTACAATTAAATATCTCAGTTTGGATTAAGGTGGGTTTCCCGAAATCAACGCTATCTTTTGTAATAAAACTGCTATCCCATTCCACACAAAGGACGTTTAGCGTGGATTCGGTAAGTTTCGTCTGCGAGGAGAGATTTTCTGTCTCGCTGAAAGTATTCACAGAATTTTCGTCCGTAATCTCCGTTAAGTAGTTTCTCTTTAAATAATGCCGAGTGAGCCTTGCGATTTCTTTGCCTGCCTCTTCTTCATTTCTTAAATAGGAAGGAATTTCCCCCGATACCGCGGCTGGCAGTACGCTGATTTCCTTAGCGTTTAGTGGATAAATTAGGAGAAAAAAGGAAAAGACCCAAAAAAAGCGTAAAGAGTTCCATAAATATGCACTTTTTTTAATGTTTAGAATGATTTCAATTTGAAGCACTATTGCAGTTTCCTTTATTCTATCAGTTTTTATTCGCAGAGAAAAGATTGACAGCTACATTTCTTGCCTATTTAATCTATCGGAAAGGAGTAGATTCTTTATGAAGAAATCGCTTATCGTATGTATCTCATTGCTAGCTTTCGTTGTAGCCTGCGGTTCCAGTGATGGTAGAAGAGATGCCACAACTGTTGGTAAAAATGGTTGGATTTTTGAAGGTTGGGCATGTGCCCCAGATGCGGCTGCTGGTGCGCGTGGTGAAAGCCCTGCTCAGTATTGCAAAGGTAAAGAAAAAGAATTCGATTATCTCTACATGAAATTTTCGGCTCGTGCTTCAGACAAAGCGATCAAAGCTAATTCTGTTGCTATGAAGCAGTCAACTTGCCGTGAAGCAGCTCGTCTCCAAGTAGCTGGTGACGGATTAAAGAAAATCCTTGGTGAATACCTAGAACAAGCTTCTGGTGTTTCTGATGGCCAATCAACTGGTTCTGTGATCGTATCAGAATCAAAAGGTTTAATCAAAGGAATCGGGGTCTATGACTGTTGTTCCCTTAACAACGAATCAGGAACTTGCGCAAATGTCGGCGAGCCTGAAACTTGGGAAGAATGTCAGTGTGTTGGTTACATGAAGTACCAAGGCGGACAAAAAGCTCTAGAGACAAAAGCTCAAGCTGCTCAATAATCTCAGTTTCTTTTAATTGAGTCAAAACCTCTCCGAAACGAGAGGTTTTTTTTTACCTACGCAAGAAAGCTTTCGCAATTTAAAATTTCGTCATCGATTCCAATTCCGAATTTCTCAAACTGAGTTTCCAATTCTGTAGCTTCAAGTAGTTCTACGAAATGATTAATGGAACTCGACTGTAATAAATCACGTTTCATTTTTTCGGGAAAGGATAATCCCTCTATATACCTCACAAAATGTTTTCGAAATAAAATGAGGGCATATTCATCTTTACTAGGATAAAATTCATCCATAGAAAATAAATGTTTCAAAATGACTTTTTTGATCTCAGTGAATCCTTGTTTGGTTTTCTCGCCCTTGGAAAATATCCATGGATTACCAATTGCCTTTCTTCCGATCAATGCCAAATCAACACCATATTTTGAAATTTTTTTTTCTGCATCCGCGAAGGAAGATATATCTCCATTCCCAAAAATGGGAACCTTCGCAAACGATTTAATTTCTCCTATAGCATCCCAATTGGCGACTCCTGTGTATCCCATTGATTTGGTCCGTCCATGAACAGAAATTGCTGACACACCTGAGTCCTGTAATGCAGAAACTGTATCTCGGAAATTTAAACTCTCTTGATCCCAACCCAGCCGAATTTTTGCAGACACAGGTACAGAGACATTCTTTCGAATCCCCTCAATCATTTTTGAGGCTAATCTTAAATTTTTTAGCAATCCCGCACCTGATCCGTTATGTGATACTTTCGCAACGGAACAACCCATATTAAGATCAATTACGTCCGGTCCTAGTGGTTCAATTCGCCTTGCTGCTTCAATTACCTTATGTAATTCTGAACCAAAGATTTGAAAGAATATGGGACGTTCCATTTCTCGAAAACGGAACATATCGATAGACTTTTGATTCCCGAGGCAAATTTGATCTGTTGATACAAACTCTGTATAAGAGAAAGCAGACCCGAAGGACCTCGCTATCTGGCGATAAGGACTATCAGAGATGCCCGCCATAGGAGATAGGGCAATATTTCCTTCAATATTGACATTGCCCACTCTCACCATTAGGTAGTTACTCTGTGTCTTTTACTATGGCAAAATCTTTTACGAAGTCATCATCCTTCGTATCAACGATTTTAACACCCATTGCAGATCTTCCAACCATTGAAATTTCTTTGGCGCTCACTCGAATCGACATTCCGGATTGTGTGATTACCAGCAATTCGTCTTCTTCTCTCACCGAGCAGATACCGACGGATTTTCCATTTTTCTCACCTACTTTCAAGTAAGTCATGCCTTTTCCCGCACGACCTTTTGTAGAAAATTCTTCGAAGTCGGTCCGTTTCCCAATGCCATTTTCCGATATGCACATCAAACTGGTGTTTGGTTCCACTTTGGTCAATCCGACGATCTCATCTGATTCCGCCAAACGCATAGCAGTTACACCCGAAGCAGTTCGTCCTTGGGACCGAAGTTCATTGAGGTTCATTCTGATTGCTAAACCATCCTTACTTGCGATGAAAACATCATAGCTTTCGCGATTTGATAGAACATCTTTTAGTTCATCGCCATCTCGCAAGCCTATCGCGATAATTCCAGATTTTTTAGTGTTTGAAAACTCATCTAACTGGATCTTCTTGACAAATCCACCTTTTGTCACCATGAGGAGCGCAGACTCATCAAATTGTCTAAATGCAAAAAGTGAAGTTATGATTTCATCTTCCGTTAAACTAATGATAGCTTTTAATGATTTCCCTCTGGCTTCTTTTGTAGCAATAGGAAGCTCATACACTTTAAGTAAAAAGGCTCTACCTTTATTCGAAAATAGCATTAGATTATCATGAGTCATAGCAATGCTTAATTTTTTTATAAAATCTTCGCGCTTAGTGGAAATTCCTTGGATACCTTTTCCGCCTCGCTTTTGCCGTCTGAACGTATCCATAGGCAATCGTTTGATAAACATATCTTCCGAAATTTGAACCACGACCTCTTCATCAGCAATCAAATCTTCTGCATTAAAACTAGAAGACTCTAGAGATTCCAAACTAATTTCAGTGGTCCTATTTGAACCAAAGGATTCGGCAACTTTCGTTAACTCATCACAAATGATTTGTTTAACACGTTCAGGTTTTGACAAAATATCTTCTAGGTCCATGATATGGAGACGAATCTGTTCTAATTCTTCGATTATCTTTTGAACTTCAAGAGATGTTAACCTTTGCAGTCTCATCTCTAAAATTGCATCTGCTTGCAATTCGGAGAGTGCAAAAGTACTAATCAATTTTGCCTGAGCTTCTCTAGGGTCCTTTGAAGAGCGAATGATTCGAATTACTTCATCGATATTATCGAGCGCTATCTTCAATCCTTCTAAGATATGAGCGCGTTTTTTTGCTTTATCTAAATCAAATTCTGTACGTTTAACAACGACTTCATTTCTATGAGTCGCATAGGCCTTCAAAATTTCTTTTAACGGGAAAATTTTGGGACGATTGTCCAAGATCGCAAGCATCGTAATTCCATAACTTACTTGAAGTTGCGTTAACTTAAATAGTTGGTTTAATATAACTTGAGCATTAAAATCCTTTTTAATGTGAATCTCTACCCTAATGCCTTTTCTGTCGGAAAGGTCCAAAATTTCAGTGATACCTTCAATGATCCTTTCATTAACTAAATCACCTATTTTCTCTAACAGATTTCTCTTATTTACTTGGTAAGGAATTTCATTGATAACTATGATCTCGCGACCTTTATTGTTTTCTATTATATCAACTTTCGAACGGATTCTTATCGATCCCTTTCCAGTCGAATACGCTTGATACAATCCCTCTCCACCAATGATCGTTCCACCTGTTGGAAAATCTGGACCTGGAATGATCTTCATCAATTCATAAAGCGATATTTCAGGATTTTGAATCAGCGCCACAACTGCATTGATTGATTCTCTTAGATTGTGCGGGGGAATATTCGTAGCCATACCCACTGCAATTCCAGAAGATCCATTTACTAAAATATTAGGAAAATTTGCAGGTAGAACATCAGGTTGCTGTCTTGTATCATCGAAGTTTGGCGAGAAAGAAACTGTATTTTTCTCGATATCCTTCAATAATTCCTCGGCCAATTTTGTTAATCGTGCCTCCGTATAACGATATGCGGCAGCAAAGTCTCCATCGACAGACCCGAAGTTACCCTGACCATCTATAAGTGGTTCACGCATGGAAAACGTTTGAACCATACGAACCATCGTATCATATACTGCTGTATCACCGTGAGGGTGATAATTACCGATCACTTCCCCTACGATCTTAGCTGACTTGACATAAGGCCTATCACTTCTCCATGCCCTTTCATTCATTGCATGTAAAATTCTTCTGTGAACCGGTTTCAAGCCATCTCTTACATCTGGTAACGCTCTGCCTACGATTACACTCATCGCATAATCAAGGTAAGCCTCTTTCATTTGGTCTTCAATTTCGACTGGAATTACTCTTACACCAGCCTTTAGTGCTCCAGCTATATCCGGTCTTCCAGATAAGTTTAGAGCTAATGTTTTAGTTGATTCGTTTTCTTGGCCGTCTATTTCGGTCATTTATTTTATCCGTAGCTATTATAAGTCTAAGTTCGCAACTTTATAAGAATTCTCTTCGATGAATCGGCGTCTAGGTGAGACGTCATCTCCCATTAATACGTTAAAAGTGTCTTCTGCTTCCACAAAATCCGCTAATTTAACTTGTAACATCACTCTGGCTTTCGGGTCCATAGTCGTCTCCCAAAGCTGCTCTGGATTCATTTCTCCTAATCCCTTATACCTTTGTATGACTACCTTATCATTGGGACGACCTTTTAAGATTTCTTCTTTCTCACGATCAGAATAAACGTAAATTGCTTCTCGTCCAAATTTAAGTTGGTATAACGGTGGTTGGGCTACATATAAACTTCCTCTTTCGATGATTGCCTTCATATATCTAAAAAAGAAAGTTAAAAGCAAAGTTCTAATGTGAGATCCGTCGACATCAGCATCAGTCATGATGATCACTTTGCGATATCTTAATTTCTCTACGTTAAATTCATCGTCGCCGATACCTGTACCCATTGCAGAAATTAAGGTTCTGATTTCTTCATTCGCAAATATTTTGTCTAAGCGAGATTTTTCTACGTTAAGAATTTTACCTTTCAACGGAAGGATCGCTTGAATGTGACGATCTCGTCCTTGTTTCGCAGACCCACCGGCTGAATCTCCCTCAACTAAAAAAAGTTCACAATGTTCGGGATCTCTCTCTGAGCAGTCAGCCAATTTTCCTGGCAATCCCCCGCCCTCTAATACTGTCTTTCTTCTAGTAAGATCACGTGCCTTTCTTGCCGCCTCACGCGCCTTTGATGCAAGTATACCTTTTTCTAGGATCTTTTTTAAGACAGCAGGATTTTCTTCAAAAAATAAATTCAAACCTTCTGCTGAAATCGTTTGCATCAACCCTTTCACTTCTGCATTGACAAGCTTTTCTTTTGTTTGGGAATTAAACTGTGGTTGAGGAATTTTAATCGAAATTACAGCGCAAAGACCTTCTTTTACATCATCTCCAGTAAAACCGTTAGGTTGTTTTTTGAAGAGGTTTTGGTCTTTTTTTAAATGATCATTGAGTGTTCGAGTCAATGCGGCACGAAAGCCTTCTAAGTGGGTTCCACCTAAGTTGTTATTGATGGCATTCGTAAAACAAAATACGTTTTCAGAATAAGTGTCACAATACTGAATCGCAATTTCAGCCCAAACATTTTCCTTTTCTCCCTCGAAATGTAATACCTTATGAAGAGGATGTTTAGACTCTGTTAGGTATTCCACGAATGAAACAATTCCACCCTCGAACTTAAATTCGTGTTTTGCGATGTCTTCTCTTCTTCGATCCTCTATTCGGATCAATAGCCCCTTATTTAGGAATGCGATTTCTCGAAATCTAGAAGTTAGTGTTTCAAATACGTACTCGGTTGTAGTAAAAATAGAACTATCTGGTAAAAAACGAACCGTTGTTCCGTGACGATCCGTGTCTCCGATGATTTTTACATCCTCTACTGGAATACCCGTTAAATATTTTTGGTAATGAATTTTCCCGCTCTGGTGTACTTCTACTTCCAGCCAGGTAGACAATGCATTAACGACAGAAACGCCAACACCGTGTAATCCACCTGACACTTTATAAGCATCATTCTCAAATTTTCCACCCGCATGAAGTATCGTGAGAACAACTTCTATCGTTGATTTTCCTTTATCGGGATGGATCCCTGTGGGGATCCCTCGACCATTGTCTTTAACTTCGATGATGTTTTCTGGTAAGATTGCGACGTCGATTTCAGAACATTGTCCGGCCATCGCTTCGTCCACAGAGTTGTCAACAACCTCATAAACCATTTTATGTAGGCCTGTCTCATCCTGGGTGCCAATATACATCCCAGGTCTCTTTCTAACTGCCTCTAGACCTTCTAGAATCTTAATTTTTGAGGCTGTATACGTATTTTGAGAAGGGTCGTTTGTCATGAAAAAATCTTATATCCTATTGGAAGTATCCTCAGACTTGCCCTTAAGGGCAAGTGAAAACATCATTTGATAGCAATACTTATTTCTTCAGATTTGGAGAATTGCCGGCGCGGAAGATTATTTTTTTGATAGAAATGGGAAGCTTCTTATCCAGTATTTTTCGAAGGATTTCAGACCTTGCAAAATCCAATTCTTGGGCAATTAAAGAGTGTTTGCAGGATACTAGTAATTTTCCATCCTTTAAACTCTGTGGCAATGAAGAATCGCCTAGAACATCTCCCACAAGATCATTCCAATCACGACGAATGATTTTTAAAGTTTGATCGGCAAAGATTTCTTCTTTATCAAAAGTAAAATTTTCTAAGCTTTGAAATAGATCTGCAAGTTCAATTTTTTTCATACTCGTTAAACCTTTGTTACTTTTCCATCGCGAACTTCAAAAATTTCTCTGTCTAAATCTTTACTTCCGATATACTCCTTTATGCCTTCTAAGTCTGTCGTAGTAAAAAATACTTGTCCACACTCGGATATCAAATTCACGAAATATTCTCTACGTTTTACATCGAGTTCTCTAATAATGTCATCTATTAATAGAACGGGAGCCTCACCTGTTTGATCTCTAATCATCTGAAATCCTGCAGTCTTTAAGGCGATGACGGCACTTCTCTTTTGACCCTGCGAACCAAAATGGCTCAAATCTTTATCCTCAAATCCAATTGGGATATCATCTCGATGGTTTCCACAACTTGTATAACCAATTGCAAGATCTTTACGTAAATTTCGCTTTAATTTTTCAAGGTGTTCCTCCTTATTTGAAACATTTGGTTTGTAGGCGATCTGAAATTGATCCTTACCTTGACTTAAAGAAATCAGATTTTTGTAGAAATATTCACTTAGTTGATCTATGGTTCGTTTTCGCTCTTTAGAAATTTCAGCTTCTCTTTCTATGAGAGGAGCATTCCATATCTCAATTTCTTTTTCTGTCGCATTATCTTTTTTTAAGGCTGAATTTCTCTGCTTTAAGATATGATTGTATTCAATGAGATGATTTAAATACCCGGAGTTGGTTGAAGAAATAAAAGCATCAATGTATTTTCGTCTCTCTATATTACCCGCCTCAATAATTTTAATGTCAGGCGGACTTAAAATAACAGATCTAAAGAATCCGACAGAGTCTGAAATTCTCTTAACTAATTCCCCATTAATTTTAATTTTTTTTCTCTTTGAAATGGGTCCATTTTGAATTCCAAATTCAAATAGATAATCTTCATTCCCAGCTTCGAACTCGGCTTTAACGAATGTAAAAGGAGAATCCCACATGAGCAATTGGTTCTCATCTGATTCTCGAAAACTTTTAAGATAAGATAAAAGTGAAATAGATTCCAGGACGTTAGTTTTTCCTTCTCCATTATTGCCAATGAAAAAGATTAAACGGGATTTAAATTCTAAATTTGTTTCGCTATGATTTCTAAAGTTTGTAAGCGAGATACGCTTTAAATACATTAGAGTTTCATGGGCATAATTACTGAAACAAAATCACTGTCTGAGGGGTCTTTAAAAAGAACTGGCGCACTCGAGGAAGAAAATTCTAGAATGACTTCTGGATCATCAATGACTTTAACAACATCACTCAGATAATCACCTTTAAACGCGATCGTTATCTGTTCACCAGAATATTCAACTGGCATATTATGATCAAACATCATCGTTCCCGGGTTAGATGAACTTATATTAACATTTCCATTTGAGAAAATTAATCTTATTTGCTTAGATGGTTCTTCTGCTGATATCAATGCCTGTTTTAAGAATGTGAGAAAATCTGCTTTAACGATCCTAACTGATTGTGATGCTTGTTTTGGAATCACTTGTTCATAGTCCGGAAAATTACCATCGATCAATTTAAATAATAACTCAATATTTCCAGAAGATACATAAATCTGTTCTTCAATGAATCCTATTTTTGCAGTTTCTTTTCCTTCCATCATTTTCAGCATTTCTCTCACAGCTTTATGTGGAATGATCACTCCATTTTTAAACGGGAATTCTTTTGGAAATTTTCTAACAATTTTTGATAAGCGTCTGCCATCCGTTCCTACAACAATTAAATCCGTGTTTTCTGGTTTTAAAAATAATCCATTAAATACAAATCTTGTCTCTTCGACTGCCATTGCATAAGAAGTCTTTCTAAACATCTCTCTAATCGTCTGACACGGAAATTCAACAACGTTATCATCTGATACAACCGGAATCGTTTTTATGTCTTCCGAATCGATCCCGTTCACTTTAAATTTTGTATCCATTTTTCCGCTGGCATCTGTGATCAAAGTTTCTGAAGACTCATTATTTTCGTTAGTTGAAAGACTCGTCGTATCAAAATTCAAATTTTTAAAAATACTTGAAAGTTGTTTTGCGGGAAGGCTTGCGGATCCTTTTTGTCCGACTACTGAATTAACAGATGTTTTGATCGCAATTTCTAAGTCTGTCGCTGAAAGATAAACTGTAGAGTCAGAGGCTTGTATTTTTAAATTTGATAGTGCGGATTTAATTTCTCTAACAGAGATTACACCATCCACTGAATTGATTGCCTTTAAGAATTCCGTAGTATTGACAGTGAACTTCATATTCTTCCTCTTATTCTTTTTATATATTTATTAATATATATTATGTCGTCTTTGTTGTTTCTGTCAGTATGTCGATAAAGCCAGAATTCTTCAATTTTTATTGAATTATGTCTTATATTTTCATTCAATTTCATGTTCAAAGTTATGTCACTTTTACAGCTTTAATCATACATAATCCGAGAAACTTGGCTGTTATGTCCTATACACAACTTATGAACAGGATACAGACAAAGAAATTGACAACTATTGAAAGGAAATCTGGTGTTTTATCGACTGGTAAAGATCGGCAAGGTTTACATCGCCTGCCATCTTTTCTTGAATCTTATCGATCCCGTGGATCACGGTAGAATGCTGGGCTGAAAAAATCCGTCCGATTTGAGCCTTAGGTAAAGAAAGTATTTCATGTAGGAGAAACATACATAGGTGTCTAGGTGTTATAAAATCAGCCTTTCTACTTTTTCCCAATAGATCTTTTCTCGCAATGTGCATTCTTTCGCATAACAAATCGATAATTTGATCGGGATTATATCCTATCCTTTTTCGATTTGTTTGCAATCTAGCGTTCGCGATTTCCTTTATCTTATCCTCTGGCAGTACAAAATAATCGTAAGCTTTTTTGAAGAGGATCAAATCATTCATGATTCCGAGCAGAGCACGAGAGTCACCTTCGCTGTTTGCTCCAAGCCATGCCAGCATTTCATCACTCATAGGAATATCATACAATTTCGAATATTGCCGGAACATACCAATACGTAATTGGAGATCGTGTTCTTTGATATCGGCCTGCAAGCCGTGAACAAATCTTGATTTTAATCGGTCATGTAATGGTAATTCATAACTTGGTCTGTCGGAAGCGATTACTATCTGCCTTTTCCTTTCGTATAAAAAATTAAATAGAGCGAAGAACTCCTCTTGCGTCTTTTCTGCACTACTATTTAAAAATTGTATATCATCAAATAATAATACGTTATATGACTGGTATCTGATTTTGAAAGATTCTAAGCTATCTCTATTATTTTGTCTTACCGTAAAGATGAATTCATTCAAAAACGATATGCTATTTACGTAGCGAATGGTTTTCCAAGGATCTCTTCTTTTGATTTCATTTCCTATGGCATGCAAAAGATGCGTCTTACCGACACCTACCGGACCAAAAAGATACAAAGGATTGAATTTTGCAGGAGATTCACTGATGCTTTTTGCCGCTGTGTAAGCTAATCGATTGCTATCAGAGGTGCAATAATTGTCGAAAGTATATTCTTCATTCAACTCTGTATCGGATCCATCAAATCTGCTTTCGATGGCATCTTTCATCTTGAACGATGATTCTTCTTTATCGAGAAGTAAAATCAGTTTAAAGGATTCACCTTTGATCTGATAGGTTGCCGTTTCTATGGCTGAAGCATATTTTGCTTCCACATGTGTTTTGATTGCAGAGGAAGGGGCGGAGAGATAGATCTCTTGTCCTTCAAATTTCCGGAACTGCAAAGGCATTATAAAGTTTTTAAAATAAAATGGAGGTACGAGCTTTGACACTTCCTCTAAAATTTGTTCCCAGCTCAATTCCAATGATAAAATTCCTTTTTACAGACCGGGTACTATACTTCCATTCAGTAGGTAGAATTCAAATGAAAAATCGAACTCTGAATTAAAACAGGAAAAATGTCGCTGCTAAGTAAGAAAACTATGTCTCATGTACAGTTGAGGGAGATTGGTTTCACCTAACGAGAGTAGGTGCTTAGTTTTAGAAAGAGTTGGGATAATAGAAAATATTCAAGAGCCGGGATCCCATAATGCAATTTCGTCTTAAAATCAAGAATTGCTTGCACCTTTCGAATGTTAGAATCAAAATTTTCTGTTCTGTATTCAAAAATCAAAAGCAAACAGATCATTTCTAAAAAATCTACATTCTCAATTTTAATTTTTTTACCTTTGCGATCCGTCATTTGTTCGCGAACCCAGTTTTCTAATTTTAAGATTAGAATTTGGTCATGACAATGCTCTCTAACAACCTCATGCCATTCTTCAATGACATCCTCTGGTATTTCAAAAGGATTTAAAGATCCCCCATAATATTCTTTGAATGTCTTATCAAGTCCGCTCGTTAGAGATCGAATCATGTTTTGAGGAATGTAATGAAAAGGTATGCAGACAGCTCTTGATACGATTGTCTTTTTTAATTTATTAATATCGTTTACTATGAGTATGAATTTGGTATGATCCGGCGGTTCCTCAAATGTTTTGAGAAGAGTGGTTTCAGCCTCATTATTGATTCGTTGAGCCTCGGGAAACAGTACAATTCTTTTTTGTGAAACATGAGGTTTAAAAATAATTCTGTTTCCGAGTAACCACCGGATGGTAAACTCTTCAGGATCTTTATCCTTTCCAATGGCGATATTTTTATTTCTAGGGAACTGGATGAAATCTGGATGTTCCCCCCTCATAAATAATCTGCAAGATTCACAAATACCACAAGAGTTTTGGTCAATACAAAGCAATTGTCTCGAAAATCTTTCGGCCGCAAACCATTTGCCAACTCCATCTGGACCATGGAAAATCAATACTCCTGGAATCTTGTCTGGATGCTTTAAAAATGATTTTAAATAAGTAAGAGCAACCTCCTGACCCTTCACTTCATCCAACTGAAAATAATCAGGACTTACTTGCATATTCGCTTATCAGTAAACTGGCGTTAACCAAGACATATATTCAGATTTTTCGCCACGAACGATTTGAAAAAATAAAGTCTGTAATTGTTTAGTGATAGATCCAATTTGGCCCGCAGCAATTTTTCGGCGATCTACTTCTTTCACCCATGCTACCTGAACCCCTGTTCCTGAAAAAAAGATTTCGTCTGCAATGTATAGCTCTGATCGACTGATATCTCTTTCTGTTACTTTGATACCTAAGTCGGAGGCGATTGTTAGGATCGACTTTCTAGTGATTCCCTCGAGTATCGAAGAAACAATGCTAGGTGTCGATATTTCATTATTACGAACTAGGAAAATATTTTCAGCGGATCCTTCGGAAACAAAGCCTCGAGAATCTAAAAAGATAGCTTCATCCAAACCATTCTGTACTGCCTCGGATTTTGCCAGTGCAGAATTTACATACCCACCGCTTGCCTTAGCCAAAGTTGGTATTTGGTTATCAGAAAACCTTTGCCAAGTACTCACCATCGTAGTTAGCCCGTTTTGTGTATCGAGATAGTCATCCAACTTTAGAATGTAGATAGCAATTTCTGTTTTTACATCATGGAATCTGGGAGAGAGCTGCAGTGCCGATGTATAAATGATAGGTCTAATGTATATGTTTTGCTTATAGTTCGATTGTTTTAATAAATCTAAAGTAATGCTAACGAGTTCTCTCGGAGTTTTATCAAACTGCAATTGCATGATTTTCGCAGAATTCAATAAACGTTGGAAATGATCCTCAAGTCGGAACATAAAAAGATTCTGCTTACTTTCGTTGTAATACCCTCTGATGCCACCGAAGACAGCTGTGCCATACTGAAAGGCATGAGTTTGGATGCTGATGTTTGCTTCCTCGGCGGGAACGATCTTTCCTTCGAAATAGGATAAATTTTTTGTATTGGTGGTCATAGAGAATCCTGGACTTCCAGATTTTAGAACTTTCGTTTTTAGAAAATGAATTTTATCTTTTTTTCAATAGTAGGATGAGGCAGAAAATTTGTTATCGTTCTAGGTAGATGCAATTAAAGTTCATCGCATCTTAAGGATTGTTAGAAGACATAATATGAGTACACCTTTTTATCCTGATCGTTTTGATTGTATCGTTGTTGGTGCGGGGCACGCCGGAACCGAAGCTGCTTACATTTCTGCAAACGGTGGTTTGAGAACTTTACTCATTACCATGAATTTAGATACCATAGGACAGATGAGTTGTAATCCTGCGATTGGTGGGATAGCTAAGGGTCATATGGTCCGAGAAGTAGATGCACTCGGCGGCTTGATGGGAAAAGCCATAGATGCCACAGGCATCCAATTCAAAATGCTTAATACCTCCAAGGGTCCTTCTGTTTGGGCTCCAAGAGCACAAGCGGAGAAGAAACAATACCAACTTCATATCAAACATCAGTTAGAAAAAATTCAGAACTTATCTATAAGACAAGATACGGTAGAAGACTTAGTTGTGGAAGGAAATCAGATTGTCGGACTCATTACTGGACGTGGGTTTGAATTTAAAACCAATCATGTGATCCTTACGACAGGAACTTTTCTTTCCAGCGTCATCCATATAGGTACGTATCAAAAAGAATCAGGAAGGATTGGCGAGCCTACGACCAAAGGTCTTTCGGCCACGCTTGCTAGATTTCAATTTAGATTAGGACGTTTGAAAACGGGAACACCAGCACGAGTTCATAAAAATTCGATCAACATTCCTATCCTCGAAGAGCAGCATGGTGATGAATCTCCCAAACCATTTTCTTATTCTACAAAGAAAATCGAGAGAAGACAAATCCCTTGTTACATCACTTATACAAATGAGAAAACGCACGCATACATCCGTGAAAATTTGGAATTTTCTCCGATGTACTCAGGCCAAATCAAGAGCATTGGTCCTCGCTATTGTCCTTCGATAGAAGACAAGGTTGTCAGATTTGCGGAAAGAGAGAGGCACCAAATCTTTATTGAACCAGAAGGATACGATACGAATGAAATGTATTTGAATGGTGTTTCTACTAGTTTACCAGAAGAAGTGCAATGGAAGTTTTTAAGAACAGTACGTGGCCTTGAGGAAGTTGAGCTCATGCGTCCCGGTTATGCAATTGAATACGATTTTGTAGATCCGACAGAACTATTTCCTACTCTTGAAACCAAAAAAATAAAGGGTCTCTTTCATGCAGGTCAGATCAATGGAACGACAGGTTATGAAGAAGCAGCCGCACAAGGTTTAGTTGCGGCCTATAACGTGATCCAATCATTCAAAAAGGAAGGACCCATTCTATTTCCAAGAAGTGAATCTTATATCGGTGTGCTTGTTGATGATCTTGTCCATAAAGGCGTTGAGGATCCGTATCGTATGTTCACAAGTCGTGCAGAATATCGTCTACTTTTAAGACAAGATAACGCTGACCAAAGGTTGATGAAGTATGGATTTGAGATGGGCCTTGTAAAAGAAGAAACCTTTGAAGCGATGAAGGCAAGATATGAACGTATAAATATTTTAAAAAATCAAATCCTTACATTGCCCATGAAGCCCTCTATTGAACTTACAAAACTTTTGGAAACAAGAGGCATTCTAAATTATAAATTTGGTCACACGGTGGCATCGTTTCTGAAACGTCCCGAAATCAAAATCCAAGATTGTGAGATTTTACTCCCTGAGTTAAAAGACCTTTCTGAGGAAGACCAGGCAGTCCTTGAGATGGAAATTAAGTATGAAGGATATTTAAAACGTGAACTAGAAACGATCGAATATCGTAAAAAATTTCTAACTCTTCCCATCCCTGAAGATTTTAATTACGGAAGTGTGAAAGGATTGAAGACGGAAGCAGTTTTGAAATTAGAAAAACATAGACCCATGAATTTAGAAAAAGCTGCTCACATTTCCGGAGTTGATCCATCGGATGTGGACCTTCTCTTGTACCATCTTGTGGAAAAAAAATAAATCAAGATCTCGTCTCTCGCTTATTTACCCGGTCTTTCTGTGAGGAGATTGAGTTCAGTGGGACAGTAGGAACGAATGATATTGTTTCGATTTTAACAGATCACCGAAGACCTACTCCCCTTGAATCTAATCTTTTTTTGATACTTTATTTTTGCTCTTATCTTCGAACACAAGCGTGTGTGTTTTTTCAATCATCCATGTATCACCTTGTTTCACGTGAAACGTAAAACTCTCAAGGGATCCGTCAGATTTGTATTTTAATTTATGAACACGGTGGACATCACCTTGGAAAAATTCTCTTTCTACAAGGTTACCTTTTGAATCATATTTGAAATGAATTTCACCTAGGGTCTTCTTTTTATCATCAAGCAGTGTTTGAATATGCACATTAGGTCTTTTGGGATCGATGATAAATTTGAAAGACTCGATATCATTCGATTCTGAATTTTTACCTTCACCCGAAATGATCGAACCGTCTTTGTCAGCTGTGAGATGATACTGGATTTGGATTTTTCCTTCTCCATCCCGGGTGATGAGTTTATTCAGAGTTTTGTTTTTATAAAAATATTCTTTTTTTTCGACGAGAGTGTCGTTTGCACCGTAACTTTCTTCCGCGATGATGTTTCCTTCTTTATAACGAAAGACTGTTTTTCCGTCGGACTTACCTTCTTTGTCAGAATATGTTTCCTGAATCAGATGCCCATTTTCATCATAAGAGTATTCTGCAACATAGATCACCACCCCTTCTCCATTTCGGATGATTTCTTTCGAGGGTCCGTTGTTTGCTTTGCTTAAAGTAAATTGATCTTTGTAGGACCATTTTCCAGGTGTATAGGCAAGGAGGGGGATGTTAATAAAAATAAAGAAAAGAAAGATAGATTTCATAGAAAAGATTTCTCCTAGATATCGCATCGACTAATTTCAGAAATTAAGTAACTGAATTATGTCAGAAAAAAAAGCGCTCGAGCAATTAAAAGATTATGTCCCACAACTCATCCTCTTACTGGAATCAGATTTTCAATGGGATCGTATTGATCGTTATCTTGGATTTTTAAAGAGAGAAAATGAAAAGGGTGGATTCTTCTCGAAACAGGATGCGACCGTCATCTTGGAAAGACATGTCCTTGATTGTTTGGTTTACGTTTGGAGACTAAAAGAAGAAGGCTTTGTTTCACGTGAAACAGATTTGGTCGATGTTGGAACAGGCCCTGGTTTGCCTGGGTTTCTATTTACTTGCCTTAAAGAAACTCCGAAGTCCGTCACCCTTCTTGATTCACAAAGAAGGAAACTCGGTTTGCTTGAAGAGGAAGTTTCGCTTAGAGAATTGTCTGATGTCAATGGTAAGATTCACTTTATGTATGAACGTGCAGAAGATGTAAGAAAGAAATTCGACGTTGTTACTTCACGCGCTGTCGTACCTTACCCTTATCTCGCGGAAGTAGTAACAAACTTAGTCAAGAAGAAAGGTATATTATGTCCCTTCTTGGGCCAGATTCGTTTTGATGAAAAAATAGAAGAACGAGTTCTTTCTTACTCTGGCTTTAAAATTAAAAAACAAATGGAGCTTTCGGAATTAAGCTTTTTAGGAAAGAGACATATCAAGATACTGCAAAAGGATTCAGAACCAAAACCTGGCTATCCCAGACCTTGGAAGGAAATCGTAAAGGAGACTAAGCAATCGAATGGGTAAAATCGTTTCAATCAGCAATCAGAAAGGTGGAGTTGGTAAGACAACAACAGCGATCAACTTAGCGTCAAATCTGGTTGAGCTAGGAAAAAAAATCTTACTCGTTGACATAGACCCCCAAGGCAACTCAGGCTCAGGTCTCGGGCTTGAAGTACAATCAATCCAAAAGACAACTTATGAACTTCTCATTGGTGATCTATCCGCTAGAGAAGTGACTCATAAAACTTTTGTTCCTAATCTTGATATCATTCCTGCGAACATTAACCTTTCAGGATTGGAGGTTGATTTTCTGGGAATCGACAAAAAGGAATTCAAACTTAAAGACGCGCTCGCAAGCATTCAAGCAGACTATGATTATATTTTAATTGATTGCCCGCCTTCACTTGGCGTTCTCACGATCAATGCATTGTGCGCCTCTCAATCAGTGATGATCACTCTACAAACCGAATACTTTGCCCTGGAAGGTTTGTCTCAATTGATGCGAATCATATCTCTCGTACAAAATCAATGGAATCCAAGTTTGGAGTTAGAAGGTGTACTGCTTACGATGTATGATAAGAGGACAAATTTAGCAAACCAGGTAGCGGAAGATGTCCGAAATTATTTCAAAGAGAAAGTATACCAAACCATCATCCCTCGTAACATTAAATTATCGGAAGCACCGTCTTTCGGTAAACCGATCAATCATTATGATCCCGATGGCATTGGGGCAAAAAGCTATCGTAGTCTGGCAGAAGAAATTGTAGGAATGGGTTAATATCGTGGCACTTGGAAAAGGAAAAGTTTTGGGTCGCGGTCTGAGCAACCTGATTCCCGTTAATGAAAAAAATGAAGAAATTTCTAAGGAGGAGATGAATGGACTCCGTGAAATCAAACTAACAGAGATTCAGCCAAATCCTCACCAACCGAGAAAACATTTTTCTCAAGAAGCCATCCAAGAATTATCTGTTACCATCCAACAGCATGGCGTCATCCAACCTATCGTTGTGCAAAAAAACAATACGGGAGCCGGGTTCATTTTAATATCTGGTGAGCGGAGATTGCGTGCCTGCAAATTGGCAGGTTTTATAAAAATTCCCGCGATCGTTAAAGAAGTATCAGAAGCAGATATGATGGAGCTTGCTCTTATCGAGAATCTCCAAAGAGAAGATCTCAATTCTTTGGAAGAGGCGCAGGCATACCAAAACCTTATCGACAAACGGGGATTAAAGATTACAGATCTTGCAGCAAGAGTAGGTAAGAACCGTTCCACAATTACGAATTTAATTCGTCTCCTTGGACTTCCGAAACAAGTGCAAGATTGGATAAAAGAAGGAAAAATATCCGAAGGTCAGGCTCGTCCTGTATGCTCGCTACCTGATGCGCGAAAACAAATTGAAGTCGCAACGAAGATCATTGCTGAGAATTGGACGGCTCGAGAAGTTGAAAATTTTGTTTCCAATATTCTGAATCCTGATAAGAAATCCAAGAATGAAGCTGGTGGTGGAAAAGATAAAGATGCGAGCATCGTTAAGTTGGAAGGGAAACTTCGAAATAAATACAGTTCAAAAGTCGAAATTTCCCACAACGAAAGCAATGGCAAAGGAAAAATAGTATTCTCTTATGGTAACCTATCTGATATGGAACGTCTGTTAGAGCTCCTCGGTTTGAAATTGTAAACTCGCGAGCCTAGCGTATAGGTCGCTATTTTTCAGAAGCTCCTCATGGGTTCCTTGTGAATCTACCCTGCCCTGATTTATGACAATAATTTGATCACTTCTTACAATGGTGGCCAGTCTATGCGCAATGATGAGTGTCGTTCGATCTTTCATTAGCTCATCGAGTGCCTTTTGAACCATACGTTCTGATTCAGAATCTAAGGCTGATGTTGCCTCATCTAATAAGAGAATTTTTGGATTTCTTAAAATAGCGCGTGCAATCGCAATTCTCTGCTTTTGACCTCCGGAGAGTCGAGCGCCCAGATGTCCTAAATCTGTATCCCAGCCATCCGTAAGTTGTGAGAGAAATTCTGTTACATAGGCTTGTTCGGCGGCAATTTTGACTTCCTCAAAAGATGCACTGGGATTTCCGAAAAGAATATTCTCACGAAGGGTTCCAGAAAATAGAACTGGCTGTTGCGGTACAAATCCTATGAGTGAACGCAACTGTTTCAATGTAACTGATCTGATATCAGTTTCATCTATTTTGATTTTACCAATGGAGGGATCATAGAAGCGTAAAATTAATTCGAATAGTGTTGATTTTCCACCACCTGAAGGACCAACTAGAGCAGTCGTTTTGTTAGCAGGGATCATCAGATTAAATTGATCAATGGCGTTACGATCAGGTCTTGAAGGATAATGAAAACTCAGATTTTCAAATTGTATTTGGCCAGATGTTGGAAACGGGAAAGATATCGGATCTTCAGGATCAAGAATATTTGATTTCGATTCTAATAATTCCATAAGTCGCTCGGTCGCGCCAGCAGCTCTTTGTAAATCGCCGAGGACTTCTGAGATGGCTCCGAGTGAACTAGCAACCATAATCGCATAAAAAGCAAAAGCAATCAGTTCTCCACCCGTGATTTTCCCATTTAGAACATCCATTCCCCCAACCCATAACATGAAACTGATTCCAACTAATATTAGTAATATGACTGTCGCAATTAGTAAGGATCTTTGTTTGATTCGAGAAATTGAAACGGCGAAAGCATCCTCGACTGTGATTTTGAACTTATGTTTATCTATCTCTTGGTGGAAGAAACTTTGGACTATTTTAATATTGAATAGACTTTCACTCACGAAGGAGCCTACGCTTGCAATTTTATCTTGTGTATCTCGAGAGAGATTTCGCACTCTTCTTCCGTAATATAGAATCGGAAACACAATAAATGGAACGGAGAGTAAAACGATGACTGTTAACTTAACATTTGTAATAAATAAGAAAATAATACCACCAATGAACATAAGTATGTTCCTGAGAGCTATGGAGGCCGAGGAACCGATGACTGATTGCAAAAGTGTTGTGTCGGTAACAATTCTTGATTGGATTTCACCTGGAGAATTAGATTCAAAAAAACTTGGATGCATTTCGATGACGTGAGCAAAAACATCATAGCGAATATCTGAAGAAACTCTTTCGCCTATCCAAGAGACTAAATAATGCCTGAGATAGGTTCCGCAAGCGAGTAGGATTCCGATAAAAATAATGGCAACCAAGGAAACGGCTAGTTCCTTTTCGGAACGGGCTGTGAAACCAGCGTCAACTAAATGACGAAGTCCTTGTCCAAGAGAAAGTGTGACCCCGGCGGTAAAGAGGAGAGCTATGGAAGAAACAAAAATTTGTAAGCGGTAAGGAGCTAGATATCTGAAAGTATTTTTAAGAACATTTAAATTTTTACTCTTCGGTCTGTTGGAATCGCGCAATGAATTATCCTTTTAAGTCAATCAATAGACCCCGGATCTCATCCAATTGTTTCAAAATACCGAAAGCCGAATTTGTTGGTGAAAACATCGTATTGGCGAGTAGATCAAGTTTATCGTCTATGATTTTCACATAGCGAATGTCTTTCGTATCATTGCGACCACGTGCTGGAGCTTGGATTACCTTATAGTTTTTCTTTAATATCAACTCTGCAATTTGTTTGATATGTTTTTTGTATTCACTAAGATTTTTATGGTTCGGATTTGCGATGAGCGCCTTTTCCAAATCAGGAAGATCCTTCCATAGCTCATTGAGTTCCCTGGTGCTTTCTTGGTTGGAAGGTACGATAGATTCTAGGATATCTAAGAAAGTCTGATGAGAAGGTACGGATTCCTTTTCCTTCAATCGGTCACTCGCATTTTTGCGCGAGGATGTAGACGATGGTTTGCTTTGGGTTGTCTGTACGAACATATTCCTCTCTCTAGTGGCGAGTAGGATTGACCGTACACTTTCCGTGAAAAATGACACCCTCTTCGACTATAAGTCTTGGGGTTACGATATCACCATCGAGTCGGCAACTTGATAAGAGTGTCACTCTCTCTGTTGCAAAGATATTCCCGCGGATTTCACCGCCGGCAACTACCACTCGCGCTTTGATATCTGTATCGACGATTCCCGTCTTTCCAATGAGTACCTTTCCTTCTGTTTCGAGCACACCACGGAATTTTCCGTCGATTCGTATCAAGCCAGGAAATTTAAACTCACCGGTAAATTCAGCACCCTCACCGATGACACTATTGATTAAAAACTCTTCTTCGTGTTGGTCTTTAGACATTATTCTTGGATTTGATTGAGAAATGAAAATGGATTGAGAGCTTGCGTCCCGACATGGACTTCATAATGTAAATGATAAACTGGATTCTCTGGAGTCTTACCTACGTAACCAATGACATCACCTTTTGAAATCTTTTCGTTCTTTTTGACTTTCACTCGGTCAAGATTTGAATAGATTGTTTTCCATCCGAATCTGTGAGCAAGTTTGATATAATAACCAGTCGCAGGCGAGAAACCAGAATCGAAAACAATGCCAGGAGCCGTTGCTAGAACTTCTGCACCAGGAAAGGATCCGATATCCAATCCTTTATTCATTTCCTCTTTTCCAGTGATCGGAGATAAATACTTACCAAATGGGAATAAGACGTAACCTTTTGTAGGCCAGATCGAAGGCGTATTTCTGATGATGCTCTTTCTTTTTTTGATGAGCTTGATGATTTCATCAGATAGTTCCGATGAAAGTTTTAGGTTATGTATGTCCTCTTTGATTCGGAAGGATTCATCCGTTATGTCAGTTTGAGGAGACCCTTGCATGGAAAGGAATTGATTGGAACCACCCATACCCTTTGAAACTCTCGATGGATCTCCACCAAGTTTGATGTAGAGACTGGAAATCTTTTCGTAGTAGTATTGGATGGTTTCATGAAGAGAATTAACCTCTTCTTTCATCTTGGATGATTGTCGAATGAAGTCTTTATTCGTTAAGTTGAGTTCTGTTAGTTGGTGGACTGAGCCACTATGTGAAAGTACGTTAACGGCACTGATGACAAGCAAGATCACAATGATGCCGATAAAGAAAGAAATTGTTTTATAGGAAATGACAAAATTCAAAGATTTTCGATCAGTATGGGGAATGACCATGATGGTCAGACGCTCGCGACCTTTTTTGTCCAAATCTTCATACCTTCTAGAAAGACGTAGCTTCCACTCTTGGAGCTTGTATCTAAGGCGGTAGAATATTAGGTTGAATCGCTGTTTAAAGTTCACTTTGATAACAAAATTTGGTCGGATAATGCAAAAGTTCTGCCTTACCCTTTATCTTTCGATTGAATTTTCATTTTCAATGAATGTTATTTGCAAATCCTGATCCATATGGCCTATTCTCTCATTGACACACACTGCCATCTAGACATAATCCAGGAACAAGGCCAAGAGATACGTGAATCTTTGGAGAAGTCGAAAGTTTCCGGTGTTCAGAAAATTGTTCAGATCGGGATTGATCTACCTAGTTCGGAAAAGGCAAAAAGTATTTCTAGGGATTTCACCGACAACGAATTGCAAATCCATTACACCCTGGGTTGTCATCCAACAGAAACGCATGAATTTCCAAATGCAGATGAAATACTAACTCTCGCAAATGACAGTCTGCTTGATCCTCTTTTTACAGGGATTGGTGAAATCGGGATGGATCTCTACCATAATGCAGAAAAAAGAAATGAGCAGAGAGAGGTTCTCGCAAAATTCTTGAACTACTCGAGCGAAAATCAGCTACCGGTCGTGATCCATTCTCGTGATGCCTTTCAAGATACGCTGGAGGGATTAGCGGAATATAAAGGAAAAGCTTTTGGAGTCATACATTGTTTTACCTATGACTATGAGAAGGGTAAAAAATTTGTAGATTTAGGTTACTACGTTTCATTTTCGGGAATCCTTGCATTTAAAAATGCAATCGAAATTCATGATGCCGCGAAACGATTACCTTTGGGAGCATTGCTAATTGAAACAGACGCTCCTTTCTTAGCCCCACCACCTTATAGAGGTAAACGAAACGATTCATCGAACATGCCGTTTATCCTAGAGCGAATGTTTTCATTGCGTGAAGAATCTAACGCAAAAGTTGAAGAGTCATTATTTAAGAATTCAGAAAAATTTATAAACAGAAAGGCATACTATGCTTGATATCAATCGTATCTTACAAAACCCTGAAGAACTTCTTTCTTCCTTAAAAAAACGTGGAGTGAATGCCTCTGACATTGAGGTGAAATTAAAAGAAGCATCAACGAAACAAAAACAACTCAAGCATGAAGCAGAAGAACTTCGTGCAGAAAGAAATCGTATCTCTAAAGAAATTGGCATCTTAAAATCCCAAGGAAAAGATATCGCAGAAATTTCCGCCTCCACCAAAGGTATGGGTGATCGTATCAAGGCAATCGAAGACGAGTTAGCTGCACAGGAAGAGTCTCTATTAGATTTAAACATAGGACTACCAAATATTTTAGACCCCTCCGTTCCAGAAGGTAAAAGTGAAGAAGATAATGTAGAAGTGAAACGGTGGGGAAAGATTCAGGAATATCCGTTTGGAGCAAAAACGCATTTTGATATCGGCGAGAAGATGGGCATTTTTGATTTCGAAAGGGGTGTTAAGCTAGCGGGAGCACGATTCTATACCTATCTGGGACTCGGGGCAAAACTAGAAAGAGCCTTGATGAATCTGATGCTCGATACGCATACATCTGAAAATGGTTATAAAGAAATGTGGGTACCTGTTCTTGTAAATGATGAGTCCATGACAGCCACGGGACAGTTGCCAAAATTTGCAGATGATTTTTATCGTTTAGAGAAGGACGGACTCAATTTGATTCCGACAGCAGAAGTGCCTCTGACAAATTATTATCGAGACGAAATCATAGGAGAAAAGGATCTTCCTATTTCCGTTTGTGCGCATACATCTTGTTTTCGAAGGGAAGCAGGTTCATACGGAAGAGACACGAGAGGTTTGGTTCGCGTGCATCAATTTCAGAAAGTGGAGATGGTGAAATTTACGACACCTGAAACTTCTGAAATCGAACATGAGAAAATGTTGGCGAGTGCAGAATCCATACTACAAAAACTTAATTTGCCTTACCGTGTGATGTTACTTTGCAGCCGCGATATATCCAGTGCCTCCTCAAAAACTTATGATCTTGAAGTTTGGATGCCTGGCTTGAATCGATTTATGGAAATTTCCTCCGTTTCTAATTTCAAAGACTATCAAGCAAGACGCGGAAAAATTCGATACAAAACGAAGGAAGGTAAAAACCTGCTCGTTCATACTCTAAATGGTTCAGGATTGGCACTCGGTCGGACACTGGCCGCTGTCATTGAAAACTACCAAATAGAGGATGGAACCTTCCTGATTCCAGATGCGCTCAAAACGTATTTGAGATAAACCAAAGAGCAGAAGGCCAAAGGTTCCGAATGCTCAAATATGTACTCATTCTCATCTCAATTCCAACCTGGCTTCTGGGTCAGGAAGCAGCTACGATTCTTGTGGAACCCATAAGAGGAAAAGTAAATACCTCCTTTCAGGAATTTGGACCTTCTCTTTCTCCCGATGCAAAAACTTTATATTTCTATTCCAAGCGGACAGCAAAAGGTTATACCGAAATATTTAAAAGCAAGTTGGAAGCCGATGGAGAATGGTCCTTTCCGGAAGAAGTAACAGAAGTTAACTCAGATTTTGATGACCAAAGTCCGTTTCTCACTCGTGACGGAAAAACCATGTATCTATCTTCAAATCGAGATGGCTCCGTTGAAGTAGAATTGGAAAACGGTAAGATAGGAATCTCGAGAGATCTTTTTGTTTCAAATTTACAAGCAGGGAAATGGTCTGCTCCAGTCCCGCTTTCGCGAAATATCAATACCGAAGAAATTGAAGAAAATCCGCATTCGTTAGGCGATATATTACTCTTTACGAGATATCCATTCGGAAAACCAGAGTTAGCTAAAATTTTTATTACGAAAAAATCAGGCGACGTTTGGTCGGATCCGAAGCCATTACCAGCCCCCATCAATGATGAACATGCGACAATTGCTGCTGCATTCAACGACGAAGGAACGATATTATTCTTTTCCTCGAATCGTCCTGGAGGATACGGCGGCTTTGATCTATATATGATGAAAATCGAGAACGGAAAATATAACAATTTAGAAAACTTAGGTAATGATATCAATTCCGACTCAGACGAAGGCTACATCATTTACCAGCAGGTTAAAAAAACTTTTTTGTTTTGCCGAAGAGTGGCAAATCGATCCTTTGATATATTTTCCGCCTCCATTCCGAAGAAACCAAATCTTATTGAAGAAGCACTGAAGGAAAATCAAAAGGTTTCAATTGATACCATTTATTTTGAACGAGCTTCCTCGAAATTAAAAAATGAATCTACCGCTTCGCTCGATAACATTGTAGATTACTTGCACGAGAACCCGAAAACCAAAATGAGAATCATCGGACATACAGATTTGA
Organism: Leptospira ognonensis; assembly: GCF_004770745.1. GTDB lineage: Bacteria > Spirochaetota > Leptospiria > Leptospirales > Leptospiraceae > Leptospira_A > Leptospira_A ognonensis. The sequence continues at coordinate 111,837 of NZ_RQGD01000005.1, read as the reverse complement.
TTGGTAATTTTGAAGACAACATGTCGCTATCAAAAGAGCGTGCAACGTCAGTTAAAGAGTATCTTATAAGGAAAGGAGTAGATGAGAGGCGTCTTGAAACGACGGGAAAAGGACCTTCTGAACCACTCATTGCCAAAACAGATGAAGAATCGTCGAAAAAAAATCGAAGAACAGAATTTGTCTTATTAGAAAAGTAATTTTCACTTGATTCCAGTCTTTAAATCATAAGAAATCTAAAAATCCTATGAAATTACTGGCTGGGTTTTTCTTTTACGTATTTTTGATTATCCCTTCGGTTCATGCACAATCAAGTCCGACCATTGACAAAATCAAAAAAACGAAAGTTCTTACTGTATCAGTGAATGAGTTCTATGATCCGTTTTATATTGAAAATGCCAAAGAAAATTATCCAGGATTGGATGTTGATATAGCTCAAGCTTATGCAAGCTTTTGGGATGTAGAGTTGAAGGTCATTCCTCTTCGAACTTTTGATCAGCATGCCAGGATGCTGGAAAAAGGAGAGACGCAAATCGCGTTAGCTGGATTATCGAGCTCCATTTTACGTTTCAAAGATGTATACTTTACCGATCCTTATTTAATCTCAACGCCATCCGCATTAGTTAGCCGAAGCATTCTTCCTCCAGAACCTGAGGGGCAAATCGTGACTGTCCAGTTATTTAGAACCATTATGGATTTACAAAGTGTTTCGGGGATTTCTTATTCCGTATTATCCAATAGTTCCAATCACCAATTTTTGAAAGAAACATTTCCAAAAGCTCAGGTCTTCTCTTATTTTACAAGTGAAGCTGCCTTTAATGAATTAAAGAAAAACAACGTGAATTGTTTTGTGGCAGACTCATTTTATATTATGGCTCTCTTACAAAAAAATCCTTCTTTGCGTGCCTCCTATTTACCAATCACAGGACTCGTGCAAGAAGAACATATCAGTATGGCTGTGGCCAAACGAGATGTTGAATTCCTTTATCATTTGAATTTTTTCATAAAAGAATTTAAAAGATCCGGAAAGATGCAAGTTCTTGTGAATAAGTATTTTAAATCGGATAAATGGGTTCAAAAAGAAGTTGAAAAATGAAAGGCTTACTTTTGTTCCTACTACTTCTTTATCCATTTTTAATTCACGCTGATGATGAGGAATCTCAACGTACGAACATCAATTTCAGTGGTTCCTTTAGGGTAAGAGGGACGAATGTAGGAAGAGATGTTCTCCTCACTAGACAAACTCCGGTTACTCCCGTTGTAGATCCATTAGGTGAGTATAATTCGAATTTACTGAGACAAGGAGAATTGATCAGTAATGATTTGGAGAGAAGAAGAGTAGGTCTTCCTTCGCAATTGACTCCTCGCAAAGAAGATATAAATTATTATGATACGCGATTCCTTTATAATATGAGCTTTTCTGCAGGTAAGTATGTGGAAGGTGTGTGGGGAATGCAAGTCGGTGACATTCCATTTGGCGGGAAGGGTTTAAGAGCAACAGGGCCAGATGGATTTGATCCCGGTATCGTCGGTCCTGGTGCTGGTGGAGAGAGAGGTAGAACTTCGGCTGTAAATGTACAGACAAACTTTCTTTATATCAATTTTAGAATTCCAGAATCAGCTCTTTTCATCAAGGTTGGGCAACAATTATTTTCATCACCTCAAGGAAGAGTTCTCTTTTCTACAGGAACAGGCGTTAGCATTCTTAAAAGTTTTCAGTTTTTGCGGCTCTCTTGGGAAGGCGGAATCTTACGAGCTAGAGATCAAAGTTTTCTAGATGTAGACAAGAATGGATTTGCAGATAAGAATTACCAGAACTCTAATATATTTTACAATCGCATGAAGATAGAATATTTTAGGAATATAAGAAATGAAGTTTATGCCTACTGGTTAGATGATAATGATAAAACCGATAATGAAACTTCACGTTTAGGTTGGTATGGACTCTTTAATGAATTTAATTTTCAAACTTTTTCCTTTTCTGTGCATGGCATTCTAAACACGGGAACTGTAAAAAAATTTAAAGAATTAAAAGATGCAAGTGATGTTACTATCTATAACACTACTAACCGGCACTTTATCAAAGGTGGACTTTATGATTTTCAATTCACTTATCGCTGGAGTGATTCATTAAATTTGAATTTAATTGCATTGGGTACAACAGGAAGACCTGGTTATAATGGGAATGGTGAGGAAGCAAATTTAAAAGGGAATGGGTATCGGACGTTAGCACCTGGATTTTCAATTTCAAATATTGCCACAGACTTTACGGGCGGTTATGCGTTATTCAATGGTTCGAGTTTTTCGGGTATAAACGAATACGGAACATTTGCAAACATTATAGCTTTTGGACCGTATCAATTTACGTTTGGTTACTATCAGCTTTGGGCTACAAAATCACCAGAAATTAAAATTAACAGAGAATTCTCAGAGTGGGCAGGATATAAAACTTCTACTTACCTCGGAATGGAATATAACTTTAATATACGCTACAACGTAACTTCCGACTTTCAAATTGTTTTTAGATCAGGCTACTTTGTGGCTGGTGATGCGCTATTTGTGTTACTAGATTCAAAGTATGGAAAGGTTCTTCGTGAGGCTTTTGTGACTTTTGAACATAGATTTTAGAGAGTAAGCCTGGATTTAATCGCCTTACCTAGAGTATATTGGTCTGAATATTCAATCGTTCCTCCGATTGTGATTCCATGCGCAATTCTAGAAATTCTAATGTCACGGTTCTTGAGTAGATTTGATAGATAAGAGGCAGTGGCATCTCCTTCTAATGTAGGATTTGTAGCAACGAGAACTTCTAAAATTTCTCCTTCATCTACTCTATGTATCAGCTCGTTAATTCTAAGTTGGTCAGGTCCGATCCCATCAAGAGGTGAGATGGATCCGTTCAATACATGATACTTTCCAAAATATTCTTTTGTATTTTCGATAAAAAAAATATCTTCAGGTTGCTCTACAACGCATACTATCGAAGCATCTCGCTTCGAAGATTCGCAGATATTGCAAATGGTTTCCTCTGTTAAACCACCGCAAATTTGACAAAAATGAAGCCTTTCCCTTGCCTCTTTAATTCCATTGATCCAAGATTGAAAGCTCGCGGGATCCATTCGTAAGACATGGAATCCAATTCTCGTCGCACTTTTTTTACCGATGCCAGGCAATAGGGAAAAAGAGGAAACTAGTTTCTGGAATTGATTTTCAGACAGACGGATTTCCACCTTGGTTCATTTGGTTCAGCATACTTTCCATATCTTTAGGATTAAATCCGAGAATATTTTTGACTTCATGGGCCATTGTTTCTTTCGATTTTCGTAATGCTTCATTGGTAGCTGAAAGTATTAGATCTTCTAACATTTTTGAATCATCAGCTTTAAACATAATGGGATTTATTTTGATATCTGTTATGTTTCCTTCACCTGAGGCCGTGACTTCAACCATTCCCGCTCCGGCAGATCCGATCACATGCAACTGCGCCAATCGCTTTTGCAATTCAGCTTGCTTTTCTTGCATGTTTCCTAATTGAGAAAATGCATCTTTCATTTGACGAACTTGATCAAATATTCCCATAATAAAAACCCTTATAAATTCTTAAACTGACCAGGATCGACTTCAATTCCAGAAAACTTTTCTTTTAAAAATTTCTCATTTTCTAAAGGTACATTTAAGACATTAGACTTTAATTCTGGACTGATTTTCTTTTCAGTAACAGTTTCTGATTTTTGTTTTTCGTTCGGAAGTTGGACGGATTGGTCTTGTATATTATTAATATCTGATTGGATGAGTTTGGTAAGCTCGGAAATTTTCGATAAAAGGCCTGAGACCGAAGGTTTTTCCCTTTCTAATATCACTTTACGAAATTGAATTTCTAAATAGACTTTCACTTCATACGAGCTACGCAATTTCATTTGATTTAATTTTTCATGAATTAAAAAAATATTTTCTGAAAGTAAAATTAAAAGCTCCTTATCTAGCGATCTGTATTCTGTTTTTAATTTTTGTATGTCTTCTTGAGGAATATTAATGGATTCGCGTTCAGATAGATTATCTTGAATCAATAGCAAGGAGTTAAGAAATTCTACAAAATCCCAAATAAACTTTATGAGATCAACACCCTCTTGAAAATAATGTTCTAATGATTCAAATAATTTAGCAGACTTCGTTGTGTCGATGATCGTATTTAAAAATTCGATAAAAGTATCAATGCCGTGATAACCAATCATCTTACGGAGCTTAGCGCCCGTTAAATTTCCATCAGTAAAAACAACTGCCTGCTCCATGAAAGAAAGCGTATCCCTTACAGAACCATCTCCTTTTTTGGCGATCCAAAATAGACCTTCTGAATCAAATTTTAATTCTTCTTTTTTTGCGATTGTTTCAATATATTGTTGGAGTACTGAAGCTGGGACTTTACGGAATGTAAAATCTTGGCAGCGTGAGAGTATGGTCTCGGGTATCTTGTGATATTCTGTCGTCGCTAAAATGAAAACTACGTGTTGAGGTGGTTCCTCAAGAGTTTTCAAGAGAGCGTTAAACGCAGCGCCGCTAAGCATATGTACTTCATCAAGTATATAAACTCGATACTTACCACCCATTGCATTGAATTTCACATTCTCGCGTAACTCTCGGACATTGTCGACGCCACTGTTGGAAGCAGCGTCAATTTCCATGACGTCATTGGAATTACCTTTGGTAATTTCAACGCAGGAGTTACATTCGTTACATGGCTCTACGCCGTCTGGTCTCTCGCAGTTGAGTCTCTTTGCTAGAATACGCGCAATGGTTGTTTTTCCGACCCCGCGTGGACCGATGAATATGTAAGCATGACCTATTTTTTTGGATTTGAAAGCATTCTGTAACGATCCTACCGCGAGATCTTGGTATATGACGTCACGAAAGAATTGAGGACGGTATTTTCGGAATAAAACTTGGTGACTTTCGTTCATTTAGAAACCTTCGGAGAAGCCGGGATTCGAACCCGGGGTGCTTTTGGCACACATGCTTTCCAAGCATGCACAATAGACCACTCTGACACTTCTCCAATGGGTTCTACGAACATCCATAAAAAGAAATGGTCAATAGAATTCTACCTTTTCTCTTTGAAAAACTCTTTAAAATCATTCATAATTTCAGAATTTTCTATATATTCCAACTTCGGAAAATGATTTAAGAGGTAAATGGACTCTGTAGAGTAGGAAGTGATGCCTTCTCCTTTTTTTGCTGGTAGAAAATAGAGCACACGAGGAATTTTCACGCGAAGGATGGAACCCGCACATTGCAAGCACGGTTCTAAAGCAGTTAAAAGAGTAACATCAATGAGATACTTTTCCCGAAGAGTTTTTAATGCTTTATTGATGGCATTGATCTCGCTATGCTCTGTGGCATTTAACGTTGATTCTACGAGATTATTACTTTCAGCGAGTAGATTTCCAGATGGATCATAAATCTGTGTAAAGGAAGGGATTTCGTTTGGATATTGTTGCTTAGCGCTTTTGTATGCGTTTAAGAATCTGCCAACTAAGTCCAAGCGCGCCCAAGAGGATTTGAACCTCTAACCTTCTGATCCGTAGTCAGATACTCTATCCAGTTGAGCTATGGGCGCAAAATTGCTTTCTAATTTGGTTTCCCAATTCGAGAGAATTGGTATTTCAATGGTTTTTTTGAATCGATCAGAGTAAATCAAAAATCCCGCAAGCCCAAGATAAATTACAATGGCAATGAAATGTACCAAGTTAGCTAAAAAATCGCCCAGGAAAGGTAAAATAGAGAGCACTTGCGCCATAAGGATCAGGGCAAAGAATAAACCAGTGTTAATTGCTGAATAGAGACAAATTCTGCGTATTCTAGTTGTTTTAGAAAACCAAGTGAGAATCGGAACCCAAGCAAAGTAAATAGGCAAAGCTGCCAAAACACTATATGTCTCTTCACCTGAAAATCTTTGAAGTTTGTTCTTAAATTTCTCTATTTGGGAGGTGAATTTTGACATACAATTTCGGAGACGCAGGGATTCGAACCCTGGGTACACTTTAACATGTACGACGGTTTAGCAAACCGCTCCTTTCGGCCACTCAGGCACGTCTCCATTAATACTTCGGAGGAGGTAGGATTCGAACCCACGGTGGGATTACCACGACGGTTTTCAAGACCGCTGCTTTAGACCACTCAGCCACTCCTCCAAGAGTACCTATCCGTTATCGGAAATTCAAGTGCAGTGTCAAATGAATATTCAATGAATGGCTCTAGAGAATGGAAAAGCTTAAGATAAAACTGGAAAAATGGGTCAATGGTGGCTATGCGATTGGCCATCATGATGGACATGCTGTGTTTGTAACTGGAGGAATTCCAGGCGAATCCGTAAATATTACTCTCGAAAAACAGGGAAAAAAAGAGTGGTTCGGAACGGTTATAGAAGTATTAGAACCGTCCTCGGAAAGAATCGCTCCTGACTGTGAAGTATACCAAAGCTGTGGCGGTTGTAGCTTTCGACATATAACCTATGCTAAAGAGATAGAAATTAAAAAATCGTTGTTATCGGATATGTTTCCAAATGAGTCAAAGTGGCTAGAGGTGATTTCTGGAGCAGAAAACTTTTATAGAAATAATGTGCAGTGGCAGAATGTAAATAAATCCATAGGCTTCTTCTCTAAACAGACCCATCAGGTTGTAGAAAAGTCCCAGTCTGTTTGTATGAATCTTGATGAGAGGCTTTTGTGGAAAAATCTTGATTCAAAATTGAAAGATAAATGGATCAAACAGAAAACAATTCACCTAAGACTTTCGGAACAAGGCATTGTGAATTATGAAAAGGATGTTTCAAAATTTAATTTAAATGGAACATCATTGCAAATTCCCGAGAAAGGTTTTTTTCAGATCAACCGTTTTTTAATTTCGCCCTGGATTGAAAAAATATCATCTTGGCTAGGCGACCAAGAGAAAGTTTTGGAATTGTTTTGCGGTAGTGGAACGATAGGCATATCCTTAAAACAGAATATATCTTCGCTTTACGGAATCGAGATGCATCAAAAAAGTATCGATTTTGCAAAAGCCAATGCAAAGGCAAACGGAGTAGGTCATTTTACCTATGAAGCTATTGATTTATACCAACGACCAATTCCAAAGTCTGTTGATAAATATCCAACTTGGATCGTAAACCCGCCAAGGGCAGGACTAACACCTGAAATCATCAAGACAATGGTGAAATTCAGACCTAGTAAAATCATCTATTCAAGCTGCAATCCGAGCACTTTAAAAAGAGATATCGTAGAATTGAAAAAGAATAATTACAAAATAACGAAGTTGGTATTATTAGATTTTTTTCCTAGAACACCTCATTATGAGGTGCTCACCTGTTTGGAAAGAACTTAGTTATTGTTTAGGTTTTGTAGAGAACTTGAAAGGAAGATAAGCGGGACAAAAACCAACCGCTGAGGTTCCAATTAGGACGAGTGCTACAACGGCAAGCACGATCGCAACCGTTCCTTGTACAACCCCACCTAGATAAAGACCTCCAACGATAAGCCCTGCGGCCACCCGTGCTATACGATCATATAAACCCATATTTTGAAACATTGAACTTAACCCTCTTTAAACAATTTGACGTTTAGAATTGTGGAGATCCAACCAAAATAAAATATTATGTATCACTTCGTTCGCTCTTTCCCAATGAAGAAAATGTCCTGCATGGTCAAAACCTATTTTTCGTAGCCCACGGGGAAAATCAGATTCCTTCATAATCTGTTCGAACATGTTTCTATGAAAGCAGCCATCATTCAAACCATAAAGAACTTGAGTAGGCGCACCAACCACTGCGTCGATGATGCCTAACAAGCTTTCCCGCCCCGAGTCCGTTAGCAGGTCATTCAAATTTCTATAATAAGCCAATGCGGACGTAAGAACGCCTGGATTTTGAAAAGAGGATTTAATATCTAATAGATGCTCCTTATCGATGCGGAGATCAGGAGACCAGTCTTTCCACAAGTAATCTATCAAGGCAAAGTCATTGGACCGAAGTGTCAACTCCGCCAAGTAAGGAATTTGAAACAAAAGCAGATACCAGGTATTGAGTGATTGTTGAGGCGCCCAAAGTAGTGTTTCCTGATAGTTTTTAAGTAGTGGGACCCCTATGGAAGTAATCGAGGAAATGCGCATGGGATAGTAAATTCCGCAGGCATACGCGATTACAGACCCCCAGTTATGACCTACGAGGTGAACATGGTCCCAGCCTCTATCATCCATCCATCCTAAAATATCTAGAACGAGGTCATTTATATGGAGTTTCGACCAATGCGAGATTGAGCTAGGCTCATAACCACGCATTACGGGTGCTACACAATGGTAACCAGCTCGACTTACAGGTTCCATTATATTAATAAATGTCTTATGATTGTCGGGAAAGCCGTGCAAAAATAAAACTGGCTCGCCGGCACCAACCTCTACGGTCGAGAATACTGTCTGTTTGTTTCGAATTTCTGAATAAAACATTAGTTTACTCCCGTTGCCAGTTTAGGCGTGCGTTTAAAAAAATCGAGAATCACGCTAGAAGCATCCAGATCATTTGTTAGATACCCATATTTTTTCTCATGTTCATAAAAGAATCCGTGCGGCCAAAAGTGACCGCCAGATTCGATTAAATATGCATCTAACATAGAACTGTGATTACAATTACGATATGTATACTTTATAATCTCTTTCGGATACTTCTTTTTAAGGCTTTCAATGTATTGGGTTTCTTCAGATTCACATTTCAATCTATTTTTCCAAACTTCTAGAGTAGAAGTGAAGGATAGACTTTCTCCAGCACTTATTTTTGATGAATTTGCTTGGGGAGAAGACGGAATTAGAATGGTTCCACCTGAGTACGGTATGACATCATCCCTTTTACCAAAGATAAAACCGAAAGAAATTGGTTCTTTCAAATCACAGTTCGTTTCAATAAATTTCGAAGTGGTTGCTGCAACGGAAAATCCAGATGCGAATAAATCTGAGGCTTCGCAAACGGCTCTCTGGGCCATAAAGCCACCGTTCGATAATCCAACAATATGAATTCTCTGTGTATCAATGCGATGGTTTGACTTTAAGTAAGCGACAATATCTCTAAAAAACCTAACATCATTTATATTTAATCGATCTGTTGCGAATCGTAAAATTCCTCTTCCATCATTCCATCTGTTTTCAAATCCGTTTGGAAATACAGCGATGAAACCATCTCTTTCTGCGATTTCCGAAATGCGAGTGAGATAAATCATACCTTCACTGGTTCCACCTCCTCCATGTAATACGAAGACTAATGGTTTTGGAGATTCGTTTTTTGATTTTGGAATATAAACATGAAAAGTCCGCTCATAAGTATCTGTTATGATTTTTTCAAACTTATGTTCGGAGACTGGTACAAATTTTGGTAAGGATTTACAGAAAGAGAGGAGGCTCAAAAGCATAATGATTTTGAGGCTTCTCACAAAAAAAGAGCTTTCCATTCTTTTAATTTTGTTTCTGACTCTGATTCGCCTTCTGCGGGATAAAGACTGTGAAATTCTTTATCTGAAGTTTCGATGTAGGGACCGGACTTCCCTTCAAAGCAGACAGCTACGTCACTTAAGCAGACTAAGTTATGCCAGACTCCTGGCTGAATATCGATACCTACTACAGGACCTTTTGAGGAAAGCAGGTGTTTCTCTCGAACAGATCCATCATCATTAAAAATTAAAAATCCTACTTCGCCTTGTAGAATGACAAAGGTTTCGGGTTTTGGATCGGATTTATGACGGTGAACGGAAACATAAGTAGAAGTTGTTAAGACGTTTAGAAAACGCTGGTAGACTTCCGTTAGCTGGTGGAAATTAAAATTTTTACGTTTGCGTGGAGAGGATTTAGCTTCCGAGATGACTTTCTCAAATAGCTTATGATCGATAAGTTGAATTTCCTGCAAGTGTTAGTCCCTCAAGTTCATTTTGAACGAAGTGGAACATATCCGTAACACATGCGGTGCATGTATCAGCAGCCCCCAAATCCTTCGCAACTTCTAGTAAAGGGCGATTCGTTTCTTTGACAATCTTTAAGATGTCTTCAAAGTAAACTTCGGCACAATGACATTTGTTCATACTGGTTCTGAGAATCAGTCTCTGCCAAAGTTCTAAATCATGCAAGTTATTTTTGAGATAAAATTTTAAGATAAAAGATTCGAAGGTCGCGAATCTGTTCCTTCCAATGAAAGGATTTTGCATTAGATAGGCCTGCCGATTTGAGACGAGCCATTTCTTTCTGGTCAGAAAGCAATCCGATCATTTTTTTTTGGAAATCAGCGTCATTTTTGGCATCGAAGAGCAAAGCTGATTCCTTCAGTATTTCCGGGAGGACCGTGGCATCGGAGGATAGAACAGGTGTTCCCGAGGCCTGGGCTTCGAGCACGGGAAAACCAAAGCCTTCAAACAAGGAAGGAAAGAGGAATAACTTTGCAGACTGGTAGACATATGGGAGTGCCTCGTAAGGTAGATGCTGCAAAAGCACAATCAGTTCAGGGAATTGATCCTTAAAATTTTGAATTTCTCTAGGGATTTCCTTCCCAAGACCACCAATCACGAGAGGAAGTTTTAGAGAATTTTCCTTCCATAAAAAGGTGAGGTTTTTGATTAAAAATTCGAAGTTCTTATGCTTCTTTCCGATTCCAATTGTGAGTAAAAATTCCTTCGGTAATAAATGTTTAGATCGAAAATCATCTAAGTTTTCATTTCCATTGGCTGAAAAAACGTTGGGATCAATTCCATTGTAAATAACAGAAATCTCTTCTGATCCATGATAAAAAAATTTCGTGAAATCATTTTTTGTAAAATTTGAAACACAAATTACTCTGTAAGCAAACCTTGCTATCATTCTTAAGATGAGATTCAGATAAACTCTTTTAACAAATGAACGATGCGCTTGTTTGAAATGATAAGGTATGAGGTCGTGAATGGTGACGATGCACTTAGAAAGGTTTAAGATAGGTATATTGAAATGAGGAATATCAAGAAAATCCATTTCTCTCATTTTTGGATGGCCCATCAGTTCTTTAAGGGAATAGATACCTGCTCGGTATTCTATAATTTGTGCATGAGAAGGTAGGTGATGTTTCCTGAGTAAGGCAGGGTCGCCAAACACAAAAAGCTCGGCTTCCGTTTCCGAAAGCGGCCAAAATTTTAAAATATGTTGGATGCGAACGCCAATGCCAGAATGTTCAATCATCCGTGCATCGTAGCCGATTTTTCTTCTCATTGTATTTTCCATGGTTGATAATAATCTCGATAAAAACGAGAACTATCTAACTCTTTATTCTGGGGAATGAGTCAAATTAACTATGGAAGATCTAGTAGAAGAAATACTAAGACAAGTTGGCGAGGATCCTTCTAGGGAAGGACTTGTTAAGACGCCTAATCGCGTTAAGAAGGCGTATGAATTCTTAACCAGTGGTTATATAGCCGATATCGGCCAAATCGTAAACGGTGCCATTTTCGAAGAAAAGACAACAGGAATGGTTTTGGTACGCGACATTGAGCTCTATTCCCTCTGCGAACACCATTTGCTCCCATTTTTTGGTCGTGCCCATGTAGCCTATATCCCCAATAAGAAGATCATCGGTATTAGTAAAATTCCACGGATCGTAGATGTCTTTGCCAGGAGGTTGCAAGTCCAAGAAAGACTAACGGATCAGATTGCTCAGGCGATCCAGGAAACCTTAGATCCTCTCGGAGTTGGCGTCGTCATCAAAGCAAAACATTTGTGCATGATGATGCGTGGAGTCGAAAAACAGAATTCGGAATTGTTCACTTCTAGTTTGATCGGTTTGTTTAAATCCGATGCCACCACCAGAAGCGAGTTCTTAGATTTAATCCGAACAGGATCACATTAAAACAACAGAGACTAAAAAATCTTTTGGAATCAGGCTAGACAATCTTTTCGCATTTTGCCAAAATTTTCCCATAGAGGAATGAGATGGCAAAAGAGAGAATCGTCCCACCAAGCAAAGAGTTCGCAAAATTAGCGAATATTGATTTTAAAACATATAAGGCTCGTTATAAACTTTCGATTGAAAAACCTGAAAAATTTTGGGCTGAAGAAGCCAATCGATTAACTTGGATCAAGAAGTGGAAAAAAGTATTATCGCATGACTTTGCTAAGGCTAAAGTAAAATGGTTTGAAGGTGGGAAAATCAATGTTTCTCAAAACTGCCTAGACAGACATTTAGATTCTCCGCATAAAAACAAAGCTGCCATCATTTGGGAAGGAGATAACCCAGAAGAAAGTAGAGTTCTCACATATCATGATTTATACCGAGAGGTGAATAAATTTGCCAATGTATTAAAAAATTTGCAAGTTAAGAAAGGAGATCGGGTATTGATTTATTTGCCGATGATTCCAGAGCTTGCTATCGCCTCTCTCGCATGTACGCGGATTGGCGCTGTGCACTCAGTAGTGTTTGGTGGGTTTTCTCCAGAAGCGCTCCATGGAAGAATAGAAGATTGTAAACCAACGCTTGTAATTACTGCCGATGGCGGATATCGTGGAGGGAAACAAATTCAGCTCAAAAGCAATGTCGATAAAGCCTTAGAAGTTTCGAAAGTGAAAATAGAGAATGTCATCGTCGTCAAAAGAACTGGAGATGAAGGTACTCTCTTGTGGAAAGAGGGACGAGATCACTGGTATCATTTCCTGATGAAAGATCCATCCTTAAAGCCAGTGTGTCCTCCTACGCCGATGGATGCAGAAGACCCACTCTTTATTTTATATACCTCTGGTTCTACTGGAAAACCGAAGGGTGTCCTTCATACAACGGCTGGCTATTTGTTAGGTGCCAATCTTACGTTTCAGTCCATTTTTGATTATAAAGAGACGGATACATTTTGGTGTACAGCCGACATTGGATGGATCACTGGTCACAGTTACATTTTGTATGGCCCTCTGTCAAATGGAGCCACTTCACTTATGTTTGAGGGAGTTCCAAGCTATCCAGACCATGGTAGGTTTTGGGATGTCATTGATAAATACGGAGTTACAGTATTCTATACAGCTCCCACCGCCATTCGTGCACTGATGCGAGAAAGTTTAGATCATATCGATAAACGTTCTTTGAAAACATTGCGCTTACTCGGATCCGTTGGTGAACCTATCAATCCAGAGGCATGGGAATGGTATTATAAATACATCGGTAAATCGAATTGCCCGATCGTAGATACGTGGTGGCAAACGGAAACAGGCTCGATTATGATTTCGGGCGTTCCAGGTGCTTTCCCACAAAAACCTGGCTCCGCTAGTTTTCCTTTTTACGGCGTAAAACCAGTGCTTGTGGACAATGAAGGCATTGAAATTAAAGAGAAAGGTGAAATATCAGGTAACCTTTGCATAGCTTCACCTTGGCCTTCCATGATGCGTGGAGTTTACGGAGACCCAAAAAGATTTTTCGATACATACTTTTCACAATTTAAAGGTTATTATTTTACCGGTGACGGCGCGACTCGTGACAAGGATGGATATTTTAAAATAACGGGACGAGTGGATGATGTTTTAAATGTTTCTGGTCATAGAATAGGTTCTGCGGAAGTAGAGAGTGCTCTCGTTGAACATAAATCAATTGCAGAGGCTGCCGTTGTAGGTTTTCCCCATGACATTAAAGGCCAGGGCATTTATGCATACGTAACTGTAAAGCAAGGTGTTTCTACCAATGACTCCTTGAAAAAAGAGCTTATTGCGAGTGTTGAAAAAATGATAGGTAAGATTGCTAGACCCGATGTCATCCATTGGGCTCCAGGATTGCCAAAAACGAGATCGGGAAAAATCATGCGAAGGATTCTAAGAAAAATAGCATGCAATGAATTTGATACTTTAGGAGATATTTCTACGTTAGCTGATCCAGGTGTCGTGCAAACATTGATAGACGATAAGAAAAAGTATCATAGCAATTAGAATTCCAGCTTCTCTCTCGCGAAAGGTCCAATGACAAATAAGAATTCTGTTTCGGAATTTTCTTGGTCCCTTTCGTCGAGCAGCTTTCTGTAAATGTTTGCTTGGTTTGCATTCTTATTTTTGAACCAAAAGATTCCAAACATCAGATATTCACGATTCTTTCTAAATGTTTGTAAATGGTTGATTACCTGAACATCCGTTAATTGGTTCCTGTTCTGTATATCTAAAACTAGGGAGTCAATGGCAAGGGTATCAACTTCCCTGTCAAGATTGGCATAACTTTGACGTAACAAAAATAGGAATTCGCCCCAATCACTTTTTGAATTAAATTTTAAGGCATTATAAAAGGCTCGCCTAAACATGGATAAGGATTCTAAGTACCTGCCATTTTCTTGCAGGTATACTCCAAATCTCACATAATAGCGTGTCTCATCTTTGAAAGTAACGCAGGCCATTATATAAGCATCCTCGATTAGGCTAGAATTTTTCCCTCTTCTTGCCAAGATGAGTGTCTCATACAATCCTTCCACTCTCGGAAAATAGGGAAGATAACGTAAGGTGAGTTCCTCCGCTTCTTTCCACTTTCGTAGGCGGATATTTCTACCGAGAGATGTTTGTAAGGATTCTTCTTCTGAAGAAAAAGATTTATCAGATTCTAATATTTGTATGTATTTTTGGTAATTGTTTTCATTTCCGATGCGACGTGAAAGGATCGCCGATTTTAGAATTCGATTCTTGTCTGTTGGAATAATCTTTAAGTATCGTTCATTAAATTCGAGAGCAATATCTGGTTTTCGTTCCGATTCGTAAAAATCAGCGATCCTAAGAACTAAGGAAAATTGGCCTGGATTGAGCTCGACGGACTTTTCGAAGGCCGACATGGCCTCAAAATGATTTCCAAGTTTCCAAAAAGCTTCGCCAGTGAGGTTATAAAAGCGGTAATCTGGCTCGGGTTGAATTTCACGAGCCTTAGCCAGAAAGGAAAACGCTTGGTTTGGTGTTTCAGTGATGATCTTCTCTTCCGCTATTTTGAGAAGGTGGTCATAAGTAAACATTACCTTTACTGGATTTGTAGATTCTGCATAAATTCCCATGTAAAAGAGAAATAGACTTGTTAAGAGAAGGCCTGAGTGCCATTTTCTCCTTGACCGTGATACCATATATGGTTTCTCATCGGTCATCTTCTAAAATTTCTTAGAAAATCAAAAATTTACATTCTAAAAGAGGATCTTCATGAATGCAGAGCTGATCATAATCGTCATGGCGTTACTATCAATTGTCACGGCGATATTCTACGCTAGCCGAGTCGTTCGAATCAAAGTTGGTGCAGAAGGCGGCAACGTTGAGCAAAACAAACGCCTCATTGAGATCGCGGCTGCGATTTCTGAAGGCGCGATGGCGTTTTTATTACGCGAATACAGAGTCATTTTACTTTTTATCAGTTTTATGACCGTACTGATCTTTCTTCTCTTAGATAACCCGAAAACAGTGTTCAATGAGGGAGCTTATACAGCGATAGCTTTCGTCAGTGGAGCATTAATTTCCTGCCTTTCCGGATTCGTGGGAATGAAGATAGCGACGGCAGGGAATGTGAGAACCGCCCAGGCTGCAAAAACGTCCCTCTCCGCTGCTTTCCGAGTGGCTTACGATTCTGGGGCGGTCATGGGTTTTGGTCTCATTGGACTGGCTGTATTAGGTCTCATTGGGCTTTTTATGGCATTTACTGGTCTTAATAAAGATATACCGGTTCATATCCTTATGGAATCCCTTGCTGGTTTTGGTCTTGGTGGCTCATCCGTTGCTCTTTTCGGAAGAGTGGGTGGCGGGATCTATACAAAGGCGGCCGATGTGGGTGCCGATCTTGTCGGTAAAGTAGAGAAAGGTATACCGGAGGATGATCCTCGTAACCCAGCGACGATTGCTGATAATGTTGGTGATAACGTTGGTGACATTGCAGGTATGGGAGCCGATCTATTTGGCTCGGCTGCAGAAGCCACATGTGCTGCACTTGTGATTGGAGCGACTGCATCTGCGTTAGCTGAGGGAGATAATTATGCCGCACTACTTTATCCTCTGCTCATTTCTGCCATAGGCATTCCCGCTTCTCTCATAACTTCCTTTTTTGCGCGTGTCAAAGAGAACGGAAACGTGGAAAGAGCGCTCAAATTTCAACTTTGGATCTCCACATTTTTGGTCGCGATAGGATTGTATTTTGTAACAGATATCTTCATGATCGACTCTTTTCAGATTGGAGAACAAACCATTACGAAATGGAACGTTTTTACTTCCGTGTTACTCGGATTATTCGCAGGTATGTTTATCGGTTGGATCACAGAGATTTTCACTTCTCATTCCTATAAGCCAGTCAGAGAAGTAGCAGACGCATGTGAAACAGGTGCCGCAACAAACATCATTTACGGATTGGCACTCGGATACAAATCATCGGTAGTTCCCGTTGTCCTTCTTGTGATCGTCATTGTCGTTTCAAATTTGATCGCCGGAATGTATGGTATCGCTGTTGCAGCGATTGGTATGATCTCGACCATCGCCATTGGTCTCACGATTGATGCCTACGGTCCAGTATCAGATAACGCTGGTGGAATCGCGGAAATGGCTGAG
Organism: Leptospira ognonensis; assembly: GCF_004770745.1. GTDB lineage: Bacteria > Spirochaetota > Leptospiria > Leptospirales > Leptospiraceae > Leptospira_A > Leptospira_A ognonensis. Next base: position 95,280 of record NZ_RQGD01000005.1, on the reverse strand, counting down.
TTAGGTAAAGAAGTTCGCGATAGGACTGATAACCTAGATGCAGCGGGCAATACGACTGCAGCTGTTGGAAAAGGATTTGCTATCGGATCTGCAGCTCTTACTTCCCTTGCACTATTTGCTGCATTTATTACGCGTGCACAAGCAACATCGAAGGCGATGGGAGAGGGAGCAATTGATTTAACATCCATTGAACTGCTAGATCCTTGGGTATTTGGTGGTCTCCTCTTTGGAGCAATGCTTCCTTTTATATTTTCTGCGATGACCATGAAATCCGTAGGGAAAGCTGCGCTTGATATGGTGAAGGAAGTTAGGCGTCAATTCAAAGAGATTCCTGGACTTATGGAAGGCACCGCCAAACCCGAATATGCAAAATGTGTAGATATTTCTACATCAGCTGCACTTCGTGAAATGATTCCTCCAGGTTTGTTAGTCCTACTTAGTCCGATCGTTGTAGGTTATTTTTTCGGAGTTAAGTCACTTGCAGGTATGTTAGCTGGTGCCCTTGTTTCAGGTGTAGTTATGGCGATTTCTATGGCCAATTCAGGTGGTGCATGGGATAATGCTAAAAAATATATCGAGAAAACGGCTGGTGGAAAAGGCTCAGACAAGCATAAGGCAGCGGTTGTCGGAGATACTGTAGGTGATCCATTTAAAGATACATCAGGACCATCGATCAATATCCTTATCAAATTGATGGCGATTACATCGCTTGTATTTGCAGAGTTTTTCGTATTGAAAGGTGGTATCTTGTTACCGTTTTTTAAATAAGATCTCTCCTTTTTGATCTAGAGAAAGCCGGGCTTCTTTGCTCGGCTTTTTTTTGTTCATTGGGTTGTAAATGTTAAAGGAAAATCTGTACCGAGTGTCTCAGCGCTAGTAGACTTGATTGCGGCTTTGATAGTGATTGTATAGGAACTTGAAGCATTGAATGCGGAACTAGGGCGGATCGTTAAAATTTTAGCTGAAGTGGAAGCAGTTAGGCTCGAGATGCTATTTGTTGCAGGCTGTGTTAGAGAAATATTCCCGCTAATAGACGTTGAATCAATATCTTTATTAAAGGTAATAATCACTGAAGATGAAGTGCTAACATCCGTTTGATTAGCGGTAGGTACAGTCGAAGAAACTTGAAATGCAGCAGTCTCAATGAGAACAGGAAGGGCGAGAATTCCCAAAATAAAAGGCTCAGGTTTGGGAGTACAATTTGCTAGGTATAGACAATTGGCAAAAAACAACAGAGACTGGATTGGCCTGGTCAGTTTGAAAATCATATATGTTTCTATTAGTATTTACGACTAGTTTCCTTTTACAACCGTGCAAAGTTTTGCATAGATGCCCAAAATACTCAATGATCTTTGGTCTATGGATTTGATTTTATTGACATACGCGCTTTTTTGACTTTTTTGTGTGCTTGCATCGCCCCAAGCGATTAGACCCAATACGGAATGAGAACATGACTCTCCCTGTTTCCGTCCTTGTTCTCCGTCGGAGTAAATCGATATCGTATGATCTGCATATAGAAGCGACTGCGGACCAACTCCCGTTGAGGCACACGCGAATGCATTCCAGAGGCAGAATACGATCAGATACGCTAATGCAGGCTTCATTTTCCGTACACTGTAGTGCAATATTCTTGAAAGAAAAAATATTGGGTTTTGATAGAATGATCAATGGAATAGATTTCTTTGAGATGGAATTTACTTTGAATCATTTCTGTTGAAGCATCTCCAAAAGAGAATAAACCGAAATAACTTTCAATGCAACTTTCGCCTTGTCTAAATTGTTCCTTTGCCGAAACCAATTTTCCATAAATACCGACATTGCCTTGATTTTTAAAAATGGTTAAACTTGGATTTCCATGTTGAATCGAAATACAACCTGGATAAAAAATTAAAAGTAGCAAAAGGCAAAAAATGGAAGAGGGTTTCTTTAGCATTTAAAACTTGCTCGCAGAAGATTCAATTCTTTTGGAGTTCGAATGATCCAGATCAAAAAGATAAAAATACGAGAATCTGATCCCTCTATCGATGGCATTCTCTTCGCGTTTTAATAAACCGATTTGAAGTGAAAGAGAAAAAGTACCAAAATTTTCAGTAGCAAAGGATACGCCTGGATAGAAATTGAAAAATCTAGTTTTTGTATCCACATAACGATCGTATGGCTCTCTGTATTCGAACTCCATGAAAGTGCGAAGAGATTGATTAACGGCAAAAGATGGAGCCATACCAAATTGATAGTAGCGTCGGAACTCTTCTAGACTCCCCTCTTTAAAAGATTTATTTGTTTCTGTTTGGAATCGAAACTCGGAAAGTATTTCAAATCGGCCATACCGAAATCCAATTCCAAAATTTGGCCTGACTAAATAGAAATCTGGATTCTCACGCTCTGTCGGTGTTGCCCCTTTCTTCTTATCATATAACCGAATTCCTGCTCCGAGTAACAAACTAGAGGTGCCAAAATCTATAATCCTTCCGTACTTTACTCCTAGATTGAATCGATCATAGGTGTTCGAAGTCTCGGTATCTGTGAGGATATAATTATTTCTACCTAAGGAGCTCGAAATAGAGAAATGATTCCAAAAGTTGTATTCGCCTTCGATGCTAATATTTCGATTTTGTTCATAAATAACGTTTGTTCGTTTATCGAAGTAGGACCCGTCGACCCTTATTTTATTATAGATTGAAACAGGTTCAATTTGCAAAGGATGTGAAAAATTTGGACTTTTTTGTGCGTACAAGAAATGGGGAAAAATGAAAAGAAAAGAGATTCGTAAAACAAATTTCATGGTTTCATTCCCGTAATCGGAGCAATTGAAGTACTCAAACGATTTCCTAACAATTGGAAACCTAGATTATTCGGATGGATACAATCCAGCATCAAATCAGATCTTGAAACGGAAGGACCTCCAAGTGTACTACGAAGATCAACATAATACAATGATGGTTCCTCATAAGTTATATTTCTAAGTAATTCGTTGAAGGAGTTCAAAAGGGAAGATGAAAAATCAATGATGGATGATCTCGTAAAACCTGCTGCCAAAAAACGTGCGTTACAACCTTCCTCTGAGATATCTGCAATTGGAGGCATATCTGGATTTGAGTAATCGTAACCATGAATGATCCATTTGATTGGCTCACCACCAAATTTATTAGTCTTATATAAATTGCCTGTTTGGATCATCCTTTTTAAATCTGACTTTATAAGTTGCAAACGAGCTGCACGAGCAGACTCAGGATTGAGAATATAATCTCGGAGGTTCGCCTGTAAATCATTTCCGCCAAGGGAGAGTAAGATCACGCGTACATTTGCTCCTGCCTCATCAATCACCTGGTAATGTAAACCTAAGGATAAAGCAGAAGAGAGAGTTTGGCCTCCAAGGGTTGCTCCCGTAATTTGATAGCCATGATTTTTCTCTAATTGGATTCGCAATGTTTCAATGAGTGGATACCCAACCAAAATATCGGTCCAACTATCACCAATCATTCCTATTTGTGTTGGTGATGTTTGATTGCAAAGTGCTAACGTATAACAGGTTAAATTAAATAAGATATCATCCGTATATTGTTTTTTTGTATCACAATTATAGGTAAAACCAGCTACAGATAAGCATAATATGCTGATCATTTTTTTAATCATGAGGATCTTATTCCGTCCACTTATCCATAACAGCAGCCGTTACTAAGTCTCCACTTAAGTTTACGGAGGTACGACACATATCAAGAAATCGATCTACGCCAAAGATGATTGCGATTCCCTCCACTGGAATGTTAAAGCTATGTAAAATAGATCCTAAGATCACTATCCCGACTCCAGGTGTGGCGGCAGTTCCAATGGAAGCCCCAGTAACTGTAATGACGAGTAAAATTAGTTGAAAGAAAGTAAATTCGATCTGGTAGACTTGACTTAGAAAAATTGTAGCAACTGCCTGATATAAAGCGGTTCCATCCATATTGATAGTAGCACCTAATGGTAGAACAAAGTCTGCCACCTTTTCGCGAATCTTAAGTTTGTCTTTTGCTAGTTTTAAACTTATGGGTAAAACGGAACTGGAACTTGAAGTTGAGAATCCAAGTATCTGTACTTCCCGAATGTTTTTAAGAAAGTTAATTGGATTTCTTTTTGCGATTAGTAAGACAATGATGAGATAGAATAGAAGTAAAATGAACAAACCCAGTAACACAGATAAAACATAATAGAATAATCCCGAGATCAAACTAATACCTATTTGTGTAATTGCAAAGGCCATCAAACCAAAAACGGCAACGGGCGCGAGTTTCATGGCAATCGTTACGATCCATATAGAAAAGGCTTCAATCGATTTCAGAAATAGTTTTAATGGATCGCTTGTGACGTTCGCAGAGGACAGGAAAAAGATCCCGAGAAGAACCCCAAGCAAAACGAGAGATAACATTCTTTGCTCGGCAATATAACGAAAGATATTTTTTGGGACGAGATTGGCAATGGTTTGAGGGATACTTTCTTCCGTAGTGTTTTGCAATTGAGGAGTTGTTGACACAATCTTACTTCGATTTAAGTCAATTTTTTTACCTGGTTCAAGGAGAGTAGCAATTGATATGCCGATTATAATCGCGATCATGGTCGTGAATAGAAAATAGAACATAGTTTTTGACCCTAAATTAACCAATTCAGAGAGACTAGAAAGGCTAGAAACACCTAAGGCCACTGAGGCGATTACTAAAGGTATCATAATCATCTGCAATAGATTTAAAAATAGATCTCCTGGTAACTTTAGCCAAGGGATAATCTCTAAAGAAACATGCGAGGGGATGAGATTCGTTTCGGGATGCAGACATACCCCTATAACAGTCCCCGCGATGAAGGCGGTTACAATCATTAGCCAAAATGGGATAGATTTTAATGTCATGACCGAAGTTTTAAATTCTTGATTTAGATTGCAATATAGAGTTGAAATAGCTCAATTTTTTGTAAAATTTTGGCTCCATTTTTAATTTTTCTAACTTCAATTTCATAAACCTCTCGGGCTTTTTGGATTTCCTTCATGGTTCGGTGCAGGGCTGCTTTTTTTTCTGGACGATTATCCCATTTGAACGCTGCTTCCTGACGCATTAACTTTTCTTCGAGTTGCCGTATCATTTTCTGATGCGATAATTCGAGTTTGTATTCTTCTTTTTGAAAAATTGATAGTGTTTCTTTTCGCAAAGTATTGGTTTTTTCCTGCACCTCGTTTAAAAGGATCGGATAACTTTCAATAAATGCTGTTTCAATCTTTGAAAGCGACAATTCGGTTTCGGGAACATAAGTTTTGGCGGTTTCCCAAGCTTTACCGATTTCGTTAACTACAATCATAGAATTGGTCTTCAAGTCATATTCTAAAAAAAATAATTCACGACGTTTGAGTGAAAATTGAAATTCAACTAGGTAAACAAATAAAATTCGATGTTTTAATTCGGAAGAAGTCACATATTTCTTTTTGTTTCCGATATTGGAAACTGTTAGAAGTTCTGTTACTTTTTCTACAAACGGATGTCCAAACGCCAAGAACTCTAGAGAATCATTTGTAAGTGCTAAATCAGAATCAAAAGTGGCGGGTTTCGTTTTTCCTTCTGCATTTGTATATTGGTATAAACCATTTGTTTTTGAACTTAGTTTCCCTGGCAGTTGGTCTAGGAAGTATTTTGAACCAGCTGTTACGATTTCTTCTAAGTGTTGGTTATTCCATTCTCGATCATCAAAGGTATGATCGTAATAATCTTTTAAATTGAAATCCAATAGTTTAGGTGTTACTAGAGAATTTAATTTTTCGAATCCCTTCTGGGCAACTTGAATTCGCAGATCAAGTTCCGTATCTATTTCTTCCTTAGTTTTTGTACCTGTGATAAAGTGCATGAAGCTTGAATTGAAATCTAATTCTTCTTCGATCGTACCTAAAAGTTCGTCCGAGGCTCCAATTGATTCTTCAAATAATTTAATTTTATTTGTTAATACTTCTAATATTCGTTCTGCGACAGTATCCTTCGAAGCAAAATTAAATATATATACATTATCTTTTTGTCCAAATCTATGAATCCTTCCGATGCGTTGCTCAATTTTTAGCGGACTCCATGGAAGATCATAATTGAACAATATATTAGCAAACTGTAAATTACGTCCCTCGCCACCGGCTTCGGTGCAGATTAATATTTCGCAGTCTTCTTTAAATCTTTGAATGGCTTTCTCTTTGTCGTCCATGCTAAGCGAACCATGGAATGATGAAATTTTGAATTCTGATTCTAATAGTGATTGGATGTGATCTTGTGTGGTTCTGAATTGAGTGAAGATGATAAATTTCTTATGACCTTCTTTTTTTAGCTTAGCTAAAGTTTCTTTGAGCTTTTGTGATTTGCGATCTTCTTTGATTTGTCTTCCAATGTGGATGAGTCGATTCAGGGTGAACAATTCGCGTTTGATTCGTTGGAAGTTTGACATTTCTGCTTCATCAAGTTCAGTTAGAAAGTCTTCTACACCTTCCGTTTCGTCCATATCCCAATCATCAACTGAAACCTCATTTTCCTTCATGTAATGAAATTTTGTTTCAAGCATGAACTTTCTTTTCTGGAGAGCGGAGAGAAGAGCAACGACAGAAGAATCTAATAATTTTTGGAATACAATCATCACAAAGCCGACAGCTCGGTTTTTAGTACCCATGGCAAGGTTATATTCTCTACGCACATATTCGGTAGTCTCATCATAAAACTGCCGTTCTATGGGAGATAAATCGATTCTTACTGTTTTTGCGAATCGTTTTGTAAATCCACCGACTTCTACCTTTCGCCTACGTAATAAGACCTTGGATATTTTTTCTTTTAAATCTGTTTTTCCACCTAAGATGTAGTCATTAACAAATGTGTGATATGGACCAAGGATGTTCGGATCGACTAAATGAAGTAAATAAAAAAGCTCCTCTAATTTTCCTCGAAAAGGTGTGGCGGTTAAAAGAAGCAAACACTCGGTTTTCCTTGCTATTTTCTCTGCAAATAGATAGCTTCTTGTAATTTTTGAATAATCTCTTCGTAATCTATGCGCTTCATCAAATACGACGATATCCCATTTGACTTTTAAAATTTCTTCAGCATATTTTGGATTTTTGATAAAATCAATGGATGTGATGACTTTATTAAAATTTTTCCAATGGTCAGGTCCATTGGTTAGGAAATTTCTTCGGCGAATGATCTCAAAATCTTCGTTAAATTTATTTTTCATTTCCTGCTGCCATTGCACAAGGAGAGGAGATGGAGTGACAACAAGAACCTTTTTAAGTCCACGTCGAAAGATTAACTCTTTGACAGCGAGACCGGCCTCTATGGTTTTTCCTAATCCAACCTCGTCGGCAAGAATGAATCTAGGCTTTAAACTATTAGCAACAATGAAGGTAGATTCAATTTGGTGTGGTAGTAAACGAGTCCTAGAATTTGAAAGAGAAGAAAGTTTATTAAAATTGTGAGTACGTTTAAGTTGGTGGGCAATTAAGGAAATTTCCATGGCCCTGTGGTATTCCTCCCAGTCTTTTAATGCGGAAGGATACTTAGGAAGTAAATGTAGATTGGCATTTGTTTTATTTACTGATTTAAATAATTCTCTTGAGGGAAAGTAGAGTTCATATCCAGTGATAGATTCATTTGTGATTTTTGCAAAACCAAGTTCTGGATTATCCGTTAGGAATGCGTACTCATAATTAAGTGTAGATATTTGTGTAGTTTCAAAATCTAAACTTAGCTGTGTTGGGATCTCCATCAAACTCCTTTTTTATTACCCCAGAGAAACTTATGTATTTGTAATGACAAACGAGACTTAGGTGGGTTTGCCACTTTAAGCCATTCCACTAGTTCTTTTGCATCCAGATCTTCATGAACAGGCGAAAATAGAATGTTTGTATCGGGTTTTTTCTCGTGAAGAATTTCCAAACTTCTTTGAAAATCGATTCTATCTCGAATCACGAACTTGATTTCGTCAAGAGAATTATGTCTCTTTTTTAGAATCTCGAAATTTTCTATATGCATCTCGCTTTCCATGCCCGATCCGGGCAATTTGTAATCCATTGTAAAAACTCGACTTGGTTTTTCGTCGATTTCCTCTTTTCCGTTCGTCTCTATGCGGGATGCGGGATAGGGGAATTGTTCCTGAATGCGAAACCTATAAATATGATCAGAAAGGGATCGCGTCAGAAGTCCGTTCTTACCCTCGAGAGGTTCGCCTCCCGTAATGATGATCTGTTTTTGATGGTGAGGATCGTTTTGTAATAATTGTGCGAGAATCTCTTCTAAAGATTTATGCTCACCCTGTTCTGGTCCTAACGCATAAGGAGTATCACACCAAAGTTTTTTATCTCCTACTTTCCCACATCTTAGGGAACAACCAGCGAAGCGTATAAATTGTGTCGGAATGCCTTGTGAGATACCCTCTCCTGAGATAGAGTCGTAAATTTCGTGAATTTTACCAAACATGGATTGTTCCTTTCTATGACAGGAAATCATAAATTGTTCTTGCGAAAAGTTAAAATATAACTAATTTCTAAAAGTCATGCAAGTTGAAGGCAAACTTGAATATCCAAACATAGTTACCGGTGAAAAGCAGGAAAATCATTTACTCTTAAGGCTCAGGACTCCACCTAATCCAGCTTTAACGGAAAGACAACCGATTGTAATTGGTTTAGCGATCGACAAGAGTTGGTCGATGAAAGGTGAAAAAATCGAGTCCGTCATTGAGGCTTCTTGTGCTTTAGTCAATTGGCTCACGAGACATGACTCATTATCTATCATCGCTTATTCTGCCGATGTACAAATCATCCAACCATTGACCAATCTTACCGAAAAGATATCCGTAACAGATAGAATCAAAAACATTCAGGTGGCTACATCCACAAATCTAAGTGGTGGCTGGCTTTCTGCACTTCGGTCTATAGAATCCGCAAACATCCCAAACGCATACAAACGAGTCATCTTACTTACAGACGGCAATCCAACATCGGGTATCAAAGAACCAGCCGATCTTATACAAATTGCGAAAGACCATTTTTCGAGAGGAATCTCGACAACGACAATTGGTGTGGGTGATGACTTTAATGAAGCGATTCTTATGGAAATCGCGAAAGTGGGCGGAGGAAATTTCTATTTTGTAGACAATCCAGAAATGGCATCGGATATCTTTTTTCGTGAATTCGGAGATATAGGCGCATTATATGCCCAGGCGATTGACGTAAATTTAGAGTTTGCTCCTGGTGTGCAATTTATAGAATTAATGAATGATTTTTCTTATCAAATTTTTGAAGAAATTGATGAATTTCATGGAAACGCGAAAAGCCTTTCTAGGCAGAAAGTAAATATTCAGTTAGGTGATCTTCGATCGGATGATTTAAAAAGTCTAGTAATCAAATTAGAAATTGATGAGACCTTACAGAAAATAGATGGCCCATTGTATAAGGCCAAAGTTACTTATTATAATTTATTGAATAAAATGAAATTGGAGAGTATTGAATCCGAAATTTCGATATCGTATTCAACTACCAAAGGCAAACAAGATCCAGATGTTTTAGTCGAGATCGTGATTTTGAATGCAGCACGAGGCATCAAACAGATTACGGAAGAAGTTAGATTAGGTAATATTGACCAAGCCCGAAGTATCTTAGCCGGCCTCATACAGGATGTGGAAACAAATAAACAATATTCACCTAACGCACTTGGATCTGTTTTAACGCGACTTCTTGCAATGGACACAAAAATTCAAGAGAAGGTTAATAATCTGACTAAACATATTTTTGCAGGTTCTTCTTTTATCGCGAGAGGTCCTGAGAAGATAGATCTTAAGGGTGTCAAACTCCATGATGAAATTTTTGAATATAAGACAATCGGCGATATCGATCTTTATAAATGTCCAGAAATAAAGTCTATGGTTGAGAAAAAATTAGAGGAAGGATTTAGGTATATGATCTTTGATATGGTGGAGACCGCTCATATCGATTCTTCGGCCATTGGGACTTTGATTCAGATTGTTGGTTGGTTGCGAAGAAGAGGCGGGGAGTTCATCACGTGCAACCTTCGGGATTCCGTGCGGAAAGTTTTCGAAATCACCCGATTGTACAACCATATCAGAGTCGCTGAATCTATGGTGGAAGCTCGAGAGTCTTTACAAAGAATCATCTTTGCAAAAGAAGGCGAAGAAAATAACTAGACTGTTAGGCTAACCAGCGTTCAGCTTCTTCAATCGCTTCCTTCAGTTCTGCGATGATAGTCGGAGATAGAGCGATCCCCTTCTGGGTCGGTTTGTATTCTCCATTAGCGTCTGTATACCAAACTCGGATGTTAAAGAGAGTTTGTCCTTTAAATTCAGAAATTTCAACCCGAACAATTTCTCCACGTCCTTTATCAATATCTTTGATGATTCCTGTTTTTGGCATCTTAGTAAGTCTCCACAAATAGTTGTTCTTTTACTTCTAATTCTTTCTTAAACTCTTCATAAGGCAACGAGGTTTTAACGGCTGCCATCACTTCATCAATCACACCTTTTTCCATCCCCTTCGGGCCACCACAAATATAGATCTTTGCGTTCTTTGCAAGAGAGGTCTCGATCGTATCGCTAAGTTCTCGCAATCGGTGTGAGATGTACATTTTGCCTCCATCAAAAGAATTTTTTTCTTCGCGGCTAATGGCTGTAATGAATTTAAAATTCGAGTGTTTTGCCTGCATTTTCTCAAAATAGTCACGAAGGACAATTTCATCCGAATACGGAGCGCCGTAGATTAGATAGATATTGCCCTGGAAACGAAATAGCTTGTGTTCAAGTAGTTCCTCCACCATGCCAAAAAATGGAGCAACTCCCGTGCCCGTAGCACAAAAGAAAAAATCACCATCAAAATCCGACTGAGGCAGAATGAATTTTTTACCGGCTGGACCTGTTAATATGACTTCTTCTCCAGGTTTGAGATCACACATGTAATTCGAGCACACACCTCTATGAACAATGTTTCCCTCACCATCATATACATTGTCTCTCTTAATCACAAATTCGATCTTGTCCTTTGTTTGCCCAAAGCTATGAGAAGGGGAAGCTATCGAGTAAAGTCGGATGGTATAGCTGGTATCAGGTGAGCCTTTTTCCACTTTGGCTGGGTCGTTTCCTGGTGGAATGACGCCAGCACTCTGCCCGATCAGGTACGGATAGGTATCATGGTTGAGAGAAATGGTAATTCTGTGGACAGCCGATTCACCTTCTGAACGGGGACGTTTCGCTTTTTCCGGGGCAGGAGTTAGACAAACGTTAGAAATCACCTTTCCCAGGAGCGGATTGGACTTTTTGAATAGGTTGATCTGTGGTGTAGGCAATGGTCTTCCTCTGTTGCTAGGGTTTTTAGTCAAGCTTGCCGAGTCAATGAAAGCAAAAATTGGCACCGTCGCAGGTCGCAAAATCTAATAAAAAATTATGTCTCTTGATTGACTGAAAATTGCAGGTTTTTACGCTTTAGTCAATGCTGTAGGTCAGCCGATTCCTATAACATCATCTACTCGGGAAAAATGCATGCTTTCAATTGAAAAGAAAAACCAAACTACAGAATCGTCGATTGCTCCCTTCCCATTCCTTCATAAAAAAATAGAACAGCATGCCAGTAAGTTGATAGAAAGTATGAGTCTTTTAGAACAACCGGATCCAACAAGTTGGGCGGTTGTAGACTTCAAAGGAAAGATTCTATTTTCTGGCGCTTCCCGAGACGTGTCAGAAAAGTCGGAATTTTTATTCTGAGATCCGCATGAATTCTCAACTAAAAACGATCTTAGTCATCATATCTCTTTTGCTTCTTTCTACACAAGGACAGGCAAAGGGCTATGGGATGGCAGGGTGCGGATTTGGATCTCTCATTCCGGCATGGAAAAATGACATCTCTCAGGTCCTGGCTGCAACAACCAATGCTTCTACTTCCAGTCAAACTTTTGGGATCACTTCAGGAACACTCAATTGCACAGATGATGGTATCGTTCGATTAGAAAAAGCCCAAGAGGTTTTCGTACATTTCAACCAAGTAGGACTAGAATCAGAATTCGCGAAGGGTACGGGAGAACGTATCGAAGCCATTGCTTCGCTACTCGGCTGTCCTACACATGGAAAACAGATAGGAATGTTATCAAAAAGAAAATTTGAAACGATTGTTACCAAAGAAACCAGAAGAGATTCTAATTTATTATTAGGGGCGTTAAAAAAAGAAATTGGAAATGATCCCGAGTTAAGTCTCGCTTGTAATTATTGATTTTTAAACTTAGTTTTCGTTTTTGCTTAACGATTATATTGTTTCATGCGGATTTCATTTTAGCACAATCAAGTGCAAATTTAGAACCTCACCCACCTAGCAGAATTAATGCTGGCATCGGATACTCTAGCTATGGAAATTTTTTAGAATTTCAATTCAGGCCTTATTCTCATGACCTACTCAATGTAGCTACAGGCTATGTCCCCCATTCCGAATCAGGTAAAGGGAATGCGACCTTGCGGTATTATGAAGGAAAAAATCGACTGGAGATTACTAAATTCAGTATCATCCGAATGATGTCTTTGACTCCTTACTCAAGCTTTAGTGAATCGAAAAGTTACGGATTGGATGTTGGGCTAGAAAGTGTAACGACAATTAAAAAAACGAATGCATTTGATCTAGAAGGTGATGAAAAAAAAAGAATCACTCCGTTAAACGGAGATTTTTTGATTGGTTACACTTTTGAAAACGAAATGGCAGATTCTAAACGAACTTTGATTTTTTCTGTGATGGCAGGCGTAAAATCTCAGTTTCATCCATATTTTAATGATTTTATGAGGATCGGTCCACAGGCTGTTTTAAATGTTTTGTATGAATTGAGAAATTTAAAATTTCAATATTTATCCGGATTTCAATATTATGCGGTGCAAGGGAATCAAAATGATTTTGTGAATTCTCTTAAAATGAGATATACTCTTCAGCGAAATCAAGAAATTAGAATTGAGATATCGAAAATGAAATTCGACCAAGAGATTTTATGTAGTTATGTCTTTATGTTCTGAGATTTATTCTTCGGGAAGGATTCTCGAAATTTCGGAATTATAGCGATATGCTGTTTCTTGTGAAGATAAATAGCCATAAGCTCCCATTTCAAATAAAACAGAGGCAGTGATTCCATAACTCCCATCCGTTCTGAAGTCGCAGGCTTTTTTGTTAGCTGGTGATATCCTTATATCTCTTGGGTTTAGAAATAGAAAATCATCTGGGCAGTTCACATGCGTAAATTCTTTACCGTCAGCGTGTCTTGCTTCATGTAAAATTGTGAGAAAGCGATCGAGTTTATTGAGTGAAAAAAATTGTTTTCCTAAAATGACTTCACCATTTTGAAAGTAAGCGATAAAATCGCCTGTCGCACCACTTGAATAGCTTTTAATCCGTGTTTGTATCCAGTTAACTAACTTTCTACCTGAAAAACCAAATTTAAATATGGATTCAAAGTTAGAATGACGTAAATATGCTTTCTTATCGATTCTGAGTTTCCTAGCTTCAAAATCTTCAGCATACTTAAAAGTTTCCTTCAGAATTTTTGATTCTTTTGGAGAAAGGCGATTGTCTTCCGCTAGCAAGGAATTGGCGGAAAGTGTAGAGATTAGTTGAAGTACTAATATACTAATTGTTATCTTAAAATTGCGCTTGAACTCCTCCATAATAAAATCTTGGTCGTATCGGATTGTAAGTAAGCTCATACTTATCGAGTAGGTTGTCCACTCCGAAAAACAAAGACATACGACCTTCGAAGAATTTTTTTTCTAATCTGAGGTTAATTAGAGCAAATTCTTTTCCGTAAGTCACATTGCTATTCTGACCTTCAATCAAAGTCGTACTCGAACCAGCAAAATCACTCGTACTTGAATAAAAAGGTCTTTTACCGATCCACTTTGTTCTAATAGCAAGCTCCCAGCCCATTGGTGCATTGATAAAAACATTGGTTGTAACTTGGTGTCGTGCTCTTCCTTCGAGCGGACGATCAGAAGTGAGATCTCGTGTGTCGGTATAATTCAAACCCAATTCATAAGCAACATATTTGAATGCGCGAGTTCGCATGCCCAATTCCGCACCACGCGTATAGGCTTCCTTAATATTTGTTAATTGGAACGATGCAAATTCTGAGGAGGTGGTTCCATAATTGTACTGAATGAGATCGGTAATGACATTCCTGAAAATACTAAACGAAAAACTTAGATTTTTTAGAGGACTATATTCGACATCCGCATTGACCGTTCTGGATTTCTCAGGTCTTAACTTAGAATTGCCATCGACAACGTAACCTACACCAGGATTTTCAAATCTTAGGTAGAGTTCTTGAAAGGTTGGAGGTCTAAAACCAAATCCGTAGCTCGCACGTATAACAAGCTGGGAGGTTAGATCAACGCGCGTTGCGATTTTGGGTGTTGTTTGGCCACCAAACTGTGAATCAACGTCATGACGAATTCCAGGTATGATTCTCCATATGATTCCGTTTTTCCAAGCAGTCCATTCGTCTTGAAGAAATACGGCCCTTCTAGTTCTATAAGCGAATCTTTGTGTTAAGCGGTCTGATTCAAGTTCATTTGCATAAGATTCAATTCCCATTGTAAGCATATGCCTTTCGTTTAATTCATGATCCAATTGGATCGTTCCTTGGGATGTTTTATCGTTTGTAAGTTCTTTGGTATCTAGCTCGTCTGACGCACGCTGGTCTAATTTATACTTATTTTCCCATCGAGCATAATTTCCTCTAAAGGAAATCATATTACGTTTTCCGTACGAATATTCTATTGCGCCCAGACCTAAAAAATCGTTGGTTGCATTGGACCTATCAAAAAGACCTCCAGATTTTTGAGAGATGATTCCTTGTTGGAATCTACTGAGATAAAAAAGCCCTGTTTTTACTTTCAATTGGCCATCGGGATTGAAAGTCATATTACCACCGAGATTTGAGTCTTGAAAGGCGTTGCCAGTCGTTGATTTCGTTGTAGGATCTAGATCATAGCCAGCGGATTGGTTATAACCACCATTAAAGCTGGCTGCAACGAATTCGTTTCGGAAACCCACATCGGCAATCATGTTCTTTTCACCTTGGGTTCCATAATTCAGCTCTCGTCCATTTCCGTAAGTTGCTCGAAACTGGTAGTGCTCTGGTTTTTCGGATTGTCTTGTGATGATATTGATTACACCACCTATGGCATCAGCACCGTAAAGAGCAGATGAAGATCCTTTTACAATTTCAATCCGTTCGATATTCTGTACTTTAAAGCGTGTTAAATCAACTGTATTGTTTAATCTACCCGCGATCCTTTGTCCATCGACTAAAAAAAGAACATACTTCGAATCAAGGCCGAGCATTTGAACTTGAGAGCCACCTAGCGCGTTAGGTGTGACATTCAATCCAAGTTGTGTCTCTAAAACCTCACCGAGATTTCTAGCACCCGTTTGTTCGATTCGTTTTCGAGATATGACTTCTGTTGCGACAGTTGAATCTTTCAAACGGCGCTCTCCGCGTGATCCTGTAACGACGATTCCGTTTTGATTGTCTAGATCTTTAAACCTATCTTCTTCTGGTAATTTTTCAGGAGTTTTGTTTTCGTCGGGCGTTTCTACTTTTATTGGCTCTTCTTTATTGTTAGTTTCTGTCGAGACAGGAGATTTTGGATTCGGTTTTGTTTTTCCCTGAGAATATATTTCAATAAAAGGAATCAAATTGAAAAGAATAGATAATACGAGAACACGTTTCATATTCTAAAGATTAGGGAAGTTTTTTCCATCTGATTGTTGGATAGCCAGATGTACCTGCTTCACTATAATAACTTTCCATTTTCACAGCATAATAACTATTTCCAGTTCCGCTTCGAACTATATAGACATTGCCTTTCGTGGTTAAATTTCCTATTTCATAATTAAACCAATCTGTAAGAAGCGAGTTACCTATAAAATCTCCTACTGCTCCGCCTACACCTTGTGTAGTAGACCGACCATCAATCGTAAATTTATCTGCCATACAATTCTGATTGTTTTGAGAATTTGATGCTGCGATAGAAACTGTATTGGAGTTAGATAAGCAGGCCCCTCCGAATCCCGAGGCGTTTGTACTGCCGCTGTTTGTGGATATTTTATAGCGATTGAACGCTATATCCCAAGATGTGCTTGATGCCAAGGATTGTGGCACTTGAGAATTTGTTTGAAAGTTGAAGTAGATATAAAAATCTAAATTTGTAGCATTGATTCGAGTAAGCGTTGTTCCTTCCGTATCTGCACGCGAATACACGATTTTATCCAACGTATTCGGATCAGCGGCTCTTAAAATCTGCAACGCATATTGATTGGCTAGTTGTGTTTGCTCGGAAACACTTCCGCGTTCACGAGCACACCCAACGAATGAGAAGAATAAGATAAGTAAAAGATACTTACAAATTCGAATCATCTTTTTAAGGAGAGATTGTGTATCCAATCGTAGCAGCCTGGCTTCGAGATGGAATCGCATAAAAGAAATAGTAATAGGTTCCAGGAACCGTAATCACTGTTCTTGCAGAAGTAACGATTTTATGAGAAGTAGGAAACTCTGAGGTTGAATCTGCCGCATCTGTGGTGAAACCAGAATTATAACTCAATGCCGCCGCGGCTGCGAGTGGGCAAGAATCTGATTTGTATAAGATTCCAAACGCATTGCCCGTCATCGTTACGATGGTAGAAGCCGTAATCGTAAATTTTAGAGCAGAGGTCTGGTGAGCGACTACTGGGACCGTACCAACCTTTGAAATCGTTCCAGATTTCGAAGCTCCAGAAGCCGTTAGATCTGTTACATATGTATTGATCGCGCCTTTGCTCGACGTATTAACAACACAATCTCCGCCAGAGGAGGATAGGGCGAGTAGTAAGGCAGTATTTGTCGTGCTGTCGTCTTTTTCCTCTTTTTGGCATCCAGAGAATGCGAAGAGAGCGATCAGAAGGCATAGTGTCTTTCTTTTGGTGTTCATAAGTAATCCTTTTTTGTAACCATACTTTTTTATTGAGAGTGAGAATCAAATTCGTTTTTATTTCTGCCCACATTTTTTTTGTTTCCCGAGACATTTCCATGACACAGAAGAAAAGGCTCTTTTCTTAAGGTCATTTAACGAGAAGAAGACTATGAGAAACACAAAATCTGTTACCAACACGGACAATAAAAAAAATCAATTGTAATGAAAAGAAATATTCGTCAAAGATTCAAATTACATGTCTTTTCTTGAACTTACAGTGTATTTAGAACGAAACCAGAGTGAGTTATATACTAGGATTCAAGGAGACATAAAAGATTTAACAAAAACAAAACTTGTGTCTTTAACACATCTCGATTCCTCCTTCATCATCGATAACAAAACCTCTTCGATTGTCCTTCTGTGGTTCGATGAAGCAATCAGAGACAAACAAAAGTTTTTACTCGAAAATTACCCAGAAATTCCTTATATCTTGCTTTCTAGCAATGATCTAACCGAACAAGAGTTATTGGATTTTGCACATCCTACAAGAATGTTCCTGAGCGCCAAACTGTACTCGATTACGATGTTGCAGATGATGCTCGATTTTTCGGAGAGATTCATATCCGATATGAATCGTTCTTTCGAATTTGATAGGATGAAAGAAAGAATCGCAGTTTTGGAAAATGTTTTCGAGGAATCTTTAGATATACTCGTTCAGGTTGATCCTTCTTCAAAGGAAATCATCGGAATCAATAAGCAGGCATTAAGTGCCCTTGGGTATGATAGAGAAGAATTATTGGGCAAAGATTTTTCCATTTTACTCCCCATTGTTTCCTCTGATGTAGATGCAGAATTTGAAGGGAGTTTGATCGCAGGGAGTGCGCTTCAAACAAAGATGGGCCCGATCATACCTACGGAATCCTCTTTTCGTTTATTTCCAGCAAATGGAAAAATGGCGATCTGGGCTACATTTAGAGATATTACGGAAAGAAAAATTGCTCAGGAAGCGGTTAAATCTCAAAAAGCATTTTATGAATTTATTTTGGACAATATCGATTCGGATATCTCGGTTTTAGACAATAAATTTAGATATGAGTATTCAAATCCAAAGTTAGTGACGAGCCAAGAAATTAGAAAATGGCTAAACAAGAAGACCGACTACGAATTTGCAATGAAGATGAATTTTCCTCCCGACTTTGCGGAGGTACGTCGAACGCATCTAGAACGAGCCAGTAAAGAAAATGATATTGTAGAATTCGAAGAGATGATCAGCGATGAACATGATGTAAAAAAATACATTCTGAGAAAATACATTCCGATATCGGAAGCGGGAACTAGACGTTTCATCAGCTATGGAATCGACATCACCGACAGAAAGTTAGCGGAAGAGAGGATTTCCTATTTAGCTTATTACGACGCATTGACAGGACTTTCAAATCGTACTTTATTTATTGATCATGCGAATCAAGCTTTAAAAAACCCTAATAAGCAAAATGATATTTTCGCCTTCTATTTTTTTGATATAGATAATTTTAAATTTATCAACGATAGTCTCGGGCATGCGAAAGGTGATATGCTCTTACAAATGGTCGGAGCACGTTTAAAACGGATTATGCCAGAAGTTGACACGGTAGCGCGGTTTGGTGGTGATGAATTTGCGATTTTAAAACTTGATGTTGAAAACAAAGGAAAGGCAGCCGAATTTGCTCAAAAGATATTAGATATTTTAAGTCAACCATTCCATATAACTGGAAGGGATTTATATACAACGATTAGTATGGGAATTGCCATGTCACCTGGAGACGGTTTGGCGACGCAAGAATTATTGAAAAATGCAGACATGGCGATGTATAAAGCAAAAGATCTCGGAAGAAATAATTATAGATTTTATAGTCCCGAGCTGATTGAACGATCCGAAAAACGTTTATACATAGAAAATTCACTCAGAAAGGCCATTCAAAACAATGAACTTTCGTTATTTTTCCAACCTCAGATATCGATGAAAACTGGTAGAGTATGCGGCGCTGAGGCACTCATTCGTTGGAAACATCCGGAAAGAGGTTGGGTTCCGCCTTCGGAATTTATCCCTGTAGCAGAAGATTCGGGCATGATCGAACGCATTGGTGATTGGGTCTTGGAAGAGGCATGCAAAAATAAGCAAAGGTGGAATCAACAAAACTTAAACGGATTTAACGTTAGTATCAACGTTAGTGGCAAACAATTGAAACGAAACAATTGGGCACAAAAGGTACAAGCTACATTGGAACAGTTTCAAATCAAAGATGAGGAGATTGAGCTAGAATTGACGGAAAGTTCCATCATGGAAAATCCGGAAAAGAGTATCGAAGCATTCCGGTATCTCTCTGATCTTGGAATCAAAGTTTCGATTGATGATTTCGGAACTGGTTATTCCTCCCTTTCCTATTTGAAAAAAATAGATGCAGATAATCTTAAGATCGATCGTTCTTTTGTTATCGATCTTGAAACGAATGAAGACGACCAAGCTATCTGTAGAGCAATCATAAATATGGCAGTTTCTCTTGGAATGGAAGTTATCGCCGAAGGAGTTGAGACAGAAATCCAACGAGACCTTCTAAAAAGCTTTGGCTGTCATATCATACAAGGTTACTTCTATAGCAAACCTCTTCCGATTTCCGAATTTGAGGTATTTGTCAGAAAAATTAACACGTAAATTTTTATCTCCTAGCCGATTTATTAATTAATGAAATCTGTTTTACTAGGCGTACTTATACTTTTTACTTCTCATCTTCTTAGTGCCGATGCCAAAAAGGCAAAAGCGAAAAATGTCTCTGTAAAAGTTTCGAATTATTATGTTAAAAAAGAGGAGAAAAATTTCACCCTTCTTTTGGAAGCACGCCGTTTTGGACGCGGAGAAGCAATATTTTTTCGATTAACGCCTAAGGATCGTAAGTGGATTAATGAATCCTTCAAAGTAGTTTGGATGGGAAAAGACGTAACGCTTACTAAACAAGCTAATAGCTTTATAGCTTTCTTTGCGATCTCTCCAGATTTTTCTGGTGGACCCATGACCCTAGACATACATTCCAAAATATTTTTCGTAAAACGAGGGACAAAAACCTATCAGATAGATCTGGAGCCAACAAAATTCCAAGTGATCAAGAAACATACAATTACGGTAGATCATAAGTATGTAACGGAAGAGTTATCTCCTGAAACCCTGGAATTTATAAAGGAATGTAAAAAAGCAAAAGAAGCCGCATTCGCTTCTGAATCCAAACTTCAATTTAACGATAGGTTCAGAAATCCTTTGGACAATATCCACATTACAAGCCGATTCTATGTTAGACGTGATTACAATAATAAGAAAGGTCGTCCCCATGGAGGAGTGGATTTTCGAGGAAAAATAGGCACTCCAATTTATGCCGTTCAAGATGGTACTGTAGTTTTAGCTCAGAAAATGTATTATGAAGGTAATTTTACGATTATTGATCATGGGAATAAAATCTTTTCTTTTTATATGCATCAGGATGAAATCAAAGTAAAGGTCGGAGATAAAATTAGAAAAGGACAAATGGTGGGCACTGTTGGTTCAACGGGAATGTCTACGGGACCACATTTACATCTGGGAGCAAAAATTTCAGATACGCTTGTAGATCCTCTTTCAATTATCGCTCTTCACAGTATCACTGAAGATAAATGATTTTAAGATGCTTTCGATGCCGGGTTCGTGATCTTGGCCTTTTTCTAGATTTTCTGTGATGTGCATTAAAATTTTATCGTGTGATAGATTTTCAATCAAAATGAAGCCAGTTTTCGCATAACGCGGCCGCAGTGAATCATAAAACGTCCAGAATTTACTACCCAAATTTGGTATAGCTTTTTCTTCGGTTGCTATTTCTTGTAGGTCCTCTATTTCTTCTTTACTCACTTGCATCTTCAACAAAAGAGAAATTTCTTGAGTCGCTTGATTCAATTCAAAGGGTACGTATGATGGAAAATAGAAAAAACGAATGAAGGGATAACGATTCGGATCATTATCACTTGACCCGATGATGCCTGCTATTTGGCCTGCACCTGTTTTGTTCTCTAGTTCCAGATCTTTCGGAAGGTAAAATATGAACTCCTCTGCAAGACTAAAGCCGATTTTGATTTCATCATTCCAATAGTTATTTTCTGTTTTTTTCCAATTGTTTAGATCAACTTCCTCAAAATTGTACTTATTTTTAAAAAGCAAATATGAAGATGCGATTTCTACACCTTGCAATCCTCGAAAAGAAAGCAAACCGTTTCCCACTAGCAGAACCGTTGCAAATAATATTTTAAGAAAAAAGTCTATTTTCAATAAGCGAACGAGTATTAAAAGAAACATGAACATAAAGAAAAATACTCGGCCTGCTCGAAAAATAAAAACATCGGAGCTCCATAAGGCAAAAACGAAAATGGCAAGCGCGCCAATTTCCATTAAGGGATGGTAGGGTTCTTTCCAATATCTCTGAATCAAAAATAGGGTTCCGTAAATAAGGATGCCACCGAGCAAAACAGCAAAAAGGCTAAGAAAGGTAATATAATGCCAAGGTAGGTGCCATTCGTGGTAAATGAAAAACGGCAGACTGATGAGAATATAAGCAAAAATAACTATCAAAGTAGTTGAATGATTTGTTATTTTAAATAAGAAATATCTTGCCCGATTCAATAAATCATCTATTAGTTGGATCATGTCAGGTGTCTTCGAATTCTTTGAAAAAATCCAAAAGCAAATTTTAGATTTGCAAAATTCCATTCATCAATTCCAGCAGAGCTGGGAAAACTTTCAGAAATTCTGGGATCTTTTTTTTACAATTGTACCTTGGGAAGTTCTCCTGTTACTACTCTTTTCTGTCATCTTCCTTTCACTATTCAATTCTGTTTCTCCCACCACCCCAAAAACCAATTTAAGTATTGTTGTCATTTTACTCATGGCACTCTGGGCCTATTTTTGGGGCCTTTTTTCCGAAAACGTCAATTATGTGAAGATTTTACTCTCCGGTTTATACATTTTGTTGCCTTTGCATGCCTTCGGAATCGGAAGTTACGCTCTCAGTTATTACCAAAAATGGCGCCTTGCCAAAAGGCGCATTGAACCTAGAAATTGGGAGGTAGCACTCGGACAGCTATCTTCGGATTATCATCAAATGATGGCCATCTGCCATGCAAAAAATGATGTCATACTCCAAAACCAAAACCAAATCACAGAAAAGATAGAAGCGCTCGAGAAATCTCTCCAAGGTCTGAAATCGTTTTTTATCCAGAAATTAGAATGAAGAATTTAATTTGTACATATCAATCACTACTTTTCCTAATGCTAGTTATGTGTAAGCCTCCGGGTTTAAATAATTCCTCTGATGGTGGAGCTTTTTCCTTTCTTCCAACAGTATTTTTGAGATGCTATAATGCGGGCTGTTATCTGCCGCCAGATGTCGGATCTAGAAATTCAATTTGGAAAGAAGTCTTTGCCAGACCGACTGTATCGGATTTACGAGCGATTGCACAAAGTAGCTCGGGTGCATTCGTAACCGTTGGAAGTTTTGGCGTCATCCTACGTAAGGATAAAATAGATGATGAATGGGTAACCGTAGACGCAGGCTTTTCAAATTTGTGGAGATCCGTTTCTTTTCGGACAGCCAATGAAGTTTGGATCGTGGGGGAGGCTCAAAATATTGCAGTCAGTATTGATGGCGGAAGGAAATGGCGCCGTTATATTAATACCAATTTGATTGGAAATTTCTCTGGTATCTATTTCATTGATGCAAATAACGGAATCCTATTGACGGAAGCCGTAAGTGGAGTTACGAACAGCAAAACGCGGATTATGCGGACGCAAGACGGAGGGGCGAGTTGGACGAGTCTCCTCGAACTTGACTCTGGAACTTGGAATCAACTGGGTAGCAATTACGACCAAACTTTGGTTGCATATGGACTAATTGACGGCACGACTCCATTTCTTTATCGGTCTTTCGATAATGGTGTGAGCTGGAATAAAATTGCAATTTCGGAACCTAGCTTTCTGTTGTCGCTGGATTTTAGAAATACGACTGAGGGAATCGCGGTTTTCCCTTTTCCAACATTAGCTACAAAGACGACGACGGATGGCGGAATCACCTGGACTGCCCTCGCATCCGCTCCGACAGGTACTCGCGTGATTAAATATCTAACTGACCAAAAAATTCTCGCCGCTGCCTTTACCTCCACGGCACCAAATATTCCGATCTTATATCGATCTGATGATAATGCGGCAAGTTTTACTTCTTTTCTTCAGCTATCCGCTTTTATTGGGGGAGCTCCAACTTTCATTCATAAAGCAAACGAGAGCGTGGCAGTTATTGGATTGCGTGGTTTACTTATCAAATCGAATGACAATGGCGGATCACTTACTTTGGAATCTACAAATCATAGACAGCAGACGGGAGAAGGCATTAAGGCTCTCTCGAATGGAGAAATATTTTTTCATACGAATCAGAGTTCACCAAACAAACCTGGTTTTAAATCGACTTCCGATTTTAATACCTATGCTCCATTAAATTATTCGACGGCAATAAGCAGCCGAACGGTTATGTGTCCTTCAAGCAATGGCACAAAAGTATTCCTTGGTGGAGTCTCTGCCTCCTCCGCCATTTCTCTGGATGGGGGAAATACCTTCACAGAAATTACTCCTGCGAATCTTACGGCTGGCGTTGTTCCAAGTTCAAATGCCGTTACAAGCTGTCTATGGTTGGATGCAAGTACGATTGTCGTAGGTTTTGCTGGTGGATATAGCGTGCGATCGACCGATTCCGGTACGACTTGGGCGTCACCCTCCACACCAAACTCAACATATCCTGGAGTCCGTCGCTTGGTTTCGCTTCCCGGAAATTCAAATATAGTGATTGGAGTTCTCGGTACAGCAACTAGCAATCATTCGGTAACAGCCATTAAACGTTCTACGAATGGTGGTGTGACATGGACGTCCACAGATTTCAATAACCTAAATTTTGCTGATGTAGTATGTCCGACTGACAATTTGTGTTATGCTATGGGATTCAACATCGTCACAAATTTTCCAGACAACTATCTTTTCAAGAGCATAGATGCAGGCATAAGTTGGACAAAACAAACTCCGATAGGTCTGGAAGATCCCATAATTCGGTCCATTTATTTTTTTGATGCCAACGATGGGTGGGCGGCTACCGACCAAGGGATGTACTTTACCCGTAATGGTGGTTTATCTTGGTCTCAATCTAATTCACCTATATTTGGTCTGGGTTATACTTCTGTAACGGCAAATCCAGATGGAACAGTCTACGCAATCGGAGATCGAATGAGTATCATTTCGACTCCGAATAAGGGATTTCAATGATGAGAATCTATTTTTTATTCTTACTCATCTGCCTTCAGTGTTCCTTTACAAAAGGATCTAAAGATGACCCACGTAACCAGCTACTATTTCTACTGGCATTCCTAAATTTAGGTGCCACCACGGAGCAACCGCAAACAGATATTGACCCGAGTACGGTTGCATTTCCACAAACCAATGGTGTCGTCGCCTCTCAAGTGAGAATTGGCGATAGTCTCTACGTTATCGGAGAGTTTGGTTCGATTGGATTCCCTACAGATAAATATGCGGAATTAAAATTCTCAGATGGATCTTTGGTAAAGAATAAACAAATCCTAGTTACGGGCACACAAGTGAATAAGATCCTCGTGGACGGATCAGGAAGGACTTACCTCCTTGGATTATTTACTGCAGTCGATGACCAGACCCGGACGAACATTGCAAGAATCAATGCAGATGGAACAATCTCTTCATTTGCTCCGTCAGTAAATGGTCAAATTCGAACCGGATACATACTTTCCAATAATAAGATGATCTTGGTCGGATCATTCAATGCGATTGACGGAAATGCCACCACGAGTGGGATTGCGGCGATTGATCTAAATACGGACGCAGTTGATACTGCTTGGTCGAGGGCCACAACTCCCACCAATTCAGTATTTTCCGTTACACAGGTTGGATCTGCAGTTTATCTTGGCGGTTTTTTTACGACAATTGACGGGCAAACAAGGACTGGACTCGCAAAATATAGTTTAACAGGCGTAATCGACAGTACTTGGAGCATTTCCATCACAGGAACTTCATTTTCAATCAATGCGTTAGCTGGTTCAAGCGATGGAACTCGCTTGTTTTTAGGTGGGAGATTTGATACCGTCGCTGCTACTGTTCGACCACACTTGGCATCCGTTGATATCTCTGGAGTGCCAACTTTGGATGCAGGCTTTGGTACGAATTTTACTTTTTCTGCTACAAATAATAACGTTGTAAAATTGATCGCGAGTGGAAATCTTTCGGATGGATCTTTATATGCATGCGGAAGATTTTCGAGCAATGGGGGGTTGAATGGTTTATTAAAAGTTAGCCAAGCTTCAGCAACCGTTGATACGAATTATAAAATTCCGTCCCTTGTTAGCGCCAACAATATCGTAGATTGTGAACTCAATGATGGATTTGTTTATCTGGCAGGACAATTTTCAGTATCTTTTTCGCAAGGTATTCGTTCCAACTTGATAAAATTTGATCCTAGCAAAAAAGATTTAGATTTTACTTTCAATCCGTTTCCGTCATCAACCGTGAGTTCACTTCTCGTCAAAGATGGTAATTTGTTAGCCGGTGGTAGCTTTCAATCGATCGGCGGTGCCAGCCGTAAAGACTTTGCGGGGATTAATTTAACAGAAATCAAAATAACCGACGTCGATCTTCAATTTCCGACGGGAGGGTTTATGAAATCAGGTGAGCGTTTTGGCTCATCTATCATTTTGGGAGGAAGTTTCTTTCGCATTGGTTCCTCGAGTCAACGTTACTTAGCAAAAATCAATCCTGTATCAGGTGAAGTAGACCAAAACTTTTTTCCGAGTATTGATGGTACCGTGAACAAAGTATTCAATATGGATGGTGACTTACTGATAGCGGGTAATTTTCAATTGATAAGTAATAATGCTAGACCGAGATTTGCGAAATTAAATCCGACATCAGGTGCTTTAGTTAGAGAGTTTCAGGCTTTGCCAGATGGAGATGTCAAGTCTTGCATTGTATACCGAGGTGACTACTTGTGCGCAGGTTCCTTCACAAAGATTTCGAACGTGAGCTGTAACCAACTATGCCTTATTGATCGTTTAACAGGACAAGTCAAAGATACGAATTTTAAATTTGTTGGTAGCATTGAAAAAATAACTAAGATTGCAGATCGTATCTATATCATGGGAAATTTGACAAGCTGGGAAGATACACCCATCAATGGTTTGGTTTCAGTCTCGGGCGAAAATGTGAAACAAATTGTATCAACGGAAATTTCTGTAAATGGTCTCGTTCGTGATATCCTCAAAAAAGAAAATCGAATGGTTGTCGGTGGAAGTATGGTATCGTCGGGAGAGACATCCCTTGGGGGTCTTGCCCAATATAGCTTTGGAGCGACAACTGTTAGTGCGAGCAACCCTAGCTGTAACAGGGAAATCAATACTTTGCAAACAATCGGAAAAAAAACCTTTAGCGTGGGTGGCACGTTTTCGACTTTGAATTCTAAAACTCAGATGGGGTTAGGATTGATACAATTCTCAGAATAGTGGAAAAAACTTAGAATTTTAATCTTGTTGTTTTTTAGAATTCTCGCCGATACAATTAGTAATCAGGATTTCAGACAGAACTCATGCTCAATAAGAAACCTTCACTGACTGGTAGACAGAAAGCGGCCATTTTTCTCGTGGCCGTAGGCAATGAAGTAGCCGCCGAGATATTCAAACATTTACGTGAAGATGAGATTGAGCAAATCACATTCGAAATTGCGCGTTTAGATAAGATCACTCCTGAAGATAAAGAAAAGGTGCTCGTCGAGTTCAATGAACTCATGATGGCACAGGAATTCATCACTAACGGTGGTATCGACTTTGCTAGAGGCTTGTTAGAGAAAGCCCTCGGGAATCAAAAAGCGATCGATATCATCAATCGATTAACATCCTCGCTACAAGTTCGTCCGTTTGACTTTATCCGAAGGACAGACCCAGCTCACCTACTCAACTTTATCCAGGGTGAGCACCCGCAAACCATTGCCTTAATTTTATCGTATCTTGATCCTCAAAAGGCTTCGAATATCCTTTCGAACTTACCACATCAGATCCAAGCAGAAGTTGCAAAACGTATTGCGACCATGGACCGAGTATCACCAGATGTTTTGCGCGAAGTGGAACGCGTGCTAGAGAGAAAATTATCAACTCTTGCTTCTGAAGACTATACGTCTGCTGGAGGTATAGATTCAGTCGTCGAAATCCTAAACCTTGTGGATAGGGGTACAGAAAAAACAATCATTGAAGCCCTGGAAGAAGAAGACCCAGAACTAGCAGAAGAGATTAAAAAACGGATGTTTGTCTTCGAAGATATCGTATTGCTCGATGACCGTGCCATCCAAAAGGTTATGCGAGAAGTGGATAACACAGACTTAGCGAAAGCGTTAAAGTCTGTGGATTCGGAAGTGCAAGATAAGATTTTCAAGAACATGTCGAAGCGTGCCGCCAATCTACTCCGAGAAGATATGGATTTTATGGGACCTGTGCGATTGAAAGACGTCGAAGATGCACAACAAAAAATTGTAAATATCATACGTAAACTCGAGGAAGCGGGAGAGATTGTGGTTGCCCGTGCGGGCGAAGACGAACTCGTCGTATAATAGAATACGCATACACTTTGATCGACCTCTGATGACCATTTTTAAGAATGGTCATCATGTTTGGTGCCCGTAGAACATTAGTATTCCTGAACATTTGCATGTTTCTGTTCAGTGGCAATTGTAAACCGCCTGATTTGAACCATCCCTGCGATCCCAAAACCTTGGGGCTAACTTTATCCTTGATTGTAAAAGCAGTGACGAACGACCCCACCACATTTTGTGGAATTCCAGGTTTTGGCTCAGGACAAGCAGGGAACCAAGGGTTAGGTTTGACAAAGCTAGCAGGAAAGGTGCAAGGTCTTGGATACTCAAGCATTCTCAAAATCAAAAATAATCGAGAGGAAGAGAAAACCATTCTTACGAATGGTGAATTTGAATATGATGAAAGCTTACGTCTGGGAGAGACTTATACATTAACAGTGTCGGGTCAACCAGACACACAATCTTGTTCCGTAAACAAACCTGAGGGAACGCTCACGGATTCTTTAAAAAATGAACTGATCATCAATTGTGAACTCTTGCCATTTTCCCTGTGGAAGCCTAATCCTGGGAATGACTATCGCATTTCCCTAGATGGAAGCAAATTGTACATGGGAGGATCTTTTGTCTTTGTTACACCACCAACAGGTGCTATAGGAGCTATATCGAAGGCTACAGAAACATTAACTCCACCTTCTAAATGTAATTATTTTAGAGCTTATCCTGTATCAGGAGGTTTAGACATAACATCCATTATATCCGATGGCGAAGGTGGAGTATTTGTAGCAGGTGAATTCGCAACTATACTTGGACAAACACGTAATAACATTGCGAGGATAAAATCTGATTGTACACTCCATAGTTGGAATGCATCCACAAATGCAAAGATCGAATCCATGGTGTTAAGTGATGGAAAATTGTTCATAGGTGGAAATTTTACCACAGTGAATGGAATTGCCAAAAATTATATTGCTGCATTAAGTCCGAGTGACGGTTCCATCATTTCCTCTTTTAATCCCAGCATTGGCAATAAGATCTGGCAGCTTACAGTTAATAGTGGTTATTTATATGCTGCAGGAAATTTTCCATCCATTAATGGGACAACAGTTAACGGATTGGGAAGGTTTAGCATATCGATGCTCTCCTTTGATAATACCTGGGCTCCCGTTGTCTCAGGTGCCTCCTTTCTTTTTGGTGTAATGGTCTCAAATGGAAAGGCGTATGTGAGAGGAACGTTTACAACAATAAATGGAAATGCACGCTTAAACATTGCATGTATAGATATTGCCTCACAAACAGTCACTACCTGGAATCCAAATATAACGGGAACAAGCCTATCGGCAGCCGTTATGTATGGCGATACTATGTATTTATCGGGAAGTTTTACCGCTATCGGTGGTCAATCTCGGATCAATATTGGAGCTGTGGATGTTTCAACAGGATTGGTTACGTCTTGGAATCCTCCAAACAGTTCAAATGAACCAATTTATTACTTAGGTGTTACAAACGATACAGTTTACGTTTCTGGGCCGTTTACATCTCTCAATGGACAGGCAAGAATTAATATTGCTGCATACAATCGAAGTACGGCGGAAATGAAATCATTTGCTTTGAATAGCAATAGTATGTTCACAACTGTGTATGAGTGGGGAGATATTATTTTATTTGGAGGATCGTTTGATGCATTCGGTTACATAGAGAGGATAGCTGCCGCGGCCATTGATTTAGATTCTGGAGTTCCTCTACCTTGGAACGCGAAGTTTTCAAGTGGAGCGACGATTCAAAAGTTATATCAATATGAAAGACGTTTGATTTTTTCTGGTCAGTTCACCTCGGCAGACTCCAATTCGAGAAATAATCTGGCGGAATTTGATTTAGATACTGGTAATTTAACATCATGGGCACCAAATATAAATCAACCGGCAACGGCCATGGTAGCAAATACCGATTCAATATTTGTAGGAGGTAACTTTACTACGATCAACGGGACAACTCGTAATCGTATTGCTGAATTGGACAGAAGCAGCGGAAGTTTAAAAAGTTGGTATCCGACTGGAGGTGCCTCCAATAATGTACTCGATTTAGGAATTTATGATAATCGCATTTATGCTTCTGGAGTCTTTACGAATATCGGAGGACTTTCTAGAAATTTTATCGCAGCGTTTGATATTGGAAATAGTACACCTACATCGTTGAACCTTTCTTCTGCTACAGCCTCGTATTTTCTTCAAACTTTACTTATTGGCGATACATTATTTGTAGCAGGAATATTTAGTAATATCAATGGATCACCGAGGACCAATTTGTTTTCGATCGATAAAAATTTGAGTTCTGTTTCCACTTTTAACGCAAACATTGTAGGAAATGTTTATAATTTATTTCATGATGATGGTAAGAACCTACTCTATATTGTAGGAGATTTTACATCCATTTTGGGAAGTACACGGCAGGGACTTGCGAGAGTTAATTTAAGTGATCGAAGTTTGGATACATTTCAACCAACGTTTGACAACATAGTGAACCAAATTATACCTTATGGAAATCAATTGATCGTCGTCGGAAATTTTAATGCAGTGAATTCAACCTATGATGCTCGTGGACTAGCCTTGATTGATGCTTCAACAGGGGCTTGGAAAAATTAAAAAATTGTTTTCAAGAAGCCATTTCAATGTATGATCTTTCCTACTTGGAGATCTGATGAAACAACTTGTATCATTAACACTTTCTTCGCTAATTCTAGCATTTGTCCTTAATTGTAGTTCTACGCCTCAGAAGGTTGATCGAATGCGCGTCACCTTGGATTTGCAGGGCCATCGAGGAGCAAGAGGATTAAAACCCGAGAATACATGGCCTGCCTTTGAGGAAGCCATGAAATATAAAATGGTTACCCTTGAATTGGATACTGTCTTAACGAAAGATAAAAAAATTGTAATCCACCATGATTCTGATACGAATCCGATCATTTGTCAAAATGCTGATGGATCAAACATTGAAAAGAAATCTCTCTACCTACTGACACTTTCGGAATTACAAGCTTTGGACTGCGGAACGAAAAAAAATCCCTCTTTTCCAAAACAGTCTCCTGTTCCTGGAACAAAACTGCTTTCATTGGAAGAATTTTTTCAAAAAGTGAGCGAATTTGAAAAACAATCGAAGCAGAAATTTAACTTTAATATAGAAACCAAGTTTCCAGACGATGGATCTGCAGCCGATGTGTTAGTTGAAGAGCATACCAATCTTTTAATATCTGCGATAGAGAAAGCTAAAGTTGTAGAAAGAGCTACAATTCAATCTTTCGATATGAGAACGATTCCTTACGTACAGCAGAAGAATTCAAAAATAAGAACAAGTGCACTTTTCGCTCCCACTTATTTTCAAGGATTTTTAATGACGATTGGACTTGGAAATGGATACAGAGATAAAATCTTGAAAACTGCAAATGAGATTAAAGTAAATATTATTTCACCTTACTTTTTGTTTGTGACTCCAGGTTTTGTTCAATCGGCACATTCCTCAAAAATGGAAGTCATTCCTTGGACAGTCAACGAATCGAAAGAAATGAGACGACTAGAAGAATGTGGAGTTGACGGAATCATTTCTGACTACCCAGATATTTTGGAATCAACATTTAGAAAATAAATCTAGTTTCCGGTTACTATTGTACACAAAGAGGAATAGAGTAGAAGAAAATTCAAAGCCTCTTTGTTTACTGATTTAATTTCTGTTATATTTCCGTTTCGAGCAGCTGCACCAATGCTACTATCACCTGATGTATAAAGAAAGAATGTTCGGTTGGTGCAGGCTTTTCCCACTTTTGTATCTTTCTCCGGTGTAACATTTTCGGAGTACCCAAGAGTATAATGGCTATAGAAAATTCCCGTCGGACCAACTCCTTGCGGATTTCCAAAATTTATACACTGGCAATGAATCATTAAAAAAAAGAGCATGAGGCATCGCTTCATCAGGATTTACCACCAATGATTACACAGAGTGATGCATATAGACCCAGAAAATTTTTGGCTTGCCAATTAACGTCTGTAACTTCTTTTATACCCGATTTTTCTTTTATAGTATGAATGCTAGAGTCACCAAATGCAAAAAGACCTAAAATGGAATGGGTACAAGCTGTCCCCTCGTTAGTCGACTTTTCGCCTGTTGCGTAAATACCTATCTTTGTATTTGAATAGATTTGACCTTTTGGTCCTGCACCCGGGGAAGCGCAGGAGTAGGTTAATGCCAGCATTAGGAAATAGAAGACAAGTTTCATGAAAGAAAAATTATTTTAAGCTAAGGTTTTTCTTTTTCATAAGGATACATCTTTCTTCTAAATCGATTTGTTTCTTGAGAGTTTTTTTAATAGATGCTGGCAATTTAGAATGACTGTTTACAAATTTTGAAAGAAGATGTTTCGACTCCGCCGAGCAAAAATCT
Source organism: Leptospira ognonensis (assembly GCF_004770745.1). GTDB lineage: Bacteria > Spirochaetota > Leptospiria > Leptospirales > Leptospiraceae > Leptospira_A > Leptospira_A ognonensis. Next base: position 63,196 of record NZ_RQGD01000005.1, on the reverse strand, counting down.
GGCGTTAAACTTTTGGCAAATCCATCTAAATAGTTTTCATCATCTATTTTATCAAATTTATCCAGAGCCTCTAAATATAGTTTAAAGAATGGAAGTTGCAGTTCTTTTTGATAAACGGGAAACAATTGATACGCAACGGATCTCAAGGTAGCAGTGGAATGAGAAGAAGATTTTGGATTTACTAACTCCTTGAACCATTTTGTTTTTATCTCGATACTTGGTGAAGTTGCTTCTACACTTAAGGCAGAATTAGTTCCGCGTGAGCTGGTATCAATTTTCTTTTCTGTTTCTATGCTAGTCCGAAACTCATCCGATTTATATCCTAATGAGGAAAGTTTAATCAAGATGGACCAACGCTGGTCCTGATCTAACTTCAATCCTATGATATTTGTTTTACCTATGAAAAGGTTCCAAAGTCGTTCTTGGTCTTCTTTGAGAAAGGTAGAATCAAGGAAGGCTGAGAACCAATATTTTTGTAAGTCAGTTTGCGGTTTTTCTTGAGACAATCCTTCCCATAAGAATGTGGAAAGTTTCTTAATGTCTATATCTCTTTTCTCATTTGGAAACCAAAATCGGGATGTAAAATAAGAGTAACCTCTGTCGGATGATAAATTGGCGAGAATCCATTTTTTCAATTTACTACTTTCTTCTCCCGGAATTATTTCTGTTGCGGTCTTATAGAAATCTTCAAACGTAATCTCACCTAACTCTATTTGCTGCGCGAGAGCATTCCAAAGCATCAATTTACGGAAAGAATTTGTATCGTACTTAAGTATATATTTAACTTTCTCAAGATCGACATCCTTCCATTTCCATGTTACGAAGTCCTGGTCTTCGGCATTGACCAGAATGAAATCAGGACAATCTTTCACTTCCTGAACATAACTTGTGGCTCTGCCTGTATAGATGATTGGAAAAGAATCATATACCAAGGCGGGAAGAGAATCATTCTTCTGATTGGCATCGAATTTATAAATTCCAATGTTGATTTTATGGTCTCGAAATTTGTTTTCCATTCCAGGTTTTGATTGGATGACCTTCCATTTTAAAAAACGATCCGAACATTCAGAGACAAATTCGATTTCATTTGTTCCTTTCGTCTCTAACCAATCTTTGGACCACTTCCGTAGAGAGATCCCACTGGCCAATTCTAGTTCAAAAAGAAAATCCTTTAAGGTCGAATTGGAGTAGGCATATCTTTTAAGATACGTGCGAACCCCGTTTTGAAAATTCGTTTCCCCAATAAAAAAGACCAATTGTTTTAGGACGGAGGCACCCTTTCCATAGGTGATGCCGTCAAACTGCGTGAAAGCTTCTTCGGTATTTTCTACCTTGGCTTCAATCGGATGATTGGTACTAAATGAGTCCTCATCGTAAGCCCACTGCTTCATTTTTTCGAAAAATGTTTCCCATGTTTCATGAAATTCTGAATTTCGTTCTTGTGCTAGGCTCGCCATATAGGTTGCAAAACTTTCGTTTAACCAAAGTCCATTCCACCATTTCATTGTTACGAGATTTCCAAACCACATATGGGCTAATTCATGTAATATTACATCAGACAAATTTTCCCGTTGTGCTCGGGTCATAGGTCCTCGCGATACAAATCTTTCCGAAAAAGTAACCGCGCCCACATTCTCCATGGCTCCAAAATTAAATTCGGGAACGATGATCTGATCATATTTTGAAAAAGGATAGGCGAAGTCGAAATAACCTTCATAGAAGGCAAATCCCTCTTTCGTGAATTGAAACCAGTCCCGGGGATTTATATATTTTGCCAGTGAACGCCTAACGTATAATTTTAAAGGTATAGAATTATACGAATCTTCGAAGACTTGGTAAGGGCCTGCGTGTAATGAGAAGACGTATGATGAAAATTTTTCTGTTTTAGGAAAGGTATGAATGCTATTTGGATTGTTTGTAGAAAGAAGAATAGATGATTGATTGTTAGAAGAAATCACTTTCCAACTTTTCGGTGCTTCAACTGTTAGTTGGAAAGTTGCTTTTAGGTCAGGTTGGTCAAAGCAAGGAAACATTTTATTTGCATGGAATGCCTCAAATTGGGAATAAATATATATTTCCTTATCATCAGGATCAGTGAATTTATGAAGTCCATTTCCAGTTCTGGCATAAGGAGTCTTAAAATTAATTTTTATTTTATTATTACCTTTTTTGATATCTTGTGCTGGTATAATTAGAAATCCATTTGTGTGGTCAATATTGTCTAACTGGTGTTCTTCATTTAATACGACGGATTGAACTTCTCCTTGAAAATAATCTAATCTAAGTTTCTCTGATTTCCAAACATCAAAGCTGATTTCAACATTTCCTTCAAAGAAATCTTCCGTTGATAAATTAATTTTTAAATTGTAATGAATATTTGAAAGGAGACTAGCACGATATTCGGCTTCCTTTTGAGTTAGGTGGTATTCGTTGTTCTGCGAATTGCAGCTGATTAGAAATGAAATGGCGAAAAGGAGAAATGGTAAGTATAAAACGCGCTTCATTTTTAAGATCCTAAGGTTGAAAATTTTTTGAAAGGATTGCCCAATCGAAACTATCTCTATTTTTCCATTTTGTTTCCGAGAAGTATTTTCCACCAATCGAATTTAAGATCAATTCCATATATTCCTCTCCTGGATCAAAATCTTTAGCATTCAAAAATATAGAGCCACCCCATTTTTTTTTTGCCTGTGTGTGGCTAAAAATGCCAGAGAAAGTAGCGATATCTTCATTGTTTAAAGGAATTCTATATTTTGAAGTCAGGTCTAAAACCAAATTTTTTACTTTTTCTGTTTGAGCCGTCTGAGCGATAAGTTCTGCCGTATCACGGGCAACAATTTCGATTTGAATGCAATTATCATTTGTGCCTGTTGCTGCAGCGGCCCTTTCTTCCAATTCATCCACAAGTTGGTAGGCTTTTCCGTCTTTATCAACCATTAAGGTTGCGGTTAGATTACGATTTTCGAGCGTCCTTAAAGATTGAAAATAATCTGGAATCGCCGTATAGTGTAACACGATACAGGTGGGATCAATACGTCCTCTGTGAGTGTAACGGACACGATAGGATTCGATAGGAAAGCCCTTTTCATCTTTTTCGATGCTATTGATACTTGATTTAATTGGTTTCGTGATTCCGCGGCCGTTCGTGGGATTAAAGTTTTCTTGTAATTTTTGTTTATTCTCTTTTTTAAGTACCCATCCAGATTCATACCGATCCTTCCAATGATCTTCATCATAAAAGTTACCTTTCAGTTCGGTAAGCATCAATTCTATGAGTTTTTCTCCGCCACACATAGAAAAATCTACGAAACCACCAAACCTTCGTTTCGCTTGATTGTGAGTGAAAATACCGCGCTTTCCTATGATATCAAAATTTGATTTTGGTATGCCCAAATCCTCGGATAGTTGGTCTACTGTTTTACGTAAGGAAGAGAATTGGGATTGGTTTGCTAGGATGTTTTCTTGCGTTCCCTCATAGGCGATATGGATGCTCTCTTTGTCGATACCGGGTGAGGCAAGAAAACTCTTCTTTAAGAAGTCGGGATCAGCGTAAACGATTCCGTTTTTGTCGATTCCTATATGAATCATGAATTGGTTTTCCATGGAAAGACGAATGTAATCTGTTAATTTTCTTTTTTCCGAGGAATGAAGGATGATCGCAGATACAGTTGTTGGATCTCTTGGTTGGGACGTTGCCGATTCAAGTTTCGAGTTTGGAGACAATAATTGTTGGATCGGTTTTGCATCAGGTAGCAAAATATCGACGAGTAAGTTCTTCTTACGAAAAAAAGGGAAACATGAGGTAAAAAGTAGTAAAAATAATGAAAATTTAAGTGCATTATGACAAAATAGACATCTAATCTTTGGATTTAGGATGGTCACATTGGAACCGTTTACACTTTCTAGGAATCGTTTTATTAAATTTGCTCTCAAATGTTTTGCCCTAACTGCTGTTTCTTTAAAAGGTGTAAATTGCGGACCCGGGTTAGTTACCCCTGGCTTGCGCGGTATATCACCCGAAGCGTACCATAATTTTAAATCTTTGCAAGAAGTCTTCCTAAAAGATAGCCCCGTGCCTAATTTTGATTTAGGCCTTGCCTTAGACAAATATATTTACGGACATCCCTATCCGATTGAAACAGAGAGCGTATTGCAGTTGTTATTGAGTTTACCTTCTTCTATACTTGCTGCAATCGCCTTAGATTTTTCCTTCACCCCGATGGTAAAATTATCCGCTGAGGAAAGAGAGAAAAGACTTCTTTCATGGAAGACATCTTCACTAGGATTAAAACGCGGAGTTTACTCCATTTTTAGACAAATATCATTCTTTCTATTAAGCTCAGACAAAGAATACCAAAAGTATGTCGGCTATCTTAAATAAGGCGGAAATTCAATGGGCATACCAGCAATAAATTCACAAATCATCACACCAAAACTTCACGAATCCATTATTAAAGAAAATCAGATTTCTGAAGGTAATTGGAAATTATCTGCAGATGCCATCATCATTGGCTCTGGGGCAGGTGGCGCTGTTGCCGCGGCTGAGCTTTCTCGATCGGGATGGAAGGTGATATTGATCGAAGAAGGTAGTTATTTCACTCCGGCCCAGTTCAATTCGGATGAATTTTTATCCCAAGCTCGTTTATACCGCGATGCGGGATTTATTGTTTCGGAAGAACAAACGATCTCCATACTTCAAGGAAAAACTGTTGGAGGTTCTACGACGGTCAATTGGCAGACTTCCTTATATCCTCCTGATTATGTGACCAATGAATGGGAAAAAAGATTCGGTTGGAAAAATTCATCTCGAGAAGCTATGGATGAGTATGTTACGGAAGTACATGAACGGTTAGGTGTTCATGAAGTCCCTGAGAATCTTATCAATGCAAACAATGATGTCTTGAGGATAGGTGGCAATAAGTTAGGTCTTCACCCGCAGGTTCTAAAAAACAATAACAGAGGATGTATCGGTACAGGTCATTGTGGACTAGGATGCCCTATTAACGCGAAACAATCGGCGTTTTTGACCTGGATTCCTGATGCACTCCATCACGGAGCAACTGTTATCTCTAATATGCGTGCAGTAAAAATAAACGATGGCAAGGTTAAAACTGTCTTTGCAGAATTTACGCCAGATGCTTATGAGAAAGCTCCAAACGTACATCTTCAATCCTTGGAGCTCACAGCTCCCGTTGTCATTGTGAGTGCAGGAGCCATCGAGGGACCTGCATTACTTCAGAGAAGTGGTATCGGAAACAAATGGGTAGGTAAAAATTTAAAAGTTCACCCGACATCTACAATCTTTGGAAAATTTGCGACAGAGATCAATATGTTCAAGGGACCTCCACAATCCATTGTCGTTAAGGATGGGCATAACCAAGATGGGACAGGATATGGTTATTGGTTAGAAGCTGCACCTTATCGACCCACGCTTGCTTCTTCCCTAATTCCTTTTTATGGTAAAACACAATTTGATGTAATGAAAGATTATACAAATTATAACGCTGGTATTGTCCTTGTTCGCGATGGTGCAGACGGCGAAGCAAATGGTAGTGTCGAATGGAGTCTTGGACGAAGGAAAGTATATTTCGAGTTAACACCAACAGACGGATTGAATATGCTTAAGGGTCTGAAGACGTTGGCTGAGATTACTGTTGCCGCTGGCGCTACGGAACTGATCTTCCCGTTCACCCGATTTTCAGAGCCGGTAAAAGTGAATGCACAAACGAATTTTGACTGGATTCTAAAGGAAGGCTTCAAACCAGGTCAACTTTCAGTCGGATCAGCCCACCCGCATGGCTCCATACAGTCGGCAGATGTGGAAAGCAAAGGCGCTGTTGACCTCAATTTGGAACTCTTTGGACACAAAAATATCTTCGTTATGGATGCATCCATTTATCCGACAGGTTTATCGGTAAATCCGCAGATCACAACAATGAGTATGGTTTTGCGAGCAGCTCGTGCGCTCTCGAAACAAAAAGAAGATAGATCAAAAGTTTAAATTTTTTCAAAAATTCCCTTCCATTCCCATGAGTTTTATGTATTTTGGAACTTGTGGGAAAACTTTTCTCTCTACTACTTATCATTATATTTTCGCTGCCAGTTTTCTCTAACGAAAATGCTTTATTGAAAGATGCAAAGAAAGCATTTTCGAGAAAGGCATATTCAGAAGCGATCAAAAAGTTCTCAAAGTATTCAGATCTTCATCCTTCAGATGGAGAAGCTTATATGTACTTAGGATATATTTATGAATATAAAAAAGATTATCCGAATTCCGTACAAAATTTTCGCAAAGCTGCGGAGCTGAACCTAGAAAGAGATCACAAAAAAACTGTATTATTAAAGTTAGCATTGTTTTTTAACTATCATCAAGATTGGAATTTAGCCGCTACTTATGCAGCACGATATTTGAAGTATGATTCAAAAAATGAAGAAATGCAAAAGATATATAACCGTGCTACTAGCAATCGTGGAAACCCAACGAGTAACACAACTTATATTCAGCCGCCGAAGACAGTTGAAACAAAACATGCAGTAGAAAAACAAGAAATTAAGAAACCAGTTGCTTCGCTCGAGAAGGATGCAGAAGATTTAAAACCAAGTTCTGAATATGAGAAAGAACTTAAACTAACACCAAATGACGAAAACCTAAGATGGGAATATAGCCTTGCTCTCATTGAAGAAAAAAAGTACGATTTAGCAGAAGAAAATATAAAACAACTCATTGAAAAAAATCCAAATCGCACAAGATACCACTATAAGATGGGTATTGTGAAACTGCGAAAGGACGATCCGAAAGCAGCTATCGAATCATTTGAAAAGGCCCGAAAAAACCCTTTTTCCAAGGATCCGAATGTCTTTCTTTATTATGTCCACCTGAATGAAGGCATCGCCTATCAAAAATTAAAACAGTTTGAAATGGCAGAATCCTCTTTTAAAGAAGCGCATAAGCAATTGGCAAAGGATACGCCTCTGCTAGCATTAGCAAGACTCAATCATGACCAATCGAAGTGGTCACAATGTGCCGAAAATGCAGAGCGCGCCATTTCCCTTGCGGGACAAATTGAGTCTCATATGTTTCGTTTCATCTGTTTAGCAGAAGATAATAAATCTGGACCGAAAGTAGAGTCTAGCTTTGAAAAATACTACGGTTACTTAGAATCAAACTTTCCCGTTCCGCTTAAGTCACCAGAGAAATACCAAGTTGGATTTTTACGTTTAGCGCGATATTTAACCACGCTCGGAAAAGAAGCTGCCGCCGAGAAATACTTTTCGGTGCTTGAATCAGACTCGTCTATCAACCAAACACGCGAATATTTATTCTATCGAGGTAAAAATTTATTTTATTTAGGAAAAACGGATCTTGCTATCTCGCTATTGCAGAAGGTAAGCAACTCTTCTGCCTCCCATTACTTATTAGCTCGCTGTTATGCGAAAAAATCTGATCTGCCAAATGTAAAACTTAACCTTAAGGCTGCCGGTAATCTAAAAGAGGAATATTGGGAAATGGCAAAAAAAGAATCAGACTTTGCCATCTATGAAAAGGATATTACATTCAAGGAATTTCTTGCTAATAAAGGGGAAGTTGGCCCGAATCAGTAGAAAGTTATTCCTCTTCTTTTTGTTCTTTAAGAGTAGAACCTTTAAATAAATCAGATCTAAATTTTCTAAATGTTTCTATGGAAATTTGACCAGGAGCTTTGGGCTCACCCAAAGTCATATAGGTATAAGAAGAATTAAAATGATCTCCAAATACTCTTGAAATGATGCCTGATTCCCCCATACAAATTCCGATCATCGTATTGGTTTTTGCCAAAAGTTTTATGTCATTCATAAACTCAGCGGTTTCCTGAATGTCCTCAGGCGTAATCGCAAATTTAAAAATCGGATTTTTCTTTTTAACGGGTCGTGAGTTTTGAATGAATTCCTTCATTTCTTTCGCGTAAATGGATTTTTTGAAAGAATGGTAGGAGTAGATGATTCGGAAATTTAACTGTTCGTAGTTTGTGAAAATAGTGTCTTCACGGTTCAATTCGATATCAAGATAGTTTGAATTGTCATTAAAATCTTTCAAAATCCCTTCCACATCTTCTGGGAAAAGTTTAACATAAGATTTTACACTACTATCTTCCGCACGACGGTATGTGAATAAAGCAGGTAAACCAAGAGATTTTATCTTCTTTTTCATTTCTTTTTGGATATAATTTCTTGAAAATAAATCGAGTCTAACTTCAATTACATCGATATCCTTAGTATCTTTCTTTTGAAGATTTCGAATATCGTCCTCTCCAACTGTTGCGATAATTTTGTATGATTCTGGCATGTTTACAGTCCTTTTTGTAGTAAGTCGTGAACAGAGACCATCCCTACAAATTTTTTATTTCCGTCTACTACAGGTGCGACAGAAATGGGACGCTCACGATCTTCCATTTTTAATAATACTTCGTAGGCTTTTTCTTCAGGATGAAAGAAACTAGGCGCTGGATTCATCATTTCTTTAGCCGTTATTCCTTCATTTAATTTTTTGTTGGATAAACTCTTTCTGATATCGTAATCCGTAATCAGTCCGATAAGGATTCCGTTTAAATCTACGACTCCCGTTGCGCCTAAACCTTTCCTGGTGATTTCTTTTAATATTTCATCTAAGTTCGCTGAAATAGAAACAAAGGCATTTTTCTCATCTTTGCGCATAACGTCTGATATATTCAATGAAAGCCTTTTTCCTAGTCGACCGGCTGGGTGAAATAAAGCAAAGTCCTCTGATTTAAAATTTTTAAGCTCCATTAGTGCCATCGCAATCGCATCTCCTAACATTAGCGCGATAGTGGTAGAAGAAGTTGGAGCAAGTGCCAAAGGGCAAGCTTCTTTTAGAATGGGAGTGATGATCGTAATATCAGATAATTCTGCAAGTCTTGACTTGTTATTTGCGGTAATTCCGATGATTTTCGCTCCGATCCTTTTTATAGTAGGTAGTATGAAATTCAATTCTTCCGATTCACCACTTTTACCAATGGCCAAGACTACATCTTCAGCACCAACGATACCTGAATCGCCATGAGAGGCATCTGTAGGATGAAGGAAGTATGCGGATGTTCCTGTGGATGAAAGCGTATGTGAAATTTTTTTTGCGATATCTCCAGATTTTCCAACACCTGTTACGATTACCTTGCCTTTACTTTGAAGGATCAATTCAACACACTTCGCAATGCTCGGATCTAGATTTGCCCGAAAATGGTGAATCGAGGAAATTTCATCATCGAGCGCTCTCTCTATGATTGTTTGTATATTTTTCATAATCTTACTTCCTCTTCCAATGCGATGTCTTCGAGTTTCACTTCTACGATAGCAACTTGGTTCATCATAGGAAATCTAACGAAAACAGCTATTTTGTTTTTACGTTTTTCTATCTCTACCGTTCGGCCAGCCAGAATACCTCCGACAACTTTGACAAATTTACCTTTACTCAAAGCTTCATTTTCTCTGACTTCCACGGTTTCACTTCTAATCTGAAGAATCGATTTTAACGATTCTATATCATCGATTTCGACGGTCGCAGGTTGCCCTTTATGAAATACGAAGTGGTGTGCTCCAGGCAATTGCAATACTTTAACTCGCTCTTTCCAAAATTCAATATAAACAAAAATATAAGATTTAAAACATGGGATTTCAACTGATTTTATTCGATCGCTCCACTTCTTTTTTTCAGTGATGAGTGGGAGATAGTTTTCAATTTTGTATTTTTTAAAAAGTTTAGAAAGCTTTTTTTCTGCGCGAGGATTAGTGTAAACTACATACCATCGCCGTTCTTCGTTAGTTGGATCATTCTCTGGCATGAATTCGAAATCGGATCGGTAGAACTAGATCCTTTCCTTTTGGGAAATTGAATTTCCATTCACGTAATTGAGACCTAATTTGAGCATCGAAAACATTGTACTTGCAGGGTGCTATGACCACCAATTTTTCAGCCTGTCCGTTTTCTGCAACAGTAACACGAAACGAGCAGTCATCTTCCAACCCCTGCTCGATTGCCAATTCTGGATAAGTTAAGGCGTTACGAAATAAATCAATCTCCCGCTCTTCTGCATGTGTCCCCATTTCTGTATCAGAACGTAAGGGAGAGGGAGAATTTTCACCAAGACCGATTTTGTTGGCAACGTCTCGCGAGTATAAAGAAATGGCCGATCCATGAGTTAGGCGAAGTTTTATCAGATTTTCAGATTCTGACTCAGTGAAAAAGAAAGTCAATAAAATCGAAAAATGGAGAAAGAGTGAAAGTATCCAATATTTTGAGAATAACGGTGTCTTAAGAAACATAAGCCAACAAAGCCCTTTCATTTGTCATCTTCTCAAATCCACAGGATAAAAAAAACTTAATTGGATCATTTCCAATCGAGTTTTTACTTGGTTTCATATGCCTTCTAGCTGGGGAAAAATTTTTAGAGTATCGACTTACGGTGAATCACACGGAGTTTCCGTTGGTGTTGTGATTGATGGTGTGCCTGCAGGATTGCCCTTTCCCGCGGAGGAGATCCAAAGAGATCTGACTCGGAGACGTCCTGGTCAAAATGACTTAACGACTCCCCGAGATGAGGAAGACAGAGTCATGGTTGAGTCTGGAGTTTTCGAGGGAAAAACCACTGGCAGTCCCATTTTACTAAAAGTTAATAATAAAAATACGATTGGAGCAGACTACGATGAGATGGCTCACGTCTTTCGTCCCTCCCACGCAGATTATACCTATTCAGAAAAGTATGGCCACAGAGCACATGTCGGTGGCGGAAGGTCATCGGTGCGAGAAACGATCGGGAGGGTGGCAGCGGGAGGCTTGGCACGGGTCATCTTAAAGCGAGAGCTGGGCATAGAAACGATTGCCTGGGTAGACAGTGTGGGGCAAATCGATTCCAATATTGCTGAGCCCCAATTTCCACCTAGCCGAGAGTTTGTTGATCAATTTCCAACAAGATGTCCAGATAAAAATGTAAACGACCAAATGGAAACCTTGATTAGAAAATTGAGAGATGAGGGGGATTCGGTCGGGGGAGTCGTAAAAGCCATCGTTAGAAATTTACCTCCTGGCCTTGGGGATCCTGTTTACGATAAGTTAGATGCTGATCTAGCAAAGGCATTGCTTTCCATTTCTGCCTGTAAAGGATTTGAGGTAGGGTCTGGTTTTTCTGGTACTCGCCAAACTGGCAGCATACATAATGATGAATTTTATTTAGAAGATGGCACCGGCAAAGTCAAAACGCGTACGAACAATTCTGGTGGAATCCAAGGTGGAATTTCAAATGGAATGGATCTGGTTGTCCGAGCTGCGTTTAAGCCAACATCAACTATCAAGAAAGAACAAAAAACGGTCAATGATCAGAACGAGGAGACGGTCTTGAAGGCGAAAGGTCGACATGATCCTTGCGTATTGCCCAGAGCTGTTCCGATCGTAGAAGCAGTGATTAACCTAGTTCTGATTGATGCCTATTTTTATCAAAGATCCTTACAACCGAAATGGTTTTTGAAATACGCTAATCTCGACAACATACCAAACCAATAAAAAGATGAAAGTATATCAAGTGTTATTGGTAGAAGATGATGGAACAAATGCAGGCGTCATTATCAATCTTCTTGAGAGATACAATTTTCTCGTCACACATGTTACGGATGGGATCTTGGCTTTATCACGTGTTAGGTTTAAAGAATTTGATTTGATTGTCTGTGACATAATGATGCCTCATTTGGACGGGTTGTCTTTTATCGAAAAGGGGAAAGAATTTTACAAACAGACGCCTGTCGTGATGCTAACTTCGGCAGGTGATAAAGAAATGATCGTCCGTGCAGCCCAGAGCGGGGTCAGCGCCTACTTACTGAAACCTGTGACAGCAGAGGCTTTATTTGAAAAAATCGCACCGCTTTTGCATTTGAGTCCTGATTCCCTAATAGATAAGAAACTTTTTCCATTGCATTTGGATTACAATACTCCTTCGCTGACCGAAATCTATATGAAAATCGAAGGCATTCCCTGGAGGAAAGACAAAGGTCGGATTTTCGAATCCTTTAGCCATTTCCTGGCAGGTCGAAGCTTCTTTACCGACTTGCATATCTCGATTGAGTCCCATTTTTTTCTAGATGGAAAAGCCCTCCCCATCTTGGAAGATTTTCTGATTGGCTTGGCCCAAAAGACAAAGATTAGATCGAAAAATATCCAGATCCAGTCAGCTTATTTAAAAAGTCTTGGTACTAGTCTCAAAGAATACGACTGTCTACGAGATGTATTTATAATTTAGAAAGGAAGGTTTGACAGAATTCATGAACTCTGGTCTCATCATAACAAGGGGGCTAGCTTTTGGTTAAAATTAAGATAGATGGCGTCGAGTTCGAAGTAGACGAGAAAAAAAACCTTATAGATGCGGCCAAGGATGTCGGCGTCGAAATCCCTTATTTTTGTTATCATCCCGCATTATCTATTGTTGGTATGTGTCGTATGTGCCTCATTGAGATCGAAGGCGTTCCACGGCTCCAGGCGGCTTGCAATACTCCAGTCAAAGAAGGAATGGGCATAGTCACTAAGTCGGATCGAGTCAAAGAGGCACGAGCTGGCACGATGGAATTCCTTCTCGCGAATCACCCGTTAGACTGTCCTGTCTGTGATAAAGCAGGAGAGTGTAAGTTACAGGACAATGCATTTGGATCTGGAACGGGACATTCGCGATTTGAGTTCGAGAAACGAAACGTTCCTCAGGAAGAAATCGGAACTAATTTAATCATCAATCATAATCGATGCATCGTGTGTTACCGTTGTGTAAGATTTGAAGAAGAAAAAGTCGGAGTCTCCAATCTGGGTCTTTTCGAAAGAGGAAACCATTCTCTTATCGGACTGGCAAACAACGAACCCATTGATCATAATTTCCAGGGTGCTCTTGCAGATATCTGCCCTGTCGGTGCTCTACTCAATAATAAAACATTATTTAAATCAAGAGTTTGGTGGTATAAATCCCATTCTTCGGTTTGTCACGGATGTTCTACAGGCTGTAATGTAACAACCAACGTACGAGACAACAAAATGTATCGTTATATGGTAAAGGAAAACCATGAAAAGGGCATGTTCTTTTTATGTGACAAGGGTCGTTTTGATTTGGATTGGATGAATGAGAATAGACTCTTTTCTTATTTGGACTCAGGAAAGTCTTCTACTTCTGTCGAAGTTTTACCAAAGATTGCCAACTTAATGAAATCGGCGAAAGGCATTGCCGTTATCGGCGGTGCGCATGAGTCGAACGAGAATCTAACAAAGATCAAAAATACCCTTTCATCAATCTCAAGTCAGTTAAATGGGAAATCCATTTTGTTTGAAGCACGGGTTCAAGACGCGCAATACAAAGAAACAGAACAAGTTGATTTTTTAATGACGAAAGACTCTCATCCTAACACGAAAGGTGCATTGGATCTCGGACTCACGACTAGTGATGGTATATCCGGAATTGAAGCCCAATTGGCAAAGGGATCGATCGATCTTATTTTTGTTATAAAGGAAGAAATACCTTCTTCACTTATAGGAAAAGCGAACCTTGTCGTTTTGGACACAAATCTAACTCAGAGTGCGAAATCAGCGACTTATGCCGTACCGATTAAGATCTTTGCGGAAGAGTCTGGATCTTTTACTAATAAAAACAGCTTAATCCAAAATTTTGAGAAATCGATGGAAGCACCGAAGGGTCTTCCCTCTTCTGCCGAATTTTTTGAAAAACTAAGTGTAAGCCTTGTTTCTAAAGAGGAGGCTCTTCTTGGGAACCGTTAATGTTATCAATGTCGCTAAACGACATCAGTTTTCCTGGTATGAGAAATTTTACTTTTGGTCGATTGGGAAGGGGATGTGGATTACTATCAAACATTTCCTGAAGGTAGCTCTTTTCAACAAGCAGGTGACCATAGAATACCCGGAGAAAAAGAGACAGTACTCCACAAGGTTCCGTGGTATGCATTCGATGAAACGCGATGAACAGGGTCGGGAACGATGTACTGCCTGCTTTTGTTGTATGTGGATTTGTCCTGCGAATGCCATAACAATTCATGCGCAGGAAGTTCCCTCCGATCGGCAACATTTGCACACGGAAGACAAATATGCAGAAAAGTTTGAGATCAATTTGCTTAGATGCATTTTCTGCGGGTTATGTGAAGAAGCATGTCCGAAAGGTGCCATTTATTTGGATGGTGGTGGAGAAATGGCAGCCGACAATCGCGAAGATTTGATTTTGACGAAAGAAAGAATGATGGAAAAAGTTGGCGGTCCGTTGATTGGTCAGAGAAATTAATCGCTAATTCGACTTCACGTACGAATCTTTGTTTTTCATCAAATTTAATTTCGATACCAGAACGAGGTGTATCCTCGTTTTAATCTTTTTCCTGTTTCCCTTATTTGCTAACGGCACCATCATCGAAGATGAGGAAGATGAAAATCGATTAATCGAAAATCATGCGGTTGAAAAATTACGTTTTGGGTTAGCAAACCATATCCATTATTATAAAATCAAAAAAACTAAAAATACAGTCGTCGAACAAAGATCAGGTCGTCATCGTCTACTAGATCATAACCTAATCCTTCGTGCCATTTTCCAAAGAAACGTGATCCATAAATCCTATGGCGCGCTTGGAAACTTGTTTGAAGGGGCAAGTTTTATCGATTTTGGTAGTGCCATTTTATATGAGGAGGGCGCCGTTACCGTCAGAGATTTATATGAAGATGAAATCCTAAAGCCCCATCTCTTTAAAATTGTGGCAACGGATATCAATGATACCTCTTTTGATCATACTAGATATATTGAAATTCATATGAATGAAAGAGAACCATTTCCCTTCGCATTTAATGAAATTCCTGTTCTCTTAGATGACCCTGAGTACATTCGCATTCTAACAAAGATTTACGCCAAAGATGAGTTTTCACCTGTTATCTTTCGCTCTACGAATTCAGGACCAGATTTATTCTATACGGTTGAAGAAATGAAGGAGCATTTTGCCTCCATATTGTCCGCAAATCCCAATCGAAATATTTTATATTTTTTCAATCGTTTCATTTTTTTTCGATCTGTGTGTTCGGAACAATTCCAACTGATCGGTACTATCGATGAGAAGATCGGGGTAAATCACAGTTTCAGCGCTTGGAAGTATGTGGATTGGAACCGGAGAAGCTATATGGATGCTTTTCATCCCAATTGGCGCTATGTCAATCTGATCAATGAGACATATATCGCCTTTGGAGATCAAGCAGATGGGTACTTACGTATCAAAAAGTGTGCCTTCGAAAGAAGAATGCGTTACTTTGGTAACAAATTAAAGAAAACCATATCAAAATCGTGATTTATTCTTTCCATTAGAACGGAACCGTGTACGTTTTTCATATCTACTACCCAGAGAGAGGAAATTTATGGGGAATTCATATATCGTCGATGCAGTTAGAACACCTCGAGGAAAAGGAAAAAAGAGAGGAACTCTCGCGAGTGTCCACCCTCAAGAGCTTTCCGCTGCTACGCTCAAAGCGCTACAAGAAAGAAACGGAATTGATCCAAAAACAGTTGAAGAAGTCGTACTTGGTTGTGTATCACAGGTTGCTGATCAAGCTGCATGTATTGCTCGTTATGCGGTAATGGCTGCTCATTGGCCCAAAGAAGTTCCTGGATATACCGTAAACAGGTTTTGCGGATCAGGATTACAAGCATTGAATAACGTAGCGAACCATGTTGCGGCAGGGGCTATGGACTTAGCAGTGGGTGGTGGAGTCGAATCCATGAGCCGCGTTAAGATGGGCGATGATATGCTTGGTCGTGATTTCAACGTTGGAAATGAGAAGATTGCACAATTTTACAATTTAGTGCCTCAAGGAATTTCGGCTGATTTGATCGCTACTAAATACGATATTTCTAGAGAAGAAGCGGATAGATTTGCTGAATCATCACAAATCAAAGCAGCCAACGCTGTAAAGAATGGATATTTCAAAAAATCAATCGTTCCTGTCAAGTTAGATGATGGAACCATTGTTACAGAAGAAGAGAATCCTCGTATTGAATCTGATTATGCTTTTTTATCTGGACTTGGTCCGGTATTTAAAACGATCGGTGAACAAGAATTAGATGCAATTGCTCTTCGCTCTTATCCAGAAATTAAGAAAATCAATCACATTCACACACTTGGAAATTCATCCGGTATCGTGGATGGTGCAGCAGCATTGCTAGTAGCTAATGATGAAGGTTTAAAAAAATATGGTCTAAAACCACGAGCACGAATTCTTTCTTCTGCTTCGACTGGTGAAGATCCAACGATCATGCTAACAGGACCAGTTTCTGCTTCGCAGAAAGCCTTAAAACTAGCAGGATTAACTGTGAATGATATCGACCTTTGGGAAATCAATGAGGCTTTTGCTTCTGTGGTTCTCTACGTTAAAAAGACCTTAGGCATTGATGGAGAAAAGATCAATGTGAATGGTGGTGCCATGGCACTAGGTCATCCACTTGGAGCTACTGGAGCTATCTTGACTGGGACGGTTCTTGATGAGCTTGAGAGAAGAGATCTTCGTTACGGTTTAGTCACTCTTTGTATCGGTGGCGGAATGGGAATTGCGACAATCATCGAGAGATTGAAGTAAGATAAGATTCGAAAGGGAGGTTAGCTAGATTGGACTGACGATCTAGCTAACGTTTAAAGCGCACATGAAGCCAGGCAAAGTATATACATATACGATCGTCTACGTGGGATTCGGACATATGGCTGAACGCGCGCCCTATGTTCTTGCAATCATTGATTTTCCAGATCACCAAAAAATAACTGCCGTAATCGAGGATGTCACCGATTTTAGCCAAATCAAAATTGGAGTAACAGTCCAATTCAAAAGGGTAGACGAAAAAATCGGCTCCATCTATTCTCTATAACTCACTGGTATCTAACTGCTGAAAATGATGGCTTCATTTGGCAGGACTCTTAAAAATCCGTCCTCTAATTCCTGTTTTAATAAAGCCGACCTTCCAACGGAACTAAAGAGAATTTCGTCTAATTGCCATTTTCGAGGGTAGGAAACCTCTACATTCTCATTGGTGAAATTTAAAAAGATAAAGGTCTCCTCTTTCCCTTCTTTTCTCTTATAGAACAATACTTTCTTATCTTTACTCAGATTGATTTTTAGATTTCCCTTTCGAAGAGATTTTCTGTTCTTGCGTAGTTGAATCAATTGTCTATAGGTATTGTATAAGGAATTGTTATCTTGACTTTGGACTTCAACATTCACTTTATCTGCCTTCTCGTAAGTTGGCAGCCAGGGAACGCCAGTCGTAAAACCAGTGTTTTTTGATCCATCCCATGCCATAGGTATTCTTTCTGGATCTCGTCCCGGATGAAACGGCCAATACTTTTTCCCTACAGGGTCTTTGATTTTTTTAAATGGAACTTTTTGCCGTTCCATACCGATTTCTTCACCATAGTATAAGAATGGCGTCCCCCTAAGCGTTAGCATGAGAGTAGCAGCCACTTTCGCTCGGGGAATGGTTTCCCCTTCTTTCATATAACGCGTGATATGTCTAGGAAAATCGTGATTTGAAAGGGTGTAATTTGGCCAATTTTCTTCACCTAAGGCCGATTCAAAATCTTTAATGATTTGAAAGAAACTTTCCGCCTTCCATGGCGAGAATAAAAACATAAAATTGAAAGCTAAGTGAAGTTCATCATTTTTTCCACAGTAAGTAGCTGGAAGAGTTACATTCCCTGGAAAATCTTGCATGACCTCGCCTACGGCAACTCTTTTATCTGGATACGAATCTAAAAGTTTTCTAAGGCGTCTCAAAATACCGTGCATTTCGGGCCTATCGCGATCATAGGTATGTACCTGTTTATCATACGGCCTAGGACCCTTCATAAAATAAGAAATATTATTTCTTAGAAACTCATCTTTGACATATAAGTTAACAACATCTAAACGAAAACCATCCACACCCATATCCAACCAAAATCGAATCATTTTGAAGATGGCATTTTCTACATCAGGATTGCGCCAATTTAAGTCGGGCTGTTCTTTTAAGAAGGAATGGAAGTACGACTCGCCTGTGCGTTTATCAAATTCCCAACCTTGTCCACCAAAAGCGCCTAGCCAGTTGTTTGGCGGAACTCCATGAGGTGTCTCTTTCCATAGATACCAATCTCGTTTAGGACTATTCTTTGAAGAACGAGATTCTATGAACCAAGGATGTAGATGAGATGTGTGATTGACGACAAGATCCATAATGATCTTAATGTCTCGTTTGTGGGCTTCCTTTAATAATTTCCTAAATGTGGAGAGATCACCAAAAACAGGATCTATTTCTTCATAATTTGAAATATCATAACCGAAATCGAACATTGGTGAAGGATACACGGGAGAAAGCCAAATCGCATCGACACCAAGGGAATCCTTTGAACCACCAAGATAATCTAAACGCTGGATAATCCCTTCTAGGTCACCGATTCCGTCTCCATTCGAGTCTTGGAAACTGCGTGGATAAATTTGATAAATGACTGCTTCTTTCCACCAATTCATATTAAAAATCTATCTCAAAAACTCCCTGATTTTCTTTCATTTGGGTAACTTCTAAGATTTTCTCCTTTATTGAAAAAATAAGATCAGAATTTTCAACTTTGAAACCATCTTTTGTTTGGATATGAAACGAGTCATACGCAAAATCGGCGCTAGTTGAGATACGAACAAAAATAACATTTAGATCAAAATCAAGTAACGTTCTTAAAATTCTATAAACCAAACCCAGAGAGTCCGGGAGCCTAATTTCTAACACAGTATAATTAATTGAAATATCGTTTGAGAATTTTACCAATTGTTCCACCATACCATCAGGAATTTTGATGGGGCTAGACCAAATATTGCTCGTTGTGGCTATTTCTTCGATATTAAGTTTTCCATTTATGCAGTCCTTTATGGTGTGCTCGATGGTTTCAATTTGTTCGGACCCTATGGCACCGGATCCGATCTGATCTGTAATTTGTGCCTGTAAAATGATATCACCATTGACGGTTCGAAACAGTCTCATCCCAACGAGATTAAGTCCTAAAGAAGAAATAGTACCGCATACAAAAAGTAACAACTGTCTGTTTTCTGAGCTGAATATAGATATTGTGATAAATGCTGGTTCAGACTCTGAAATAAATTTTATGGATTCTTTTGATGCATTCCATTCCATAATGTTAACAAAATGCTGAAAAATTCGACGCGGTGTATTATAATTTAAATAGGATTGTGGTTTTACGTCTAATGCGAATTTAACGATCCCACGGCAAACATCTGGTTCGAGTCCTTCTTTTTCAATCAGATAAGATTCTAGCGTTTGTCCTATCCGTTCAATGGTTTTAATGGGGTTCGTATTCTTTTCTAGAATTTCTAAGGTGGAGCGATAAAGGAAATATAAGATTTCTTTTTTCCAATTTGTTAAAACACCTTTGCCAACCGATTTGGTATCGATAATGGTCAAAATATATAGAAGACGTAGAGTATTTGGCGTAGCAAATATTTTTGAAAAATTTAAAATTAACTCTGGGTCATGAATGTCTCGTTTTGAAGAGAGTTCAGACATGATGATGTGTTCGGCGACTAGAAATCGAAGTAGCTCCGTATCTTCCTCACTGAATCTAAATCTTTCCGCGACAATCAGTGCTAACTCAGCGCCGTATTGGCAATGGTCACCTTCTTTTACTTTACCGGCATCATGAATGAGTATAGCGAGAATAAGAATGTCAACTTTTTCGCACTGGTTGAAGATTTCTTGAACTTGGAGGTCTTCCCAGGTTCCTTCTATAAGGAGATCGAGTTCTCTTAAAATGAGTAGCGTATGCTCATCTACAGTATATTGATGATGAAAGCTGAACAAAGGAAAATTGGTACAAGCTCCAAATTCTGGTATCAGTTTTCCGAGAATATTACATTCATGCATTAACGTCAGCAAATGGCCCACTTGCTTTTTGTTTTTGATCAATTTGATAAATGAATCAATGACGATTTTATTACTCTTAAAATCTTCATCGATAAAATTAGAAGCAAATCTTAAATCATTTAATAAGATGCGTGATGGCTCTGTTCCTGTTTCCTGCGCATCTAAAAAAAAGTGAATTACCTCTTCATATAGAGTGTCAGGATTTGAAAATGATTTCGTATAACTTGGAACAATGGGTGTTTTTCTGGCATCCAAGTACATTCCCAAATAAAAATAAATTTCTTTTTGAGATTTATAAAGAGCACTCATAAATCTTTCGATCGCATTTAGATTTGTTTTTTCTCCAAATCCCAAAAATTCTGCAACTTCTGGTTGATAGTTCAAATCAAGGCGATCGTTTTTTCGACCAGATAATATATGTAGGGCTGATCTTGTGAGAAGTAAAAAATCATAAGCGTTTAGGATTGGAAGTGTGTCACCTTTAAGAAAGAAATCGAAAACTCCAGATCCATGATCATTCTTTAAGAGACTTGTCTTCTCCAGCCAGTAGATAAACTGAACATCTCTTAAACCGAGTGGATCATTCTTAAGATTCGGTTCTGAGAGCAGAAACGGGTCATAGGAATTAATGATTCGTCCTTCCAAAAAAGCGATTTTAAACTCGTTGAATTCTGCTACTCTATCAGAGGGTAGTTTCTCCAGGAAATCTGACTGATACTTGATATATAACGGACGTGAGCCTATCAAAAATCGAGAGTCAAGTACTGCATGATAGCTTTGGATATTCTCAAGAGATTCGAAAGACTCTTTGATGGTTCTACAGGTATGGCCAACTTCTCTCCCGTTATTATATAGAAAATTGTTAATTTTCGAAATGATCGCAGTGAGAATTTCGTGTTTCAATTTACCATCATGGAGGTAAAGAAGATCAATGTCGGAATACGGAGCAATTTCCATTCTCCCGTACCCACCAATTGGTATCAAGGCAAGGTGTTGAGACACAGAATACTCCTGATCCAAGCCCTGAAATAAGGAAACAAGAGACGAATCGATTAAATAGCTAAGTTGACGGGTGAATAGCCTACCAGACTGTATGGTTTTGGCTTTGGGAAAGGTTCTTAAAAGTTTTGCCTTGAGTTCTAATTTCATGGCTAGAATGATTGGGATGGAAGCGAAGGATTAAAATGGTATTTCATGAAGACTAAAATTAGAATCATATTTACATACATTATTTGTCATCTTATTTCTTATTTTGTGGTTTCTATACCATATTATCAATTCGTCATGAAGAAATACTATGTAGGAGAAGGAGCGATCTTTCAAAGATTTCTCATTACCGAAAGTAATCCATTGCTCTGGGCAGAGGCAATGAGATTATTTTTCCCGATACAGATCATAAATGCGTTTTTGTTTTCTATTCTATTGGTGCATACCTTAGACTGGCTAAAAAAACAGTCGATTCCTAGCATTTTATTTTTTGTTTTTTGGAGCAAGGGCATCATCAGCGGGCTACTTGCCATTTCGCCTGCTCCTGGGAATCTGGAAGGTGTTCTTTTTTTTATACCTGATGTCAGTTTAAAAATTCATACGCTTGTCGCTTTGGAAATGTTTATGCAAGCACTCTTGGTTTCTCTAATGTTCGTAATTGTAAATTTAAAACTCTGGAAGACGACTAATGAGAATTAAAATCTATTTTAGTCTCTTATTGTCTTTTATTTATGTGCCAATTTCGATTGATTCACAGACGATCGATTCTTCACTTTGGTTGCCTAAAAAATATAGTACGGAAAGAATTTCTAGTTATGATCGATTAGGTGGAAATGACGACTTTATTAAGATACCCGGAAAAGGTAAAAAGGTTATAGCAGAAATAAAAGGATCAGGAGTCATCAAACACATTTGGATCACTTTAAATTCAAAAGATCCGATGGTTCGCAGAAATACTGTCATCAGAATGTATTGGGATGGAGAAACTAAGCCATCTGTAGAAGTTCCGTTAGGTGACTTTTTTGGACAGGGTTGGGGAGAGGAATATATTTTAAATTCGGCGCTCTTAGTTGTGGGACCGAAAAAAGGTAAGGCGTTGAATTCTTATATACCTATGCCATATGCAAACACAGCTAAGATCGAGATTGAGAATGAAAGTGATGTGGAAATAGAAAATTTTTATTTCTATGTTGATTATGAAAAATGGATCACCCCACCTGATTCTGATCTAAGATTTTTTGCTTCTTGGAATCGAACCATTACCACTCCGAATACAAAAGATGGTCGAGAAAATGAATGGGCCCTACTAGGAGAAACGGAGAAGGCACCATTAGACATAAAGAATCAATTTGTTGTCCTCGATACGAAAGGAAGAGGTCACTTTATTGGATTAAACCTTTATGTAGACTCACCGACTCCCATGTGGTATGGGGAAGGAGATGATCAGATCTTTATAGACTCAGAAAAATGGCCACCGAAACTGCATGGAACAGGAACAGAAGACCTCTTTAATACAGCATGGTGTCCGAAAGAAATTTTCATGCATCCCTTCTTTGGTTATCCAAGAATTAGCGATAGCGTTGGCTGGTTGGGAAGAACGCATCTTTATCGTTTCTGGTTGGAATCTCCTCTTGCCTTTGAGAAAAGTTTTAAATTTCTTTTAGAGCATGGTCACGCCAATGCCTTGACAGTGGATCTAATCTCTGTATCATACTGGTATCAAAATTTAAATTTCGAAAGTTACGTTCCATTACCAAAAAAAGAGTTCAGGCAAAACCAGCCTGAAATAAATTATCGACATATCCATAAGTGGCGTGATGCCTATAGGAAAGAAAAAGGAAGCGTGTGGGGCAATGAATGAAATCAACGAGTTAAAAACTTCGCAAGAGATTGTTGCCAGATCCATAGATGGTATCCTCGTTTTAAACAATGATAGCAAAATTGTTCTTACAAACCCCGCATTAGAGGATTTAAGTGGTTTCACTTTAGAAGAACTCAAACAAAAAACAATTGGATTCCTATTTCCCATTGATTTCAGTTCCAACAAGGTAGACGACTTAACAGTTTCTTATATTTTAAAGTCTGAAGACTCAAAGTATGTTTCCGGTGCACTCCGCGAGCTCGAAATGCATACAAAACTTTCTGGTCTGGTTCCCGTTGAAATGCGGATCTTTGAAATCCGACCCGCCGGCGAAGGTAAAAATCTTTACGCCTGCATAGTTCGAGACATCAGGGAACGCAAACGTTTAGAAGAACAAAAGACCCTACTCATCAATAGTCTTAAAAGATTAGCGTATATGGATGAATTGACCCTTCTACCTAATCGCAGATCGTTTCAAGATACATTAGTTAAGAGCATCGCGATCGTAAAACGAAGGAACCGAGAAGCGATATTAGGTGTCATAGACATTGATCATTTTAAACAGATCAATGATACCTATGGACATGATACGGGAGACCAGGTTCTAAAGAACATTGCCGTCATATTCCGCGATTGTTTGCGTGAAGAAGACACTGTGGGCAGAATCG
Organism: Leptospira ognonensis; assembly: GCF_004770745.1. Taxonomy (GTDB): domain Bacteria; phylum Spirochaetota; class Leptospiria; order Leptospirales; family Leptospiraceae; genus Leptospira_A; species Leptospira_A ognonensis. The sequence continues at coordinate 39,734 of NZ_RQGD01000005.1, read as the reverse complement.
GTGGAGAAGAATTCGGCTGCATCCTTCCAGACACGGACGTTCCAGCTGCCACCATCGTATTCCAGAGAATGCTGGACTCTGTCCGCGAGCATCGTTTTTTCATTTTTGATAATTTCTATTTGAATGTCACGATCAGCATGGGGTACACGAAAATCCATCCTACACAGAAACCCGAAGAAGTGATCAAAGCAGCCGACATTGCCCTCTACCAGGCCAAAAATTCGGGAAGAGATCGGATCGAAAGTTACCCCGTTTGAACCGAAATAGCAGTTTTTGCGTAAGACTGCTAATTTTAGCTTCAATTTTTTTGTACTTACTTGACCTAAAAACCCCCTATTCGTAAACTTTTTAGATAGATTAGCACTCTAATGTATAGAGTGCTAAAGAAGTATAGAGAATATGGATCTTTCGCCAAGGCATCGAGTGATATTAAAAGCTCTTGTGGATGAGTTTGTTTCCGACAACAAACCTGTCGGATCCAAGACGCTTTCAGAGAAGTATGAAATCGGACTTTCTCCCGCTACGATCAGAACTTCTCTCTCTGAGCTAGAAGATATGGGATTTATTGTTGCCAGACATACTTCTGGTGGCCGAGTCCCTACGGAAAGAGGCTATCGATTTTATGTCGATAGTTTGGTTACACTCTTTGAGCTAACGTTAAAAGAGAAGCAGAGGATCCAAGAAGAATATCTGAAAATGCAGTTCAGGTTGGATCAAGTGCTCGTCGCGACTTCTCGAGTGCTCGCTTCACTTTCGCAAAGTGCAAGTGTCGTGCTTGGACCTGAAGGTTCATTGGATACTTTAAAACACTTAGAACTCATTCACGTAAATGGTGGTGAGGTATTGATGATATTGGTTATGCGTTCTGGAACAGTTTTGAATCGAAATATTTTTTTCGATCATCATATTTCTCAAGAATCGCTCTACCAAATTTCACGCTATTTAAATGAAAACGTGAAGGGATTCGATGTTCATGAAATACAGAACAATTTGATCCCGCAAATGATGCTAAAAAAAGAAGGGCCAGAAGGGTTCGCACTGCTTGCACCGTCTATAGCTCGTTCTATGGCATCAGAAAATTTTAATTTTGATAATCTCTATATTGATGGGTTAAAAAATTTATATGAAAACTTTCGGGACGAAGAGGATCGTTTAGAGAATATTTTACATCTTTTCGATGAGAAAAATTTTCTGAGAAACTTTTTTACAGAACACGTGCCGATGGATGGAGTATATACGATAATAGGCAAAGATGGTGATGAAAAGTTAGGTGGCGTGACTATCATTACTACGAATTATCGGATGGGTGAGAAGCGTATTGGTTCTATGGGAATTATAGGACCGCAGAGAATGAATTATAACAAGACATTGCCCTTGTTAGAATTCACATCAAAATTAGTTTCTGAAATGATAACAAAAATGAGTCGATAGGTAGGAGGAAAAATGGCAGAGACCAATGAAACAGTAGTACAAGAAGGGTCAAATCCCACACCGGAAGAGCAAATTCTTTCAGATGAAGCCATGAAATCAGCCATGGATGGTGTTGAAAATGAATTGGATAAAGCAAAGAAGGAAGTGGATACCTTAAAAGATTCTTGGCTAAGAGAAAGGGCAGAGTTTCAAAATTACAAGAGAAGAACTGCGAATGATCTTTTGAATGCTAGAAAAGATTCAATTAAAAAATTTGCAGAAAGTTTTCTTGGTGCCTTTGATAATTTAGAGAGAGTAACAAGTGTAACGAATGCTACTCCAGAAATCCAAGCATTCATTGATGGAATCATTATGATCCAAAAAGATTTTTTAGGAATTCTTGAGAGAGAAGGAATCAAACGACTCGATCCAAACGGATCTTCATTTGATCCCATGTTTATGGAAGCAATCGTTTCAGAAGAAAGTGCAGATTACATCGAAGAGACTGTCATCGAAACCTATCAGAAAGGTTATTACTTTGAAGATGGTGAATCAAAACAGCCGATTCGTCCTGCAAGAGTGAAAGTGGGAAAACCACAAAGTTAAATTAAGATAAATAAGAAGGAGATTGATTATGTCTAAAGAAAAAATTATCGGAATCGATTTGGGAACAACTAACTCGTGTGTTGCTGTTATGGAAGGTGGAGATCCAGTTGTGATCCAAAACTCAGAGGGAGCGAGAACTACTCCTTCGATAGTTGCTTATACTGCAAAAGGGGAAACGATTGTTGGCCAATTTGCTAAGAACCAAGCAATTACGAACGCCGTAAATACGATCAGATCTGCAAAAAGATTTATTGGTAGAAGATACAACGAATCGCAGGAAGAAGCGAAGATGGTATCTTATAAAGTGATTCGTGCCGGAAATGATGGCGTGAAATTTGAAACTGTTTCAGGCGAATTCACTCCGCAAGAAATTGCTGCACGAGTTCTCATGAAAATGAAGAAAACGGCAGAAGATTTTCTTGGTTACGAAGTAAAGAAAGCAGTTGTTACTGTTCCTGCTTACTTCAATGACGAACAAAGACAAGCAACAAAAGATGCGGGTCGTATTGCTGGTCTTGAAGTGGAACGTATTATCAACGAACCTACAGCTGCAGCTCTTGCTTACGGCTTTGATAAGAAGAAAACAAACGCAAAGATTGCAGTCTATGATCTTGGTGGAGGAACATTCGACGTTTCCATTCTCGAGCTTGGAGATGGCGTTTTCGAAGTAAAATCTACAAATGGTGATACACACCTCGGTGGGGATGACTTTGACAATGTTGTAATGCAGTGGATGATTGATGAATTCAAAAAACAAACTGGCATCGATATCTCCCAAGATAAAAACACAGTGCAAAGATTGAAAGAAGCCGCGGAAAAAGCAAAGATTGAATTGTCTGGAACTTCAACAACGCAAATCAACCTTCCATTCATTACGGCTGATGCTTCTGGTCCTAAACATTTGGATATGACTTTAACTCGTGCAAAGTTTGATGACATCACAAAATCCTTGGTGGAAAGAACTCGTATTCCTTGTATCAATGCGTTGAAAGATGCAGGCCTTAGTGCAAGTGAAATTGATGAGGTAATTCTTGTTGGTGGTTCCATTAGAATTCCAGCAGTCCAAGCTCTAGTAAAAGAAATTTTTGGAAAAGAGCCTAACAAGTCAGTTAACCCTGATGAAGTGGTAGCAGTTGGTGCAGCGATTCAAGGTGGTGTTCTTGCTGGTGAAGTAACGGATGTATTGTTACTTGATGTCACTCCATTATCACTTGGTATCGAAACACTTGGTGGTGTGATGACAAAGCTGATCGAAAGAAATACGACGATTCCTACAAGAAAATCGCAGGTATTCTCTACGGCGGCTGATAATCAAACGACTGTTTCTGTTCACGTGTTACAGGGTGAAAGAGAAATGGCGGGACATAATAGAACTTTAGGTCGATTTGATCTAGTAGGTATTCCTTCTGCTCCAAGAGGAGTTCCTCAAATCGAAGTTACGTTTGATATCGATGCCAATGGTATCGTTCATGTTTCTGCAAAAGATTTAGGAACAGGTAAAGAACAGAAAATTAGAATTGAGTCTTCGTCTGGACTGTCAGAAGAAGAGATCAAAAAAATGGTAAAAGATGCAGAGGCGCATGCAGAAGAAGATAAGAAAGCACGCGAATTTGCAGATACGAAGAATGAACTAGAATCTCTTTGTTACAGCTTAGAAAAGACTGCGACTGAAGCGGCTGATAAATTGGATGCTACTGAAAAGCAACGGGTACAGGATGAAGTGAAACGAGGACGTGAGGCTATGGAGTCTCAAGATCTCGATAGAATGAAGTCTGCAAAAGATGCGATCCAGGAAGTTGCGACTCAGATTGCGCAAAAAATTTACGCTGCACCAGGTGCCGGAGCTGAACACGGGACCAGGGGCAGAGCAGACGCAAGGCGCACCAAATGGATCAAACGGCAGTGGTGAAAAAGTAGTCGATGCTGATTACACTGTTGTTGATGAAGATAAAAAATAAATTTAAAGAAGTATAGTTTATGAGCGACCGCGGTTACTACGAAGTATTGGGCGTTTCGAAAGGTGCAACTGATGAAGAAATCAAGGGCGCCTATCGTAAGTTAGCCATTAAATATCACCCTGATAAAAATAAGGGTGATAAGGAAGCTGAAGAAAAATTTAAAGAGGCAACCGAAGCCTATGAAGTGTTACGTGATCCACAAAAACGTGCCGCATTTGATCAATTCGGTAAAGCCGGTGTAGGCGCTGGTGGACAAGGCTTTGGACAAGGCGCTTACACAGATTTTTCAGACATCTTCGGAGATTTCGGAGATGTATTCAGTGAATTTTTCGGTGGTGGGGGCCGCGGTGGTTCTAGAAGATCTGGTCCTCAAAGAGGATCTGACCTTCGCTATAACCTAGAAATTAGTTTAGAGGATGCTGCTCTTGGTAAAGAGTATAAAATCGAAATTCCGAGAGCTGAGACCTGTACCGATTGTAGTGGCTCGGGTGCTGCGAAGGGTTCATCGCCTACTGTCTGTCCTGATTGCAGTGGCTCCGGTCAAGTGCGTAGGACACAGGGTTTTTTCAGCGTCACAACTACCTGCCCTCGATGTAAAGGTAAGGGCAAAATCATTTCTAATCCTTGTAAGACCTGTAAAGGCGAAGGATTAAATGAAAAGCGCCGAACGATTCATATTAAAATTCCGCCAGGAGTAGAATCTGGAAGTCGATTAAAAGTTTCAGGGGAAGGGGAAGCCGGTCCAAGCGGCGGACCACATGGGGATTTATATGTGGTAACACACATTAAAAAACATGCGCAATTTGAGAGACAAGGTAATGATCTAATCATTCAAAAGACGATTTCCCTCTCGCTTGCTTGTCTCGGAGGCGAAATCGAGGTTCCATCGATTGAAGGCAAATTGATACAGCTGAAAATCCCAGAGGGAACCGAGAGTGGTCAAGTCTTTCGGTTGAAAGGGCACGGGATTCCTTACCTTGGGTCTTATGGAAAAGGAGATCAGCACGTAGTCATCCGGGTTGAAATTCCAAAAAAACTGACTAAAAAACAAAAAGAATTATTAGAAGAATTTGCGAAAGAATCTGGAGAAAAGGTGGGAGCGGGCGGAAAATCGAAGTTGTTTTTCCAATAATGCTCCCAATATATGAGATCTATCTATGGATAAAAAAGTCCGATTAGGCGTTATCGGTACTGGCCACATGGGTCAGTACCATGTCAATGTTGCAAAAATGCTCACCGATGCAGAGTTAGTGGGTATTTATGATGCGAGTGCTGAAAGAGCAACGCAAATTGCCGAGAAACATAAAACGAAAGCATTTGCTTCAGAAGCGGAATTGTTAAAGGAAGTGGATGCTATAGTCATAGCTGCCCCAACTTTCTTACATCACAAGATCGCCAAACAAGCATTAAATGAAAAAAAGCATGTTTTAGTTGAAAAACCGATTTCTCAAACGGTCGAGGAAGCACGGGAGTTGGTTGACCTTGCCAACAAAAACAATCTAGTCTTACAAGTTGGTCACGTGGAACGATTTAATGGGGCCGTACTTGAGCTTGGAAAAATCGCAGAACATCCATTGTTGATAGAATCGAGAAGACTTGCTCCTTACAATTCGCGCATTGCGGATGTTGGTGTGGTTTTAGATATGATGATTCATGATATCGACATCGTACTAAATCTTGTGAAATCAGAGGTTGTTGATGTCAAAGCAGTAGGTTCTTCGTTTGTTTCAAAACATGAAGATGTTGCGAGTGTCGTGATTCGTTTTGCGAATGGTTGTGTAGCCAGCCTCAATGCATCGAGAGCTTCCCAAGCAAAGATTAGAACTCTCAATATCTCTCAGAAAGATTCGTACGTGTTTTTAGATTTTACAAACCAAGAAATCGAGTTGCATAGGCAAGCAAGTTCCACCACCCAACTTGGATCAGGTGAGATTCGATATAAACAAGAATCGATTGTCGAGAAAATTTTTGTTCATAAAGATAATCCGTTAAAGCAAGAGCATGAGCACTTCATAAGTTGCATTAAAGGAGAAGCCACTCCGATGGTCAAAGGTGATTCTGATATCAAAACACTTGAAGTTGCTTACAAAATTTTAAAACAGATACAGGAAAATCGTTAATGGTTGATTTACCAAAGTCGACTCGCGGTAAACTAATCATATCCAATTCAAGCGTCATACAAGATTTTTTCCATAAGACGATCATTCTTATGGTTGATCATGATGAGGATGGTGCTTTTGGATTGGTATTAAACAAACCAACAAAACAAACATTGGAATCACTAATCAAAAATCTCCCTTCTACCGCTCATTCCGACCGTCCCGTTTATGACGGCGGACCTGTGGACAATATGTTCGTAACGATCGTCCATAATAAGAAATCCTCGAAAGATCCGGGTGTGGAGATCATACCAGGTGTCTACATGGCTCGAAGTTATGATACTTTGGTCGAAGTTTTGGAGTCCGAGGAAACACAATTTCGTGTATTTCAAGGCTACTCAGGTTGGTCAACAGGCCAATTGGAATCAGAATTCGAAAAATTATCTTGGGCTGTCAGTGATGTAACCGAAGAAATCATCTTCCGGGAAGACGAAACAGAAGAATTATGGCGAGATGCTCTAAAAAATAAGGGCGGAATCTATAAATATTTTGTAGAACACACGAAAGATCCCCTTCTCAATTAGTCTTCAAAGATATAATTTAAGCGCTTTGTTTAAATCATAAACAATAATTGACAGCGCGAGATCCTCGTGCTTAAAATTTAGACACATATCGATGGGACATTGATTGCATTATGTCCACTTGCCTTCCTTTTCATCAAATGGGGCGATCTGTATGATTTGGTACGGAAATTGCTACATAAATAAGCAAAAGGAAGTATGCGCCATGTTTATCGCAGACTATGAAACAAAAAACGTTTATGATGAAATGTTTTCAAAAGAGGGCAACCCTCGCACGAGTTATCATTTTTTAAAAAGTAAAATGGAGAGTCTGGGTGGACTAGAGCTAGTTAAGCGAAGTTCGTCTGCGGAAAAGGCGCTCATTTCCCTTGGCATAACATTCACGTTATACGGCGAAGGTGAAGAACAAGAACGTATTATGCCTTTCGATGTTATTCCTAGAATCGTACCGAGTGAGGAATGGACTCGAATGGAAAAAGGACTCAAACAACGCATTGAGGCCATGAATTTATTTCTTCGAGATATCTATAGTGAAGGAAAAATACTTAAAGATGGTATTATTCCCCGAGATATCATAGAATCTAGCGCTGGTTATCTGAAGCCTTGTATTGGGTTGAGACCTCCAAAGGATATCTGGATTCACATTACGGGAACGGATTTAGTAAGAGATGGAGAAGGAACATTTCATGTACTTGAAGACAATTTAAGATGTCCATCAGGGGTATCGTACGTTCTTGAAAATCGAGAGGTGATGAAGCGCACCTTCCCTGAGTTATTTGATAAACTAAATATCCGTCAGGTATATGATTATCCATATCATCTTCGCTCTATGTTAGAAAATTTATCAAACGCAGACGATCCAGTAATCGCCGTTTGGACTCCAGGAGTTTTTAACTCAGCTTATTATGAGCATTCCTTTTTAGCTCAAAAAATGGGAGTTTTTCTAGTGGAAGGGTCTGATTTAGTCGTTGAGAATGATAAAGTTTTTATGAAAACGACAAAAGGACTTCGCAAAATCGATGTTATCTATAGAAGAATAGATGATACGTTTATGGATCCATTGACTTTTAGGGAAGACTCTTTACTTGGAGTAAAAGGTATATTCGAAGCGTTCAAAAAAGGTAATGTAGCGCTAGCAAATGCGCCTGGAACTGGAGTGGCTGATGATAAAGTGATCTATTCCTTCGTTCCAGCCATGATCAAATATTACTTAGGTGAAGAGGCAATAATCCCGAATGTTCCTACTTACCTTTGTTCGCAAGAAAAAGATCTTAAATATGTTATTGAAAACATTCATAATCTAGTGGTTAAAGCAGCCAATGGTGCAGGCGGATACGGGATGATTATTGGTCCAAAAGCGACAAAACAAGAACAAGAGGATTTCAAAAAATTGGTAATTGCGGATCCTAGAAATTACATCGCTCAGCCTGTTCTCAATCTATCAACGGTTCCGACATTGATTGATGATAAAATTGAAGCGCGGCACGTGGATTTAAGACCATTTATACTCTATGGAAAAGACATTTATGTAATGCCGGGTGGTTTAACTCGCGTTGCATTAAGAAAAGGTTCATTGGTTGTAAACTCTTCCCAGGGAGGTGGTTCAAAAGACACCTGGGTTCTCGGATAATAGGAATACCATATGTTAAGTAGAGTTGCAGAATCTGTATTTTGGTTGAATCGGTATATAGAAAGAGCAGAGAATTATTCTCGTTTCATTGATGTCAATCATCAACTATCGTTAGATTTAAATGATGAATTTCCGAATCAATGGATGCCCCTCGTGCACACCACGGGAGATTCAAAAGAATTCGAGAAGAAATATGAAAAGATTACACCAGCAAACGTAATCAAGTTTATGACATTTGATGATGAGAATCCAAATTCAATTTACAACTGTTTGTTGAGGGCTCGCGAGAATGCCCGATCGATTAGGGAGAATATTTCCACTTCGATGTGGGAGGTCTTAAATGAATTTTATCTTTCTGTAAAAGAATATCGAAAATCTTACATGGAAAATCCGCAGACAAGAGGGGAAGGCATATCAGCAGATCTCTCAGGATTTTTATCTCATGTGAGAAAAAGCTGCCAAAGTTTTTATGGCTGCTCCGATGCGACAATCTCGCATGATGAAGTATGGAGCTTTTCTCTTCTTGGACGATTTTTAGAGAGAGCCGATAAAACAACGCGAATTTTGGACATGAAGTACTTCATTTTACTGCCTTCGATACAAGATGTTGGTTCCACCTTAGATTTGTTACAATGGCTATCCCTGCTAAAATCGGCATCCGCACATGAGATGTATAATAGAAAGTATAAGAAAGTGCATCCAAATGATATCGCAGAATTTTTGATTTTGAATCAAACATTTCCTCGGTCGATTGTTTTTTGCCTTCAAGAGATTGAGGAAAGTCTTGAGAAAGTTTCGGGTACGAAAGAAGGATTGCCGCGTAATTTAGCTCAGGATGCCGCAACTACTTATTTGAATCGTCTTCGGTCGGAAAATATAGAATCTATCTTTGATAAAGGACTTCATGAATATCTTGATGACATCCAAATTGAGTTAAACCAGATCGGATCAAAAATCGTTGAGAGATTTTTTAAAAGCTAAACTATGAGTATACGAATTGGACTTTCACATATAACAACTTATCACTATGATAAGAAAATTCAGCTCTTTCCTCATGTGATACGGTTAAGACCAGCACCGCACACAAAAAACCATATTGTTTCCTATTCGTTGAGAATCCTACCTGAGAACCATTTTTTAAACTGGCAACAAGATCCATTTGGAAATTATTTAGCGCGTCTTGTATTCAATGAGAAGAGCGAAGTGTTTCAAGTCGCTGTTGATCTCGTAATTGATATGAAAGTAGTAAATCCTTTCGATTTCTTTATCGAGGAACATGCAGAAAAATATCCCTTTTCTTATGATAAAGTTTTAAAGAAAGAATTAGCTCCTTATCTTAAACCTAGAAAGCCGAGTAAAGTCTTGAGTGATTACATTAAGAGTGTAGATATTACTCCGAGACGAATGATTGATTTTCTCGTCGCACTGAACTCAAAGGTATATGCTGACATTGGTTATATTATTAGAATGGAACCAGGCGTACAATCTCCGGAAGTTACTCTCAAAAAGAGAATGGGTTCTTGTCGGGATAGTGCTTATCTTTTGGTACAGATTCTTAGAAATCTTGGTATCGCTTCTCGTTTTGTTTCCGGCTACTTAATCCAATTAAAGGCTGATGTGAAGTCATTAGATGGCCCATCGGGCGCAGAGAAAGATTTTACGGATTTACATGCTTGGGCAGAGGTTTTTTTACCTGGCGCAGGTTGGGTAGGGCTTGATCCAACTTCAGGATTGTTTACAGGTGAAGGTCATATTCCACTCGCAGCTACTCCAGAACCAGAGTCGGCAGGACCTATCTTCGGTTTTACAGAAAAGGCTAAAGGTCAGTTCTCCTTCCATATGGGAGTGGATCGAATCAAAGAAACCCCGCGTGTCACTTTACCTTATGCTGATGAAGATTGGGAAAGAATCTTAAAACTAGGCGAGTCGATTGAAAAGCGCATTAAAAAGAATGACATTCGCCTAACCATAGGAGGTGAGCCTACCTTTGTATCTACAGAGAATAAGGATGCTCCCGAATGGAATTTTGATGCTCTCGGTTATGAAAAATATTCTAAATCAGAACAACTTCTCAAGAAATTAAAAGGCCATTTTGCAGAAGGCGGCGTATTACAGTACGGTCAAGGTAAATGGTATCCAGGTGAGCCTTTACCGAGATGGGCCATGATTGCCTATTGGAGATTAGATGGAGAGAAGATTTGGGAGAATGACTACCTATTAGCAGATGATAGGTATACCGGTTCAGCAACTGCGGATGATGCAAGAATGTTTACCAGTGTCTTGGCAGACAATCTTCGGTTGGCTCATGAATTCATTCAGCCGGCTTATGAGGATAATCTATATTACCTCTGGCAAGAGGGAAACCTACCAGTTGAAGAGGAGTCGCTTCTTGAAGGTCTTGATCACTTCAATAAAATGGAGAGAAAACGAATTTTGACAAATCTGGAGAAAGGGATCAACAGAGAAGTTGGTTATGTCATTCCATTAGAATATAATAATGTAGATGGAAACTGGATCAGTCACAAATGGAATTTTCGTAGGAAGAAACTATATTTAATACCTGGGGATTCTCCCATTGGATATAGATTACCTATCCAATCCTTGGCAACTTTGAAACATTACCCATACCAAGAAGACCCAGCATTATTACGTGAACCGTTACCAAAGAGACGAGAATTGGAGCAGATTCGAGGTGCACAGCCTTCTCTTTCGTATAACATAGATTTACCTGTTCAATCAAGAACTGCGATTTGCGTGGAACCAAGAAATGGAAATTTAAGAGTTTTTTTACCTCCTATTGCGACCTTGGAAGGTTGGTTAGATCTCATCTACCAGCTAGAAAGAACTGCGGAAATGACAGATTTACCTATTGTAATAGAAGGATACGAAGCTCCATTTGATCCACGAATCAATCGCTTTAAAATTACACCTGACCCTGGTGTGATCGAAGTAAATATGCATCCGTCTTCCGCCTTCTCAGACATTGTTACTAAAACAAAAATTCTATATGAAGAAGCTGCTCTTGGTCGACTAACGGCTGAGAAATTTATGATTGATGGAAGGCATTCTGGAACAGGCGGCGGAAACCATATTACTGTTGGTGGTGCCAATGTTCAGGACAGTCCTTTTCTCAGAAAGCCTTCACTTTTAAGAAGTTTAGTAGCTTATTGGCAAAATCACCCTGGCCTTTCCTATCTTTTTTCTGGAATGTTCATTGGGCCAACTTCACAATCACCTCGGATTGATGAAGCAAGAAACGATTCATTGCATGAATTAAAAATTGCCTTCCAGCAAATTGACTCTAGTCGTTTTACACCACCATGGCTCGTGGATCGTTTATTTAGAAACATTCTCGTTGACCTAACGGGGAATACACATCGAACAGAAATTTCAATAGATAAACTTTTCGATCCGGGAAGCTTAACAGGAAGACTTGGTCTTGTAGAAATGCGAGCCTTCGAAATGCCCCCTCATTTTCAGATGAGTATCGTTCAACAAGCGTTTGTTATGGCGATCATCTCAAAATTTTGGGAAACTCCATACTTTGGCCAGCCTGTAAACTGGTCTACTGATCTTCATGATAGATTTATGTTGCCTTACTTTGTATATAGGGATTTTAAAGAAGTAATCAAAGATCTACAAATTTCCGGGTATAGTTTCCTGGAAAAAGACTTTGATCCTTTTTTTGAATTCCGTTTTCCACAGTATGGTATATCTTATTTGGATGGAATGCAGATCGAATTACGTATGGCTTTAGAACCATGGCATGTGTTAGGTGAAGAAAATACGTCTCAGGGAACATCGCGTGGTGTAGATTCGGCTGTGGAGAGATTGCAAGTCAAAATCACCGGATTTCACCCTGATCGATACACTCTTAGCTGCAATGGCTACGAAGTTCCATTACAAGCAACAGGATTGGTAAATGAGTATGTAGCAGGCGTTCGATTTAAGGCATGGGCTCCTGTACTTACTTTACATCCTCATTTGCCTGCGCAGCCTTCCCTGGTTTTTGATGTTTACGACAAATGGAATGATCGCTCTTTAGGGGGTTGTACGTACCATGTTTCCCATCCTGGTGGACTATCTTACTCCAGCTTCCCTATAAATGGTTACGAGGCCGAATCTAGACGTATTTCCAGATTTTGGACGCATGGGCATAAGATCGGAAAATCCTTGCCGCCAGTACGGTTAGAAAATAAAAGTTTTCCGTCGACACTAGACCTAAGAATGATATAACAGTCTCACGCAATGATGACTCAGGATCCTCATATACTAACAAGCAATTATCGTCCTCTATCAGGAGTGTATGATGAGCTGATGGATGAAGAAGGGACGGTCCGAAAGAAGTATAAATTTTTAGTGAAGTCTTTCCAAGATCTGGGACCAGCAGAACTCATCAATCGTCGACGAGATGCTGACCGGATTCTGCGTGAAAATGGCGTTACATATAACATTTATCAAACGGATTCTCCGGAAGCGAAGGAGAGACCTTGGAATCTTGATCTCTTTCCTATGATCATGGAGAGCGAGGAGTGGCGAGTTTTAGAGCGAGGGCTGAATCAGCGGGCAGATCTACTCGATAGTTTACTTCGTGATTTGTATTCAAAGCGTAGGGTTTTATTTGAGAAAAAAATTCCATCGGAACTTCTCTTCAATGCCTCAACTTTTCTTCGTGCTTGTGATGGAACTTATGAATCGAATCACTTCCTGGCGAGGAATCCCGCGCTAATCTTTTTTGTTTGTGATATCATTCGTGCCGCGGATGGCCAATTCTATGTTTTAAATGATAGAGTGCAAGCTCCGTCTGGCTCAGGTTACTCGTTAGAAAATCGAATTGTTCTTTCCCGTATTTTTCCTTCGATGTATAGGGATGCGATGGTACATCGTGTGGCTTTATATTTTCGTTCACTGAGAAAGGCACTGACACAACAAGCAGGCATTTCTAACAGAGAACCAGTGATCGTTTTATTGACACCAGGACCAAGCAATGAAACTTATTTTGAACATGCTTACTTAGCTGGTTATCTTGGTTATACCTTAGTTCAGGGTGAAGATTTAACCGTCAGAAAAAATAAAGTATATATGAAGACGGTTGAAGGTCTTCAACAAGTAGATTTGATTTTACGTCGCGTAGATGATATTTATATGGACCCCCTTGAGTTGCGTGGCGACTCTCTTCTTGGAATTCCAGGCTTATTAGAATCAATACGCTCGGGAAATGTCCGCGTGGCAAATCCGATTGGTTCTTCTTTTTTGGAAAATCGTGCACTGTTACCATTTTACTCAGAGTTATGCAAATTCTATTTAGGTGAAGATCTTATACTTCCGATGGCTCCTACCTATTGGCTCGGAAATAAAAATGATCTATCCAAAGTTATGGATTCTGCAGAAAAATATGTTTTCAAAACTGTCTCTCGAGATGATGAGTTGGAACCTGTCACCTTTTTGGAGTTAAGTGGTGAAAGGAAAGATCATTTTCTAAAACTACTTCATGCAAATCCGAAAAGATTTATTGCTCAAGAAATGATACCTTCAGCAACCGTTCCGGTTTTGGCTGAGAATGGCTTTCGGCCAGGCCGAGCTATTATCAGAACATTTGTTACGTCTTCGGGAAGCGGCTACCAAACTATGGCAGGAGGTTTGGTAAGAGTATCTCCTTCGTTAGATGATTTCTTCGTGACTAGCCAGAGAGGAGCCTGGAGTAAAGATCTATGGATCCTTGCTTCGGAAGCGCAAAAACAGGAAACTCTCATCCTACCAAAAACAGAAAATATTTCAATCTCCAGAAAAAGTTCAGGGGTTCCATCTCGGGTTGCAGATAATTTATTCTGGTTGGCTCGTTATATGGAGAGAGCAGAAAACCAATCTCGAATTTTTAGGGAAGCAACCTTTAAAGTTCTCCAACTCGAAGACAATTATGAAAAGGAAGCTATTCATAATGTATTACGACTAGTTACTCATGTAACTAATTCTTATCCAGGCTTTCTTGGCGATGATGCCGAAGAGCTATTCGCGTATCCCTTTAAGGAATTACAAAAACTTGCGACGGATAAATTTTTAGTAGGAAGTTTGGCGTTCAATATTAAAGGCTTAGTGCACGCTTCAAAATCAGTAAGAGATCGATTGTCAGAAGATATGAAGAAGAACATGCTCAATATCGAAGACCATTTGAATCATCCCATTGAATCTTATGACGCGCTTATCGATTTTCTTCATAAAATCATTTTAAATCTTTCTTCCTTAACAGGACTTTCTTTTGAGAATATGAGCCGCGAAGCAGGGTGGTATTTCTTAGAATTAGGAAGAAGGATGGAAAGATCTGCAGGTTTAATCTATACATTACAGGGTTTATTCCGCTGGGAACAATTGCAGGATAAATCTTCCTTCGAGAATCTTCTAAGTATCAACGACATCAGGATTACGTACAATAGGCGATATCGTGGTCGTATAGATAAAGAATCAGTCCTTGATATCTTATTGTTTGATACGACTAACCCAAGATCTTTAGGTTACCAGTTAGAAAGAATCAACGATTGTTTGAAATATCTTCCAGGCAAAGAAGATAAGATTACATATTCAGAAGATCGCGCCGCCTTACGATTGTATACGCATTTTAAAATGAAAGATATTTCCATATTGTTTGCGGAAACCGAAAGTAATGAGACGATTGCTGTTTGGCTCGATGATCTTTTCAACCAGTTGCGCGTTCTTTCTGAGACAATATCTCTGCGTTATTTCAACTATGCCGAAGAACAGACACGTATTGGAGACAGTAATGGCTGAATACCGAGTAGTTCATAAAACAACTTATACTTATGAAGAGTTGGTGGCCTATTGTCATAACCTAGCTCATATGTATCCACTTACCTCTAGGCACCAAGATTGTTTTCGAACGCATGTCACTGTCAATCCGAAGCCAGTTGTTTCGTCCTTCCGCAGGGATTATTTTGGAAATCAGGTTTTTTTGTTTTCAGTCGAAGATCCACATAAATCGCTTGAGGTCATAGTAGAGTCGACAATTCGTACGCATTCGGCAGAGGTCGGTTATGATTTGATGCGTTCGACTCCTTGGAATGAAATTGAATCACTGCTAGCCGAATCTAATCTAGAACAGGATATTTCCGCCATAGAGTATCTGCACCACTCTCCATTTATTGTAAAGAGGCATGAATTTGCCGAATTTGCAAGGCCTTTTTTTCCGCTAGGCAAACCAGTATTTGCTGGTACCTTAGAGCTAATAAAATCAATTTATTCTACATTTAAGTATGATGTAAAAGCAACTACCATCAATACTCCCTTACAACAAGTGTTAACTGAAAAGAAAGGAGTTTGTCAGGATTTTAGTCATTTGTCTATTTCAGCTTTAAGGTCGTTAGGAATCCCTGCTCGTTACATAAGTGGTTATTTAGAAACCCAACCTCCACCAGGACAAGAAAAATTGAGAGGTAGTGATGCCACCCATGCTTGGATTTCTGTGTATTGTCCTGATATGGGTTGGCAAGATTTCGATCCTACCAATGGAAAGATGATCTCCGAAGATTATATAATCACCGCTGTCGGAAGAGATTATGCAGATGTTTCTCCGCTAAAGGGTATCATTTTCGGTGGAGGAAAACATAAGCTTTTAGTACAGGTAGATGTATTGCGAGAAGCAATCTCCGAGTTCTAATTTATTTTTTAAACTTTTCTTTCCATTCATCTTCTTTAAATCCCACGAGGACATCATTGTCAAAGAGTACGAAAGGTCGTTTGATTAGATTTCCATTTTTAGATAATGCAAGTAGTGCCTCGCTTTCGGAAATATTGCTGATTTTGTCCTTCCACTTTCCTTCCCTGTAATCGTTGCCAGAAACGTTAAATAATTTTTTTAAGTCACCTAACGTCTGCTTTCCTTTTTTAAGCTCCGATATGGTGGGTGGATTATCTCGAATGGGTATGCTTTCAAAGGGGATCTTGAATTGATTGAGAAAATTGATGGCTTTGCGGCAGGTACTGCAGCCAGAATACTGGTAAACTTTGATGTTTCTATTTTTCACATCTCCAAATTTTTTACTTACGATAAAAACAAAAACTTTTTATTGGAATTCGTGGAGATATTAAAGGACATACCGCTTGCCCCTTATACAACCTTAAAGTTGGGTGGATGTGCTTCCTATTTTGTTATCTGTCGGTCCGAATTGGAAATTTTAGAATCATTACGCTTTGCCAAGGAAAGAAATATCCCGCATTGGATTTTAGGTGGCGGATCGAATACGATAGTCAGTGATCAAGGTTATCTTGGCCTTGTTATAAAAATTGAAATTAAAGGCATAGAGTGCTTATCCGAAACTGAGTCGGAAATGGTAGTACAGGTCGGTGCTGGTGAGATTTGGGATTCCTTTGTCACTTACAGTTTGGAACAGGGCCTCTCTGGCTTAGAATGTCTTTCTGGTATCCCCGGTTGTGTGGGTGCAAGTCCGATACAAAATATCGGAGCCTATGGACAAGATGTCAGTGAAACAATCGATCAAGTTCGTTTTGTCAATCAATTTGAATCCCTGGTTGAAGTTACCAATTCAGAGTGTAACTTTAGTTATCGAAATAGTAGATTTAAATCTGGTGATTGGAATAAAAATGTTGTAACTCGGGTTACATTTCGATTGTCTAAGAAGATACCGGTACAGATAAAATATCCCGAAGTAGAGAAACAATGGAAAATGGTGGCCACAAAAGAATCCTCTCGGACAGAGGAATTGTTTGCCTTGAGAAAATTAATTTTAGGACTGCGAAAAACTAAATCAATGGTCTTAGATGAATCGGATCCAAATACAAAATCTGTGGGTTCTTTTTTTACAAATCCCATACTCTCGAGTGAGTTAACAGATGCGTTTCTATCGCGAGTCAGTCAATTGGGTTTGACTCCGCCACAAATATACAAAGAGAATGAAGAAACATTCAAAATTCCAGCTGCTTGGTTGATCGAATCCGCAGGGTTTCATAAAGGTATGAATAGGAATGGAGTTGGTATTTCCTCCGCGCATAGTTTGGCTCTCATCAATATAAATGGAAGAACTCAGGATTTACTCAATTTAGCCGATGAGATAAAGAGTTCGGTTTTGAAACAATTTAACATTAAATTAAGTATGGAACCTGTAATTTTATGTTAAAAAGAATTTGAGTTAGATAAGATATCCTTAAAGAATGTAAGAGAATACTAAATTTATGAAGCTGAATCCGAAAAAAATAATTACGTTTACCGTGCTTGGTTTTGCACTTATTGTTCTAGTTACCATATTCTCATTTTTCATCATTGATGAGATGAAAGGCGGTGCCGTCGGAGATGGACAGGTAAATTATGAATTGATCATCGATTCTGGTGCCTCCTCTTCCACGGTGGTCAAAGAATTATCCTCAGCAGGCATGATCAAATCTTCCGTGTATTTCAATTATTTGATCAAGTTTACTCGTTCCGGAAATAAGATCAAACAAGGCGTATACGATATCAATGATGGTATGAGTTCGCGCAAGATTTTAGATTTGATTGTCTCTGGAAAGGTTAAGCTGATAACGTTTACGGTTCCAGAAGGATATAACAACCGGCAAATTGGCGATCTTCTCGTTTCTAAAAAATTAATTCTATCACGCGAAACATTCCTTGCTGCCGCTGCCAATAAAGCTGTATTAGAAAAATTTAAAATCCCTGCTACAACAACTGAAGGTTATTTATTTCCGGAAACTTATTCTGTTCCTCTGAATTACCCAGGAGATCGAATTGTCGAGATGATGATCAAACGGTTTTTTAAAAAATTAGAATCAATTCCCGAGGCAAAAGGAATTTCTGCAAAGGACTTACATGCGAAAGTCGTTCTCGCTTCCATCGTTGAAAGAGAAGCTGTAAGAAAGGAAGAGAGGCCAATGATGGCAGGAGTCTTTCTCACAAGAATCGAAAAGAGCATCAATTTAGAGTCATGTGCAACGATCCAATACTTGTTTGATAAGCCTAAAAAGCGTCTTTTTGAAACGGATCTAAAAATTGTATCACCTTACAACACCTATATGAATAGTGGATGGCCTCCCGGTCCGATTTCTAATCCTGGTTTACCTGCATTGCTCGCTGCCTTTAAGCCAGAAAAATCAGATAAATTGTTTTTTTTACTTAAACCCGACGGATCACATTATTTTTCCGCGACATTCAAAGAACACCTCGATGCAAAAAAGAAATTCATAGATGTTCTCTACCAATAATGAATGAAGACATCATAAATTTAAATGTAGCGATTGGTAGCATCTCGAAAGAATTATTGGATGTTCAAAAGTCATTAGATGCATACCGAGAAAAACAGGTACGCCAAGAGGCAGTTGACGATGCGGCAGTTGTCTTTATTGAAAAGGCTGAACTTGTCATCGAGAAAGCCGAGAGAGGTGAACTTATGCTTACCGATGATCAGAAACGTCGTATCAAAAGTAACCTGGAGAAGATATTAAAGAAAATCGGTTGAATTGCGCGCGAGGGTATCACTATCCCCGCCCTACTTTGGGTGGGGTTCTAGACCCGCCACCCAATGCCTTCTCTCTAACACAGATTCTCTGAAAGGCAATCGAAACCAAAAATCCCCTTTTTTTTCTAAAAATTTGTTCACCCTTTCGCCGTGTTTTTACGAATCCTTCACAGACCTGTCACTTCATTGTAACAAAAACATGGGATATTAGATTTCAGTTGGGGGAGAAAAATACATTTTCCCAGACGGGAAATCCCGCCAACGAACAAATTCGAGACTATCGAAAGAGGAAATGAAATGAAAGGAATTTTTAAAAAGGGACTGATCGCTGCAAGCATTGCTGCGCTTTCACTCACGACAATCGATTGTAAAAAAGACAAAAAAGATGATTCAGGTCTTTTATTAGCGGCATTGTATTTTTTGAATCAGACGGAATATACAGTCACGATGACTGCATCGCTTCTTGATTCATCTGGAATTGCAGTCCGAGATGGAAAGGTATCATTAACGGCAGGGGCAACGGATGTTCTCGTTGCAGGACAGACTAGCTTATCGGACTTTACTGCTTGTGAAACGAATGCTCCCGTGACAACTTCGAACCAAAAGACTACTAATGGTTTGGATGGTGAATTTGTTCTAAACTTCAAAGTTAATGCAATTACAGGAACATTTAATCTTACTGCGCTAGGTTCAACAGGTGCATCTCCGACAGTGGGAACCTGCGATAACGTAGCTGCTCTTGATCCATCAACTTTTACAGATGCGATAGGTACTGCCGTGATGACACTAAACATCAATGAGGCAGATCTAACTAATAAAAATCAGGCAACGATAACTGCGAGTGGATTCACAATCAACATCAAGTCATTGGTAGTCGTAAAAAAAGGTACATACAATCTAGTGTCTCCAACAACAGGTGAAAACGTCTGTGATGGAAAATTAGTGACAGGAACTCCAGAAGTACTGACTGGAGATATCACTTCCGCTAAAACGATCTCAAACTCAGCAATCCTAAGCGGAACCGTGACAGTAAAAAGCGGTGGATCTTTAACAATCAGTCCTGGTGCTGTAATCTTCGGTAATAGAGGTTCCTCTCTCTTCATCCAAGATGGCGGGTCTGTAAATGCGACTGGAACGGCTGCGGCTCCAATTTGTTTCACTTCTGCGCAAAACCCTGGTTCAAGATACCCTAGCGATTGGGGTGGTATCGTTATCATCGGTAACGGCTCTGCAACAAGATCGTCTAACACAGAAGGGACAACACCTCAATCTTACCCAAGAACAACAAATGCAACTTTGACTTTGAAGTATGCGATTGTTGAATTTGCTGGAAATGAGGTGGCACCTGGTGACGAATTAAATGGTGTCTCGTCTTACGCTGCGACGACTGCATCAAACTATAGCTATGTTCAAATTCACCGTGGTTTGGATGATGGTTTTGAGTGGTGGGGTGGAAACGTAGCAGGCGATCACCTTCTAGTATCTGGAGGTCTTGATGATGACTTCGATATGGATGAGGGATTTAGTGGAACTTTATCCACACTTATTGGTGTAAAATACCCTACGACTTGCGGTGGTTCTCCGTCGACTGACCCACACGGTATGGAAATGGATGGTTCAGATACAAGCGGAGCTGCTAGATCATTCTACACAAACCCTACTGTATCTAAGTTTACTCTTATCGGTGCTGACATAACTGGTGGCTATGGACAAAGATACCGTGAAGGTATGACTGGGACTTTTACCAACGGTTTGATCTGGAACTTTAATACAGGAAACGTTCTTTGCAATAATAACTCAGGTGGTGGTGCCAATACGAATCCTACTACTTCGACACTGTTTGGTACTTCTGGAAAAAGTAGCACTATAGGCTCTCAGTGCACGAATACTGCAGTGACAGCGAGCATAACTGCTCTGCCAATCACTAGTTTAGGTAATATTACCTCTGACAGCTGTGGTTTTTCAGCCTCAAAACCTGATTTTACAACATTATCATCTGCGCCTGCAACGGGTGCTGGTGCTTCTGCTGATGGAAAATGGTGGGCAGACTGGACTGTTTACAGAGCTAGATAAGATTAAAAAAGCATCTTAAACATGCGAGGAAGCCTCATCCGAAAGGATGGGGCTTTTTATTTATGAACACAAAAATTTATGTATTACTAACTTCTATTTTCCTTCTTACGAATTGTGATAAAGATCCTAGAGAGATAGCACAAGAGCAATTAGCGAAAGAAATCGAGCCAACACGAATCAAACTCGAAGCATTCAAGAAACAACCTATTTACTGGTCGGGAATCGAATCTAGTAAGGATGAGTGTGTGCTTTCATTTATCAAATCCGTGAGTGAGGGAAAATCTGGGGAAAACCTAGCTTGCGTTTTAGAAAATCGCGAATGGGAAGAATCATTTTTACCTTATGTTTTTGGACAGGGAACCATCCTCGATAGTACCCCTCTGGAAAAATATCTGCAGATTACATCCGATCGAAAAAACATGGGTTTTGAGAAAATCAAAACGCTGGTTCAAAATAAAAAATATAAGATCATTTCCATTCAGTGGAATAAGAATGAGAAAAGCAATTTTGGCCCATTTCTTGGCTGGAAACCAGTCATTCAACTGTCAATAAATCGTAACACGTTTGTAATCAATGAAGTGAAGCAAGTTATTGAGTACAAAGGCACTTATAAAATAGCAGTAATAGGGCCCTAAAAGTGATTTTCTGGCCGCATTTGAAATAAGGAATTATTATGAAAAATTTCATAAGAGCTTTAGCTTTAATAATTGTTAGTATATGGCTGGTAGGTAGTCTATCTGCCCAAGCGACTGGCTCAGTAAGAGGCACAATCATCGATGCAGAAAACGGCGAGGCGGTTTTTGGTGCCACGGTTGTCGTAAGGTCTGAGAAAAAATTTGCGAAAACTGACTTTGACGGTAAATACGATCTGGTTTTACCTGCGGGCTCATACGAGGTTGAATACCAGATGTATGGATATGGTCCTCAAAAAAGGTCAGTCACGATTACTCCCGGAAAACCTGTATCTTTGAATGTGACTTTCGGGGTTCAAACTCTCGAAACCGTCGAAGTAAAAGATCGTGCCGCGAATAATACAGAAGCCTCCATGCTTGCCTTGCAAAGAAAATCAGCTACGGTTTCGGATGGAATCTCACAGGAAGCGATAAAAAAATCGCCCGATTCCTCTGCTGGTGATGTTGTGCGCCGAGTCACAGGGATCACCTTGATCGGAGGTAAGTATGTATTTGTTAGAGGTTTGGGTGAGAGATATTCAAATACTCTTTTAAATGATTCCATCATTCCTTCAACAGAACCAGATAAAAGAGTAGTTCCGTTGGATATATTTCCCGCGGGACTAATCAAGAACATACGAGTGATCAAAACCTTTTCTCCAGAAGATATTGGTGAGTTCTCTGGTGGATTGGTAAAAATCGAAACGAAAGAATATCCTGATCAGTTTGAAATGAGCCTTGGAATAGGTGTTGCAAGAAACATGAATACGACGGGCAGAAAATTTCTTACATTTGATGGAGGTGATTTTTTCGGTCGGGCAACTACCGAACAAAAGTTACCTTCCATCATATCAGGCCTTCCGAATGAAATTCCGTATGAGCCAGGGAGTCGTTTTGGAGGATTGCCACCAGCACTTGTAAACATTACACCTATATTTTTCAACGGTCAGCTAACTCCCAGCGAAGAGAAAGGTAGCTACGATAAAAACTTTAACTTTTCCGTGGGAAATACAATTAAGACAACCGAATCTGGCCAGAGACTTGGTGTTTTGTTAGGCGTGACAAGAAGTGAGGAATTTCGTTTTAGAGAGGAGAATTCTAAGAGATACTCACCTATAAACCCTATTAGCACACTCGTGAAGGATACAACGATTCTTGGTCCAGTGCAACAACAGAATGCATCCCTCTATAACAAAGAAGTTAACTTTGGATCAAATTTAAACCTTTCTTATGAGTTTACAAAGGGGCAACAAATCTCTTTGAAAAATCTGTATACAGTTAGCTCTGATACAAATGTTCGACAAGCGAGTGGAGTGAACTATATAGACAACTTTCAGTTTCTTGCAAACACAAATACTTTCACCTCTCGCCAACTGATGAACAATACATTAGGTGGGGATCATGCCCTTCAATTTGGTTCCATGGCAAGACCACATAAACTCGAATGGAATCTCGGCTATTCTGTGGCCAATCGCGATGAGCCGAATGTGACCCAAGATGTTTGGCGACGTTCAGATCCTCCTGGATCGGTGGCGACACCGTATTTAAGGCTTGGAAACAACCCAGACGGATCGCGATTCTTCTCAGAATCAAAAGACACGGTAAGACAGTTAAATGTTAAATATGAGATACCTTTCGAACAGTGGGCGGGTCTAAAATCATCCTTCAAATTCGGTGGTTTGACAATGGAGAGAGAAAAAGATTTTAGATTTCGTGAATTCGGTATCAAATACAATTCTGGAATTGGAACCTCTCTAGCGGATTATTGGCCGGCGCCGAGTGAACTCACTTACAATCCGACACAGTTTATAGCCACAGGTTCAAATGCAAATGCAGCAAAAACATTTTCAGAAAGAGCAACGGAGCCTAACGCATACGATGCAATCCAAAAATTAAATGCATCTTTCGGGCAAGTTGATATGCCACTTATGCCAAAATTGCGTTTTATCGGAGGTGTAAGATATGAAGATAGTTATCAAAAGGTAAAAACGTTTAAATTAAGAGATTCTTCAAATATTACAAATCTAGACTATGGATGTAAGGTTGAAAACGAAGATGTTCGAGTAGCACTTGTAAATAGTAATATATGCACACAGAATAACAATGGTATAGGTGAAATTCGTACGCAGGATAAACTGCCATCGGCGAATTTTGTTTGGGAATTTCAAAAGGATATGAACCTTCGTTGGAGTTATACACAAACGATTACAAGACCAGATCTACGAGAATTATCACCTTTCGGTTTTACGCCGTTCTTTGGAGCAGACCGTGTATTTGGTAATGCCAATTTAAGAAGAACCTACATTCATAATTATGATATTCGCTGGGAATATTACCTAACTGCTTTGGATTATATCGGAGTGGGAGCATTCTATAAACAAATGTCTGATCCAATCGAGATGATTGGTAGACCAGTTGCTGGAAGTATTTCTGCTCAATTTACATATACAAATGCAAGCCAAGCCTACATTCGAGGAATTGAGTTTGATTATCGAAAAGATTTCCTAGATAAATTTCGTTTTGAAACAAACTTCTTTTTTATCAAATCAAGAGTCGATGTCCTTTCATGGAATACCTATGCGCTTGGGAAATTAGGACTTTTAGATGCTAACAACAAAGCTTTTAGCTATGATCCAACGAATTTATCAAGAGCCTTACAAGGACAATCTGAGTTTGTATACAATCTAAAGTTAGATTATTTTTTAACGAGCAAGAAGAATCAATCGATCGGAGCCTATTATAATTATTTTGGAAATAGAATCTATGCAGTCGGAGCAAACGGAACTCCAGATGCGATTGAACGAGGAGTCGGCTTAACGGATATTGTGTATACGTATAAGCATGATGATCGATTGGATTTTAAGGCAGCTGCAAAAAATATAACGGATACAAGATTTAAAGTCTATCAAGTATCAGAACTTACCGGAAAAGAAGAATTGTTCTTATCCTACCGGTTAGGAGTTACCTTTTCGGTGGCGGCAACTTACAAGTTCTAAACCCTCTCCGCAATTAGGCGAATTACATTCGCCTTACCTTGGTGGTGTGCACCCTCATCGAGTTCGATGACTGCAACCTCCAAGGTCTCAATTTTTAAATTGTTAAAATCCTCTTTCAACATGTCGGTTGAATAGAGCATATTCGCTTGCTTTGGTCCCCCAGATTCGTTTTCCAATTGCTGTGGTTCAAATGCCTCGAGGATCAATTTACCACCTAGCTTTAAACTAGTGACTATTTTTCTGTGAATGTCCGTTCGAATCTCGGGAGGGAAATGTGCATAGATAAGTCCGATGCATTCGTAAGCATTTGGCAGGAATTCAAAATGCAAGGCATCAGAAATCTGGTAGTCAACGATTGTTTGAAACTCAGTGGCCAAACGATCACATTTTTGTTTTCCAGCTACACTTTGATCGAAGGCCTGAACCTTCCAGCCGAGAGTACTGGCGTAGACGGCGTTTCTCCCTTCTCCTTCGCAAGGGAGTAACATTTTCGATGGTGTTAAATCCTGAATCGATTTGGCAAAAAAGTGATTTGGAGATTTGCCATATACAAACTCATCCGTTGAATAACGCTCATTCCAAAAATTTGCGTTCATCACTTATTATTCATTATATCAGAATTTAACATCAAGGGCATGCCGTCTTTCCCACTTGGCAAAATAATCAATTTGTTGTTGGGATTCTCTACAGCTTTCAGCTGGATATACCTTGGTGTGATCGATTCCGACATCAGTTTTTGGGCCTTTGCCTGGGCATCTGCTTCGATAAGGATCGCCTTCGCTTTTCCTTCGGCACTGATGATTTGAATTTCGGCATCACGTTTCGCGATGTTGATTTCAAATTTCATCTGCTCTTGTTCTTGTTGTTTTGTTAGTTTAGTTTCAATGGCACGTAAAATTGAGGGACTGTATTCAACATCATCAATGATGACATCATCGATATCAACATGCTTCTCGCTCAATTTCTCTTGTAAGATTTTTTTTATCTGCAAAGAAACGTTAGGTGTCTCCTTTGAGATTGAAACCATGTTATAGGCTGACATAATATTTCTAATGGATGTTCTAAACTGAGGACGCAAAACCTTCTCATAATAATCGGTTCCAATTTCCATTTGCAGCTCATACAATTCGTTTTGTTTCGCGCGGGCAATGAGCTGTGCTGTAACAATAATAGTCAAATCATCTCGCGTAAGAACTTCCACCTTCTCTTGGTAAGATCGCCATTGGATCGAATAGGTATAAACGCTGTTCCATGGGAGATAAAACTGAACTCTTGAATCTAATGGTTTTTGACCGAGCCCACTGCTATATGGTTTCCACATTAAACCAACTTCTCCCGGTTCAATAATGGTAATGCAGTTTGATATAAAAAACGGAGCTAAAAGAAGAAGAAAAAAAAGTCGACAGTTCATATACATGGCCTACCTTAAAGGGTGTATGGATCCTTTACACCTATTAGACCTC
This sequence comes from Leptospira ognonensis, assembly GCF_004770745.1. Classification (GTDB taxonomy): domain Bacteria; phylum Spirochaetota; class Leptospiria; order Leptospirales; family Leptospiraceae; genus Leptospira_A; species Leptospira_A ognonensis. The sequence continues at coordinate 13,769 of NZ_RQGD01000005.1, read as the reverse complement.
AGTCGAAGATTTAATTATACTCTTATTTTATCAGTCCTCACTCTTGCATCCTTCGGAACCAATTGTCAGAGTGAGGAGGCAGTCAAAAAAGATGCTATGGCCTTGGAACATCGGTATTTCCGAGCCATTGAATATGGAAAACTAAATGAAGTGGAAGCTTGTTTGGCTGAAGGCTTACCGGTCGATAGAAAGGATCCTAGAGGGAACTCTGGATTGATGCACGCAGTAGATCATGAGAATTTCAATCTGGTCAGTTTTTTGATCGAAAAAGGAGCGAATGTGAATCACCGGAACCTGGTCGGCGAAACAGCTCTGTATCGCGCTGTTTTTCGCGGAAATCTGAGTTTGGTAAAATTTTTAGTAGAAAAGGGTGCAGAAATAAAAATTAAAAACATCGAAGGGATCAGCCCCATACACTTAGCTGATGAACGTGGTGAGGAGACGATCCAGAACTTTTTAGAGAAATCGAAGCAATAAAAAATATTTTTTAGCTTTCGTTTGTATTCTTTCCTAATTAATTTCATACTTTAGGAGAAAGCAACGTGCCAAATTCCGCCCTGAAAAACCTTGCCTTGAGTGAAAATGGATTTGTTTTTGATCCCACTAGCGGCAATACTTTCATTTTAAATGAAACAGCGTTAACGATTGTTAAGCTCTTAATTAAAGATACTGGCAAAGAAGAAATTTTTAATCAGCTAATCAATGAGTATGATGTTAAAATTGAAGAAATAGATCGAGACTATGCCGATCTTACGATCCAATTAAGAGAAATGGGACTTATCGAGTGAAAAGGCCTATCGTTGCTATAACGGGGATGAGTGCGGTTGATAGTCCGGCGCCGGGAGTTCCTGTCCTTCGCTCACTCAAAGAATCAAATTTAGATCCTTTACTGATCGGTTTTTCTTATGGTGCCTTGGAACCTGGAAACTTTATGACTGATCTTCTGGAAAATTCCTTTTTAGTTCCCTATCCGAATTCTGGACCTCAGGTACTTCTTGAAAGAATCAAAACAATCCATTCCCAATACAAAATGGATGTCATCATTCCCACATTAGATTCGGAACTTGATAATTATATCAATATTGCACCTAACTTAAAGGATTTAGGCATACGAATGATTCTACCGGGAAAAAAAGAACTACATACCCGTGATAAATCATTTTTAAATGAAACTTTAAAAAACACAGAAGCACTCCTACCTGAAACGGTAACTATACAAGACATTAGTGCCCTCCGTCAAGTTGCGGATGACATCGGTTATCCGGTACTCGTCAAGGGTATTTTTTATGAGGCATATCTCGCTCGTACCTACGAAGAAGCAGTAGGTTTTTTCTATATGTTGGCCTCGAAGTGGGGTGTTCCCATCATTATACAAAAATATATTTCGGGCGAGGAGTGTAATGTTTGTGCTTTGGCAAGTGATGGAGACATAAAGGGAGCTGTTGTCATGAAAAAGCTTTTCCTTACAGACAAAGGGAAGGCGTGGGCTGGCGTTACCATCAATAACCATGAGGCTATGCATCAATCCGAAATCATTTTAAAACATATAGGTTGGACAGGCGGTTGTGAATTAGAATTCATCGTAGAAACAAAAACGAAGAAGATGTATTTATTGGAAATCAATCCTAGGTTTCCAGCCTGGGTATATCTGGCAACCGCATCGGGTCAAAATTTGCCGGATGCACTTCTTCGAATGGCTCTTGGTGAAACAGTAAAGCCGTTTAAGGATTTTGACGTCGGAAAGGTATTTGTAAGGCATAGTTGGGACGAGATCGTCCCCATGAATCAGATAGAATCTCTATCAATGAATGGCCAATTGAGAATCGCAAAAGGAGATTGATTTATGGAAAAAAAAACCTACATTCGACCACAGATCCGCAAACAGTATTTAGGTGCGGCAAATAAATTTGGCGGATATACACCGCCTGAGACACTCTCTTCCATCGACGGTAAATCCGTTGAATCTCTACTGAAGGAATTTGGTTCGCCTTTGTTTATTTTTTCGGAAGCGGTTATCCGTAAAAAAGCACAAAGTTATAAGCAAGCATTTGAATCTCGTTATCCGATGTTTCAACCTACGTGGTCTTACAAAACAAATTATCTAAATGCCATTTGTAAAATTTTTCACGAGGAAGGCTTTTGGGCAGAGGTCGTGTCTTCCTTTGAATACCAAAAGGCACGAAAGAATGGGATTCCAGGGAACCGTATCATTTTTAATGGGCCTTACAAGCCTTATGCGGCACTAAAACTAGCAGTTTCTGAAGGAGCGAGGATACATATCGATCACCTTGATGAGATCAGAGACTTGATGCAAATCTCCGATGAACTAGGAAAAAAATTGGATGTTAGTATCAGAATCTCAATGGATACGGGAGCTTACCCCACTTGGAGTCGTTTTGGTTTTAATTTAGAATCAGGACATGCATTGGAAGCAGTTCGTAAAATTGCACATAGCAATGGAAAACTAAATTTAATCGGTGTTCACTCACATATTGGTACCTTCATGATTGATCCTACATCGTATAAAAAGGCTGCGATAAAAATATCAGCGTTCTATAAGATCTTGAGAGATGAATTGAGGCAACCTATGCAATACATAGATCTCGGAGGTGGGTTTGTTTCCGCTAACAAATTAAAAGGTACGTATCTATCGAATGCCTCTTTTCTTCCAACATTCGATCAGTATGCTGAAAATATTTGTTCCGCACTTTACGATGCTTTTTCACCAGAGGAACCGCCTGCACTTTTTTTAGAATCTGGAAGAGCGCTCATTGATGAGGCTGGATATTTAGCTAGCTCGGTTGTTGGCATCAAAACCTTACCGACGGGAAAACGGGCCATGGTGATCGATGCGGGAGTCAATTTACTTTATACAAGCACTTGGTATGATTTCAATATATCACCTATCAAGGAGTATGCCAAAGTTTATGACGATGTGATTTTATACGGACCTCTATGCATGAATATCGATATCGTTCGTGAGAGTTGTCTCCTGCCTAATATGTCTCGAGGGGATAGTCTAGTGATCCATCCCGTGGGTGCATATAACGTGACACAATGGATGCAGTTTATTGAAATGAGACCAGCTGTTGTCCTCATTAAAGCGAACGGAGAGGTAAAACAAATTCGGAAGCGTGAGAATGTTGATGATATAAACCATATGGAAATGGAATGAATCATTTTCTTAAAACAATATACATCTCGACCCTTTCCGCTTATTCAACAGTCTTGTTTAGCGGAAAGCTTTCGCTTGGTTTTCTGATATTTTGCGCTACATTATTTAATCCGCCTGCTGCCATCACTGGCCTCCTTGGAATATTGTTATCAAATCTACTTGCGATGTTTTTGGGTGTGTACGAGGAGCGAATTAAAAAAGGATTATATGGCTTCAATGGTCTCCTGGTAGGCTTGTCTGTTAGTATCTACCATCAGTTAGATTTTAATCTAATCATCATTCTCGTGGCAGCCATCATACTACTTGTATTCGTGACTCTCTCTTTAGAGCAGATATTGTCCTACTTCTTCGGATTGCCAGTTTTATCTATACCGTTTGTGATCGTGAGCATCATTCTCTACTTATCTTTCTATGATTATAAGGGTTTGGAAAATAAGGCTGCCTATGTATTTAAGTATGATGAATATTTTCCAGAACTACCTTTTTATATCATGTATTATCTTAAGAGTTTAGGAGGTATATTTTTTCAGTCGAGTCCGTGGTCGGGCTTGTGCATTGCCATAGTACTTTTAATCTCTAGCCGAATTATATTCTTTCTTTCTATATTGGGATTTGGATTGGGACTCAGTTTTCATATTATATTAAACGGCAATCTTGACGGCATAGCCATAGGAAATGTCGGCTTTAATTATATCCTAACGGCGATCGGAGTTGGTGGATACTTTCTAATACCAAATCCATCGACGTTTATATTGGCCGGATTTGCATCTATTGCAAGTGCCCTGGTTTCTTCTTTCACAAAAATCTTTCTAGTCCAATTTAACATTCCTGTTTTTGCACTTCCATTTACAAGCGTTACACTACTTTTCATTTATGTTGCTCGACTTCTTCGAAATCGAAAATTTATTTTTGTAGATTTTCAGCCCGGTTCGCCTGAAAGGAACTTAGATTACTACAAAACCAGGTTAAAACGATTCGGGGAAACAGGTTTGTATATTCGACTTCCATTTTCAGGGAAATGGAAAATTAGCCAGGGGTATAACGGAAAGTACACACACAAAGAGGCATGGAAAGAAAGTTTAGATTTTATGGCGATTGGACCCGAGAATAAGATCAGAAAAGGGAATGATGATTCTCTTGGTGATTTTTATACCTACGGTCTCAATGTACTTGCTCCTTCAGCAGGAAGGATCATTAAAATCGTAAATCATATAGAAGACAACCCAGTTGGTTCCGTAGATACAAAAAACAACTGGGGAAATTTAATTCTCATTGAACATGCCCCATTCTTTTATTCACAATTATCCCACCTTCAAAAAAATTCAATTTTAGTAAAGGAAGGTGATTACATACTTGCTGGCACAAAACTAGGATTAGCAGGGAATTCCGGAAGGAGTTTGGAACCACACATTCATATGCACTTTCAATCCAATCCCGAGATTGGTAGTAATACAATTCCGGTATTTTTTACCCAGTATCAAGACGAATCAAAAGGCAGTATAGAAATTAAATTTAACGCGATTCCGGAGGAAGAGGATATCGTGAACAATTTATCACCAGATTTTAATTTGAAATCATTTTTCTCGCTCGTTCCTGGCGAAAAAATTAATATTCTTTTTGAGAAGGTAGGTCATACAAAATTTGAGGACGAATGGAGGATAAATTTAGATTTATACGGGAACCGATTCATAGAAGATGATAGAAATAACCGTTTATATTTTCTTTCTGCATTGGATTATTTTGCGGCGTTAGATTATATGGGCGCAAAGAATTCGAGCCTCTTTTTCTTTTTCCTTGCAACCTATCGTATTCCGTTCGTAAGAACAAAAAGTCATTTTGAGGACAAGATATCATACAAGCCGTTTTCCAGTTTTTTGATGAGATTCTTTAAAGATCTCATCCATCCATTCACTGATACGGTTGGTTTTACATGGAAGGGTCAAATAATTGAAGAAAATTCTAATTTCCTAATTGAAACCTCAATCGAAGGAAGAAATCAGAAACCAGTATACGAACTCAGACTGAATCCATCCAGCCAAGTACCTGGTATTGTAGAAGTTAAGGATCATTTAGGAAACCAATGGATCATAAATCGAAAGTCATAATACTTACTATATTAGTTTTAATTTTGTTTGTTACGAAGGCACAAGCGCAATCAACGCCAAATGGTTCCCTTCGTATTTACCAAGACGCAATTGTACAGTTGACACAGTCAATTGCTAAGGAACCGAATTCTGGGCTTAACTATTTAAATCGAGCTTACGCCTATATGATGATAGGTGCTTATGATAAGGCACTTCCTGATTATGAAATTGCCTATGAAAAAACTTTGGCATTCGAAGCACTTCTTGGCATTCAATGGGCGGCGTTTTCATTAAAACGATATGAGAAAACGATTGAATTAGGGGAGGAAATCATCGATAGGGAACCAAATAATTATTATGCGCTCCTGAGAATGGCGGAATCCTATTTCGAATTAAAAGAATTTAAGAAATCATATAATACTTATGCAGCATTGATTGATTATCATGGAGAGGATAGCATTCTAATTTGGAAAAAGGGTTTAGCCGCATTTTATGCTGAGGATTATATCAAAGCTGATTTAAATTTCAAAAAGGCATATTCTCTTTCTCCAAATCATCCAGGAATCGAATACTCTTATAAAAATTCAAAGGTTTATCCGTATTTTGTGGTTACACCAGAGTATTCAAGTTCTAACTTCAGAGGATCTAGTTTACTCGGCCGAGGTGAGAGAGCCGGCATCAACTTGTCCATAGGTCTGAATGAGGATTGGAATTTTAGATTAGGAGTATCTCGAGACCAAACGCAAAATTTAAATTCGAGCAAAGGCATTGAAAATTATGCATTTGATCCTCTTGTAATGTCCTACGGCAGAGCAGCAATGACAAGAGCGCCCATTACCTATCCTACCTATTTGAGTTATCTATTTGGAACTGCAAGTACGGTAGATAGTATTCTAAATCTCAGCCAATCTGAAAATTATCTTACCAATAGATACTCTGGTGGAGCAACATACAAATTAACAGAAAAAATTAGTCTTTACGGATCAGGTAATTATTTAGCATCAAACTCTAGTTATTTAAACGCAGGCCACACAAGTCAATTGGGCGTTAGCTTTTCAAATTACTATACTGTCGCCTTTGCCGCGAGTGCCATCAATCATCCGTCAAGTAAAGGAGGACAGGCAACATTAAGTTTTACGATGCCCTTCCTAGATTATTTTTACACCTCATCTACTTTGAGCGGGCAAGCAATGTCTGTTTTGGCAACCGCTGAAAAAGCGAAAGAACAATGGCTCATCTATTATTTCATTATTGATGCTTTTGCAAATACAGTGCTAAATAATTCTGAAATTGGTACGAAAGCCCGTAATTATGGATACTTTCAGCAAGAAGTAGGATTTAATTCTAAGTATTTTTACTCTGCCCTTGGAGGACGAATTGGATCTGCGCGAAATCCTTTGTTTGGTGAATCGTGGATCTATCCAGGGTTTGATTTAAAAAATGGCGCTTACGGAAGGATCGGTTTGAAATGGGGCGCCTATTCCATTCAACTGGACGGCAGTAGAGATTATTGGATTGACTCACTTAACGATCGACCTGTTTCTGATAATGTAAAAATAAGTATAGTAGGTATATTTTAAAAGTGGCTGAGCAGACCGACTGGAGTAAATTACAATCTTTACAAAAAATGTACAAACCTGGTATCGATTTGATCGTCCAGGGTGAATATCCAAAGTCTTTATATATACTCCTAAGCGGTCGATTAAGTGTTTATAGACATGGTGTGAGAATATCTGAGATCAGGCGACGGGGAGATTATATAGGCGATATCGCCATGTTGCTTCGGACTCCCGCAAGTGCGACTGCCAGAACTGAAACAGATATTGTTGTCATAGAGATCGAGGCAGGTCACGTCGAAAAACTCATCCAGCACAGTCCTGGGGTTGTGATTTCTTTAGCAAGAAAAATGGCAGAACGGCTTGCGGATCTAAACAATAGTTTATCCCAGTTAGTTGACAAATCATATAAACCGGAGATGGTAAAAAGACTCCAAGAGCATCAAAAGGAAAATATTTCCGGTCGGACCTCGGTTGTTCTGAATCTTGATGATCTCAAAGATTATAAGAGAGAATTTCCGGATGGAAAAAAATTATTAATACAAGGTGCAGACCCGACAGCCCTTTTCATTCTCGTTTCAGGAACTGTTGAAATATTTAAAAACTCTAAAATGATAGCTGTAGAATCTGAACCTGGAAATTATCTAGGAGATGTAGCCGTACTTAGAAACAAACCATCGAATGGAACTGTTGTAACTCGCGGAAAAGTAGTCGTAATTGAGATTCCTCTAGAGAAGGTTGATGCATTTTTAAATCACTCACCACAGATTGCATTGTCCATTGCAGAAAAATTAGCAATAAGAACGCTTGCCATCAATGAATTGTTTTTAGATATGAAAGTAGACTTGATGAAGGATACGAAAATAAACCCTGAGGATCTAATTCAAAATCGATTATCTGAATTTGATAAAATTGGAAAAGAAATATTCGAGATATTAAATATAGATCTCCACTAATTATTTTTGCTGCATGTCATATACGCCTTCCCAGTCATCAGGTATTCCTTCATTGAGATAGGTTTCGATTCGTTCAAGATAGACACTGAAAACCTTATCCTTAGGATACCTTTCGCTTAATTCTGTAAAAATTTCAACAGCACTTGTAAAATCTTTCTTTTGATATTTGTCGATGGCTTCGTAAAGTTTCTCTTTCGTATTTATTTTTGCTTCAATAGATTCGTGAGAATCACAGTTGAATATTTCATAAATTTCGATTGGAGTTTTTCTACCTTTAACTCTCACTTTGTCAATAAAACGAGTCAGATATTTTTCTGAATGTTTGATTTTTGAATACACAGTTGAACTAATTAAAATCTCGATTCCATAATACTTTGTTAGTCCTTCTAAACGCGAAGCTAAATTTACATTATCTGAAAATGCATCACCTTGCATTCTGTTAGTTTCACCAATCATTCCTACCATCATATATCCCGAATGGATACCATACCCCGTTTTAATAGGTAGATATTTATTTGAAGTTCTTTTTACATTATATAATTTCAATTCATTCAATTGAGAAATCACAGAATCGATACAATTTTCGACTTCGCTATTAAAAACAGACATAATAGCATCGCCCACATATTTGACGATGATCCCTCCGTATTCTCTAACCTTCGGACTAATTCGTTTAAAGTAAGCATTGATAAAATTAAAATTTTCTTGAGCACTCATCGTCTCGGAGAGGGTTGTAAAAGACCGAATATCAGAGAAAACAACCGTCATATCGGTTGCCACATTATCTCCTAAAGAAACTTCCGTTATACTTTCTTTGGATAGGAGCTTTAAATAATCATTCGGAACGAAACGTGCATAGGATTTGTTAAGATTCGCAATTTCGAGATGTGTTTTTATCCTAGTTAAAAGTTCCTCTTTGTGGAAAGGTTTTGTTAGATAATCATTTGCTCCGCATTGAAAGCCATAAACCAAATCGCTAACAATATTTTTAGCCGTCAAAAGGATAACGGGTAGACTCCCATGCGTGTGCGTTTCCCGAATCTTTTTACAGACATCGTAACCAGAAAGTCTCGGCATCATAATATCCAACAAAACGAGATCAATTTCTTCTCTTGATATAATATTGAGTGCATCTTCTCCATTATGTGCACTGATCACTTTGTAACCAGCGATGCTTAGGTGATTATCTAATACTTGTAGGTTGATTTCCTCGTCATCAACGATGAGAATTTTAACCATACTCGCATTCAATTCAGGGTAAAAAGGCACTTCAATTTCGGAAGAAGGTTGGATGTTTCGAAGTTCTATTTTTTCTTCGAAGGATATGACCTCTCCGTCTTTTGCAATAGGCAGAGTAAAATAAAAAGTAGTCCCTTGGCCGACAGTCGACTCAAGCCAAATTTTTCCTCCGTGTAACTCAATCAATTTCTTTGAAATGCTGAGGCCAAGACCGGTACCTCCATAATCTCTTGAGATTGAGGCATCTACTTGTTCGAAAGATTTGAATATGGTTTCAAATTTATCCTCCGGTATGCCTATTCCATGATCTTGAATCGAAATTTCTAGCATATCCGAGTCGTTGGTTTTCGCAGCGATGATTAATGAACCTTCATTCGAGAATTTTATGGCGTTTCCAATAAGGTTTAAAAATATTTGCTGAAGCCTATTTTCATCGCCTAAAACAATAGGTGAAGGTTCTTGTATTAGGTTTTCGAAATGAAGTTTTTTACCCTTTAATAGATGCTCCGATAATAACAACACAAGACTGACAAGTGATCTTAGATCTATCGCCTTCTGTTGAACATACAATTCTTGGTTTTTAAGTTTTGAAAAATCTAAAATATCATTAACAAGATTTGCTAATCTTTTCCCACTAACGGATATCATCTGAAGATTTTGATTAAGTTTAAGATTTAAGTCGCCGGCAGCACCATCGAGTAAGGAATCGGAGATTCCGATAATGCCATTTAAAGGTGTTTTGAGTTCATGAGATGTATTTGAAAGAAATTCATCTTTTAACTTATCCATTTTTTGCAATTCAACATTTCTAGATTCTAATGTTTCCAGTGAAAGTTTTAAGTCATCCGCCATCGAATTAAAGGATTTAGATAAATCCCCTATTTCGTCATCAGAATTAACTGGGACACGAGAAGTAAGGTCACCTAATCCGAGTGCAGCGGCCGCATTCTTTAATTTTAAAAGAGGTTGAATCGTTTTATTTGTAACAAATCGAATGACTATGAGTGAAAAGAGAATGATACCAATCCCATAACCAATGACTTGGTTTCTTAAAGTAGTGATTGGAAGTAAAGCTTCCGCTTTTGGATACTGCAAATACAACAGCCAGCCGTTACCAGCAAAATCAAGAAAACCTTCCTCTTCCGTTTTTGATAAAATAAAGTTATTGGCATCGTTAAGAATATCAGATTCACGGAGTAATAAGAATTGTGAGCGCGCATTAGGAATATGATTGGAATCGATCAATTGTAATTGGCGATCTACTAAATCCACTTTCACATTTTCCGTTGTATTTAGAGTGCCGTTCAAAATTTGTCTGAGGTTTCCAATGGAAATCAGGGCGAGAATCGCTCCCTTTAATTCACCATTTTTTGTTAACACGGGAGTGGCAAAAGCGATGACTTTTTCTTGTATGTTCTGGTCAAAAAATAAATCACTCGCATTCGAAACCCTTAGATTTGAAAACACATCCTTTGTCCAGGTGGAATTCTGACATTTTTCTCCGATTCCGAGCCCAATGGTATCGACTAACTTTATACAGTTTTCGTCGAAATAAGATAATGATATATATACTTTTTTTTGATTTCTATAACCAATTAATTTTTTCGAGATAGTATTGAGATTAGCACTAGATTGGAAAATAGGATCGCTACTTAAAGTTAAAAGATCCGAGTATCTTTCGAAAAGAACCCTATCCATTTTATCAAAAATATGATTTGCTTTTTCATCTAAAGAGCTTTGGATTTGGACTTCAACTTGAGTAACTGCTGATATATATAAAAATAATCCTATAGGGATCAAGATAATAGCAGCAAAGCTGAGATAAGAGATAAAAAGCTTATTTGATATTTTCATCTATAGATTACTCCATTAGGTAATCATTAACGATCAATCGGTTTAAGTCCGGATTTTTATACAATTGCCCTCTTGTACTTAAAAATTGAATGATTGTTTCTGATGCATGAAAAAGTGCACCTCGTTTCTCCTGTCCCATACCAAACCGATTCTCTTTCATAGCAAAAGGATCGATTGATTCATTTTTGCTCGTTCCAAGTGATTGAATATTTTCTTCTCGAGATAAAAATCTTAAAGAATCTATCTCAGAAGCTATAGCGTCTTTACTCTCGCCAAATACTTTTGATAAAATCTCCTTACTTTCTATTGGATTCGATTCGTAAAATTCTCGAGCTTTAAAAAGAGCAGCGATCAACTTTTTAATTTCTATTCTATGTGACTGTAAAAAAACAGTGCGCCCACTCATAACATCGGTAATGAGGTCAGGCAATTCCGAGGATCGAGCCAGAATGCGATATTTATCGGTTGGTATATTCTTTAAAAATCGCATTTGGGTCAGGCCGGCCTGTATAGTTTCTTTTTGAAGTCCGGATAGAACATCCTCTGGTTTCAGATTCTTTGTTTTATATTCTCCCTCTTTGATACCATTTTTATTCAAAATTTCTTCGATAAAAATGTGAGAGGATGAATTTACACCAGTGAATGAGATTGTTTTATTTCTTAGCTCGTTTAAACTTTTTATATTTGGCTTAGCTATTAATACATCATTTCCTGAAGTATAAGTAAATCGGTAGATGATTTCTGTATGTATCCCTTCCGAATGGAGTAAAATTGGTTCGGTCAGATTAGAACAGATCAAATCGACTTTTCTATTTTGATAAAGGGTAGCAGGCTCCTCATCCGAGAAAAATACGACATCAATCTCCGATTTTTTTATGAACTCCTTTTCTTTAGCAATCCATAAAAGCGCGTAATTTAAATTCTTGGGAACGGCAATTTTAATTATTGATTTTAGTTTATCTTCTCTTTGGCACTCAATAGATGTTAGAAGAGAGAATATTAGAATAAAATCAATGAGTCGCATAATAAGCGCCTGAACTTACTCTCTCTTCCTTGGGAATAATTTTAATTAATGCCGAGAAAATTTCATTCGCCTTTGCTTTTTTATTTTGTTTCAAAAAAGACCAACCCAATCCGATCATCATTTCCGTATCGGCAGGGTAATCATCGACGATAGAATCATAAATTTTTTCTGCTTCTGAGTAATTAGATAATACATAGTACGTATAAGCTAGATTGGATCGTGCAAAATAATTTTTAGAATCCAATTTTAAAATAGTTTTGCAGGCGACTTCTGCCTGTTTGTACTGACCTAACGCGAGCAAAGCTCTCACATATCCGATTCTTGGTTCAATCGCATTGGGATGGATGAGAGTTGCCTTTTGATAAAAAGAACTAGACTTTGTATAATCTCCCTTCAATAATGCAAGCCATCCCATCCTTAATTGTAAAAAATAATCATTCGCATCTTCCTTGCTAGCTGGTTCTAATATTTCATATGCTTTGTTATATTCTTTTTTATATTCGAAAACATAGGAATCGGTAATGGCATCAGCAGAGAGCAAACCTGGAATGAATAGAAAGAAAAGTGGTAATGGGATGTATTTCATTTGTGACCTACAATATTGGCAATCGATCTTAAATCTTTCGGATTTGATTAGAAAGTCAAGCCACAGTTTCCAGTAAATTTTTCCAAATTGAATGCTTTTGTCATAAAAATCACTTTCTATATTATTCGGTAGGCTTATAGAATTGCGGAATGAGTATATTTGATAGTCTAAAAGCAGTGGCTACCCAAGCGGTAGAATTAGTTCAGAAAAACCCGCAAATCATAGAAGGGATTAAAAAAATAATAGAAGACAATGGTGGAGTCGCTGGCCTTGTGCAAAAGTTTAAAGACAAAGGCTTTGCAGATGTTGCTTCTTCTTGGATCGGCACAGGCGAGAATACGGCGATTGGTGCAGACGATGTTTTGAAAGTGTTAGGGAAAGACTCCGTCTCTGAACTTGCATCGAACGTCGGAATGGATACGGAAACCACAGCAGGACTTGTGAGCAATCTTCTTCCAATCGTTATCGATAAGCTTTCGCCAGATGGAAATGAGCCAAAAGACGATGTTGCTTCGCAACTCACTTCCTTGGCCTCTATGTTTCTAAAATAATCATTTGGTCCCTCCTTGCTTCTTGGGGGACCATGTTAGAATTTTGTTTAATTGCCTTTTTTCAGTTTTTCCACGGCTGATTTTGGATAGACCAAAGTTTTTCCCGTTCTCGTAGTAATGACTACGGAATCAGCGGTTACGGCAGCCGAACAGGATTCATATTTTGTTCCGTTTTTTAAAGTTACGGTATCATTGAATCCAGAGATACCTACACTCGAGTTGTTTCCTCTCGTTCCGGCATTTCCTACAAAAAAGTGTTGGTATTCCTTAGGAGGAGCAACCCAAAACCAGGAAATTCCTAAGGTAAACCAACCTAGGGTTAAATTAAAAATGAGCATTGGTATGCTAAGTTCACGAATTATTTTTTCAGTTGCAATGGTTTGATCGCCTTGTTTGAAGATAACCGTTGAATCCGCAAAGATACTGGTTCCCATTTCGAATGTAGTCGGTGTTTTTCCGATCATCCCACCTTTGTAATAAACATCCGTTCCGTTAGGTTGGGAATCTATTTTCACTACCCTCGTCATGGAGCATTGCGTCAAAAAAATGCTAGATAGGGTTACGAGAAGGAGAGTGGCAATTGTTTTCTTCATATAAAAAGTACCTTTCTTGGTCATTGGTATCGTAAAAGCCCTAAAAGTAAATCCTGTTTGTATCCCGTAAGAGGATCGACACTTTTTTTAAGACAAATTATCTAAGTAAGATCAACTCGCTTATTATCAGATGCAATTAAAAATTTTAGAA